>NZ_JAGIYQ010000004.1 GCF_017814275.1 Gottfriedia endophytica
CGCCGCCAGCGTTCGTCCTGAGCCAGGATCAAACTCTCCATAATAGATTGTTTATCTTAAGCTCTAAAACTAATAATTGACGTTTACTTCATGTTTTGTTTAGTTTTCAAAGTTCATTTTGTCGTCATATCTCTTGGCGACTTCTATATATTAACACGCTATCTTTTAGTGGTCAATACCTTTTGTTAATATTTTTCAAAAAAAGTAACCTCATTCCATTAAGTGGATGTAATTATTAAAAACAATATAATAATCCCCAAAACTTCAAAACCTAAGTTTTTCATAAATCAGTTTCCTATAAGTAGAGGGAGAACAGAAAATTAACTATAATTATTCCATATTCCCCCATGGATATTAACATTCTCCCCTAATCATAAAATCCTTATAAAAGGATTAACCTAAAGAATCTAACAAACCTCATTACACAAACTTGCAGTTCAAGGATAAAAAAATATTGCACATCACTGTTTTAGTTAAACACATTTTACAACTAGATCAGTTCTTTAATATAAAGAGTACGATCCTTCGTTAAATCGATAACCATTCCACTATTTTCTACTTTGATAGTCGGTCTTGTTATTTCCGTTGGTGACTGGTAAACAATTTGTCCCAGAACTCCGTTTGATAACATAACTCGATCACCAAGTTGATACTGAATAATCAGACTACTCATTGTCTCAATTACGCTAGGGTGGAACTTTCCAAAACACTCTTTCTTTAAATGTTCTATAAACTGAAAATCATTTTGTGTATGATTAGCGTCTAAAACAATCGTAACATAATATGTACTTGCACCTAATATTGATGCGAATTCATTAATAAATTTTGCTTTTAACTTAAGAGGAAAACCAGAACCATCGAGTCGCTCTTGATGTTGCAAAATAGCAATTTTCATTTGATCACGTAAAAATTGAATTTTTTCTACCATACGATAACTATACATAGGATAATTTTTATATTCTGGATCATTTTTTATTTGTGTCAAAGCATGGAATTGATATTTTGCATACCCTGCATTACAAAGTGCCGCTGAAATCCCAATTTGTATCACATCGCCTTTGGGATATTTCAACTTAGTTGCAATCATTGTTGAAATCATTGTACATAATAAACTATAGTGTGCAATTTTATCTTTCTCATCTTTTAAGGTTATTGAAGGAATGACCAACTTTTTAATAGTATCTTGATTAGAATATTCAATTATTGGTAAAAGTAGCTTTCTAAATTCCACAATATTTACCGCTGCTCCTGACTCCCAGCCACTAAAGTGTATCTTATACTTTTTAATTGCTTCAGAATAGATATCCATGAATTCGATACTTGAAATTGCTAATTTTTCTTCTTTTGCAGAAGAGTTGTTTGTGTTTTTATTAATCTGTACATCTACTTCGTTAATTAAAAAGGCACTTATTATATCAATATCTTCATTAGTTAATATTTTTCCAGTATTAATTATTGGAACATCTGATAAAGAATAGATTGGTTTATCGATCATCCAACCCTCTCTTAACATATCCACTCTAACGATCATTGTAAATCCCCCAAATTAATATAATAAAACTACAAAAGTTTATACAAAAAAGCACCTTCTGTAATCAAGATATATAAGTTACCAAATTCCTTACATACTATAGTTAACAGAAGGTGCCTTTTTGAATTACAAGATTTGTGCATATCTCACAAATTTATTTTATTCTATTTCTTCATGATTCTCTTCATCATTAGATTCTTCTTCTTCTTCTTTGGCAGTTACTGCAACAGTTGCAACATGCCCTTCTTCACCTAGTTTAATTAACTTAACTCCTTGAGTTACACGACCTAATCTTGAAATTTGATCAATAGGCATTCTAATGACTACACCTGATTCAGTAATCAGCATTAAATCTTCTTCATCATTTACGACTTTCATCGAAATCATTTTCCCGTTTTTCTCTGTAACATTAAGTGTTTTTAGACCTTTTCCGCCACGGCTTTGAATACGGTACTCTTCTTGGGATGTTCTTTTTCCATAACCAAACTCTGTTACTACTAAAATGTCACGATCCTCTTCAATAACTTCCATACCAACAACATAATCATCTTCAGAAAGTGTGATTGCTTTAACCCCTGTTGCGCTTCTTCCCATTGAACGAACGCCCTCTTCATGGAAGCGGATCATCATTCCTTTGGCTGTACCTACAACAATATCCTTTGAACCATCTGTTAAACGTACAGAAATAACATCATCATCTTCACGTAAGTTAATTGCAATTAATCCATTTGTACGGATATTTGCAAATGCAGATAATGGACAACGTTTAGCAATACCTTGTTTTGTTGTAAAGAACAGATACCAGTCATCTAAGAACTCGCTGACAGGTATGATTGCATTAATACTTTCATCTCGGTCTATTTCAAGTAGATTAACAATTGGCAATCCCTTTGCAGTTCTGCTATATTCTGGGATTTCATATCCTTTTATACGATAAACTTTCCCTTTATTTGTAAAGAATAAAATTGTATCGTGTGTTGATGTGGTTAAAAGATGCTCTAAGAAATCATCGTCATTTGTACCCATCCCTTGAATACCTCGTCCTCCTCTTCTTTGAGAGCGGTATGTAGAGATTGGTAGACGTTTAATATAGCCATTATGAGTTAAACTAATAACAATATTTTCTTGAGGTATTAAATCTTCATCCTCAATAACTTCATAACCACCAGGAATTATTGAAGTTCTACGTTTATCGTTGTATTGCTCTTTTAGTTGCGTAAGCTCTTCGCGGATAATCTCAAGTACACGTTCTTCATCCGCTAAAATTGCTCTTAATTCAGCAATCAATTTAATAAGCTCTTGATACTCTTCTTCAATTTTTTCACGTTCTAATCCTGTTAAACGTTGTAGACGCATATCTAAAATTGCTTGAGCTTGTTTTTCACTTAATGAGAAAGTCTCAATTAAACCATTTTTAGCAATTTCTGCTGTTTGTGAGGCACGAATTAAACTAATTACTGCATCTAAATGATCTAAAGCTACTTTTAATCCTTCTAAAATATGAGCACGTGCTTCTGCCTTTTCTAGTTCAAAGGCAGTTCTTCTTTTTATAACTACTACTTGATGATCAAGATAGTACTTTAAGCAGTGTTTTAATGAAAGTACTTTTGGTTCCCCATTTACTAAAGCCAAAAGATTTATACCAAAGCTTGTCTGTAATGCCGTTTGTTTATATAGATTATTTAAAAGAACATTTGCATTAGCATCTCTACGTACCTCCATTACGATACGCATACCGTTACGGTCAGATTCATCCCTAAGGTCGGTGATTCCTTCAATTTTTTTGTCGCGTACTAATTCTGCAATCCGCTCAACTAATCTTGCCTTATTTACTTGGTAAGGAAGTTCAGAAACAACGATTGATTGTTTGCCATTAGCTTTTTCCTCTATCTCAACTTTTGCACGAACAATTACAGAACCCTTACCTGTTTCATAGGCTTTTCGAATACCGCTTTTTCCTAAGATCATTCCAGCAGTAGGGAAATCTGGACCAGGGATATACTCCATTAGCTCTTGTACTGTTAATTCTGGATCTTTACTTAATGCAAGCACTCCATCAATAACTTCTCCAAGTTGATGAGGCGGAATATTCGTTGCCATCCCTACCGCAATACCAGTCGCACCATTTACTAATAAGTTTGGAAAACGAGCAGGTAATACAATTGGCTCTCTTTCAGAACCATCATAGTTATCTTGGTAATCAATTGTATTTTTATTTATATCACGTAAAAGTTCCATTGAAATTTTGGACATTCTAGCTTCTGTGTAACGCATTGCAGCCGCAGAATCTCCATCTATAGATCCAAAATTCCCATGTCCATCTACAAGCATGTAGCGATAGTTAAAATCTTGTGCCATACGGACCATTGTTTCATAAACTGCAGAGTCGCCATGAGGATGATACTTACCAATAACTTCGCCAACAATACGTGCCGATTTTTTATAAGCTTTATCTGCAGTCATCCCTAAATCATTCATAGCATATAAAATACGTCGATGTACTGGTTTTAGTCCGTCACGTACATCAGGTAATGCTCGTGCTACAATAACGCTCATTGCATAGTCTAGAAAGGAAGTACGCATTTCATGACTAATATTAATTTCTTTAATTTGTTGATTTTCGCTCAACAACAGCACCTCCCTTATTTCTAAATAGTACACTTAAGTAGGAAAAAGGAGCATAATGCTCCCCTATAAAATTCTTAATTATATATCTAAGTTTTTTACGTATTTTGCATTATCTTGAATAAAGTTTCTACGTGGCTCTACTTTGTCACCCATTAATGTATCAAATATTTCATCAGCTTCGATCGCATCTTGTAGGTTAACTTGTAATAGTGTACGAACTTCAGGGTCCATTGTTGTCTCCCAAAGTTGCTCAGGATTCATCTCTCCTAGACCTTTATAACGCTGAATAGATGGTTTAGGTACTGCATTTAAAGTTGATAGTACCTCTTCAAGTTGTTTATCATTATAAACATATTGTACTTTTTTCCCTTGTTGAATCTTATATAAAGGTGGTTGAGCAATATAAATATAACCTTGTTCAATAAATTCACGCATATAACGGTAAAAGAACGTTAACAATAGAGTACGAATATGCGCACCATCAACATCGGCATCTGTCATAATAATAATTTTATGATAACGTGCTTTTGAAATATCGAATTCCTCAGCGATACCCGCTCCAAATGCAGTAACCATTGACCGAACCTCATTATTAGAAAGGATTTTATCTAGGCGTGCCTTTTCTACGTTAATAATTTTTCCTTTTAGAGGAAGAATAGCTTGGAAGTGGCGATCGCGACCTTGCTTTGCACTTCCTCCCGCTGAATCACCCTCTACTATATAAATTTCACTAATAGAGGAATCTTTAGATGAACAGTCTGCTAATTTCCCAGGTAAACTTGAAATTTCTAAAGCACTTTTTCTACGAGTAAGTTCACGAGCTTTTTTAGCTGCAACACGCGCTCTAGCAGCCATTAATCCTTTTTCAATAATTTTCTTGGCTTCAACAGGATTCTCTAGTAAAAACTGTTCTAACTTCTCACCAAAAACATTATCTGTAATTGTTCGTACTTCACTATTTCCTAGTTTCGTTTTCGTTTGACCTTCGAACTGTGGGTCTGGATGTTTGATTGAAACGATAGCTGTCAACCCTTCTCGAACGTCCTCACCAGTTAAGTTACTATCTTGGTCTTTGATTAACCCATTTTTACGTGCATAGTCATTAATAACACGCGTTAATGCTGTTTTAAATCCTACTTCGTGAGTACCGCCTTCATGGGTATTGATATTGTTTGTGAAAGAATAAATGTTACTTAAATAACTCTCATTGTATTGAAGTGCAATTTCTACAGTAATACCATCTTTTTCACCCATTACATAAATCGGTTCTTCATGGATAACTTCTTTCGAACGGTTTAAATGCTCTACATAAGATTTAATTCCGCCTTCATAGTGATAATCTTTTTTCTGCTTATTTTCACGTACATCTTCAATTGTTAATTTGAGGCCTTTATTTAAAAATGCCAATTCACGTATACGATTTGCTAATGTATCAAATTCATATACAGTCGTTTCGGTAAAAATCTCTGGGTCTGGCTTAAAGTGAGTATGTGTACCTGTTGTATCGCTCTCGCCAATAACCGATAAATCAGCCGCTGGAACCCCTTTATGAAACTTTTGATAATAGATATGTCCTTCTCGATATACCTTTACTTCTAAAAGTGTAGAAAGCGCATTAACAACCGATGCACCAACCCCGTGAAGACCTCCTGATACTTTATAGCCTCCACCGCCGAACTTACCACCAGCGTGTAGAACTGTCATAATAACTTCAAGCGCTGGTCTTCCCATTTTTTCATGGATCCCTACTGGAATTCCGCGCCCATTATCTTTAACTGTAATACTATTATCTTCTTCAATAATGACATTGATTTCGTCACAGTAACCTGCTAAAGCTTCATCAATACTATTATCGACAATTTCCCAAACTAAATGATGTAAGCCTTTAGAATTGGTAGATCCGATGTACATACCAGGACGTTTTCTTACAGCTTCAAGACCTTCAAGCACTTGAATCTGACTCTCATCATAGCTATTGCCTTGTACCTGTTTTTGATCCATTGTCATCAATGCTCACCTTCTTTTCTAATTAATTATGGCGTTAAAATTGTGCCTTTTTGAACATTAATTATATTTGCTTTTTTTATTGTTTCATGATCTATTCCGTCAACACTAGTAGTTGTAACGAAGGTTTGTACTTTATTTTGTATTGCATTTAATAAATGAGTTTGGCGATAATCATCAAGTTCTGATAATACATCATCTAAAAGTAAGATTGGATACTCTCCAACTTCTGATTTAATTAATTCGATTTCTGCTAATTTTAACGATAGGGCAGTTGTTCTTTGTTGTCCTTGTGAACCAAACATTTGAACATTTCTCTCATTGACCATAAATAACAAGTCATCTCTATGTGGGCCAAGTAACGTTGTACCTCTAGCAATTTCACGATTTTTTTCACTAGAAAAAGCCTCTATATACTCTTCTTCCATTTTCGACAAATCTTCTGTATCTGATACATTTATACTTGGCTTATAAATAATCTCTAGGATTTCCGTTCCCCTTGAGATTTGGTGATGAATAGCAGACGCCCATTTTTGAAGTAATTGAATGAACGAAATTCTCTTAATAGCAATTTTAACAGCATGTTTAACAAGTTGAGCTGTTAAGACATCTAACATCAACTCATTAGTTTGCTCTCTTTTTACTTGTAATTGCTTTAATAGAGAATTTCGTTGGTTAAGGATTCGTTGATATTGACTTAATTCATGCAAATAGATAGGTGATACTTGACCTAATTCCATATCCAAGAATTTTCGTCTAACTTGTGGGCTTCCTTTAACAAGGTGTAGATCTTCAGGAGCAAACATGACAACATTCATTACGCCGATATACTGACTTAATTTTGATTGTTCTAAGTGGTTATATTTAGCTTTTTTACCTTTTTTTGAAAGGATAAGCTGTAAAGTAACTTCTTGATTTTTCTTTTGTACCGTTCCTTTTATTGTACCATACTCTTGGTCCCAACGAATAAGTTCTTTATCATTGCTTGTTCGATGAGATTTTGTCATGGCTAAAACATAAATTGCTTCCATGAGATTTGTTTTACCTTGAGCATTCTCTCCAATAATAACGTTAACCTGATCTTTAAACGTAAGGTTTAGGACTTCGTAATTCCGATAGTCTTTTAACCGTAAATCTTTTATATGCAAAGGGATTCCCCCAAATTATGTGGTAATAGTAAAGATACCAAATCCTATAATTTTAATTTCATCATTTGGTACTAATTTCTTTCCACGTCTATTCTCTAATTCGTTGTTCACATAAATTTCATGCTCTGATAAGAACCATTTTGCCATTCCGCCTGTATCAATCACACCAGCAAGCTTTAAAAATTGCCCTAAAGTAATATATTCTGTTTTAATTTTAATTTTTTCATTTTTCATTTAATCACCCTCAATTGTCCATTCCTTAATTGTACTAAACTTCTGAAAGAAAAACTATATTCTACTTTGTTTATTTTCTCCATATGATAGAAAAGTTACTAGCATTTCTACTAGTAACTTATATCTTACATAAAATTCATTAATAAGTACGTACAGGTAATATTAGTTGTAACGTTTTTGTATCATTTGCCGTTCTAATTAAGAATGGTCTCATTACACCTGTAAATTGAATATAAATTTCAGGACTTTCGATCGCTTTTAATGCATCCATAACATATTTCGCACTAAATGAGATCTTTAATTCTTCTCCTTTTAATTCTTTACAAATAATTTCATCTACTACTTTGCCAATTTCAGGTGAGTAAGAAGAAATATTAACGATTGATTGATCTACAGTTTCTAAATGAACAACATTATTTCGTCCATCTCTAGCTAATAATGAAGCTCGATCAATCGCTTGTAATAATGTTTTTGTATCAACAGTTAATTCTGTTTTACATTCATTTGGAATTAATTTAGTTGTATCTGGGTAGTTTCCTTCAAGAAGTCTTGTGAAAAATAAAATATGTTTTGTTTTGAATAATGCTTGATGCTCAGTTAAAACAATCTCTACTTTTTCATCGTTGTCATCAAGAATTTTGCTCAATTCGTTTAAACTCTTTCCAGGAATAACAACACTTACTTTAAAGTTATTATCCATAGAATCCATCTCTATCTTTGCTTCACGTAATGCAAGTCGATGACTATCTGTTGCAATACATGTTAGATCGCCGTTTTCAATCTTCCAATTTACCCCAGTTAAGATTGGTCTTGTTTCAGAAGTAGAAACTGCAAAAACAGTTTGACGAATCATAAATTTTAGTAAATCAGCTGATATTCTAAATGTTTCATGTTCTTCAATTTGTGGTAATAAAGGAAATTCTTCCGCATCAAATCCATTTAAACTAAATTCCGTTTTACCTGATTTAATTTTTGTAACAAAATTTTGATCTGATTCGATCTCTACAAAATCAGAAGGTAGTTTTTTTACGATTTCACCAAAGTATTTAGCATTAAGTACAATACTTCCAGTTTGTTGAACTTCTAATATATGTTGATCATCTAAAGTACTTGGTATAAATGATTCAATTGAAATATCCGAATCACTACCAGTTAAGATCATACCTTCTTGTGTAACGACAATTTTTATACCAGTTAAAATTGGAATAGTTGTTCTTGATGAAACAGCCTTCATTACATCTTGTACAGCTTTTACTAAATATTCTTTTTGAACAGTAAATTTCATAGTTTTCACTCCTTATAAGTAATTATTTTAAAGATAATAGTAGTAATAGGGGCTGTTAACATGTGGATAACTTTGTTTTAGTAAAGAAAAAATAGTCTATCAACATGTGGATAGACTGTGTAAAAGTGGATGTTAGTTATTCACAGTTTAACAACTTTTACTGTTGTAACTTTTCATTGATTTCTTTTAATTGAGCTTGAAGTTGGACATCAATTTCTACTAATTTAGAGATTTTTTCGTGGGCATGAATAACAGTTGTATGATCGCGGCCACCAAATTCTTCTCCAATTTTAGGTAGAGAGTGGTCAGTAAGCTCTCTAGATAGATACATTGCAACCTGTCTTGGGTAAGCAACTGACTTTGTTCTTTTTTTAGCTTTGAAGTCATCTAATTTTATATTAAAGAATTCTCCTACAGTTCGTTGGATATCTTGAATTGATAATATTTTTGGCTTAGCAGTTGTTATAAGGTTTTTAAGAGCCTCGGCTGCTACACTTGCATTTATATCTTTATTAATTAAGGAAGAATAAGCGACAACACGAATAAGTGCACCTTCTAATTCACGAATATTTGTGTCAACTTGGTTAGCGATATATAGCATTACTTCATTTGGAACATCTAAACCCTCTGCTTTAGCTTTTTTACGTAAAATAGCGATACGTGTTTCTAAATCCGGTGGTGTGATATCTGTAATAAGGCCCCATTCAAAGCGAGAACGTAAACGATCCTCTAAAGTTGGTATTTCCTTCGGTGGTCTATCACTGGAAATAACAATTTGTTTGGATTCCTCATGTAGCGTATTAAATGTATGGAAAAATTCCTCTTGCGTCTGCTCTTTTCCAGCTAAAAATTGAATATCGTCAATTAGTAAAACATCAACGTTTCTATATTTATTTCGAAATTCTACTGCTTTATTATCACGAATAGAATTAATAAACTCATTTGTGAATTTCTCTGAAGATAAATAAACTACTTTTGCATTTGGATTATGTTCTAATACATAATGACCGATCGCATGCATTAAGTGAGTTTTTCCAAGTCCAACTCCCCCATAAATAAACAATGGGTTGTATGCTTTCGCAGGAGCCTCCGCAACAGCTAAAGATGCAGCATGTGCAAATCGGTTACCTGAACCAATTACAAACGTATCAAAAGTATATTTAGGATTTAACATACTTTGTCCAAACTCTATTGGCTCATCGATTTTTACTTTTTCTTTTACCGCAGGGATATTCATAGCGATTTCATCTATATGATTTTGTGGCAGGATAAACTTAATAATTAATTCTGCACCAGTTATTTCTAATACAGTGTCCATTATTAATCCTGAATACTTTGATTCTAGCCAATCTCTAGCAAATTCATTAGGGGCTACAATGGTCAAGGTATCTTCTTTTAAGGAGTAAGCTTTTGTTGATTTCAACCATGTTTCAAAACTTGGCTTACTAATTTTTCTTTCGATTTCTTCTAGTACTCTTGACCAAAGATCCTCGATATTTTCCAATTAATTTTACCTCCTTTTATTAGATTGTTTAACTTTTGTACAACGTCACTTACGGAAGTTAATTTTTATTCAAAAACATGTATACGTTGCTTTCGTGATATTTCGGGAAATAATTAGTTATTCGACAATATTCACGGCCTGTGAATAACTTTATTTAGTATAACTGCAAAACCTGTCCACAAGTTATCAACAATTGTGGATAAAATTATAGGCCGTAAAAGTTACTCAGAAATAGAAAACAAATTAATCATAGCAAATTAAAACAGTATTTTCAATGCTTTGTTATTGTTATCCACAGAGTCGTCCACTTGTTGAAAAATACTTGTCCACAACAATAGTAAATGTGCAAAACCTGTCAATATTTGTTGTGAATAAAAAATGTGGAAATAAAAAATATCCACAGGTAAGTAAACAAATTAAATAAAATGGAGAACGAAAAAATTTCGTATGCATTAAAACTACGGATTGGTTCGCTAGTAATTAATCATTTAAATAGATTAATTTTTATTGGTTTGGAAAAACTGTACTTGTTTAAATCGAAGGATTAATTTAATATAGAATAATTCCATTAAAATGGTGATTTAATGGATGCAATATAGAAGATATTCTTATCATTTATCTTTTAAGGAATAGAAAAGAAATTATTTCCACTCTAAATAACACGCATTGACATATTAACTACTTATTCTTTATAATTGATAGGACTGTCTATAACAGTAATTCCTCAGGGAGGTGTTATATAATGAAAAGAACATATCAACCAAACAAACGTAAACGCAGTAAAGTACATGGTTTTCGTAGCCGTATGAGCACTAAAAACGGACGTAAAGTTCTTGCTGCTCGTCGTCGTAAAGGAAGAAACGTATTATCTGCATAGGCCACTGTCATCAGTGGTCTTTTTTCGCTAAATAGGGTATTTTTTCTTTTCTGGACGTAATGACTAATACCTAATAAATAAGATCTTTAACGAAACTTTCATTAGATATTTAAAGGAATTTCAGAGGTGTCAATCGAACATGAATAAGAAAAACAGAATAAAGAAAAATGCTGATTTTGATAGAATTTTTCGTGAGGGGACATCTACTGCAAATCGTCAATTTGTGCTTTATGTTTTACAAAAACAGAAACAAAATCAATATCGAATTGGACTTTCTGTAAGTAAGAAGCTGGGGAACGCGGTTGTACGCAATCATATCAAAAGATACATAAGACAAGCATTATTAGAAATGAAAGAACAACTTCAAAATGATTATGATTATGTTATTATTGCAAGAAAACCATGCGTAGAAATGCCATTTGATCAATTCAAAAGTAGTTTAAATCATGTTTTAAAACGTGCAAAAGCACTTAAAATAGACAATCAAAAGAACCTAATTAGCCGTAAAAGTTAATGGGGTTACTAGATCTTATAAAGGAGGGACTAAATTGAAGAATAAAAAGTTTAAACCACTTTTTACTGTTCTTTTATTAGTTCTAGTATTAGCATTGGCTGGATGTTCATCACAAACAAGTTCATCGCAAATCGTTCATCCGGTTGGTCCAAATAGCCCAGGAATTTGGACACACTATTTTGTTTATCCTCTTTCTTGGTTTATCAAACAGGTTGCAAGTATCTGCGGTGGAAATTATGGATTGTCAATTATTATTGTGACAATACTAATTCGTTTAGCGCTTTTACCTCTAATGATTAAGCAGATTAGAAGTACTAAAGCAATGCAAGCAATTCAACCTGAAATGATGAAATTAAAAGAAAAGTATTCTTCAAAAGATCAGAATACTATGAAGAAATTAAATGAAGAGACAATGAAGTTATACCAACAACATGGTGTAAATCCATTATCGGGTTGTTTACCACTCTTCATTCAAATGCCGATCTTAATGGCTTTTTATTCAGCAATTAGAGGAACAGAAGAGATTTTCCATAATTCGTTTTTATGGTTTAAACTTGGAGAACATGATCCTTATTATATTCTTCCGGTATTAGCTGGTATAACAACATTCTTATCTCAAAAAGCATCAATGGCAAACAATCCTGCTACAGGACCAGCTGCTCAACAAATGAAAATAATGTTATATATCATGCCAGTTATGATTATGTTTTTCGCAACCAACTTACCAGCAGCATTAGCACTTTATTGGGTAGTTGGTAACGTATTTATGATTGTTCAAACAATGGCAATTAAAATTCCTGATGCTAAGCATAATGTAGGAGGGGCCAGTAAGTGAGAGAAGTAACTGCTAAAGGTAACACAATTGAACAAGCAGTTGATTATGCACTTCAGCAACTTAGTACAACAAAAGATGAAGTAGATATCGTTATTGTGGAAGAGGCTAAAAAAGGTTTTTTAGGTCTTTTTGGAGCAAAACCAGCGATTGTTACAGTTACTAGAAAAGAAACTGTAATGGAGAAAACAATTAAATATCTATCAAATATCGTAAAAGCTTTAGATGAATCTGCTCAAATAGAAGTAAAAGAAACAGATAAATCTTTGTATTTTACAATTAAAGGAAATAAAGTTGCTCTGATTATTGGTAAAAGAGGAGCAACGCTGAACTCTTTACAATTTCTAACTCAAACTTTTATCAATCGACTTTCAAAACAATTAATACACATTGTAGTTGACGCAGAAAATTATCGTCAAAAACGAAAAGAATCCTTAGAGATACTTGCGATAAAAGTTTCAAAGACAGTTGGACGTACAAAGAAAGCTGTTTCGTTAGAACCGATGCCTTCCTTTGAACGAAAAATTGTTCATAATGCCTTAACAAAAGTACCTAATATTATAACAAAGTCAGTAGGGGAAGATCCGTACAGACAACTTGTTGTTAGTTACAATTCAACCAACTAAGTCATTCTTAGTTGGTTTTTCTTTTATATTTCTGAAATATGAAGTAGATGATACGAGCCATTTTAGTTTACTGAGAATTAATAGAGGTTATAATAAAAACGTTCAATTCTAAATATCTTTGTGCTATGCTATAAGTTTAGAAGTAGCATACTGCTGTGAATGCAGTATGGTAGAGGTGATAATATTATGGAATATGATACTATTGCAGCAATATCAACGCCTAAAGGAGAAGGGGCAATTGCAATTGTTCGCTTAAGCGGTGATCAAGCTGTTCAAATAGCTAATAAATTATTTAAAGAAAAGGACCTGGAAAAGGTTGATTCACATACAATTCATTATGGTCATTTAATCGATCCAGCTTCTAATCAAACAATAGAAGAAGTAATGATTTCAGTTTTAAGAGCACCAAAAACATTTACCCGTGAAGATGTTGTTGAAATTAACTGTCACGGTGGTATTTTTTCCGTAAATAAAGTATTAGAGTTAGTTTTATCTCAAGGTGTTAGACTTGCTGAACCTGGTGAGTTCACAAAACGAGCGTTTTTGAATGGTCGAATTGATTTGTCTCAAGCAGAAGCTGTAATGGATTTAATCCGTGCGAAAACTGATCGTGCAATGGCGGTTGCAATGAATCAAGTTGAAGGTAGACTTTCAAAATTAATTCAAACATTGAGACAACAATTACTGGAAATTCTTGCACATATTGAAGTGAATATAGATTACCCTGAATACGATGATGTTGAAGAAATGACGAACAATATGCTGATTCCTAAAGCGCAAAATGTCTTAGTCGAAATCCAAAAACTTCTTGAAACATCGAAGCAAGGGAAAATTTTACGTGAAGGACTTGCTACTGTTATTATTGGTCGCCCTAATGTTGGTAAGTCATCACTTCTTAATACGTTAGTACAGGAAAGTAAAGCAATTGTAACAGATATACCTGGTACTACTCGAGATGTAATTGAAGAGTATGTTAACGTTAGAGGAGTTCCGCTTCGCTTAATCGATACAGCAGGGATTCGTGAAACAAAAGATGTTGTAGAAGCGATTGGAGTTGAACGTTCTAAAAAGGTACTTGGTTTAGCGGATCTTGTCTTATTTGTTTTAAATTATAATGAACCTTTAACAGAAGAGGATCGTGTTCTTTATGAACAAATGGAAAATAAGGATATAATTGTTATTATAAATAAGACTGACTTAGAACAAAGATTAGATATCGAAGACGTCAAGCAATTAGTAAAGAATTCAACGATTGTTTCAACCTCTTTGAAAGAAGAAAAAGGAGTCGACGAATTAGAGGCTGCGATTGCTAACTTATATTTTAAAGGCCAAATCGAAGCTCAGGATTTAACCTATTTATCTAATGCAAGACATATCGGATTACTAAAACAATCTGAGCAAACAATTAAAGACGCTATTAGTGCGATCGAAATGCAAATGCCAGTTGACTTAGTTCAAATTGATTTAACAAGAACATGGGAATTATTAGGTGAGATTGTCGGAGATTCAGTTCAGGAAAGCCTGATTGATCAATTATTTTCTCAGTTTTGTTTAGGAAAATAAGGAGTAGGAGGTAAGAAATTATGGGATTTGAAGCTGGAAACTATGATGTTATCGTAGTTGGTGCTGGTCATGCTGGTGTTGAAGCCGGTTTAGCTTCTGCAAGAATGGGTGCCAACACTTTAATGCTAACAATAAACCTAGATATGGTTGCATTCATGCCATGTAATCCTTCAGTAGGAGGTCCGGCAAAGGGAATCGTTGTGCGTGAAATTGATGCCATTGGCGGTGAAATGGGTAAAAACATTGATAAAACACATATCCAAATGAGAATGTTAAATACAGGTAAAGGACCTGCAGTGCGTGCTTTACGTGCTCAAGCCGATAAGTTTTTATATCAACATGAAATGAAAAAAACAATTGAAGAAACACCTAATTTAACGTTGAAACAAGGGTTAGTTGAACGTTTAATTATTGAAGATGGAGAATGTAAAGGCGTTATTACAATGACTGGCGCAATTTATCGTTCTACAACAGTTGTTATTACTACAGGTACTTTCCTTCGTGGCGAGATTATTGTCGGTGAATTGAAATATTCGAGCGGGCCAAACAATCAACAGCCTTCAATTAAATTATCAGAGCATTTAGAAGAACTAGGATTAGAATTAGTCCGCTTTAAAACTGGTACACCGCCTCGTGTAAATAGTTTAACAATTGATTACTCAAAAACAGAGATTCAACCTGGTGACGATCAACCACGTGCGTTCTCTTTTGAAACAAAAGAATTTAATATGGATCAAATCCCATGTTGGTTAACGTACACAAGTGAACGTACTCATCAAATTATTGATCAAAACTTGCATAGATCACCTATGTATTCCGGAATGATCAAAGGAACAGGTCCTAGATATTGTCCATCGATTGAAGATAAAGTTGTACGTTTCAATGATAAACCACGTCATCAAATTTTCTTAGAGCCAGAAGGAAGAAATACACAAGAGGTCTATGTACAAGGTCTTTCAACAAGCCTTCCAGAAGATGTACAAGAAGAAATGTTAAAAACTTTACCTGGTTTAGAAAATGTTCAAATGATGAGAACTGGCTATGCGATCGAATATGATGCAATCGTACCAACTCAGCTTTGGCCAACTCTAGAAACAAAAGTAGTAAAAAATTTATATACAGCGGGCCAAATTAATGGAACGTCTGGATATGAAGAAGCAGCTGGACAAGGCCTAATGGCTGGAATTAATGCAGCATGCCGAGCAATCGATAAAGAAGAAGTTATTTTAGATCGTTCTGATGCGTACATTGGTGTTCTGATTGACGATTTAGTAACAAAAGGAACAAATGAACCTTATCGTTTGTTAACTTCAAGAGCAGAGTATCGTTTATTACTGCGTCATGATAATGCAGACTTAAGATTAACAGCATTAGGGCATAAAATCGGACTCATTACAGATGATCGATATAACGCATTTTTAGAAAAGAAGAAACGAATTGAAGAAGAAATCGAGCGTTTAAAACAAACAATTATTAAACCAACAAGTGAAGTGCAAGAATTAATTGCTTCGGTTGGTGGAAGTGAATTAAAGGATGGAATTCGTGGAGCAGATCTTCTAAGACGTCCTGAAATGAATTATGGTCATATAAAACAAATTATCCCGTCAGAGATTGCTCTATCTGATGAAATAGAAGAACAAGTGGAGATTCAAATCAAATATGAAGGATATATTGAAAAATCACTTCAGCAAGTTGAACGTATGAAAAAAATGGATTCTAAGAAGATCCCTGAAAATATTGATTATCAAGCGATTTCAGGTATTGCTTCAGAAGCAAGACAAAAACTAGAACAAGTTAGACCTCTGTCTGTTGGTCAGGCTTCTAGGATATCTGGAGTTAATCCTGCGGATATTTCTATTTTACTTGTTTATTTAGAACAAGGAAAAATTGCAAAAATATCGAATGAATAAAGATAGGGGAAAAAATTGTGAATAAACAGCAATTTGTAGATGCTCTAAAAGAAAAAGGAATTCTACTGACTGATCAACAATTAAATCAATTTGACTTATATTATAAACTTTTAGTTGAGTGGAATGAAAAAATGAATCTGACTGCAATTACCGATGAAGAAGATGTGTATTTAAAGCATTTTTACGATTCAATTTCAGCGGCATTTTACTTTGATTTCGATCGAGATCTAACAGTTTGTGACGTTGGTGCAGGAGCAGGTTTCCCTTCATTACCATTAAAAATATGTTTCCCGTCAATTAAAGTAACTATTGTTGATTCATTGCAAAAACGTATTACATTTTTGAATCATTTAGCAACGAAGCTAGGTTTAGAGAATGTGGCGTTTTATCATGATCGAGCTGAAACCTTTGCTAAAAAGGTTGGCATGAGAGAGAATTTTGATGTTGTTACTGCTAGAGCGGTTGCTAGGATGTCTGTTTTAAGTGAACTGTGTATGCCTTTAGTAAAAGTCGGAGGAAACTTCGTTGCACTAAAGGGTGCTGCTGGACAGGAAGAATTGGAAAAAGCTAACTTTGCTGTAAACAGTTTAGGTGGTAAAGTTGCCGAAGTTAATCATTTCTTACTACCAGAAGAAAACAGTGATCGTAATATTGTAATTATTAACAAAATAAGAAAAACACCAAATAAATATCCAAGAAAACCTGGATTACCAAATAAAGAACCACTCGAGCAATAGGTAAAATTACTCAAAGTATTTTTAATAGGCATAATTAATAACTAACTAATTATGTCTATTAAATTTAATGTTATATGATAAATAAAGTAGTTTTATAGATAGGTAATATAAAATAGTAGTGGTTGAGTGTTTGAAGAGTGTTTCACGTGAAACATTCTTTCATCTTTTATTTTGTGTTTGAAATCGAAAAGGGTGGGGGATACAGTGAAGAATACGTTGTCACGTCTTTTAGGTTTATCAGAGAAGGAGCATTTGGAAGATGAGGTTGTAAAGGAAGAAATAAAACAGATCCCTATTCGTGAAATTGTGCCAAATCGTTATCAGCCTAGGACTTTTTTTGATGAAGATAAAATTAAAGAGTTAGCTTTAACAATTCGGACTCACGGAATTATTCAACCTATTGTTGTTAGAAAGTTTGAAGATAATCGATATGAAATTATTGCAGGAGAACGTCGTTTCCGTGCAGTTACTTCATTAGGTTGGGAAACCATCCCTGCTATTATTAAAAACTTTTCTGATACAGAAACTGCTTCGGTTGCTCTAATTGAAAATTTACAGCGTGAAGAATTATCTCCGATTGAAGAGGCAATTGCATACGAAAAATTAATTACATTACATAATTTAACTCAAGAAGCATTAGCACAACGATTAGGCAAAGGGCAATCAACAGTAGCGAACAAAATGAGATTATTGAAGCTACCAGCAGAAATACAACAAGCTTTATTAGATAAGAGTATTACTGAACGTCATGCACGAGCACTTATACCTCTTAAACAACCAGAATTACAAATTAATATGTTAAATGAAATTATTCAGAAACAATTAAATGTAAAACAAACAGAAGATCGTGTTGCTGATTTACTTACTGAGAAAAAGCCAAAAGGAAAGCCAAGGCGTAAAGCTGTGAGTAGAGATTTTCGGATTGCAATGAATACCATTCGTGAATCACTACAGATGGTTTCGAATGCTGGTATGGATATTAATAGTGAAGAAGAAGAACACGAAGATTACTATCAAATCACTATTAAAATAGCTAAAAAATAACGATTAAAATCCACTTATTAATAGGTGGATTTTTTATTTTAACGCTCTATCGAGTAAAGCGAGCATTTCTACGTTCCAATTAACCTATCACTTTGTTAAAGGCTACTCTGAAAATAACATCTTAAAAGACAATCCTAATAAGATGATTCCTTATTTTTATGTGCCAAGGTGCGAATGTTTAATAGTATGGATGTCTCTTTTCTAAAAGATTGACGTTTTTGAGATTTGTAACTTTAAAGACAGAAGTTGATTGCAGTGGAAGGTGCGAGACTCCGGCTCCTGTGGGAATAGCGGGAAGGCTGAGACCCCGCAGGAGCAATAGCGACGAGGAGGCTCAGCTCACGCCCCACGGAAAGGGAGCATCCTGGAGTTGTAATCAACTAACGCATTCTAAAATAACAACAAAGTTTGCGAAAGTAACATTTTTTAGAAATATTAGCACTTTTAACTGATTTCTCGTAGTTTGGTAATAAAATTGAAATGTATTCTTTTTAAAACTTGGCCCTATTATGAATTGATTCATGATAAAATAAATTAAATAAACCGACTGAAGCGAGAGGAGTAGGTTACAAAGTGGCAAAGGTAATCTCGATAGCAAATCAAAAAGGTGGTGTAGGTAAAACAACCACTTCTGTTAATTTAGGAGCTTGTTTAGCTCATATAGGGAAGAAAGTATTATTAGTTGATATAGATCCACAGGGGAATGCAACAAGCGGAATGGGTGTTGAAAAAGCAGATGTAAATCAATGTGTTTATAATGTTCTTGTTGATGATGTTGATGTAAAACAAGTGATTATACCTACATCAGAAGAAAATTTTGATATTATTCCTGCAACAATTCAGTTAGCTGGTGCAGAAATTGAGTTAGTTCCAACTATTTCGAGAGAGGTACGTCTAAAACGTGCGCTTGATACGATCAAAAATCAATATGATTATATATTAATTGATTGTCCACCTTCATTGGGATTATTAACCTTAAACTCATTAACAGCCTCAGATTCTATTATTATCCCTGTACAGTGTGAATACTATGCACTAGAGGGATTAAGCCAGCTTTTAAGTACGGTACGATTAGTGCAAAAGCATTTAAATAAAAATTTGGCTATTGAGGGCGTATTATTAACAATGCTCGATGCTAGAACAAATTTAGGTTTGCAAGTAATCGAAGAAGTGAAAAAATATTTTCAAGACCGAGTATATAAATCAATCATTCCTAGAAATGTACGCTTAAGTGAGGCTCCTAGTCATGGTAAGCCGATCATTACCTATGATCCAAAATCGAGAGGTGCAGAAGTTTACTTAGAATTAGCAAAGGAAGTGATTGCAAATGGCTAAAGGGTTAGGGAAAGGGATTGGTGCTTTTTTTCAGGATTTAGAAAGTCAAAGTACGGAAGAACTAGTCCAAGAAATATCACTAAAAGATTTAAGAGCAAACCCTTATCAACCTAGGAAAAACTTCGACGAAACAGCTTTGCGAGAGCTTACACAGTCGGTTATAGAGCATGGTATATTACAGCCGATTATTGCTAGAAAGAGTATTAAAGGTTATGATATCGTTGCAGGTGAAAGAAGGTATCGTGCTGCTAAAAATGCTGGATTAAAAACAGTACCTGTTATTGTTCGTGAATTAACTGACGAGAAAATGATGGAATTAGCAGTGCTTGAAAACTTGCAACGTGATGATTTAAGTCCTTTAGAAGAAGCAAAGGCGTATCAAACTTTAATTGAAGCATTATATGTTACCCAAGAGCAACTTGCTAAGAAATTAGGGAAAAGTCGCCCTCATATTGCAAACTTCTTACGCATTTTATCTTTACCTCAATCTGTACAACAACTAGTTGAAAATGGCTCCTTAACAATGGGGCACGGTAGAGCTTTATTAGGATTAAAAAAGAAACAGCTAATCGAGACAGTAGCACAAAAAGTCATTCAAAAAGATATGAGTGTACGTGAAGTTGAAAATTTAGTAAATGAATTAAATAAAGATGTTTCACGTGAAACAAAAAGTGCGACTAAAAAGAAAAATATATACTTTGAAGAGTATGAAACAGTTTTGCAAGAAAAGTTAGGTACAGCGGTGAAAATTAAAACAACAAAAGATAAAGGTAAAATTGAAATTGAATTTTTTAATCAAGAAGATTTAAATCGTATTTTGTCACTTTTGAACTAATTGTTTATGATAATAAAAAGGCTGTCCATGGATTATTTGGGCAGCCTTTGCTGTTATCAAAAAATAGTTAGTTATTTTTTAGTAGTTCATTTTCAGTTTCTTTTATACCTTTTGCAATAAACTTGGCCATTTTCATTACAACGCTTAAACGTGTGTTTTGAAGAACTAAATAATCCATAAATCCACTAATGTTTACAACACCAGTAAGATGGATATGGCCAACTTCTGGAAGCTTTTTGTTTAATGCAGCTCCAGGTTTGACAGGTCCTTTTGCAATTCGAATACTACTAATGTTTTTCATCTTACCTAGGCAAGCATCAATGCCAACGATAAAGGGATTGGTATAATGAGATTGAATAAAGTCAAGCCGTTCTTGTAAATTTAATGCATGAATTGGATCATCGAGAGTACCATAAAAGTGAAATCTTTTTAAATCACTTTCTTCTAAAAAGGTTCCTACAAGTGGTCCTAATGAATCCCCTGTTGAACGATCAGTTCCAATGCATACAAAAATAATATCATGTGTTATTGTACTAGGTAGTAATTTGCATAAATGCTGACTAAATCGAGTAAGTGAATCTACCTCGTGATGAAATACAGTTAAATCGTCTTGAAAAAGATTTTGAAAAGAAAAAGAAGAAAATTGCATAGAATCACCTACTTTTCTAGTTAAGGAATAGTATCATTCTATGCACTTTTCTATTAATTTATACTGGTGAATCTATCTTTATATTAATTTGATTAGCCAAAAATATATTTTTATCATATAAAGTGAAAGGAAAGAATTCAAAAATGAATATGAATATGATTAACGGAAAGGATATTCAAACATTCATTGATAAATATATCATTTCTGAAAATGAATGGAGTATATTATTATCCGCAACGATTCGAATTGCATTGATTATTATCGGTGCAATATTAGCGATAAAATATGGAAAAAAAGTAATTAGAAAAGTATTAAAAGTCCAGGTTCGTGGTCCTTTGCAGGTTTCTGAAAGACGCTCTTTGACTTTAGTGAAGTTATTGGAAAGTGTTTTAGTTTATGTAGTATTCTTTATCGCAGTTATTTCGATTTTGCCGATATTTCATGTTGAAATTAAAGGATTACTAGTTGGGGCAGGAGTAGGTGGAGTTGCACTTGGTTTTGGTGCACAAAGCTTAGTGAAAGATATTATTTCTGGCTTCTTTATCTTATTTGAAGATCAATTTTCTGTAGGAGATTTTGTGAGAATACAAAACTTTGAAGGAACTGTAAAAGAAATCGGTTTAAGAACAACAAAAGTTCGCGCGTCTACAGGTGAACTGCATATTATCCAAAATGGATTAATAACCGAGGTTACGAATTTCTCACTAAACAATGCAATTGCGATTATTGACTTTAATATTACTTATGAGGGTGACATTGAGCATGCCCAGCAAGTAATTGAAGCCCATTTAGAAACAATGCCTAAACAATACGAGGAAATGGTAGATACACCTAAATTTTTAGGAGTGCAAAATTTAGGTCCCGCAGGTGTGACACTTCGAATTACATCTGAAGTGAAACCAATGACTCAGTTTAAAATATCTAGAGCAATTCGTAAGGAAATTAAGGAAGTGTTGGAGGCAAATAACATAGAAATTTCCTTTCCAAAAATGGTATTATATAACCAACAATAATAAAAGAATACATGACCGTCATTCAGTTTAAGAAGAGAGAGGAATTGTATGGAGAATAAGGAATTTAATTTAAACGATATCGTCCAAATGAAAAAAGCACATCCTTGTGGAGAGAATAAATGGAAAATTATTCGAATGGGGATGGATATTAGGTTAAAATGTGAAGGCTGTGGACACAGCGTCTTAATTCCTCGCAGAGAGTTTGAAAGAAAAATGAAAAAAATTCTTGTTAAAGCAGAAGAATAAAAGCGGATAAAATGCCTATTGAAATTCGTTTGAATTTATCATCCTTTATGTAAATGCATAAAGGATTTTTTTATTTTAAAACAGATGAGTTATCGTAATTTGCTTGTTATTTTTCCTAAGAGTAACTATAATTGTGGAAGATTGATTAGAACGTATAGGAGTGAATTTTATGGCATTAACGGCAGGTATTGTAGGTTTACCAAACGTTGGTAAATCAACTCTTTTTAACGCAATTACTCAAGCAGGTGCAGAGTCTGCAAACTACCCATTCTGTACAATAGATCCAAACGTAGGTGTAGTAGAAGTTCCTGATTTTCGTTTACAAAAACTAACTGAACTTGTTCAACCTAAAAAGACTGTCCCTACAACTTTTGAATTTACAGACATCGCAGGTATTGTAAAGGGTGCAAGTAAAGGTGAAGGATTAGGAAATAAATTCCTTTCTCACATTCGTCAAGTAGATGCAATTTGTCAGGTTGTTCGTTGTTTTGCTGATGATAATATTACACACGTTTCTGGGAAAGTTGATCCACTTTCTGATATTGAAACAATTAATTTAGAGTTAATTTTAGCTGACCTTGAATCAGTTGATAAACGTATTGATCGTGTTGCAAAATTAGCTAAGCAAAAAGATAAAGATGCTTTATATGAATATGAAATTTTAGCACCTCTAAAAGAAGCTTTCGAAAATGGGAAACCAGCTCGATCTGTTGAATTTACGGAAGAGCAAATGAAGGTTGTAAAAGGTTTACACTTATTAACATCTAAGCCAATGCTGTATGTTGCTAACGTTGGAGAAGATGATATCGTTGATCCTTCTGAAAACGAATATGTTCAAAAAGTAAAAGAATTTGCGAAAGATGAAAATTCTGAAGTAATCGTTATCTGTGCTAAAATTGAAGAAGAAATTTCTGAATTAGACGAAGAAGAAAAAAGAGTATTCTTAGAAGAATTAGGAATTGCTGAATCAGGATTGGATCAGTTAATTCGTGCGGCATACCATCTTCTTGGACTAGCAACTTATTTTACTGCTGGTGTTCAGGAAGTTAGAGCTTGGACATTTAGACAAGGAATGAAAGCTCCTCAATGTGCAGGTGTAATTCATACTGACTTCGAACGTGGATTTATCCGTGCTGAAACAGTTTCATTTGAAGACCTTTCTACTTATGGTTCAATGCCAGCTGCAAAAGAAGCAGGTAAAGTGCGTTTAGAAGGAAAAGAATACATTGTACAAGATGGCGATGTTATGCATTTCCGTTTTAACGTGTAAGTTAATAAAAAGTAAATTTAAACTATTCTTAGGGACGGGTTGATTAAAACTCGTCCCTATGTTATAATTTTGACTCGTGAGTAATTAAAATAATTGCTCCTTGCCCTTAAATAAGGGCCGTTAGTCCAAAAGGAGGTGAATTGTGATGAATAAATACGAAATTATGTACATCATTCGTCCAAACATTGAAGAGGAAGCACAAAAAGCATTAGTTGAGCGTTTTAACAATGTATTAACTGAGCAAGGTGCTGAAATCACGAACGTTAAAGAGTGGGGTAAACGTCGTTTAGCTTATGAAATTAACGATTTCCGTGATGGTCAATACATGCTTGTAAACGTAACTTCTAAACCAGAAGCAGTACAAGAATTCGATCGTTTAGCGAAAATCAGCGAAGATATCATTCGCCATATCGTAGTTAGAGAAGAAGCAAAATAATTTTGAATTACAATAGGGAGGTAAGAGTCAGATGATTAATCGTGTTGTGCTTGTAGGTCGTCTAACAAAAGAACCAGATTTACGTTATACTCCAAATGGAGTAGCAGTTGCGACATTTACTCTAGCGGTTAACCGTACCTTCTCAAATCAGCAAGGTGACCGTGATGCAGATTTTATTAACTGTGTTGTTTGGAGAAAACCTGCTGAAAACGTAGCAAATTTCCTTAAAAAAGGTAGTTTAGCTGGCGTAGAAGGACGTATTCAAACTAGAAATTATGAAGGTCAAGATGGGAAACGTGTTTATGTAACAGAAATTGTTGCAGATTCCGTTCAATTCTTAGAACCTAGAAATGCAGCTGCTAACCAAGGTGGTTCGTTTGGTGCAAATCCTTCGAACCAAGGTTTTAACACTGGATCTCCATTTGATGAACCGTTCAAACCAAGTACAAACGATGATCCATTTGGTGGATCAGGGAAAACGATTGATATCACTGACGACGATCTTCCTTTCTGATGAATATAGTTCGTAATGTTGTTCGGTACACATTACGTGAAACTGATTTAAACAATAAAGGAGGGAAATAAAATGGCATTTGGACGCAAAGGTGGACGTGCTAAACGTCGTAAAGTATGTTACTTTACAGCTAACGGCATTACAATCATCGATTTCAAAGACGTAGAATTATTAAAACGCTTTGTATCAGAACGTGGTAAAATTTTACCTCGTCGTGTAACTGGTACTTCAGCTAAATACCAACGTAAATTAACGATCGCAATCAAACGCGCTCGTCAAATGGCTTTATTACCATACGTTGCTGAATAATTATTATTAAAGCACAGCGAATTATTGCTGTGCTTTTTTTAGTGGAGAGGACAAAATAGCAGTATCTAATTTTTTTTTATTATTTATGGTAAAATATATAGATAGAATAAATCTTGGTAACAAGTTATAGAAAGGAGATGTACTTTGAAAAATACACGACTAGTTACAGAAGGTGCTATTTTATTAGCGATCTATTCTGTACTTATATTAGCGTATAGATATATCCCTTTTCTTTCGTTAATATTAACTTTTATTATGCCTTTACCATTTATCCTTTTCAGTATTAAATATACATTGAAAGAATCATTCATTATTTGTGCGTGTGCCTTAGGTTTAACGGTTATTATCTCATCAGTTTCAATTCTTCCAACCACGTTTATGTTTTCTACTGTTGGTATTTTGATCGGCTATTTAATTAATAAAAAAAGGTCAAAAGAAGAAATTTTACTCTCAAGTACTTTTTTATATTTAATACATATTGTACTTATATACTCGCTTGCAAAACTATTTTTCAATATAGATTTTGTAAAAGAAATTACTAACTCAATGAATGAGGCGATTAAGCAATCGCAATCGATCTCGGCAGGTTTGGGATTAAATTCAAATAAAGCTAGTCTAGATCAATTTAAAATGGTCATAAAACTGATTCCAAGCATGTTACCAACTTTATTGTTAATGTGTAGCTTTCTTTTGTCGCTTTTAACTCAAGTTTTAACATTCCCTTTAATAAAAAGATTGGGGTTCAATGTCCCGATATTTAAACCGTTTAGAGAATTTAAGTTACCATTAGGATTTGTTTGGGTATTTTTTGCAGTATTTATTTTATCATTTTTTAAATCTCAACCTGGAAGCTTCTTCTCGTTAGCGATATTAAATATAAGTTACCTATTGGAAATTGCACTAGTCATTCAAGGATTTGCTGTAATTTTTAATTTTTGTTATTCACGGCAGCTTTCTAAAGCGATTCCAATCATTATTCTTATTATGTGTCTTTTAATTCCTAACGCCTTATTTATTGTAAGTTTAATTGGAATAATTGGTATGGGCTTTAACTCTCGCATTAGAAAATAAAAATGATAATTCTACATACAAATTAGTCAAAGGTTTATTTTTAATGTATATCAGTTTTTTTTAACTCACCTTTTAATTCATAATAAAGTATTTTGTATTAGTGTTAATCTTAAATAAGTAATTCGAAATTACTTATTTGGTGTAGGAGCTGAATGTATGCAAGATTTTCATAAGAAACAAACGTTTCTTATACCTGTTTATCTATTACTTGCCTTGTCTATTCTGTTAATTGGAGTAATCACTTATATTTATCCTTTGCTAGGGTTCCTATTTATTCTAATTTTTCTTTGCATCTTATATTTTGTTATTCGAATAGAATGGACATATAAAAATAAGTTGGAGCTTTATATAAAATCAATTACGGCAAGAGTAAAAAACTTAAATAATGAAGCGATAACTGAGATGCCAATTGGGGTACTTATTTACAACAAAGAGTACCAAATTCAATGGGGAAATCAGTATATTTTAGATAGAATTGACAGTCTTAATTTGAATGGAAAACATCTGTTTGATGTATCTGAAGGACTAATGACGCTTGTTACACAACAGGAAAAGAAAGAAGATGTCTTGTTAATCAATAAACATACTTACCGAGTTATTTTACGAAGAGAGGAACAAGTTATTTATTTCTTTGATGTAACTGAGCAAGCACAGTTAGAAAAACTTTATGAGGATCAAAGAACTGTTATTTCAGGAATTTTATTAGATAATTACGATGAAATTACTCAAGGTCTTGATGACCAGGAAAGATCGAGTATCAATGGAACGGTAACGACGATTTTAAATAATTGGGCAAACCAATATGGGATTTTTCTACGTAGGGTTTCTTCTGATCGACTTTATGGAGTTTTAAACGAGGGTATATTAGCTGAGCTTGAAAAAAATAAATTTTCAATTCTTGATACAGTACGTGAAGAAACAACTAAGAAAAATCTTCCTATTACCCTTAGTATTGGAGTAGGAGTTGGGATGACAAGCTTACCTGAGTTAGGTCAACTTGCTCAATCGGGTTTAGATTTAGCTTTAGGTAGAGGTGGAGACCAAGTAACAGTAAAAAATGTTAATGGTAAAGTTAAGTTTTTTGGTGGGAAAACAAATCCAATTGAGAAACGAACGAGAGTTAGAGCAAGAGTTATTTCACATGCTTTAAGAGATTTAATGAAAAGTAGTGTGAATGTCATCGTTATGGGCCATAAAATGCCTGACATGGATGCGATCGGTTCGGCAGTTGGTGTATTAAAAATGGTACAACATAATGAAGTACCTGGTTATATTGTCGTTGACCATAGCGATATTGATAAAGGTGTTCAAGGGTTAATGAAAGAAATGCAAAAAAATGAAACGATCATGTCTAGTTTCATTTCTCCAGAGCAAGCGGAAGAACTTATTACTGATGATACATTAATTATAATTGTAGACACGCATAGGCCATCTATGGTGACAGAGGAAGCTCTTTTACAAAAAACAGATAAAATTGTTGTAATTGATCATCATAGGCGAGGAGAGGATTTTATTAAGGATGCTATTCTCGTTTATATGGAGCCATACGCATCGTCTACAGCGGAATTAGTGACGGAACTACTCGAATATCAACCAAAAAAAGTTAATTTAAGTATGATTGAAGCGACAGCCTTATTAGCAGGCATAATAGTTGATACAAAAAGTTTCACCTTCCGAACAGGTGCAAGAACATTTGATGCAGCTTCTTATCTAAGGTCAAATGGTGCTGATACAATATTAGTACAAAAACTATTGAAGCAAGATATGAAGCAGTTTATCAAACGAGCTGAATTAATTGAAGAGGCTTATATTTATAAAAATGGTATCGCAATTTCACATGCGTCAGCGGATGAAGAGTATAGTCAAGTGTTAATTGCCCAAGCAGCAGATACATTGTTATCAATGACTGATGTGGTTGCATCATTCGTAATTGCAAAAAGAAGCGATAATGTAATTAGTATTAGTAGCCGATCGCTAGGAGATGTAAATGTCCAACTAATCATGGAATCACTTGGTGGTGGGGGACATTTGACAAATGCAGCTACACAAATTGAAAATATGACTATAAAAGAAGTAGAATTAAAATTAATCGAAAATATAGATCAATATCTTGAAGGAGGAACCATACAATGAAAGTAATTTTCTTAAAAGACGTAAAAGGTAAAGGTAAACTAGGAGAAGTTAAAAATGTATCAGATGGCTATGCTCATAATTTTCTAATAAAAAATGGTTATGCTATTGAAGCAACAGAAGGAAATATGAAAACGTTAGATGCTAAAAAGAAAAAAGAAGCAAAAGATGCTGAAATCGAACTAGAAAATAGTAAAGAATTAAAAAATAAAATCGAGCAACTTACAGTTGAACTAAAAGCTAAGTCTGGTGAAGGTGGTCGTTTATTTGGCTCAATTACTAGTAAGCAAATTGCGGACGAATTACAAAAAGCTCATGGAATTAAATTAGATAAACGTAAATTTGAAATGAATGATGCAATTCGCGGTTTGGGAGTGACAAACATTAAAGTAAAATTGCATCATGAAGTGACTGCAACATTAAAGGTACATGTTAAGGAACAATAAAAGTATAAGTTGGGGGGATATAACAAATGAGTGATTTATTTACTGATCGTACTCCGCCTCAAAATATAGAAGCAGAACAAGCTGTTATCGGAGCGATACTGTTAGATTCAGACTCCCTTATTCCAACTTCTGAACGCTTAATGCCTGAGGATTTTTATCGAGCAGCTCATCAAAAAATTTATGAGTCAATGCTAACACTTTCTTCAAAAAATGAGCCACTAGATGTCATCACAATAACTTCTGAGCTGGCAAACCGTGGAGTGCTTGAAGAAGTAGGTGGAGTATCCTACTTAAATGATTTGCTAGCATCGGTTCCAACTGCTTCAAACGTAGATTATTACGCAAAAATTGTTGAAGAAAAAGCGGTATTAAGAAGGCTAATTCGAACTGCTACAGGCATTGCTACTGATGCCTATTCATCAGAAGATACAGTAGATGTGTTATTAGATGACGCCGAAAAGAAGATATTAGAAGTTTCTCAACGTAAAAATGTTTCTGGATTCCAGAACATTAAAGATGTAGTGTTTCAAACGTTTGGAAAGATCGAACAGCTTTATAGCAGTAGAGGTGAAATTACAGGTATCCCAACTGGATTTACAGAGCTAGATAAAATGACTGCTGGCTTTCAACCGAATGATTTAATTATCGTTGCTGCCAGACCTTCAGTAGGTAAAACTGCATTTGCTCTGAATATAGCACAAAATGTTGCAACGAAAACGAGCGAAAATGTAGCGATCTTTAGTTTAGAGATGGGAGCAGATCAGCTCGTTATGCGTATGCTTTGCGCAGAAGGTAATATCAATGCACAAAAGTTACGTACTGGTTCACTTGAACAAGAGGATTGGAATAAACTCACAATGGCAGCTAGTAGTTTAGCTGGCACAGGTATCTATATCGATGATACACCTGGAATTCGCGTAAATGAAATTCGTTCGAAGTGTCGTCGATTAAAGCAAGAACATGGTTTAGGAATGATCTTGATTGATTATTTACAGTTAATTCAAGGGAATGGTCGAGGTGGAGAGAACCGTCAACAGGAGGTATCAGAAATCTCTCGATCACTAAAGCAATTAGCAAGGGAGTTAAAAGTACCTTTAATTGCCCTGTCACAGCTTTCTCGTAGTGTTGAGTCACGTCAAGATAAGCGTCCAATGATGTCCGATATACGTGAATCTGGAAGTATTGAGCAGGATGCTGATATTGTAGCTTTCCTTTACCGCGATGATTATTATGATAAAGAGTCAGAGAGTAAAAATATCATAGAAATCATCATTGCAAAGCAAAGGAATGGTCCAGTAGGAACTGTACAGCTTGCCTTCGTAAAAGAATATAATAAATTCGTTAATCTTGAACGACGATTTACGGATGAACATGCACCATCTGCATAATAATAAATCACATAGGATATTCTTCTATGTGATTTTATTTTGTCATAAAAAGTATAAATTACGAATGGAATTAGGATTTTATCCTCAAAATTAGAGTGTTTTATTGACAAATACCGTAAGTTTGATATACTAATCTTGTTTTTAGTTCGGAAAAAACCGTAATATATTTCGGAGGTGCAACACAATGTCATCAGTAGTAGTAGTAGGTTCACAATGGGGAGACGAAGGTAAAGGTAAAATTACAGACTTTTTATCTCAGCAAGCAGAGGTAGTTGCTAGATATCAAGGTGGAAACAATGCTGGACATACAATTGTATTCCACGGTGAAAAGTATAAATTACATTTAATTCCATCAGGTATTTTCTTCCCAGAAAAAATTTGTGTAATAGGGAACGGAATGGTTGTTGATCCAAAAGCATTAGTTCAAGAACTTGCTTACTTACATGAAAAAGGTGTAACAACTGATAACTTACGTATTAGTAATCGCGCACACGTTATTCTTCCTTATCATTTAAAACAAGATGAGCTAGAAGAAGAAAGAAAAGGCGACAATAAAATCGGTACTACGAAAAAAGGTATTGGACCTGCTTATATGGATAAAGCAGCTCGCACTGGTATTCGCATGGCTGATTTATTAGATAAAGAAGAATTTTATATTCAGTTAAAACGTAACTTAGAAGAAAAAAATCATATGTTTGTTAAAATGTATGATTCAGAGCCACTTGATCTTGAACAAATTTTTGAAGAATACTATGAAGTTGGACAACAAATTAAAAAGTATGTGTGTGATACGTCAGTAGTATTAAATGACGCAATCGATGAAGGACGTCGTGTTCTATTTGAAGGTGCTCAAGGTGTTATGTTAGACATCGACCAAGGAACGTATCCTTTCGTTACTTCATCTAACCCAGTTGCTGGTGGTGTAACAATCGGTTCTGGTGTAGGACCAACAAAAATTAAGCATGTTGTAGGTGTGTGTAAAGCTTACACTTCTCGCGTTGGAGAAGGAGCTTTCCCTACTGAATTACATGATGAAATTGGACATCAAATACGTGAAGTTGGACGTGAATATGGTACAACAACTGGTAGACCTAGACGTGTTGGTTGGTTTGATAGCGTAGTAGTTCGCCATGCTAAACGAGTAAGTGGTATTACGGATTTATCACTAAACTCAATTGACGTGTTAACTGGTTTAGAAACAGTAAAAATTTGTGTTGCTTATAAATTGAATGGTGAAGTAATTACAGAATTCCCAGCAAGTTTAAAACAATTATCAAAATGTGAACCTGTTTATGAAGAGCTTCCAGGTTGGACAGAGGATATTACAAGTATGAAAACATTAGATGAACTTCCTGTAAATGCACGTCATTATGTTGAGCGTGTATCTCAATTAGTAGGAATTCCATTATCTGTATTCTCAGTAGGACCAGATCGTAACCAAACAAATATTGTTCGTAATGTATACGGTGGCTAATTAAAAGTAAAACCTCTTTTACTAAAGGAGTTTTAGTAAAAGAGGTTTATTTTATCTTGTGCTGATCTATTTGAATGGGGTTTTTTAGGCAATTTGATTAAATCGGGAATCCCGTGACACTCCTGCGATAAAACGGGCTGAATCCCCCTTTAGGGCGCGGAGGATTAACAGTTAGTGCGTGGAAAAGGAGCGGATTATCTTGAAAGATCAAAATGTAGTGTAACAAAAATATAGTTAAAATAAAAAAATGAATAATTTTTTTAAAAAAAGTATTGTGCAAATTATATAGTTCATGTTATGATAAATCTTGTCGTTGTTAAGAATAATTTTTAACTTTATGAGACATATTGTCGAATACATAAGTTACTATTATGAGCCATTAGCTCAGTAGGTAGAGCATCTGACTTTTAATCAGAGGGTCGAAGGTTCGAATCCTTCATGGCTCATCATTTATTATGGCCCGTTGGTCAAGCGGTTAAGACACCGCCCTTTCACGGCGGTAACACGGGTTCGAATCCCGTACGGGTCATTCTTAACTTAATATGGTCCCGTGGTGTAGCGGTTAACATGCCTGCCTGTCACGCAGGAGATCGCCGGTTCGATCCCGGTCGGGACCGCCATTTACATATAAGTAATTTGGTTAAAAAGGCTCGGTAGCTCAGTCGGTAGAGCAGAGGACTGAAAATCCTCGTGTCGGCGGTTCGATTCCGTCCCGAGCCATAAAAGATATCTCATATTGAATGAGATATCTTTTTTTTCATATTCTAAATGGTTGTCAATGTAGTGATATAATCATAAAAAGGTTGAATTGTATAAGAGTGTAAACGGGTAAAATTTAGGAATATGTTCTATCAACCAATTTAGGATAGAGATTTATTAGTGTAAGTATATTTTACAAACTATACATGTTAATTTAAAATAAAGATAGGAAAGTGCCTCTAGCAACAAGCTAGAGGTTTTTTAACAATAATTTATGGGTTCTTCAAGGAGGTTTATATAACCTGTAGAAATTTATAAATAAAGGGAATAAAAAGGCGCTTTTCTAAAAGATTGTTGGTTATGAGATTTGTAATCAACTGACGCATTCTAAAATAGGAACAATGTATACGAAAACAGCTATATAAAAATAAAAAATTGGATTCTATTGCCTAATTTTTCACTTTTAGATAAAACTACGTATATAGTCATAAATTGTTAGTTTAAATAGAGAATGTTAAAGAACACGGAAATTTAAATAGAAGACAGATATCTAGAGGAGTGAGGAGAATGAATAAAAAAATCTTAATTGTGGATGATGAAAAGCCTATTGCAGATATATTAAAGTTTAACTTAGAAAAAGAAGGTTATGAAACTTACTGTGCATACGATGGGGATGAAGCACTACAAAAAGTAGGGGAAGTTAATCCAGACATTGTTCTATTGGATATTATGCTACCTATACGAGATGGATTAGAAGTGTGTAGAGAAATCCGAAAAACTCATGAAATGCCAATCATAATGATTACTGCTAAGGATTCTGAATTAGATAAAGTTTTAGGTCTTGAAATGGGTGCAGATGATTACGTTACAAAACCATTTAGTACTCGTGAGCTTCTAGCGAGGGTAAAAGCCAACTTAAGAAGACACCAAGCAGGCGGAGCTGCTGAAAAAGAAGAAAATGTAGATATCGAAATTGGTACACTCTTAATCAATCCTAATGCCTATGTTGTTACAAAAAGAGGAGAAAAAATAGAATTAACACATCGAGAGTTTGAATTGCTTTATTACTTGGCAAAACATATTGGACAAGTTATGACTCGCGAACATTTACTACAAACTGTTTGGGGATATGATTATTTTGGTGATGTTCGAACAGTGGATGTAACAATTAGACGTTTAAGGGAAAAGATTGAAGATAATCCTAGTTATCCATTATTTATTGTAACGAGAAGAGGGGTAGGTTATTATCTACGTGATCCGGAGCAGGATTAATGGTTAGGATAAAGAAAGTAAACTTATTTAGATCAATTAAATTTAAGTTTGTTTTAGTTTATATACTCCTAATTTTAGTTGCAATGCAGATAATTAGTGTTTATTTTGTTAGAGAACTTGAAAAACAACTCGTTAATAACTTTTCAGTTTCCTTAAATGAACGAGCTAATTTGCTAACGTATAATATAAAGAATGAATATGAGAAGAAACAAACACTAGATGATCCCGAAATACAAGCAAGTATTCAAAATCTTGTTAACGATTTTTCAAAAACTAGTGACTCAGAAGTAAAAGTAATTAATCAAAATAGTGAAGTGATTGCTACTTCAGATCCTAACGATCAATTGATTGTAGGGAAACGCACTACTGATATTTTAATAAAAAGAGCCTTGTTAGTTAATTTGAAAACAGAGAAAACGTTAATAGACCCTAAAAATGGACATAGAATGAGAATTATTGTATTACCAGTTGAGGCTGATGGAGAGGTTATTGCTGCGATCAAATTGAGTTCTTCGATGGAGAGTACGTATAACTCAATGCAGCTTATTAATCAAATTTTTTCAACAGGTACTATTATTGCAATTACAATTACGTCCGTTTTAGGAATTTTACTGGCTAGTGCAATAACAAAACCAATTACAGAAATTCGAAAGCAAGCTCAAGAAATGGCAAAAGGAAATTTTTCTCGTAAATTAAAAGCATATGGAAATGATGAAATTGGTGAACTGACTATTTCATTTAATAATTTATCAAGAAATTTACAACAAGCCAGAGCTTCGACTGAAGGAGAAAGAAGAAAATTATCATCTGTTCTAGAGCATATGACAGATGGAGTTATAGCAACAGATCGAAGAGGAAAAATCATCTTATTAAACGACTGGGCAGAAGATTTATTAAATGTTTCACGTGAAACAGTCTTAAATCAGTCAATTTTGGATGTTCTAGGTATCACGGATAAATACTCTCTAGATGATTTATATGAAGAACCGGACGATGTACTACTTGATTTTAGTGAACCAAATAAAAATTTTATTATAAAAACTAGTTTTTCTACGATTCAAAAGGATACTGGTAAAGTGAATGGGTTAATTGCTGTATTATATGACGTAACTGAACAAGAGAAAATTGATCAAGAGCGTCGGGAATTTGTTGCAAACGTGTCACATGAACTACGTACACCTCTTACAACAATGAGAAGCTATCTAGAAGCTTTAACAGATGGAGCTTGGGAAGATAAAGAGATTGCTCCAAAATTTTTACAAGTAACACAAGATGAAACTGAGCGAATGATTCGGTTAGTAAATGACTTATTACAACTTTCAAAGCTAGACAGTACTGAATACCGTTTGATGAAAGATTGGGTTAACTTTACTGAGTTATTTAATCGGATTATCGATCGTTTTGAAATGAGTAAGTCACAAAATGTTACATTTAAACGAACATTTATCAATAAAGAAAGATTTGTATTTATTGATGAGGATAAAATTACACAAGTGTTGGATAATATGATTTCAAATGCTTTAAAGTACTCGCCTGAAGGTGGAACGGTTACCTACAGGATAAAAGAGTCAAGAGATCAAATATTAGTAAGTATAAGTGATGAAGGTGTAGGTATACCGAAAGAAAATATTAAAAAGATTTTTGATCGTTTTTATCGAGTTGATAAGGCTAGATCTAGAAAGCTAGGTGGTACAGGCTTAGGTCTTGCCATTGCCAAGGAAATGATTTATGCACATGATGGACATATTTGGGCAAAAAGTGAAGAAGGTAAAGGAACAACAGTTTATTTCACTTTACCAGTGGTAGATGACCAAGAGGATGGTTGGGGATGAATAAGGAACACATAAAATCAATTGTTTTGACAACCTTAGTAATTATTAGCCTAGTTCTTTCATATAGTCTTTGGTCCTATCAACCTGCGTATGACTTAATACCAAAACAAGATTATGTACAAAATGTTTCAATTGGTTCGAAGGAAGATTACAATGATATCATTGTTCCGTATGAATTAATTTATCACACCGATGGCAAACATCTAGTAACAAATAAAGAAGATGAAATTTATTATTTATATCGGTTACTACAAAAAAATCAAATAACTGATATGAAAAATATTTCAAACCAAATTAGTGAAGCAGCATATGAAAATTTAACTACAGCAAATGATCGGCTGGAATATCTATTTCCAGCCACTGTTCCAATAGAAACACTTAAAAGAGTATTAAGAGTTGATACAAAACGAGTAGATAATATCTCTTTTGATAGAATAATCATTGATTTTTCAAGAGTATCACATTCAATAGCAAACATTTATTTTGTTAATAATAACTTAAAATTGGTTTATCAAGGGAGAATCGATATAGCGTCTTTTCAAAATTCGATAAGCAAAATAGATGAGAGCAATGATAAATTTGAATCATACAAAGGATATAAACTTGTAAATGGTAAGACAGTTTACCTACCAATTAAAAGTAAAACGTTAAATACAATCGAGTTTTTAACAACAGATGTACCAGTTGATAAATTAAAAGATGCCATTTTTATTGATCCAACCAATGTCCGAAATGAAAATAGTGAGTCGGGAGATACGTATACTGATGGTACGCGATTAATGACAGTTTCCCAATTTAATAGGTCAATTACGTTTGTAAATCCAACGAGTACCGGAAACTCAAACGAAAATGCAGATTCACTAATTCAAAGAAGTGTTGATTTTATTAATGGTCATGGTGGATGGACAGATCGTTATTATTTGACGGATATTAACCTAATGAACGATCAAATTGGTTTTCGACTTTTCGTAAATAATCTACCTGTCTTTACGAACGCAACTATTTCAACCCAGTGGGGAAGAGATGATTTATCGACTTTTAAACGCCCTCTTTATAAGCTTGGAATTAAAGTAGATAAGGAAGAAAATAGCGTAAATCTTCTCTCGGGAGATGATTTAATGAACTTAATTGATCAAGATAAAATGATTAATAAATCATTAATTAGTGGGATATTTATAGGGTATGAAACAGTTTATAATAATTCTGATGACACTATGCCGAATCAGTTTTATCGAAATAGTGCGATTCAGCTTCAGCCTGTTTGGGTTATTAAATATGATAATTCATATAAAAAGGTTGAACAAAATCTACTCAGCCGAACTGGGGTGAAGATTGTTGGATTGGAGTAGAATAAAAACAATATTTATTTTTACTTTTTTAGTATTAGATCTTTTCCTAGCCTTTCAGTTCTATGAAAAGAGAAGTAGCTCTCAATTAGATGTTATAGCTGAATCAAGTATCGAAGACCAATTAAAGGCCAATGATATTACGTATGTTAGTTTACCGAAGAATTCTTTAAAAGAATCCTATATTGCTGGAAAAAGTAAAAAGTTTGATTTAAATGAAATCGGCAAATTAAAGGATCAAACAATCGACATCTATGATGAAGTGATTAATGGTACTTTAATTCATCCAGTTTTAATTCCTGCAGCGAATAAAGCATTTTTCTTTGAGAATTTTGCAAAGGAATATGTATGGAATGGGGATCGGTATAAATTTTGTAAGGTAAATGATGCAACGAAAACTGTCTATTTATGTCAAACATACAAAAATCGAATGGTCTATAATATAAATAATTCGTTTATTGAGTTAAAATATAATGATCAAAATGAAATTGTCTCATACAAACAACGCTACCTTGAAGGTTTAAAGGAAGTAGTTGATAAGCAAAAAGTTCAGGAAGTTTTACCAGCAATTAAGGCAATTGAAAATATGTATGTGAAAGATGAGCTAAATCCTGGAGATAGGATAACGAAAGTTGATTTTGGTTACTATACGATCATTCCATTATCAACAGGCGTGAAAGTATTAGCACCAGCTTGGCATTTGGTTGTAAATGATAAAGACGACTATTTTGTAAATGCAATAGAAGGACAAGTTATAAAAGTAGATTCAAATCAATGGAGTGGATAAGAATGAGTTTGCATTTTAGTGTACTTGCAAGTGGAAGTACAGGAAATGCGGTATACGTTGGTACTGATCAAACGAAACTTCTTGTTGACGTAGGATTGAGCGGTAAAGCGATGGAAGCTTTATTTAAAGAAATTAATAGGGATATCAAAGAAGTATCTGGTATCCTCGTCACACATGAGCATAGTGATCATATTAAAGGGCTTGGTGTTCTCGCAAGAAAATACCAAGTCCCAATTTATGCAAATGAAAAAACTTGGAGAGCGATGAATTCACTAATTGGAGAAGTGCCTACTGACCAAAAATTTATATTTAATATGGAAACTACTCATACATTTGGTGATTTAGAGGTCGAGTCTTTTGGAGTTTCACATGATGCTGCAGAACCAATGTTTTACGTATTTCATCACGAAGGAAAGAAAATAGTTACAATTACAGATACTGGTTATGTTAGCGATCGGATGAAGGGGACTATTAAAAATGCGGATATGTACGTTTTTGAAAGTAACCACGATGTAGACATGCTAAGAATGGGAAAATATCCATGGAATATTAAAAGAAGAATTCTAAGCGACGTTGGACATGTTTCTAACGAAGATGCTGCACTTGCGATGGCTGATGTAATTGGTGAAAATACAAAACGAATTTATTTAGCTCATTTGAGCCAGGATAATAACATGAAAGAACTAGCAAAAATGACTGTTACTCAAGTGTTAGAAAGCAAAGAATTAGGTGTAAATAATCAGTTTACAATTCATAATACTGATCCAAAGAAACCAACTGAACTTGTTTACATTTAAAGGTTTGAAGGGAGGAATCTACACTGATTCCTCTTTTTTTATAACATTAAAATAGATTAATACGTTTGGAGGAAAAAGAGTAAAATGAAAGAGATATATAGTTGCTTGGAGCATGTTGAATTTGCATTAGATGATTATGTGGATAAGTATAATCAAGTACCAGTGTTGAATAATGTCGAAGATGCAAATAAACTATCCACAACCTGTGAATATTGTCAAAATAAGGCCATATATATTGTGTCGAACACAGATTCGCCTACTAAATGTGGATAGATTTTGTGAATATGTGGATAACTTTTGTGAATAACTTGTTCGTAAAGTGAGGATACATTGTGAATATCTTAATAGTAAGCGTTGGAAAACTGAAAGAGAAGTACTTAAAGCAAGGAATTGAAGAATATATAAAGAGGCTTTCGAGTTATGCGAAAGTAGAAATAATAGAAGTTCCAGATGAAAAAGCACCAGAAAACTTAAGTGATGCAGATATGGTTATTGTGAAGGAAAAAGAGGGAGAAAGAATTCTTGGAAAGATTTCAGATGATACATATGTGATTGCTTTAGCGATCGATGGAAAAATGCACTCATCCGAGTCATTAGCAAAACGTATGGATCAGCTTGCTACATATGGAAACAGTAAAGTGGCTTTTGTGATAGGAGGATCACTTGGCCTAAGTGATTCTGTTATGAAAAGGGCAGATGAAACACTATCTTTTTCGAAGATGACATTTCCGCATCAATTAATGAGATTGATTTTGGTGGAGCAGATTTATAGGGCTTTTCGGATTAATCGGAATGAACCGTATCATAAATAGAGGCGGATTTTTGTAATAATCCCCCCAATATATTCCCAAAGAAGACAAAGGTGCTATAAAAAATAGCATCTTTTTTGGGTGCTTATCTATAAAGGGCTAATAATTCCTACCAATCTTTGGTTGCCTTGTTTGACGTTAACTTGGAGTGCAGAAAATATTTATAAAATAAATCCGACCAAAAAATCATATTAAAAAATGATCATTTAGACAGCTTTTTGATTTATTTGCTGACCATTGCCAATCCCCACTTCCACTCTAGTTTTCAAATGATTTGGGGCATGCATATAATCTTTATTGATGTAAAATAGCTTTTCTGCTCAAAAAGCCAGGAGAACCGTCCCCGTAACTTAGCCCTTTCATTTTCTGTATTATACGATTACGATTAGGAATATATTAAGTAAAAAGGGGGACTATCTTAAGTTTTTACAGAATGCGATTATTGATGTATAAGGACTTTCAAAAAACTACGGAGCATTTAAAGCGGCTGGTTAATCACAGCCTTTGTGGTGGCTAGTTATACCTTTAAATGGGAGTGAAAAAACAATTTTAGGAGGAACGCGTATGAATCAAAATTATAAGAATCATAGGAGAATGGATCCGCTTTTTCATATTATCCTTTTACTATTTTTATTATTTACCTTAGTAGCAGCCATTATTTTTATGTTCAAAAATGGATTCGATTTAACGTCTATCCTCATATTGGCCATCGTTGTGATTTTGGTCATCATATATATCTTAATTCGCCAGTACCCTTTAAAGGCTCAGGATCGCGCAATTAGAGCAGAGGAGAATCTGCGAAATTATGTTTTGACAGGAAAATTGCTGGATGAAAAACTAACAATGGGCCAAATTATCGCCCTTCGCTTTGCAAGTGATGCCGAGCTTCCAGCCTTAAGCGAAAAGGCTGTTTCAGAAAATCTGAGTCCCGATGAAATTAAGAAACAGATTACGAATTGGAAGGTAGATTATTATAGAATATAGTAGTAAAAAAGGATGACGATCGTTTGACGAAGTGAGCGGAATGGTTAATAAGTTCAATAATCAATTGAAATTGTAAATACAAGTAAAGCCGGGGAAAGGATTTATGGTATGAGTAAACGACGTACTTCCGTTTTGAAACCAATTGTTTTTTCGATTCTCATCCTCATCCTTATTCTAGTAGTTGGCTATTATTTTTTCGTCGGGGACCGAGGTGAGAAGCAGCCAACTAAGGAAACTCACAATACAACACCCCCAACTAAGAATCAACCATCCGATTCAAGTGAAGTTCATACATCGAATCCAGAGACCTTGATACTTAACACCTTTTCACTTTCTAAGGAAGGTAAGGTAGTCAATTCTCCTTTCATTTCCGGTAAGACCGAAGAAATGGACATAACGAATCGATGGGGAAAGCCGAACCAAATGGCGAAAACTTCAAGTGGGATGTACGAAGAATATCCACAGCACCGTGTAGTCGTGGGGTTTCTTGGAGAAATCGCGAACGATATTAGGTCTTATGATTCGGAATTACAGACCATTCCATTAAATGAAATCAAGAAGGCAGGCGGCGAACCTGACGAGGTACGGTACTACCAAGATCAATCCCATAGCCAAATCATTCTTGTTTATCATGTAAACTCTACAACGGATTTAAAATGGATATTACCAAAACCAACCGGCCAGGAACCGAATCCAAAAGTGGATCATATTTCTGTCTATACCCAAGTGAAAAGCCAATCAGACCAACAAAAGAGAATTGCGGATCTCCTTTCCGGAATGAGTTTAGATGAGAAAATTGGGCAGATGATTATTGCTGGTATTTCTGGTACAAAAGAAGATACACAGTCAAAAAATTTAATCACGAAATACAAAGTTGGAGGGATCATTTTTTACCCTGAAAATCTAGTAAATCCAGTGCAAACCGTTCAACTATTGAATCAATTAAAGAATGATAATACTCCCAATCCTTTACCACTATTGTTAAGTGTGGACCAAGAAGGTGGACGTATTTCCAGGCTGCCTGGAGGAGTTAAGAAATTCCCAACCAATAAAGAGATTGGATCCATAAATAATTCCCAGTTTTCTTATAAAGTGGGAACTATTTTAGGCAAGGAGTTAAAAGGATTTGGCTTCAATCTTGATTTCGCACCAGTTCTTGATGTCAACAGCAATCCGAACAATCCAGTAATAGGGGATAGGTCATTTGGAAAAAATCCGGACGTTGTCAGTAAACTTGGCATGCAAACCATGAAAGGGATTCAGTCGCAAAATATCATCGCAACGATTAAGCATTTTCCGGGGCATGGAGATACATCGGTTGATTCCCATCTCGAACTGCCAATCGTCAATAAAAATCTGACGGAACTAAAAAAATTGGAATTAATCCCTTTTGAGCGTGCCATCGATAATGGGGCCGATGTGGTTATGGTAGCGCATATCTTACTGCCAAAACTTGATGCCAATTATCCAGCTTCGATGTCCCAAAAGATCATCACGGATATCCTTAGAAAACGATTTGCATTCAATGGTGTTGTGATTACGGATGACATGACCATGAAGGCCGTAACGGACCATTTTAACATAGGCCAGGCTGCAGTAGATTCTGTCAAAGCTGGTAGTGATATCATTTTAGTGGCACATGATTATAACAAAATAGTCGGAACCATTGCTTCCATAAAAAGTGCTGTTCAAAAAGGAGAAATATCGGAACAAAGAATTAATGACAGTGTCAGCAGAATTATGAAGTTAAAAAGGAAATATGGAATTATCAATAAGAATGTGCGAAATGTAAATATTGGTGAGATGAACCAAGCGATTACCAATCTCCTAGCTGAGTATGTAAAATAAAAGGAAATGCCAAGAGAGAAAATTTGAGGAGTTCATACTATTAGCAAGTAATTGGCAAGGATTTGAAAGAGGAAAATCTTATACCAAGGATGGATTATAGCGACTGAGGTAAAGCCAAGAAAAAATGCTTTCAAATCTTAAATACTAAGCCTAATTTGACAATCCCTCCTTACACAATTATACGGGGGATTGTCTTTTTTAAGTATTGGAAAGACACTTTTAAAATTACAGATACAAAAAAATCTTTTTGAATACATGGATTAACTCTCCCTGCAATAAAAAGCTAAGGTTTTCAAAAGTTTTTACATAGAATATAAAACGCCCGAAATTGCTCCGGACCCAGATAAAAGATCGTACTAAGTTAATTTTTACAAGATAAATTTCTTAATCGCATAGGCAACACCATCACCTAATAAAAAAAGTAAGGAGTTTTTGAAACTGCTTACTTTTTTTATTTACAAAAAGGATTATTAAACTTTCATAAACTATGAAAACGGTTTTCATCCGAATATGATAGACAGGTAACAAAACAAAAGGGAGATTAAAACATAGTACAACATGCAAGAAAATTGGAACCGCTTTCTGAAATTGTTGGAGCAATTGGTAAAATAATGGATTCATTCGAGATTATAAAACTATTTTAGGAGGGGTAAAAATGCAAATTCCAATTAAGAAAACGCTTGATAAAATTCCAGGTGGTCTTATGGTTGTTCCGCTTTTTTTAGGAGTATTAACGAATACCTTTTTCCCGCAATTTTTAAAAATTGGAAGTTTTACAACGGCATTATTTAGTAAAGAAGCATCATCTACCATTTTGGCATGTTTTATGTTTTTAATTGGTTCACAAATTAATTTCAAATTAGCACCAAAGGCATTAAAAAAAGGTGCAATATTATTAACAGGAAAATTTATAGTGGGTGCTGGTATAGGTTTAACTGTAGCAGCGATTTTTGGGCCTGCCGGAATACTAGGATTATCACCATTAGCCATCCTTGCAGCGTTATTAAATGCTAATGGTGGATTATATGCATCTCTTGCTTCACAGTATGGTGACGAAACTGATGTAGGCGCATATGCTTTATTTTCTTTAAAAGATGGTCCATTTTTCACATTAGTTGCATTAGGTGCATCTGGCCTTGCTACAATTCCTTTTCAAACACTTGTAGGAGTATTAATTCCAATCGTAATAGGAATGATTTTAGGAAATATTGATCCTGATATGAGAAAGTTCCTTGGAAGCAGTAAATTATTATTAATCCCATTCTTCTCATTCCCATTAGGTGCAGGAATGAATCTTTCAACGATTATAAAAGCGGGAGGTCCTGGCATATTACTAGGATTAATAGCCGCATTCACTGGAATTGGAGCTTACTTACTTTTGAAGTTATTTAAAGAAAATCCTATCGTTGGTTTAGCAACAGGGTCAACTGCAGGAAATGCTGTAGCTACACCAGCTGTTGTTGCAGCAGCAGATCCAACCTTAGCTCATATAGCACCAGGAGCTACTGCACAAGTTGCAGCTGCATGTGTAATATCCGCAATAGTCTGTCCGATTATTGTTAATTATGCATTTAAAATGTCCGAAAAGAAAAAAGCTAAAAAACCAATTTCAAGTGCAGCATGACAATAAAGTAAAAATCTACTGTTATCCTGGCCATCATGCTGCTGAAGCTTGTAAGCCAATTTGAAAATGAAACAAAGACAAAGCAGCCAGCGGTTTCACTGTCTGCTTTGTTTAGTTACAAAAAAGGGTCATTAAGTTAAAAAAACTAGTGGGATAAGGAAAATTTTATTAACATGGTTGCGGTATTGTCGGAATAGCTATTTTAAGATAGAAGGAAGGAAACACCATGAATGTACCTGAGAATGTTATTATAACTACAATAAAAGGAAAAGAAGTTCTCTCCAATCCTTTTTTAAATAAAGGAACAGCTTTTACGAAAGAGGAAAGGGAAGACCTTGGACTTGAAGGACTGTTACCACCACAAGTACTCACCCTTGATGAACAAGTTAATAGGGTCTATGAACAATATTCGATGCGGACTACGAATCTGTTCAAAAACGGGCTGCTTTATGATTTATATAACCGCAATGTTGTTTTGTTTTACCGTCTTTTGAAAGAACATCTCGCAGAAATGCTCCCTATCATCTACACTCCTACTGTCGGCGATGCAATCCAGTCATACTCCCATAGCTACAGTCGCCCAGGTGGCTTATATCTTTCCATTGATGATCCTGAGGGCATTGAAAAGGCATTTTATAATCTAGGAAAGCCCAAAAATGGTATTGATTTAATCGTCGTTACCGACTCTGAAAGCATTCTTGGTATTGGGGATCAAGGGATAGGCGGTATTAATATTGCGATTGGTAAACTTGCCGTGTACACGGCTGCAGCTGGTATTGATCCAAGCCGTGTTCTGCCAGTTGTACTGGATGTTGGTACGAACAACCAGGCATTGATTGCCGATCCTATGTATATCGGTAACAAATTCCCACGTGTCCGTGGCGAGCGTTACGACGAATTCATTGATATTTTCATCCAGACTGCAAGAAAGTTCTTCCCCGAAGTGCTTCTTCACTGGGAGGACCTTGGAAATGTGAACGCGCGTAAAATCATGGACAAATATGGTGATCGAATTCTTACCTTTAACGATGATATCCAGGGAACAGGTGCCGTTACTCTTGCTGGTATTATGTCTGCTTTGAAAGTAACAGGAGAATCCCTGAAGGACCAGCGCATTGTTGTCTTTGGACCAGGTGCTGCCGGCATCGGTAACGCAGACCAAATGGCAGATGCCATGGTTCTAGAAGGGTCGACCAGAGAAGAAGCCTATGATCGTTTCTGGGCTGTAGACTATCGGGGTCTACTAACAGATGAAACACCAGATGTTCTGAACTTCCAGAAGCCTTATACAAGAAAGGTGGATGAAGTTAAGGACTGGGAAAAGAATGAGGACGGGATCATTTCATTAATGGAAGTAGTTCAAAGGGTGAAGCCAACCATCCTGATTGGTACTTCCGGACAAGCCGGTGCCTTCACTGAGGATATTATAAAAGAGATGGCCAAGCACGTTGAACGTCCAATCATCATGCCAATGTCCAACCCGACTGCGCTGGCTGAAGCAGTGCCAGAAAACCTAATCAAATGGACAGATGGCAAGGCGTTAATTGCGACTGGCAGCCCTTTTGCCGATGTAAAATACAAAGGTGTTACCTATGAAATCGGGCAGTCAAACAACGCATTTGTATTCCCAGGGCTTGGACTTGGAGCAATTGTTGCAAAAGCTGAAATCATCTCAAAAGGAATGTTCGCAGCAGCAGCACATGCAGTTGCCAAAATGTCAGATACCAGCACATCAGGCGCATCCCTGCTGCCATCCATTGAAAAACTTCATGAAGTCTCAAAATACGTAGCCATTGAAGTAGCCCATGCTGCAATACACGAAGGAATTGCAAGAATAGATATTCAAGATGTTGAAAATGCTATTGAAGATGCTATGTGGAAACCAGAGTATAAAGAAATTAAGAGTGTAGGTATTTGGACAAAGATTAATTCCTATGCATATTAAATAGTTAAATAAAATGCCTGTACTCATGGTAATTGATCGAACTTTCGGTATTCCAGTCAGTGACAGGCATTTTTGTAATAAACTAGATTAAATGGGGCCAATTCTTTTTTGGGAAATCTTTCATATATACGGTTTATTGCTGAGTATTGGAAAGCGAATGACACGAAAAAGGAATAAAAGAGCCTAAATATTGAATAAAAAATAAAGATGGAGTTTTACGTTGACTCCATCTTTATTTCTTTACCATACCTTGCTTACCTCAATCATGGCGGGAGCAATTTTATTAATAAGATGATTTAATATAGAGACTGCAAAGCTCTTCCAGAGAGCTTCGCGGTCTCTAAGTATGTAATAGGTAAACCTTATTCATACTATAATTAAGCAGATAATCTGGAGGAGATTATGAAAAAGGGCAGATTTAGTTTACAAGCCAGCATTATTATTTTTGTTTGCCTTGTCGTCGCTTTGTCACTTGGTATAACCGATTTGTTAATCAGTAAGAGAATTACCTCCAGTGTGGAAGAGACACAGAAAGAAAAGGCACTCAATATTGCAAAGATGGTTTCTCTTAGCCCGCAAGTGATTGGATCTCTTGAGGGGAAAACAAATCCGACAGAAGTACAAGCTTTTGCCAATCAAATAAAAGTTAAAACGCATGTTAACTTCGTTGTCGTCATGGATATGAAAGGAATCCGGCTTTCCCATCCGGATCCCAGTGAAGTGGGAAAGAAATTCAGGGGAGGAGATGAAGGGCCAGCCCTTCGCGGGAAAGAGTATGTATCCATCTCAAAGGGTATTCTCGGCCCCTCCATGCGGGCATTTACCCCAATAATAAATTCACAGGGAAAACAAGTCGGCGCAGTTGCCGTAGGGATTTCTTTGGAAAACGTAACCAAGGCTGTACATAAAGGTCGGATGGGTATGGTGATCGGGACATTAATCGGAATACTGATCGGGGTAACTGGTGCAGTGGTCTTGGCCAGGTTTATCAAAAAAATCCTTTTGGGACTCGAGCCGTTCGCTATTGCCAGGCTGCTTGAAGAGCGGAGTTCTATGCTCCAGTCTGTCCGTGAGGGCATTATAGCCATTGACCAAGAAGGAAAAATTACCCTTGTAAACAGGGCAGCTCGAAAGCTTTTTAAAAAAGCCGGCCTAGAAGGGAATCCAATAGGATTCAAAATAGAAGACTATTTGCCTGAGACCCGTTTAACCCGTATTTTGCAGTCTGGAGAAACTGAGGTTGATCAGGAACAGGATCTGCATGGGGTTACTATTTTGGTAAACAGGGTACCGGTAGTGGTGGATAATCAGCCGGTTGGAGCAATCGCTACATTCCGTGATAAAACGGAAGTTCAGTTATTGGCCGAACAGCTCACAGGTGTACGCAATTATGCGGATGCCCTCCGTGCCCATGCCCATGAATTCATGAATAAGCTGCATGTCATTCTTGGCCTTGTTCGTACCGAGCAATATGATACACTTGCGAACTATGTGAGTGAAACGGTTAACCACCGGGAAACGGAAAATGGTTTTGTAACCGAGAATGTCCAGGATCCGGTTCTAGCCGGATTTTTGATTGGCAAGCAAAGCTTTGCAAGAGAATCAGGTGCCTCACTATCATTTGATTGCTCCAATAAGCTTCCCCAGCCTGCGAACCCAGAAATCACCCATGAACTGATAACGATTATTGGAAATCTCGTCAATAATGCAATGGAAGCTATAGCGGACAGTCCTATCAAAAAAGTTGACTTAAAGCTTGATTACGCAGAGGATATTTTAACAATCGAGGTTAAGGATACAGGGATGGGAATGACGAAGGCAATGCAAAATAAAATATTGGATAAAGGCTTCTCCACGAAAGGAGATAACCGCGGGTTCGGGCTATATCTTTTAGCTCAGGCTATTGAAAGACTAGAAGGGGACCTAATCATTTCTTCCAAACCGGGAAAGGGAACGAATTTTGCGGTGTATATACCTTATAAAGCAGAGGATGAAGAGGAATGATCAATGTAATGATTGTCGAAGACGACCCTATGGTGGCGGAAATTAATAAACGATACCTTTCTAAGATTGGTGGGTTCCGTTTGACTACTATAGCCAATTCAGTTGATGATGCTATCCTTTTGCTTGGAAAGGAAAATATACAGCTTATACTTCTGGATATTTTTATGCCGGGCAAACAGGGATTAGAGCTACTTTCGTACCTCCGGAAAAATGAACTTGAAATCGATGTAATCATTATTTCGGCTGCATCGGATCTGGAGCGAATCAAGAAGGCATTAAGGTACGGCGTTGTCGATTATTTAATAAAGCCTTTTGAATTTGAAAGGTTCAATACTGCTCTAGTCAGCTATCAGCAAAAGACCCGGTTTACCGATAAACTGGAAGCAGTCAGCCAACAGGAGCTCGATAATTATCTATTGCACAGGGATGAAGCTGCAGTAGTTGAAGAGCTCCCAAAAGGGTTGACTAAGGATACCTTAAAGCAAGTATGGGAAGCGGTTCAGGAATTGAAGGAGGTGCCGTTTTCCACCGAAGAAGTGGCAAATGTTGTGGGCATTTCAAGGGTCTCAGCGAGAAAGTATCTGAACTTCTTAAAGGATTTAGGAATCCTTGATGTCAAGGTTATATATGGGACCATCGGAAGGCCTGTTTACCAGCATGAATATAACCAAATTAAAGAGTACTTAATAAAAAATTTTCTGTAAGTGGTTTTTAAAACTGCTTACTTTTTTAGTTTTAAAAAGAATTATTAAACCTTCATAAACTTTGAAAACGATTTACTTGGGAATATTTAGAACAGAGGAATTTGACAGTAGTAAAAGGATACTTTATCGGTTTAAGCTATTAGTCGATAAGGGAAAGTGGAAGGTACACTTCATCAACAGAAAAAGTTATACAGAAATTTGTATACAAATGGTAGTGTAATTATAGAATGTATTGAAGTAGAAATGAAAGAGTTACTAAGCTATCTGGCAAAAAAGTTTTTATAGGGGGTGGACTATGAAGTGGTACTTAATTATTAGTCAAATATTATATTCCATTACTTTAATTGCTTGGTTTTTTATTTGGGGTATATCATTTATGGTCTTTGACAGTGGGATAATCAATATATTTAATGTTTCTTTTGTTATTATTATTACTTTATACCCGGTTGCAGTAATCCTTTGTTCGTTATTAGCGTGGAAGATGAGAATAAAAAAGAGAGAACTTGCATTTATTATTAATTTAGTTCCGATGATATGGGTTATTGGCTTCTCCCTTTTACTATTTTTATCTTGAATAAAGGATATATTCCTTTTCTAAATCTGCAATAATAGGAAAAGAAGCAAGGTACATCCGAAACGTATTGTTATTTTTATATAATAAAATAATAGAAATGTGAACATTTTTAAAATATTTTTTTATATAATTGACAATGAAATGTTATTTCTCTATAATTGGCTATAATTTAATATATCAAATACGTCGAAAGAGCCCAGTAGCAGTTTGTCACTGTTATTTAGAAAGCTAGGGGTTGATGGAACCTAGCACAAACAAACTTGTGAATTACACTCTGGAGTATCTTAGGTAATGCTAAGCGGAGCAGCAATCGATACTATTGCTAAGAGTGGTACGAATAGTAGAATACATGCTATTTGTGCAATCTGGGTGGTAACACGGTTAAAGATCGTCCCTATGTCTAGTGCAGACATAGGGACTTTTTTTATCTGTTTACCAAACTAGGGTAAGCAAAATTTACAAATAAAAGGAGCTGGAAAGACATGAACATCATTGATGAATTGGAATGGCGCGATGCCATTAATCAACAAACAGATGCAGAAGGATTACGTAAACTAGTAGAAGAGAAAAAGATTTCCTTGTACTGTGGTGTAGATCCAACTGGTGACAGCATGCATATTGGACATTTAATTCCGTTTATGATGATGAAACGTTTCCAATTAGCTGGGCATCATCCAGTTATTTTAATTGGAGGAGCAACGGGAACAATCGGTGATCCAAGTGGACGCCAAACAGAAAGACAACTTCAAACATTAGAGCAAGTACAACAAAATGTTGACGCATTAACAGCACAAATGCAAAAGCTATTTGACTTTGGCGGGAACAGCGAAGTGAAAATGGTTAATAACTATGATTGGACGAAAGATGTAAGTATCCTTGATTTCCTACGTGATTACGGTAAAAACTTTAGTATAAATACTATGCTAGGAAAAGATATCGTATCAAGTCGTTTAGAAACAGGGATTTCATTTACAGAATTCTCATACCAAATTTTACAATCAATGGATTTCCACCACTTATTCAAAGCAGAAGATGTGCAACTTCAAATCGGTGGTAGTGACCAATGGGGAAATATTACAAGCGGTTTAGACTTAATTCGTAAAAAAGAAGGACCAGAAGCAAAAGTATTTGGATTAACAATTCCATTGCTATTGAAATCAGACGGCACGAAGTTTGGTAAAACAGCAGGAGGAGCGATTTGGTTAGATCCTGAAAAGACAACACCATTTGAATTCTACCAGTTCTGGTTGAACACAGATGATCGTGATGTTGTTAAATACTTAAAATTCTTCACATTCTTAACGAAAGATAGAATTGACGAATTAGCTGCTAAGGTTGAAACAGAACCTCATAAACGTGAAGCTCAAAAAGTATTAGCAGAAGAAATGACGAAGTTTGTTCATAGTGAAAATGCATTATTACAAGCAGAAAAAATTACAGCAGCATTATTCAGTGGAGATATTAAATCGTTAACTGCTGATGAAATTGAACAAGGGTTTAAAGATATGCCGACTTTCCATGCTACAGAAGAAACAAAAAATATTGTCGATTGGTTAGTCGATTTAGGAATTGAACCTTCTAAACGCCAAGCAAGAGAAGATATTAATAATGGAGCTATTTTAATGAATGGAGATAAAGTAACAGATGTAAACACAGATGTTACGGCTGAAAATTCATTTGATGGAAGATTTATTATTATCCGTAAAGGTAAAAAGAATTACAGCTTGGTAAAATTAGGGTAATTATACGCAAAAATGACATTCCCACTTTCTATTAGGTGGGCGAGGGCACCTGGCCATATGGTCAGGGCCTTTTTTTACCTTATGCAAAGGTTAAATAAAGAGGAAAGTAGCTAATGGAAAGAAGCTAAATGTGAAATTTCCCAAGAAAAATTGTTAACATTTCGTGAACATAGAAGTAAATTTCCTCTTCGGAAAAGTAAAATTATGACATCTAGACGTTTAATCGGTTACGGAAAATTGTTAAAAAGTAAAATAGAGGAATTGGTAAATGAAAATAAATTTCATTTATGTATGGATGAATTATGCATAAACAATTCAATTGTAAATCATGCTTTCGTAAATATGTTAGACTGGCATCCGGGTTTAAGAGAAGATGAAAAACCTTTTTTAGAATAATAATCAGCCCTTTTAGTAGTAGAAGAGTGTAGCAAATTCACTCTTCTTTTTTAATGGTTTTTATTGTGAAACCCGATTATGTTTTTATTCAATTTAATGAATAATTATTCTATCTATTTTTATAAATAAACTGTTTAATACTTTAACGGATGAAAGCATAAAATCGTTAATGATTTAAATGAAAAGTTTCTTTTTTTTGGTAATAAACATTGTCAAATTAACGTTTTGTAGGTTGTTGACAAAACAAAAGAACAGGAGTAGACTGACGTCATAAATTGATTGTGCAACATTTCACAATCATAAATACAGAGTATTATTTCATGAATATTATTCATCCGATTTATGAAAAAGTGAGTGGATGTATTCTACGAATTCATAACTCTGTTTAAAGAAGAAAGGGATGATTCAATAGGATCTACAAATTTTGTCTCAAATATTTTGTTTTAATACCCTAGTTTTTAATGTTTGTATTTTGACAGTACAGGCCCTTTGAAAATTAGCGTATTAGTTCAGTTTATTTCTTCTATGAAATTTAAATAAGGGAAAGAAGGATAAAGTCATGGCCAAGGCAAAAAAATTAACGCTCTTTGGGTTAATTGGTATTACGATGGCATTCTTTGGCACTGTACGTAGTGTACCGACGCTTGCTATTACAGGATGGACGTCAATTTTTTATATGTTAATTGCTGCACTTGTATTTGCTCTTCCTATTGCGCTCATGTCAGCCGAACTTTCAACAGGCTTTCCTGAAGAAGGTGGCCCTCAAGTATGGGTAAGAAATGCATTAGGTGAAAAATGGGGATTCGTTACCTCGTGGTTATTATGGGTTCAAATGTTTTTCGGAATGGTAATGGTTTCTTCAACAGTTGGTGTTTTATTCGGTTACGTTATTAATAAACCAGCACTATCTTCAAATAACTATTTTATTTTTGCCGTAATCTTAATTTCATACTGGGGTGTAACTTTATTAAACCTTAAGTTTGACATGGTAAAAATCGCAGGTAACTGGGGTGCCGTGATTGGTGTTTATATCCCGTTTGTGATTTTAGTAGTTTTAGGTGTTATCTATATGATTAAAAATGGCATTCAGCCAAATAGTTACTTAGGAAATTTCAAACCAAGTGACTTAATACCAAATTTAAAAGATTTAGGAAGCTTAGCGTATTTATCAGGGATTATCTTCATTTTTGCAGGGGTAGAGATTTCATCTGTACATGCAAATAATATTGAAAATCCGAAACGTAACTATCCAGTTGCTGTTATCGCTTCTGTTATTTTACTAGTAATCTTTAATATTATCGCTGGTTTAACCGTTTCTAACGCAGTGCCACGCGGTCATATAGAGTTAGCTAATATTACACAACCATACTTGATTTTCTGTGAAAATTTAGGAATTCCAACTATCTTTGTTAACATTATTTCTTTAATGATTTTAATTGGTGTTTTAGTACAGCTAAGTGCATGGGTACTTGGACCAAGTAAATCGATGATTAAAGTGGCAGAGGAAGGGAATTTACCAAAATTCTTCCAAAAGAGAACAGAGAAAGGTATTCCAATCACATTTGTGATGATTCAAGCAATTGTTATTTCATTAGTATCTTTCTTATATGTAGTCGTTCCAGATGTTAATAGTGCATTCTTAATTATTACCATTACAACAACGATTCTATATGCTATCGTATATGCTTTAATTGCAATTTCAGCAATTCGCTTACGCTATAACATGCCTGATGCTAACAGACCATTTAGATTAGGTAGTAAAGGAAATGGATTAATGTGGTTTGTATCTATCGTCTCAATGATAGGTATTGTTCTAACGATTGGTGTAAGTTTGATTCCACCATCAATTTTAAAACCAAGTCAGTATACTGGTTACGTCATTTATCAAGTGACTGCAACAGTGGTTATGATAGGGATCGCTCTTGTTATTTATAAATGCAAGAAACCAGAATGGAAGAAAGAAGATCACCAAGAAGACTATTTAAAACAAGCTAATTAAAATAAATAATTCCTTATATTAACATAGTTTAATTGACAACAATGGAGGAACTGAAAATGAAATACGAAATGCCAGAAATTAATTTAAAAGCGTTATTCTTAGGAGATAAAGGAGAAAACGTAGATTTATTTAAAGAATTATTATTAAAAATGGTAGATGAGCATGTTGGTTGGAGACAAAACTATATGCCACAAGATTTACCGGTGATTACACCTCAAGATAGAAGTTCTAAAGACTTCCAAGAAACTGCAGATCATATGCGCAGTGTGTTCAATGTATTATCTTCTAAATTACGTACGCACTCTTTACCTTGGCATTCTGCTGGTCGTTTCTGGGGACATATGAACTCTGAAACATTAATGCCTGCTATTATCGCTTATACAGCAGCAATGTTATGGAATGGTAATAACGTAGCCTATGAATCTTCACCAGGCACTTCTCAAATGGAGGAAGAAGTTGGACATGAATTTGCTGCACTTATGAGCTATAAAAAAGGTGAAAGCTGGGGACATATTTGCGCAGATGGTTCTATCGCTAACATAGAGGGCTTATGGTATGCACGTAATATGAAATCCTTACCACTAGCAATTAAAGAAGTGGCTCCTGAATTTGTTGAAGGTAAATCTGAATGGGAATTACTGAATATGTCTACAGAAGAAATTCTAGAAATTTTAGATCAAATTCCTGAACAAATTGATGAAATTAAAACTCATTCTGCACGCAGTGGTAAAAATCTACAAAAATTAGGTAAATGGTTAATTCCACAAACAAAACATTATTCTTGGCTAAAAGCTGCTGATATTATCGGTGTTGGTCTTGATTGTGTAGAGCAAATCGATGTTGATGACAACTATCGTATGGACATTACTAAATTAGAAGAAAAAATTCGTGATCTAGCGGCTGATCAAATTCCTGTTTTAGGTGTTGTTGGGGTTATCGGTACAACAGAAGAAGGACAAGTAGATCGCATTGATAAAATGGTAGAACTTCGTGAAAAATTAGCAAAAGAAGGCATCTATTTCTACCTTCACGTAGATGCAGCTTACGGCGGTTATGCTCGTTCTATTTTCTTAGATGAAAATAACGAATTTATCGAATGGGATCAAATCGATGAAGTGTATGCAAAACACAACATCTTCACTGAAAAATGTGAATGGCTAACAAGAGACGTTTATGAGTCATTTAAAGCAATGAGCCAAGCAGAAACAATTACAATTGATCCACACAAAATGGGCTACATTCCTTACTCTGCGGGCGGTATCGTTATTAAAGATATTAGAATGCGCGATGTCATTTCTTACTTTGCAACATATGTATTCGAAAAAGGTGCAGATATTCCAGCCTTACTAGGTGCTTATATTCTTGAAGGTTCTAAAGCAGGTGCAACAGCAGCAGCAGTTTGGACAGCTCATAAAGTATTACCTCTAAATGTAACTGGTTATGGTAAGTTAATTGGTGCAAGTATTGAAGGAGCTTATCGTTTCTACGACTTCTTAAGTAATAAAGAATTCAAAGTTGGCGATAAAACGATTCATGTGTACCCATTAACAAAACCTGACTTTAATATGGTTGACTACGTATTTAATGAAGAAGGTAATACAGACTTAGAAAAAATGAACAAATTAAATCATGATTTCTTCGATCAAGCTTCTTATGTTAAAGGTGGATTATGTAATAATGAGTTTATTACATCTCATACTGACTTTGCTACACCTGACTACGGTAACAGCCCACTTCCATTCGTGAAGAGTCTGGGATTTAGTGAAGGAGAATGGGATCGCGAAGGTAAAGTAACGGTGCTTCGTGCTTGTGCGTTATCTCCATATGCTCATGATAAAGAAGTATTTGAAGAATATGCTGTTAAGCTAGAAAAAGCAATTCAATGCAAACTTAAAACAATCTACAATGAAACGAAATAAGTTTAATAGAATACTATTTTAATAGAATGAATGCATGACGTTAAAAATCCGTTATGCATTCATCTTTATCTAATTGATTTTATTTATTTTAGTGAAGGATAGATCAATTAAGGAGTGAAAAAAGATGGTAAAAAAAGTATTAACGATAGCAGGTTCTGATTCAAGTGGAGGAGCTGGAGTACAGGCGGATCTTAAGACATTTGAAGAGTATGGTACTTTTGGTTTAACTGCCATTACAACAATCGTCACAATGGATCCCGACAATAACTGGCATCATCATGTTCATCCGATTGATAAGGAACTTGTGCAAGCGCAATTAAAAACAATTTTTTCAGGCGGAAAATTAGATGCGATGAAAACAGGAATGCTTGGATCTATCGAACTGATTGAACTCGTAAGTGATGTAATAGAAACATACGATATGCAAAATGTTGTCATTGATCCGGTTATGGTTTGTAAAGGAGAAAACGAACCACTTCATCCTGAAAATGGCCTTGCCATTCGTGATCTTCTATTACCAAAGGCAACAATTGTAACACCAAATTTATTTGAAGCAGGCCAGTTATCTGGAATCCAAAATGTAAAAACGATTAATGATATGAAAGAAGCGGCAAAAAGAATTATTTATTTTGGTGCTAAAAATGTTGTTATAAAAGGTGGTAAATCTATAGCTGATCATAAGGCAATTGATTTACTTTATGATGGAACAGATTTTGTGCTTTATGAAGTCGAGAAAATTCATACTAACTGCAACCACGGTGCTGGGTGTACTTTTGCAGCAGCGATTACAGCCGGATTAGCTAAAGGACTTTCAGTAAAAGAGGCTGTAGCAAAGGCGAAGGACTTCACAACAGAAGGAATTAAAAAGGGATTTAATTTTAATACATTTGTTGGTCCAGTTTGGCACGGTGCTTATAATAAAGCTGAATTGCGATAACTGTTTTATATTTTAGATGAATAAGAAAGGGCATAAACATCTATTGGTGTGATTTGTATGTAATATATTCTCATCCAAAGAATTGTTTATGCCTTTTTATGTGCAATTGTTCACAAATTAATGATAAATAGATTAGTAGAAAAAATCATACACCAACTTAAAAGGAGTTTATTAAAATGAAAAGAGATGTAACTCTAAAAGAGAGTATCTTTCTTTTAGTTGTTTTATTAGCGATTATTGGAACTTGTATTATAGGGTTAAGTTTACCTCCTCAAGTTCCTATTTTAATTGCCATAGGTATTGTTATTTTATTTGCAAAAGTGAAAAGTTTTTCATGGGATACAATACATAAAGGGATTATGAATGGAATTACACCGGGTTTAATTCCGATCATTATATTTATGTTAATTGGCGTTTTAATTAGTGTTTGGATTGCAGCAGGAACAATTCCAACTATCATGATTTATGGATTTAAAATTTTATCTGCAAAATTCTTTTTACCTTCTGTTTTTGTCATATGTGCACTTGTGGGGATAATGGTGGGAAGCTCTTTTACAACCATTTCAACTGTGGGCATTGCATTTTTAGGAATGGGACAAATGATGGGCCTAAATCCAGCGATGATTGCAGGTGCTATTATATCGGGAGCTTTTCTAGGAAATAACGTTTCTCCATTATCTGATACAGCGAACTTAGCAGCTGCTATTGCAGAAGTAGATTTATTTGAACATATCCGTAGTATGATGCGGACAATTATTCCAGCTTTTGTTATAACTCTTATCTTTTTCTTATTTGTAGGACATGGAGCATCAGAATCAGCAGGAAATGAAATCGATGTACTGGTTCGTACACTCCATTCATCTTTTACTATTTCAGCTTTCACATTAATTCCAGTGTTAGTATTATTTTTATGTGCTTGGAGAAAAGTACCAGCCATTCCGACATTATTACTTAGTATAGTAGTTACAATTGTTATCTGTTTTATTTATCATCCGCATATTAGCCTTAGTCAAATAGCTTCGTATATGCAAGATGGATTTGTTTCAAATACAGGCGTAAAGAGTGTAGATGTGTTACTTACTCGCGGAGGAATGCAAAGCATGATGTGGTCTGTTTCTCTTATCCTTCTTGCTTTAGCACTAGGTGGATTATTAGTGGAAGTAAAAATTATTGAAAAGCTAATTTCTAAAATTTCGGGTATGGTAAGCACGAAAGGAAACTTAATGCTCATGACTGCATTAAGCTCTATTGGTATTAATGTTCTTTTAGGAGAGCAGTATTTATCAGTTATTTTACCTGGTGAAGCTTTTAAATCACAATTTAAGGCAATTCATGTAGATTCGAAAAATCTTTCGGGGATATTAGCGAATGCCGGAGCCGCTGTGAATCCTTTGATTCCATGGGGAGTAAGCGGTGTGTTCATCGCTGGAACACTAGGTGTATCGACGCTGCAGTATTTGCCATTCACTATATTTTGTTTAGTAATTCCTGTAATTCATGTTATTTTAGGATTTCTTGGGAATGGAAAACAACAATTAAAAGAACATAAGAAAGCTAGTTAACACATCATTTTCTATTGTAAAAGAAAATTTAACATTTTGTACAATTAGTGAAAAAGCTGGTAAATACCAGCTTTTTTTGTTGGAATAAGTTTTTTTGTATTTCATACATAATTTAGACAAAATTTTGCCACTAATATGTAATAAAGGGGCAGGATTTAAGATGAAAAAACAGTGATATAATACCTTATACTCTTTAAAGGGTTAAAGAAGATGGAAATAGGGGTGAAGTACCTTTTTCTATATTTTTCTAATATATCTTTAGAATACTTTAGCATAAGAATAGGCAACTTGTGGCGCAGCGGCTACTTTGATGAAGGTGGAGGTAGGCATATGCTAATAGATAAATTACGTGGAAAAGATTTAGATGAATTTTTTAAAGCAATGTTAACACTAAAAACTGTAGATGAGTACTATAGTTTTTTTGATGATTTATGCACAGTGAATGAAATGAAGACAATCTTTCAAAGATTTAAAGTTGCTAAAATGTTATATAACAACAACACTTATCATGAAATTGAAGAAGAAACTGGAGCTGGTACAGCAACAATTTCTCGTGTGAAGAGATCTTTAAACTATGGAAATGATATGTATAATGTTGTTTTTAGCCGTATGAAAGAAAAATAAGTTTCACTTTATCCCGTATTAACGGACAGTAAGACTGAACCAGGTAGCTTTTGAAGGAGCTCTAGAGTAATAAAAAAAGAATGGGAAGATATTACTCAAAACATCAAAGCAGAGCAGATTCAATAGTTATAGATCTGCTATTGCTTGATACAACACATTATAGAGATACATTTACTGAGAATACCATTTTAGAAGTTTATTAACAAAACCACTCCATTGTTAGGAGTGGCTTTTTTGTTTAACAATCTAAGGTAAGAAAATCTTACTGATTAAAGGAGTTGGCAAGACATGAACATTATTGATAGATTGGAATACCGCGATACTTTTAATTAATAAACAGATGCAGAAGAGTTGCATAAACTAGTAGAAGAGAAAAAAATTTCCTTGTACTGTGGTGTAGATCCAACTGGTAACAGCATGCATAGTGGATATTTTTAAGAGAAGACGGATTGTCCCTTTTCAATTAGCTTTAATAGTATATAATTATTATGTAATAATAGAAATTTTAATCTTTAATTAATTATCAGATATTAGTAGATATTTTAATCTATAAATAATTATAATAGAATATGGTAGGGTATAATTGAGATAGAAAAGGTGTTTTCCTAGGTGGTGCCTTGGTTTTTGTGACATCTAAGCAGGAGCGCCTACTCTTTTTTGCAAATATTAGGGGATGAGGAAGGGTATTATGAGCAGCATAAAGAAAAAAACAGACGTTATCTTAATTGGTGCCGGAGTCATGAGCGCAACTTTGGGATCATTACTGAAAGAGTTAGCACCTGAATGGGAAATCAAAGTGTTTGAGAAACTTTCAAACGCAGGAGAAGAAAGCTCTAACGAATGGAATAATGCGGGCACGGGGCATGCTGCACTGTGCGAGCTTAACTATACATCCGAAAAATCTGATGGATCTATAGATATTAGCAAAGCTATAAAAATCAATGAACAGTTTCAGCTTTCAAGACAGTTTTGGTCTTATCTGGTAAATAGCAATCTGATTCGTAATCCACAAGACTTTATCATGCCAATACCTCATATGAGCTTAGTTCAAGGGGAAAAAAATGTATCGTTTTTGAAAAAACGCTTTGAAGCGCTTTCAAACAATCCACTGTTTCAAGGGATGGAATTTTCTGAGGACCCTGAAAAACTGAAAGAATGGATACCTCTTATAATGGATGGCCGTACAGCCAATGAACCGATAGCAGCAACAAAAATTGACTCTGGAACGGACGTCAACTTTGGTGCTTTAACACGTATGTTATTTGATCACTTAAAGGATAAAAATGTAGAGATCAACTACAATCATAGTGTTAAGAATATTAAACGTACTACTGACGGTTCATGGGAAGTGAAAGTCCATGATATGGATAGCGGTAAAATCGAATACCACACTGCAAAATTTGTGTTTATCGGTGGTGGGGGCGGAAGTCTACCTTTACTACAAAAAACGGGTATTCCTGAGTCAAAACATGTTGGAGGATTCCCTGTAAGCGGACTATTTATGGTATGTAACAAGCCTGAAGTTGTAGCGCAGCACCATGCAAAGGTATACGGTAAAGCTAAGGTTGGTGCACCACCAATGTCTGTTCCGCATCTTGATTCAAGATATATTGACAATAAGAAAACATTACTGTTTGGACCGTTTGCTGGTTTTTCACCAAAGTTCTTGAAAACGGGTTCAAATTTTGATTTGATCGGTTCCGTAAACCTGAATAATATCCTTACAATGTTGGCGGCAGGCGTAAAAGAGATGGCATTGACAAAATACTTGATTCAGCAAGTTTTGTTATCGCATGAAAAACGCATGGAAGAACTACGTGAATTTATTCCGAACGCCAAAAGCGAGGATTGGGATATAGTAGTAGCGGGCCAACGCGTGCAAGTTATCAAAGATACTGAGACAGGTGGAAAAGGGACACTTCAATTTGGTACGGAAGTTATTACTGCCACAGATGGCTCAATAGCTGCATTACTTGGTGCTTCTCCGGGTGCTTCTACTGCCGTACATGTCATGCTTGAAGTAATAGAAAAATGCTTCCCACAACAGATGAAGGAGTGGGAGTCAAAAATAAAAGAAATGATTCCATCATATGGCATGTCACTAATGAAAAACCCAGAGCTTTTCCAACAAATTCATACTTCAACAGCCCATGCGCTTGGTCTAAACGGGAAAGAACCAGTCTTTAGTTAATTCTTTGGATGTAAATTACAAAAAGAATTGAGTAAATAATAGAATATCATTGAAAATAAAACATAGAACCTTTGATCTATCTTTAGATTGAAGGTTCTTTTTTCAAAAATTGAGGTTAGGGAGGCTATAGATAGGTAAAATGACTAGGGATGAGTAGGTTAGAAAAAACCTGCTTTCTCAGCCTTTTTAATGTAATAAAAAAGAACCCTAAGCCAAAAAGCTTAGGGTTGTACTCTGAAATCATCGTTTTAAGGTTTTCTTACAAAGAAATAGTTAACTAATAGCCAACTTGTCCAATTGGAAAACATAATTTATTTTGTCGATTTTCGTCCTACTAATACCCAGTACAGAGATAAACTGAAAAGGGTAAAGAGTACGAGAATGAATAGGATATTACTAAACATGGAAGCATCCAAATTGTTTGTAATCCCTAGGAAGTTGTTTCGCATTGCGGAATTGTCCATCATTGCTGCTGTATAAGCAATTCCGATTGACATAGCAATACTAAGTGTTAAATTATAAAATCCGATTGCTGTTCCCGTTTTTCCTTTTTCAATCGTACAAATGCAAGCATCAAGTAATGGTGCATACATGAATGCAAATGAACTAGAAAATAAAATCATGGATATTACGAATACAACAACAGAAGTTCTTATAAAGAATCCGCCTAATAGTAAGCTGATCATAATGCTAGACATAGCGATTGTAATACATTGCTTGCTTCCTAGGACCTTCGCAATTTTTCCAGAAAGAGCGCCAACTATAGTAGCTGCGATATAGCCTGGAATCAATAATAGTGAAACGGTATCTAGCTTCAAACCATACATCTTTTCAAGCAAGAATGGAAATAAGAAAATATATGCTAACTGTACAGAATAAATTACAAAAGCAACTCCAAGCAATGAGATAAACTGTTTATTTTTAAAGAATGATATTCTGATAAACGCTTTTGAATTCTTGCTGATATAAGCAAGGAACAGTGCAATTGCAATAATAAACAAGATAAGGAACATCCAATTGAAATCGGTAATATATAGTAGCAAGGATGCTGAAATAGTTCCAACTAGAAATAATCCTAATACGTCTACATTACTGTTTTTTGTTTCTTCCTTAGGAAGATATTTTAAAATAAATGGAAGTGTAAAAATTGTTACTAAAGAAAGTAAAAACAGAGTTGTCCAATGGAAATATGTAGAGACATAGCCTCCAGTTAAAGCACCTATAAGTTGTGAAAGAGCAAAACTACTTGTACTTAATCCTAAAAATTTCTTTTGTTCATTTGCAGGTAAATATTTTGTTACAAATATAACATATAATGTTTCAGCCGATGCTAAGCCTGCAGTTTGGATCATTCGTGAGATAACAACAAGTAAAAATGAGTGTTGAAAAATGTATCCCATAACTGAACCAACACATATTAAAATAATACCAACGCTAAAAAGTTTTCTGATACTAACGGAATCCGCCAAAGTTGCGTAAACCACCGCTCCAATTCCAATCACAAGGCCAGCTAGAGTTGCTTGCCAGCTAACTGTTGTCGCTGAAATGTGAAAATCCTTTGCCATATCAATAGAAACAATCTTAAACGAATTGTCAATTACTAAACATAGTACAAATAACAGTAAGGTAACAGGTACTGCTTTCTTAGCACTATATTCCTGAGTTTTCTTCATGCTCACATCTGCAGTTGTTGTAGACATAGCTATATTCCTCTCCTTTTGCTATGCAGGAAATTGTCTTCCTGATTCATGGTTGTCTTGTTTTTAACTATCAATTGATCCTTTCGTAAAAGGATGCTTTCAATAATTTCTACGTCATTTGTTTTTATATTCAGGGTTTCTTTATGCACAGTTATACCTGCTTTTACTCTTTCTTATGATATTTAAAGAGGTAGCGTTTCCATGATCATGCATGATAACCCTTTAAAATATGCATCATTGTACAGCTATCTAAAAGTTTGTGCACATTTTAACAATGAAAAGGATACCATACCTTTTTTATGCTCACAACCCATCTTTTTTTGGGAATTTGTCTTTTTTGTATCAAAAAAGCGATGTATTCCGTATAAAATACATCGCTTCCACCATAGGCAGTGCTAGTTAAAACCCAAATGATCTTGGCCAGTTGCCATTTATCCTTTCGGTGAAACCTATCATAAGTAAAGGTAAATTATCCATAAAGTTGTGAAACTTAATTTAGTTGGAATGTTAAATAAAAGGTATTGGATAAGGACAAAAAAGAGATTTTAGTCCTTATTTTTTATGTTAGATAAAGTGTTTAATATGGTATGCAAAGAAATGGCGAGGAAGAAATACATTCTTATAAAAGAAAAAAGTAATCAAATTTGAATTGATTACTTTTTAGAAATTTACAGTAGAGGAGAAATGAGACGCATAAGAGATTCGAGCATGCGTTTTTGAATACTTCGCTTTTGAAATGAGTCCCATTTGATCTCTATGGAGTCTTGAAAATCTTGTTCAAAATCACTTTTTATATCTAGAACCGTTTTAGATTCATATAGGACCGCAATGAGTTCATAATTAAGCTCAAAACTACGAATATCCATATTTGCTGTACCAATTGTTGCAACTTCATCATCAACAAGTACAATCTTGGCATGCATAAAACTATCTTTATAGCGATAAATGGAGACTCCCGCTTTTAGAAGTGGAGTAAAGTATGATTGGGATGCTTGATCACTAATGATGCTATCTCCTTTTCCAGGGTATAAAATACGGACATCTACTCCGGAAAGTGCACTCAAACGTAGTAATGTTAATGTTTCTTGATCAGGAATGAAGTATGGACTAGCAATCCAAATTGACTTTTTTGCAGAGCCCATAACTTTCAATAGAGCATTCCGAATACTTGTATCATCCGAGCTAGGTCCACTTGCAACAATTTGTACTGCACCTTCTGCTTGAAGAATTCCTTGATTTGGAAAGTATGTTCTATTCATAAATTGTTCCCAAGAATAAGTATTTAAACTACTAGTGGCATAGAGCAAATCTTCTAAGAAAATGGCTTGTAGTTTGTATAATGCTTTTCCTTCTATTTTTAAATGACTATCACGCCAAATAGGAAACTTCTTCGAACGACCAAGATATTCATCCCCGACATTGAGTCCACCTGTAAAACCAATTGTCCCATCTACAATAACAATCTTACGGTGGTTTCGATAATTTACGGTTTCTAATAGCCAAGGCGAAAGAATAGAATCAAATTCGATTACTTCAATCCCTGCATCTTTCATTGGTTGCAAGAAACGCCTCCGTAATGTATTACTTCCTAGTCCATCGTAAAGAAATCGTACGATAACGCCAGATTTTGCTTTCCTTATTAAGGCATCTCGAATTTTTGTACCGATTTCATCTGATCGATAAATGTAGTATTGAATATGAATATGATGCGTAGCATTTTCAATCGCTTGTAAGATTTCAGTAAATGTTTCATCACCATTTGTTAAGAGTTTTGTTGTTGTTTCATTAGCAACAGGACCACCGCCAAATTTTTGTATAACTTCTGTCAAATAGGTAGATCGTTCATTTAAAGGGGAGGAGATTTCTAAATTAAAACTTCTCCCTGCTAAAATCTCACGGAATATCTTTCTTCGTTCTTCTGAACGATGTAAATGTTTCTTTCTTCTCCAGCGACTTCTTCCGAAAAGTAAGTACAGAAGTACACCGATAACAGGTAGAAGTGCTAATATTAAAAGCCAAGCCAATGTACTTTGTGGGGAACGATTCTCAATAAAAATAACGAAGGAAATCCCTATAATTGTGATCGGCCATAGTACACTGATAAAAGTATTTAAGGAAATGATGGATTTATTTAAGAGTATGAGCACAATTGCTGCAAGAGCAAATACAAATAGTAATTGAACAACGCGATTTTTCATATGTATACATTTTACCTATTCTTTCTTAAATATAAGTCTCATAAGAGGAAGTTGTACTTTAATAGTTATATTATAATTTAGTAATATTCAAATGAAAATGTTCCTGGCATGGTTTCCAGGAACATTTTTTCATAAAGGCAATTTACACCAAATATCTTATTCACTTCGATGTACATTGAAATATCTTGCTTCAGGATGGGCAAATACCATAGCAGTAACAGAAGCTTCCGGTTCCATCATACAACCGTCTGTTAGATGAATGCCAATATCTTCCGGGTTTAGAAGTTTAAATAATTTTTTTTGATCTTCTAGTTCAGGGCATGCCGGGTATCCAAATGAAAAACGCTGGCCTTGGTATTTAGCGGTGAATCGGTCTTTCATAGTCATCTCAATTGGATCTGGAAAGCCCCAGCGATCTCGCATTTGTCGGTGAAGTAATTCTGCGAAACCTTCCGCAGTTTCTAATGCCAAAGCTTGCAGAGCATGGCTTTCTAATAATCTTCCATCACTTTTCAATTTACCAGCTACATCACGAATTCCTCTGCCTGCTGTTACTGCAAAAAAGCCAACAAAATCCATTTGGCCACTTGAAACAGGTTTAAGGAAATCTGCTAAGCATAAATAGGAACCAAATTCCTGTCTAGGAAACTCAAATGTTTCAATAATCTGATTTTGTTTCTCAGGATGATAAATCAAGACTTTATCACCATCTGATTGCGCTGGGAAAAATTGATAAACTGCTGCAGGAGTAATCCAACGATTGATTTTCGCTTCAAGCAAAAGATTTTGAACCATATCATATACTTTAGTTGCCTTTTCATCACGAGTTTCTAGTAATTTTTCAAGTTTTCCTTTAACGCCAAGATGGTGCCCTATTAACATTTGTTGGTTAATATAAGGTTCAATATGAGAGAGCGAGAATGATTTTACTAAATGGCGTTTTAAATCAATCGGCTTATATACAGGAACATCTGTTTTGACGTTTGATTTCATTTTGACTGCGGTAGCAACCGAATGATTTGTTGGTAATGCTTGAGATGTTTGTATCGTTATTTCTTTTTTGCTTTCAATTAATTTTTCTTTTTCAATTGGGTCTTGTAGTTGATTAGCTAGCGCTAAACCGTTCATGGCATCTTTTGCATATAAGACAAGCCCATCATATTCCTTGCCTATTTTTGTTTCAGTAAATTTCCTTGAAAGAGCGGCTCCACCCACAAGAATGGGAACTTGAATACCTGCTTGCTTCATGTCATTGGCTGTTATGACCATTTGTTGTGCTGATTTTACGAGTAGACCTGACAAACCGACGATATCAGGTTGTTCCTTTTTTATGACTTCAATCAAATTAGCCGGGGTTACCTTAATTCCTAAATCAATTACTTGATAGCCATTATTACTTAAGATGATATCGACTAAATTTTTTCCAATATCGTGAACATCCCCTTTAACTGTTGCTAAGATGATTTTTCCTTTCGTAGAAGAGGTATCGTTGGCTTCCATATGTGGCTCTAAAAAAGAAACAGATGCTTTCATAACTTCAGCGCTTTGAAGAACTTCCGCTACAATTAATTGGTTATCATTAAATAATCTACCCACTTCTTTCATTCCATCCATCAAAGGTCCGTTAATAATACTAAGAGGGTTTGGATAGGTTGAAAGAGCGATTTTGAGATCAGGAATAAGTCCTTCCTTTGTTCCTTCAACAACATAGAATGCAAGCCTTTCTTCAAGTGGCATATCTTTCTTTACGTTTTTTGATTCCTTTTTTTTATCCCTGTAGAAATCCGTAAAGGATGCCAATGTCTCATCAGTTGTTTCGAAGAGTAGCTTTTCGGCTAAAACTACTTCTTCTTTTGGAATAGACGCAAATCTCTCAAGCTTTTCTGTATTCACAATTGCATAGTCGAGTCCTGCCTGTGTGCAATGATAGAGAAAAACAGAGTTTAATATTTCCCGTCCAACCGGAGGAAGACCAAATGAAACGTTACTGATTCCAAGAATAGTTTGGGTTTCAGGTAAATGTTCTTTTATCGCGCGAATCCCATCAACAGTTGCTTTTGCTGAGCCGATATATTGTTCGTCACCTGTCCCGACAGGAAAAACTAGTGGGTCAAATATAATATCTTTTGGTGAAATCTTATATTTGTTCACAAGTAAATCATAAGAACGTTTAGCTATTTCAAGTTTTTTATCAGCTGAAACACCCATTCCGGATTCATCGATTGTTCCAACGACAATAGCAGCTCCAAACTGGTGAATAAGTTTTGCTACTTGCCCAAAACGTTCTTCTCCATCTTCTAGGTTAATAGAATTTATAATGGCTTTTCCTTGCGAATAAGTTAGAGCTTTTTCAATAACTTTTTCATCAGTTGAATCAATCACAAGCGGCACTTTTACTTTTTTCACTACCTCTTTTATGAAATTTTCCATATCATGTAGCTCATCGGTATCAGGGTCAGCTAAGCAAATATCAATTACGTGTGCTCCACTTTTGACTTGGGCTCTTGCAATCTCTGAAGCCTCCTCAAATTTAAAATCTCTTATCAATCGTTTAAATTTACGTGAACCGATTACATTTGTTCTTTCTCCGACCATGATCGGGCGGAGGGTAGGATCGTCGTAAATAAATGGTTCAATACCAGATACCATGTGATGGCTCGTTTCTTGTATTTTACGAGGGAAATAGTCTTTCATTTTATCGGAAATTGCCTGAATATGTTCAGGCTTTGTCCCGCAACAGCCACCTACAATATTTAACCAGCCTTTCGAAGCAAAACCAGATAGTTTTTCTGCAAGGGATTCTGGTGTTTCGTGGTAATGCCCCTCTTCATCGGGTAGACCAGCATTTGGATAACAGCTAACAGCTATTGTAGATAGATTTGATAGCGATCGGATATGATCCTGCATAAATTCAGGTCCAGTGGCACAGTTTAAGCCAATAGCGATCGGATTCATATGCTGAATAGATATATAAAAGGCTTCGATCGATTGACCAGCTAAAGTTGTTCCCATTGGTTCGATGGTTGCAGAAATCATTATGGGAAGTACTTTCCCACTTTTTTGAAACGCACGCTGAATTCCAGTAAAACCTGCTTTCACATTTAATAAATCTTGACTTGTTTCAAGAAGAAGTAAATCTACTTCTCCATCAATTAACCCTAATGCCTGTTCCTCATACGAATCTGATAATACTTCAAAAGTAGTGCCCCCTGTAACACTCAATGTCTTCGTAGTTGGTCCCATGGAGCCTGCAACAAATCTTGGCCAAGAGGCCGTTGATAGTTGATTAACCGCTCTCTTAGCAATCAATGCTGCTTGTTTATTAATCTCATACGCTTTTGGACCAAGATCATACTCATCTAAAACCAGACTTGTTCCACCGAATGTATTCGTTTCAATAATATCTGCACCGGCATAGAGATAAGCAAGATGGATCGATTCAATGACAGAGGGAGCTGTTAGGTTTAAGTACTCATTACAACCATCAAACTGTTCTCCACCAAAATCATCGGCACTTAAATTTGCATCTTGAAGCATAGTTCCCATAGCCCCGTCCATAATAAGGATCTTCTTTTTTATTTGTTCAGTTACGGATGCTGTTGACATGCTGGTTCCTCCTTAGTGATTGAGAGCTACGAATACGAGCATATTTTGCTAATTCGACTGTCATTTCATATTTCATAAAAGGGGTAATAAGATAGATCCCATTAAACAGTTCGGAAGCGGCATCAATAAGCGCTTTAGAGATGACAATACCTTCAAGGTTCGACTGAATAGGATCATTTTTTAAAGATTCCATTCGATTACGAATTGTTTCTGGAATTTTAATACCTGGAACCTCATTGTGTAGAAATTCTGCATTCTTACTACTAGTTAATGGCATAATTCCTACATAAATGGGAGCATCAATGTGTCTAGTCGCTTCATAGATCTCTATTAATTTTTCTTCTGAATAGATAGGTTGAGTAATAAAATAATCGGCTCCATATTGGATTTTCTTTTCCATACGTTGAATAGCTTTATCAATCGAACGAACATTTGGATTAAAGGCTGCACCAATTGAAAATGCTCCTTTTTGTCCTAATGGCTTTCCCGAGATGGACAAACCTTCATTAAATAGCTTGATCATTTGAATTAGCTCAAAGGAAGAGACATCATAAACCGATGATGAACCTGGAAAATCTCCGACTCTTGCGGGATCCCCTGTAACGGCAAGAACATCATGCATACCAGCTGTATGGAGTCCCATTAAATGTGATTGGAGACCGATGATATTACGGTCACGACAAGTAATATGAACAAGAGGCCGAACTTCAATTTTAGCTTTAAGCAATTGCCCAAGCGCAGCATTGGAAATCTGCGGAGATGCTAGGGAATTGTCAGAAAGAGTAATCGCATCAATACCAGTATCCTGTAAGGCTTTTGCTCCTTCAAAGAAGCGTGTTGTATCTAATTTTCTTGGAGGATCGAACTCGACGATCACAGAAGGCCGTTCCCTTACGATATCCTGAAGAGCAGGTAAATCTCGTTTAGTAGGTAATGGTTCAACCTTAATCGTTGATTTTTTAATAGGTACTATTTTTTCCGTGATTGGTTTTGCATTCTTCAACTCTGCTGAAAAAGCATGAATATGCTCAGGTGTAGTCCCGCAGCATCCACCTAATAATCGAACTCCTTGTTGTCTAAATTGCTGTGCCATTTTTCTAAAATACTCTGGATCCCCTTCATAATGGAATTTTCCATCTGTATAAGCTGGTAAACTAGCATTTGGATAAGCAGATAAAAAAGCCGTTTTTGGCAGTTGAACTTCTTCTAGGGATAGAACCATATGATGAGGACCTAATCGACAGTTAATTCCAACTACGTCAGCTCCAAGTTCTTCAAGTTTTCGTAAAGCAACATTAAGAGATGTCTGATCTTGTAAAATTCCAGGCTCATGAAGAGAAACTTGAGCAATAATCGGTAATTCTGTCTCTTTTCGTGCGATTGCAAGGACGGTTTCAATTTCTTCTAAATCATAAAAGGTTTCTAATAATAGACCATCAATGCCTTCCATTAGTAAACAATATAACTGCTCTCGATAGCTTCTTTTTATCTCTTCCAACGAAATGGTGCTAGGTCTAATCCCACGATTCCCACCAATCGTTCCAAGAATAGAAGTGTTTTTATTTGCTGCTTTTTTAGCGAGACGAACTGCAGCACTATTTATCTCTTTGACAGAATCCTCTAAACCATATCTTTGGAGCTTTATATAGTTAGCAGCGTATGAATTAGTTTGAATAATGTCAGCTCCTGCTTGGATATAGGCTTGGTGGATATGGATAATGTCCTCGGGACGTGAAAGATTTAATTCTTCTATACAATTACCAGTTCCATAGGAGTATAAGAGTGTTCCCATTGCACCATCTGCAATCAATATTTCGTTTTGTAATCGATCTAAAAAACTCATTGTAAACCTCCTTAAATCCTTGAAACTTCTGGACTTACTTGTAGGGCAAATGAAAAATCTTTTATTAGGTCATTTGTATTTTCGATCCCTACAGAAAGTCTTAATAGACTATTACTAATCCCACGTTTTTTACGTTCCTCTTCAGGCATAGCCGCATGAGACATTTTGGCTGGATGGGAAATAATTGTTTCTACAGCACCTAAACTAACAGCAAATACTGGTATTTGAGTGTTTTCGATAAAATGTCTAACTGCATTTTCATCCTTTAATTCAAATGAAAGAACGGCCCCTGCAGAAGTAGACTGTCTATGTTGTAATTCATATTGAGGATGGTTTTTCAATCCTGGATAAAATACATTTTTAACAGAATGGTGCTCGGAAAGAAATTCTGCTATTTTTTGTGCGGAAGATGTAGACTGCTTTAATCTAACAGAAAGTGTCTTTAATCCTCGAAGTACTAACCAAGAGTCTTGGACTCCCAATACTGCTCCGAACGCATTTTGTAAAAATGCTAAACGATTTGCCAGTTGTTCATCCTTTACAACTGCAAGCCCAGCTACCACATCACTATGTCCTGATAAAAACTTTGTCGCACTATGAAGGACAATATCAGCACCAAGCAATAATGGCTTTTGAAAGGCTGGGGTTAAAAAGGTATTATCGACAAAAGTAAGAGCGTTATGTTTTTTTGCTAGATTACTAACTGCTCTTATGTCAGTTACTTTTAGTAAAGGATTAGATGGTGTTTCTACATAAAAAAGCTTAGTGTTCGGAAGGATAGCCTCTTCTACAGAATCCAAGTCTGTCATATCAACAAATGTATGCTCCACACCATATCTTGAGAGTACTTCTGTCACAATACGATAAGTTCCCCCGTATACATCTTCAGAGATGATGACATGGTCACCCTTTGAAAGAAGGAGGAATGCAGTAGAAATAGCAGCCATTCCAGAAGAAAATGCAAACCCTCTCGAACCTTCTTCTAATTCTGCGATTGTCTCCTCTAAAGCTTCTCTTGTTGGATTTAAGCTACGACCATAATCATATTTTCCAAAATGATCGAAATTTGGTTGATGGAAAGTAGATGCATGATGAATGGGAACACTAACTGCCCCAGTTGTAGAGTCAAATTTATGCGAGTTATGAAGAAGCTTTGTTTCAAATGTATAATCCTCAGCATGACTCATTGTGTAACCTCCTGTCTAACTTTTGCTAGTGCTTGCTCTAAGTCTTTTAATAAATCTTCTGAATTCTCAATTCCGACAGAAAAGCGTAATAGACGATTACAAACTCCTGTTTTAAGTCTTATTTCCTCAGGAATATCAGCATGTGTTTGCGTTGCAGGATAAGTGATTAAACTTTCTACACCACCAAGACTTTCTGCGAAGGTGATTAGAGATAAATTTTGCAATAATGGATTTACCCATGATTCATCTTGAACTCTAAAGGATAACATTCCGCCTTTTCCTGGATAAAAAACATCAGTAATAGCGTCGTGATTTTCTAAGTAATCAACAAGGATTTTCGCATTTTTTTCATGCTTATCCATACGTAATGCTAATGTCTTCATGCCGCGTATTAACAACCAAGAATCAAAGGGACTTAAAACAGCGCCAGCTCCGTTATGGTGTAAGGCAAGATTTTCACATAATGTTGCACCTTTTGCGACAATCAAACCAGCTAAGACATCATTATGTCCGCCTAAGTATTTAGTAGCACTGTGAATGACAATGTTAGCTCCTAAGGTTAATGGTTTTTGTAAGTATGGTGTATAAAAGGTATTGTCCACGATTAAAAGAAGGTCATGTTCTTTCGCAATGGTAGCTACTCTTCTAATATCTGTTTGTTGCATTAATGGATTAGTAGGAGTTTCGACCAATATTGCTTTCGTATTTGAATTAATGGCATTAATGATTTCAATAGGTTCGCTCGTGTTGACATAGTGAGTTTGTAATCCCCATTTTTTATAGCCTTGCTCTAAGAGGCGATACGTTCCACCGTATAAATCACTTGATACAATTAGCTCATCCCCAGATTGAAAAAGGGAGAGTACTGTTAGAATGGCTCCCATACCAGAACTACAAGCATAGCCTTGGTCTCCTTCTTCAAGATCTTTAATTGCATTCTCAAGAATTTCCCGCGTTGGATTTCCCGTTCTTACATAATCATATCCGCTTGATTGACCAATTCCTTCATGCCTGTAAGCTGTAGACAAATATAAAGGGGGACTTACAGTGCCTGTTACGTCTTCACTTCTATTGCCAATTTGGGCAAGTTGCGTATCAATTTTCACCATTTCATTTATCTCCTTTGTAAAAAAAAATAAAATAAAAAAAGCCCTCTTTAAGAAGAGGACTTTTAAGTGTAGACAAATTTAGCCATCTTCTTATCTTCCAAGTTAAAAAACTTGTAGGAATTAGCACCTTTTCAATAAAACATTGAAGGTTGCTGAGGCGTCATAGGGCCATACCCTCGACCTCTCTTGATAAGAAATCCGTATGTGATTTTTCTAAACTTTACAATACAATCTAAATTAATGTCAATCACTTTTTTGAAAAAAAGGAATCATCAGAAAAAGTAAAATGGAGTAAGAGTGCAAAAAGAAGTTATATAGAGAGTATGACCATTAGGTAACAAATATGAATGGATAAATTTTTTGTCTGGACATAAATCTAAATTTTCAAAAAAAATATTGACTTTTGGTATTTCTTGCATTTAATATTTTCATTAAGAATTTCATAGGCAAATTTTTTTCTTATCAAGAGAGGTGGAGGGACTGACCCTGCGAAGCCTCGGCAACCAGCATTTTTATGCCCGGTGCTAATTTCAGAGGAAGTTATTATGATTCCGAAGATAAGAAGGTGGAGCTCGCTATTTATTTACCCCCTTCTGTCTTTGTACGGAAGGGGGTTTAATATTGGGGGTCGTCACGGAAAATTTGATAAATGAATATGGTGTTGTTTGTGTCGGGGATCTTGAATTAGAGTCAGGCGAAGTCCTCCCTAAGGTAGAACTAGCATATGAACGAGCAGGTCAAAGGGACGGAGAGATTATTCTTGTTTGCCACGCTTTAACTGGAAATCAGTTCACTGTTGGATCCAATCATCAAGGTTGGTGGAGCGGTTTAATTGGTGCAGGTAAGTATATTGATACAAGTACCTATCAAGTGATTACTTTTAACGTTTTAGGAGGTTGTTCAGGTTCAACTGGCCCACTTAGCATTAACCCGAATACAGGGGAATTATATAAAAATAGTTTTCCCTTTGTGACAGTCAGAGATATGGTTCATGCGCAAGCTAAGGCTCTTCAAAAGATGGGAATTAGTAGAGTTAGGGCAATTATTGGTGGTTCGTTAGGAGGAATGCAAGTTTTAGAGTGGGGACTTCTTTACCCCACCTACTCAGATTTATTAATTCCATTAGCTGTTACGCCTGTTTTTAGTGACTATGGAATTGCCTTCAATACGATAGCAAGAAGGGCAATTGAAGACGATCCTTCTTGGCAAAATGGAGAATATGAAAATGGCGAAGTCCTTCGAGGTTTAGAGATTGCAAGAATGATTGGAATGGTTACATATCGTACTGATAGCCTGTTTAATCAACGGTTTAAGAAAGAACGAAAAGTGATAAGTAGTAACCAAGAGGAGTTTCAGGTTGAATCCTACTTGAAATATCAAGGTGAGAAACTAGCCCGCCGTTTTGATGCAAATAGTTACGTTAGATTACTTAATGCCATGAACAATTATGATATAGGTTTCTCTCGTGAAGGATGGAAAAAGGCTCTTCAATTTATTCAATCTAAGATTTTGTTGATCGGTTACTCGGGAGATTTACTATATCCTCCAACTATTCTTAAAGAAATGGCAAGTGTATTAAAACAATATCGAAAAAAAGTTATATTTCATAAAGTTGAAACAGATTTTGGTCATGATGGATTTTTGGCTGAGTATTCAAAATGGGGAACCATTATTAAAAGAGTGATAGAAAGGGGTATAAAAAATTGACAGCTATTCATGTTGCTTTATTAGGGTATGGGACAGTAGGGAAAGGTGTATATCGAACGATAGAAAAACATCAAGAAAGACTAAAAACGATTTTAGGAAAAGAGGTTAAAATTGTAGCAATCCTTGTAAAGGAATTAGAAAAACATCAATGGGTTAATAATGAAGTCCTTTTCACTGATAATTATACTGATATAATCAATCTTCCTAAATTAGATGTAGTAATTGATGCTATTGTGGGTGTTGAACCAGGATTTTCTTATTTACGACAAGCAATTAATAGAGGGTGCCATGTCATTACCGCAAATAAAGAAATGTTTGCCCATCACGGAACTGAACTATTAAGTCTGGCAAAAGAAAAAAACGTGTCCCTAGGTTTTGAGGCAACAGTGGCAGGGGGAATTCCGATCATTCAAACGTTGAAGAAACTATTAAATGCCAATAAAGTAGACAAAGTTGAAGGAATCTTAAACGGTACATCCAATTTTATATTAACAAAAATGAGAGAAGAAAACCTATCATTTGAGGATGCTCTTAAATTGGCACAGGAATATGGATATGCAGAAGCTGATCCAGCCAATGATATAGAGGGTGTGGATGCATTTTATAAAGCGGTTATCTTAAGTGAGGTTATTTTTGGTGAACAACCTGAATGGGAACAAACTATTACTCAAGGGATTGGCACGTTAACATTACAACAAATTAAATTATTTGAGTCTCTCGGTTTACGATTTAAACATGTCGCTTCTCTGCAAAAATCAAACACTGAGATTCAATGTACAGTCCGCCCGGTTCTAGTGACTAATTCCCATCCTTTGTATCAGGTTGAAGAGGTTCAAAATGCCATTAATATTGAAGCAGATATTGTTGGAAATATAAGCTTACAAGGACCAGGCGCAGGTATGTTCCCAACTGCAAGCGCCATTGTTGAGGATCTTATTCACATCGGAGATAAACAATTAGCTTCAAGCCCCGAAGATAGTTTGTTTTTTGAAAAGGAGACGAAAGAAAATATTTGGGCTTTGCATGGAGAGATAGACAATCTTCTTTTATCGGATGATATAAGAATTAGTAAAGAAATTCATCCTCAAGTAGTATTGGTTGAAACGACAGTAGAAAGAATCATTAACCTCAAAACATCACATGAAATATGTTGTTTTGAAGTATTAGGTAATATCGAGGAAGATAAGGTGCTTCATGGAGAATTAATTAAGGAAGAGAATATAAATCATTCTTACTAAACAAATATCAAACGGTTAATTTTAAGTTTATGGGTCTGGATAATGATATCAGTCAAATACAAAAAAATTAATATTTGTATGAAAAAATGTTCCTGATATGATTACCAGGAACATTTTTTCACAAGGGTAAATTTATTTACTACTAATCGTAGAATTTATCAATTCGAGCATATCGGCAAAGTCAAAAGGAGCCTTCAATTTCACTCGTTCAGCAAATTGAGACACAATTTTCAAAGTTTCAATACTTTGTACAGGATAATGTCCTGCAGCACTTTCAGCGGACAACATGACAGCATTTGTCCCATCCATAACAGCTTGAAATACATCTGTAACTTCGGCTCTTGTAGGTAATGGGGCTTCTACCATTGATTGAAGCATTTGTGTAGCGGTAATGACGAAAGTATCCATCCGATTACACTCGTTAATCATTGCTTTTTGTAGCACTGGTATCCATTGAAAAGGAAGCTCAACACCGAGGTCGCCCCTAGCGATCATCACTGCATCCGTTTCTTTACAAATTTCTTGAAAGTTACGGACTGCTTCAATCGTTTCGATTTTTGCTACTAACTGAGATGCAGTCCTTTGCTTAGATTCCATAAAACTTCTTATTTCTTTAATATTTGCTGCCCTCCGGATAAAGGAGCAAGCTATGTAATCTATTTCTTCTTGTAAAAGGAATTCAATATCCTGTTTATCTTTTTCAGTAATGGCGGGTAAACTTGTTACAACACCTGGAAGATTGACTCCTTTATGAGAAGATATTTCCCCACCTGTTTTAACTGTAGTGACAATACTTCTTTGATCCACTTTAGTAACCAATAATTCGACCGCACCATCGTTAATCAAGATTCGATTATTCGGCTTCACATCATTAATTAAGCCTTCATAATCAACACTTGCCTGTTTGTTATCTCCAACTACTTCATCAATGAGAATGGTAAAGGTTTGTCCAGCTTCAAGAATGACTTTTTCGCTATTAACTTTCCCTAATCGAATTTTTGGCCCTTGGAGGTCACCCAATATTTTGATATTCGTCCCAGTCTCATTACGAATTGATTTTATTAATTCAATAACACTACGATGGCTCTCATGGGTTCCATGGGAAAAATTCAGTCTGGCGATCGTCATACCATGCTGAATCAAGTCAGTAAGAACTTTTTTATCACTACTTGATGGCCCAATCGTACAAATACGATCAATGGACATAGTAACCACCCCCATTTAATGGGATTATTATGCCCAATAAAAATCTTTTTTTATTAGCAATTGACCGATAGCCTAATATTACATATTAAAATAATAATCTAAAGAGTTTTTTAGGCAGTTTGTCAACATAGAAAGACCGTGTTAGTATTTATCCATATAAGGAATATGCTATATATTTTTGTCGATTTAGATAGTAAAAGGAAATTGAAAATTATTCTATGTCGAACTAACAAGAACAAATGGAGGAAATACGAATGTCAAATTTACCAAATTGCCCAAAATGTAATTCAGAATACACTTATGAAGATGGAAGTCTTTTTGTATGTCCAGAATGTGGCCATGAGTGGGCTTTAGGAGCGGAAACAGAAACAAGCGAAGAAACTAAAGTAATCAAGGATGCAAACGGAAATATATTAAATGATGGTGATACAATTACCGTAATCAAAGACCTTAAAGTAAGAGGAAGTTCATCGGTCTTAAAAATGGGTACTAGAGTAAAAAATATTCGTTTAGTAGATGGGGACCATGATATTGATTGTAAAATTGATGGCTTTGGGGCTATGAAATTAAAATCTGAATTTGTTAAAAAGATATAAGCACATTTTTATATTAAAGAAGAACTCCAACCTAAACTGATTAATGTTCAGGTTGGAGTTTTTCTTTTAGTTTATTACTGAATAGATAGTATCCCGCTTTGACCTTGAGATGCTTGTCCATTTTTCTTAATATCTAGTTTAGATAAATTAGTGAAGATCACAGGTGTTACAGTTGAAGGAGCCGAGTTCTTAATGAAATCAAGATCGAACTTCAAGATTTCTTGTCCTTTTGTAACACGTGCACCTTCTGGGGCAAGAACTGTAAAACCTTCTCCTTTTAAATGAACAGTGTCTAATCCAATATGAATCAGAATCTCATATCCTTGATCCGATTTAATGCCAATTGCGTGCTTTGTTGGGAAGACGCCTGTAATAGTACCATCAACTGGAGAAACAACTGAACCACCTGATGGAATAACTCCGAAGCCATCACCCATCATCTTTTGTGAGAAGATTTGATCTGGTACTTCTTCAAGAGGGATGATTTCACCTTCGATTGGCATGACAAAGTCTTTTTCAGTTAGTGGTAATAGAGTATTAGTATTTGTTTCTGTTACAGTACTTTCTTCATTTCCATTTAGTTTTCCGACGTTCATATCAACCTTCTTCATCGCATCTGCGACAAATTCTACTGCAGTTCCTACAACAATTTGTAGGTTTGTTTTGTCTAGTTTGATGACACCTCTAGCACCGTGCGTTTTCAGGGCAGAATCATTTACTTTTTCCATATCCTTCACATTTAATCGAAGGCGAGTTGTACAGTTGTCAATTGTTGAGATGTTTTCTCTGCCACCAATATCACGTACAAAATGGTAAGCCATTGTTTCGTATTTATTGTCTCCTACTACTTCTTTGGCATTTACATCTTCAACAGTTTCCTCATCGTCTTCACGACCAGGTGTTTTTAAATTGAATGCCTTAATAACTGTATAGAACACTACGAAGTAAATTACTCCATAAAATAATCCTACTACAAGTAATAAAAGTGGTTTTTGTGCGATATTGAAGTTTAATAAATAATCAATTGCTCCAGCAGAGAAGGTAAATCCGTCTCTAATACCGAGCAATGAGGTAATTAGCATTGATAAACCTGTTAGAATCGCATGAATCAAATACAAGAAAGGTGCGATAAACATAAATGAGAATTCAATCGGTTCAGTAATCCCTGTTAAGAAAGATGTTAAGGCTAGTCCCATAAACATACCAAAAGTTTCTTTTTTCTTTTCAGGTTTTGCTGTTGCGATGATTGCAAAAGCTGCTGCTGGAAGACCGAGCATCATAATAGGGAAGAAACCTGTCATGTATGCTCCAGCGTGTGGATCACCTGCAAAGAAGCGAGCAATGTCACCTGTTTTTCCAGCAAATGAGCCAAATTGGAACCAGAATAAACTGTTTAGAACGTGGTGAAGACCTAATGGAATAAGTAGACGGTTTAAAAATCCGAAAATCCCTGATCCGACTGCTCCTAGTCCAATAATCCAGTTACCAACACCGTTGATTCCATCTTGAATAGTTGGCCAAACATAGCCCGCGATTCCTGCCAAAATAACCATTGCAACAGAGGTAACAATTGGAACAAAACGTTTTCCACTAAAGAAAGCAAGCCATTCAGGGAGCTTTATATTATGATAGCGGTTGTATAATAATCCGGCAATAATCCCGGCTAGAATTCCTCCCAGTACGCCCATATTAATATTTTTATCAATTGCTTGTGTACCTTGAGTTAGAACTAAATAACCGATGGCACCGGAAAGAGCAGCTGCACCATTGTTGTCTTTTGAGAAGCCAATCGCAACACCAATTGCGAAAATTAAAGCTAAGTTAGAAAAGATTGCGTCTCCTGCATTCGCAATGAAAGGAATGTTTAGTAAGTCAGGTTGTCCAAAACGAAGTAACAATCCTGCTGCAGGTAAAACGGCAATCGGTAACATAAGTGCTTTACCAATACGTTGTAAAAATCCAAGCATCATTTTTCTCTCCTTTTTGTAAATTATGAAAGCGCTTTTCCTTGGGCTTAATATAACACTAAGTAAATATAGATGTCTATACCAATTTAAACCAAAAATAATAAAATAATAGAATATTAACTGGGATTATAAGGGGCATTAAAAAATATAGATACTTTCGGATGGGTGTATTGGTATAGACAACTAGATAATTTAGGTGCTAAGATTAAGCTAAGAAACCGAAAGGAAGTTATGAAAATGATTTCGAATAGTCATCAAATTTTAATTAGAGGAATGAGAATTTATTCAGAAAATCAAATCATTGAAAGCGGTTATATAAAGATAGAAAATCAAAAAATTACGGAATTTGGAACGATAGAGAATCTTAAAAGTGAGGAAGGATTTGAAGTTTTTGAAGTGCCATCTCACTTTCATGCTATTCCTGGTTTGATTGATGTTCATATACATGGGGTAAACGGGGCAGATACGATGGATGCGACAGAGGAAGCTCTAAGCATTATGGCAACTGCTTTACCAAAGGAAGGTACAACAAGTTTCTTGGCTACAACAATTACGCAAGAAGCTAGTGAAGTAGAACGAGCAATTGTTAATGCTGGAGAATATATTCAAAAGCAATCATCACAAGGCAAAGCAGAGGTACTTGGTATCCATTTAGAAGGACCGTTTGTAAACAAGAAAATGGCAGGCGCGCAGCCGATTGAGCATATTATTGATCCGGACCTTGACTTGTTTAAGAAATGGCAAGAGAAAGCAATTGGGAATATTCGATTAGTGACGATCGCACCTGAACAACCAGGCGGGCTCGAAATGATTCGTTATTTAAAGGAGAATGGAGTGATTGCTTCCATTGGACATACCAATGCAACATATGAGCAGGTAAGTGAATCAATTGAAGCAGGTGCAAACCATGTAACACATCTATATAACCAAATGCGTGGTTTACATCACCGTGAGCCTGGGGTTGTTGGTGCAGCTTTTTTACGTGATGAGTTAAAAGCAGAAATCATTGCAGATGGGATACATGTTTGTTCTGAAATGGTTAAGCTGGCATATCACCAGAAACAAAGTGATGGCTTAATTTTGATTACAGATTCTATGAGAGCAAAATGCTTAAAGAACGGAAAGTACGATCTGGGTGGTCAAGAGGTAACAGTTGCAGAAGGCAAAGCAGTTCTTAAAGACGGTACGCTTGCAGGCAGTACTCTAAGATTAGGACATGCGCTTAAGAATATGATGGCGTTTACTGGGTGCCCTCTTAAAGAAGCAATTGAGATGGCCTCAGCAAACCCGGCTAAACAACTAGATATTTATGATCGTAAAGGAAGTATAGCGGTTAACAAGGATGCAGATATCGTTATTCTAAATGATGAAATGGAAGTTATCATGACATTTTGTCGTGGAGAACTTGCTTTTCATAAGGAGGAGAATGAAGAATGAAAATTGTTGAAGTGAAAGACTATAAACAAATGAGCCATATAGCAGCAGAATATATTATTCGTAAGGTAAGTGAAAATCCAAGTATCAATTTAGGTTTAGCAACTGGTGGAACGCCAATTGGAATGTATAAAAATTTAATTCAAGATCATCATTTAAATGGTACATCCTATCAAAAGGTGACTACTTTTAATTTAGATGAATATATCGGTTTGTCAGGTACGAACGAAAACAGCTATCGTTACTATATGAATGAAAATTTATTTAATCATATTGATGTTCAAAAAGGAAAAACATTTATACCTCATGGAGATGTACAGGATTTTGAAGCAGAGTGTAGGCGATATGAAGAGTTAATTGAAACAAATGGTGGGATTGACCTGCAAATTCTTGGGATTGGAAATAATGGGCATATTGGCTTCAATGAGCCGGGTACATCTTTTAATTCCAAAACACATTTGGTTGATCTAAAGTCTTCAACAATTGAGGCAAATGCAAGATTTTTCAATCGAATTGAGGAGGTACCAACACAAGCGGTAACGATGGGGATTTCAAGTATAATGAAAAGTAAAGAAATCATCCTTTTAATATCCGGTGAGGCAAAGAAAGAAGCATTACATCAGCTTTTATGTAGTGAAGCCACTGAAAGTTTTCCTGCCTCTGTGTTGAGAAATCATCCATGTGTTACAATTATTGCAGATGAAGCAGCAGTTTCAGGTGCAAAGCTCTATTGCTAATAAGATAACACTTTATGTTTAGGGTTTTAGAAGTGTAATTGCTGAGTTTAAGCAGAAAGGTGTCCGTAAAGAGAATGATTAATAAGAAATCCCCAATTCCACTTTATTATCAACTTGAGGAACACATTAAAGAGTTGATTGAAGAAGGCGAATTAAAGCCTGGTGATGCTCTTCCACCAGAAAGAGAGTATGCTGAGAAATATCAAATTAGCCGAATGACAGTTAGACAAGCATTCACACAACTCGTTAATAATGGTTATCTATACCGTATACAAGGAAAAGGTACGTTTGTAGCGGATAGAAGAATTGAACAAGCACTTCAAGGATTAACAAGTTTTACGGAAGATATGAAGGCAAGGGGACTGAAGCCAGATAGTCAATTAATCGTTTTTGAAATCATTCCTGCCACCATTCAAATTGCTAATCAATTATCGATTACTGAGTATAGTCCAGTTTATGAAATTAAACGAGTTCGGTTAGCTGATGGTGTTCCGATGGCGATTGAGACAAACTATATTTCAGCAAATCTAATTAAGGGACTAACAGAAGAAATTGTAAATCAATCCTTATATGGCTATATTGAAGGACAATTAAATCTACAAATTGATAATGCCTCACAAGTGATTGAGTCATCTGTTGCCAGTCAGAGCGAAGCAAAACTTTTAAATATTAATAAAGGTGCTCCGGTTATGCTAATCCAAAGAAATACGTATCTTAAGGATAGAACCCCTGTTGAGTTTGTAAAATCAGTATACCGTGCTGATCGATATAAATTTATGATTCAAATGAAAAGATGAAATCAATCGAATAATGGAGATACTACTATGTACAGTCTTTATTTTCAAAAATTAAAAGATTTATTCGATATTATAGAAAAGAATGAGGCCAGTCATATTTCATTGGCTGCCGAAAAAGTAGCACATTGTATTAGGCAAGATGGGATCATTCATGTCTTTGGTTGTGGGCATTCTCATATGCTTGGGGAAGAGCTATTCTACCGGGCGGGAGGACTTGTACCGATCCATCCAATCTTTTTTGAAGACTTGATGCTGCATAAAGGTGCTTTACGATCATCTCAATTGGAAAAGCAAAATGATTTTGCACATGTCGTTATGGAAAATGTTCAAATTAAGCCGAACGATATACTTCTTGTTGTTTCAACATCTGGAAGAAACCCTGTTCCAATTGATGTAGCTGAAATTGCGAAAGAACGCGGTGCTTATGTTATTGCGATTACATCTGTCGTTTATCGTGAAAGTGTTACGTCAAGGCATAAACAGGGGAAGTTTCTAGCTGATGTAGCTGATTTGGTGATTGATAATCATATCGCTGTCGGTGATGCTTTAATGGAGCACCCAGATTCTCCTGTCTCATTTGGGTCAGGTTCAACGATTGTTGGCATGATGATCGTAAATGGGATGATGGTAGAAGCCACTAACATGATGATTGAACATAATTTTATCCCGCCTATTTTTAGAAGCAGTAACGCATATGATGGAGAGGGTCATAACAGCCAATTGATTAATAAGTATAAGAAAAGAATTCCGTTATTGGATAACTGAATAGACATTGAATATAGAAACAAGAAGATGAAGTTCTAAGGATAGTATTTCTTCATTCTCTTGTTTTTTATTTTTGTAGTTTCATGAAAAAGAATCTGTGACTCTGCGGAAAACGGATTATCGATATCCGTAAGGGGGACCGAGCATATTACCTTCTTTAGATTTGAATAAATCAAAAGCTAAAATTTTGAAAAATTATGCAATTTGAATAAGTAACACCTTTTTTTATTGCCTGAAACAAGTATAATTAGATACAGAAATAATAAAGGTGTGAATAAATGAAAGAATTTAATCAGTATTTTAAGCAAAGGTTATATTATGTATCCGCCCTATTCTTTATTGCATTTATGACAACTGGTGTAATAGTTGCTTATTCTCGTTTTCCAACATTTAATGTTGGTTATACTTTACATATCGTATTAGTGGTACTTTTATCATTTTGTTTACTGATCTATCCTAGATTTGAAACACATGTTTTAAAAGTAATAATCATCTTAATTGGGACTGCTTATTCCTATAATCTATTCTTTTTATACCCTGAAACCTTGTATACTATTATATTTATCTGCTTTATACCAGCCATTTCCATTCTGTTTTTTGACTCAAGCTTATTTTATTTTTGTTTATTATTTAACGGGTTGTGCATGACGGTTACATTTTCTTACGTAAGTCTGTTCGACACCCAAGGAAAGTTCCTCCATATAAAATCTGACTTAATAGGAAATATAATTGACTTTATCGGAAGCCAAATTATTTTATATCTAATCTATTCTATTACTTTAAATCGAATTAAAAAGTTGCAGTTGTATTATGAACAAATACAACAAACAGAGCGATTAAAAACAACTGGACAACTTGCCGCTGCTGTTGCTCATGAAATTAGAAATCCACTAACGGTGGTTAAAGGTTTTTTACAATTCTATGAAAATGATCAATCTTTTGAGCCTGATGTAAAAAGAAATTTTTCATTGATGGTTGATGAGTTAGATTCAGCGGAATATGTAATTTCGCAGTTTTTAACGGTGGCAAAACCAGATAAAAATAAAATAGTAGAGATAGTGGATGTGAAAGTGACTATTCAAAGTGTGAAGGATTTAATTAAGTCTTATGGGCTTTTGCATGACAATAATATTGACTTAAGTATTCAAGATGACTTATTTATAGATATTAACAGTATAGAGTTTAAACAATTGCTCATAAACCTTGTAAAAAATGCAATTGAAGCTTCTGACACAGGTGATTCAGTTTTGATTCGTGCAAAAAAGAAAAAAGATTTTGTTGAAATACAAATAACTGATCAAGGCTATGGTATGTCTGAGGAAGAAATAAAATCTCTTGGCACTCCTTTCTACTCCTTAAAGTGCAAAGGAACTGGCCTAGGACTGATGATTTGCTTTAATATTGTTGAAAAATATGAAGGAAAAATACAATTTAATAGCACCAGAGGAAAAGGAACGACGGTTACAATTCGATTTCCCGTTCATTTAGAATAATTAATTCTTTCAACAGTCTTGATAAGGCTGTTTTTTTATTGTATAGGAAATAAATATTATACCCAAAGTATACAATTGAATAACTATAAAAATGTCGAAAAATAGCTCAAGTGTAATATCGTGTTCATCATTTGTTCACCATTCCTATATAAAATAAAGTCATCAAAGGAAATAAACAAAATTATTAGGAGGAACAACGATGTTAGTATATGCCATTATATTTATTACGTTAGCACTTATTTTTTATACAATTGGAGTATGGAGTGAAAAAATCCAAGGAGTATTGAAGCTTTGGCACGTTCTAATCTTTTGGTTAGGGCTAGTATGTGATACTGTTGGAACAAATATTATGGGTAAAATCGCTAAAACAGGGTTTGAATTTAGTTTCCATGGAATAACAGGATTATTAGCAATATTATTAATGTTATTTCACGCAGTGTGGGCAACAATTGTTCTAGTTAAAAAAGATAGCAAAATGATAAAAAGCTTCCACAAATTTAGTATTATGGTATGGATTATTTGGTTAATTCCTTATATTTCAGGCTTAATTTATGGAATGACAAGATAATGAATAAAATAACAAAAGAGGATGAGGCGAATGGGACTCATCCTCTTTTCCATCTAATGATTATTGAAAATCATTTTGGGAAATTTGGGTTAATGCTTCACCAGCACTTTCATTAGAAAGCTCATGCGTTGAAAGATCTCCTAGAGAAACCATTCCAACTAAGTTACCGTTTTCTACTACAGGTAATCTGCGGATTTGATGTTGAGACATTAAAGCAGATGCTTCTTCGAGACTAGCATCAGCGTTAATAGTCACAATGTTATTAGACATTACTTGTGATGCATTATCTACTCCATCGTGTCCAATTCCTCTTAATGCTAAGTCACGATCCGTTACCATCCCAACTACTTGACCATTATCTACAACTGGAATGGCACCTACATTTAATGATTCCATTTTACTTGATATTGTTTGTAAAGAATCTTGTCCTGAGCATGTTTCTACATTGCTTGACATTACATCTCTTACTTGCATTATGAAAACACCTCCTTTCACAATTAACAAAGATATTATTTGGGAAAATCAGATTAAATATGCAAAAACGACAAAATTATCATGCGTCTTACTAAATTCATTTTTTAATCCCTGATAAACTTACTAATAAGAAACTTAACTGTTTGAAGTGTGACAATATGATTAACATTAAAAAAAGTACGCTGTAATTTTTACAACGTACTTTTTGTTTTATTATCGATTATCAATTTTCTCTGGATATAAATCATGGTTCATCATACGATATTCAGCCATTTTTTCGTATTTTGTACCAGGTCGACCATAGTTGCAATATGGATCAATTGAAATACCACCACGAGGTGTGAACTTACCCCAAACTTCAATGTAACGAGGATCCATTAATTTAATTAAGTCGTCCATAATGATATTCATACAATCTTCATGGAAGTCACCATGATTACGGAAGCTAAATAAATATAGTTTTAAAGATTTACTTTCAACCATTTTTTGTTCTGGTATATAGCTAATATAGATTGTTGCAAAATCAGGTTGTCCAGTTTTAGGACAAAGTGATGTGAATTCCGGGCAATTAAATTTTACAAAATAATCTCTGTCAGGATGAGTATTATCAAATATCTCTAAAATTGACGGATCATATTCAAAGTTGTATTTTGCTTTGTTATTCCCTAGTAATGATACATCTTCTAAACTACCTTGTGATCTTCCTACTGCCATTATTTAAACCCCTCTCTTATTTCCCCATACATAAGCATGTAATTGAGGTAGAACTTTTACATTTTTAAAGACTGTTGATTTCATTACTTGATCAATTAGCCATTCGTAGCGTTTTAATAAATATTGTAATAATGATTCGTCATCTGCTTCTAGCCAACTATTTCCCACTTGTAGGTATAAAGGTAACTGCGGGAAACGTTGATGAACTATTTCTGCATAAGCTAAATCTTTTTCATCAAAGATAACAATTTTTAGGCATACTTTTGGATGGTTTTTCAGATGATCAATGATGTTTTCTAATATCGTAAAATCTGTGTCCATTCCGCTACTTGGTGGTTTCGGTGAAAGTGTTACTTCATCAATTAAAGGTAGCCAAGATTGCCATTTACTTCCTTGCGTTTCAAGAGCTAAAGTCATTCCTTTTTCCTTTAAAAAGTCAACAACAGGTCCTAAAGAAGGAAGAAGAGCAGGGTTTCCACCAGAAATTGTAATATGAGAGAACGTATCTCCACCTAGTTCATATAAAGTGTTCCAAATTTCTTCAGCTGTCATCCAATTGATATTTTGTTTTTCGGTACCATTCCAAGTGAAAGCTGAATCACACCAACTACATTGGTAATCACAACCAGCTGTACGAATAAACATCGTTTTTTGACCAATTGTCATCCCTTCACCTTGTACAGTTGGTCCAAATATTTCAAGTACGGGAACCTTATTCATGAATCATCCACTCCCGTCTTGCTTCTGCATAACTAGTAGGCGTTTCATATAAACGAACAAATTCAACACGTAAATCTTGTTCTGGATTCGTTTTTTCTGCCAATGCATTTTCCATTTGCTCATAAATCCAAACAACCATGTTTTCAGCAGTTGTGTTCATTGGAGGAAGCATTTCGTTTAAATAACGATGGTCTAAATAAATTTCAATTTTTTCTTTCCAAATCTGTTTAATGTCACCGAAATCAATCACAAGACCAATTTCATCGACAAAGCCACTAATTCCAAAGATCACTTTATATGTGTGACCGTGTAAATTTTTACATTTTCCTTCGTAGCAATGTAAATGATGGGCAGCATCAAAAGTGAATTCTTTATTTACTAATACACGTCTATGATGGTATTTTAAGTCTTTTTTCTGTATGTGTTCATCAATTTTATGCAGTCTTTCTACAATACGAAAATCAAACATCTTGAGAAGCCCCTCTCATTTCCAGATAGCGTTCTAATCCGGCACGACGAAGCTTACAAGCAGGACATTCTCCACATCCATCAGCAATGATTCCGTTGTAGCAAGTTAATGTTTTCGTTCTTACGAATTCAAATGCATTCAAGTCATCAGCCATTTTCCACGTTTCAGCCTTATCTAGCCACATAAGAGGTGTATGGATGACAAATGAATAATCCATTGATAAATTCAGCGTTACATTTAGTGATTTAATAAATACATCACGGCAATCTGGGTATCCGCTAAAGTCTGTCTCACAAACGCCTGTAACAAGGTGGCGAGCCCCTTTTTGTTTAGCTAATACAGCTGCAAAAGATAAGAATAATAAGTTGCGTCCATCAACAAATGTCGAAGGAAGCTCCCCTTCTTCTTGTGTAATTTCAATATCTGATCTTGTTAAAGCATTTGGCGCAAGCTGATTTAACAAGGACATATCTAGAATAGTATGAGGTATATTAAGTTCTTTACATATATCTGAAGCAACATCTAATTCTAATTTGTGACGTTGATTATAATTAAAAGTAACTGCTTCTACTTCTTTAAATTGTTGCATTGCCCAAAATAGGCAGGTAGTACTATCCTGACCACCACTAAATACAACAATTGCTTTTTCGTTTTTTAACATTTTTTTCTCTCCTTTACCTGTTTAAAAAGAAGAGCGCATCCCTAATAACAAAAATAAAACAATACGGACAATATTGTTTTTTCCTTATTTTTTGTAGAGGGAGGTTGCGACCTCTACCATAAGTATTGACTTATGGATTTTTATTTAATTAAAATACAATCGAAATTATTCGATAAGAGCACAAATATTATTATAATCGTTTAAACAAAAAAGAACAAAAATTTTTCTAGTAAAATAACAATTTTGGAAAAAATATCAAATAAAAAAAGATACCAATTTAGAATTGATATCTTTACGTAACTAGTTAAATTTGTACTTCACTCATTAATGCATGAATATTTTCTTCTGAGTCTTTGAAAAACGTCATCCAAGTTTCTGTATTGCCCATTTTTGCTACAATATGAGGCTCATCAATAAATAAAACACCTTTGGATTTTAATTCTTCATATTTTTCTTTAATATTTTCTACTTGAAAATAGATAACGGAACTTGAATGAGCAAACTCTTCTTTTTCAGGCAGGCTAAGAAGTAGACGAACACCATTACATTCAAAGAATGCCATGTTGTCTGTATTAAATAGGAGTTGTAATCCTATTAAGTCTTTGTAAAAGCTAATCGCGCTTTCTAAATCTTTTATAGGTAACCCAATTTGTCCAATTTTTTGTATTGAATTTGGTTTCATAAAATTCCTCTCCCTTTATCTGATTTAATAAAATTGATTACTTTGTTCGTGCAGAATAAAGTTTACTGAGTCTTTTTTTCTCATAAAGTCCTCTCCAAATGAAATTCAATAAAGATAAAAAGAAAGCACAATAGCGAACCATTGTGCCTCACTAAACTAATTTCTTAAGTTTTCTAGAACAACTTGAGCTTCATAACCTGCATAGAAATCTATGATGTTAGCATCTTCACCTTTGATTGCTCTTACAAGGTGATCAACAAGCGAATAAGATAAAGATGGATCTGCTTCAATTGTTTGAATAGGTTCTCCTACTTTTCCGCCTTCAAGATCAGCCCAGTTTAATAGGGACAATGTGCCTTCTGTTCCGTAAGCTGTGAATTTAATTTCTTCCTTTCCAGCAATTCCGCTTAATCCATCAATTACGATCGGTGTTCCATCTTCCAATTCCATTTGAGCAATTATTCCGATCTCACATGCTGCTTTATCTTCAGAATATTGAAGAGAACGGTTTAAGACATTAATTGGCCCAAATATTTTTTGGATTTGTTGGATGTAATGTACGCCAACTTCCAGTACAAATCCACCCTGTTCTTTGCTTGCAATCCATTCGTTATGCTGCCAAGGGCGTGGCCATTCGGGGAAATGCATTTTTAGCTCAACACGTCTTACATCTCCTATGTATCCAGTTTGGATTAGATGAGCGAATGTGTTGCTACCTTCCTTATAATTTAAAGGGAAATTCATTGCATGAAGAATTCCTTTTTCTTTTGCATGTGTATATAAACTTTTCGCTTCTTCAACTGAGTTTGCGAGAGGCTTTTCACATAAAACGTGCTTACCTTTTGCGATGACATCAGAAACTACTTGATGATGAAACTTTGGAGGTACCGCAACATACACTAAGTCCAATTCTACTTCCTCAAGCATTTGAACGTAGTTTGAAAAAGTTAATACATCTTTTAATTCAGTAGACACTTCTTGAAGTCGTTCTTCTACCCGATCACAAACGGAAACAATCGTTACATCAGAATGTTCATTAAAATTTTTAATCAGACGCTGCCCAATCGCACCAAGTCCAATAACACCAACTTTTATCATGAGGAAACCACCTTTCAATTCAATAAACTGATAATTAATTATATTAAGAAAAATAAACTTATTAAAGTGCTTTATTTCACTTTTAAGCACATATAAATAATTTCATTTTTTCATAGATTCCTATAGAAGAGATATTAGCTTTTAAAGATTTGATTAATTTTTTCAATCTCATCAATACTTAAATGGACATCTATTGTTTTTAAGTTATTTAATACTTGATCAGGTCTTTTTGCACCTGGAATTAATACATCAATGGAATTTTGAGTTAAGTACCAAGCAAGAACAACATGAGCAACTTCAGCATTTTTATTGTAGGCAATGTCTCGAACTTGTTCTACTTTTTCTAAGTTACGAATAAAAGTTTCTCCTTGGAATAAAGGTCTCTTTGCCCTTCCATCTTGGAATGTTGTATCTTTTGTGTATTTTCCGCCTAATAGGCCTGCCGCAAGTGGAAAATAAGGGACGAATGAAATGTTATTTTCTGAGGTATAAGGTAATAGATCTTTTTCAGCCTCTCGTTTAAATAAGTTATATTCGGATTGTAGGACATCTACATAGCCATTTTTATTTGCTTGAGTTAATTGTTCAATAGAGAAGTTAGATACGCCAATTGCTCTAATTTTTCCTTGATCTTTTAATTCCTTTAGTGCACCAACAGCTTCGTCTTTTGGTGTATTTTGATCAGGGAAATGAATATAAAATAAATCAATATAATCGGTCTGAAGGCGTTTTAAGCTACCTTCTACAGCCTCTTTTAAAAAACGAGGTGAATTATCTAACTCAATTTTCCCATTCGCAAACTTATGAGCACCTTTCGTTGCGACGATAGCTTCTTCTCGGTTGCCCATTTCTTTGATGACTTCTCCAATTAGTTCTTCTGAACGTTCTGGACCATAAATAAATGCAGTATCTAAAAAGTTAATTCCATTTTCTAAAGCAGTACGAACGATTTCTCTTCCTGTCTCATCACTAAGATTTGGATAAATGTTATGTCCACCAACAGCATTTGTGCCTAAACCAAGAGGATTTACGTATAAATCAGTTCTACCAATTTGAACTTTTTTAGCCATTTATTATTGTCATCTCCTTTTTTCAACCTCGCTAATATCATATCAAAGTACGAGATGTGAAAGAAAATAGTTAGCTTAACTATTTGAATATTATTAAAATTATTTATGTTTAGTGGAGCAATAGTGTGGTTGTATTAGCTTAGTTACTATAATTGCTCAAACTGAAGACTGAAATATCTAAAAAAAGCTGTCAAAAGTTAAAAGATGATTGTATACTTTTTGGGGCAAAATAATTTTGTGAGTCTAGTATGTGATCAAGGAGAGTTACATGAAAAAGAAGGAAGAGATTTCATATAGGAAGTTGCTTGGAATTTCAGGTCTGGGCTGGATGTTCGATGCACTAGACGTAGGTATGCTGTCTTTTATCATTGCAGCTTTAAAGGTTGATTGGAATTTATCAGTGCAACAAATGGGTTGGATTGGAAGCGTTAACTCGATTGGAATGGCAGTCGGTGCATTTGTTTTTGGAATATTAGCTGATCGTATTGGAAGGAAAAATGTTTTTATTATTACGTTATTGTTATTTTCTTTGGGGAGCGGCGCTTCAGCATTTTCAACGACCTTATTTATGTTTTTGTTCTTACGATTTTTCGTTGGTATGGGACTTGGAGGAGAACTACCTGTTGCTTCTACCCTTGTTTCTGAAAGCGTTCCGGCTGAAAAGCGAGGAAGAGTCGTAATCTTATTAGAGAGCTTTTGGGCAATCGGATGGATTGTTTCTGCTTTAATTTCTTATTTTATCATACCGAAATATGGTTGGGAAAAGGCATTATTGCTAGTGATGATTCCAGCACTTTATGCACTCTACCTACGCTTTAATTTACCAGATTCACCGCAATTTCAGTCCGTACATAAAAAAGAAAGACTGTCCGTTTTACAAAGCATTAAACAAGTGTGGTCTAAACAATACATACGTCCAACAACCATGCTTTGGATCGTTTGGTTTTGTGTTGTATTTTCTTATTATGGAATGTTCTTATGGCTTCCAAGTGTTATGTTAATGAAAGGATTTAGTTTAATAAAAAGCTTTAAGTATGTATTAATAATGACACTCGCTCAACTACCGGGTTATTTTACAGCAGCTTGGTTAGTTGAAAAGATTGGAAGAAAGTTTGTTTTAGTTACTTATCTAATAGGTACAGGATTAAGTGCATATTTCTTTGGTTCAGCTGAATCACTGACACTTTTGCTATTAGCAGGAATGTTTCTTTCATTTTTCAACCTTGGAGCATGGGGAGCATTATATGCTTATACGCCTGAACAATATCCGACAGTCATTCGAGGGACTGGTAGTGGGATGGCTGCTTCCTTTGGGCGTATAGGTGGAATATTTGGACCTTTATTAGTTCCTTATCTGGAAGCTCAACATATTTCAATTATCTCGATCTTTACGATCTTCTGTATTGCCATTTTTATTGGAGCATTAGCAGTATTATTATTAGGAAAAGAAACAAAAAAAGTGGAACTGATATAAAAAGGATATTCTACTTCAGTCAAAAAACAATAAGCTAACCCTATTTTTTTAAGGGTTAGCTTATTGTTTTTAGACTTTTAATAGATTTAGTAAAAATATTATGCCTCAGCTTCAAATAATTTAATGATCTCAATCACAACTTGCGTAGCTTTGATCATATTGTCTACTGAAACATATTCATATTTACCGTGGTAATTTTCGCCACCTGTAAAAATGTTCGGTGTAGGTAATCCCATATAAGAGAGCTGGGAACCGTCTGTACCACCGCGGATTGGTTCGATGATTTGTTTAATATCTAAATTCTCCATTGCTTTGTAAGCGATATCAACAATTTCTTTAACTGGTTCGATTTTTTCTCCCATGTTGTAGTATTGATCGTTCATTTCTAAAATGATGTTGTCTTTACCATATTGCTCTTTAAGATCTAGGGCAATTTTTTCAAATGTTGCTTTTCTTGCTTCAAACTTTTCTTTATCAAAATCTCGAATAATATAATGAAGTTCTGTTTTTTCTACATCGCCATTCATTGAAATAAGATGATAGAATCCTTCGTATCCTTCAGTAAATTCTGGAGCTTCCTCTACAGGTAATTTACGATTAAATTCCATCGCAATTTTAGCTGAGTTTACCATTTTTCCTTTAGCTGTTCCTGGATGGACATTGCTTCCTTTAATTGTAATTGTTGCACCTGCAGCATTAAAACTTTCGTATTGAAGTTCACCAATCGGTCCGCCATCAACTGTATAAGCAAATTTTGCACCAAATGCATCAACATCGAATTTGTGAGGACCTCTTCCAATCTCTTCATCAGGTGTAAAAGCAACTCTAATTTTCCCATGTTTAATTTCTGGATGTTTAATTAAATAAGCCATTGCGGTCATAATTTCGGTAATTCCAGCTTTATTGTCAGCACCTAGAAGAGTTGTACCATCAGTAGTGACTAATGTGTGCCCTTTGTAATTATGTAGTGATGGGAATTTTTTAGGCGACATGATGACTTGTAACGTCTCATTTAAAACAATATCATTTCCACCATAATTCTCTATTAATTGTGGTTTAACGTTAGTACCAGTAAAATCTGTTGCTGTATCAACGTGAGCTAGAAATCCAATTGTTGGTACTTCCTTCTCGGTATTTGAAGGAAGAGTAGCCATAACGTAACCATTTTCATCGATTGTGACATCTTCCATGCCAATCATTTTTAATTCTTCAACTAGTTTATTTGCAAGAACTAATTGCCCAGGTGTAGATGGGCATGTGTTACTACTCGCATCAGATTGTGTGTCCACTTTAACATAAGATGTAAAACGTTCAATTATTTCATTTTTCAATTTCATTCAGCTCCTTTAAGTAGGTTGTTTTAATACTATCATGATAAATAAATTTTTACATAATTGGACGCCTTTGTTTATAAAATATTAATCCAATTTAAGTAAATCATAATCGAAAACTTCTTATAAATATTTTTCCTATGTATTATTCTATAATACGAAATGAGCGTAATTTAATGGTTAATTTCTTTCGTCATTTTTAGAATAATTCGTCTTTTTTGCAGAGAATTAATTTTTTGGAATAACTATGATGAATTGGTTATTAATCCCCCCATAACATAATAGACTTACAATGTTCTAGTATGTTAGACTGTTAAAGTTGTTCCAAAAAGAAAATTAAAAGCTTGTTTAAGATAATAATAGTGATTGAACTTGCATATAAGGAGGGGAACATTCATTTATGGAGACAAAAAATTTCTACAAAAATAAGTTATTCTTCAGTCTCTTTGTTTTGAGTGTTTTTGGTTTGTATTTTTATTTGGCGTACAATACTCCATTGACACATGATGATTGGACTTGGGGAAGTTCAGATGGAATCCATCGATTAAATAATTGGTTTGCGAATTATAATGGAAGATATATGGGGAATCTTTTTGAGTTATTTTTAACTCGTGTTTATTGGATCAGATTCTTTGTGATGTCTTTATTTGCAACAGTTTTAGTTATACTAGCAGCGAATCAATCGAAAAATAATTCTTATTTCAATTACATTTTAAGTTTAGTATTGTTCCTATGTGTACCTATTAATGTCATTAGCCAGACATACGCATGGATAGCAGGTTTTTCAAACTATATCACTTCAATTGTTTGTGTATTACTTTATTTAGCTATAATTAAAAATATTTTTGAAGATGATAAACCAGTTTATAAAACATGGATGATCATTGTAGTTATTCCATTAGGGATTATTACTGAGTTATTTATGGAGCATATAACACTATACACACTATGTATGGCACTAATTGTTATCGTTTTTACAGCTATAAAATTTAGAAAAGTATATGCGGTTCATGTAACTTACTTTATTTCGACTGTAATTGGCGCAATTATTATGTTCACTAATGGAGCATATATGGCAATTTTCAGTGGAAAAGACCAATATCGCTCAATTGGACAATCAGCCGTGGCTCATGAAAGTTTAGTTATGAAAATTTATCATACATTTACAAATGAGATGTATCCAATGCTATTTTCGAATAATGTTGTGTTGAATCTTCTAATAGCTACTTTCTGTATAATTTTAATTATAAAATACAAAAAGTCAGTTTCGATGTTTGGTAGTTTTATTAAAAATGGTCTATTAACTATTTTAGTAATCTATCCACTTTATAAACCAATTGTGGTCGATCGATTAAAAATGAGTGTTTTCAAAATTCATACAAATGATTTTGAAGCATTCTTTTCAGTGATTTTTTTCATAAGTGTTCTACTAACGATTTGGCTATATACAGACAATAAAAACTTTAAACAAAAAGCAAGTTTATATTGGTTATCAGCTATTGTTTTAGCTGCTCCACTAATATTTGTTCAACCATTTGGTCCAAGATGTTTTATTGCTCCATACACATTCTATGTAATGGTCACAATTCAATTAGGACAATATATTATAGAAAAAAAATACTTTAATTTATTCTCTTTAAACAAATTATTTACTATTTTTGCTCTGTTTGTATCAGCTTGCTACATTTATATTTTTACAATGAATGGAATGGTAGACCGTCAACGTATGGATTACATTCATCAGCAAGTTAATGCACATAAAGATGAAATTATGTTAGCAAAATTACCTTTTGAACAATTTTTATGGCATAGTACGCCAATCATTGATAGTTACCAATATCAAACGTTTAAAGAGTATTATCATATTCCTGAAAACACTAAATTAAAAGTGATTAGTTATAAAAGATGGGAAAAAATGAACAAGTAATTTTACCCTGTATAAAGTGATAAAAAGATAGATAAAGTAGATCATAATTCTGCTTTATCTATTTTTTTGGCTCTTTTCTAAAAGATTGTTGCTATTTCAGTATGTGTAAGTTGATTGGAACGTAGGGATGCTCGCTTTCCTAGGGGCGTGAGCTGAGCCTCCTCGTCGCATATGCTCCTGTGGGGTCTCAGCCTTCCCGCATCTCCCACAGGAGTCGAGCACCCTTCCGTTCCAATCAATTTTTGCTTTTAAATTACAAAACCTAAAAGCAACAATCTTAAAAAAAGAGCCTATTATTAATAATGACGCAAAATGACTGTCTATGTATAAGATAGTCATTTTTATTTCTAAAAGTTTTTTTGTTTTGAAACTATTGATAATAAAATTGATTGAAGTGTGTACCCTTACGTTCCAATCAATAGGTACACGAAAACAGCCTAATTTTTTTAGTAATTATCAAATTTGTCATTATTTTTTTATGTCTTTCTTCACTTACAAAGGATTTGGATGTGACATCAAAGAATAAATATAGAATAAAGGATAACTCATGAAAAAGATGGGGGAGAAAACACATGGAAAAAGTAAAAGTAACGATTAATATTGCCATAATGATAGAAGAGTTACGTAAACAAGGGGTAAGCACTGACGAAATACTTAGTCTATTACATAAAGGGGATCCAAAGAATTTTGATGAATATGGAAAAGGATTTCCTGATTGGGAATCATTTATAGGGTTTTATGAGAAAAATCAAGAGCACGCAGTAAAAGCAATAGAAGAGGGGTATTGTTTAACTTTCCTTACAAAAGGCTCACTTCAAACATTGTTACGTATCAAATTTGACTTACAACCAGAAAGTGACTATCAGGTTCATGAAAAATATTTAGATGAAATTAAAATGACAACGGAGAACTTCACATTATTGAAATCTCTTTTAGCACCTAATTGGGTCATTAATAAAGAATGCTTTGATCAAGAGAAAGGTGTTCATGTATTACGAATTGAATTAGTTCAGCATACAAAACAAGGTGTTTAATTAATAAAATTCTTTTACCTAAATACAAAGGGATGAACAAGCTACTGAAATCAAAAGTAGCTTGTTTTAATGTTGAAAATAAAGTTGATTGGAATGGAAGGTGCGAGACTCCTGTGGGAGCGGCGGGACAGGTGAGACCCCGCAGGCGTGCCGAGGAGGCTCACCGCCCGCCCCACGGAAAGAGAGTATCCTGGAATGGAAATCAACTTAACGTATTTTTAAATAGCAACAAATTTTACGAATACTGCCTAGTTTTTAGGCTTTATTTAATGAATTAGCCGGTCTCACAGTATGATCAACTGTACTAGCTAGAATACTTTTTGCTATAAAAAATTGTGCTAAATAGTATGTGGTCATAATTAGTATATTGGAATATGAAATACTTGAAACAAATTGATTCCAAGATAAAATAGAGTCAGAAATCATAAAAAGAACACTTCCAATTATTGCCCACTTATTCGCAGTCATAATAGCAGACCAAACCATCGTTGAAATAACAGTAATATAGAAAATGACAGGCCAAATGAGTGATGTGTCACCTTTATCTGTTAGATGATGAATAATCGTGCTTCCCATATAAATGGCGTAAATTGCGATTGGTAAAATCATCATGAGTCGAACACGTGAAAAACGCCATTTGCTTAAAAATCCTCCAACATAAAATAAATGCCCAACTAAAAATGAGCTTAGCCCAAAAATAAACCAAGTAATCAACCAATCACCCTGCATACAGAAAAATAACCCGGTTAAAATGAGCCATCGGTTTTTAGATGAAGCGAAAGGGTTTTGGAGGTAAGCATAAATTAAGATTAATAACATTGGGATTAATTTAAATAAAATCTTTATTGTTAGTGGGTCAGACGGAATTAACCATATATAAATGATTGCCATAATTAGTATTGCTAGAGGCAGACGTTTCATAAAAAAATCCTCCTTATAGTGAATCCTTAAACTGTATCATTCTACTTAATATAATGAAATCCTTTTTAATTTCCTAAAATGAAATCAATTTGGAGAAATCCATCTCAGTCTCAAAGAAAAAAAGCTACCTGCTAGTTAAAGGAGGTAGCAAAAATAAGAACTATTTGCATAATAGTTATAATCGAATTAATTAAGATGCTACAGCTGCTGTCTCTTCTTTTTTCTTCTGTAATAAATTTAGTCTAATAAATAATGTAACAGCAGAGAAACACAATCCTGAAATTAAACCAATCCAGTAACCTTTTGCGCCCCAATCTGTATTAGTTGCAAGGAAGTAGCCGATTGGAAGAGCAACAACCCAGTATGCAAGAATCATCATTAATAGTGTGATATTGACATCTTTATATCCTCGCAATGCACCTTGAATCGGAGCTGCAATTGCATCAAATAATTGGAAGAAAATCGCAAAAATAAGAAATCCCCCAGCCATCATCTGCACGGTATGATCATTTGTATAAATTCCTGCTACGTCATATCTGAAGAGATAAATGATCAAACCAAAGACCGACGCAACGAGAAGCGCCATTAGGATTCCTATAATGCTATATTGCTTTGCAGAATGAAAGTTTTTTGCTCCAACCTCATACCCAACTGCAATTGTAAGCGCCATGGAAATACTTAAGGGAACCATGTAAAGCATCGATGCAAAGTTCATCGCTATCGTATGTGCTGCAATTGTGATTGTATCAAATTCACTTAATAAAAGTGTAACAACTGCAAATACACTTACTTCAAAAAAGATACTAAGTCCAATTGGCAAACCAATCTTCAGTATAGTTTTCCAAGCTGAAAAAGAAATCGGAGAAAAAGTTCTCAATACACGATAAGATGTAAATGGTTGTTTTGTAAGGACAATGTAAGTTGCTAAGCCTAAAATAATCCAATAAGTTATAGCTGACGCAACGCCTGCACCTACACCACCTAAACGAGGAAAACCAGCATTCCCAAAAATAAGAAAATAATTAAGAACTACATTGATCGGGACAGAAAGAACGGTAATAATCATTGTTGTCCTTGTTCTACCAATTCCATCAATAAAATAACGTAAAACACTATATAAAAATAGTGGAATAATACCAAATGAAAGTGCTCTTAAGAAGTGATAAGCAACTGTTCTTACGTGCTTCTCAAGATTCATGTGATCTAATACAGGGTTAATTAAAAAAGAACCAATTATAATGATTGCTACTCCAACAGTCAGTGCTAAATATAATCCCTGTGTGATAAGAGGAGCAATTTTCTCTTTTTGCTGTGCACCATTATAATTTGCTACTAATGTAGTTACGGCAATTAATATCCCTGTAAGTCCTGTACTAATCGGTACCCAAACACTCACACCAATTGCAACACCTGCTAAATCTTTTGGACCATAATTTCCTGACATTACTGTATCAAAAAAAGACATTGCGAATAATGTCACTTGGGTAACTAATATGGGTAGTAATAATTTTAAAAAGCGTGTGATTTTTTTCTTTACTGAACTAGTCATTTTCCCCTCCATCTCAAAACAATACGTCAATTGTAACATGTTCTCCTTGATTAGTTTATTCACCAGGGAAATTTTTTAACTCTTGATTCCAAAATATGTTTACTATTCTATCACAATAAATAATTGAATTGTGATAAAATTCATATAATTGGGTTAGGGGGGATAATGATGAACAATCAAAGTGAAGTAGCCGTATCAATTCGTAATCTTGAGATGTATTATGGCTATAAAAAAGTATTAAATAATATTAATTTAGACGTGATGAAAGGACAAATTGTTGGTTATATAGGTCCAAATGGAGCCGGAAAAAGTACGACAGTAAAAATTTTATTAGGATTAATCGAAGGATATGACGGAGAAATAACCGTTCTAGGAGAGCGTATTGGGAATGGCAATGTAGATTATAAGAAAAAGATTGGCTATGTTCCCGAAATAGCTGAGATGTATGAAAATTTATCTGCTAGAGAGTATTTAACTTTTGTTGGAGAGCTATATGGTTTGTCCTTTGACCATGCAGATCAGAAGGCTAGGGAGCTAATGAAAAGTTTTGGATTAGAAGAAATGTATGAAACAAGATTGACTTCATATTCGAAAGGGATGAAACAAAAGGTTTTATTAATCTCTAGTTTATTACATAATCCAGATATCTTATTTTTAGATGAGCCATTAAGTGGATTAGACGCAAACAGCGTAATGGTCATAAAAGAAATATTGGCTCAATTAGCAGCGCAAGGTAAAACAATTTTTTATTCCTCGCATATTATGGAGGTTGTTGAAAAAATAAGTCACCGAATAATTCTTTTGAATGGTGGAGAAATTGTAGCGGATGGTACATTTGAAGAACTAAAAGAACAAAGTAAAGAAGGTTCCTTAGAAGAAATCTTTAACCAATTGACTGGTTTTAATGAACACAAGGAAATCGCAAAAGATTTTGTCCAAACGATTCAAGAGGTAGAACAGAATGAAAAATAATTTCTTATTTCTACGATTATTAGATAGAATATCTTTCTTTTTTCGTTGGGTTAATGTCGACTATCCTGTATTTCGAAAAATTTTACAGGTAAAGTTAATGATGGACCAAAGAAGAGTTTCAACTGTTTTAAGTAATTCCTCAAAAAAGAATAGAGAGGAAGATAGTATAAACAACTTTTCTAAGTCGCTTATATTTTATGGGATAGTTGGATTAATAATGCTTCCGTTCATATTTATGGAAAATCAATATTTCTTTCAAATGAGTATGATTTTTGCAATTCTTTCCTTTTTAGTCATGACGACGCTAATTTCTGAATTTTCCTCTGTATTATTGGATGTGAGAGACAAAAATATATTGTTCTCAAAGCCAGTTAGCCGAAAGACAATCAACATGGCTAAAACATTCCATATCATTTATTATGTTCTTATAATTACATTTTGTATAACAGGCCCTTCGTTAATCGTGGCATTAATTAAACATGGCGTTTTGTTTTTCTTCTTATTTCTAATCGAAATCATTATAATTAGTCTCTTGATTATTGTATTAACAGGGTTAGTCTATTTACTTGTACTTAAGTTTTTCGATGGTGAAAAATTAAAAGATATAATTAATTATGTACAAATTATCTTATCGATTGTACTTGCGGTAGGGTATCAACTTGTAGGGAGATTATTTGTCCTCGTTGATAAACAGTTAATTTTTACGCCTAAATGGTGGCAGTTTTTTATTTTCCCTGTCTGGTTTGGGGCGCCATTTGAAGTGCTACTAAATCACCATACTACTAGTCTACTGATTGCTCTTTCTTTACTTGCTTTCATTGTACCAATTGGAGCCATCCTCATTTATATTAAACTAATGCCTTCCTTTGAGAAAAACATGCAAAAACTACTTAACAATCAAGCAAAAAGCAAAGGTAGAAGCTATAAATTCATTAATCGAGTAAGTAAACTTTTATGTGCTTCAAGAGAAGAACAAATCTTTTTTAAGTTTGCCTATTCCATGATGAGAAGAGAAAGAGAATTTAAGCTCAAGATCTATCCTTCCTTAGGATTTTCTTTAGTGTTTCCTTTTATCTTTTTAGCAAATTCACTTATGCACGATAGTTATCAGGATGTTGTGAATGGCAAATTATACTATAATAGTTATTTTTGTGCATTCATAGTTCCTACTATGATTATGATGATAAAGTTTTCAGAGAAATATCAAGGCTCATGGCTGTATAAAACTACTCCAATTCATGAGGTTACACCAATATTTAAAGGTGTTTTTAAGGCTTTTCTTTTAAAGCTTTTTATACCAGTTTATTGTGTAGTGAGCATAAGTTACTTATTCATTTTTGGAATGAGAATCATCCCAGATTTAATCGCTGTTTTATTAGGAATTCTCCTATATGTAGTGATTTGTTTTAAAGCAATGAAACAGTCATTGCCTTTTTCGCAAAAATTTGAAGTAGCAGGTCAAGGCCAGGGGATTATAATATTCTTTTTAATGTTAATCCTTGGAGTTATAGCTGGTATTCATGTTCTATTCTCTTTCTTAAATTATGGAATTTACATCTATATTTGCCTTTTACTTATTAGTAATTATGTTCTGTGGAAAAAAGGTTTTACTATTTCGTGGGATAAAGTTATTGAATAAAAAACATATTTAAGCTTAGGTACATTTAAATAGTGTATTTAAGCTTTTTTAGTTGGCTATTTTCTAAAAGATTGTTGTTTAAGTATGGTTGAAAATAAGTTGATTGGAGCGGAAGGTGCGAGACTCCTGTGGGAGCAGCGGGCAGGTGAGACCCCGCAGGAGCGATAGCGACGAGGAGGCTCACCGCCCGCCCCATGGAAAGCGAGCAACCTGGAGCGGAAACCAACTTATCTCGGTGTTAAATAGCAACAAAGTTTACGAAAACATCCTATTAGTTAACTTGTTTATTTTATGACCAATTTGAGAATGATGGTAGCAGGTATGAACATAGTAAGGATGAAATGAAATTAGAAAACGATAGTAGGATGCATAAATCTGTTACAATAGCATGAGTAAGTAAATAGTAGATAGGACGGATTAAATGAAATCAGAGGTCATACTTAAAGTTAAAAAAAACTTTGTTAATCAGTATAAAAAAGGATATCCACTACTTTCAAAAGATGCGATTCAAAATGAGAAAGATCTGAAAGAAGAAGGAAGTCTTATTAAGTTAGTTGATGATCGTAATCAATTTATTGCAAGAGGATATTATGGAAAACAAAATAAAGGGTTAGGTTGGGTTCTAACAAATAAAGATAATGAAAAAATTGATCAAACGTTTTTTGCTAAAAAGCTAAAGCAAGCAATGAATAATCGACTCCATTTATTCCGTAGCACTGAAACAACTGCTTTTCGTATGTTTAATGGTGAAGGTGATGGAATTGGCGGATTAACAATTGATTACTACGATGGTTTTTATGTCCTAAGCTGGTATAGTAAAGGGATTTATGAATTCAAAGATGAAGTCCTCTCATTTTTTCAAGAAAATGTTGAATATAAAGGGATTTATCAAAAAAAGCGGTTTGATACAAAAGGACAGTATATTGAAGAAGACGATTTTGTGATGGGAGAAAGAGGAGAGTTTCCTCTCATTGTAAAAGAAAATAATGTTAACTTTTCAGTTTATCTAAATGATGGAGCGATGGTCGGAGTATTCCTTGATCAAAGGGATGTCAGAAAAACAATTCGAGATAAATATGCTAAAGATAAAACGGTTTTAAATATGTTTTCTTATACTGGTGCTTTTTCAGTTTTTAGTGCAGTTGGCGGTGCAACAAAGACAACAAGTGTAGATGTTGCAAATCGTAGTTTAGCAAAAACGATTGAACAATTTAGCGTGAACGGAATTGATTATGAAGCACAAGATATTATTGTAGAGGATGTCTTCCATTACTTTAAATATGCTGTAAAAAAAGAGCTGAAGTTTGATGTAGTTATTTTAGATCCACCGAGTTTTGCCAAAACAAAGAAAGTTACTTTTAGTGCAGCTAAAGATTATAAAAATCTTTTAAAAGATACAATTGCTATAACGAATGAGAAAGGGCTAATTGTGGCTTCTACTAACTGTAGTGCTTTTAATATGAAAAAATTTAAAGGATTCATCGAAACAGCCTTCCAAGAAGTAGGAAAGAAATACAAAATTGTTGAGGAGTTTTCATTACCAGAAGACTTTAAGACAATTAAAGAATTTAGTGAAGGAAATTATTTAAAAGTCATATTTATAAGATTAGTGTAGAAAGCATCATAATTCGGGCTGATTCATTAGTAAACAGATTACTGTATGAATCAGCCCTTTCCATTTTTAACTATTGTTTTTGCTTGTCTTTATATTCTTCATGGTATTCTTCCATTTTTTTACTCTTTGAATAGGCAGAATCCTCTGAGTGCCCAAACTGATCAACTGAGCTTCGTTGTTTACCTAAATTTGTATGTCCTCTTCTCACGTCATTCCCTCCTTTTTTTTATCCCGCATTAACGGGCAGTAAGACTCCTCACCTCAAGATTGAGAGAGAGGCGAGGAAGATAGGCGGGGGAAAACTGCCCGTAAAAGCCCGATTGGTTCAACTAACCATTAGTGCGGGATGAGGCCCCCCACTAATGGAAGTTTCACTTTATTATTTACGAATTCTTGTAACATATGTTAAAAACGAGTGCTTTTGATTTTGTTAATAATTTCTCATTCATATGTGTTTTTCTGTTATTTTAAAAAAAACTATAAGATAATAAAGGGATAATTTGAATAATATAAAAATAATTACATATAGAGAAAAAATATTCGGATGATAGGAGGAGAAGCTGTTTGAATATCTTAAAAAAATACAGAGCAAAATACGGAAAGAAATTTTTAATTGCAGTACTATTTTTAACGTTTGAAGCTATTTGTGATCTTTTACAGCCTACGATCATGTCAAAAATTATTGATAATGGTGTCGTAAATAAAGATTTACATTATGTATTAAAATTAGGAGCTTTTATGTTGGCTATTACAGCAATAGGAGCTATCTCTGCCACTACTAGGAATATTATTTCAAGTAATGTTTCTCAAGAGTTTGGTACAAATCTAAGGTCAGATTTATATCAAAAAATACAATCACTGAGCTATGAACAAATTAACCAGTTTAACCGGGCATCACTTGTTACGAGATTAACGAATGATGTTACACAAGTTCAAGTCTTTGTGAATGGATTAATGAGAATTTTTGTGAAAGCCCCTCTTATTTGTCTTGGAAGCTTATTGATGGCTACTCGATTAAATCCGAGATTATCAGTTGTTTTAATCGTAGTTGTATCGATCGTAGCAGTTCTTATTTATTTAAATATGAAAGTTGGCTTTCCATTCTTTGTAAAGGTTCAAAGTGCATTAGACCGAGTTAATGGAACTATAAGAGAATATTTATCTGGTGTAAAAGTAATCAAGGCATTTCACCAATATAAAAAAGAAGAAAAAAAGTTTGAAGCAGCGAATAATGAATTTCAAATGCGTTCAATTAAGGCTATGAGAGTTATGTCTATCTTCAGTCCAAGCATAGCACTTACAGTGAATATGGGAATTATTGTAGTTATCTGGGTTGGGGGCTTGCGGGTTAATAACGGTCAGATGCAAGTGGGACAAATTGTCGCATATACAAATTACATGACCCAAATCCTTTTTTCACTTATGATGATTTCATTTATATTTAATATGTTTGTAAGAGCAAAAGCTTCAGCGGAAAGAATTAATGAGGTTTTTTCTCAAGAAGTTGAAGTCTATGTTGAGAAAGAGCAGACAAAGCATTCGTTAAGTAAAGGGAAAATTGAATTTGAAAATGTATCATTTTCTTATAAAGGTGCTGTTGGAGACCCGGTTATCAAAAACTTTTCATTCACATGTCTACCTGGCCAAACAGTTGGAATTATTGGATCAACTGGTGCAGGAAAAAGCAGTCTTATCCAGTTAATTCCTCGTTTTTACGATGTAACAAGTGGGGCAATTAGAGTGAATGATATCGATGTAAAAGATTGGGATGTAAAAGAGTTAAGGGAGAAAATTGCAGTTGTTCCACAAAAAAATATTCTTTTCACTGGAACGGTAATTGAAAATATAAGGTGGGGTAAGGAAGATGCGACCTTTGAAGAAATAGCGGATGCTTCAAAAGTTGCAGAAGCACATGACTTTATTTCAGCATTTCCAGAAGGATATGAAACACGACTAGGTCAAGGTGGCGTTAATCTTTCGGGAGGACAAAAGCAACGTGTATCAATCGCAAGGGCACTTGTTAGAAAACCAGAGATATTAATTCTTGATGATTGTACGAGTGCCGTTGACGTAGCAACTGAATCAAGAATAAAGGAATCATTAAAGAGATATGCAGAAAATACAACATGTTTACTGATTGCTCAGCGAATATCGTCCGTAATGGATGCCGATCAAATTATTGTTCTTGAAAATGGGGAAATGGTTGGATATGGACATCATGAAGAGCTCCTGAAGAGCTGCAAGGTTTATCAAGAAATCCTTCAATCTCAATTAGGGAAGGAGGCATTGCAATATGTCGCAGGCAAGTGAGAAAAACGCATCTAGAGAGAATTTTCAACCAATAAGAGTAGGTCATGGCCCTCGAGGAAGAGGACCAGTTGTGAAGCCAAAGGATGCTAAAAAGACACTTATTCGGCTATGGTCTTATTTTCAGCAACAAAAAAAACAGTTAGTATTATTATTTTTATTAATCCTTGTTGATACGCTACTAGTTTTAGCTGTCCCTTATTGTATTGGACTTGCAATTGATGCAATGTCACTAACAAAAGGTGGGGTTAATTTTTCAAAACTGAGTTTAGTTGTCATTGGGTTAGGTATCATCTATTTTTCTGATACGATACTTACTTTTTTACAAAGTTGGTTTACAGCTGAAATTTCTCAAAAGATAGTATTTAATTTGAGAGCAGCTTTATTTAAGAAGCTTCATAAAATCCCTGTTTCTTTTTATGATCAACATACGCATGGCGAAATGATGAGTCGTTTATCAAATGATGTTGATAATATTAGCAATACGATATCTCAGTCAACAACACAGTTTATGACAGGGATATTGACGATCGTGGGATCATTTTGCATGATGATTTGGCTGAGTCCAATCCTTACAGTAGCAAGTTTAATCACAATTCCACTTGTATTTACACTGACAAAAACGATTTCTAAGAAAACAAAAATTTTGTTCAAGGAACAGCAAGTTCAATTAGGCCACATAAATGGTCAAATTGAAGAGACGATTTCTGGAATTGAAATTGTGAAAGCTTTTAACCATGAAAGAAAAGCAATTGAAGAATTTGAAGCAATTAATACGAAATTACGTGATGTTGGTTTAAAGGCGCAAATTTGGTCTGGATTTTTAATGCCAATCATGAACGTCATTAACAATATTGGTTTTGCAGTTGTAGCAACTGTAGGTGGTGTACTAGCAGTTAAAGGGATGATTACAGTTGGAGTGATCGCTAGTTTTTTAAGCTATTCAAGACAATTTGCACGTCCGTTAACTGATTTAGCAAATATTTTCAACTTATTACAATCAGGATTAGCAGGAGCAGAACGAGTTTTTGAAATCCTAGATGAAGTAGAAGAAATTGAAGACAAACCTAATGCAAAAGTAATCGAAAATCTAAAAGGTGAAGTAGAGTTCAAAGATGTAACTTTTGGATATAGACAAGATGTAAACATCCTAAAAGGACTTAGTTTTTCTGCAAAAGCAGGAAGTAATATCGCAATTGTAGGACCTACTGGTGCAGGGAAAACAACAATCATAAATTTATTAACAAGGTTTTATGAAATTACCGGTGGAAGTATATTAATTGATGGAATAAATATTAATGAGTATACCCGTGATAGTCTCCGTGAGAGCTTTGGAATCGTTTTGCAAGATACATATTTATTTTCAGGAACGATTAAGGAAAATATCCAATACGGTAAGCAGGATGCAACAGATGAAGAAATCGAACGTGCTGCTAAGTTAGCAAATGCAGCCTATTTTATTAAGCGACTTCCAAATGGATTTGATACGGTTTTATCTGAAAATGGGGGAGAACTTAGTCAAGGACAAAAACAATTGTTAGCGATTGCGAGAGTAATTTTAGCAAATCCTTCGATCCTTATTTTGGATGAAGCAACAAGTAGCGTTGACACAAGAACGGAGCTTCATATTCAAGAAGCAATGAAAACAATCATGAAGGGACGTACAAGCTTTATGATTGCTCATCGATTAAGTACAATTCGCGATGCTGATACAATCTTAGTAATTGATAAAGGTAGGATTACTGAAATGGGAAGTCATGAACAATTGATGGAAAACAAAGATATGTATTATCAAATGGTGATGAATCAAACGAAAAATATTGAAGCAATGTAACGTTTTAACGTAAAAAAAGGCAACTCGAGATGCAAATTTGCATTTCGAAGTTGTCTTTTTTACTGTACTAGTGGGTACTGTTATTTTTGATTTTATAATACAAAACTTACGATAATAGAGGAAAGAATACTAACTAAAGTTGCTCCATATAAAAGTTTTAAGCCAAATCGTGCAGCAATCCTTCCTTGATTTTCATTTAATGCTTTAACTGCTCCAGCAATGATTCCGATTGAAGCGAAGTTTGCAAAAGATACTAAAAAGACAGATAAAATGCCGAGTGTACGAGGTGTAAATGTGTTAGCTATTTTTGCTAAATCTCCCATGGCAACAAATTCATTTGTAATTAATTTGGTTGCCATGATTCCACCGGCTTTAATTGATTCAGACCAAGGGATACCCATAATAAAGGCAATAGGAGAAAATACGTAGCCGAGTAACGCTTGGAAAGTAATTCCGAAAATTAGACTGAACATATGATTAATAAATGAGATTAATGCCACAAATCCAATCAGCATTGCAGCAACTATAATGGCAACTTTAAATCCATCGAGTATGTACTCACCAAGCATTTCGAAAAAGGTTTGTTTTTCGCCTATGTCCTCAACTTCTAAAATATCTTCATTTTTGTCAACATCATATGGGTTTATAATTGATGAAATGATAAAGCCTCCAAATAAATTTATAACAATTGCAGTAACAACGTATCGAGGTTGGATTAACGTCATATAAGCACCAACGACTGACATAGAGACGGTAGACATTGCTGAAGCACATAGAGTATATAGTCGGTTAGGAGGGAGTTTCCCTATTATCTTTTTTACTGTAATAAATACTTCAGATTGCCCCACAAGGAGAGAGGCAATTGCATTATACGATTCTAACTTACCTAATCCACTAATTTTACTTATTAAAAGCCCAACCCATTTCATAATAAACGGTAAAATTTTTGTGTATTGTAAGATTCCTATTAACACAGAAATAAATATAATCGGCAAAAGTACATTGAAAAAGAAAACAAAGCCACCTTTTGGAACGAGTCCACCAAACACAAAATTCACACCATCTGCAGCGTAAAGTAATAAATGCTCAAATACACTTGCGACACCTTTTATAAAAATAAGACCAAATTTAGTATTCAGTAAGATAAATGCTAAAATTACTTGGAGAACAATCATTACGATAATTGGTCTTAAACGAATGTGTTTCCGGTTGTTACTAGCAACATAGGCTAGTATTAGTACGACTAATAAACCGATTATTGAAATTACATAATTCATATGATCCCTCCGAAAGTTTATAAAGAACGAAAATACCGTTTAAAGAAAAATAGTAGTCTGAATCCCATTACTTCTTGAATAATATGCACTAAGTATTCGCCTTTTATTAGTGTGATTTAAGAATGTTAAACATCTTTTTACTTTTACTAGAGGGATAGGTCATGATTGATAGATGAACTTCAAAAGGAAGGGTGGATACAAGTGAAGGTTTTGATTGCACCTGATTCGTATAAGGAAAGTTTGACTGCAAAAGAAGTTGCAGATGCAATTGAAGCGGGATGGAAAGTCGTCTTACCACAGACAGAATGTATAAAAATTCCGATGGCAGACGGTGGCGAAGGGACAGTTCAGTCGCTAGTCGACGCAACAAATGGGCGCCTTGTTTATACAAAAGTAACGAGTCCTTTAGGTGAACCAGTGAAAGCTTTTTATGGAATTCTTGGAGATCAAAATACAGCAATCATAGAAATGTCAGCAGCTTCTGGACTCCATCAAGTTCCACTGACGAAAAGAAATCCACTCATAACGACGACAAGAGGTACAGGAGAACTAATTCTTCATGCTATAAACCAAAAAGTTGATAAAATCATGATTGGCTTAGGTGGAAGTGCAACAAATGACGCAGGAGCAGGAATGGCAAAAGCACTTGGCTATCAGTTCTTAGATCGTCAAGGAAATGAAATTATAGAAGGCGGTGCTGGTCTAATAGATTGTCATCGAATTGACGATAGTAAGGTTGATGAACGTATAAAAACGATTCAATTTGAAGTTGCCTGTGATGTTGAGAATCCACTTATCGGGGTAAATGGAGCTTCTATTGTGTATGGTCCTCAAAAGGGAGCAACAAGTGATATGGTTGAGAAACTTGAATGCTCTCTAGCTCATTTTGCTAAGATTATTGAGAAAGATTTAGGGGTATCAGTAGCGAATGAAAAAGGTGCAGGTGCTGCAGGAGGTATGGGAGCCGGAGCATTAGCATTTTTAAATGCAAATTTAAAAAAGGGTTTTCAGCTAGTTTCTGAAGCAGTATCATTAGAGAAATACATAAAAGAAGTTGAACTAGTTATTACCGGAGAAGGGAAAATAGATGGACAATCCATCTATGGTAAAACACCTATTGGCGTGGCTAGTTTAGCGAAAAAGTATCAATTGCCAGTACTTGTAATAGCAGGTTCGATTGGCAAAGGCTATGAACTGGTGTATAAAAACGGGATAGATGCAGTATTTCCTATTCTTCCAAGCATAAGTTCAGTTGAAGAAGCATTATTGAATGGTAGACAAAATATTGAGAGAACTGCAAGCGAAATCGCGAAAATATGGAAAATAGCAAATGACAAAATGGGGAAGATGTGAAAGTATGTTTGTAAAAAAGGGAGAAGTTTTATTTCGTCAAGGAGAAGAAGGACCTTTATATCACATAAAAAGTGGCTTATTTAAAGTTGTGCGACTACAAGAAGATGGACATGTCTTTTTATTTAATATTATTTTGCCAGAGGAAATGATTCCACATCACTCGTTGATCTCTCAAAAGGAGTATCACGGTACGGTTATTGCATTAATCGATAGTGAAGTCGAGATCATTTCACCAACTGAATGGTATAAGGAATTACATGAGAATCCTCAAAAGTTTGAGGAAGTTTCCATACAGCTTCAGCAAAAGCTACGAATGATGCAGAAAAGAATAGACCAGTTAACAACCGTTTCTCCAATGGAAAGACTCCTTTTATTAGAAGAATGGCTTGAAGGATATCTACCTGGTCAAACAATCTATTCAATTTTAACTCAGACTGAAATAGGTCAATTAATTGGATTAAGGCGTGAGACGGTCAATAGACTATTAAAGAAAAAGAGCTGACTATCAATGATAGATCAGCTCTTTTTGTCATATTACTATTTATTCTGCTAAAGATTCAGCAGGTCCAAAGATTTCATAATGAATTGAACTTGGATCAACTTTCCATTCTCCAAGTGCTTTATACATTGACTTCATAAAAGGAGTTGGTCCACAGAAATAGAAATCTGCTACATTTGAAGAAAGTACATTTTGTAAATCTTCTAATGTGATGAATCCTTCTTTGTCATAGTTTTTACTTTGTAAATCGCTACTTGTTGGATTTGAATAAGCAATGAAAGATTTCACGTTTGAATGTTCTTTCACTACGTCTTGAATATAGCCGTTAAACGCGTGTGTTTCACTGTTTAAAGCACCATGGAAGAAGTATACTTCACGTTTAATACCTTTATTAATAACTGTGTTTAACATACTTAGTAAAGGTGTAATGCCTACCCCACCACTAAGTAGAACAAGTGGTTTTGTAGATGATTCATCTAACGTAAAATCTCCTGCAGGAGCACTGATTGTTAATTCACTTCCAACAGACACTTGTTCATGTAAATAATTTGAAACCATACCACCCGGCGTTGTATCTGTTCCACTTTCTTTTTTTACAGAAATACGGTAGTAATCATTTCCAGGTGCATCTGATAAACTATATTGTCTCATATGAGTATATTGCTCTCCTGGAATTGAAGCTGTAATTGAAATATATTGACCAGCTTTATAAGATGCGATTTTACCACCATCTACAGGTTGTAAGTAGAATGAAGTAATCACACTACTTTCTTTTTCTTTTTTAATAACTTTAAATTTGCGTGTATCTTTCCATCCGCCTTCTTGTTCTTCAGCTTTATTGTACATATCAGCTTCTACACTAATGAACGCATCTGCGATTACACCATATGCCTCAGCCCAAGCAGCAATGACTTCTTCTGGAGGGTTTACAACATCTTTAATCGCTTGTAATAAAAATTGACCTACTATTGGATAGTGCTCAGGTTTAACACCTAAACTACGATGCTTGTGACCGATTTGAATAACGACAGGAATAATTGATTCTAGTTTTTCAATATTTACAGCTGCTGCATATACTGCATTAGCTAATGCTTCAGGTTGTCTACCTTTACGTTGATTTGTTTGGTTAAAAACATTTTTCAACTCAGGATGGTTTGTGAAAAGTAAATGATAAAAACGAGACGTGATTTCAGTTCCATGAACCTCTAAAACAGGTACTGTTGATTTAATAATATCAATTGTTTGTTGGGATAACATTTTGGTTTTCCGCCTTTCATTCATAAACTGATTTAATATACTTTAATATTACAAATAGAAATAAATTTATGCTGTGATTTAAATCACATCTTTATATTAAAAAATTGTTAGAATAATTTTTAATATAAAATATTCTTTGGAAGATAACCTTTAGTAGGAAGAGTATAGAGGGTAGTAGACAACTAAAAGCCTATGAACTTAATTTATGTTCATAGGCTTTTAACGTCTTCTATTTTAATTTTAAGCCTTTCAATGCTTCAGCAAACGGATTATTAATAGGCTCGTCTTCTTTTTGTTGTTGTTTTAAATATTTTTGTACATCACCTTTAGAAACTTTTTTACTAGACTCTTTTTTTCGACGTTCTTGGAATGTGGATAACTTTTCGCGATATCCACATATACACATGAAGATTTGACCTTCGCCTTCCCCACGTAATTCAAGTTTCTTTTTACATTGTGGACAACGTGCATTAGTGACACGTGATACGTTTTTGCGGTGACCACACTCACGATCTTGGCAGACTAGCATCTTTCCTTTTTTCCCGTTTACTTCAAGCATGGGTTTTCCACAGTCTGGGCAAGATTTTGTGGAAATGTTGTCGTGTTTATATTTTTTATCACTTGATTTAATGTTAGACACGATTTTTTTTGTGTAGTTTTTCATGTCATTAATGAACACTTCTTTTTTCATTTTGCCCTTCGCAATCGCCTCAAGCTTTTGTTCCCACTCAGCTGTTAAAGTAGGAGATTTAAGCTCCTCAGGCACTAAATCCAACAATTGACGACCTTTAGACGTAATATGAATGTCTTTACCACGTTTTTCAATCAAGAAAGAATTGAATAGCTTGTCAATAATGTCAGCACGTGTAGCAACAGTACCTAATCCACCAGTTGATTTTAATGTTTCAGCAAGTTGTTTATTCTGCGTATCCATATATTTCGTAGGGTTTTCCATTGCCGAAAGTAGAGTCGCTTCATTAAATCGAGCAGGCGGCTTTGTTTGCCCTGATGTTTGTGCAATTAGTTTCACGTCTAATGTATTGCCTTTTTCAATACGAGGTAAGATTTGTTCTTTTAAATCGTCTACATCATCGTCATCTTCAAAACGATTTTCATATACTTCTTTCCAGCCAGAATGAAGAATGGTTTTTCCACGTGCAACGAAGTTTTCATCGCCAATTTTTGCTCGTAACGTTAGTTGTTCGTATTCGAATGCTGGGAATAAAACAGCTAAGAAACGTTTTACAACTAAATCATAAATTTTGCGTTCTTTATCTGAAAAAGCTGAGAAATTTACATAACCTTCAGTTGGAATGATCGCATGATGATCCGATACTCTACTATCATCTACAAATGATTTTGAAGCTTTAATAGGCTTATTTAACACTTTGTTTGCTAAAGAACGATATTCACCAACTCCACATGCTTTTAGGCGTTCTGGTAATGTAGTAACGATGTCTGATGAAAGGTAGCGAGAATCTGTACGGGGATAAGTTAACACTTTGTGCTGCTCATACAGTTTTTGCATTATATTTAACGTTTCTTTTGCAGAGTAACCAAAGATTTTATTTGCATCGCGTTGTAGTTCTGTTAAGTCATAAAGACCAGGAGCAAAAGACTTCTTAGGTTTTTTCTCAACTTCCGTTACAATCGCATTTTGTTTACCTAGTTTTTTCACAATCACATCGATTTTCTCTTTATCGAAGCTACGGCCATTACCTTTAGCATCTTGCCAAGTCAGTTTTAACTTATCTGCCATTTGGGCTTCAATACCATAGTATGTTTGTGCTTTGAAATTTTTAATTTCGTCCTCTCGGCTTGCGATGATCGCTACAGTAGGTGTTTGTACACGACCACAGTTCAGTTGTGCATTGAACCTTGTAGTTAATGCTCGTGTTGCGTTAAGTCCGATGTACCAGTCAGCCTCTGAACGTGCAACAGCTGAAGCATATAAATTGTCATATGCATTACCAGGCTTCAAGTTTGCAAAGCCGTCTTTGATTGCTTTATCGGTAACAGAAGAAATCCATAGACGTTTAATTGGTTTGTTGATTTTAGCTTTATCAATAATCCAACGAGCGACTAATTCTCCCTCACGCCCTGCGTCTGTTGCAATGATAATTTCATTTACATCTTTTCTAGTTAGCTGACTTTTGACAGAATTAAATTGTTTGCCAGTCTGCTTAATCACTGTCAATTTCAAACGGTCAGGTAGCATTGGCAAATCTTCTAAGTTCCACTTTTTATATTTCACATCATAGCTTTCTGGATCTGCTAACGTAACGAGATGTCCTAAAGCCCAAGTAACGATATATTTATTACCTTCAATAAAACCATTTCCATTTTTATCACACTTAAGTACACGTGCAATATCACGCGCAACAGAAGGCTTTTCAGCAATTACAATACTTTTTGCCATATATAAACATCCTTTCGAGTTTCCGTGAGTTAAATATAGCATACATCCTTTTTTGATTCATAAATTGTTTCTTAAAATAATACTAGACATTCAATTAAAGACAGTTTAATATGAAGTAAAGTTCACATGAAGAAAACTTCACATGAAGAATGTTTCATATGTTAGGAGAGACTTGTTTGAAAAAATATGTACAACTTTATTTAGTTTCAATAGCAATTATGATAATCGGGTTGATTGAAATCTTATTGAATAAAACTAATCTGTCACAAGAATTTCGTGGTATTTTCGAGTTAGTTGTAGGAGTAATATGTTTCATTTTAGCTATTATTTCTCAAGTTAAATTTAATGCTAATCGCAAGCAGTCAGAAAGAGAGCTATCAAGAGAGTATGACGAGAGAGATGGCTTAATAGAAGGGAAAGCTTCACAGTTTACCATGACTGTTCTAATGATTGTGACTTTAATGATCATGTTTCTTACAAAATGGATTACAATTCCAACAAATAATGCTTTGTTTTTTATAGTGATCTTCTGTGGAGTTACGAATTTGTTAGCTAAAAAATATTATGAGCGTTTTCTTTAAATAGGAGAAATCTATGAAAAATAAAATAAAAGAGTTGCGTTTAGACCATGGTATAACACAACAAGAATTAGCTGATAAAGTAAGTGTATCTTCAAGAACAATTATTTCGTTGGAAAAACAGCAATACAATCCATCTGTTTTGTTGGCATATCGAATATCTTTAGTTTTTAGCTTACAAATTGAAGAGGTTTTTATTTTTGAAGAAGAAGATTTATAAAATTACAATCAAGAAATTAACACACAAGTGATTAACGGAGGAAATAGATTATGATGCTTAAACTATTATTAATACTTTTTGGAGTAGTCTTAGTACTATGGGGTAGATATCGCATGAAAAAGGATGATGCGTTGATCGGGAAAACTCAAACAAGAAAAAATATATTCAATTTTATTTTAAATGGACAAGCTTCTGGATTAGGTCAATTCCTAAGCGGGATCTTGTGTATCATTTTAGGGATTGTATCCTTTTTCATTAAGTAATTTATAAATTTAAAGAGCCAAAGTGTATTCTAAATTAGACTGGGAAAACACTTTGGCTATTTTCTTATAACCTTACAGGAAAGGGTTACCGATAACCTTATTTAGATTGGATATCCACCTGTTGGAGGTGGCCAAGCACCGAATAATCTACGAATTAGTACAATTTCTCCTAAATGGTAGGAGTTGTGAGATGCAATATTGCGTAACACACCGCCAGGGGTTTCCGAAGGCCAATTCTCCAATGGTTTGGAAAGTTGACCAGTTTGGGCAATCGTACATGCTTGTTCAATCCCCTGTAGAAAATATTGAATTAGCTGTTGCCACTCTTCCTCACTCTCAGGACATGTTTCTTCAGGCCAGCTCTCTTTTACATCCTTAGGCAATTCAGGCTTATCCCCTTGAGCGGATAATAAGAGAAAATCTTGCCAGTAGGCCATGTGTTTGACTAATTGATAAATAGAATAAGGTAGTTCCTCTCTACGTTTTCCCGCAAGCGCCACGTCTATGTCCAACAAAGCATTCTTGATGGGAAGATGTCCTCGTTCTCCTCTTAACGATTTAATTAATGCATCGCTAAACGCTTTATTTGATTGTTCCATAATAAACGACTCCTATACTGTTTTAATTTCTAATTTGGAGTAGTACTAGCATAGCTGGCACCACTCTCAAATTAAATGGATATCACTTTAAATATCGGCTTTTGGGATTTTCAAAAATTACTATCTTATTCTCGTCACATAAGGATAAATCGGATCTCTTAATGAGAAGTCATACGTTTCTCCATTCACAATTCCTACCACTTTCTCGCTGTCATATAAATCGAGCAAGAACCCAGCCATTTGTTTAGCTGTATGATATTTAGGGACAATACCTTTATATTCAAAATGATCAACATCAATGGAACGTTTAGCAAATTCAGTCTCTGTTGCAGCAGGAGCCAAGACCTTTGCTTGCATGGCTGCTCCTTTTTCTTTCAATTCTTGTGCAAGACCTTCTGTAAAGGCACTTACATAGAACTTAGTCGCGCAGTAGGTCACAGCATCAGCAACAATTGTGTAACCTCCTCCTGAAGAAATATTGATAATTTGCGTTCCTTCAACATCTGTATAGTCACGTACATAAAGAGAAGATAGAACGGTTAATGCTTCAATATTCAAATGGAGCATTGTCTCAATTTTATTTAAATTTTGTTCACCAACGGAAGCAAAGTTTCCAAACCCAGCATTGTTGATCCAGGTCTCGATCTGATAATCCTGAAGACTTTCGTAAAATTCATGAACATTAGCAGTAACAGATAGGTCAACAGTTCGAATAACAACATCCAGGTCTGCGTTAATGTCAGCCACTTTTGACTTTAACTGTTCCAATTCCTCCGTTCTGCGAGCTGCTATGATTAAATTTTTTCCACGAGCTGCAAAAGCTAGAGCAGCTTCATACCCAATTCCTGAACTGGCACCTGTAATAACTGTGTATTTCATAAAAATTCCTCCTAAATTGTATTCAATTAATTTTATCCCGCATTAGCGGGCAGTAGGACCCCCGCCTCAAGATTCCAAGAGAAACGAGTAAGGTAGGTGGGGGATAACTGCCCGTAAAAGCCCGATTGGGTGGGCTAACCATCAGTGGGGGATGAAGATAACCCTACTGATGGAAGTTTTACTTTATTGTGAACGAACTATGAGTTGATTATAATAAGTAGAGTAAACTCTAGGTCAAGAAAAAATAATGTGGGGGTTTCTTATGCATTCCATTGGTGAAGTGGCAAAAATTTTAGGGGTAAGTATACATACATTGAGGTATTACGAAAAAGAAAAAATTATAACTCCTTTTCGTGATGACAGTGGAGACAGACGATATAATGAATCACATATTAAATGGTTACAATTTGTTATCAAGTTAAAAGAAACACAAATGCCCATCGCTAAAATAAAGAAATATGCTTCATTATTTTTAGAAGGAGACCATACCACGTTAGAACGATTAAATCTTTTAGAAGAACATAATCAATTTATTAAAAAACAAATCAAAACATTACAAGCAGTGGATGAGATGCTTGAACATAAGATTGCAGCATACAAAGATTTTATTAATGGCGATGGTAACTTATCTATAGGGGAGAAGGAGCATCCGTCAATTAGATAGCAACTTTTTCAACCGATTAAGAGAAATTCGAGAATGTTTACGGAGTTCTATTTCATCGAGTAAGTAATTGCCGATAATTATGTAGGATTTAATAATCAAATAAGAAGAAATACAAAAATAACCAGTTTCTTAACCTACAAGAAATCGGTTATTTTTATTTGGCCCTTTTTTAAAGAATTGTTGCTTTTAAGTATTGTAACTTTTAAGACAGAAGTTGGTTGGAAAGGAAGGATGCTCGACTCCTGTGGGAAATGGGGGAAGGCTGAGACCCCGCAGGAGCGTATGCGACGAGGAGGCTCAGCTCACGCCCCAAGGAAAGCGAGCATTCTGGAGTGGAAATCAACTTACACATACTGAAATAGCAACAATATAATCGAAAACAGTCTTTTATTTAAAAAATGATAATCTTAATACTGTTTTATACTGCTTATTTCGTTACAGTAATTGATCCATTATCAGTTGATAGTTCGATTAGATTATCGCCGTTACCAATTACCGCATTACCGTTGTATTTACCTAGGATATTAATACTTCCGTTATCCGTATGAGTATTGAACGTTACATTTGTTGGTTCTTTTTCAGTTTGAATTAAAATACTACCATTATTAGATTCAAAATTTAGTTTATGATTTAACTCCTTTGTAATCAAAGAAATTTTCCCGTTATCAGTTATACCTTTAATTTTCCCATCAACATGATCAAGGCTGATTTGGCCATTATTTGACTCTACGTAAGTAGAAATAGAAGTAATATTTTTAATCTTAACACGCCCATTATCAGTAGAAGCTGTCAGACGGTTGATCTTCATGTTATTTAATTCAACTAGACCGTTGTCGTTGTAAATTTTTATAGAATTATATTGTTTTTCAGGTAAAAAGACTTTAAGAGTTAACTTTGTTGAAACAAAATCAAAAGTATAAAATTTAAATTGTTGATATCCTTGTTTAATGGAAAGTGTATTGCCATTTACTTTAGCTGATAAACTTTGCTTTGTATCGGACTTTCCTCTTCCAGACAATGTAACTTTTGCTACTGTATCGTTTGTAGGAATAATTTTTACCTCGGCATTGTCACTTTCTAGTTGTACAGATGTAATATTTTGATTATCAATTACCTTTTCTATAGAAACAGATTCTGTTTTGTTAGCCGTTCTAAATGTTAGTAGACTTCCTACTGTACCAACTATTAATAAAAATAAAGCAATAATAGAAACTTTTTTTATATTAACCACGCTTTAAGCCACCCTTCACAATTGATGCGTTATATTTTAAATAACGTACAAAGCCATTAACGACTGATTTTGTTACTGGTAACATGCCAATTAGGATAAATAGTCCAATTCCACAAAGTGCTAGAGAAATGAATAAGCTAAAAAATTCAAATGTTCCGAAATTAACAACCGCATCTATAAGGACTAGTAGGGGGGCAAGCACAAATCCAATTCCCATTACCCAACCAGATAAAAGGAGCGCTAGTAAAGCAAGAAATGGGCCAAGTACAATAACTAAATTGAAAAATCCTAATCCAATAACTGCCCAGACTGCACGTATGATATTTCCTGTAGTTACGGTTGCTTCTACTTTTTCAAGATGGTACGAAGCAAGTAATTCTTTTGCAATTTGAGTTGGAGAACCAAGAGAAGATGCAATCTCCTCTTCAGTTTTTCCTTCCTCGAGTCCTATAGCGAAATGCTCCTCATAATCTTGCAAAATATCATGACGTTCGTTTGATGAAAGTTTCTTTAAAGATAAATTTAATTGTTTTAAAAACTTTTCTTTATTCATTTTTAACACCTTCCATTATTAGTTGATTTACACCGTTCGAAAATTCCTTCCATTCATCAATAAGCTCATATAAATAAGTTCTGCCTTTGTCAGTTAGTTGGTAATACTTACGAGATGGACCTTCAGATGATTCTTGTAAATAAGTCGTAAAATATTCTTCTTTTGTTAATCGTCTTAATAATGGATAGACGGATCCTTCAGAAATTTCAATCTGGTCTGAGATTCTCTGAACCAACTCATAGCCATAACGATCTTTTTTATCTAGTAGCACAAGTACACAAAGTTCCAACACGCCTTTTTTAAATTGTACGTTCAATGTTTAATCACCCACTTGATATTAATTAGTACTGTATATTGTATGGTACTTATTTGTAAAAAGTACCAATTAATTACAATTTATCATTTAGTATTGTTTATTGCAAGGTACTGAATATAGGGAAGTTCTGACTATTTTCGACATTCATTCATTTTTATAAGGAAAAGAAAAGGAAATGAAATAAAATTAATAGCCTGTTTTCGTATACATTGTTCCTATTTCAGTATATGTAGGTTGCTTTCCACTCCAGGATGCTCGCTTTCCTAGGGGCGTGAGCTGAGCCTCCTCGTCGCATACGCTCCTGTGGGGTCTCAGCCTTCCCGCATCTCCCACTGAAGCCTGGGCACCCTTCCGTTCCAATCAACTTCTGCCTTTTAATTTACATAACCTAAAAGCAACAATCATTAAAAAAGAGCTAATTAATATAAAGGAGAATGAAAGGCTAAAATCGAAGTTAGAAGTTAGAAAATTCTAATATTTATTTTATAATTAAAAAAATACATGAATAATAACATGATAAAATAGTATAGAAATAGATTTTTATTGAAGGGAATGAATTTATGAGTGAATCTTCAGCAATTATTGAGGTAAGTAATTTAAAAAAGCGTTATGGGAATTTTTATGCTGTAAATGGTATCAGCTTTGAAGTAAACCGCGGAGAAGTCTTTGGTCTTCTTGGACCAAATGGGGCGGGAAAATCAACAACGATGGAGATGCTTGTAGGCCTTAGAAAGCCTGATGAAGGAACGGCAACAATTGCAGGTTATTCACTTCAGAAGCAAAATAATCAAATTAAAGAACAAATTGGTATTCAATTGCAGTCAACGTCCTTATTTGAATTATTAACTGTGAAGGAAATTATTGAACTTTATGCAAGCTTTTATAAAAAACATATTCCGATCGAACCATTAATTGATGATATGATCTTAACTGAAAAAAAGAATAGCTTAGTAAAAAGTTTATCAGGTGGTCAAAAACAGCGGCTAGCAATTGCACTTGCAATCGTACATGATCCACAAATAATCTTCTTAGATGAACCAACTACTGGTCTTGACCCTCAAGCTAGAAGAACGCTTTGGGATATTGTTTTAAAGTTAAAAGAACAAGGCAAAACGATTGTATTATCTACGCATTACATGGATGAAGCACATGTACTTGCTGATCGTATTGGGATAATGGATCAAGGCAAATTAATTGCGCTAGATACTCCTAATAACTTAGTTAATAATATTCAAGTTGAAAGTGCAATTGAATTTAAAACACGTATTCCTCAAAAATCAGAGCTATTTGTTCCACTTCAATCTGTTACGAATGTAGTCATCAATCACGATTTTGTTACATTATATACGAATAATTTACAAGATTCATTGATTGCATTGTTAGAGTTATCGAAAGATCAGCATATTGAATTTTCTGATCTAAATACCCGAACATCTACACTTGAGGATGTATTTTTACATATGACAGGAAGGGGGCTAAGAGAAGAATGAGAGCTTATTTTCAATTAACTCTTGCTCAGCTTAGAATTTACTTTCGAAATCGACAAGCAATGATATGGACATTAGTATTTCCATTCTTTTTTATGATTATATTTGGCTTATTATTTAATGATGGGAATAATGCGACGTATTCTGTTAAACTGGTTGATTTAGATCAATCTCAAACAAGTAAACAAGTAGTTTCGATTCTGGAAAAACAAAAACCTTTGAAAATAAACGAAGTTACACAAGAAGAGAAAGCTAAAAATTTATTAAAAAATGGAAAAACAGATTTTGTTATCGTTATTCCGAATGGTTTTCAACAACAAATTCCTAAAAATGCAACGACTCAACCAGCCAAAATAGAAGTTTTATATAATGAAAAAAATATTTCTCAAGTTCAAACAGGTTTAGCAGTTATACAAGCGACGGTTGATGGAGCAAGTAAAGCGATTTCGAACTATGTTCCAAAATTTGCAATTCAACAAAAAGGAATTTCTGGGGTTACACTAAAGTATTTAGACTTTTTAGTGCCAGGTATTGTTGCAATGCAAATTATGAATAGTAATTTAAACGGTGTGGCAGGCCAAATTGCATCTTGGCGTGAAAGAGGTGTACTTCGTCGTATGCAAGGTACAACCTTAAGAGCTTCTACATTCATTGCAGCTCAAATAACTGCTCGTCTTATTTTAAATAGCCTTCAAGCAATGCTAACGATATTAGTTGGTTATTTTGCTTTTGATGTGAGCATACGAGGCTCATTTTTACTTTTAATATTATTTGTAGTACTAGGAACATTAACATTTATGAGCATTGGTTTCATTATTGCTAGTTTAGCAAAATCGCCAGAAAGTGCTGGCCCGATTGCAGGATTTATCTCATTTCCTCTAATGTTTTTAGGAGGAGTTTTCTTCCCTGTATCTGGAATGCCTTCCTACTTACAAGGCTTTGTCAAAACAATCCCAATTACACATCTTTCTAGTGCGATGAGGGAAATTATGAATACTGGAGCATCTTTTTCAGATTTATCATCTGATTTTTGGTGGTTATTAGTATGGATGGTTGTAAGTTTTATTATTGCTACAAAGGCGTTTCGTTGGGATGTAAGTAAATAGTATATAGGTTTTCTGAGTAAAAAAGGGTCTTATCATTTAGCGATAAGGCTTTTTTTCATTCTTCAGTATTGTAGATCCATTAAAGATAAATTGTTTTTAAAAGGCTCTTTTCTAAAGATTGTTGCTTTTAGGATTTGTAATTTAAAAGAAAGAAATTGATTGTAACGGAAGGGTGCTCGACTCCTGTGGGAGATGCGGGAAAGCTGAGACCCCACAGGAGCGATAGCGACGAGGAGGCTCAGCTCACGCCCCAAGGAAAGCGAGCATCCTGGAGTGGAAATTACACATACTGAAATAGCAACGATGTATACAAAAACAGTCTTTTAAAATGAATGATAAAGTACATGTTGTCTGATAATAAGTAAAAGTCTATTCATAATAGGTGAGACATGATGAAAATTTCAATAATTGTATACTGCTACAATGAAAGTGACAATCTAGAAAAATTTCATTACAATTTATCGGAAGTTGCAAGGAATTTAGAAACTGATTATGAGATCATCTATATAGATGATGGAAGTGAAGATACGACTTTTGTAATCATGCAAGTACTTGCCCAGCACAGTAGTAATGTGAAATATATTTCCTTAAGTCGACATTTTGGAAGAAATGGTGCTGTTTGTGCAGGATTAGAGCACGCAAAAGGTGACGCGATGGTAGTAATGGATGGCAACTTTAGTCATCCACCGTATGTCATTCATGACTTAGTGGGTGAATATAAAAAAGGATTTCATCAAGTGATTGCCAAAAATCAAAATCAAAAAAGTTCTCCAAAATCGATTGAACAGAGAATTTTAAGTAAATTCATTAACTACTCTATTTTGGATGGAGAATCTGATTATCGTTTGTTAAGTAGAAGAGCAACGAATGCCATTTTAAGTATGCCCGAATCGAACCGTTTTTCAAATGGGTTATATGAATGGATAGGCTTCAAATCAAGAGAAATTTCATTTGTATTAACTTCTCGTATTGTAAAAAAAGAAATAAAGATAAGTCGGCTAAAAATCGTAAGTAATATGTTAGAAAATATTTTATGCTACAACACTCGCCCATTAAGAATGCTAACAAAGCTAGGGATTATCTTAACTTCTCTCGGTTTACTTTATTATATTTGTAGCATGTTTATGGTGATTATGTTTGGCGAAAGAATTCCAGGCCATTTTACAATTATGAGTGGGATTATTTTGTTTTGTGGGCTACAATTAGTCATGGTAGCATTGATCGGAGAATATATAGGGAAAATATATTACGAGACAAAAAGAAGACCACATTACATAGTCCAAGAAACAAATTATGATGAATGACAATGATTAAATTGATAATGGATGCCTAATAAGTAGGGTAAAGGGACAAGGGGAATCTTGTCCTTTTATGTGTTAGAAACAAAGAATCTGAGGGAGAGAGGCATAATGAGAACGATATTACCTGGTCTGATTTGGTGCTTAGGAATTGCAATAATAAGTAAATTCGTAGCTGTTACATTACTGCCTGAAATAGGAGCTGCTACAATTGCAATTTTTTTAGGAATGATTGTAGGGAATACATTCGGAAAAGGGGATTACTTAAAAAAAGGAACTAAGTTTTCGGAAAGTAAGCTGCTTGAAATCTCTGTTTTTTTATTAGGAGCAACAGTTAGTTTTAATACTCTTCGGTCTCTAGGATTACATGGAGTAGGTTTCATAATTTGCCAGATGAGTATCGTCATTTTCATTTCAATCATGTTAGGGAAGAAATTAAATATGACTAATGATTTTGCATACCTCATGGCAAGTGGAAATGCAGTTTGTGGAAGTTCTGCGATCGCTGCAACTGCTCCTGCGATTGGTGCAAGTGAAGAAGAAAAAGGGCTAGCGATCACAATGGTTAATATTACAGGAACTGTATTAATGTTATTATTACCGTTTATTGCTGGCCTGCTGTATCATCATGAAACAAATCATACATCTGCTCTTATTGGTGGAGTTCTACAATCGGTTGGTCAAGTTGTTGCTAGTGGAAGTATGGTCAATAACGATGTAAAACAGCTATCCACACTTTATAAGTTAGTCAGAGTAATTCTTTTGGTTGTTGTCGTCATTCTATTGGCTAACTTAAAAAAACATGGAACAACCAACCAGGAAAAACGAAAAGTAAAAACAAGAGTACCTTGGTATGTTATTGGATTTGTTGCAGCTTGTTTATTATATAGTGTAGGACTAGTACCTAATGTTATTTCAAATGGATGTAAAATCATAAGTGGCTATTTAGAGATAATAGCTCTTGCTGGGATAGGAATGAATGTTAACATTAAAAAGATACTATCTCAAGGGAAGAAGCTAACTTTATATGCAACAATAATAGGGATTAGTCAAATTGTAACAGCGGTTATTTTTATTGAACTATTTCTTTCATGAAAATTTGAATAATTAATTATTTCTTGGGAAATATCGTCGAAGAAAGGGGAAACATGAAATGTTCGTAATTCCAGAAGGATGGACAAACTATTTAGAATCAGAAATAGATAAACCATATTTTATAGATCTTAAGACCTTTTTAACGAAAGAATATGAAGAGAATGTTATTTATCCTAAAAAAGAAGATGTACTAAACGCGTTAAAATATACAGCTTTTGAAGATGTAAAAGTTGTCATTATCGGACAAGACCCTTACCACCAACCTAATCAGGCTCATGGATTGAGTTTTTCGGTTTTGCCTGGAGTGAAAGTTCCTCCTTCACTTCGTAATATTTTTAAAGAGTTAAATAGTGATGTTGATTTTACTATTCCGTCTACTGGTTATTTAGTTCCTTGGACAGAGCAAGGTGTTTTAATGCTAAATACAGTGTTAACAGTAAGAGAAGGTGAGCCAACTTCACATAAAGGAAAAGGTTGGGAGATTTTTACAGATCGTATATTGTCGATAATAAATGAAAAAGAAACGCCAGTCATTTTTGTTCTTTGGGGGAAACATGCACAAACAAAAGAAAAGTTACTGACAAATGAAAAACATCATATCATAAAAGCAAATCATCCAAGTCCTTTATCTGCAAGCAGAGGCTTTTTTGGTAGTAAACCATTTTCTCAGATTAACGAGATTCTCGAGAAGAATGGAAGTCAGAAAATTAATTGGGACTTAAATCAATAACTTAACAAATAAAAAGAGCATTCTCTTATTAATGATTTAATAAGAAAATGCTTTTTCCATTTAATAGGCATTTAAAATAAATTTTTCTACAACTTTTGCAACACCATCGTTATTATTCGTATCAGTTATATAATCTGCCTGGCTCTTAATGTCATCAGCTGCGTTTCCCATTGCAACTCCAAGTCCAGCAAACTTAATCATAGGTAAGTCGTTATATCCATCGCCAATTGCAATTACTTCATCCTGTTTAATTCCTAAAATTTGTATTAAGTGATTTAAGCTCTTGCCTTTATCAACTTCAAAGTTAGTTAACTCTAGGAAAAATGGTTTCGAACGCATTACACTTATTTTTCCTTCAAGTTCCTTTTGAAGCGTTTGTTCAACAATTTCAAGCTTTTCAGGGGCTTCTAACATTAGTAATTTGACCACATCATTCTGAATATGTTCAACAAAACTAGGGACTTCCTTAATGTCCATTCCAGTTAGGTCACCCTCAATATCAGTGAAAGGATTCCCTTTTTCAGTAATAATTTCATCACCAACATAAGTATGGACAAATACATTATGTTTTTTACTTAATTCATACAGTTCATGAGCTTGTTCTTTTGTTAAAGTACACTCATATACGTTTTCTTTTGTTTTGTAATCAGTTATAATCCCACCGTTAAATGAAAGAACGTAACTACCATACTCCTGAAGAAGTAATTCTTCAGCAAGATTATGCATACCATAAGTAGGTCGACCAGATGCTAGTACTACTTTTACTCCTAGTTCTTGTGCCTTTAAAAGAGAGTCCTTCGTTCTTTCTGAAATAACTTTCTCATCAGTTAATAAGGTATCATCGATATCTAGTACGATCATTTTATAAGTCATTTTATATCCACCTCAATGTAATCTAAGGTGCTAGTATACACCAAATGTTATATAAAAAAAATATTTAAACTGGTTTTCTATTATAGTATTTAAGTTTTGTAAGTAGATATGTAATAAAAATAGGGAAAGTGGAAGAAGAGGGATAAGCAGGATCGCTTCCACTTTTCTGTATTGTCTAGCTCCAGCGGATACCTCCTCGGCCATTTCGCAAAAACAAAGTGAAGGGAAAAATCACCCTTCTCTTTGTTTTCACTCCAATGTCTGTCGGAGGTAAGCGATCCGCCTCCGCTTTTCTGTATTGTCTAGCTTCAGCTCCCATCTCCTCGGTTGTTTCACAAATAACTTATGAAGGGAAAACCACCCTTCCTAAGTTATTTGCTCCAACGTCTGTCGGAGGTAAGCGATCCGCCTTCGCTTTTCTAGTTTGCGCAGGAGTTCTTTTGAGTAGTATACTAATGGTAAGAAAGTGGATTTGGTTGAAAGTGGTGTATTATGTTGAAAATCAGTTTAGATCAAGTGTTGAGTCAAATGAGTAATGAAATTGGAAAGATAAAAGTCAATCAAGAGGATGTAATGAAGGTTCGTGAACATATGGCTAGTATTCGTACGTTGTGCGACTTAGTACTAGGTAGTGATCAGGAACAAACTATACATAATAATAATCAAATATTTGAGCCAGCAAAAGTTATTAATCAGCCATTTAGCGCTAAGTTATCTAGTAATCCGATAACTGAAAATAATGAAGGTGGTTCTTTATTAGATTTTTAGGATGAAGTGAGGGAGAAAAATGAAAGTTTTTTTAGTGCTTGGATGTTTGTTTGCTTTTTTATCAATAGCAATAGGAGCTTTTGGTGCTCATGGGTTAGAAGGGAAAATTTCAGCCCATTCTTTGCAAATTTATAAGACCGGCGTTCAATATCAAATGTTTCAAACAGCAGGTATTTTTCTAGTTGCTTTATTGTTAGATAAGTTCGGTTCCTCTACTACACTTACATGGGCCGGTTGGTTAATGGTTCTTGGGATAGTATTATTCTCTGGTAGCTTGTACGCTTTAAGTGTAACAAATGTTAAAATCATTGGTGCAATTACCCCGATCGGTGGAGTCTTATTTTTAGTATCATGGGTATTAGTAGCAATTTCAGTATTAAAATCATAATGATAAAAGGCTGTCTTACTATTATTAGTAGACAGCCTTTTAGTTATTTCTTACGTTGGGAAAGGATAAGTAATTTGTTCATCAAATGTAATATAGTCTAAGTATATTTGTAATAAAATGTATGTTTTATTCGAGTTTACATCTTTTAAAGCTATATGGTCACGTCCAGCACCTATGATGTATCCAACAAATACCTGTTCTTGAGTTTGACCAGTAAAGGTCATATACACGGTGGCGATTTTTCCACGATTAGCACGTAGAATATTTTCAACATAAGATTGCTCTAAAAATGCAGCGGGACTAGGAGCTGCAGTCGCTAGTTGCCCAGGTTGCATAGGTTGCATAGGCTGCCCAGGTTGCCCTTGAGGTGGCAAGTAACCTCCAGATGGTTGCATAAATCCAGCACCCTGCCCAAGTTGAGTTGCTTGTTGAGCGGGTGTATGTTGTGGTTGAGTAACTCGAGGGAAATTTGGATAGACCCCATTAAATTGATTGCTCACGAAACGCCCTCCCCTTATGATTCATCATTTTTTTAGTAAACAGCCGGACAATCGTCTGCTGAAGGTTGGTAAAAACAATGACTTTTGAATCTCCCTGCATTTTCTTGGTTAAACCAAGTAGGTGGGCAATCACCAACAGGTTTGAAAAACCATAAAGAAAAATTAGCAGGCCAATACCTTTTTCCGGCAATTACTTTTCTGGCAAGTGCGATATCTTGTTCACGTGCACGTTGATAAAAATAGGATTTTTGTACAGCTTCAAAACCACCTGGATTTTGATAAACCATCTGGGTGATACTATCAATATGTTTAAAATCTAGACAATCGCACAATACCCGATTAACACAAACGTTTCCAACCATTAGCATTCCTAGTTGTCCTTCACCTTCAGCTTCAGCACGCATTAAACGTGCTAGTAATGCCACTTCTGCCTCAGTATATCTAATAACAGCCATAAAGATCCTCCCTATCCGATGATGTATTTTACTTTTGTATGAATTCTAATTCGGAAGTTAGAGGGTTAATTTTGCATAATCGCTACTGTAAACATATGAATAAACTTCTCCTAGTATGACAGGTTATTTCATAATTTAAATTAAATAAATATCAGTTTGTTTTATCCCGCATTAACGGGCAGTAAGACTCCCACCTTAAGATTAAGAGGAATGCGAAGAAGAAAGGTGGGTGATAACTGCCGATAAAAAGCTGGATTGGGCGGCCTGGCCATCAATGGGGATAAAGAAAACACCCACTGATGGGAGTTTCACTTTGTTTGCGGGATTCTTGCGTTTGAAATAAATCATATAAATATAGTAAGCTTTGAAGGAATAGAAAATACCGGACCGCAAAAAAAGAGGAAATTTAATTAGTTATGTTTAAATAATTAAACATTCAATCCATTGAACATTATTGAAAGAAGTAGTTTTCATGAGATAAGGGGAGAAAAAATGGAATTTGTAAATGAGATATTTCTAAAGCAAAAAGCATTTTTTAATAATGGTAAAACAAAGGAGTACCATTACCGTATTGAAAATTTAAAAAAGTTAAAGGCAATTATAAAAAAATATGAAGATGAGATTTTAGATACTTTAAATACTGAATTACGTAAACCTCATTCAGAGAGTTATCAAACAGAACTAGGGGTTACCTACGAAGAAATAAATATCACAATTAAAAATTTAGCGAAATGGATGAAGCCAAAAAGGGTGAGAACACCGATTACTCATTTTGGAGCGTCTAGCACGATTTATTCGGATCCGTATGGAGTCTCTCTCATTATTGCTCCATGGAATTATCCAATTCAATTGTCATTTGCTCCATTAATAGGTGCAATTGCAGGTGGAAATTGTGCAATTCTTAAACCGTCTGAATTGACCCCTAACATTTCTTCTCTTCTAAAGAAAATAATTAACGAAGTCTTTGAAGAAGATTATATAGCTGTTATAGAAGGAGGAGTTGAGATTAGTACAGAGCTTTTGCAAAAACGCTTTGACAATATTTTCTTTACCGGAAGTGTTCCTGTAGGAAAGATCGTTATGGAAGCCGCAGCAAAGCACTTAACTCCATTAACACTTGAATTAGGTGGGAAGAGCCCGGCAATTGTCGATCAAACTGCTAATATAGATTTAGCTGCAAAGCGGATTGTATGGGGGAAATTTACGAACGCTGGTCAAACATGTATAGCACCAGACTATTTACTAGTTCATAAATCGGTTAAAGAAGAATTGCTAGATAAAATGAATCATTATATTGAGGTCTTCTATGGTGAAAAACCATTGGAAAGTAACCGATATGCATCGATTGTAACCGAGAGACACGCAAACAGATTAGCAAGCTTTATTGAGGAAGCTCATATTGTTAGAGGCGGAGCTTATGATATTGAAAATCGATATATTGAGCCAACTATCATTGATCAAGTTTCACTTAGTGACGGTATAATGAACGAAGAAATTTTTGGTCCAATTCTTCCTATCTTTGAATTTGATCAACTAAATGAATCAGTTGAATTTATTAAGCAATTTGAAAAACCACTAGCATTATACTTATTTTCAAATGATCGTTCTGTACAGGAGCAGATAATGAAAAATATTACATTTGGTGGTGGATGTATCAATGACACCTTAATGCATATCGCTTCTGCTCATCTACCGTTTGGTGGTGTGGGTCAAAGTGGACTTGGATCGTATCATGGAAAAGCTAGTTTTGAAGCGTTCACTCATCAAAAAAGTGTAGTGCGCCAAACAACACTATTTGATTTACCATTGCGTTATCCAAATAGTAAAAATGGTATTTCGATTATCAAAAAGTTGCTGAAATAAATCGAGAATATAAAAAAACCATCTCTCATGATGTTTTTTAACGCTCGTTTCTAAAAGATTGTTGCTTTTGAGATTTGTAACTTAAAAGACAGAAGTTGATTACAACGGAAGGTGCGAGACTCCTGTGGGATTAGCGGGAAGGCTGAGACCCCGCAGGCTTGCCGAGGAGGCTCAGCTCACGCCCCACGGAAAGGGAGCATCCTGGAGGTGTAATCAACTAACGCATTCTAAAATAGCAACAATCTATACGAAAACAGCCTTTTTAAAAGTGAAATTTGTATTTTAAAAGAGGGATAATTATAATACTATTAAACATTTAAACAAAATAACAAAGGTGATTTGATGGACAATTTTACAGAAAAAGATGAAGCAATTCGTCTATTTAGAGATAGCATTCCAATTTTCCAGGCTCTTAGTGACCCTGCTAGACAAGATATTATTATTTTATTGGATGAGCAAGGCCAATTAAATGTAACAGAAATCGCAAATCATTCGAAACTTTCACGTCCTGCAATATCACATCACTTAAAAGTGCTACGTGATATTGGACTCGTTTCTATTGATCAAAGAGGTACTCAGCGGTATTATTCTTTATCATTGAAAGATAGTGTTGAAAAATTAAAAGCTTTAATAACAGTCGTTGAGAAAACCTGTTTATAAATGATGAGTACCCTAAAAATCAAAGTTTTTAGGGTACTCATTTTAAATCGTATTAAACGTATAAGTATTTTGCAAAGCTTTCTTCTTTTAAAATTGTTCCAACAAAGAATGATCCAAATACACCGTATCGTGCACTTACTTCATCAAAACGCATTTCATAAATTAGTTTTTTAAACTGAAGTACATCCTCGGCAAATAGAGTAACTCCCCATTCATAATCGTCAAATCCTACCGAACCAGTAATAATTTGTTTAACTTTTCCTGCATATTGACGACCAATCATGCCATGGTCATACATTAATTTTTTGCGATCGCTTGAAGGAAGCATGTACCAATTATCTTCACCTTCACGTTTTTTGTCCATTGGATAGAAACAAATATAATTCGTTTCAGGAAGTGCAGGGTATAAACGTGAACGTACTTGTGGATTTTGATATGGATCTCCATCTTCTGCACTTAAATAGTTACTTAATTCAACAACTGAAACATAAGAATATGTAGGAATCATGTATTGAGAAAGTGTTGTTTTGTTAATTTCTGTTTCTATGTGAATTAATTCATCCATCGTTGGACGTAAAACCATAAACATAATATCAGCTTTTTGCCCTAGGATGTTATAAATTGCGTGACTACCTTCTCCAGTTTTTTTTGAATCATTCCATTTTGAAAATACTTGTTGGAATTCAACAATTGCTTGTTGGCGCTCATCGCTGCTTAGAAGTTTGAAAGAATGCCAGTCAATGCTTCGAAAATCGTGTAGACAATACCAACCTTCTAATGTTTTTGCTGCTTCACTCATTTGTTTGTCCCCCAATTATCAATGTATAGTACTAATTTTAATATAGCATAATATTAACAAAATTATCCTTAATAAAGAACTAAACAAAATAATTTACTATACCTTTTTTGTCTAAAATGTGAAAAATTTAGAATAAACTTATTTTTGTTTTTCGCTAAAGAATAGGGGATAATAATTTTCATTATTGTAAAAAAGATTTATTCTAGATAATGGATAAACTTTTTGCAAGCAAGTAGGAGGAAAAAATGAGTAATTTATTTGAATCAGTAAAACAAAAAGTAACAGGAAAGAATATTAAAATTGTATTACCTGAAGGAATGGATGAAAGAATTTTAGAAGCAGCAGATCGTCTAGCTAAAGAAAATGTTGTTAATCCAATTTTAGTAGGTAATGAAACTGCAATTAAAGAAAAAGCTGGCCAATTAGGGTTTGCATTAGAAGGCGTAGAGATCTTAGATCCAAATACATATACAGAAATGGATGCATTAGTTGCATCATTTGTAGAGCGTCGTAAAGGAAAAGCTACAGAAGAACAAGCTAGAAAAATATTATTAGACGAAAACTATTTTGGAACAATGCTAGTCTATACAAATAAAGCAGATGGTCTTGTAAGTGGTGCTGCGCATTCAACAGCTGATACAGTTCGTCCAGCTTTACAAATTATCAAAACAAAACCAGGTGTATCAAAGACATCAGGCGTATTCATTATGGTTCGTGGCGAAGAAAAGTATGTTTTCGCTGATTGTGCAATCAACATTGCTCCAACAAGTCAAGATTTAGCTGAAATTGCAATTGAAAGTGCAAAAACAGCTCAATTATTTGATATCGAACCAAAGATTGCGATGTTAAGTTTCTCAACAAAAGGTTCTGCGAAATCTCCTGAAACAGAAAAAGTTGCAGAAGCAGTTAAAATTGCAAAAGAACAAGCTCCTGAATTGACATTAGACGGTGAATTCCAATTTGATGCAGCATTTGTTCCTTCTGTTGCAAAAAGTAAAGCACCAGGCTCTGTTATCCAAGGTGATGCAAATACATTCGTTTTCCCTAGCTTAGAAGCAGGTAACATTGGATATAAAATTGCACAACGTTTAGGAAACTTCGAAGCAATTGGACCAGTATTACAAGGTTTAAATATGCCAGTAAATGATCTGTCTCGTGGCTGTAACAGCGAAGACGTTTATAAATTATCAATTATCACAGCTGCACAAGCTTTATAATGAATTAAGGCTATCTAATGAGGTTTTCGCCTCTTTAGATAGCCTATTTTTTATTCCTGATCAATTAAGACTTGAATTTTCTCGTTTCGGTCAATCATTCGCCCTAGATGGTGTTGATATAAATCAATTTCATTTCCATTTAAACTAGATGGAGTAATGACATCTGCTAGACTACTTAACGATTTTAACAACCTAACCATAACATCTTGAACGGTGAAATTTGTATTTAACAATTCAGAAAGAGATGCCATAGTCATGGGGTTGATTGATGGATAGGTAGTACGAGTATTTTCGCCTTTTATAGCTAGTTCATAAAAATCTCTTACAATTGAAGCTCTGTTTGAGCCACTACCATTCACGCAAAGATAAATTTGAACTGCCACTCCATTTCGAATACGTCGTTGTGAAATCCCAGCAAATTTTTTATCATCGATACTTAAATCAAAATCTCCTGGACAATAAGATCCGACAATTTCCTTTGCTTCAATAGAGGAAGTCATATCTTTAAACATGTCTTGAATTAGTGCGTACATTGTTTCGTAGCCATCATTAATTTTCAATTTCTTATCATCATCTGGAAGTAAAAGAGAAATATTTAAGACACCTTCATCTAGTACTACTGCCAAGCCTCCAGAATTTCGAACGATTGCATGAAATCCTTGTGATTTTAAAAATTCTATTCCGTCTTCAAGATAAGGAAGTCTAGAATCTTGGATTCCAAGAACAATTGTATTATGATGAACCCACGTTCTTACTGTAGTTGGGGATTCATTTTTTCCTATCATTGTACAGAGTGTGTCATCCATTGCGAATGATTGGATCGCTTGGAAATTAGGTCCTAACGTAGAGCCATCGATCAAACGTATGGTATCCTGCTCTAGGCGTTCTAAGTGTTTGTTCATACTAAAATCTCCTTGCAAAAATACTTATTTCCATCTTAGCATTTTCAAAGATTTGTACAAGTAAATAGAGGATGGAAATTAAAGCAAAGCAAAACCTAGTTACATAGAATAAAAAAACCTTTATGCACAGTGTACATAAAGGTTTTGATTCATTTTATTCTGCTATTTTTTCTAAATTACCGTTCTTATCCATTCGAAATGATGTTGCCACAGGTTTTTCTTCCTCTTCAAATAAAACTAACTTTCTAGCACGGTTCATAATCTTCATCATTGTTTCATAGTCTTCTTGAACCGTAGTTGCATCTTTTTCTAATTGATTAACTTTTTTGAGTAGCTCTTGGTTTTGATGTTGAAGCGATAAAATATCACGTTTTAATTGTTCATTCTCTTTTTGTAAACGGTCACTAGCAATATTATTAGTAGAAAGGCTTTGTAAAAATTGAATGACATCGAACATAGTTATAGATGCTTTTTTCGTAAAAGTAGTAGTTGGCTGATTGAATGATGGTTGTACTGTAACTGCCTGAGTATAAGCGGGTGCTTCTATCACTTCAGCAATTTCTGCTTCTTCATTAGTTTCTTCGTTAGTGTCGAAAGGAATAGATTCATTATCCATTTCCATATTAAAATCAAAATCAACTTCATCATTTAAGTATTTATCTAAATCGCTAGATAAATCGGTTTCTAAAAAAGTAGATTGAGAAGGTGTATATAGTAGTTTTTTCTTTGCTTCTTCTCCTTTTGCATGACGAAGCTTTTCTTTGCGAAATTTCTTAGAAATTTGTAAAGCTTTTTCATAATTGTAACGAACTACTGCATTCCAACGAAAACCACATGCAGCAGAAGTACGATCTAAAATATCTCCTACTTCTTCAAATGCATTTAGTTGCGTACTACCCTCTCTTACATGACGTAAAACGGTTTCTGCTAATAATAAGTCATTCTCTTCTGTCCAAGCATCTTGACGGATTTTCATAAAAAAACTCCTCTCATTCCAAAGTTTTTTGATTTATAAATAAATTTTCCCCTCAATATAGTAGAGGTGTTTAGTTGAAGTTTGGACAATTTTTATAAAAACTATACAAACCTTTTAAAAAATTAGTAGAATCATAATTCAGGTACAAATTACAAAACTTGCATGTAGGAATGGGAACGAGTAAAATACTGCATAGTATGTTTAATTGACAAAACACTATTAATGAATAGTTTAATTTTGTGTCCTCAGGGTATACTTTTTATGAGGAACAGAAGGGGTTGTAACGCATGTCAAATGAGTTTAGAATATGTGATGATTGCCAGGCAACAAATATTAAAACATTGATGCCTCGTTTAAAAAGAATAGATGAAAATGCAGATATTAAAGTTGGATGTCAGTCTTATTGTGGGCCTGGTAGGAAGAAATCATTTTGCTTTGTAAATAATCGTCCACTATCGGCTCCGAACGAAGATGAATTAATTGTTAAGATTAAATCAAAATTAGGTAAAAACTAGGCGTTCCTTCACCATAAGGAGCGTTTTTTTTATAATCTATCTGTTATAATGTGTAAGAAGAAATATAGATAGGTAGGAAGGAGGGCAATAGATGACTTACGCAACTCAAAAGCTATATGAAGAAAAAGTTTTTAAAGATCCAGTTCACAGGTATATTCATGTTCGCGACCGAGTCATTTGGGATTTAATTGGCACGAGGGAATTTCAACGATTACGCCGAATAAAACAGCTTGGAACTACATACTTAACATTTCATGGGGCTGAGCATAGTCGTTTTACTCATTCGCTAGGGGTATATGAAATCATACGTCGAATGGTGGATGATGTATTCTCTGGAAGACCAGAATGGAATAATGAGGATCGTTTGCTGGCTTTGTGTGCGGGGTTATTACATGACGTAGGACATGGCCCATTTTCACATACCTTTGAAAAAATTTTTAATTTAGATCATGAAGAATTTACGAGATATATCATTGAAGGCAATACTGAAATTAATAAGATCTTAAAAAGGGTAGGAGAAGATTTTCCTGAAAAGGTTGCTGCGATTATTGCAAAAACATCACCAAATAAACTTGTAACAAGTATGATTTCTAGTCAGATTGATGCTGACCGAATGGATTATTTATTACGTGACGCTTACTATACAGGTGTGAGCTACGGGAACTTTGATATGGAGCGTTTACTACGTGTTATGAGACCACGTCCAGACGGCATTGTAATAAAACAGTCAGGGATGCATGCAGTAGAACATTATTTAATTAGTCGCTATCAAATGTACTGGCAAGTGTATTTCCATCCGGTATCAAGAAGTGCAGAAGCAATTTTAACGGGTATATTAAAACGTGCAAAAGACTTACATAAGGATGGCTACCAGTTTAATTATGTTCCCGTCCATTTTTCAAGTTTGTTTGAAGGGAAAATTGATCTAGAAGAATATGTGAAGCTAGATGAGTCGGTGCTCCTTTACTACTTCCAAGCTTGGCAGGAAGAAGATGATGAGATTTTACGTGATTTATGTACGCGTTTCTTGAATCGAAAGTTATTTAAATTTGTCGATTTTAAAGCAGAAACGGATACCGATCAAATCATGTTACTAAGTAAATTGTTCGAAGAGATCGGACTTGATCCAAAGTATTATTTAATTAGAGATATTATGTCTGATGAAGCATATGATTACTTTAGGTATGGTGAAGAGGAGAGTAAAAAACCTATTTTACTTTTATTAGCAAATGGTGAAATTAAAGAAATTTCTAGACGATCAGATTTAGTCGAAGGCATTACAGGAAAGAAATTAACGGACTCGAAGTTATTTTATCCACACGATTTGATATACTACAGTCAGCCAAATGATGTTAAAAAGAAAATTATCGAAATAATCGAAGGAATGGCCGGTAATACAAAATAAAAAACGGAAGATTGAACTACTTCCGTTTCTTTCTGTTTTTTTCTGAGTTATGTAGATTAGTCAGTTATTATTGGTCACTTAAGCGTTTGCCAGCAACAGCGTAGTGGTTTTTTGACATTTCTTCAATAAATACAACAATGTTTTCAACTGGAGCACCTGATGTCTCAGATACAGCTGCAGTTACTTTTTCAACTAAAGCTTTTTTTTGCTCTTCAGTACGTCCTTCAAGCATTTTAACAGTTACATATGGCATAATAGAATAACCTCCTTTAGATGTCTCAACTAGTATTATACCTGATAATTAGAGGCATAAACGGTAGAAAAATAAAAATTTTACAATATAGTAATAGTGTAATAAAAACGGAAAGGGGAAATAAATGAATCTACATTTGGCATATCCGTTAAAAGAGTTACCTTTAGTTTTTCTAGTATTGGCGATCGCTTTTTCAGTACATGAGTTTGCACACGCGTTCGTTGCATACAAATTTGGAGACCCAACTGCACAAAAACTAGGCCGTTTAACATTGTCACCATTGAAACACCTTGATCCAATTGGGACAATTGCTATTTTACTATTCGGTTTTGGTTGGGCTAGACCAGTTCCAGTTAATCGATATAATTTTAAAAATCCAAGATTGGCAGGTATTTTAACGACTATAGCTGGACCAATCAGTAATTTTCTTTTGGCCTTAATTGGAGTAATACTTTGGAATATATTAATAAAAGTTAGTTTGGACACATCTATGTCTTCTGCATTGTTTCAAACATTGTTTGATTTCTGCCAATATTTTGTTAGTATAAACGTTGTTTTATTTGTATTTAATTTAATACCACTTCCTCCTTTGGATGGTTACAGAGTTATAGAAGATCTAGTTCCAAACGATTTACGAGCTAAGATGTCACAATACGAAGCATATGGCTCAGTAATTTTTCTAATTTTGGTACTTACTCCATTAGATCGTTATACGATTCAACCGATTTTTAATGTTGCAGTACCAACGGTATTACATTTTATTTCATCAATTGTTTCACCATTTTTCACGTAGAGATTAGGAGGTTTTGAGTTAGTATGACAGAACAACCAAAGAAAAAATCATTAGGTTTTAACATTTTAAAAAATGATTCAACAAGTGGACATGGCGGATATGGTGTAGGAGCAATTAGCTTAGAGAATGTGTCACCTGTTTTTGTTGATATACAGGAAGAAGATGTTTTTGTTGATGTTGGTGCAATGCATGCACGTAGCGTCGTTGAAAAAGGAATAAAGTTTCTAACAAATGAAGAGGAAGTTCCAAACGGAAAACCATATTGGTTAGTATGGGTAGCAACGGAACGAAATGAGAGTGGCCCTTATTATGCTGGTGCTACAGGTTGCTATATGACAGTTGATCGTGAAGCAAGAAGAGGCTATAAATTGTTACATGAACACGTTAATCGTATGGATAAAGCAATGAAACGTCATATTATCGTAGATCATATGGATGAAAAATCAAAGGTTTTACTTGGGCAATTTTTAAAATCCCACAGTGAAGAGATGTGGAATAATTCAAAAGATGAGCTAAAACAAGCTTTAGGTTTGGAAAAATAATATGGAACTTCCCTCAGAGGGAGGTTGCCTTTTCACGGGGAAAACCTTTTTTGACAGCTATTAATTTGATTTGACAATTTTTTTGAAAAATTACGAAGAATCTTTTTACATTTTTCGCCAAATACAGTAAACTAAAGATAGCTTGGACAAGCTAAAACTAGGACAAACAAAAGACCTTACCTTTTTGGTGAGGTCTTTTGTTTTAGTGTAATAAATAAGCTTCATACCAAGCTTTTTTTGGCTTTTCTAGTTTTAATTTTTTCGTACATACTGACGAAGGAGCAGTTCCTTTTCGGAAATATAAATAAACTTTTTCACTGCATCCTTTTTGAAAAAGTAAACCTGTTTTGACATCAATTGCAATTTTTTCTACATTCTCTGATTTAGCAGTAAGGTCGCTAGAATCTTCAATTTGTTGAATGGTTTTAGCCCAAATTTGTTTTGCAATTTTTTGTTCAGAAGTAGTTAATTGTTTATTATGCTCATTTCCTACCCAGACACCAACAACAATTTTAGAATGAAAACCAATCATCCAACTATCCGTATTTGTGGTGCCTGACTTCCCATAATACGTTTTCGTTAATAATGGGATAATAGATGTTCCTGTTACAGAAGTATATTGAGAAAATGCCGGATTAAACATGCCGTGCAATAGCTCTTTTAAGATCATCACGTTTTCTTTAGATAGAACTTGTTTATTATTAATTTTCGTATCAGATAGTAATGAGCCATTGTTTTGTACAGCTCGCTTTATATACTGGATATTAACTGATTTCCCACCATTTGCAATCATTGCATAGGCACGTGTTAACTCTATTAGGTTAACAGAATTCGTACCAAGAGCTAGTGACGGCACTATTTTATTAGGGAATGGGAGTTGAAATGTTTTTAATGCATTCGTAAAAGCTTTTGCTCCAATGGCTTGCTGTGTTTTTACTGCATAAATGTTATCAGATACTGCAATTGCTTGAGCCATAGTGATTTGAGCGTTCGCATAATTATTTCCATTGTTTTTAGGGTGATAACTAGACCCATCCTGAAAGTAGAAAGTAGTTGGTTCGCTTTTTAAGCGAGTTGAAGGAGTATAGCCATTTTCTAATGCTGCGTAATACAAGAAGGGTTTTATGGCACTACCAGGCTGTCTTTTTGCATCGGTTGCGTAATTAAAATAAGACCCTCCCTCTGTTCGATTGCCCGCCATCCCTACAATCTCTCCGGTTTTACTATCCATAACAATTACACCTGATTGTAAACTAGGATATGGAGCTAGTTCACTCTTAACTGTTTTCTCGACAATATTTTGGATGTTGGTGTCAATTGTTGTATACAATGAAATCCCTTTTACGCGCCAACTTGGAGTGAATCGTTGACTAGCCTCTTTATTAGCTTCTTGCAAAAAATAGGAAGCAAAATTTAATTTTTGATTATTATTTTGCTTAAGAATGATTTTTTTAAAACTAGCTTGGCTAGCCTGTTGGGAAGAGATGACATGATATTTAACAAGTGAAGCTAGCAATTGTTCTTGTCTCTTTTTAACAAGTTTAAAAGACTGATATGGATCATATAAACTTGGGTTGGCTGGAATAGATAAAATAAACGATGTTTCTCCAAGTGTTAATTGATTCGCACGTTTATTAAAATAGAATTGTGAAGCAGCATCAATTCCGTAAACTCCATGCCCGAAATAGATTGTATTGAGGTAGGCTGAAAGTAAAGTATTTTTTGAATAGTGTTGTTCAAGGCGCATTGTTAAAAAAGCTTCAGTAATCTTTCGTTTCCACGTTTTTTCGGGTGATAAATAGAGATTTTTGGCAAGTTGTTGTGTAATTGTACTTGCACCCTGTTGTAATTTTAGATGAGAAAAATCTGTCCAAAGTGCTGCTCCTATTCTCTTAAAATCGAATCCATGATGTTTATAAAAATTTCGATCTTCAGATAGTAAAATGATATTAATGGCATATGGAGGTAAATCCCGTAACGAAACAATTTTACGATTTTGGCCAATCTTTGTAGTATCAAGAAAACGCCCATTTCGATCGTAATAAGTAGAATTTGTTTCCATAAATAATGAAGGTTTAGGAAGATAACTAGCAATAAGAAAGAGTGAACAAATAGTAGTAGTAAATAAAAATAACAGAAGTCCTATGCCAATAGAAGTTAATCTAACTTTTTTCCAATGATTAGACAACAATACTCTCTCCATATTACTCCCCCGTTCACTAGTTTTTACTAGTATGGTAGATTTATTTCTTTATTAAACAATTATTATCTAGAGAAATCTCGACAAAATCGAAAAGTGTAGTGAACTTGCTCAGCTCCGACAGACATTGGAGCAATAACCATGGGAAGTGTGGTTTTCACTTCACTTGGTTATTGTGAAATGGCCGAGGAGCTAGTTCACGTAACTAGACATAAAAAAAACTTGCATTTAAAAAGAATTACTCTATACTTTTTCTGTATGGCTATTTTTTGTTATGTCATATTAGCACAAATCTGATCGGAAAAAGGAAGAGTGGGGATACTAAAAGCACTCAATGAATTTATAACGGTCATTGGAAGTGTTTTACAATAATTCAAATGAGAAAGGTAGATGCATAACATGGAATTATGGTTTACTGAAAAACAAACAAAAAACTTTGGAATTACAGCAAAAATTAAACAAACTTTACATACAGAGCAAACTGAGTTTCAGAAGCTTGACATGGTAGAGACAGAAGAGTTTGGCAATATGCTTATTTTAGATGGCATGGTTATGACAACTCAAAAAGACGAGTTTGTTTATCATGAAATGGTAGCACACGTACCTTTATTTACTCATCCTAACCCTGAAAATGTTTTAGTTGTTGGTGGTGGCGATGGCGGTGTAATTCGTGAAGTTTTAAAACACCCAAGCGTAAAAAAGGCAACTCTTGTTGAAATCGATGGAAAAGTAATTGAATACTCTAAGAAATACTTACCTGAAATTGCAGGTAAATTAGAAGATCCACGAGTAGAAGTAAAAGTAGATGATGGCTTTATGCACATCGCACAAAGTGAAAATATCTATGATGTAATTATGGTAGATTCAACTGAACCAGTTGGACCTGCTGTTAACTTATTTACAAAAGGCTTCTATGCAGGTATTTCTAAAGCATTAAAAGAAGATGGTATCTTTGTTGCACAAACAGATAACCCATGGTTTACACCAGAATTAATTACTCAAGTACAACGTGATGTAAAAGAAATTTTCCCAATCACACGTTTATATATTGCAAACATCCCTACTTATCCAAGTGGAATGTGGACATTCACAATTGGTTCGAAAAAGCATGATCCACTTGAAGTAAGTGAAGATCGTTTCTTTGATATTGAAACAAAATACTACACTAAAGAGCTACACAAAGCAGCATTTGTTCTTCCTAAATTTGTAGCTGACTTAACGAAGTAAGGGGTGGCAAAAATGCGTTTTGATGAAACTTACTCAGGAAATGTATTTATTAAAAGTCATCCAAACTTTGAAGAAAGTAAAGCAGTTATTTACGGAATGCCAATGGATTGGACAGTAAGTTTCCGTCCTGGCTCTCGTTTTGGTCCTGGACGTATTCGTGAAGTATCTATTGGATTAGAAGAATACAGCCCATATCAAGATAAAGAGCTTGATGAAGTAAAATACTTCGATGCCGGTGATATTCCATTACCATTTGGAAATGCACAGCGTAGCATAGATATGATCGAGGAATACATTGATGGATTACTAGAAAAAGGGAAATTCCCTCTAGGACTTGGTGGAGAACATTTAGTATCTTGGCCAGTAATGAAAGCAATGTATAAAAAATATCCAGATTTAGCGATTATTCACTTCGATGCTCATACAGACTTACGTGATTCGTATGAAGGAGAACCACTTTCTCATTCAACACCAATTAAAAAAGTTTGTAATTTAATTGGACCAGAAAATGTTTACTCATTTGGTATTCGTTCTGGTATGAAGGAAGAGTTTGAGTGGGCTAAAGAAGTAGGAATGCACTTACATAAATTTGAAGTTCTTGAGCCATTAAAGAAAGAGTTACCTTCTTTAGCTGGCCGTCCAGTTTATGTAACAATTGATATTGATGTGTTAGACCCTGCTCATGCACCCGGTACAGGTACTTTAGAAGCTGGTGGAATCACTTCAAAAGAATTAATTGATAGCATTTTAGCGATTGCAAACAGTGATATTAACGTAGTTGGTGCAGATTTAGTAGAGGTTGCACCTGCTTATGATCACTCAGAACAAACTCAAGTTGCAGCAAGTAAATTTATTCGTGAAATTTTACTTGGCTGGGTAAAATAATTAAAAAGGTTGATTTGTATGTGTTTTGGCACATATAAATCAACCTTTTTTGTGTTGGTTCTTTTTTAATAGTTTGTTGTTTAAATATAACGTTGATTAAGAAGTTGATTGGAGAGGAAGGTGCGAGACTCCTGTGGGAGCAGCGGGACAGGTGAGACCCCGCAGGAGTGATAGCGACGAGGAGGCTCACCGCCCGCCCCAAGGAAAGCGAGTATCCTGGAGCGGAAATCAACTAACACCTTCTTTAATAGCAACAAAGTTTACGAAAACTGCCTTTGTTTTATGGAAATAAAGGGAAAGATATTTTCAATTTCTGTCGAATACTTATCAGTGAAATAGATAAATATGGGCTGAGGAGTGACTAATATGAAAGCAGTTGTTATAACCGAGTTTGGAAAACCTGAAGTGATGAAATATATTGATGTTGATCTACCTAAATTAACTTCTAAACAGGTATTAATTCGAGTAGAAAAAACGAGTGTTAATTTTGCAGACATTAAGTCACGATACGGAAAAAAAGGTAATGGTAATTTCCCGTTTATTCCTGGAATTGATGCTGCAGGTGTCATTGAAGAAATAGGTTCAGAAGTCAGGCACTTAAAAGTGGGACAGAGAGTGATTGCTTTCCCTTCTAAAGGTTCATACGCCAAATATATTGTTGCTGACGAGAATTTAACATTTGTGATACCAGATCACTTAGATTTTGATTTAGCAGCGGCTAGCCCGGTTGTTTCGTTTCTGTCGTATAAACTACTTGCAGATGTAGCAAGGATAGAACGAGGTGAAACAGTTCTTATTCATTCAGCGGCAGGGGGAGTGGGAACTACTGCTATTCAATTAGCGAAAATTTTAGGAGCGGATAAAGTAATCGGTACTGTAGGAAGTAAGAATAAGGTTAATTTTGCTTTAGATGCTGGTGCAGACCATGTTATTTGTTACGAGAGTGAGGATTTTTCAGATAAAGTAAATGAACTGACTGATGGAAAAGGTGCAAATATCATTTTAGATTCAATTTCAGGATGGGTTTCAGAAAGGAGTTTAGAATGTCTAGCTTCATATGGTCGTTTAGTTCATTTTGGTAATTCAAGTGGCGCGATAGGAAGATTTAAAACAACTGATTTCCATTCAAGTTGTAAGTCGGTGTTAGGATTTAGCTTAGGGACTACTAGAAAACAGCGTCCTGAACTTTTGAAGGAAACTGCAAAGCATGTGTTTCGATACTTAGCTGACGGTAGTTTAAAAATAAAAATTGGACATCATTTTCCTTTATCAGAAGCATCAAAAGCACATGAATTAGTTGAAAATAGATTAAGCACTGGAAAAGTTTTGCTAGATGTAAAAGAATAGGCTGGTAAGTACAGACAAAAGTTATTAAAATGCCCCAAAATCGTTAGTTGTTTCTAACAATTTTGGGGCATTATTATTCTCTATTAAATTCGTCTAGCTTGTTTTTACACCTTTACCCTTAGATTGAAAAAATAGATAAAAGATAAAAAGTAGTAAACTGATCACTGAGATATAAATTCCTAATTTTAGTTTTGGACTTGAATACTGTAATTCGACCATATTCCTTCCTTTCTGTAGTTCAATTCCTGATAGTCCGGTATAAACTTGTTTAATCTGTTTAGAATGTCCATTCACAACTGCTGACCAACCTTTGTCGTAAGGAACTAACAGAACTAAAGTACCTGGTTTCGTAACAGTAATATGGCCCTTTAAATAAGTCTCGTGAAACGTATCAAGCACAAAAGGATTTCGTTGTACTGTAGTAACGATATTATCCAATTTTTGATTGCTCATTTGATAAAATAATAAGTTATCAAGAACGGCTTTTGGTTTTTGCAGCCTTATTGATACTGTTAAAGAAGACTTTTGACTTGTCCCTAAAGGTAATACGTTATTAACATAAACAGATGGGAAATCTGCTACATACCGATTATTTTTAAATAATTTTGTATAGAAAAACGCTTTATTACGCGTATAAACATATAGCGATGAATTACGTTTTATTGGACTAATTAAAAAAGTGACAGAAGCAGGTTTATTTGCTCGTTTTTTTTCTATTACTAACTTTGAATGATTCTTTGAAATAACTACATTTTTCCTTGTAATGATTGTATATGGTAGTTTTACAAATTGATCATTTTTAAATTTAGGGGAAATGGTTTGGATTACTCTGTTCATAAAATGAAAAGGATTTTCCCCTTTGTAAGCATCAGTTACTGTATGAAGACTCATAAATCCAATTGGGAAAATTTTTTTATTTTCATACAAATTGTAATTTCCAAAAGTTTGTTCTTTTACAAATCCGTAATGATTGAAATGTCCGGTAGAATAGATGTATTTGATTCTAAATAACGCATCACTGAAAATAGTCCCCCCGCTATAAATAGACCACTTGTCTAAATAGGTAGAATAGCCAAAATGGTTCATCATTTGTACTAGATCTTGATTCATCAACGAACTGAAATGGTTTATGCCAGGTGTGTTCAATTTAAATGGGTCATTATATGAAAAAATAGGTGTAACAACTGTTCGATCAAAAGGCTCTATATTATCCTTTTCATGTTTCTGAAGTGAGTTAGCTACATCTGTATAGGATTGAACATAAACATTATCCTTAAATCCAATTTGATGATCTAGACGATGAAAAATAGAGTATGTATTAGCAGTAAGCTCAAAAAATACCGTAAATAATAGGACAATGTGAATTAAATAATGAAGTCTCTTAAATTTAATAAGTAAAATAAATAGCAATGCGTAGATCGTTAATAGACTGGAATTAATTAACAGCATAAAGCTCTTATTGTACAAGTGTAGAACTTTAGTTAATAAGATAAAGCAAGAAGCCATTAAAAATAGGTAAGACAAAAGTATGCTTCTTATCGATAGTCCATCGATCAGAGAAAAGGTTCTAATTGCCAACATAATAAATGTAAAAGAAATGACAAATGAATACCTAGTTGGAAACCAGTTAGGTAGATCTAGACCATGCCAAAGTAAGTCTAATGGTGGAAAGATAACTGAAAAAAGTAGAAAACCAACAAGTAATATAGTGATTATTTTTTCTCGTAGACAAATTAGTTTGTTGGAAAAATACAAGACAACTAAAAAAAGAATAAAAATACTTACATATAAATTGGCAGTACCTTGTTGATTTACCTTATCATATGTACCAATAAAGAATTTTCCAAATATCTGACAGTTGTTAAGTAGTCCTTCCAAATTAAATTGAAAGGCTTCTTTAAATGGTATTGGTTTATTTACGGTATGATGAAGTGCAGTTAACGTAGGAAGTAACATAAAAGATGCTAATCCCAAACTAAATAATGTACCTAATATAAATTTAGTTAGATACCCAATTAAATGATTTAGATGGTTTTTATTCAAAACTAGTTTGTATACGAAGTAAAGGAAAGTAAATACTCCAACCATATAAGCGATATAAAAGTTTGAAATTAAGACAAGAGTTAACGAAATGACAAAAAGAGCAATCGTTTTCCCGTTGAGAATATATTCAACTCCTATTAAGACGAGCGGTAAAAACAGTACGCCATCTAGCCACATAATATTAAAAAAATAAGTTGCAAGATAGGACATTAATCCATAACAAATGGAAAAAATAACTTTGCTAATTCGAGGTGCGTATTGAAAATAAGATAAGTATAAGAAGATAGTACAACTAGCTAAACCGATTTTAATCATAATTAAAATGGAAATACCAGTAATTAAATGGTTCTTTGAAAAGAATAAAATTAGAGGGGTAAAAATACTTCCTAAATAATAGCCATAAATACCAAAAAAGTTCATACCAAGCCCTGCAAGCCAACTAAATTGAAGACTTGCTGAACCTTTTGCAGCATGGTAGAAATAGTAAAAAAAATCGGTGTATTGATTTTTTAAATCAGAAATTAATAAAGTTTTATCTCCAAATGGAAAAATACCAATGAGAAAGGCTACTATTAAAAATGAACAAATAGGTAATAGAAACGTTATTAGTAAACTAATGGTATTTTTAATTAAGGTCATTGACTCGTACACACCTCATTAAATTTGTATAGTACTAGTTGATCTAAATAAAATAGTAACCTGGAGTAAATTTTATTATGTATAGAGGTTAATGTTAAAGTAATGGTCTAAAAGGTAGAAATTCATACTACCTTTTATGATTCACTTTTTAATATTTTACCTGAAAGAATAAAGGTAAATGGTATTGTAAAGAAAACAGAAATAATTGGAGAAATTAGTTCACTCAAATGGAAGAAATGAACAAAAATGTACAAAAATAAAGTAGACACTGTAATATTCACGACATATGTCAATGGAAATTGAATGAACTTTTTAAGTGTTGGTTTCGTTTTATATGTAAAATAAGAATTTAAATAAAAAGATCCAATCATGCTCAGAATAAATGCCGTCACATGAGAAGGAAGGTAATTCCATCCAATTAAACTGTTAAATAATAAATACAAAAGGTAATACGTACCTGTGTTTATACACCCAACAACCACAAATCGAACAAATTCTTTTATCATTTTTTAGCTACCTGCTCTAACATAGGGATTTCAACATTTGTTTCATCAATAATAAATTGAGGTCTTCTTTTTGTTTCGTAATAAATTCTTCCAATATATTCACCAATGACTCCAAGTGATATTAATTGAATACCACCTAAAAGTAAAATTGCTGAGATGGTTGTAAAGTAACCAGGTGTAGACTTGTGGCTAAAAGTAATTTGGAAGAAGGTACATAATATATACACAAGTCCTGCAATCATAACAAAAAGACCCAAGTAGATTAACATTCTGAGAGGTCTGTTATTAAAGGAAATTACTCCATCAATTCCATAATTGAGAAGACTTGAAAATGACCAGCTACTTTCCCCTTCATTACGTAAAACATTTTCATACTCAATTACTTTTGTTTTATAACCAATCCAAGAAAATAATCCTTTTGAAAAACGGTTATATTCTTGAAGACTAAGAAGTGAATTGACAGCTTTTCTGCTTAATAACCGAAAATCGCCAACTCCATCCGTTAATTCAATATCTACAAATTTATTCATTATTTTATAATATAATTTAGAAAATGCAGTACGAACGACTTTGTCTCCAGTACGATTTCTTTTTGCAATAACCTGATCAAAACCTTCGTTATAACCTTCTAGTAATTGAGGGATAAGTGAAGGAGGATGTTGAAGGTCTGCATCTAAAATAATCACTGCATCACCACTAGCATAGGTTAAGCCAGCAAGCATTCCAGCTTCTTTACCGAAATTTCGACTGAATGAAATATATTTAACTCGTTCATCTCGTAATGATATTGTTTGTAGCTTAACTAAAGTATTATCTTTACTACCGTCATTTACCAAAACAATTTCATATGTACAATCAATTGTTGAAAGTAGATTCGTTACTTCATCATAAAATTCTTGTATATTTTTTTCTTCGTTGTAACAAGGTACAACCAACGAAATTTTCACTTTATTCTAAACCTTCTTTCTGATTTTGTTGTTCATTCTAAAGGCGCATACAAAATTAGATTATACAAAAAAACTTTCGAAAATACTATATAAACATACTAACATTAGTATACTCAAACAAGAAATAATTCATTTAAAAACATTTTCTACTTTTTCATCTTTTGTTGATTGTATGGTAAAATGGGAAAAGACTATTTTTATGGGATTAGTGGTTGGTTGCCACGAAAAAAAGGACGTTGAGGAATATGAAAGAAAAATCCGGTATACCAGTCAGTATCGAGTTTCAAACGGTTATCAAAGATAATCGCGGTAGAGAAACAGTCAAATTTGATACAAACGGTCTTTGTTATAAAAAAGACGAGTTTACATATTTATTATTTGAAGAGAAGCATGAAGACCGTAAAGTGAAGGCTACAATGAAAATAGGACAAGGTGAGGTTACGATTATTCGAAATGGTGGAGTAACCATGCGTCATGTTTATCGAATAAATGAAACAACAGAAGGTAGCTATGGAAATGAATTAGGAGTATGGGTAACAAAGGCTCATACAAAAAAGATTCAATTTCTGATAACTGAGGGGCCATTAAAGGGAATTCTACAATTAGGTTATAAACTGTATGTTGGTGACGAAAGTGCTGGAAGCTATACGATCACTGTAAATATAAAGGAGGAGCTTAAATGAATACATTAGAGCAAGTGAAAAATCGATTAAAAGAAGAAATAGAAGCAGCAGTATTAAAAGCTAGTTTAGCAACAAAAGAAGAATTACCACAAGTTGTATTAGAAACTCCAAAAGATAAAACACATGGTGATTTTTCTACAAATATGGCGATGCAATTAGCGCGTGTTGCAAAAAAAGCGCCAAGAATGGTTGCAGAAGAATTAATTGCTGCTTTTGATCAATCAAAAGCAAGTATTCAAAAAGTTGAGATTGCTGGACCAGGTTTTATCAATTTTTACATGGATAACAGCTATTTAACAGATTTAATTCCTGCCATTATTAATGCAGGTGCTGACTACGGCCAAACAAATGTTGGACAAGGTGAAAAAATATTAGTTGAGTTCGTTTCAGCTAATCCTACAGGGGACTTACATTTAGGTCACGCACGTGGTGCTGCATTTGGTGATTCATTATGTAACATTCTTGCAAAAGGTGGTTATGAAGTAACTCGTGAATATTACATTAATGATGCTGGAAATCAAATTAACAATTTAGCACTTTCTGTGGAAGCACGTTATATGCAAGCTTTAGGTATGGAAAAAGAAATGCCAGCAGATGGATATCATGGTGCAGATATTATTGAAATTGGAAAAACATTAGCAAAAGAATTTGGCGATAAATTCGTAAACGAAGCAGAAGAAGTTCGTTATAAATTTTTCCGTGAATATGGATTAAAATTAGAAATGGAAAAATTACAACGTGATTTGAAAAACTTCCGTGTTGATTTTGATGTTTGGTATTCAGAAACATCTTTATATGAGAACGGAAAAGTTGTTGAAGCATTAGAAGATTTAAATAAGCGTGGAGAAACATATGAAGAAGAAGGAGCTACATGGTTCCGTTCAACAACATATGGTGATGATAAAGACCGCGTGTTAATTAAAAGTGATGGATCTTACACTTACTTAACACCTGATATTGCCTATCACCGTGATAAATTAAATCGTGGAGCGGATAAATTAATTGATATTCTTGGTGCTGACCATCATGGTTACATTCCACGTATGAAGGCTGCAATTCAAGCTCTTGGTTACAATGCTGATACACTTGAAGTTGAAATCATTCAAATGGTTCAATTGTACCAAGATGGTGAAAAAGTAAAAATGAGTAAGCGTACAGGTAAAGCAGTAACTTTACGTGATTTAATGGAAGAAGTAGGTATTGATGCAACTCGTTACTTCTTTGCAATGCGTGGATGTGACTCTCACTTAGATTTTGATATGGACTTAGCTGTTTCAAAATCAAATGAAAACCCAGTGTACTATTCTCAATATGCTCATGCTCGTGTATGTAGTATTTTACGTCAAGGTGAAGAAATGGGTATCGTATTTGATGGAAATGCTGATTTCACAAATGTTTCTTCAGAAAAAGAATTTGAATTACTGAAAAAATTAGGTGAGTTCCCAGCGGCTGTATCACTTGCTGCTCAAAAACGTACGCCTCACCACATCACAAATTACGTATTCGATTTAGCTGGTACTTTCCACAGCTTCTACAACGCAGAAAAAGTACTAGATCCGGAAAATGTAGAAAAATCAAAAGCACGTTTAGGCTTAATGAGAGCTGTTCAAATCACTCTTCAAAGTGCATTAGCATTAGTTGGTGTATCAGCTCCTGAAAAAATGTAATAGATTAATCAACCCTCTTGCCTTGCTGGGCAAGAGGTTTTTTATTTGCACGCTAATGTTTTTGAGCTCAAAACCTTCTTAAATACATGTTGTGACTTAGTGTGTTCAAACCCTATATTGTCATAAAATTTTAGTGTTTCTAACCTTTTTTCATTGGTTCGAACTCGTATTTCTTCAAATCCTAATGATATTGCCCAATCTTCACAATAGTTCACTAGCTTTTTACCGATACTTTGGCCCCTAAAATGACTATCAACAATTAATCCACCAATTTCTATGTACGGATGTGATTCAATTAAATAACGTGCATGGGCATGAACCCATCCTATAACTTTTCCTGTATATTCTGCTACATAAACAATATGATCTTCCTGAGCTAGAATTTTAATTAATCTTTCAATAATTTGATTTTCTTTAGCGGGATATCCTAATTGACTTGAAAGTTGTGCAATTACTAAACTATCATTTGCTGATGCTTTTCTAAAGGTAATCTCCATACCACACCTCATAATTGTTATTTAGTCTTAATTTCTCTTCAAATTCATCATCTCCTCTAAATTTCATGAAATAACAATTTGTCCTCTTGTTCAGAAAGAAGTTTTTAACCCTTTTCAATTGGTTTTGGCTACCCTGAAAATAACATCTAAAAGACATTCATTATAGAATGAATTCCTTATTTTCATGTGCCAAGTTGCAAATTTTATTAGCATGGGTGTCTCTTTTCTAAAAGATTGTTGCTTTTGAGATTTTTAATTGTAAAGACAGAGTTGATTACTACGGAAGGTGCGAGACTCCTGTGGGAATAGCGGGAAGGGTGAGACCCCGCAGGCTTGCCGAGGAGGCTCAGCTCACGCCCCACGGAAAGGGAGCATCCTGGAGTTGTAATCAACTAACACATTCTAAAATAGCAACAATGTATTCGAAAACAGCCTTTAATAAAAAAATGGAAAAAAACTAAAAAATTTTTAAAACGACCCCCTAAAAATGATAAGCACCTTCGAATAGTATAGTGAGAATAATTAACCAGGGGGATTTGAAAATGAAAAAACTTTTAGCAAAAAGTACGATAGCAGCATTGTTATTATCACAGGCAGGAATAGGAACTTCTGTATTCGCAGCAGAGAATGATACAACACAACCTACAGGTTCAACGAATAGTACAGAAGCACCTTCATTAGTTAAAGGAGATTTCTTTTATTTTGTAAAAACGACAATTGAAAACATTCAATTACTAGTAACAACAGATAAAGTAAAAGAGGCGAAATTACTAGCTGAATTTGCACAGGAACGTATTGCTGAAGCAAATGAATTAATGAAGGAAGGTAAAGAAGATCTTGCAAAGCAAACGTTACAACAAGCGATAGAGCAAATGAAAGATGCTCAAGATAAAGTTGGTACGGGAACACAAGAAAATACAACAACACAAACAAATACAACAACACAAACAAATACAACAACACAAACAAATAACCAAGAAACAAATACATCAACACAAACAAATAACCAAACAACAAATACATCAACAACACAAGGAACGGTTGCTACAAATGATGGACAACCAGTAGATGGTACAACATCAACAGCAACAGCAACAGGTGTAAACAATACTAATCAGTCAACAACTACAACACCATCAGACACAACTAATAACAGTACTAGTCAGACTACAACTGAAACTACTACTAAAGATGATGACTCTAAAAAAGAAGAAAACTCAGAAGAGCAAGACCACCAACATAAAAACCATAAATCAAAAGAAGATAAAGAAATCGAGAAAATTCAATTACATATCAGCAACAATCTTTTAGCTTTATCAAATGTGTTGGATAAAATTAAAAACCCAAAAGCAAAAGCAGCAATTGTTAGAAATATTGAAAAGAGCTTTGGTAAACTGATAGATCAATTAAATCATCTTGAAAAATTACAAGCAAATAAAGAAAATAAGCCAGTGGTAACTCAACCGATCGTAATTGTTCAATACCCTAGCCAAAATACAACGGTAGACCAACCGGTAGATACTGGTCAAAATAATACAACAACTAATACAACGGGAAATGGAGCTACAAATGACAGTACAAATGATTCAACAAAATCTAAAGTATCAACTGAAGAGCCTAAAGATGATCAAGAGAAAGAAAACGAGGCAGATGGCCAAGAGCAAAAAGTAAAGCCTAATGTTGTGAAACATGTTGAAAAAGAAAAACATAAAGAAGAAAAAGAAAAAAGAGAGCATCAAGATAAACAAAATTTTGATAAACCAGAACATGAAAAAGATCATAAAGAAAAAGAGCACAATGACCATAAAGGAAATGGGGATCAAGGTGAAAATGAAAACCACCATGGACACAAAGAAGATGGTCAAGGTAAACACAAAAACAAACATGAAGATGATCAAGGTGAAAATGATAACGAGTAAAATTGGATAATTTTTCTATAAAATTCTTCCTATCTATTCAAGTATAATGAAATAGTACGATAAATGAGTAATTGAAAAGAGCTGTTCTAGAAGAAGGTTTCTCAATCATAGGCAATGAACTGTTGTTGGTGATTGAGAAAGGGATAACCTTTCTTTTGGAACAGCTCATCATTCTATTGTGGAAAGGAGATGATGCGGTGTTATTGGCTATTTTCCAAACGTTGTTTCAAAAGAAAAATAAAGTAGAGGACATAGTTTATGCTATTCAAGCTGGTAACGAAGAACAGTTAAATCATTTTCTTAGGCAATATGAACCTTTCATATTAAAAATTACATCAAAGGTTTGTAGGCGGTTTATTACAAAACAAGATGATGAGTTTAGTGTAGCTTTACATGCTTTTCATGAATCAATTCAATCTTATTCATATAAAAAGGGCTCATCATTTTTATCGTTTGCTTCATTAGTTGTAAAACGAAGAATCATAGATTATATTCGCGAAGAGTCAAAACACCGTTTTTTAGCTCTTGATGAAGGAATAGATGAGATAGATAACTCAAAAACTGATTACAGCTCCTACGAAACGTATTGCAAAAGTATAGATAATTTGAATAGAAAAGAAGAAATAAAACATTATAGTCAGTTATTAAGACAATTCGGTTTATCTTTCAGTGAATTAGTAAATGTTTCACCTAAGCACATAGATACAAGAAACCAGCTTTATAAAATAGTACATACATTTATATTACAAGAAGAAATGGTAGCTTATTTATTTAAAAAGAAGAAGCTGCCGATTAAACAAATGGAAGAAATGACAACGGTTAGTCGAAAAACACTGGAAAAACATCGGAAATATATTATTGCACTTAGTATTGTATTTCTAAATGATTTTCCATATTTACAATCTTTTTTAAAAAGGGGGAATAGCTGATGATCAATGGATTGGTTTTAGAAATAAAGAAGAAAAAACTGATTGTTCTTACCTCTAGTGGTGAGTATTTGACGTGTAAAAAGCCAAATAGTCCGGTAGAAATTGGACAAGAAATCAGTCTCCCCCTTTCAGAAATTATTAATGACAAAACTTTTAGGATTCAATTACCGAAATTGTATGGAGTCATAATAGCTTGTGCAATGATTTTATTTGCAATCTTTGGGTATAATTTAAATTCTGACCAAGCCATGGCAGCGGCTTATGTAACAATAAATTCTAACGCTAAAGTGAAGGCAACAGTTAATAAATATTTAGAAGTTATTGATGTGAAATACATGGATGAAACCGGAGAGTCGGTTGTTCAAGATTTGAAGGGATGGAAGCATAAATCGATTAAGTCTGTCGTTACAGAAATAATCAAAATATCGAACAAGAAAAACTTCCTACAAACAAATGACACCGTTACGATTGAAACCAAAATGAAAAAAAGTGTTGATAAGACACGTGAAAAATTAGAACATCAGTTAAATGAGGTTCAATTGGAAAATAGGAATTATAAAATAAATGTTAATAAACTTACTCATAATGATGTCCCTGTTAAGAAAAATCACGATGAAATGAATTTGAAGCAAAATACTCCAGAAAAGAATGAACCTCATAAGGAAAAACTAGTAGAAAGTAATTTTATGGCAAAAAGTTTCTCGAATAATAAGTGCCGGGCAAAGAAAGTAGAGAGTCACTCACAACGGAAAATAACGAAAAGTGTTCAAAATGAAAAGAAAAAACCATCTGTACATAAAGATGAACATAACAACCATTCTGTAAAAGTAAATATGACTTATGAGTATAATAAAAAAATAAAAAGCTTAAATGATAACCAGTTTAAATATAAATACGACCATAAACATCATAAAGAATACGAACACCATAAATTTAACAAAGAAAAATCACACAAAGATAAAGAGAAAAACCAAGATAATCAAGACCAAGATGAAGATCAATAAAGTGAACCTTCCATCCCCGAGGTCTTACTGCCCGTTAATCGGGATAAATAGTAAGGTGTCCTGTTACATAAGTGACAGGACACCTTTTTAACTAATCTTCACATTAGTGGAGAAAGAATCATTGAGATAAACCTCCGTACCCTCCACATAAATGTAGTATTTTTATAATGCGATATAGGGTAGGATTTAGAACATCCAAGATCTTTTTTTAAAATCTCTTTTATACAGCGAATAAAGGAAGGACTTGAGAAAATACAACTCCACTCATCATTAATACAAAAGCTCCTACGATCAAAGTTAACTGATCCTATATCACAATATAATTCATCGATTAATAATACTTTTGCATGAAAAAAGCCTTTTTGGTAATGAAAAACCTTGCCTCCAGCTTCGATTATATTCAGTAAATGGGGAAAAGAGGCTTCTTTTACCAAACGATGATCCTCTTTTTCTGGAACAATTACACTCACCTTAACGCCTCGGTTTAGGGCATCTAGCAAAGTGTTCAATACTTTTTTCGTTGGAATAAAGTAAGGAGTTCCTATATAAATGTCACTTTTAGCTTTTTGAATCAATTCAAAATATAACTCTTCAATACAAGTAAAATCAGATGAATAAAAGTGGTGATAAATCTCTCCTTTTGGTAGTTCATCACTTTTGATAAGTGGAAAATCGTTTCCTCCAGTACGTTTCCAGTCAATTAGAAACTGTGCTTGTAAATCAATTACCCCTTCACCAGTCATCCGAATATGATAATCTCGCCAATACCCTAGTTCTTCGTTAAAGCCAATGTATTCCTTGCCAATGTTATATCCACCAAAGTAGCCAATTTTATGATCAATAACGGTAATTTTTCGATGATTTCGATGCTGCATACGATAAAAGGCGAAAGGAAAACCAATTTTTCGGCTGAATAGAACTTCAACACCATTTTCACGTAATTTTTTCATACGGTTTCGTTTTAACCCAAAACTACCAATCCAATCTACGAGAAGTTTAACCTGTACTCCTTCATGCGCTTTTTTTTCAAGAAGCGATAAAAATTGTTCGCTTGTTTGGTCATTCCGTACGATATAAAAAAGCATGTTGATACTTGTAGAAGCCTCTTTCAGATCATTTAAGAGATCGTTATATAAAAGTTTACCCTCAGTAATAACCGTTGCTTCACTATTTCGGACTTGGAAAGGACATTCTTCACTCCGTTTATGAAAGAATTTGAAGCCAAAATAGAGATCAAATGCAATAAGAACAAAAAGAATCATAACGGTAATTAGGATTGAAACAAAAACCATATGATAAACTCCTTTAAGCGTCTGGGTGTAAATAGTATTGCCATATCAACGGTTGAATATGAAAAAGGATATAATTAATGCAAAAACTATTGACTGAATATTCATTCATTATATAATAAAAGTATGTATATTTAGAAAATTAACAAGTTTATAAATTTTTCAAAAATGTATGCGTTTTATTTTTAACTGAAGAGGGGGATTCACCATGAGGGATACTCTTTTGCTATTTAATGCAATAGGGTTTTTAGCTGTAACAGGATATGCTGTCTATTTATTCGTTTACCTCATAACAACTAGACTTGCGTACATTCGATTAGGTAAAAAAGAAGAGTTTAACAAGAGTTTGAGTGAACGTTTTAATAAAATTTGGGTAAATGTGTTTGGACAAAAGAAACTATTGAAAGATAAGAAAAGTGGATTTATCCATGTTCTTTTTTTCTATGGATTTATTTTAGTTCAGTTTGGTGCGATTGATTTTATTATTAGGGGATTGTCACCAGGTGCGCATTTACCGTTTGGCCCATTATATGGTGCATTTACATTCTTCCAGGAGATTGTTGCAATTCTAATATTAGTAGCAGTGGTTTGGGCATTTTATCGCCGTTACATAGAAAAGCTTGTTCGTTTAAAACGTGGATGGAAAAATGGACTTGTTTTAATTTTTATTGGCTTATTAATGCTTTCTACTTTATTTGGAAATGCCATGGGACTCATTTGGGATGGGGAAGGCACTAGTCTGCATGAGCCAATCGCATCATTGATTTCAACAATCTTTGGTGGAATCGGAGAGCCAGCAGCTATTGTGCTATTTTATATTGCTTGGTGGATTCATTTATGTACGTTATTAACATTTTTAGTGTATGTTCCACAATCAAAGCACGCTCATTTAATTGCAGGTCCAGCGAATGTGTTCTTCAATCGTTTAGGAAAACCTGGTAAATTAGAAAAAATTGATTTTGAAGACGAAACACAAGAAACTTTTGGGGTTGGGAAAATTACTGATTTCCGCCAAACACAGTTAATTGACTTATATGCTTGCGTAGAGTGCGGACGTTGTACAAATATGTGTCCAGCTACTGGAACAGGAAAAATGCTATCACCAATGGATTTAATTTTAAAATTACGTGATCATTTAACGTTTACTGGTGCTGCCGTAACTTCTCGTGCACCATGGGTACCAACTGTTGCGTTTGCTAATACAAAAGGAAACCAAATTGCATTTGCGGCGCAAGGTAAGGGGCAAGAAGAAACTGCAGCGACTGCGTTTGATTATAGTCCAAATTTAATTGGTGAAGTAATTACTGAAGAAGAACTTTGGGCATGTACAACTTGTCGTAACTGTGAAGATCAATGTCCAGTAATGAATGAACATGTTGATAAAATTATTGATCTACGCCGTTATCTAGTTTTAACAGAAGGAAAAATGCAACCTGATGCTCAGCGTGCGATTACAAATATTGAAAGACAAGGAAATCCTTGGGGATTAAATCGTAAAGACCGTGAAAACTGGAGAGAGCTTGACGAAAGTATTCATATTCCTACTGTAAAAGAAGCGCAAAAAGCAGGAGAAGAATTCGAGTACTTATTCTGGGTAGGGTCAATGGGATCTTATGATAACCGTAGTCAAAAAATTGCTCTAGCATTTGCAAAATTGATGAATAAAGCGGGAATTAAATTTGCCATTCTTGGAAACAAAGAAAAGAATTCAGGAGACACTCCACGTAGGCTTGGCCAAGAGTTCCTTTTCCAAGAGCTTGCGAATAATAATATTGCAGAAATTGAAAAAGCTGGGGTTAGTAAGCTAGTTACAATTGACCCACACGCTTACAATATTTTCAAAAATGAATACCCAGACTTTGGGTTGGAAATTGAGGTTTATCATCATACTGAATTATTAGCTAAGTGGGTGAAGGACGGGTTATTATATCCTTCACATGAGATTGACCAAGTTATTACGTACCATGATTCTTGTTATTTAGGTCGCTATAATGAAGTATATGAAGCGCCACGAGAAATTCTTAGAGCGATTCCAGGCGTTAAATTAGTAGAGATGGAGCGTAATCGCGAAACTGGGATGTGCTGTGGAGCAGGCGGAGGACTAATGTGGATGGAAGAACATGTCGGAAACCGTATTAATGTTACACGTACTGAACAAGCACTTGCAGTTAGTCCTACGGTTATTGGAACAGGCTGTCCATACTGTTTAACAATGTTATCAGATGGCACAAAAGCTAAAGAAGTAGAGGAAAATGTTCAAACATTAGATATTGCTGAACTTCTGGAACTATCTATATTTGGTAAAAAAGATACTCAAGCATCGTAAGTTCTAAAAAAATATAGTCAACATAAAGTTAATAGCAATAAGGTGTACGATTTGTGCGCCTTTTTGTGTTGTAGATATTCAGATATATCCGTTTGATAATTGAATAATAAAAATAGTGTAAAAATTCTTTCTTTAATGAAGTAACAATACTATACTTTTAGTAAAGACATATGAAAGAGGGGATAGTAGGCATGGAGGAAACAGTAATTGTTAGTGCAGCAAGAACACCAATTGGGAAGTTAGGTGGAGTACTAAAAAGTTTTTCAGCAGCAGAATTAGGTGGTATTGCGATAAAAGAAGTAGTAGAGAGAGCAAATTTATCAGTAGAAGAAATTGATGATGTTGTTTTTGGTACTGTGCTTCAAGGTGGACAAGGGCAGTTACCTTCAAGACAAGCGCTTCGTAACGCGGGATTGTCATGGGATACAAGAACAGAAACAATCAATAAAGTTTGTGCATCGGGAATGAGAAGTGTTATGTTAGGCGACTTACTCATTCGCTCTGGAGAAAGCAAAATCGTAATTGCTGGTGGCATGGAATCGATGAGTAACACTCCTTATTACGCTAAAGATGTTCGTTTCGGTCATAAACTTGGCCATAGTTCATTGCAGGATGGGATTTTGATGGATGGTTTAACGTGTTCCTTTACCGGCGTACATATGGGTAACTACGGTAATGAAGTGTCAGTCATTGAAAACCTGTCGAGAGAACAACAAGACGAATGGGCACTGAGAAGTCACGAATTGGCTGTGAATGCGATTAAATCTGGTTATTTTACAGAGGAAATCGTATCTATTGAAGTGAATGACAAGAAAAAAACTAGCATCATTTCAACAGACGAGGGCCCTAGAGAAGGAACGTCCATCGACCAATTATCGAAGCTATCACCTGTATTTGGTAAGGATGGAACAATAACTGCAGGAAATGCTCCTGGTATCAATGACGGGGCAGCGGCACTAAGTTTGATGACTAAAACTGAAGCATTACATAAAGGTCTTACTCCAATTGCTAAAATTATTGGATCTGCATCAGTAGCAGTAGAGGCAAAAGATTTCCCAAGAACTCCTGGATACGTTATTCAAAAATTATTAAATAAAGTTAATAAACGAGTAGAAGATATTGATTTGTTTGAAATTAATGAAGCATTTGCAAGTGTTGTGTTAGCGAGTGCAAAAATTGCAGAAATACCATTAGAAAAAATCAATGTGAATGGTGGCGCAATTGCATTGGGTCATCCAATTGGAGCTAGTGGAGCGCGTATCATTGTAACATTAATCAATGCGCTGAAAAGACGCGGTGGAGGACTCGGTATTGCTGCAATTTGTAGTGGTGGCGGGCAAGGAGACGCGGTTTTAATAGAAGTAAAGTAAAAATTACGAGAGCGGTTCGAAAACGATTTTTCATCGCTTCTCGAACTGCTTCATTTTACTGAATTGCTAGTTTAAAAGTGATCTAAATTTCCTGTCCTATAAACAAGGAATTTATAGATTTCTGTCTAATACTTAAATATATTGTAAGATATTTAACTTTTGGAAGTTTTTAGATATCTTTCTAACAATTAGGCTCTGTCAAAGTTTATTGTTGATAAATAATAACAACATTCTTGTTTAACAGAGCCAACAATTATATAGAGTTAGAATGAAATACTTGTTATTACATAAGAAATAATGTCTTAGAAAGCGTTTTCTTTTTTAAGGTTTTAAGTTGGCTTTTTTCTAAAAGATTGTTGATTTTGAGATTTTTAATTTTAAAGACAGAAGTTGATTCGGGCGGAAGGTGCGAGGCTCCTGTGGGAAATGCGGGAAGGCTGAGACCCCACAGGAGCGTATGCGACGAGGAGGCTCAGCTCACGCCCCTAGGAAAGCGAGCATCCTGGAGTGGAAATTACACATACTGAAAAGCAACAATGTATACGAAAACAGCCATTAAATTAAGTGTTTGCAAGAGTATTAGATAAATAGATGGTCTACTTGCTAATTAATGAAAATTGGATTTGATAATGAAATGGAGGAAGAAAGAGATGCAATTTCGATTAAGTGAAGAACATGAAATGATTAGAAAAATGGTAAGAGACTTTGCTAGAAATGAAGTAGCTCCAAGTGCAGCAGAGCGAGACGAAGAAGAGAAGTTTGACCGTGAAATTTTTAATCAAATGGCTGAGCTAGGATTAACTGGTATTCCATTTCCTGAAGAATACGGTGGGATCGGTAGTGATTATTTAGCGTATGTTATTGCAGTTGAGGAGCTTTCAAGAGTATGTGCCTCAACAGGTGTAACTCTTTCAGCTCACACATCTTTAGCAAGTTGGCCAATTTATAAATTTGGAACAGAAGAGCAAAAACAGAAATTTTTACGACCATTAGCACAAGGGAAAAAGATTGGTGCTTATGGTTTAACAGAACCAGGTTCAGGTTCTGATGCTGGTGGCATGAAGACAACTGCTCGTAAAGAAGGAAATGAATACGTTTTAAATGGCTCTAAAATCTTTATTACGAATGGTGGAGAAGCAGAAATTTATGTTGTGTTTGCGTTAACTGATCCAGCTAACAGACAAAAAGGAACATCTGCTTTTATTGTAGAAAGTACTACTCCTGGATTTTCGGTTGGGAAAAAAGAAAGCAAACTTGGAATTCGATCTTCACCGACAACAGAAATTATTTTTGAAGAATGCCGTATTCCTGCTGAAAACTTACTAGGGGAAGAAGGACAAGGCTTCAAAGTTGCAATGCAGACTTTAGATGGCGGACGGAATGGAATTGCTGCTCAAGCGGTTGGGATAGCGCAAGGAGCACTTGATGAAGCTGTAAATTATGCAAAAGAACGTGTGCAATTCGGTAAACCAATTATTGCACAACAGGGAATTGGATTTAAACTAGCAGAGATGGCAACGAGTGTGGAGGCAGCTCGCCTATTAACCTATCAAGCTGCTTGGCTTGAATCAGCTGGCCTACCTTATGGGAAGGAATCAGCTATGTCTAAACTATTCGCAGGTGACGCAGCTATGAAAGTAACAACCGAAGCGGTACAAGTATTTGGTGGCTACGGATATACAAAAGAATATCCAGTTGAGAGAATGATGCGTGATGCGAAAATAACGCAAATTTATGAAGGAACACAAGAAATACAAAAACTAGTAATTTCTAGAATGCTGTAACCAATCAATCCAAAATCCGTAGCATATTGTAGAGGTATCAGTTTATTGCAAATTTTACACATATGATTTTATTTCAGCATGTTAACTTGGTGAGACCTTATTCGTTGGACCACACCAAGTTTTCTTTTCGATTTGAACTTTTTATAAGGAATAGGAGAGGAAAAGAGAGATGGAGAAATATATTTCAAAATATAAAATTCGTTTTGTAACTGCTTCAAGTTTGTTTGATGGACATGACGTAACAATCAATATGATTCGTCGTTTGCTTCAAGAAAATGGTGTCGAGGTGATTCATTTAGGACATAATCGCTCAGTTGAAGAAATTGTGAATGCAGCGATTCAAGAGGATGTTCAAGGGATTTCTGTGTCGTCTTATCAAGGTGGACATATAGAATACTTTAAATATATGTACGACCTCTTGCAAGAACGAGGAGCCTCTCATATTAAGATATTTGGTGGTGGGGGTGGCGTAATCCTGCCTCGTGAACAAGATGAGCTAGAAGCTTATGGCATTACGAAGATTTATTCGCCAGAAGATGGAAGAATCATGGGTTTACAAGGAATGATTAACCATATTCTTCAAAACACAGATTTCTTACCTCCAGCAAAAGATTTACCTACATTTACAACATTAACACCAAAGAATCATAAAGAAATTGCACGAGCAATAACTTATTCAGAAAATAAGCATCTAATAGAGGAAAATCAAGAGCTTGTTGCGACAATTGAAGATGAAAAAACAAATACAAGCATAGTAGTTGGTATAACTGGTACAGGTGGGTCTGGAAAAAGTTCGTTAACAGATGAATTAATTAGACGTTTTATTCAGGAATTCCCAGATAAAACGTTAGGCATTGTTTCGATTGATCCGACAAAACGCAAAACAGGTGGAGCGTTACTGGGAGATCGCATTCGAATGAATGCAATTCATCATCCAAATGTCTATATGAGAAGCCTTGCAACACGTGAAAGTCAATCTGAAATCTCAAATGCGCTTGAAGATACGTTGAAAATCTTTAAAGCAGCGGGATTTGATGTGATTTTCGTCGAAACAAGCGGAATCGGACAAGGTGATGCAGCCATTACAAACCATAGTGATATCAACATGTATGTGATGACAAGTGAGTTTGGAGCGCCATCACAATTAGAGAAAATTGACATGATTGATTACGCTGACTTAATTGCGATTAATAAATTTGAACGACAAGGTTCTGAGGATGCGCTTCGACTTGTTCAAAAACAATATCAAAGAAGTCGTCATTTATTCCATGATGCACTTGAAACGTTCCCGGTTTATGGAACGATTGCTAGTCAGTTTAATGATGTTGGTACAAACAACTTATTTTTAGCACTAATTGAAGCGATTGAGAAAAAGGTACATCAAAAGTGGGAAACAATGTACATTCTGCCTGGGAATGTTGAAAAACAGCATATCATTATCCCAAGTGAAAGAAGATTTTATTTACGAGAAATTGCTGATTCAGTAAGAAATTATCATAAAAAAGCTAAGGATGAGGCAAAGAAGGCTAGTAGAGTTTACCAGCTTAAAGGAGCACTTCAAGCAATTAAAGAAGCGAAAATGGAAGATGTTGAAGGCACAGTAGAAGAGCTGCATCAACAAACTTTAAACTCATTGGCTCCTTCAACGAGCCAAGCGTTACAGTATTTCGAACAAATATCAAAAGATTACAGTCAGGACCAATTAGTTCAAACAATTCGAGGTAAAGAAATTAAACATAAATTAACAACGGAAACGTTATCTGGAATAAAAATCCCAAAAGTTGCCCTTCCTAGCTATAGTGATTATGGTGATATCGTTCAGTGGGTTGCAAAGGAAAATATTCCTGGCTATTATCCATTTACTGCTGGCGTATTCCCATTCAAAAGACAAGATGAAGATCCGAAAAGACAATTTGCAGGAGAAGGACCACCAGATAGAACAAATAGACGTTTTCATTATTTAAGTAAAGATGATACTGCTAAACGACTAAGTACAGCATTTGACTCAGTGACATTATATGGTGAAGATCCAGCGATTCGTCCAGATATATTTGGGAAAATTGGTGAGAGTGGCGTAAGTGTCTGTACGCTCGACAATATGATTGAATTATATAAAGGATTTAATTTATGCGATCCATCTACATCTGTTTCAATGACGATAAACGGTCCAGCACCAATTATTTTAGCAATGTTTTTAAATACGGCGATTCATCAGCAAGTAGAGATGAAAGAGAAAGAGTTAAATCGTATTTTAACAGTTGAAGAGTTTATTGAAATAAAAAATATGACGTTAAAAACCGTACGTGGTACAGTTCAGGCAGATATTTTAAAAGAAGATCAAGGACAAAATACATGTATCTTCTCGACTGAATTCGCACTTAAAATGATGGGCGATATTCAGCAGTATTTTATTGAAAATAGTGTCCGAAATTATTATTCTGTTTCAATTTCTGGTTATCACATTGCAGAAGCGGGAGCGAATCCAATTTCACAGCTAGCGTTCACATTATCAAATGGATTTACTTATGTAGAATATTATTTGAGTCGTGGAATGCATATTGATGATTTTGCTCCAAACTTATCGTTTTTCTTTAGTAATGGACTAGATGCTGAATACGCTGTAATTGGTCGAGTAGCAAGACGTATTTGGGCAGTTGCAATGAAAGAAAAATACGGTGCATCTGAACGTAGTCAGAAGTTGAAGTACCATGTCCAAACATCAGGACGGTCACTGCACGCGAAAGAAATGGCGTTTAATGATATTCGTACGACACTTCAAGCTTTGCTAGCACTATATGATAATTGTAATTCTTTGCACACAAATGCATATGACGAAGCAGTTACAACGCCTACTGAGGAATCTGTTCGCCGTGCAATGGCAATACAATTAATTATTAATAAAGAAAATGGTTTATCAAAAAATGAAAATCCTCAACAAGGTGCATATATTATTGAACAACTAACAGATTTAGTTGAAGAAGCAGTATTAAAGGAATTTGAGCGTATTAGTGATCGTGGTGGAGTTTTAGGGGCAATGGAATTACAGTATCAAAGAGGTAAAATCCAAGAAGAATCATTGTATTATGAAACGCTAAAACATAACGGAGATCTTCCGATTATTGGTGTAAATGTATACCAAAATCCGAATGAGAATCAAGAGGATTTAAATACAATTGAAATTGCTCGAGCAAGTTATGAAGAGAAACAATCTCAAATTGATCATGTAGAACAATTTAAAGTTAAGCACGTTCGTAACGCGAAAGAAGCGATTGAGCAGTTAAAGAAAGTTGCTCGTATGAACGGAAATATATTTGCTGAATTGATGGAAGCAGTAAAGGTTGCTAGTTTAGGGCAAATTACGCAAGCTTTATATGAGGTTGGCGGACAATACAGACGAAATATGTAGGGATAAATAAATGGCCCTTTCTGAAAGATTGTTGCATTTGAGATTAACTTTGAAAACAAAAGTTGATTAAAACGGAAGGTGCGAGACTCCTGTGAGAACATAGGGACAGGAAACAGGAAACAGGGAGTAGGGAATAAGGAACAGGCTCGGCTCACGCCCACGGAAAGGGAGCGTCCTGGAGTTGTAACCAGCTAACGCATTCTAAAATAGCAACATTGTATATGAAAACAGCCAAATAAATAAAAAAGGGCGTCAATTTGACGCTCTTTTTCAAATAGGGATAGAAAATATAAGGTATTTCTAGAAAAATGTCTAGTTAGTTGTAGCATATTTGTTGTACTTTTGTTTATAATGAAAGATATGCATTCAGTACAATTACATTAAATTTTTATACATAATGGTACATTTGTATTTTACTATATCGTTTAAAGGAGTGCTTACAGTGAGTTTAAAACAATACTCAGAAGAGCAATTAAAAGAGTTCTCTTTAATTGAACTTGCATACGAATTATTCTCAGAAGTAAACCAACCTAAAGCATTTTATGAACTTGTTGACCAAATGGCGACAGTTTTAGGTGTAACAAGAGACGAATTATTAGATAAGCTACCTCAATTCTATACTGAACTAAACATCGATGGCCGTTTTGTTTGTTTAGGTGATAATCGCTGGGGACTACGTAGCTGGTATCCTTATGACCAAGCTGAAGAAGAAGTTTTACCAGTTTCTAAGCCAAAGAAAAAGCGCTCTAAGAAATATGAAGATGACGAAGAGATTGATGGCTTTGACGCAGTTGACGAAGACGAGGACTTTGAGTCTGACGATGATTTAGAAGAGCTAGATGAAGATGAAGACGACATTGATGAAGAAGACATTGATAAAGACGGTATTAATGAAGAAGATGAAGAAAATGTCGATGAATATGTTGAAGATGATCTAGATGAAGATGAAGATGAAGAAGAACTAGAATTAGATGAAGAGTTTTTAGATGACGATCTAGAAGAATTAGAAGAAGAAGAATGATAGTCCTTGACTTTTAAAAAATGAATGAGTAGAATTCTTATTGGGCTCTTTAAAAGTGCGTGATAAGAAAAATGCTCCCTATTTTAAATAGGGGGCGTTTTTGTTTTTTATAGAGTAATATAGGTTTTTATTTATTAGAATCGATCAAACTAGGCAAGTTCGATCTGTGAGTGTTTAAATAAATACCTAATAATACTATTTTTTAAAAAAATTGAAACGAAACATGTAAAAAGAGCATGTACCATCCTGTTTTGTGAACAATAGACTATAGGAAATAAGAAAGGGGCTCATTATGACAAAGTATATTTTTGTAACAGGCGGAGTAGTATCATCACTTGGAAAAGGGATTACTGCTGCTTCACTAGGAAGACTTTTAAAGAACAGAGGTTTAAACGTAACAATTCAAAAGTTTGACCCATATATTAACTTAGACCCAGGGACAATGAGTCCATATCAACATGGTGAAGTATTCGTTACGGATGATGGAGCAGAAACGGATTTAGACTTAGGTCACTATGAGCGTTTTATTGACATTAACTTAAATAAATTTAGTAATGTTACAACAGGTAAAGTGTACTCAACTGTTTTACAAAAAGAACGTCGTGGAGATTACCTTGGCGGAACTGTTCAAGTAATTCCTCATATTACAAATGAAATAAAAGATAAAGTATTCCGTGCTGGCCGTGAAACAAATGCGGATGTTGTTATCACAGAAATCGGTGGAACTGTAGGTGATATTGAATCACTACCTTTCCTTGAAGCGATTCGTCAAATCAAGAGTGACATTGGCCGTGATAATGTAATGTACATCCATTGTACGTTAATTCCTTATTTAAAAGCTGCTGGAGAAATGAAAACAAAACCAACTCAACACAGTGTAAAAGAATTAAGAAGCTTAGGTATTCAACCAAATGTAATCGTTGTTCGTACTGAACTGCCAGTTTCTGATGATATGAAAGAAAAACTTGCTTTATTCTGTGACATTGATTCTAAAGCAGTGATCGAAGCGCGTGATGCTGAGACATTATATGAAGTGCCTTTAGAATTACAAGCACAAGGCTTAGATGATTTAGTTTGTGATCATTTAAAACTTAAAACTAAAAAAGCAGAAATGACAGAGTGGAAAGCACTTGTTGATAAAGTGAAAAACCTTTCTAAATCAACAAGAATTGCACTTGTTGGTAAATATGTAGAACTTCAAGATGCGTATATTTCTGTTGTAGAAGCATTAAAACATGCTGGATATTCATTTGATAGTGATATCGAGATTGACTGGATTAATGCTGAGCATGTAACAACTGAAAATGTAAAAGAACTACTTGGAGATGTAGACGGTATCTTAGTACCTGGTGGTTTTGGAGACCGTGGAGTAGAAGGTAAAATTGTGACTGCTCAATTCGCTCGTGAAAACAACGTTCCTTTCTTAGGAATTTGTTTAGGTATGCAAATTGCATCAATTGAATTTGCACGAAACGTTCTTGGATTTGAGGGTGCTCATACTTCTGAAATTGATCCAACTACAAAGTATCCAATCATTGATCTTTTACCAGAACAAAAAGACGTTGAGGATTTAGGTGGTACATTACGTCTTGGTTTATATCCTTGTAAGTTAGTTGAAGGAACAAAAGCTCATGAGGCATATGGCGATGAGATTGTATATGAACGTCACCGTCATCGTTATGAGTTTAATAATGAATATCGCCAACAAATGGAAAAAGCAGGTTTCGTATTCTCTGGAACTAGCCCAGATGGTCGTTTAGTGGAAATTATTGAATTACCAAACCATCCATGGTTTGTAGCATCTCAATTCCACCCAGAATTGGTGTCTCGTCCAACAAGACCGCAACCTTTATTTAGAGATTTCGTTGGAGCTTCATTAAACAATAGAGAATCAAAATAATCAATCATTCATAAAAAGAGAGGTTTTGTAGTAAGATACAAAACCTCTCTTTTTTTTATATTTCTAAAAGATTGTTGTTTTTAAAGAGATTGATAAAGCAGAAGTTGATTGGAACGTAAGGGTGCCGGGCTCCTGTGGGAGATGCGGGAAGGCTGAGACCCCGCAGGAGCTATGCGACGAGGAGGCTCAGCTCACGCCCCAAGGAAAGCGAGCACCCTGGAGTGGAAATTTACACATACTGAAATAGCAACAAAGTTAAAATTATCTATAAATCCTCAAGTATTTCTTTAATATTTAAAGCTAAACAATGATAGATAAATAACCCACTCATTAAACTTGGAAAACCTGTACGATCTCCTTCTTCAGTCGGAACTAGTTTTCTAGTAATAAAATGATTAATTGAGACATCAGCCATCTCAAATAATCCTTCATCAGCATTTCCAGACGTAACACATGCTACACCAATATCCATTTGTTGTAGTGTTTTGACTAATTTTATACCGTCTTCATCGTTAGTTGTACGTGTGAATAACAGTACTCTGTCTACAGGTGATACAGCCTGCATAGTCTCATTGACATATAAAGGTAAAATAGCTGAATTATTTTCCAATCCTTCTGTTACCTCGGCTAGAATACCTGCCATTTCTTTTGTTCCGTGTACATATATATTTCCTTCACCTGCTATTGCTTGAGCTAAAAAACGTGCGCAATCTTCAAGTGATTCTTCATCATTTCCTATTTTTTGAAAAACACCATTTAATTGTGTTGTAAAAATCTTACTCATTATTAATAACCCCTTTATGAAAAAGTTCATCTTTATTATACTGAAAAGAGAATGAAGAGATAAAGTGAAACTTCCATCAGTGGAAAGATTTATCCCACTGATGGTCAGCCCGCCCAATCGGGCATTTAGTGGCAGTTATCCATTCTTTAATATCAGCTTTGCCTCTCATAGTTTAGAAGCATTGGGGTTTACTGCCAGTTACTGCGGGGTGAGTGTAACCTTTAAAAGTTGGGGTTTTCTTCACACCTTACTGATGGTTAGTCCGCCCAATTGGGCATTAATGTGCAATAAATCCTTATCTTACTAGTTTTGAGGTTGGGGTCTTTCAGCCCGTTAATGCTGGGGAATTTTCAAATGAGAAAATAAATTTTTAATAAAAAGAAGGAATGTTTTAGTATTCGCTCGAATGTAAGACGATATGTGGAAAAATTGCACTGGTTATAATAAATCTAACAGTAGCGAAAGTGAGGAAAAAGAATGCCAAACAAGCTTCTAATTGTAGACGATCAGTACGGAATCCGATTATTACTCCATGAGATCTTTAAAAAAGAAGGTTATGAAGTTTATCAGGCGGCAAATGGTTTTCAAGCAATTGATATTGTAACGAATGACCGTCCAGACTTAGTTGTACTTGATATGAAAATCCCTGGTATGGATGGAATTGAAATTTTAAAACGTATTAAAGAAATTGATCAAAACATAAAAGTCATTTTAATGACAGCATATGGTGAGCTTGACATAATTGAGGAGGCAAAGAAACTGGGTGCTCTTCGTTATTTCGCAAAACCATTTGACATCGATGAAATTAAAACAGTAGTTAGAGAGCATATGGTAACTTATCAAAATTAGTCATTAAAAATTAAAGGAAATCGCTTTCTTTTTTGTAGTGTATAAAGACTCACTCAAATTCTTATAATCATTGGTACGAATCTGTGAACTTTTAGTCTTTATTGTTGTAATTTAAGCTCCTTTTCTGTATTCTAAGAAAGGTAATAAATGTACCGTAAAATATACATAATAAAATGTACTTTGTCGTAATCTATTCATGTTCGTACATTTGTTTAGGTACACTAGTATAATTTCTAACAAATGATTAGAAGGAGGGCTTATTATGCCTTTAGTATCTATGAAAGAAATGCTTATTAAAGCAAACGAAGGTAAATACGCAGTTGGTCAGTACAACATCAACAATTTAGAATGGACTCATGCAATCCTTACTGCAGCTGAAGAAGAAAAATCTCCAGTAATCCTAGGTGTGTCTGAAGGCGCTGCTAAATACATGGGTGGATTTAATACAGTAGTAAAAATGGTAGAAGGTTTAATGATCGATTTAAAAATCACTGTACCTGTTGCTATTCATCTTGATCATGGTTCAAGCTTTGAAGCTTGTAAGAATGCAATCGATGCTGGTTTCACATCAGTAATGATCGATGCTTCTCATGATCCTTTTGAGCAAAACGTTGAAACAACTAAAAAAGTTGTTGAGTATGCTCATGCTAAAGGTGTTTCTGTTGAGGCAGAATTAGGAACAGTTGGTGGTCAAGAAGATCACGTTGTAGGAAGCATTATTTATGCTGACCCACAAGAGTGTAAAGAATTAGTTGAGCGTACTGGCATTGATTGCTTAGCTCCAGCTCTAGGTTCTGTTCATGGTCCTTACAAAGGCGAACCTAAATTAGGTTTCGACGAAATGGAACAAATCGGTAGAGAAACTAAATTACCATTAGTATTACACGGTGGTACTGGTATCCCAACTGAACAAATCCAAAAAGCTATTGCTCGTGGTACTGCAAAAATCAACGTTAACACTGAAAACCAAATTTCATTCAACAAAGCAGTTCGTGAATTTGTTGCAAACGATCAAAAACAATACGATCCACGTAAAATTCTTGGACCAGGCCGTGAAGCTGTTAAAGCTACTGTTATCGGTAAAATCCGTGAGTTCGGTACAAGCAACAAAGCGTAAGAGAAATTTCTCGTACGATATGATATAATATGATTAATTGAAACCGTCTAAAGCAATTTTAGGCGGTTTTATTCGTTTGAAAAGTGAAAGCGTACACAAGTAAAATAATTAGAATGGCTTTCAATTTATTGTTATACTATTCCTTAGGAAAAAAGGACTGGAGTATCCCAGCAAGAACTTTAAAAACAAACATACTTTTTTCTCCTTTTTTCGTTTAAAATGAAACTGGGATTAGAGTGTTAAAGACATGGAGAAAATATAGAAAAAGCGGAATGAACTCGGTTAGCTCTGACAGGCGTTGGAGCAAAAACCTAGAGAAGGGTGGTTTCTCCCTTCACTTGGTTTTTGTGAAACGACCGAAGAGCTAGTTCATGGAGCTGGACAAGACAAAAGCGTAAGTGACTTGCTTACCAAAACATCTATGCCTATAAAAATTATTTCTATTTTTTCTTCTGTTTATTGATGAAGGGAGTATTGTATGGAAAAGCTTGTTTTAGAAGGGGGGATTCCTTTAAAAGGTACAATTCGTGTAAGTGGAGCTAAAAACAGTGCAGTTGCATTAATACCTGCAACGATACTTGCTAGTTCTCCGGTTGTGCTTGAGGGATTACCTAGAATTTCAGATGTACAAACACTATGTGATTTATTAGAAGAAATTGGCGGAACAGTTAATTATGATAACGAAAAAATTATTATCGACCCTTCGAAAATGATTGGTATGCCTCTTCCGAATGGAAAGGTAAAAAAACTTCGTGCTTCGTATTATTTAATGGGTGCGATGCTAGGGCGATTTAAGCAAGCAGTCATTGGCTTACCGGGCGGATGTTATTTAGGACCAAGGCCAATTGATCAGCATATAAAAGGATTTGAAGCACTAGGGGCAAAAGTTACAAATGAACAAGGTGCAATATACTTACGTGCTGATGAATTAAAAGGCGCACGTATTTACTTAGATGTGGTTAGTGTAGGTGCTACTATAAATATTATGCTTGCTGCAGTGTTAGCAAAGGGAAGAACGGTCATTGAAAATGCTGCAAAAGAACCAGAAATTGTTGATGTTGCGACATTATTAACAAGTATGGGGGCAAAAATCAAGGGCGCTGGTACGGATGTAATTAGAATTGATGGTGTAGAACAATTAAATGGTTGTTCACACACGATCATTCCAGACCGTATTGAAGCGGGAACTTACGCAATCTTAGCGGCTTCTACTGTTGAAGAAGGTAAGCAAGTTATTGTAGACAATGTTATTCCGCATCATTTAGAATCTCTAATCGCAAAGATGAGAGAGATGGGTGTACAAGTTGAAACGAATGATGAGCAGTTGATTGTAACAGGAACAAATAGAGAATTAAAAGCTGTCGATATTAAGACGCTTGTTTATCCTGGGTTTGCAACTGATCTACAGCAACCTTTTACAGTGTTATTAACAAAAGCTAATGGAACGTCAGTTGTAACTGACACAATCTATGGAGCACGTTTTAAACACATTGATGAGTTAAATAGAATGAATGGAATCATCAAAGTGGAAGGAAGTACTGCTATTGTAACTGGGCCAACAAAGTTACAAGGAGGGCGTGTTAAAGCAAGTGATTTACGTGCTGGAGCAGCTCTTGTCATTGCAGGTTTAATTGCAGAAGGAAAAACAGAGTTAACAGGTCTTGAGCACGTTGATCGTGGCTATGAAGGATTGGTGGACAAGTTAACAGGACTCGGTGCAAATGTTTGGAGAGTTCCTTTAACTGAGAAAGAATTAGAACAATTGAAAAACGCGTAATTCTAGCAAAAAGTTACTCTAAAATCAGTGACTTTGAATACATCTAGATTACTATAATATACGACGTTTACTTTTTGACGTACAAATAGGGGGATTTTGTCATGGAAAGAAGTTTATCAATGGAGTTAGTTCGTGTTACGGAAGCAGCAGCACTTGCATCATCAAGATGGATGGGTCTTGGTAAAAAGGATGAAGCAGACGGGGCTGCAACAGAAGCGATGAGAGATGTATTTGATACAATTCCAATGAAAGGTACAGTTGTCATTGGTGAAGGAGAAATGGACGAAGCACCAATGCTTTATATTGGTGAAAAGCTAGGTACAGGATTTGGTCCAAGAGTGGATGTAGCTGTTGATCCACTAGAAGGTACAAACATTGTTGCTAGCGGTGGGTGGAATGCTCTTGCCGTTCTTGCGATTGCTGACCATGGGAACTTATTACATGCTCCTGATATGTATATGGAAAAAATTGCAGTTGGACCAGAAGCTGTTGGTAAAATCGATATCAATGCTTCTGTATATGATAATCTTATGGCTGTTGCAAACGCTAAAGGGAAAAATATTAACGATGTAGTAGCAACAGTATTAAACCGTCCACGCCATGAAAAATTAATTGAAGAAATTCGTGCTGCAGGTGCACGCATTAAACTAATTAATGATGGTGATGTTGCAGGAGCTATTAATACAGCATTTGATCATACAGGTGTAGATATTTTATTTGGATCTGGTGGTGCACCAGAAGGCGTAATCGCAGCGGTTGCCTTAAAGTGTCTAGGTGGAGAGCTACAAGGGAAATTATTACCTCAAAATGATCAAGAGCTAGAAAGATGTATTAAAATGGGAATTAAAGACCCACACCAAGTATTGTACATGGATGACCTTGTAAAAGGTGACGATGCCATTTTTGCAGCAACAGGTGTAACTGATGGTGAACTACTTAAAGGTGTTCAATTAAAGGGAGATATAGGGACTACTCAATCTCTTGTAATGCGTGCTAAGTCTGGAACTGTACGTTTTGTTGATGGACGCCATAGCTTAAATAAAAAACCTAATTTAGTAATTAAATAATATTTTTGAGCTGCTCCATAACATTCATTAAGTATTTATGGAGCAGCTTTTACTTTTAATTGTTCAAAATTGTAACAAAACAGAAATATTAAATATATTGGCAGAAAGAATCTTTCGCCTTATAATCTCAATAGGTAATAAAACAAATACGTTAAATAAGAATAATTTTAGAGGAAAAGGTTACACTAAAGAGTAAAAACTTTTCTGTATGTCTTTCTTCAAAAAACCTTCTGAAAAACCTTCCAATTGATTTGATATATTCCGAACTAATTTTAAAATTGAAAAAGAGTGGTGTTGTATGAGTTTAACGATCTCCGCATTAGAAAATATGAAGTTAAAAGACCTGTATGAGCACGCGAAAGTTTTGAAAATTTCGTATTACAGTAAATTAACAAAGAAAGAATTAATATTTGCAATCTTGAAAGCCCAAGCAGAAAAAGATGGTTTGTTATTTATGGAAGGTGTTCTTGAAATCATCCCGTCTGAAGGATATGGATTTTTACGTCCTATTAATTATTCGCCAAGTTCAGAAGATATTTATATTTCGGCTTCTCAAATTCGTCGTTTTGATATGAGAAATGGGGACAAGGTATCAGGGAAGGTACGTCCACCAAAAGAAAATGAACGCTATTTTGGATTGTTACAAGTTGAAGCTGTAAATGGCGATGACCCAGAGAATGCAAAAGAACGTGTTCACTTTCCAGGATTAACTGCACTTTATCCAAATCGTTTCATGAAATTAGAAACGGAACCGCATAAGTTTTCAACTCGTATCATTGATATGATTGCTCCAGTTGGATTTGGGCAACGTGGATTAATCGTTGCGCCTCCGAAAGCTGGTAAAACGGAATTATTAAAAGAAATCGCAAATAGCATTACAACGAATCATCCTGAAGCAGAATTAATTGTATTGTTGATCGATGAACGTCCTGAAGAGGTAACTGACATTGAGCGTTCAGTAAAAGGTGATGTTGTAAGTTCTACATTTGATGAAACTCCAGAAAGTCATATTAAAGTTGCAGAACTTGTTTTAGAAAGAGCAATGCGATTAGTAGAACATAAAAAAGACGTTATTATCCTGATGGATAGTATTACTCGTCTGGCACGTGCCTATAACTTAGTTATCCCTCCAAGTGGTCGTACTCTTTCTGGTGGTATTGATCCTGCAGCATTCCATAGACCAAAACGTTTCTTTGGGGCGGCTCGTAACATTGAAGAGGGTGGAAGTTTAACAATTCTTGCAACTGCATTAATTGATACCGGTTCACGTATGGATGATGTTATCTACGAAGAATTTAAAGGAACAGGAAATATGGAGCTTCATTTAGATCGTTCATTAGCAGAACGTCGAATCTTCCCTGCGATTGATATTCGTCGCTCTGGAACACGTAAAGAAGACCTTCTAATTCCTAAAGCTCATTTAGACAAGCTTTGGTTAATGAGAAAAACGATGTCTAATATCCCTGATTTTGTAGAAAGATACTTTAAAATGCTTCGTCAAACAAAAACAAATGAAGAATTTTTTGAGATGATGACAGAGGAAAGCAAAAAGATTCCTGTTTCAAGATAAACGAGCTTACTCCACATTTCCTTGTCTAGTTCCGGTGCCTATCTCCTCGGCCGTTTCGCAAATAACAAATGAAGTGGAAAGCACACTTCCTTTGTTATTTACTCCAACGTCTGTCGGAGATGAGCAAGGCACCTACACATTTCCTGGTGTCTAGTTGCGCAAGCTAGCTCTTCGGTCTTTTCACAAAAACTAAGTGAAGTGAAAACCGCACTTCCCTTAATTTTTGCTCCAAAGCCTGTCAGAGCTAAACGAGCTTGCTACACATTTCCTTAATTAAGCAGTTGCATTCTCCTGGTGGAGTTGCTATAATTTCTCTTGTATGTAAAGTGTCTAAGTGTAAAATCACATAGATAAGATAACTCTGATTTCGAGTATTTCAGGGCGGAAGGAGATGAAAATCATGAAACAAAATATTCATCCAGATTACAAGAAAGTCGTGTTCATGGACATTAACACTGGCTTTAAGTTTCTAACAGGATCTACAAAATATTCTAACGAAACAATCGAGTGGGAAGATGGAAACTCATACCCTCTTATCAAAGTTGAGGTAAGTTCTGATTCACACCCATTCTACACTGGTCGTCAGAAATTTGCTAACGCTGAAGGTCGTGTTGCACGTTTCAACAAAAAATACGGCATTAAGTAATAATGTTGAAAAGCAGGCAGGTTATTGCTACTATGCCTGCTTTTTTTACGCACGAATACTTAGTTTCTCCTTGTAAAACATACATTTAATAAAATCCATTTAATAATACATTTTATAAATTACATCATGATATAAAGAGAAGCGTAAGTGGCTTGATTACCTTCGAAAGACATTGGAGCAAAATCCAAGAGATGGTAGCCACTGAAGCTAGACACATAAAAAAACGGAATGAACTGATCAGTTCACCAATATAAACAATAGACAGAAATAATCTTAGATTGATTTGTAGAAAGGTGAGAGGCTTAATGTTTATGATGAGAAGAGACGGTTGGGTCGAGGTGATTTGCGGAAGCATGTTTTCGGGCAAATCAGAAGAATTGATCCGTCGAGTTCGTCGTACGCAGTTTGCTAAGCAAAAATGCGTGACGTTCAAACCATCAATTGACAATCGTTACAGTGAAATAGAAGTGGTTTCTCATAATGGAATGAAAGTCCCTGCTTATGCAATAAGCCAATCATCCCAAATGCTTGATTATGTAACGGAAGATATTGAAGTTGTTGCGATTGACGAAATACAATTTTTTGATGATGAAGTTCTGCATGTAGTTCAACAGTTGGCTAATATGGGAAAACGAGTTATTTGTGCAGGGCTTGATCAAGATTTTAGAGGCCTTCCATTTGGACAAGTACCACAATTACTAGCAATTGCTGAGCATGTGACGAAACTAAATGCAGTATGTGCGGTATGTGCATCACCTGCGAGTCGTACTCAACGATTAATTAATGGAAAACCTGCGTCATTCCATGATCCAATAATTCTAGTTGGTGCTTCTGAATCGTATGAGCCAAGATGCCGTCATTGTCATAAAGTACCTATGGAAGAATCTTTGCATGCAGAATTGCATCATCAAGAGGATTAATAGAGAAACTTGAAAATTAATTGATAGAAATTTATACTGATTAAAATAGACAGGGAAAATGTGAGGTGAAGCAGATGTTTGATCGTTTACAAGCTGTTGAAGATCGTTACGATAAGTTAAATGAATTTCTAAGTGATCCAGAGATACTTAATGATTCGAAGAAGTTAAGAGAATATTCAAAAGAACAATCAGACATTCAAGAAACGGTAGATGCTTACCGCCAATATAAAACGATTAAAGAACAATTAAAAGATGCTAAAGCGATGCTTGAGGATAAGCTTGATGCAGACATGCGTGAAATGGTGAAAGAGGAAATTAGTGAATTAGAAGTTGAAGTAAAAGAACTTGAAGAACGTTTAAAAGTTTTACTAATTCCAAAAGATCCAAATGATGATAAAAACGTAATTGTTGAAATTCGTGGTGCTGCAGGTGGAGATGAAGCGGCTCTATTTGCTGGAACATTATACCGTATGTACAGTCGTTATGCTGAGGTACAAGGCTGGAAAACGGAAATCATAGAGGCTAACTATACAGAGTTAGGTGGCTATAAAGAAGTTATTTTCATGATTAGCGGAAGAGGTGCTTATTCTAAACTTAAGTTTGAGAATGGTGCTCACCGTGTACAACGTGTTCCTGAAACTGAATCCGGTGGACGTATTCATACTTCGACTGCAACGGTTGCTGTATTACCAGAAGCTGAAGAAGTTGAAATTGAAATCCATGAAAAAGATATCCGTGTTGATACATTTGCATCAAGTGGGCCAGGTGGTCAGTCTGTAAATACAACAATGTCAGCAGTTCGTTTAACACATATTCCTACAAACACAGTTGTATCGTGTCAGGATGAAAAATCACAAATTAAAAATAAAGAAAAAGCAATGAAAGTATTACGTGCACGTGTTTATGATAAATTCATGCGAGAAATTCAAGCAGAATACGATCAAAACCGTAAGCAAGCAGTTGGTACTGGTGATCGTTCTGAACGTATTCGTACGTATAACTTCCCACAAAATCGTGTAACTGATCATCGTATTGGTTTAACGATTCAAAAGCTTGATCAAATTATTGAAGGTAAACTTGATGAGTTTATCAATGCATTAATTATGGATGACCAAGCGAAAAGAATGGAACAAGACCAATAATATGACAACTAAGATCTATGAAGCCCTCAAATGGGCTTCTTCTTTTTTAATAGAAAATGAGCGAGACAACAATGTGGGTGAAATTGTCTTGCAACATTTGCTAAAACGAAATCGCACACAATTATTGACTGGTATGCACGATTCTTTAACGAAAGAGCAGTGGGAATTATTTCAGAATTTGCTAGAGCAGCATGTAAAAGGTGAGCCTATTCAATATTTATTAGGTGTTGAGCAGTTTTACGGACGAACTTTTAAAGTAAATGAAGAAGTATTAATTCCTAGACCAGAAACAGAAGAGCTTGTAGAAGGTGTTTTGCATAGAGTTCAAACTATGTGGAATGAAAATGAAAAATTACAACTAATTGACGTTGGTACTGGTAGCGGGGCAATTGCAATTACTTTAGCCCTTGAAAATCCTAATTTACATGTTCATACCATAGATATTGCCCAGGAATCCATTGAGGTTGCAAAGAGTAACGCTGAAATCTTAGGGGCAAGTGTAACCTTTTGGCATGGGGATTTATTAAATCCTTTTCTTGAAAATGGCCAAAAGCTTGATATTGTGGTCTCGAATCCTCCATATATTCCGTATAAGGATTGGACAGAATTAAGTGATCTTGTAAAAGAACATGAGCCGTTTCGTGCACTAGTTGGTGGAGAAGATGGCTTAGATTTTTATCGTCGATTTGCGAATGATTTGCCGAAAGTTCTTCAGAATAAAGCTCTTGTTGCCTTTGAAGTTGGTGCTGGGCAAGGAGAAGATGTTGCTCAATTACTTCAATCATCCTTCCCGATGGCTAAAGTCGAGATAGTGTATGATATTAATGGAAAAGATCGAATGGTATTTATGGAAAAGGTGGACGAATAGTCTACCTTTTTTTACTATTGTTGCTTATTGAACATACTCCCTTTTGTTATTTACTCCACCGTCTGTCGAAGCTAAGCAAGTCTACTTCACTTTTCTGTAATTAATGGTACACTAAAACAAAAACTAGGTGAAAGTAGTAGGGGATAATGGCAGAATACAGTGGATGGATCATACGAAATGGTCATATTACGGCAAACAAATTTACTGAGTTATTTGATATGCTTCAAAATGCTGCAAGAAAAAGCGGACTAGAAGTAAAATTAGTGAAACATCATGAGTTAGTTCCTGTTATTGAAAATGGTAGTCCCGTTTTAAAAGGAAAGTACTCAAATGAAAAACCTGATTTTATCCTTTTTTGGGATAAAGATGTTCGATTAGCACGTCATTTAGAAAACATGGGATTTAGATTATATAATTCAGCCCAAGCTATTGAAAATTGTGATGATAAATCACTTACTCATCAAGTTCTTTCGAAGTATGGTATTTCAATGCCAAAGACAATCACGTCACCTTTACTGTTTCCTAATTGTGATCTCACAGATTTCACTTTCTATCAATATGTTGAGGAAGAACTAGGATATCCATTTGTGATGAAAGAGGTTTATGGTTCGTTTGGGATGCAAGTTTATTTAGTAAGAAATCATTCTGAATTTATGGAGAAAGTAAATCAGCTTAAACACAAGCCTCATGTGTATCAAGAATTTATTCAGTCTAGTTCAGGTAAAGATATCCGTTTACATGTTGTTGGCGATGAAGTTGTTGCTACGATGATGAGAAAGTCAGAAAGTGATTTCAGGGCAAATGTGACGAATGGAGGAAAGATGTATCAATATACTCCTACTGAAGAGCAAGCGGCTTTAGCTGTGAAATCTGCCAAGCTTCTAGGTGCAGATTTTGCCGGAGTCGATTTATTATTTGGTGAAAATGACGAGCCGATTATTTGTGAAGTCAATTCAAATGCACATATGAAAAATATTTTATCATGTACAGGGATAGATGTATCAGAGTTTATTATGGATTACATCTATAAAGATTTGGAGGCAAAGAGATGAACGGATGGATTGTATATACGAGGGAGGAGTCCGTTCGGAACGAATTATTCATTAATAGATTTCTAGAAAATGCACCGTCCTTTGGAATAGAATTACGATTAGTTCTGGTTGAAGATTTAACAATTGGAATTGAAAGACATAATCCAATTTTAAAATACAATGGTGTTATGTGTGATTCACCTGATTTTGTCATTATGAGAACCATTCATCCGGTCCTATCCATTCATTTTGAAGAAATGGGTAGTAGAGTATTCAACTCTGCGTCATCATCACTTCTCTTTAATCACAAATTTAAGACACATCACCAACTAACAAAACTTAAGATTCCAATGATGGACACTTATTATTCAAAAAAACATAGTTTACTAGATAGTAAACTTCCTTTAGATTTTCCGTTTGTCTTAAAGGCGTGTCATGGACGTGGAGGGAACCAAGTTTTTAAAGTGTCTAATCAGAAAGAATTACAATTAGGTCTGGAGAATATTGACGAAGAAGAGATTATTTTACAAAAAATATGTCCTAATCCTGGCAAAGATTTAAGAGTATTTGTTGTTGGAAATGAAGTGATTGGTGCTGTACTCCGTGAATCAAACAGTGATTTTCGTGCAAACTATTCCCTTGGTGGTAATGCGCGTTTCTATGAGCTGAATGAGTCAGAAAAAAGGATCATTCAAAAAGTCACAGGCAACTTTACATTCGATTTTGTAGGGATTGATTTTATTTTTGATGAGAATAACTCACTCATTTTTAATGAAATTGAGGACGTTGTTGGGAGTAGAACACTGAGTGCGACAAGTGAGGTTGATTGTGTCAGTATTTATTTACACTATATCAAAAATACACTAAAAAAATGAGTTTACTAATGTTTAAGATTTAAGGATCTTGTCTAAACTGTTTCCTAGAGGGATGGTGGAGATAAAATGAAAATAAAAATAATTGCTTTTTTTATCATATTATTAGTAAGTTCATCAGTATTAGTACCAATTCAAGATACAAATGCTAAAGGAAATGAAACGGTTATTATTCCAAAAAAGGCTGTTCGATTACGGATTCTAGCAAATAGTGATAGCTCACCTGATCAACAATTAAAAAGAGATGTTCGTGATGCGGTAAATCATCAAATAAATTCGTGGGTAAAAGATTTAACAAGCTTTAAAGAAGGGCAAAAGGTTATTCAAAGTCATTTATCAGATATTCAAAAAACGGTTCAAGAAGTATTAACGAAAGAGAAAAGTAACCAGTCTTTTACAATTACGTATTCGAAGCATGTAAAATTTCCAACAAAATTATACGGAAGCTTTTTCTATCCCGCAGGAGAATATGAGGCTGTGTTAATTAAGTTAGGTGCAGGACAAGGTGCTAATTGGTGGTGTGTTTTGTTTCCACCACTTTGCTTCCTAGATTTTTCAAATGGTGATGCAACAACATCAGTTCTAAAGAAGGAGCAAAAAACTGATGAGAATCAATCAACTAATATCGAAAAACCGCCAGTTGAGTCCGGTGTTACAGTACCTAGAGTAGAAACTAGTAAAGTTAATAAGGGAACCGAGCAAACTGAAGAACATCAGCAAGATGTTCAAGATGGAGATCATCAAAAAGTGACATCAGAAGAAACGACTGAAACAACTACTAAGCCAGAAGAGCAAGTAAAGGTGAAAAGTTTTTTCTGGATGATGATTAAAAAATTATTTTAGTTCTAATCACCTTCCTTGCTGCATATAAGTTAGACAAGCAGAAATAGGGAGGTTTTATGATGAAAATAAGGACATCGACTCGTGAGGATCAATCAGTCATTTATAAATTTTTAGGACAAGCAGGGTTATCCACTGAAGGTATTGAAGAGAATGAAGAAGCCTTTTTCTTAATGGAGGACGAAGCTGGTGTTGTACAAGCCATTATGGGTTATGAACAAGAGGATAAAGAGGTTTTATTGCGTTCTTTAGTTGTATCGCCTACAATTTATTCACAGTACATGTTACTTTTTTTGAAAAGTGTCATGTTAAAGCTTAGTGAAAAACTTGTGGATAACGTATACTTATTAACAAAGCATAGTGTTGTGCAAGATTTGTTTTTACAGCTAGGTTTTCAACAAGTTGATGAATTGGACGTCTCAGAAGAAGTTAAAAAGATGAATCATTATCAAAAAACAATTCAAAATGAAGATATTCTTGTCTATAAAATCAAAGTATTCACAAGTTTATCAACAGATTAACAACTTTTATCCACAATTTGTGGATAAAAGTTGTTTTTAAAACAAAGAAATTTGTCAAAATATGTAGTTTTGAGTGTTTTAGCAGAGGTGAAATAAAATGGAAACGAAAATATGGAATGTGGATAAATTTGTTGATAAAAAAGAAATTTATTCACAAGTTGTGGATGCATCAAGCTTGTTAGCGGAAGGACAAGTTGTGGCATTTCCAACAGAAACGGTTTACGGACTAGGAGCAGATGCTACATCTGATGAGGCAGTGCAAGGTATTTTCCAAGCAAAAGGAAGACCGAGTGATAATCCACTGATTGTCCACATTGCGAGCAAGGAGCAGTTAAAACAGTTAGTTACAGACATTCCTTCACAAGCCGAACAACTAATGGATGCATTTTGGCCAGGGCCATTAACCATTATTTTGCCAAGTAAGAAGAGTGTTTCTTCTTATGTAACGGCAGGATTATCCACAGTGGGTATTCGTATGCCGGACCATCCTGTGGCTTTAGCAATTATTGAAAAAAGTGGTAAGCCGATTGCTGCACCGAGTGCAAATACATCAGGAAAACCAAGTCCAACAACTGCCATCCATGTTTGGGAGGATTTGAATGGGCGAATTGCAGGGATTGTGGATGGTGGTCCAACAAATGTTGGTGTTGAATCAACAGTTATAGACTGCACACAGCTTCCACCAATGATTTTACGACCAGGCAGTATAACTCCAGAAATGATTTCGGAGGTTATTGGGCATATAGAAGTAGATCCATCCACAACAAACAAGATGGAAAAACCAAAATCACCTGGAATGAAGTACACACATTATGCTCCTAATGCTCAGATGACTTTAATTGATGGTAGCCAAGAATTTATCAACAAACTAATCCACAAAGAACAAAAGAATGGAAAAAAAGTAGGTATCCTCACAACAGAAGAAAATAAAGCAGCTTATCAAGCAGATGTTGTAATAACTTGTGGATATCGTAATCGATTAGAAACGGTTGCTACTGGATTATATGATAGTATTAGACAATTTAATGAATCCGGGGTAGATCTTATATTTAGCGAAATGTTCCCTAATGAAGGAATCGGAATTGCAATAATGAACCGTCTGTGGAAAGCGTGTGGACATTCTATTATTAGAGAGTAGAATATGATAAATTTAGCTATTCCTAAAAAGCTCTTTTCTAAAAGATTGTTGCTTTTGAAATTATTAATTTTAAAGACAGAAGTTGATTACAATGGAAGGTGCGAGACTCCTGTGGGAATAGCGGGAAGGCTGAGACCCCGCAGGAGCGATAGCGACGAGTAGGCTCACCGCCCGCCCCAAGGAAAGCGAGTATCCCTACGTTCCAATCAACTAACACCTTCTTGAATAGAAACGAAGTTTACGAGAACATCCAAAATAAAAAAGATAATTTCAATATCCCCTCATATCAAGAAGTGGACTTGCATATCTTTAAATAGCAAGTCCTAGGAGGGGAATCATGGGAAACTTTTCGTTTATAGATGAGCTCGTAACTTTATCATTAATGGCATCTGCACTAGGATTAGATGCCTTTTCAGTAGGACTCGGGATGGGAATTATGAATTTGAGATTAAGGCAAATCTTTAAGATAGGATTAGTAATTGGCATTTTTCACGTCGTTATGCCATTGCTAGGAATGCTTATTGGTTTTGCAGTTTCAGATACATTTGGACGAGTAGCGGTCATTGTTGGTGGTACACTTATACTCGGAATTGGATTTCATATGATGTATACAACATTATTTAGTAAGGAAAAAAATAAATTTTCTCCGTCAGGTATTGGATTATTACTGTTTGCTTTTAGTGTAAGTGCTGATAGCTTTTCAGTAGGAATTGGTTTAGGGATGTTCGGAGCAAGAACGGGGTTAACCATATTACTATTCGGTTTAATTAGTACAATAATGACATGGGCCGGTTTAATTCTTGGCAGAAAAGTTGAACAACAGTTTGGGAAATTTGGCGAACTATTAGGTGGAACGTTTTTATTGTTTTTTGGGTTAAAATTATTGTTTTTTTCCAAGTTATGAAATGAAATAATAGAGGTGTGCTAATAATTTGTTATAGCTCACCTTTTTTTTATGACTTTTATCCCGCATTAATGAGCAGTAAGACTCATACCTAGATTCACTTTATCCCCCATAAAGTTGTAATCTAAGTAAGTTTTTATAAAATAATTGAAAATCACTTAAAAAAATGTGAAAAAAGTACGAAAAAAGTACGATAAATAAAGGAGGACTATTTTTGAAGAAAATATTATTTGTTTGTACTGGGAATACATGTAGAAGCCCAATAGCTGAAGCGTTATTAAAGCATTATTCAAAAGGTGAATTTGAGGTAAAGTCTGCTGGTGTATTTGCGATGGATGGTTCAAAAGCATCATTTAATGCATTAGAGGCACTGCGAAAAAAAGGAATAGAGCATGAACACAAATCTCAGTTGCTAACGAATGATCTAGTAGAATGGGCAACCCATGTATTAACAATGACAAAAGGCCATAAGCAAGTAATTTTATCACAACTTGAAACAGCAAAGGATAAGGTATTCACTCTTTATGAGTTTGTAAACAATGAAGATAAGGATATTTCGGACCCTTATGGTGGCTCACTTCAAACGTACGAAATGACGTTAGAGGAACTAGATATACTGATTTCAAAAATGGTTGAATAAGTAAAGGAAAATGGGGGATTTATATGGTACCGGAGAAAAGGGGTTTAAGTTTACGAATTAAACTGGTCATCTTTACAACTATGCTTGCAATTATTACGTATACAACATCAGCAATATTTATATATGTTATGTATCCCTACATAAAAGAATATATAGATATTAGTGAAAATGTCTATACAATTATTGATTTATCCCTAGGAGTAATATGGTCAGGAATCCTTGCGTTTCTCGCATCGAGCTTCATTACAAAACCACTTATTCGCCTAAAAGAAGTTACAAAAGAAGTTGCTGAAGGGAATTTTGATGTAGAGGTTCCAATTCCAACTTCAAAAGATGAAATTTACCATTTAAGTGTTGGCTTCCAAAGTATGATTGACCAAATTTCAAAAATGGTATTGATTATTGAACAAAATGTTCATCATACTTCGGAAAAAGTAGCGAATATCTCCCGTTCATCTTCAGAAACTGCAGATCAAACTGAAATCGTAACAAGAACTATTGAAGAGATTGCGAAAGGTGGACAAAGCTCTGCAATAGCAATCCAACAAACAGCTGAAATAATGAGCGACATTAATGATTTTGCACATGATATTGAAAGAAATGCAAATCATTCTAAAGAATTAACTACATATATGCAAACAAAATTAATGGAAAGTAAAGAAAGAATCGAACAATTAATTTCAGGAATTAAAACAATTGCTATAAATAACCAATCCTATTTCCAAACAGTAAAACGATTAGAGAATAATGCCTCTGAAGTTGAAAAGATTATTAGTCTAGTAGGCGAAATTGCTGCTCAAACGAACCTTTTAGCATTAAATGCTTCCATTGAAGCAGCAAGAGCTGGTGAGCATGGAAAAGGCTTTGCAGTAGTCGCAGAAGAAGTAAGAAAGTTAGCTGAGCAATCTGCAAAAGCAGTTTCAGGTATTACTTCATTAATTCATAGTATCCAAGAAGAAGTACAAAATGTTGTGAAAGAATTAACCGTTCAAGTAGAAGCAGTGAATGTAGAAGCTGAACAAGGTATGAAAACAGAAACGACTATTACCGAAATGAGTAATATAGTAGGTGAAGTTGTGGTAGCTGTGAACGAAATTACTGGTTTAATCGGGCAACAAGTAATCAAATTAGAAAGAACATCAGAGCAAACAGAAGAGGTTGCTGCTATTGCTGAACAGACATCAGCGGCTTCACAAGAAGTTGCAGCTTCGGCTCGTGAGGCATCAAATTCTGTTGCAGTGATTAATTCGTTAGCTGAAGAATTACAAGAAGGTGCAATGCAACTTCAAGATTCAATTAGTCATTTTAAAGCAAAAGAAATGAATAGTGAGAATAGCTAATAGATAGACTAGGCAAATAGTAGTATAATAAGGGCGTTAAAAATTTTACAATTACACAATGGAGGTCAATCAGAAATGAAAGTAGCGATTGCATCTGATCATGGTGGAGTAAATATTCGCCAAGAGATTATAAAATTAATGGATGAAATGGGAATTGAGTATGAGGATTTAGGTGCAGAATGTGGAGTTTCTGTTGACTATCCTGATTATGCTTTACCAGTAGCAAGAAAGGTTGCTTCAGGTGAAGTAGACCGAGGAATTTTAGTTTGTGGGACTGGCATTGGTATGTCAATTGCGGCTAATAAAGTTGAAGGTATCCGTTGTGCATTAGTACATGATACATTTAGTGCAAAAGCAACACGTGAGCATAATGATAGCAATGTACTTGCGATGGGTGAGCGCGTGATTGGAGCAGGTTTAGCTCGTGACATTGCAAAAATTTGGTTAACAACTGAATTTGAGGGTGGACGACACGAAAACCGAGTAAATAAAATCAAAGCAATTGAACAGAACAAATAATTCGGAAAAGTAAATGCCTAAATTGGACATTTAAACTATTAACATTTTTTAATAGAGAGCTCTGTTATATTTTATTTGTTTTTAGATAGTTTAATTAGGTAGAGAATCCGAATGATTATTGCGGATTCTCTTGAATATTAACAATGTAGCTTAATAGAGCTAATAGGAAAGGACGATAGTTGGGATGATTGAAGATTTTGGACTTGTGAAGCAGCAAATCCAAACACTCCTAAATGAACTTCAAGAGCAGGCTAAATTATCAAGTGAACACGTACTTGTTATAGGATGTAGTACTAGCGAAGTAGTTGGTGAGCGGATTGGCACATCTGGAACAATGGAAGTAGCTGAGAGCTTATATGAGGTTCTTAAAGCTTTTCATGTTCAAACTGGTGTTCAACTTGCATTCCAATGCTGTGAACATTTAAATCGTGCACTCGTTGTTGAAAAAGAAACTGCAAAGAGTTTTCGATTAGATGAAGTAACTGTTACACCAGTACGATCAGCAGGTGGTGCATTAGCAACATTTGCCTTTCATCATCTCGAAGATCCGGTAATTGTTGAATTTATTAAAGCAGATGCAGGAATTGATATTGGGGATACATTAATTGGTATGCACCTAAAACATGTTGCTGTTCCAGTTCGTACTAGTATTAAAAAAATTGGAGAAGCACATGTAGTTACTGCGAAAACTAGACCAAAACTAATTGGTGGACCAAGGGCAATTTATTCGGTAAATGAAGAAACTATTTTACGCTAAAAAAGATTTTTCAATTCGTTTTTCAAGAATAATGAATAGTATGCTCAGGGAAAGATGCATACTACAAAAAATAATTGAATGAATGAGTTAGAAATAAAGGCAGTTACATAGAAGGAATCTCAATAAGAATTAGAGGGATTCCTTTTTTATTATTCAAAAGTTAAATTGATTAGCTTTTATTTACTATTCTAAAAAATAATTAAAAAATGATTTTTTAAACAAACTGTTAAAAAAACTCCCAAATTTCGAATTATCGTGGTAAAATAAAGTGGAAATTAGGTTATTTTCGAATGTTATTCAAAAAAAAAGTTTGATTGTTCGTTTTTTTAATAAGGGGGATGTTAAAATGGAAAATTTAAAAGTGCAAGACCCGTCATTATTCGAAGCTATTCAACTAGAACTTGGTAGACAACGCTCTAAAATTGAGTTAATTGCATCCGAAAACTTTGTAAGTGAAGCGGTAATGGAAGCTCAAGGCTCTGTTTTAACAAACAAATATGCGGAAGGATATCCTTCTAAACGTTACTATGGTGGCTGTGAGTATGTTGATATTGCAGAAAATATTGCAAGAGATCGAGCAAAACAGTTATTTGGTGCAGAGCATGTAAACGTTCAACCGCATTCAGGCGCACAAGCAAACATGGCAGTTTATTTTACAATTTTAAAACATGGCGATACTGTATTAGGTATGAACCTATCTCATGGTGGTCACTTAACACACGGAAGCCCTGTTAACTTTAGTGGATTACAATATAACTTTGTTGAATATGGTGTAGACGAAAACACTCAAACAATTAATTATGAAGATGTACTTGAAAAAGCACGCGTACACAAACCAAAATTAATTGTCGCTGGTGCAAGTGCATATCCAAGAGAAATCGATTTTAAGAAATTCCGTGAAATCGCAGATGAAGTTGGAGCATACTTAATGGTTGATATGGCTCATATTGCAGGTTTAGTAGCAGCTGGCCTTCATCCTAGCCCAGTACCTTACGCTGATTTTGTGACAACAACTACTCATAAAACATTACGTGGACCTCGTGGTGGAATGATTCTTTGTAAAGAAGAATATGCGAAAGCAATTGATAAGTCTATTTTCCCTGGAATTCAAGGTGGTCCATTAATGCACGTTATTGCAGCTAAAGCAGTAGCATTTGGGGAAGCTCTTCAAGAAGATTTTACTCAATACGCAAAATCTATTATTGAAAATGCAAAACGTCTTGCAGAAGGATTACAAAAAGAAGGAATTCAATTAGTTTCTGGTGGTACAGATAACCATCTAATCTTAATTGATGTGCGTTCTTTAAACTTAACTGGTAAAGTAGCAGAGCATGTTCTTGATGAAATTGGTATTACTTGTAATAAGAATACAATCCCATTTGATCCAGCAAGCCCATTCGTTACAAGTGGAATCCGAATTGGTACTGCTGCAGTAACATCACGTGGCTTTACATTAGAAGATATGGATGAAATTGCATCAATCATTGCAGAAACACTTAAAAACCCAGAAGACGAAGCTGTTTTAGAAACATCTCGTCAACGAGTAGCAGCACTTTCTGGTAAATATGAGTTATATCCTAACAAATAATAATTAGTGAATACGACTAGCATCTAAATTAATAGGTGCTAGTCTTCTTTGTGTTCGATCTTTAGGGTTTTTATAGGAATTAGCTCTATTAGAGATTATTTTTGTTTAAATATGATATTGTTCAAGCAAAACGTTGATACTGTAGTTGATTGTAGTGGAAGGTGCGAGACTCCTGTGGGAACAGCGGGACAGGTGAGACCCCGCAGGAGCGTTAGCGACGAGGAGGCTCACCGACCGCCCCACGGAAAGCGAGTATCCTGGAGCGGAAATCAACTTCTCTCATTTCTATATAGCAACAATATCTGTGAGACTCTTGCGGAAAGCGAGTGGATTTTTGCTAATAGCAATAATCTTTTTTTTCAGTGCCATCGCATTAAATAACTTAATAGTAAAAATAATCAAATATAAAAACGTTCACATAATCTTACTTGAATTCTCTTAAAACTTTCTGTAAAATTCATAGGAGTATATAAATGATAGATGTTAGAAGTTGGAAGGAGCGGAATAAATGAGTAAAATTTATGTTTTTGATCACCCACTTATACAGCATAAAGTAACATTAATTCGTAAGAAAAGTACTGGTACAAAGGAATTTCGCGCATTAGTTGATGAAGTAGCAGGATTAATGGCGTTTGAAATTACTCGTGACCTTCCACTTGAAGAAATTGAAATCGAGACACCAGTTGCAAAAGCGAAGGCAAATGTCATTTCTGGTAAAAAACTAGGGATCGTTCCGATTCTACGTGCGGGCTTAGGAATGGTTGATGGTTTCTTGAAGTTAGTTCCAGCTGCAAAAGTTGGACATGTTGGTTTATACCGTGATCCTGAAACTTTAAAGCCGGTAGAATACTATGTAAAATTACCAACTGATGTGACTGAACGTGATTTTATTGTAATTGATCCAATGTTAGCAACGGGTGGTTCTGCTGTTGAAGCGATTAACTCGTTAAAAAACCGTGGAGCTAAACATATTAAATTCATGTGCTTAATTGCTGCTCCTGAAGGGGTTAAAGTATTACAAGATGCACATCCAGATGTTGATATTTACATCGCTGCATTAGATGAAAAGCTAAATGATCATGGTTACATCATTCCAGGTTTAGGCGATGCTGGCGACCGTTTATTCGGAACTAAATAATGTCGATGAGTTAACAGTTCTCTTATTTTAGAGGACTGTTTTTTCTTTAATGTTTTTTCAACCCTATGTTCTAATTAACTACTCTCGTTGTTGGCTACAAAGTTTACGAAAACTCCTATTTAAAGTGACAAGATGCAATGAGCATTTGTTTTATGTATAATAATGAAAAAGAAATTATTATTAAAATTATTTGAATAAACTAAAACTGGAAGCTTATTTTAGTTTTTAGGAGGTGTAAACAATGGCAAGTAATTTGGTATTGCCAAACACTAAAGCGACTCATGCAAAGCCTAATATTAGAAAGGCGATACTTTGCATGGGGTGGACTTTCTTGAAATAAATCGCCCAAATAAGCGTATATCATCATTTCTACTATTCGGCTTTGCACCTTATTTTTATTTTTAATTAAAGAATAAGGGGCCGGCAGAAATGAAATATGTAAAAGCGAATACTATTTTACCAAAAGAATTATTAGCAGAAATTCAAAAGTATGTTCAAGGTGAAATAATTTATATCCCCAAACCTGAAAAGACTTATCAAAAATGGGGTACACGTTCTGGTGGAAGGAAACTAATTGATGATCGAAATACTTCAATTCGAAATGCATTTAAAAATGGTAGGAGTATTCATCAATTAGGTGAGGAATATTATCTTTCAATAGAAACAATAAAGAAAATTGTTTACTCTAAATAACGATAGAAAATAAGGCACTAATGATCGTGAAAATGGATTATTAGTGCTTTGATTTTGGCTTTTTTCTAAATGATAGTTGCTTATAGATTTTAATTTTAAAGACAGAAGTTGATTACATCGGAAGGTGCGAGACTCCTGTGGGAATAGCGGGAAGGCTGAGACCCCGCAGGAGCGTAAGCGACGAGGAGGCTCAGCTCACGCCCCACGGAAAGGGAGCAACCTGGAGTTGTAACGAATTCTAAAATAGGAACAATGTACACGAAAACAGCCTTGTTTTTTATATGGCAAATTTAATTTTAAGTTATTCTATACATTTTCTTTCTTTAATTTATCTCATAAAATAGATACAAAATAGCTACAATCTGTTTAGGAGAGATAAAAATGGAACCATTTTTAAGAAATGACCAGTATAATTTTATAAAAGCCCAGACACAGATTTTAATTAATGGCCATTCGATGACAAACGATAAAGATGTTCTTCGTGCGTTAAAAGAGATTTCAAAAGAAAAAGTGTTCAAATTGTTCATGGATATGAATGATGAGCAAAAAAATATGATCGATCCCATTCACACTATTATAGATAAATCTGATGAAGAAGCATTTTTATTACAATTAAAGCCATATGTAATTCCTTTTAAAGAGGTAACTGAGCAAACATTAAAAAAATTATTTCCAAAAGCAAAGAAGTTAAAGCTTCCATCAATGGAGAATATAGATTTAAAAGAGTTATCTTACTTGAGCTGGGATGATAAAGGTTCAAACAAAAAATTTATCATAACAGAACAGCAAAATAAGCTTATAGGGATACAAGGAACATTTTCAAGCTTAAATAAAAAAGGTATTTGTGTACTATGTAATCGATTTGAAGAAGTAGGAATGTTTCTAACAGAAATAAAAGGTTCAGTTCAAGGTACGTATATAAAAAGAGGGAATCATATTTGCCAAGATAGTCAAAAATGTAATCAAAATATAGCAACGTTAGATAAGTTGAATGATTTTATTGTGCGGCTCAAAAGTTGAGTTAACTGGTAAAGTTGTGTTACATTTTTATAATATTTTGTACTAAAGTAATAAATAACAACTTTACCATTGTTTTACAGAAAAGTGAGATGAACCAAAGTGGAAAAAGGAAAACAACGATTAATTATAGATGCTGCGAGATTATATTATGAGTCAGATTTAAGTCAGCAGGAAATAGCGAAAAAATTAGGGGTATCACGCCCAACAATTTCTAGACTTCTTCAACAAGCAAAGGAATTAGGTTTTGTTCGTATAGAAATTATGGATCCCATGGAAAATAATAAAGAATTAGCAAGAAAGGTAAAAAGTAAATATGGCTTACATACTGTATTAGTGTGTAACTCTCCCATAAATGATGATAACGAAATCATTCAATTTATTGCGAAAAGAGCAGCTGAGTTATTGAATGAAATTGTAACGGATGGTGATATTGTAGGTGTTACTTGGGGGAACACAATGTACCACATTGCGACTAACTTGAAAAAGAAGCGAGTGAAGGGTGTAGAAGTCATTCAATTAAATGGTGGTATCAGTCAATCCCAAGTAAATACATATGCCTCAGAAACAGTAAATTTGTTTGCTGAAGCTTTTAATACAATTCCTCGTTATTTACCCTTACCAATCATATTCGATAACCCTGAAGTAAAGAAGATGGTTGAATCTGATCGCCATATTAGACGAATTATTGAAATGGGGAAACAGGCAAATGTTGCAGTATTTACAGTTGGAACTGTGAAAAAGAATGCATTACTATTTCGAGTTGGCTATTTTAACAAAGAAGAAGAAAAAGACATTCAGCAACATGCTGTTGGAGATATTTGCTCTCGATTTTTTACTGAATCAGGAGAAATTTTCAGTGAAATAATTGATAAAAGAACAGTTGGAATCGAATTAGAAGAATTAAAGAAAAAAGAAAAATCAATTTTAATCGCAGGTGGAGAGAAAAAAATTGAGGCAATCCATGGAGCGCTTTCCGGAAAATATGCCAATTATTTAATTACGGATCAGTTTACAGCTAAACACTTGCTAGAGTTAGAATGACAATGTTGAATAAGCACGAGCGGAATCCATTGAGGAAACCTGTCTGTGCTTTTTTTATTTTGTTATGTATTCGCTTTCAAGTAGGATGGGTTGTTTTTCCTTTTAAGGGAAAATCTAATCCTCTGGAGTTGAACATAATTTCATAAACCATTTTACAAAAGTTCAAGCTGGTGATATAGTAAAAATGTACTTTAAATAGGTTGTCAGACATCTAACGACCTATTATAATAAAAATCTAATACATTTAAGCAATAATCCAATATTGAAAAATGTGTTTCAAATAGGAGCGGATATAAATGGATTTTACAAATTTAATTGACCATACTTTATTACGTGCGGATGCATCTAAAGCTGAAGTTACAAAACTGATCGAAGAAGCGAAAGAATATAATTTTGCATCTGTTTGTTTAAATCCAACATGGGTTTCTTATGCTGCAGAATTATTAAAAGAATCAAATGTAAAGGTTTGCACTGTTATTGGATTCCCTTTAGGAGCTAACACGCCTGAAACAAAAGCATTTGAAACAAAAAATGCGATTGAAAACGGTGCTGGGGAAGTTGATATGGTTATCAACATCGGTGCATTAAAAGATAAAAACGACGAATTAGTTGAAAAAGATATTCGTGCAGTAGTTGAAGCTGCAAAAGGTAAGGCTTTAGTAAAAGTAATTATTGAAACTTGCTTACTAACTGAAGAAGAAAAAATTCGTGCTTGTGAATTATCTGTAAAAGCTGGTACAGACTTTGTAAAAACATCAACAGGATTTTCAACTGGTGGAGCAACTGTAGAAGACGTAGCTCTTATGCGTAAAGTAGTTGGCGAAAACGTTGGCGTTAAAGCATCTGGTGGTGTACGTAGCTTAGAAGATATGAAAAACGTAGTAGAAGCTGGAGCTAATCGTATCGGTACAAGTTCAGGTGTAAAACTTGTAAACGGCGAAACAACTACATCATATTAAGATTATTGAATGAAGAAAAGAGTGAAAGGATAAGTAGGAAATCTTGCATTCTACTAAAACTATTTTTATAGTTTGGAGATTGCCTATTATCCTTTCCTTTTTCTACATAAATACTCTTTCCACGATTATTTAACATCATTTTACCAATAATTTTTGAGGTGAAAAAAATGAATGCAGATCAATTAGTAAAAAAAGCGATAGAGGCAAGAGATTTTGCTTATGCACCTTATTCAAAGTTTAAAGTCGGAGCGGCGATTTTAACAACTAATCAAAAAGTATATAGTGGTTGTAATGTTGAAAACGCTTCATACGGTCTTACAAATTGTGCTGAGAGAACAGCAATTTTTAAAGCGGTATCAGAGGGTGAGTCGAAAGTAGAAGCGATTGCAATCGTTGCTGATACAGATGGTCCAGTTTCTCCGTGCGGAGCTTGCAGGCAAGTTATAGCAGAGTTTTGTCATGAAAAGACACAAATCATTTTAGCTAATCTAAAAGGTGATGTTGAAGTAACGACCATTGATCGTCTATTACCTGGATTCTTTGCTTCTAGCGATTTAAATAAATAAGGTAACCGGTCCGTTTAGATTTTTTTCCAGTTGTTGAAGACGCTCTAACATACTAGTTGATTAGTAATCATTGAAAAAATGATAAAAAATAAAGCAATTTTAATGTTTTACCTGTATAATATATTTTTTAGCAGATTGAATAAATTGCAAATCATCTAGTATATTTATACATCTGACGGAGGAATAATATGAAGTATCTTATAGCAGCATTAGGATTACTTGTTGTATTAGGGATAGCGTATTTCGCTAGTAGTAACCGTAAACAAGTTAAAATTCGTCCTATTATCGTAATGATCGTAATACAAATTGTTTTAGGATATATTTTGTTAAATACTAAGTTTGGTCTTGTATGTATTCAGGGATTTGCTGATGTATTTGGAAAGTTATTCGAATACGCTGGTGATGGTGTGAACTTTGTTTTCGGAGGTCTTTTAAATAACGGAGCAAGTTCATTCTTCTTAGGAGTATTATTACCGATAATATTTATCTCAGTATTAATCGGGATTTTACAATACACAAAAATATTACAATTTGTCATTAAATATATTGGTTTAGTCTTAAGTAAAATTAATGGAATGGGTAAATTAGAGTCTTATAATGCTGTTGCATCGGCAATTTTAGGACAATCTGAAGTATTTATTTCTGTAAAAAAACAAATTGGTCTCCTGCCGAAACATCGTTTATATACACTTTGTGCTTCAGCGATGTCAACTGTTTCAATGTCAATCGTTGGTGCTTATATGACAATGATTGAACCAAAATATGTCGTAACAGCAATGGTTCTGAACTTATTCGGTGGATTTATTATTTCGTCAATTATAAATCCTTATACAGTAACACCAGAAGAAGATATTCTTGAAGTACAAGAAGAAGAGAAACAATCATTCTTTGAAATGCTTGGCGAATATATTATGGATGGTTTTAAAGTAGCGATTGTTGTTGCAGCAATGTTAATTGGTTTTGTAGCATTAATTAGTGCAATTAATGACATCTTTAATATGGTTTTCGGTATCTCTTTCCAAGGAATTCTTGGTTATGTTTTTGCACCGATTGCATTCATTATGGGTATACCACTTCATGAGGCAGTAAATGCTGGTAGCATTATGGCGACAAAACTTGTTTCAAATGAATTCGTGGCGATGATGGATTTAGCTAAACAAGCTCATCAATTCTCACCACGTACATTAGGGATTATTTCTGTATTCTTAGTATCATTTGCAAACTTTTCGTCAATTGGTATTATTTCGGGTGCAGTAAAAGGATTACATGAAAAGCAAGCTAATGTAGTTGCGCGTTTCGGACTTAAATTATTATTTGGTGCAACATTAGTTAGTATTTTAACATCAGTAATTGTAAGTGTTATTATTTAAAAAATTGTAATGAACGTTCAATTGACTTTGTTGATTGGACGTTCAATTTTTCATTTTAGAATGTGAAAAAATTTCAATATTATGCAATATAAAGAGGAGGGTATTGGAAGTTAGACACAGAATCTAATTTTCAAAAGAAAAACTATGTCTACTATAGGTTTACTTTTTTCAGGAGCAACTTTATTTCTAAATAGTCTTGTTTTGTTAAAAAAAGCAGACGCAAAAGCAATTGCGGTTTTTAACTTATTTGTGGGACTACTTCAAGTCATCGTACCCTTTTATTTATTGACTACTACCCCTAATAATGATCCGTGGGCAATCTTCAACACTTCTGCCATTTTCTTATTTGGTTTTACGTATTTATATGTTGGTTTAACAACACTAATGAATCTTAATGGAAATGGATTGGGATGGTATTCAATTTGGGTATCGATTATGGCTGTAATGTATGGTCTTGTATACTTTATTCATTTCCATGATATTTTAAATGGAGTAATATGGTTAATGTGGGCTTATCTTTGGTATTTATTTTTTGCCTCATTGGTATTAAATAAAAAGATTGATCACCATGTAGGTTGTGTTGCTTTTATACAGTCTTGGATAACCCTTACTATTCCGGCTTTTTTGACACTTCTTGGGATTTGGCAAAATCAATATTTAATAAAAGCTTGGTATATTATCTTGGCAATTTCGATAGGCTATTTTATAGTTAATGAAATTAAATTGAAAAAAATTGCTAAATAAGAAATTGGATTTTATATATAAAAATCATCAAAACTCAAATTAAAGGAGCAAGATTACAATGAGAATGGTAGATTTAATTGAAAAAAAACGTGAAGGACATGCTTTAACAACAGAAGAAATTCAGTTTATTATTAAAGGTTACACAAATGGGGATGTACCTGATTATCAAATGAGTGCATTAGCAATGGCAATCTTTTTCAAAGATATGAATGACCAAGAGCGTGCTGATTTAACAATGGCGATGGTAAACTCTGGAGATACAATTGATTTATCTGAGATTGAAGGCATTAAAGTAGATAAACATTCAACTGGTGGTGTAGGTGATACAACAACTTTAGTTTTAGCTCCACTTGTTGCAGCACTTGATGTACCGGTTGCTAAAATGTCTGGACGTGGCCTTGGTCATACAGGTGGTACAATCGATAAATTAGAATCTATTGAAGGTTTCCATGTTGAAATCACTAATGAGCAATTTATTGAATTAGTAAATAAAGACAAAATTGCTGTTATTGGTCAATCTGGTAACTTAACACCAGCTGATAAAAAGTTATATGCTTTAAGAGATGTTACTGCAACAGTAAACTCTATTCCATTAATCGCAAGTTCAATTATGAGTAAAAAAATTGCAGCTGGTGCAGATGCGATTGTACTTGATGTAAAAACAGGTGCTGGAGCATTTATGAAAACAGTTGAAGATGCAAAAGAATTAGCACATGCAATGGTAAGCATCGGTAATAACGTTGGTCGTAAAACAATGGCAGTTATCTCTGATATGAGCCAACCACTTGGTTTTGCAATTGGTAATGCATTAGAAGTAAAAGAAGCGATTGATACATTACAAGGTAAAGGACCAAAAGACTTAGAAGAACTATGTTTAGTACTAGGAAGTCAAATGGTTTACTTAGCTGGCAAAGCAAGCTCATTAGAAGAAGCAGAGGCTAAACTGAAAGAAGTAATGGCGAACGGTAAAGCGCTTGAAAAGTTCAAAGTATTCTTAGCTGGTCAAGGTGGAGATGCTTCTGTAGTAGATCAACCAGAAAAATTACCTCAAGCTAAATTTAAAATTGAAGTACCTGCAAAAGAAAATGGCGTAGTATCTGAAATCGTTGCTGATGAAATTGGAACTGCTGCGATGATCTTAGGTGCTGGACGCGCTACAAAAGAATCTGAAATTGACTTAGCTGTAGGGTTAATGTTAAACAAAAAAATTGGTGATAAAGTAGAGGCTGGAGATTCATTAGTAACAATCCACTCTAACAAAGAGAACGTTGAAGACGTAATGAACATAATCTATAAAAACATCAAAATTGCTGATAAAGCAGAAGCACCAACTTTAGTATATAGTGTTGTAACTGAATAATATTGGAAAAAAGCTTTCTCTTAGGAGGGAGCTTTTTTTATTTTGGACATTTCTGTTTTATTGGTAAGTTTGTGAAGAGTGAAAAAGAAAAATCATTTAGATACATAGACAATAGGTCATTAACAAAAGCTAATGGAAATCTTTTTTCTGAGGAGAACGTATTATTTATGCTAAAAAGACTGACTGTCACTATCTTATTAATCATTTTTCTGGCATCTTCATTACCGAGTCATTCAAGTGCTAAAGACCAAGATCAAGTAGCACTTCTTTCTTTAAAGGAAGGGTCTATTCGTCAAGTGCTGCATTTAATTAAACAAGATTATCCTAATGTGAAAATAAGACATCGTTTTACTGAAACTTTTTATGGAATATCTGTCGCTGGCTCACTGCAAGATCTCACTCTACTTACAAAAATTCCATCAGTTAATGAAATGCATTTTGTTAAAACTTATTCAGCGCATTTAGAAGAAAGTGTCCCTTTTGTAGGAGCAAACCAAGCGAGAAAGTTAAAAGATCCAAAAGGTCGAATGGTTACAGGAGAGGGAATAAAGGTAGGGATAATAGACACTGGGATTGATTATAACCATCCTGATTTAAAAAGAAATTATGCAGGAGGTTATGACACAATTGATTTAGATAAAGATCCAATGGAAACGAAACAAGAAGATTTAAGTACATTTCATGGAACGCATGTGGCCGGAGTTATAGCAGCAAATGGAAAACAGAAAGGAGTAGCTCCAAAAGCTAAACTATATATTTATCGTGCACTTGGACCGGGAGGCTATGGAACAACAGAAACTGTCATTGCTGCTATTGAAAGAGCCGTAAAGGATCGGGTTGATATTCTTAATTTATCACTTGGAAATGATGTCAACGGTCCCGATTGGCCAACAAGTATTGCCTTAAATAAAGTTGATGAAAAAGGGATATTAGCTATTACAGCTGCGGGTAATTCTGGACCAGCACTATGGTCAGTTGGTTCACCAGCAACATCATCTAAAGCACTTTCTGTCGGGGCGAGTTATCCCCCGTTATATTTCCCTTCGATTCTCATTAATGGGAAAGAAAAAATCATCACTCCGATGGTAGGGACGCCTAAGTGGAAACCGAATTTAAAATTTCAAATTGTTGATGGGGGATTAGGTGAAATAAGTGACTTAAAGCGCGTCAAAAATAAAATTGTCTTAATTCAAAGAGGGAAAATTACGTTTTCTGACAAAGTGAAAAATGCACAGATTAAGGGAGCAAAAGGAGTTATTGTTTACAACAATGAAGATGGAAATTTTGCTGGAAAAGTAAAAGGGGAATTTAAGATTCCAGCAGCTACTATATCAAAAAAAAATGGAGAATGGTTAAAAGGGTTAATTAATAAAAAGAAACGCTACATCCAAATTGATAAAGAAAAAAAAGTTGATGTACTTGCAAGTTTTAGTTCTAGAGGTCCGGTAACCGGTACATGGCAGATGAAACCTGATTTGGTAGCTCCAGGTGTTGAAATAAAAAGTACAATTCCAGGAGGATATTTATCACTTCAAGGTACGAGCATGGCAAGCCCTCACGTAGCAGGAGCAGCAGCATTGTTAAAGCAATTACACCCAAAATGGACGCCAAACGATTTGAAAAGTGCGTTAGTTAATACGGCTACACCATTATATCGCAATAAAAAATCCTTATATCATGCATACGAACAAGGTGCAGGTCGGTTAAATATTAATAATGCCTTGAAAACAGAAACGTTAGTTTATCCAACTTCACTTTCATTAGGTGTTACTAAGACTAACCAAGGAAATGTACAAAAAAGCTTTCGTATCAAAATTAAAAATACTTCAGGAGCAAAAAAGCAAGTTGTATTAACTGAGTCAAATGTAACGAAAGGAATTCAGTGGATTTTGCCAACGAATCTTACATTACCACCTTATTCTTCAAAGTTGATTGAAATCAAAGCAATGATTCAAACAAAACTTTTGAAGGATGGTTTTTATGATGGGGCATTATCGATTGTTACGGATACAGAAAAATTAAGAGTGCCATTCTTACTTTTGCAAGGAGAACCTAATTTTCCATCAGTAATGGGTTTTCATTTCGGCAAGGTAAAAGGAACAAATAAATACAAATATGAATTATATCTGCCGAGCAAAGTGGAAGAATATAAAATTGCAGTTTTTGAAGCAGAAACATTCCGATTTGTTAGTATCATTGATGAACAAAAAAATAGTAAACGAGGAATTATCAAAAAAGAACTGATTCTGTCGAACTTTCCAAAAAAAGGTGTGTTTAAATTTGTCATATTTTATAAGCGAAAACAATATGAAAGTGCAATTGAGTCTTACGTAAATGTGGCAAAAACATATGTCGAAGAATAGTTCAATTTTCTTGAAATTTTTAATCATTTTCTAATATTTGAGATTGACACATTTTTGTAACATATTGTATGCTAAATGTGACTGTTTAAAAGAAGAAAAGCAACATGAAAACCCTTTCTAGTTGATTCTTTTTGAACATTTTGTGAACAAATCAAATAAAAGTAGGGAAAATGGTCACAAACGTTGTAAAATAGTAATTGTGGTTATACGTCAATTTACAGAAAAAAAGTATATTATGGAGGGTTGTCTATGCAAGGAAAAAAGCAACAACCTTATAAGGCAATGGCACTTATGTCTTCCATTTTAGCCCAGCTTGTTGGGTGTATACTAATTGGAATTTTTCTAGGTATGTGGATTGACTCAAAATTACATTGGCCTGTACCAGTTTTTTTAATCATTTGTTTGCTTCTTGGCTTAGCAACTGGTGTGTACGGGACGTTAAAACTAATACAGCGATTTTCATCAGGAGACTAGAACATGGAAAAAGTACAATTTAGAAAATTTATTCAATACATGCTATACATTTTGTCAGCTTCCGTGCTCGGTTTTGCTATTACACCCTATAAACCAATCTTCACTGGTCTGATTCTTGGGACAGTCACAAGTTTTTATTGTATGTGGATTCTTCATCGAAAGATTAATACCTTCTTTGATAGAGTCTTAAAAAAACAAAAAGTACGTTCTTTAGGTACGGTACTCTGTCTTTCAGCGGTGGCGCTAACTATGGTCATTGCCATTCGGTATGAAGATTATGTCAACATACCCGCACTAGTTTTTGGACTAATGACAGGACATCTTGTCGTTATGATAATTTTTATGCTTCATCATACATCTATTGGAAGGAAGAGAGGTGAATAAATTGGAACACGGTACATATACTATTGAATTTTTGGGTTTAACGTTCACATTAACAAATATTCTTATGACTACTATTGCTGCACTAATCGTTTTTGTGATCGCAGTAACATGCGCTAGAAATCTTCAATTACGTCCAACGGGAAAACAAAATTTCTTAGAATGGATCGTAGATTTCGTTAAAAACATTATTAACAGTACGATGGATTGGGAAACAGGTGGTCGCTTCCTTACATTAGGTGTAACGCTGCTAATGTACATTTTTGTTTCAAATATGTTAGGTCTTCCATTTGATATTTCTATTGATGGTAAATCTGTATGGAAATCACCTACATCTGACCCACTTATTACATTAACATTAGCAACCCTAGTAGTTGGTTTATCACACTATTATGGTGTGAAGATGAAGGGTTTCAAGGGATATGGAAAAGGTTTCTTTGAACCAATGCCATTTTTATTCCCATTAAAGATTATTGAAGAATTAGCAAATACTTTAACGTTAGGTCTACGTCTTTACGGTAACATTTTTGCTGGTGAAATCTTATTAGGTCTTCTTGCAACAATGGCTACTCATGCATATGCGCATAGTACAGGCGGTGGAATCATTTGGACTGTAATTGCAGCTGTTCCTATGCTGATTTGGCAAGGATTCTCTGTATTCGTTGGTTCAATCCAAGCATTCATTTTTGTTATGTTAACAATGGTGTATCTGTCACATAAAGTTGCAGATGAGCACTAAAAGATTATTAATTTAGTAGTTAGTTAAAATTAATATAAAATAAAAATAAGGTTTAATAAGGAGGAAAATTGAAATGAATTTAATCGCAGCGGCAATCGCAATTGGTTTAGGTGCACTAGGTGCTGGTATTGGTAATGGTTTAATCGTATCTCGTACAGTAGAAGGTGTTGCTCGTCAACCAGAATTACGTTCAACTTTACAAACTTTAATGTTCATCGGGGTTGCATTAGTTGAGGCACTTCCAATCATCGCGGTAGTTATCGCATTCATGGTTTACGGACAAAAATAATTTTAAATTTTTTGTACATAAAAATGGCGAAGTTTGTGTTCACATTTACTTCGCCATTCCTTTATGACACTTTCTTCAAACTTATTAATATTGATCATTCAGCATTCCTTTTTTTTTGGAAGGCTAGTAATATAGACGGCTTATTTTATAAATAATGAAACCTTTGAAAGGAGTGAAGGATTGTGTTAAACGGATCAATGTTCGTTTTAGGCGAAGCTGCTGGCAAAATTCCTTATGGCAATATTATTTTCCAACTTGTGATTTTCGTAATCTTATTAGCACTACTGAGAAAGTACGCTTTAGGACCAGTAATGGGCATCATGAAACAACGTGAAGACCATATTTCGAATCAATTAGATTCAGCAGAGAAAAACAATGCTGAAGCTATGAAATTAGTAGAAGATCAAAAGAAAGAATTAGTTGCAGCTCGTAAAGAAGCACAAGAACTTCTTGAGAAAGCTAGAAAGCAAGCTGATGTACAGCGCGATCAAATCGTTGCAGCAGCAAAAGCTGAAGCTGAAAATATGAAAGAAAACGCTAAGCGTGAAATTACTCGCGAAAAAGAGCTTGCAATTCAATCAGTCCAACAACAGGTTGCTTCTCTATCTGTATTAATTGCTTCAAAAGTACTTGAAAAAGAAGTGAAATCAGAAGATCAATCTGCTATTTTTGAACAATATCTTAAAGAGGTAGGCGACGCGAAATGAGTAACGAATTAGTTGCAAAACGCTACGCAAACGCTCTCTTTGAAATTGCTACTGAACAAAATTTAGTAGAAACCGTTGAACATGATTTACATGTTGTGAAAAAAGAGTACGTACAAAATGTAGAATTACATAAATTTTTACAACATCCTGGTATTACAAAAGAAAGCAAGAAATCTGTTTTAAATGAAACTTTCTCTTCAATTTCAGAAACAGTTTTAAATTTAGTTTGCTTACTTGTTGATCGTCAGCGTTTAAATATTATACCTGATTTAGAAAATGAGTATGTATTAATTGCAAATGCAGCACGTAATATTGCGGATGCAACTGTTTATTCTGTTAATGAAATGCCAAAAGAAGAGCTAGATAAAATCGGAGCGTTATTTGCTCAAAAGCTTAATAAAAATGCAGTTCGTATAACAAACGAAATTGACCCATCACTTATTGGTGGATATAAAGTACGTGTTGGAAATCGCATTTTTGATGGCAGCTTGAAAAATAAGCTTTCTCGTATGGAACGTGAATTAATAGCAAAATAGATTGTAGATAGGGGTGAAATGCATGAGCATCAAAGCTGAAGAAATCAGTGCGCTGATTAAAAAGCAAATTGAAAATTACCAAACTGAAATAGAAGTTAGTGATGTTGGTACAGTTATCCAAGTTGGTGACGGTATCGCTCGTGCTCATGGTCTTGACCAATGTATGTCTGGAGAGTTAGTAGAATTCTCTAATGGCGTAATGGGACTAGCACAAAACTTAGAGGAAAACAATGTAGGTATCGTTATTTTAGGACCTTACACTGGCATTAAAGAAGGAGACGAAGTTCGTCGTACTGGCCGCATCATGCAAGTACCAGTAGGTGAAGAACTAGTCGGTCGTGTAGTTAATTCATTAGGTCAACCAGTTGATGGTTTAGGACCAATTAATGCTCAAAAGACTCGTCCAATCGAAAACGCAGCACCTGGCGTAATGGCACGTAAATCAGTACATGAGCCATTACAAACTGGTATTAAAGCGATTGACGCATTAGTACCAATCGGTCGTGGACAACGTGAGTTAATCATCGGGGACCGTCAAACAGGTAAAACAGCTGTAGCAATCGATACAATCCTTAACCAAAAAGACCAAGATATGATCTGTATCTATGTGGCAATTGGCCAAAAAGAATCAACAGTTCGTGGTCTAGTTGAAACATTACGTAAACATGGTGCCTTAGATTACACAATCGTAGTAACTGCACCTGCATCTTCTCCTGCTCCAATGTTATACTTAGCTCCTTTTGCTGGTGTAACAATGGGTGAAGAGTTCATGTACAACGGTAAACACGTATTAGTAGTATATGATGATTTATCTAAACAAGCTGTTGCTTATCGTGAGCTGTCATTACTATTAAAACGTCCTCCAGGTCGTGAAGCTTATCCAGGGGATGTTTTCTACTTACACTCTCGTTTATTAGAGCGTGCAGCAAAATTAAACGATGAATTAGGCGGAGGTTCTTTAACAGCTCTACCTTTCATTGAAACACAAGCTGGTGATATCTCAGCTTACATTCCAACAAACGTAATTTCAATTACTGACGGACAAATCTTCTTACAGTCTGACTTATTCTTCTCTGGCGTACGTCCAGCGATTAATGCGGGTCTTTCTGTATCACGTGTAGGTGGATCAGCGCAAACAAAAGCGATGAAAACAGTTGCAGGTACGCTACGTCTTGACTTAGCGTCATTCCGTGAGCTAGAAGCATTTGCTGCGTTCGGTTCTGACTTAGATAAAGCAACTCAAGCAAAACTTAACCGTGGAGCTCGTACAGTTGAAGTATTAAAACAAGGTTTACACAAACCACTTAGAATGGAAAAGCAAGTTGCGATTCTTTATGCATTAACTCGTGGATTAATTGACGATGTTCCAGTTGAAGACGTAACACGCTTTGAAGATGAAATGCTTAACTGGATGGAAAGCAATACAAAAGAAGTATTAGCTGACATTAAAGCATCTGGTAAAATTAACGACGAATCAAAACTAAAAGCTGCAATCGAAGGCTTTAAAAAGAACTTCGTTGCATCTAAATAATAATAAATGAAATGAAGGAATGGGTGTAATGCTCTTCCTTCCTTTAACTGTTTATCAGAAGGTGGTGAAAACCTGTGGCATCATTACGTGATATACAATCGAAAATTAAATCGACAAAGAAAACAAGCCAAATCACAAAAGCGATGGAGATGGTTTCTGCTGCAAAACTTAACCGTGCTGACACAAATGCTAAGCAATTTGTTCCTTATATGGAAAAAATGCAAGAAGTAGTTGGAAGCATTGCAAAAGGTGTGAACAGTAGACATCCAATGTTAGTAACTCGTCCTGTCAAAAAGACAGGTTACATAGTTATTACATCAGACCGTGGTTTAGCTGGTGCTTTCAATAGTAGTGTTCTTCGTTCAGTTACAAATGCAATTAAAGAGCGTCATCAATCAAATGATGAATTTGCAATTGTAGTAATTGGACGAATTGGCCGTGACTATTTCAAACGTTTAGGATATCCAATCGTTGAAGAAGTACTAGGTGTACCTGATCAACCTTCATTTGAAGATATTCAAAAGTTTGCTAACCGTACGATTCAAATGTATGAAGATGGTATTTTTGATGAACTTAACTTATTCTATAACCATTTTATAAGTAAAATTTCACAAGAAGTTACTGAAAAGAAACTTTTACCATTAACAGATATTGACACAGGGAAAGCAACAACGAATTATGAATTCGAGCCAGATGAAGATGAAATTTTAAAAGTTTTATTACCTCAATATGCAGAAAGCTTAATTTACGGTGCATTATTAGATAGTAAAGCAAGTGAACATGCATCTCGTATGACTGCAATGAAAAACGCTACTGACAACGCTAATGAAGTTATCCATAAGTATACGCTTCATTTCAACCGTGCCCGTCAGGCTGCAATTACGCAAGAAATTACAGAGATTGTTGGTGGAGCAGCTGCTCTAGGATAAGCAAAGCGGACCAAGCTTGTGAATCTTTAACAACAATTCAGATAAAATGATCGGTTTCAGGAAACAATGCTAGGAGGAAAAGCGATGAGCAATGGTATTATTACTCAGGTATTAGGTCCTGTAGTAGACGTAAAGTTCGAAAATGGCCAATTACCACAAATTTATCATGCACTTAGAGTTCGTCATGAAGCTGCAAGCGCTAATGAAGTAAACATTGATTTAACATTAGAAGTTGCTCTTCACTTAGGTGACGATACTGTTCGTACAGTAGCTATGGCTTCCACTGACGGAGTAGTTCGTGGATTGGAAGTAGTTAACACAGGAAAACCAATTTCAGTACCAGTTGGTAACGCGACATTAGGTCGTGTATTTAACGTGTTAGGTGATAAAATTGACTTAGGTGATGAAATTGGAGAAGACGTACGTCGTGATCCTATTCACCGTCAGGCACCAACATTTGAAGAATTAACTACAAAAGTTGAAATTCTTGAAACAGGTATCAAAGTAGTAGACTTATTAGCTCCTTATATCAAAGGTGGTAAAATCGGTCTATTCGGTGGTGCTGGTGTAGGTAAAACTGTATTAATTCAAGAATTAATCAATAACATCGCACAAGAACACGGTGGTCTTTCAGTATTCGCTGGTGTTGGAGAACGTACTCGTGAAGGGAACGACCTTTACCATGAAATGAGCGACTCTGGTGTTATCAAGAAAACTGCGATGGTATTCGGACAAATGAATGAGCCACCTGGAGCTCGTCAACGTGTTGCCTTAACAGGTTTAACAATGGCTGAATATTTCCGTGATGAAGAAGGACAAGACGTTCTATTCTTTATCGATAACATTTTCCGTTTCACTCAAGCAGGTTCTGAGGTTTCTGCGTTATTAGGACGTATGCCTTCAGCGGTAGGTTACCAACCAACACTTGCAACTGAAATGGGTCAATTACAAGAGCGTATTACTTCAACAAATAAAGGTTCTGTTACATCAATTCAAGCAATTTATGTACCAGCCGATGACTATACTGACCCGGCTCCAGCTACAACTTTCGCTCACTTAGATGCAACAACGAACTTAGAGCGTCGTTTATCTGAAATGGGTATTTACCCAGCTGTGGATCCATTAGCTTCAACTTCTCGTGCACTTTCACCTGATATCGTTGGTGAAGAGCATTATGAAGTTGCTCGTCAAGTACAATCAACATTACAACGTTATAAAGAACTTCAAGATATCATTGCAATCTTAGGTATGGATGAGTTATCAGAAGAGGACAAACAAGTCGTAGCGCGTGCACGTCGTATCCAATTCTTCTTATCTCAAAACTTCCACGTTGCAGAACAGTTCACTGGACAAAAAGGTTCTTATGTACCTGTAAAAGAAACAGTTAGTGGATTTAAAGAGATCTTAGAAGGTAAATATGATTCTCTACCTGAAGATGCTTTCCGTTTAGTTGGACGCATTGAAGAAGTAGTAGAAAAAGCAAAATCAATGGCATAATAAAGGTGCACCCTAGGAGGAGTTTAGTATGAAGACAATGAAAGTCAGTATCGTCACTCCTAATGGACCGGCATATGAAGGCGAAACAGATTTTGTCAGCACAAAGGCAACTAGTGGTGAGCTTGGTATTTTACCAGGGCATATTTCGACTGTTGCACCTTTAGCAACAGCACCTGTTAAAGTTAAAACACAAGCTGGTACCGATTATGTAGCTGTAAGTGGTGGGTTTATTGAAATTCGACCTGAAGCCGTTACAATATTGGCTCAATCCGCAGAATTATCAAATGAAATTGATATTGAACGCGCAGTAGAAGCAAAAAAACGTGCTGAGCAACGCATTCAGGAACACCGTCCTGAAATAGATATTAAACGTGCAGAATATGCACTTCGCCGTGCAATTAACCGTTTAGAAGTTGCGAAGCATAGATAAAAAAGAGAGTCCTTGTGGCTCTCTTTTTTTTTGCCTTTTTAGCTGTTAAATTAGAAAATTGGCCGAATAACTGAAATCATGGCGAATAACTAAGAAAACAGAAGAATAACCGGAAACTCCGCCGGATAACAGAAAACCTGGTAGGCTACACTGAAACCCGACAGAATTACCCAATTTTATAGAGCAGCATCATTTAGATCCAATCCCTGCTGCTACAAAAATACCATTTTTCGCAAGGTAGAGAAGCTGTTCAGCAATATACCTCGGGGTGTACGGCATATCCTTTTCTAACCAGTTTTTGATAGTACTCATTGTCGCACCTGTAATATAGCTAGTTAATAAATCATTAGCTACTTTAATATTTAAGTGATTCGGTTGTAGGTAATGAATTGCCTTTTCATAGCTTTCTTGTAGTAATGTGTACATTCTATTTATAAAAATAGTAGAACCTTTTCTACTTAATAGAACTTTATAAAAATAATTGTTTTCTTCGATGTGTTCAAATAAGTGTAGAAATGATTGATAAGCCATTTCTTCCGGTGGGACATTATTTGAAGGCTCTAAAAATTTAGTTGCCTGAACTAGTTGCTGAAGCATATCTCTGCAAATTTGCCTAATCATATGATATTTATCTTCGTAATGTGCATAGAAAGTAGCACGGTTCACTCCAGCTTGCTTAGTGATATCTTGGACAGTTATCGCATCAAATTCTTTATCAGACATAAGTGAAAGAAGAGCTTCCTGCAATAATAATCTTGTTCGTTTAACACGTGGATCTAATTCATTTTTTATAGACATAATTCTCGCTCCTGTTTATTTAATCATTTTTTCTATACAAAAATAACGAAAATGTTGTTTAAGCAACGGAAATGATATTTTTTATTGGTTGTGAAGAATTTTGATTTCATTATAATTAAGAAATGGATTCATTAAACAACAACGTGTTGTTTAATTAGTTTAGTACATTATGTGTAAGAAAGAAATAATTTTATTTACATCTAGGAAAAATTAAGGAGGACTACATGAGAAAGTTAATTATCGTAAACATTATTACACTAGTCGTTTTAGCAGCTGCGGGAATTGGTGGATATTATTATTATGATCAAGCTACCAATTATATAAAAACAGATAATGCTAAAATTGATGGTCAACAGATTGTTATTTCAGCACCAGCAACTGGTAAATTAGAAGAATGGAACGGGGATTTTGGAAAAACGTTCGGAGCAGATTCTGAATTTGGAAAAATTTTAGCTGCACCGACATCTACTAATTCAAAACCAACAGAAGTACCAGTTTCATTACCAACTTCTGCAACGATCGTTCAGTCAATGGCGATTAAAGATCAATTAGTAGCAGCAGGAACACCACTTGGTTATGCATATAATTTAAATAATTTATGGGTAACTGCCAACATAAAAGAAACACAAGTAGAAGATGTTAAAAATGGTCAAGAAGTGGATGTATATGTAGACGCTTATCCAGATACAACGTTAACAGGAACTGTAGAACATGTTGGGTTAGCAACAGCAAGTACATTTAGTTTACTACCATCAGGTAATTCATCAGCAAACTATACAAAAGTAGAGCAAGTAGTACCTGTAACCATTTCTTTAGATCGTAATAAATCACTGGATATTGTACCTGGTATGAATGTTTCTGTACGTATTCATAAATAAGGGGGATATACAATGTCCACAACAATTATGATTGGTTACGGAATCTTTAGTATTCTAGTATTTATTTTAGTAAATAGATTTGTTGTGAAAAAACAAATTAAAAAAAATGTTCTACAAGAGAAATCAGTTAGTACGAAAAGTTCTGTGGTTGAACATAAAGAATCATCTAAAAGTTCAACGATTGAAAAAATAGAAGATAAAGCAACACAACAAAACTTAGACTTACCTCAAACAGAAGAAATTAAAGAAGAGTCTATTCAAACAAAAGTTAAAAAAACGAACACAAAAGAAACACCTCAAACCTTTAGCACAGGTAAGGTATTAACAGTTTTATTAATTGGTATGTTCCTTTCGTTATTAAACCAAACACTTATCAATGTTGCTTTACCAAAATTGATGACTGAATTTGCTGTTTCAACTTCAACAGCTCAATGGTTAACGACTGGGTTTATGTTAGTGAATGGGATCTTAATTCCAATTAGTGCGTATTTAGTAGAAACGTATACGTATAGAAAATTATTTATAAGTGCAATGGCCTTTTTTACAGTTGGTTCAATTATTTGTGCTTTATCCGGCAATTTTACAATCATGCTGATAGGTCGCTTAATTCAGGCAGTTGGAGCAGGAATCTTGATGCCTTTAGGAACAAATGTTTTTATGGTATTATTCCCACCTGAAAAACGTGGTGCGGCAATGGGATTAATGGGAGTAGCAATGATTTTAGCTCCTGCAATTGGCCCAACTATAACAGGATATGTCATTCAAAATTATAATTGGCATATTTTATTTTATGCTATGACTGTCTTCGGAATAGCCACTATCTTTTTAGGAAAAACTTGGTTCCATCTGGATCGTGCGAGACGTTTCCCTCGTCTTGATTTATTAGGAATCATTTTCTCTTCAATTGGTTTTGGTACGTTACTGTATGGCTTTAGTGAAGCGGGGAATAAAGGTTGGAGTAGCGGTGAAGTAGTTAGTTCGCTGATTATAGCTTTAATTGCTTTAATTATCTTTGTCTTGAAAGAATTAAAGACAGAAGAACCGCTTATTAACTTAAGGGTATTTAAAAATTTCCGATTCTCTTATACAGTTATCATTAACATTATTGTAACAATGGCATTGTATGGTGGGATGATTTTACTTCCACTTTATTTACAAAATATTCAAGGCTACACTCCCTTGCAATCAGGATTACTGTTACTACCGGGTTCATTAATAATGGGAGCTATGGGGCCGATTACGGGTAAACTGTTTGATAAAGTAGGGATAAAACCACTAGCAATCTTCGGATTATTAATCATGACAATTACAACCTATGAGTTAACGAAACTATCAATGGACACGCCATATTTCCATTTGATGTTGCTTTATACGATTCGTTCATTTGGTATGTCATTTATTTTGATGCCAATCTCAACAGAGGGTTTAAACCAATTACCATTAAAAATAATTCCGCATGGATCGGCTGCACAGAATACATTACGTGCAGTAGCTGGATCAGTTGGTACAGCTATTCTTGTTACGGTTATGACAACCCAAACTACAAGTCACTTGGCAGACTACTCAAATGAAATTACAAAAACGAATCCAGTAGTCATGAATTGGGTTCATAACACAGCAATCCAATTATCTCATGCAAGTGGTATACCTGAGCAAAAAGCAAGTGGTGTTGCAGGACAATTATTATACGCTCAAGCATCCAAACTATCGTTTATTAAAGGAATCAACGATGGATTCCTACTTGCTACGCTATTTTCATTTATTGCACTCGTATTAGCAGTTTTCTACGGAGGTAGAATGGTAAAAAAAAGAGTATCAAACAAAACTAATCTAACTTCGGAAAATGAGAGTGTAGCGTCATAAGTTCACGAAACTATTTAAATAGCTTCATTAGGAAAGAACTCCTTTTAATTTAGGGAGTTCTTTTTTTATTAAAGCATCCAAATAAAGTGATACTTCCATCAGTGGGGACTTTTTCATCCCCTACTGATGGTTAGCCCCCTACATCTTCCTCATTTTTCTTTAAATCTTGAGGTGATGGTTTTGCTGTCCGTTAATGCGGGATAAATAAAATTGTTACTAACTTGTTGATAACTTTCCAAAAAAATATGGAAAATGTCTAAAATTCAATTTTACTTAAGCAAAAATTGACTAAAGTCTATCTAAAATTCAATTTTGGACATCAAAAATTATAAAATGAAACAATTTTAGTCTTTTTACATATTGGTAGTTAATGATTATATTGAGATTAAATCCTAATAGAAAAAGGAGCTGCTAATATGGTGTTTTATAAAGATGCTGATCAACTTGAAAAAGAAAGCTTGAGTGAACAAGATGAATTAGAAAATGATGATTTCAAAGTTGCAGAAGAGCTTATTATCTACCTGTTAGACGCGTTAAATAAGTATGCTATTCGTTCGGTTACGCAAAAAAAAGAACCAATTCATGTTACAGATGTATCATTAAATGATTTTGAAAATGCTCAGAATCAGGTTTGGTTAGGTACGCATCTAAAAAAATATGTTAATAAGGAAGACTTTTATTTTAAAAAAATTACACTTCCAAATGATTCGGTTATACTAGGCTACATTCTATATGAAAAAAAATCTACTGATTATAAAATACGTGCTTTTGAGATTGCACCTTCAGAAAATCAACATGCCCCATTATTTGAAAACCTCCAGCTAAATTTAATTGCAATTCCATTATTAGAAGCTAAAAAAGATTTCAATTTTATAAGTGCCAATTTGATAATGGATGCACTAAATGGAAGAACGTTAGAGCAAGAACAATATGTCGATTTAGAGAGCTTAACCTAAGTAATATCTATATATATCGTAAAAGTCATGCCGAAATGGGTATGGCTTGTTTTTATAGGTAGGAAAATCAAAGCATTTAATTAACAGACTGTTTTAATTTTTAGATAAAAACCAATATTTATCGACACTTTTCTGCCACATTTTGTTATAATGGTTACGATTACATTACTGAAAAATAAAAATTAATGAAAAATACATTATATTTGTAATATATATGTATAATGTACAGGTTTGTGACCAAGGGAGGAGCAGGTACAGTGAACGTGTATTTAAATAATTATGTCATTGTTGCTGTGTTTTTAGTAATCGGTATTGCTTTGCCTGTTGTAGCACTAAATGTATTTGGAAAGATGTTGCGACCAAATGCACCAACAGATGCAAAGAAAACAACATATGAAAGTGGAATCGTTCCATTTCATGATGCAAAGGTTCGTTTCCATGCGGGATATTACATATTTGCACTTTTATTTGTCATTTTTGATGTTGAAACAGTATTTCTTTACCCATGGGCTGTAGCCTTTGATAAGCTAGGCTTTTTTGCATTTGTTGAAATGATTATTTTTATCCTGATGTTATTATTAGGACTTATTTATGCTTGGAAAAAGAAGGTGTTGAAATGGTTATGAAATTAGACGGACTGTCAGTTGAAGAAATGCAAGAACTTCAAAATAATATCTTTTTCTCGACACTGGAACAAGTAAAAGGTTGGGCGCGTAGCAATTCACTATGGCCGTTAACATTTGGTTTAGCTTGTTGTGCAATTGAAATGATGGGGGTAGGTTCATCTCACTACGATTTGGACCGTTTTGGCTCGTTCTTCCGTACATCTCCGAGGCAATCCGACGTGATGATTGTTTCAGGTACTGTAACGAAAAAAATGGCACCTATTGTAAAACGTTTATATGATCAAATGCCTGAACCGAAATGGGTAATTGCGATGGGATCTTGTGCAACGGCAGGAGGACCTTATGTGTACTCATATGCAGTTGTAAAGGGAGTAGATCAAATCGTACCAGTGGATGTATATATCCCAGGATGTCCACCAAATCCAGCGGCATTAATTTATGGAATCAATAAATTAAAAGAAAAAATTCGTTACGAAGCTAAGACAGGAAAGCAGGTGACGAATAAATGAGTGAGGAAAAATCAAAAGAGCAATTAAAGAAAGAAGCTGCAGAGCGTGCAAAGGAAGCAGCTCGTAATAAGATGGAGCACCTAAAGGCGCAAGAAGCAGGTTCAGATGAGCAACCAACTTCAGCAGAAGATGAAAAAGCCAAAGCGGTAGCACTTGCAAAGGCAAAAGCAGCAGCTGCAGCGAAAGCAAAGGCAGCGGCCCTAGCGAAGCAAAAAGGTGAAGATGTAGTGTCATCAGATGAAACTGCTAAGCAAGAAGAACAACCGGCTTCAGCAGAAGATGAAAAAGCCAAGGCGGTAGCACTTGCAAAGGCAAAAGCAGCAGCTGCAGCGAAAGCAAAGGCAGCGGCCCTAGCAAAGCAAAAAGGTGAAGATCCAGTGTCATCAGATGAAACTGCTAAGCAAGAAGAACAACCGGCTTCAGTAGAAGATGAAAAAGCGAAAGCAATTGCAGCAGCAAAGGCAAAAGCAGCAGCTGCAGCAAAAGCGAAGGCAGCGGCACTTGCGAAACAAAAAGGTGAAGATTCAGTACAAGAAAGTGAACCTGCTTCAGAAGATGATGAAAAAGCAAAAGCAATAGCAGCAGCAAAGGCAAAAGCAGTCGCAGCAGCAAAAGCGAAGGCGGCGGCACTCGCGAAACAAAAAGCGGGAGAATCAGGACAAACTAGTGAAGCTTCTTCTGATGATGAAAAAGCAAAGGCAAAAGCAATTGCAATCGCAAAAGCAAAGGCAGCTGCAGCAGCAAAGGCGAAAGCTACATCTGGTGATGAAGCGCCTAGTGAAGTTGTAGAAGAACAACCTTCACACAATCAGCCACATCTTGATGAAATTAAATCATTAATTGAAAAGCAATTTGGAGCAGACGTAATTGAAGAGGCTCAAATCAACAAGCTTTCAAAACATGATCCAACTTTTACAATTAAAAAAGAGCAATATCATCAAGTGGCGAGTTTCTTAAAAAATCATGATGATCTAGCATTTACTTACTTATCTGAATTACATGGAACAGATTATGTACAGTATATGGAAGTATATGTGTACCTTCATTCATATAAGCGTAAACATGGTATCGCCTTAAAAGTAAAATTAGATCGGGAACAACCAGAAGTACAATCTGTGTCTGACATTTGGGAAGGTGCAAACTGGCCTGAGCGTGAAACGTACGACTTACTAGGTATCCAGTTTATAAGTCATCCAAAATTAGAGCGTATTCTTTTACCAGAAACATGGGTAGGATATCCTCTGCGAAAAGATTATGTCCAATTTGATGAGGGGGTGTAACACATGATTCGTACAGAAGAAATGTTACTAAACGTAGGCCCACAGCATCCTAGTACGCATGGTGTGTTTCGCCTTGTATTAAAGATTGATGGAGAAATTATAAAAGAAGCAACACCTGTCATTGGTTATTTACACCGTGGAACAGAAAAAATAGCAGAGAACTTACAATATACACAAATTATTCCATATACAGACCGTATGGATTACTTATCTGCCATGACAAACAATTATGTACTTGTTCATGCTGTTGAAACAATGATGGACATTAAAGTTCCTGAAAGAGCTGAGTATTTACGTGTTCTTGCAATGGAGTTAGGGCGTGTAGCAAGTCATTTAGTATGGTGGGGAACAAACCTACTTGATATTGGTGCTGTCAGCCCATTCCTTTATGCATTCCGTGAACGCGAAATGATTATTAATCTATTAAATGAACTATGTGGCGCTCGTTTAACCTTTAACTATATGCGTGTAGGCGGAGTGAAATGGGATGCGCCAGATGGTTGGATTGAGAAAGTTAAAGAATTTATCCCTTATATGCGTGAACAATTAAAAGGTTATCATGACCTTGTTTCAGGTAATGAGATCTTTATTAATCGTGTAAAAGGTGTAGGAGCCTATTCTCAAGAAGATGCGATTAATTACTCTTTGAGCGGGGCTAACTTACGTTGTACGGGTATTAAGTTTGATTTACGAAAAGATGCACCATATTCAATCTACGACCGTTTTGATTTTGATGTGCCAGTTGGAAAAGTTGGAGATGCGTGGGACCGCTATATGTGCAGAATGCTAGAGATCGAAGAGTCATTAAAAATCCTAGAGCAAGCTGTTGAACAGTTCCCAGCTGAAGGAGACTTTTTAGCTAAGGTTCCAAAAATTATTAAAGCTCCTAAGGGAGAAGGGTACGTTCGCATTGAGTCTCCACGTGGAGAAATAGGTTGCTATATTTCAAGTGATGGAAAGAAAGAGCCTTACCGCCTGAAGTTCCGTCGCCCATCGTTCTATAACCTTCAAATTCTACCGAAATTGTTACAAGGCGAAAATATAGCGAACTTAATTACAATATTAGGTGGAATTGACATTGTGCTTGGGGAGGTAGACGGCTAATGATGACAAACCTACTGCAAAGTACGCCATCATGGGTTAATTTTCTTATTTATTTGGGTCTTGGTGTAATTTTCCTATTCGTTGTTCTAGGATTCGTAACGTATGGAATCTTATCTGAACGTAAAGTTATGGGATTCATGCAAGGCCGAATTGGGCCTAACCAAGTTGGTGGACGTTTTGGATTACTTCAAACAGTAGCTGACGTATTAAAGCTACTTTTAAAGGAAGATACGATTCCAAAAGCTGCAGATAAACCATTATTTATCATTGCACCAATTATCGCTTTTGCACCAGCCTTTATGGTACTTGCAACAATTCCGTTTACAGACAAATTACAATTTGCAGATATCGGTGTTGGATTACTTTACTACATAGCTGTATCAGGCTTAACAACACTTGGCGTTGTAACTGGTGGTTGGGCTTCTAATAATAAATACTCATTAATTGGGGGTATGCGTGCTGCTGCCCAAATGATTTCATATGAAATTCCACTTGTTATGAGTGTACTAGGCGTAATTTTATTATCAGGAAGTTTAAATTTAAACGATATTGTAAATGCACAGGATAAAGTATGGTTTATTTTTACACAGCCAATCGCATTTGTTGTCTTTTTAATTGCAGCGGTTGCTGAATTAAATCGTACACCATTTGACTTGCCAGAAGCTGAATCAGAGCTTGTAGCAGGTTATCATACTGAATATTCAGGGTTCAGATGGGCATTCTTTATGCTTTCTGAGTACGTTTATTTCTTTGCAATGGCATCATTAATTACAGTTCTATTCCTTGGGGGATGGAAACCAGTAATGTTTTTAGACTTTATTCCAGGAGCAATCTGGTTCGCATTGAAATTTAGTGCCGTTGTGTATTTATTAATTTGGTTCCGTGTAACGTTCCCTCGTTTACGAGCAGACCAACTAATGGAATTTGGATGGAAGGTTCTGTTGCCAGTTTCATTAGCAAATATCGTCTTAACAGCACTTATCAAGAGCTTGTTCTATTAAAAAACAGCTTACCAATCAAAAGGGGTGGAAAATATGATTGGGTTAATGAAGGGTTTAAAATATACTCTACAAAATTTAACAAAAGAAAAAGTAACATACGATTATCCAAATCAACCAATTCCGATACCGGATCGTTTTCGTGGCATTCAAAAGTTTTATCCTGAAAAATGTATCGTTTGTAATCAATGCTCGGCTATTTGTCCGACAGATTGTATTCAACTAACAGGAAAAAAACACCCAGATCCAACGAAAAAAGGAAAAATTATTGATACTTACGATATCAATTTTGAAATATGTATCTTATGCGATTTGTGTACAGAGGTTTGCCCAACGGAAGCAATCATTATGACAAATAACTTTGAGCTAGCTGAATTTTCTAGGGATGATTTATTTAAAAACTTAGAATGGCTAGATGAAAATGATGAAAACATTCGAAAGGAGAATAAAGCATGAGTGGAGTAGCAGTTGCTTTCTTTCTTCTTTCACTTTCAGCTATTTTGGGCGGTGTCATGATGCTAAATGCTTCAAAGGTTATGCATATGATGCTTTCTCTTGTACTAACCTTTATTAGCATTGCAGGTATATACGTTTTATTATCAGCTGAATTTGTAGCAGTTGTTCAAATTTTAATTTATTCTGGAGCCATTACAATCTTAATGATTTTCGGAATTATGTTAACGAAACATGATGCTAGTGAAAATCACAAAAAAAATTGGCGAAATCTTTGGGCGCTGCTAGGTGTCATTGCATTTGGAGCAGTTCTATTCTTTGGAATTAATGGATTAGACATATCTTCAAGTGCGACAGATTTAACAACAAATAATACGAAAAATATAGGAAAACTTCTTTTCTCTAACTATATTGTTCCGTTTGAAGTAATGTCTATTTTGCTACTTGTTGCACTAGTTGGAGCAATTGTTTTAGCAAAATCAGATGACAAAGGGGAGGGAACAGAAGGATGAGTTCAGTACCAATTCAAGCCTATCTTCTTTTAGCTTTAATTTTATTTTGCATTGGATTATATGGTGCGTTAACGAAGCGAAATACAGTTATCGTATTAATTTGTATTGAATTAATGCTAAATGCTGCAAATATTAATTTGGTTGCATTTAGTAAGCTTGGCGTAACACCATCATTAACGGGTCAAGTATTCTCATTATTTACAATTTCTGTTGCTGCAGCTGAGGCAGCTGTTGGCATTGCAATTTTATTAGCATGGTACCGTCATCGTCAGACGGTCAATGTAGACGAAGCAAATACGTTACAAAAATAGTAAGGAGGGTGAACGTCTATGATGCAGTATGCTTGGATTATTCCAGCACTTCCACTCCTTTCGTTTGTTCTATTAGTTATTTTAGGAACAAAAGGAAAGAAGCTAAGTGGAATAATTGGAATTTGTTTAACCGGAATTTCGTTTATACTCTCCTTATTCGTCTTATTTGATCGTATGCAGGGAGAAAATGTACAACATCTTTACACGTGGCTTTCATTCGGAAAAGTAGATGTACATGTAGGGTATGTTGTAAATGCACTTAATGCATTAATGCTTGTTATTGTTACATTTGTTAGTACATTAGTACATATTTATTCAACGGCTTATATGGAAGACGATAACCGTATTACAGTCTTCTTTTCTTATTTAGGACTATTCACTTTTGCAATGCTTGCACTAGTGTTATCGCCTAGTATTCTACAATTATATGTATTTTGGGAACTAGTAGGTTTAGGATCATTCCTATTAGTAGGCTTCTATTTCTATAAAGAAGAAGCAAAGGCAGCGGCTAAAAAAGCTTTCATTATGACACGCATAGGGGATGTTGGATTATTTATCGGCATGGTGCTGTTATTCTGGAAAACAAAAAGCTTTGATTTTGATGTGATTTTTCAATCAATTTCAAATGGTGATGTTAGTTCAGGATACATTACTCTAATTGCGATTCTTATCTTTGTTGGAGCTATGGGGAAATCAGGTCAGTTCCCATTACATACATGGTTGCCTGACGCAATGGAAGGTCCTACACCAGTTTCAGCTTTAATCCATGCTGCAACAATGGTAGCTGCTGGGGTTTACTTAGTAGCAACAACTTATCCGATTTTCCTTGCAAGTGGAACAGCAATGAATGTAGTAGCAACAATTGGTGGCTTTACAGCTATTTTTGCTGCTAGCATCGGAATTGTTCAACGTGATATTAAGCGAGTACTTGCCTATTCAACAGTTAGTCAGCTTGGTTACATGATGCTTGCATTAGGTGTAGGTGGATATACAGCGGGTCTTTTCCACTTGATGACACATGCATTTTTTAAAGCTCTATTATTCTTAGCAGCGGGTAGTGTAATTCATGCTGTTCATACACAAGACATCTTTAAAATGGGTGGACTTCGTCATAAGATGAAATGGACATCTACTCTCTTTTTAATTGGTACGCTTGCTATTACAGGGGTTCCGTTATTATCTGGATTTTTCAGTAAGGATGAAATTCTAGCGGCAGCTTGGGAAAATGGGCATTATGTTCTATTTTTCATTGCATTAATTGCTGCATTCTTTACATCTTTCTATATGTTCCGTTTATACTTCCTTGTATTTACAGGTGAAGAAAAAACAAAAGGTGCTCATGAATCAAAGATGACAATGGTTGTACCTATGACGTTATTAGGTATTCTTGCGGTATTAGCAGGTTATGTAAATACACCATTCTTTGGTACGTATTTAAATGACTTTTTACTTGAACAGGTACCATTTAAAATTGTTGAGCATGGGGAACCTTCATGGATTTTAATTGTCGCAACGCTAGTATCACTTGCGGGAATCTCGTTAGCATATAACATTTTTGGTCGTAAAGGTCGTGAGCTATCACAAAATGAAGATGGCGTTTGGTTCACAATTCTTTATAACAAATACTTTATTGATGAAGTATATAATGTAACATTTGTTCGTGGAATGGTACTGATCGGCCAATTTGCGTATGCTGTTGAGCGTTATATTGTAGAAGGAATTGCTTCAACAGTGAAAGGGTTTGTGAGTGGAATTGGCTCAATCGGATCTAAATTGCAGAGTGGCCAAGTTCAAACGTATGGCTTTATAACATTACTTGGAATTGTATTATTGTTAATCGGGATTGTCGTAACAGGGGGGTACAACTTATGATGAATTCAACATTTTTATTATGGTTTGTTTTATCTCCTCTTGTAGGATTAATCCTTGTCTCAATCGTACCTGAAGTATCACGTAAGGCAGCTGCTCTATTTTCAACTGCTATTACGTCTGTTATCGCAATTTACGCATTTGTTATTGGGCAAGATCCTTCCATTTTAAAAGAATGGTCAATGTCTTATAATTGGTTCCAATTTGGAAAGTATGCTGTTGATGGTCATAAATTGTTTGAAGTGAAATTTGAATTGGGAGTAGACGGGCTATCACTAGTCATGCTGTTATTAACTGCTGTTGTTTCGGTGATTGCTGTTCTAGCTTCTTATCATCTTAATAAAGGAACAAAACAATTTTATCAACTGTTTTTCATACTACAAGTAGGTATGCTTGGCGTTTTTGCTTCTCAAAATTTAGTGTTATTCTTCTTATTCTTTGAAATGACATTAATCCCAATGTTCTTCTTAATTGGAAAATGGGGACGTTTCGAGAGTGAAAAAGCTGGTTATCAGTTTTTAATTTATAACGGATTGGGTTCTGCATTTTTACTTTTCGTGATTGCGGTCTTGCTTGCGAGAACAGGGACATCAAATTATAGTGAACTCGTAGCAATTTTACAATCTGGGATGAATACTGTTAGTCCAATTTCTGAAAATCTAAAGATGGCTCTATTAGTTTGTTTATTAATAGCATTTGCTATTAAGCTTCCTTTGTTCCCGTTCCATCGTTGGATGGTCAATGTACATACTCAGGCAAATCCTGCAGTTGTTATTGTCCACGCTGGTGTACTATTGAAAATTGGTACATACGGATTAATACGCTTTGCTTACGGGATTTTCCCAGAGCAAGTTCATAAAATGGGAACGGTTCTAGCGATTCTTGGGGTCGTAAACCTACTATATGGAGCGTATATTGCGCTTGTTCAAAAAGACTTACGTTCTGTTCTTGCTTTCTCAAGTTTCTCTCATATGGGAATTGTTATTATGGGGCTTGCTGCAATGAACAGTGCAGGTATACAAGGTGCAGTATTTCAATCTGTCTCACACGGGCTAATTGCTGCAATTCTATTTTTAGTTGTAGGAATGCTTGAAAGCCGAGTGGGATCAACTAGTTTGCAAAAAATAAGTGGGTTAGCAAAGGTATCTCCTCGTATGGCAGGAATATTGTTATTTGGTGCAATGGCATCATTAGGCTTACCAGGATTATCTGGCTTTGTCGGTGAGTGGCTATCTTTTGTTGGATTATTTCAATCACACAAAATCATTGCAGCAGTCGGTACTCTAGGAATTATTTTAACAGCAGCATATATGCTCCGTGCAGTACTTGCAATGACATTTGGTAATACAAGTGATGAGATCAAAGAAGTTCAAGACATCACAGCAATTGAAGGAATAGCTTCTCTAGTATTAATACTTGCAATTGTATTACTAGGTGTAGCACCAAGTATTGTCAATGATTCAATCATGGCATCAGTTGATTTCATACTTCAAGGGTTAGGGGGGATCTAGAAGATGACTTGGAAAGCATTATCAACTTTTCAATGGGAAACAATGGGACCAGAAATTATCTTAATAGCTGCTACCATTCTTCTATTGATCCTAGAATTGATCTTACCAAAAGAATCAAAGAAAAAAGTAATAGGTTGGATTGGGTTTATCGGTCTAGTTGCGTCATTTGTGTTTCTATGTACACTGTTTCATCATAAACCAACGCAACTATTATATGGCTCATTTAAGTTAGACTCTTTTTCAATTTTATTTAAATTTATCTTATTGATCGCTGCAATATTAGTCTACCTAGTTGCGTTAGGTGATGATAAGATTGCAGATCGAACAGAATATTACACTTTATTTATTACAGCCTTACTAGGTGCAATGTATATGGCATCTAGCAGTGATTTAATTACATTATTTGTTGGCTTGGAACTATTATCAATTTCTTCTTATATTTTGGTTGGTATTCAAAAGAGAAGAGAGAAGTCAACAGAAGCTGCTCTAAAATACGTCATAAATGGCGGTATTTCAACAGCGATTACTTTATTTGGATTAAGTTATGTGTACGGATTAACAGGCACGACAAATCTTACAGAAATGAATATTGCCTTATCACAAGGTATGGCAAGTAGTAATGAATTTCTTCTTGTCATTGCATTTGTTTTACTATTTGTAGGATTATCATTTAAAATTGCTTCTGTACCTTTCCATATGTGGGCTCCAGATGTTTATCAAGGTGCTCCAACACCTGTAACTGCCTTTTTAGCAACAGTTTCAAAAGCAGGTGGATTTATCATCATATTACGTATTTTCTTATCGATCTTTACAGCTGCGGTATTAAATGAAAAAGGTGTAACAATCTTTGAAAATATGCAGCCAGTAGTTGGTATACTTGCAGCCTTATCAATGATCATAGGAAATACTGTAGCATTAAAGCAATCTAGCGTTAAACGTATGCTTGCTTACTCTGGTATTGCACATGGTGGTTATTTATTAGTATCATTTGTATCACTTTCTCCATTTATGTTTGAAAGTATGTGGTTCTACTTATTGTCATATGCCTTTATGACAATTGGTGCAATGACCATCACATATAATGTTGAAAAACAATATGGAAATGATTCATTAGCTTCTTTTGCGGGTTTAGGAAAAAGCAATCCGATACTAGCTCTCTTCATGACAATCTATGTATTATCATTAGCTGGAATTCCTTTAACAGCTGGATTCATTGGGAAGCTGAACATTTTCATGAGTGCATTTGTAACAGTAAAAGGCTTTTACTGGTTAGGTGCAATTCTACTAATTACAACGGTTGTTTCGTATTTTTACTATTTCGGTATCCTTCAACATATCTTCTTCCGTGAAGGAGAAAATCGTAAAATTAGAATACCTGCACCTCATTTACTTGTCATATTAGTGTGTGCAGTAGTAACAATCCTATTAGGTGTGAAGCCTTCACTTGCATACGAAGTATTTCATAAAATGGAAATCATAAAGGATTTCTTCGCAGCCTAAATTATATGGTATATTAATAGTAATAACGAAGTGTAGGAGATGATCCTACACTTTTTCTTATGGTAAAAAGAATGGGAGGCGTCTATTATCGAAACGGTTATAGGAACTCAAGCAATGTTAGCGATTATTATTCATTTAGTGTTTATCATTTTGACATGGTGGGCGATATCTGCAATTAAATGGGAAGCAATTATGAAACAAGGAAAAGTAGCCCAAATTCGTTTATTCATGGTGTTACTGACATTAACAATCTCTTCAGCAGTCAGTAACTTTTTCTTAAACTATCTCCAATACACATCAAATCTAACATTCTTCTTTCACAAATAGAAAAGCGAAGCGGACTCGTTCAGCTCCGACAGACATTAAAATTTTTGTCAAAAAAAGACTACTATTCATACCGTATAAACCTCTTTAAATCTGTGAAAAATGAGAGTAAGGAGAGGGGAATCGATTATGATAACGGGGAAAAGATGGATAAGTAGTCTATTAGTCATAGTTTTTGTTTTTCTTGTTTTTACTCAGTGGAATAAACCTAGTGAGGCCCAAGCAGACTTGAGCCAGGCTAATCAATTTGCTGACGTTTTACAGCAGAAGGGATTAACTGTTTCGGAATGGTCAATTTATGCAAGGGAGACTGAGAGTCAATCAAATAAAAGTTTACAAAAGGTTGAATTAGAATTAGAGAGTAAATTACCTAACTTCTCATGGACTCATGAGAAAGAGGGATCAAAAATAGTTGGGGTTAGGCAAATAGGAAATTTTAAAGAACGTGTCGTAGCTACAGCTGATTCTCAAATTTTAAAACAAGATGGACAAGTATACATACTTTATCAATTAATAGGCAAGAATTGGTCGGAAAAAGTAAAAAATCAAGCTAGTAACATAATTACAAAGTCTTTGTCAAAAATTTTTAATAAAAAACCAAAAATTTTCACTTGTGTAAAAGGGACAATGGGTGATAAACTTGAAAGTGTTTTGCAGGGTATGAAAAGTGATTTATTAAAAACTTTTCATGCGACCGAATTAGAGCATGTAAAAGAAGGGGCATTCATCTCTGTTTCAGCATATACTAAACAGTGGAACGACGCTCTTAGCGTAAATCAAAAAAAAATGAACTTTCAGATGGCCATTCGGGAAAATGACGTTGATCATAAAACAACGGTCACACTAGGGTCACCAATTATTACAGTAGAATATTAATAGATATACTTTAGACACGGAGGGGAACAGCTTGGAAAAAATCATTGTCCGTGGCGGGAAACAGCTAAAGGGCACAGTACGTGTAGAAGGTGCTAAAAACGCTGTCTTACCAGTTCTTGCTGCAGCACTACTTGCTAGTAACGGAAAAAATATCATTCATGACGTACCAACATTATCAGATGTTTATACAATTAATGAGGTACTACGTAATTTAAATACAGAAGTTGAATTTACCAACAATACTGTTACTGTGGATGCTTCAAAAGAATTATTCGTTGAAGCTCCATTTGAATATGTACGTAAAATGAGAGCATCTATTCTTGTAATGGGTCCTCTTTTAGCACGTAATGGCCATGCTCGTGTAGCTTTACCGGGTGGTTGTGCGATTGGTTCTCGTCCGATTGAACAACACTTAAAAGGTTTTGAGGCAATGGGTGCGGTTGTAAAGGTTGGTAATGGCTTTGTTGAGGCAAAAGTAGACGGACGTCTAAAAGGTGCGAAGATTTATTTAGACTTCCCAAGCGTTGGGGCAACAGAAAACATTATGTCTGCTGCAACATTAGCTGAAGGTGTAACAATTATCGAAAATGCCGCAAAAGAACCAGAAATCGTTGACTTAGCAAATTTCTTAAATGGAATGGGTGCAAAAGTACGCGGAGCAGGTACTGGAACAATTCGTATTGAGGGTGTTCCTACGTTGTTTGGTACAACTCACCACATTATTCCAGACCGCATTGAAGCAGGAACATTTATGGTTGCTGCTGCAATCACTAACGGAAATGTATTGATTGAAAATGCTGTACCAGAACATTTAAGCTCAGTTATCGCAAAAATGCGTGAAATGGGCGTAACAATTATTGAAGAAGATGAAGGTGTGCGTATCATCGGATCTGATAATTTAAAACCTGTTGACATTAAAACGATGCCACATCCTGGCTTCCCAACAGATATGCAATCTCAAATGATGGCATTGCTGTTAAAAGCAAATGGTACTGGTATGATTACTGAAACGGTATTTGAAAATCGTTTTATGCACGTAGAAGAATTCCGCCGAATGAATGCGAACATTAAAATTGAAGGTCGCTCTACAATCATTCAAGGACCTTCTATGCTTCAAGGAGCTGAAGTGACAGCAACAGATTTACGTGCAGCAGCATCTTTAATCCTAGCTGGTTTAGTTGTAGATGGTTACACACGTGTAACGGAATTAAAACATTTAGATCGTGGTTATGTTGGATTCCATAAAAAGCTTGCTGCACTTGGAGCGGACATTGAACGTATAAATGAACCAAGCGTTATTACTGAAGAGCAAGAAATTAAAGACTTACACGCTTAATTCTACAGAAATCATATATTTATCAGATATAGTTAAATTTACTTAACAAGAGAGTCGCCTTTTTGGTGACTCTTTTTTTGATTGTGTCTAACTCACAGACTAGCTTTTTTAGCCATTTCACAATTACTAACTTATTGAAAATCGTTCATTTAGTAGTTCCATTCTATTTATCCCGCATTATCGGACAGTAAGACCCCCACTGATGGAAGTTTCACTTTATTTATGTTATAGGCGAAATTTCTTAATTTTATTCAGAAAATTCCGAAATAAATCGCGCGATGAACCGTATTCTTGCTTTCTGTTCTACTTGCTTGTCCACACTCATATATTATACAAATCAAATAAAACTGTTTGGATACTGAAAATAGTTGGATGATCATAAGTGAATAGGAGGAATATGAAGATGTCCATTAAGTCCTTTTTCGTTACTGGACTGGCAACTTGTTCTGTCGTTGTTCTGTTGCCTACACTACTTGTACTTCCGTTTCACGAAAAAACGGATGGGAAGTTAGGAGACCATCTAAACCAGCAAATCATTTCAAATCAGATGAATCCTGGAAAAGAGTCGAATGGTATAAAAGTATCGGTCTATCGGTCTAAAATTGATAAGGTGGAAAAAGTACCCCTTGATGACTATTTAGTCGGTGTCGTTGCATCAGAAATGCCAGCTAAATTTAATGAAGAAGCATTAAAGGCACAAGCTCTAAGTGCGCGTACCTTTATTGTAAAAAGGTTAGAACAGGGAGAAAAAAATCCTGAAGGCGGAGATGTCACAGATACCGTGATGAATCAAGTTTATTTAAATCGAGACGAACTTAAGAAAGTATTTGGGGCAGATTATGATTGGAAAATAAAAAAGGTTGAGAAAGCTGTCGCATCAACAAAGAACGAAATTATTACTTACGATGGACAACCTATCACAGCTTCATTTTTTTCATCTAGTAATGGACTAACTGAAAATGCAGAGGACTATTGGAAAAAAAGTGTACCTTATTTAAAAAGTGTCCCAAGTCCATGGGATCAAGTTGCGAAAGATTATATTGCCAAAAAGGTTCTATCGGTCGAAAGCTTTCAAAAGAAATTAGATATAAAGCTAACATCTAAATCAAAAGTAGGGAAAGTGATTGAACGAACAAAAACAAATCGAATTGGCAAAATTGCATTTGATAATAAAATTATGACAGGTAGAGAAGTACGTGAAAAGCTTGATTTACGCTCAACAGACTTTACGTTAAAACGAGAAGGTAACGATATTATTATTACGACAGTTGGAAATGGACATGGGATTGGCATGAGCCAATACGGAGCAAATGAATTGGCTAAACAAGGAAAGACATATAAAGAGATAGCACAGTACTATTATCAAGGTGTTCAAATTTCAAAAATTAGTCCTTCATTGTTAAAGTAGTAGAATAATAATGAAACCGCACTTTACCATTAGGTTAGTGCGGTTTTTAGGTTTGAATATTTTTTAATTTGTAGTTTTACTAGCATATTTGTAATAAAAATAGCCAACAAATGGGCGAACTTTAATGCCATTTACGTTTGGTTTTTGAAGGTAGACATAACCAGCTTGGTAGATTGGTGCAACTGCTCCATCATTTAATAGCGTATTTTCTGCTTGATGAAGAACAGAAAAACGTTTTGACTCATTTTGTAAATCAACTGTATTTGCTTCCTCTACAAGACGGTCATATTGTTCATTTTTATAGTGAATAAAATTTAAAGCTGAATTAGATGTAAATAAGTCTAAATACGTTGTTGGATCTGGATAATCCGCACCCCATGTATCTAAAGAAAGATCATATCCACCTTGTCTTCTAAGGACATTCTTCTGCTGAATTGGTTGAACAACAATATTAATCGTTAAATGTGGTAAATTACCTTCAAGCTGTGCCTTTAAATACTCTCCTATTTTACGTGAAGTCTCACTATCACTTACTAATAAAGATAAAGTTGCACTCGTTTTACCTTCTTCTTTTAGAGCTTCTGAAAATAATTGTTTCGCTTGACTCAATGAAACGTTTGAGTCAACTGTAGTGGAATTTACGAAATCCTCACCTTTTTTTGTTTTGACCAGCCCTTTAGGAACAAAGCGATCAGTTGGGATTGAACCATCTTTTAATAAATCATTTGCAATACTATTTTTATCAAATGCGTGAGCAATTGCCACGCGAGCTTTTTTGTTACGTAATAAAGGGTTCATTTCATTGAAACTAATGTATGAAATAATCGGCATTGCAAGTGTGTGGAGTTCTTTTGATGATTTAAAACGGTCAATCACATCTGAATCAATAATCGCTTGATCTAATGCACCAGTTTCGTATAAATTAACAGCTGTTGAGGTTTCATTCATCACTTTAACATCAATTGTATCAGCTTTTACATTTTGTTTATCGTAGTACTGGTTGTTTTTCTTCATGACGAAGCCAACTCCATGATTCCATTTGCTGACGACAAATGGTCCATTATACACCGTCGTGTTAGCCTCTTGACCATATTTATCTCCCTCTTTCTTGACGAACTTTTCATCCAAAGGGAAGAACATAGGTAGACTAGTAAGCTGAATGAAATAAGGGATTGGTCTATTTAATTCAATTTGTAATGTTGATTGATCGATTGCTTTTACACCTAATTGATCAACAGGTAGTTTTCCCTTATTAATAGCCTCTGCATTTTTTATATCATACATATCATAAGCAAATTGAGCTTTTGTTGCAGGATCAAGAGCTCTTTTGAAAGCAAAAACAAAATCATTTGCCGTAACAGGGTCACCATTTGAAAAGTGTGAGGTCCTTAATTTAAATGTGTATGTTTTTCCATCCTTACTGACTGTGTGCGAAAGCGCAGCAGCAGGAGTATATTCACCTTTTTCGTTTGGCATATATAATCCTTCCATCACACTATTTAATGCATTCAATGAAGGGCCATCTAAGGCAATAGAGCTATCTAGACTTGTGATATCAGCTGTGTCCATTAATTTGATCGTTTTATCGTTTGATGTTGAAGTTGATTGATTTCCACTACATGCAGCTAAAAGGAATGATAATGATGTAATTAATCCAATTGATTTAATCATTTTATGTTTCATTTGTACTTACCCCCTAAAAAAATGTAAATAAAAAGAGTCCCCGCCTTATAAAAAGGACGAGGACTCCCGTGGTGCCACCTTTATTAGCTCTTAAAAAATAAGAACTCACTTAAAATAGTATCGAAACAATTGGATACTATTTAAGTGAGGACACCTAATCAGTATCGAAACAAATGTTTGAATACCTGTCTCTTTTATCGGTAAGACAATCCGCCAAAGCCTACTGTACATGTTCGGTTTGGTTGCTCAAAAGCCCATTCAACAATACATCCACACTGATTCTCACCAACCATCAGCTCTCTGAAGTTTCTGTAAAGCCTACTCTTCTTTGTCAAAGCATTGCATTATTTAATTATTTTTATAGTAAATTTCGATTTAAATTTCAGTTTGATTTTAAATAACAACTTTTACTTGGCCAAGTAATTAGTTTGTGTAATGTGATTATAGAATAGGAAAAATGGTTTTGCAACAAAAAAAATACTAGAAAATTTTTCATTATGATAAAAAGTTAGGATTTTATGAATTCTTTAAACTAAAGATCTAATAAGAGGATGAGTCTGTTTAAGTTAACTTTGTAGTTATTTAACAATTAGAGAAGTTCATTGGAATGGAAGGGTGTCAGGCTCCGGGGGAGATACGGGAAGGCTGAGATCCCGCAGGACGATAGCGACGGGGATGCTCACCGGCCGTCTTATAGAAAGACTCTTTTTTAAAAGATTGTTGATTTTAGGTTTTATAAATTAAAGACAGAAGTTGATTGGAATGGAAGGGTGCTCGACTCCGGTGGGAAATGCGGGAAGGCTGAGACCCCACAGGAGCGATAGCGACGAGGAGGCTCAGCTCACGCCCCTCGGAAAGCGAGCATCCTGGAATGGAAATCAACTTACACATACTGAAATAGCACAATATATCTGAATTATCCACAATTCCTGTTGATAAGTAAATGAAAAGTGTGGATAAGTCGTTTGCATTTGTTAATAATTTGTAGAAAAGTTTTCCACAATTATTCAATAACTGTGGAAAATTAAGAATTTTGTCGAATTAAAATTTTCTAAATTGAGTATATAATTTAGCGAATCTGTTGAAAATGATTGCAGAGGTGATAAGGATGAGAGAGGAACAAAACAAGAAACCTTCTCAGAAAGTGATTAAAATGTTAAGAAAACGTTGGGTAGTACCAGCAATTTATTTAGCAAGTGCAGCAATTATACTAACAGGTGCTCTCTGGTACCAATTTAGCAATTCGTCAAAACCGATGAATCCACCATCTACAGAGGTTAATACGAATAATGGTCCAGAAGCTCTACCAGTTTCAAAAGTGGACGAAAAATTGGCTTACCCTGTATCAAAAGACACTAGTGTTGAAGTAAAGAGTCATTTTTATGATGACACAGCTTCTGCATCGCAACAACAGCAATCTTTAATTGTAAAAGATACAACGTATACGTTGAATACTGGAGTTGACCTTGCTAAAAATGATGGCAAATCATTTGATGTAACAGCTGCATTAAGTGGTACAGTTACAAAAGCTGAAAAAGATTCAGAGTTAGGATATGTTGTCACTGTTGATAATGGTAAAGGACTAGTTTCATATTATGAAAGCTTACAAAAAATTTCTGTTAAAGCTGGAGATAGAGTGAAACAAGGACAAGTTGTTGGTGTGTCAGGCACAGCGCTGATCGGAAAAGAAAATGGTACACATGTTCATTTTGAATTACGTAAAGATGGTGTAGCAATTAATCCAGAAAAATATTTTAACCAAGAAGTATCTGTCATTTTAAGTTCAGAAAAAAATAACACAGATGCTACGAATGGATCAAGCACATCAGATAAAAAACCATCTAAAGATAATGGAAATGATAAAGGCGATTCAGCCGACTATCAAGGATAAGCAAGGAAAAACCGTACACAAACTAAAGTTTGGTACGGTTTTTTTGTGGTGTTTTTTTGTGCGTTTTCCAAAAATTTGTCCACATTTTATCCACATTTCAAAAGTGACAGGCACACAACACAACACACAATATCAAAAAAAGTGACAACCACAAAAAGATAAATTACAGATTCGTGCATAGGAATAGGCTTTAGCTAATACAATGTTATAAACCCATCAAAGAGGTGTTTGAGGTGAGGGATCGTGGTTTTTTTACCTAATCAAAATAAATATTCCTCAGCAAGTCAGTCACAGCAGGAAGTGCAGCAGTTAGGTCAGTCAGAACGAGTCTCATTTCACGCTTCTCACATCCAATTCGAGGAGGAGAGTAGTGTGCACGATTACATCAAAGAGAGAACAATCAAGATAGGGAAATATATCGTGGAGACAAGGAAAACAGTGCGAGTTATTGCGAAAGAATTTGGTGTATCAAAAAGTACAGTGCATAAGGATTTAACTGAACGTCTTCCAGAGATAAACCCTGAGCTTGCAAATGAAGTAAAAGAAATTCTAGACTATCACAAATCAATCAGGCATCTTCGGGGTGGTGAAGCAACGAAACAAAAGTATCAAAAAGAAGATATCGAAAAATTAGTAAAATAAGACTTTACGATTCCTTTAAAACAAAGTTAGTAATTTTTAACCTCCAGATTCAAAATAATTTTATTACTAAACTCATGCGTTTATGGTAAAATTATATTTTGGAATAGCACATATTCGGAAACTGCTCAAGTAGTGCATAGTGAATAAGGAGGAGCTTGAACGAATGTTTTCAAAGGATATCGGAATAGACCTTGGTACTGCCAATGTCTTAATACATGTAAAAGGTAAAGGGATTGTTTTAAACGAACCATCCGTTGTTGCAATAGAACGTAATAGTGGAAAAGTACTTGCTGTCGGTGAAGAAGCTAGCCGCATGGTAGGTCGTACACCAGGGAATATTGTTGCAATTCGTCCACTTAAAGATGGTGTCATTGCTGATTTTGATATTACAGAAGCAATGCTAAGATACTTTATTAACAAATTAGATGTAAAAGGATTTATGTCTAAGCCTCGTATTTTAATCTGTTGTCCAACAAATATCACATCTGTTGAGCAAAAAGCAATTCGTGAAGCTGCTGAAAAAAGCGGTGGAAAACAAGTATATCTTGAAGAAGAGCCTAAAGTTGCTGCAATTGGTGCAGGTATGGATATTTTCCAACCTAGCGGAAATATGGTCATTGATATTGGCGGTGGAACGACTGATGTTGCTGTATTATCTATGGGAGACATCGTCACCGCCTCTTCAATTAAAATGGCTGGAGACAAGTTTGATATGGAGATCTTAAACTATATCAAACGTGAGTACAAATTATTAATTGGTGAGCGTACATCTGAACAAATTAAAATTGAAGTAGGAACAGTATTCCCGGGTGCACGACAAGAGTCTATTGATATCCGTGGACGCGACATGGTTACTGGTTTACCACGTACGATTACAGTTCATTCTGAAGAAATTCAGAAGGCATTAGCTGAACCAGTTTCACTAATTGTACAAGCTGCAAGAACTGTACTAGAACGTACTCCACCAGAATTATCAGCAGATATTATCGACCGTGGAGTCATCTTAACAGGTGGCGGAGCATTATTACATGGAATCGATACGTTACTTTCTGAAGAATTAAAAGTACCTGTTTTCATTGCTGAAGATCCAATGCAATGTGTTGCAGTCGGAACTGGTATTATGCTAGAAAACATTGATAAAATTCCAACTCGCTATTTAAAATAATCGATTAATTTAAAAGTTCTGAGCTATAAAAAGCTCAGGGCTTTTTTTTTGTACCTATAAGTAAGGGAACAAGTACATACATTAACATTTTTTGGGAACTGTAAATACGATGGCCTTTCTTCTTAGTGGAGGTGGAGTATACATGACGTTAAAGAGTGATAAGAAAAAAAACAAACGGAAAAACCATCCAATTGAATATAAGTCTGGTAATACTGGTCCTTTGGATAAGGATATCAAAAATAATATTGCTAGAATTAAAAAAGATTTAGGAAATAGCGTCGATTTGCTTATTCGTGAGATTTGTATTGATGAGCAGAAAAATATCTCTATTGCCACTATACATTTTGATGGTATGTCTAATGAGCAAGTCATTGATGAGTTTATTATTGAGAAGCTAGTACGGTATTGTTCAAACGCAGGTGAAGACTTCTCAATTGATGGGATTAAGAAACAAATGCTCAAGCATATAACTGTTTCAGCTTTAAGAACCGATTCTAAATATGACAAATTAATGTCAGCTATTTTATATGGTGATACTGTTATTTTACTCAATAATTGTACTGAATTTCTAATTGCCTCTACAAGGATCGTGCAATCTAGAGGTATAACAGAGCCAACGACACAAACAGTTATTCGAGGACCAAAGGATTGTTTTACAGAAAGTATTCGTACGAATACATCGCTTATTCGGAATCGTATACAAAATCCGGCCTTACGAATAGAAGGTTTGGTAATTGGTGATGTAACGAGAACAGATATAGCGATTGTTTATGTAGAAGGCCTTGCAGAAGAATCATTGATAAACGAAGTAAGAACTCGATTGCAATCAATTAAAATCGACGAAGTATTAGAATCGAGCTTTATAGAAAATTTAATAACAGATGACCAAAAAACGATCTTTCCAACAATGTTAAATACTGAGCGTCCCGATGCAGTTGCTGGAAATATATTAGAAGGGAGAGTTGCCATATTAACAGGAGGTACCCCGTATGCTTTAATTCTTCCTGCTACGTTTTTGCAGTTCTTCCAATCTCCTGAGGATTATTATCATAATCAATATATTGGTTCTGCAGTAAGACTACTTAGATTTATAGGATTTCTTGTTGCGTTACTTGCACCAGGAGTCTTTGTTGCGATTCTTACTCACCATCAAGGGATTGTTCCAACTGTTTTGCTGGTTAGTTTAGCTGCCCAACGTGAAGGTGTTCCTTTTCCAGCAATTGTAGAAGCATTATTGATGGAGTTTACGTTTGAAGTTTTAAGAGAAGCTGGTATTCGGATGCCCAGGGCAGTAGGTCAAGCCCTTTCGATTGTAGGTGCATTAATTTTAGGTCAAGCGGCTGTACAAGCTGGCTTCGTTTCTGCAGCAATGGTTATTCTCGTATCCATTACAGCAATTGCAAGTTTTACGATTCCTTATTATAACCTTTCAATTACTGCTAGATTGTTACGTTTTGGATTTCTCCTTTTAGGAGCCTATATTGGATTATTTGGTATTATTGTAGGTTGGCTTCTTGTTGTAATCCATATGTGTAGCTTACGTTCTTTTGGTGCACCATACTTAGCGGCACTCGCACCATTCCGCCCTGGAGAGCATCAAGATGGCGTATTAATATTTCCGTTAAAAAGTAACAATGAAGGTGAGCAGGATGGCTAAAAAATGGGTTATTATTCTTTTTTTGATAAGTGGTCTAGTCACGGGGTGTTCTAGTTACCAAGAATTAAATCAGTTAGGTATTGTCATCGCGATGGGACTTGATTATTTACCTGAAAATGATTTATATAAAGTAACGTTTCAAGTTATAAATCCAAGTGAAAATTCTAGCCAAAACCCTGGTGCTGGGGGTACACCAGTAATCGGATATTCTGATACAGGAAAGACCTTGTCTGAAGCAGCAAGAAATTCTACTAGAAAATTTTCACGTCAAAATGTCTATTCACAGGTTGCTTTAGTTTTAGTAGGTGAAGACCTAGCAACAAAGAAGGGATTAAATTTTATTTTTGATACATTCGAGAGAGACGCAAGGGTACGTATAAATATTCCGGTCTTAATTGCTAGAGGTTCAAAAGTAGAAAATGTTTTAGATATAATGCCTGCATTAGATAAAATACCAGCAGAATCAATTATAAGTAAACTTAAAAATACATCAGCTGTATTAGGTGAACATAAAGACATAAAATTGTATGAACTTGTTTCGCAATTAAGTAGTAAAGGGAAGGAACCATCGATTAGTGGAATTAGTGTAAAAGGAAGTGTAGAGCTAGGAAGCACTAAAGGCAATACAGAACAATCAAAGAATGCGTACACCTATTTAAATGGGGTAGGTATGTTCAGAAGTGGAAAGTTGGTTGGGTGGTTGGATGGAAAGAAATCAAAAGCAATCCAAGTGATCGACAATACGATTAAACAATCTAATCTATCGATTAAATGTGAAGATAATAGATACAGTTCTATTGAAATAACGCGTTTAAAAAGCAAATCGAAAGTAGATGTTAAAGGTGGGAAAGCCTTTATTAATATTACACTATATGGATATGGGTATCTTGACGAATTACTATGTAATAAAAACATTGGTAGAGAAAAGGTAATGGAAAAATTCCAAAAAGAAGCAGCCCAGGAACTAAAAAAAGAGGTTCTATCTGGAATAAAGGCAGCTCAAAAAGCCAAGAGTGACATATTCGGATTTGGAGAAATGTACCACATGTCAAATCCTAAAAAGTGGAAATCTGCTGAAAAGAAATGGAATCAGCTATTTGCAAATGCAAGTGTGAAAATGACTGTAGTGTTCAAATTAAGACATACTGGCATGAATATTGAAACTTATCCTTACTAGAAAAGAAGGTAATTAAAATATGAATCGAATAGCAATTAATGGATTTCAGTTTTTTTCTTTAATTATATTATATGAATTAGGAAGCTCAGTCTTAATCGGTATTGCTTCATCTGCAAAAAAAGATGCATGGATAGCGACTGCAATAGCAACTTTATTTGGCTGCCTTTTATGTTTAATTTATTTTAAACTATATCAATATTACCCTACATTCACATTAACATCATTTATTCCAAAAATCGTTGGGAAACAGTTGGGTTTTCTAATTGGAGTTTGTTATATAGTCTATTTTATTTATATGGCAGCAAGAGTCTTAAGAGATTTTGAACAATTATTAATCATATCTTTATATCCAACCATTTCACTTATGATAATGGGTATATGTTTAATCATTACGGTTATGTATGCAGGTTTAAAAGGGTTTGAAGTGTTTTCAAGAGTAGGAGAACTTTGTTTTTTTATTATGATATTTATTATCGTAGTGGTAGTTAGTTTTCAGTTTATAAGTGATTTAATTAAGCTTGATCATTTAAGACCCGTGTTAGAAAATGGATGGAAACCAATTGTAAAAGCGATTTTTCCTACTACTCTAACTTCTCCATTTGGTGAATTGATCACATTTACAATGATCTTTCCACTTGTTAATAGTCAGCGCTCGGTAAAAAACATAGGTTTATCAGCCATTGCTGTTAGTGGCATTTTAATTTCTATCTTTTTATTACTTGAGATTTCAGTAATAGGAGAAACCGAATATAAGATTTCGACTTATCCAGTTTTGACAGCAGTAAGCTATATAAACATTGCGGGTTTTATCCAACGATTAGATTCATTAGTAATCGTCATTATGGTACTCATTGGTTTCATAAAAATAGGCATATTATTCTTTTGCGCAGTCTCTGGAACTGCTGATTTATTTAAACTGAAACAAGCCAACAAGTTAATCTATCCGATTGGCTGTATTATTTTATTTTGTTCACTCGCTATGGCACCAAATCAGATTATTCATTATAAAGAAGGATTAAATTTTATTCCTTATTATTTACATATTCCATTTCAAATCATCATACCATTTTTACTTTTGTGTATAGCATTTTTTCGAAACAAAAATGAAAGGGCTGTCCCAAAAGGATAAATTTATAGCTGTTTAAAAGTCAAAGGCATTGATAGATCAACCTTTCTAAAATGTAAAAGAGGTGTCTCTAAGTCAAGTAATCGACTTATTAGACACCTCTTTGTCTTTTTTCTTTTGATTTTGATAGATATTCACAACCCATGGAATGACTAATGGTAAAAAGAAACCAATTAATAATACATAATCCTCCCTTGATAAGTTGTTTCGAAATTGAATGATATATTGAAAATAGGATGTGAAAGTTTCATATTGGCTCATATTAGTCCATAAAACGACTGCGAATGTTAGACAAAATAGAAGAATAAAAATAGCGAAAATTTTCATTGAAACAGTCCTTTTTAGTTTAGTTTGGTAGAAAACGAGTATTTTTATGTATTAGGAAGAAAAAAATGGCAAATTGAAGCGATGTGTTCAAGTAGATGCTGAAATTAAGAAACAAAACACAAATGTCGAAAACAATTGTGTGAAAAAAGTCTTATTTTATCAATATTTTCTGAAGATTTAATATATAATGGAAAGGATGGTTATGAAGAGGGGGAACAAAGGTGTTTAGTGTTTTTAAAAATCGAAATTTTAGTATGCTGTTTTTAGCAAACTTTACTTCTCAGTTAGGTTCAATTGTTGGTATGACGGCATTTATGCTTTATTTACTAAAGCGTTTTTCACATCAGCCAGTCTATGCAACGATAACAGAACTCATGTACTCACTACCGACTTTGGCGGTATTTTTTCTTGTTGGGGTAGTAGCGGATCGATTAAATCGTAAGAAGGTTGCCTCTTATTGTGATTACATAAGCGCAGCATTATCTATAGCACTTCTAATTTCTGTCATGAATGGATTTATTGTTCTGACATTCGCAATTATCTTTTTACGAAGTGGAATATCAAAATTTTTTCAACCAGCCCAAACTGCAATTCTTCAAGGGATATTAAAAAAAGATGAATATGCGACATCTGCTGGTTTAAATCAAATGATAAGTAGTATATTTATGTTATTTGGTGGAGCAATCGGAACTTTTGTTTATTGGAATTTAGGGGTTGAAGCGGCTATTATCACTGATCTAGTTTCATTTCTACTTTCAGGATTATTAATCAGTGGATGTAAAATACCTGTTGAAGTCACAAATCCGAACGGAAAACATTCTTTACGTGATTTAAATATGAAGATTGTTTATAAAGATTTAAAGAAGGGTTTTCATATATAATCAATTATCCATTGCTTCGTTCACTCTTAATTGCCTTCATCTTATTTGGTGTCATTAATGGTGGATTTGCTGTCATGCCAATGTTTATCTTGAAATATAAATTTGCACCCCATTCTTATGAAGAAATGAATATTTACATTGGTATTGTATTTGGAGTTACCGTAATGATAGGAAGTATTCTTGGATCAATTCTAGCGAAAAAGTTTTCGCTTCAAAATCTCATTATCATAGGATTAATTTTAACTGGATTAGGTGTAGTTGCCGCAGGATTTTCACCTAGCATCATTTTATATTTCACATGTATTGGATTCACGGGACTTGCGCTACCAATTATTAATATCGGAATAGGTGGATGGTTTCCTCAAATAGTTGATCGTAAAATGATGGGACGTGTACAAGGCTGGATTAATCCAATTAACATGCTATTCCACAGCCTCACATTAGGTGCAATCGCATTACTATACCCAACCTACTTAAAAATTGAGTGGATCCACGCAATCGTCGGAATCAGCTTAGCAGTAGTTGGAGTCTACTTTGCGATTATCCTACCAAAGTTTAGAGATGAGAAGAGTACGACTAAAGTTGAAATTGAGAGAGGGGTTTCTCAATAGGAGAATGAGCCGGTGACTGTTGTGGGGTTGCCGGTGATTTTTTTTGTGTGGACGGGGCGGGTTGTCGAATTTTGGTGGATTTTGGGGAATGGCCGATATAATCCATGAAACGGCCGATATAATTGCGAAAATGGCCGATATAACAGATGAAACGGCCGATATATTTAAAAAATGGCCGATATAGCAGATAAAACGGACGATGTAATCCATGAAATGGCCCATATATTTAAGAAAACGGCCCATAAAAAGTAGAAAACACCAAAATAGTAGAAGAAAATAAGCAATTTAATAGAAAATCCAGCCATAAATTTTACCAGACACTAAAAATGCTCATCATACCACTTCATTAATAAAGGGATATTGTCAATTTTAGACGAATTGATTATCAAACTACATTTGTAAGGAGAGGTAAGATGATCGTAAAACCTCGTAACATGCCAATCTATATAAAAAAGCTAGAAGCACTCCTACGAAGACTTCCACAAGACCACCCAAAAAGAGAGTTTATATCTAATAATTTGTTAAAAAGAGCTACTGGATATAAAGGAGAAAAAGAATTAGATTATCCTTTAAGCTTTTTACCTGAAGATGAGTATATGATTTTTCATGATTTAAGATTATATGATGGGAGCCATTATTTTCAAGTTGACTCTCTTATCGTGTCACAACACTTTGTCCTTATTTTAGAAGCAAAAAATATTCAAGGAACACTTCAATTTGATCCAGACTTCAATCAACTAATACGAATCTATGGTGGAAAAGAGGAAGCATTTTCAGATCCATTATTACAAGTCGAGCGGCAAACCAGTCAGCTTAAGAAATGGTTAAAAATGCATAAACTCTCACAACTCCCCATTGAATCTCTCGTTGTTATTAGTACACCGCGCACTATTATTCAAACATTTTCAAATAACCCTCAAATACGTAATAAGGTGATCCACTGCGCTAAACTGCCATTTAAAATCAAATCAATTAAAGAATCATTTCCCAATAAGATATTAAATACGAAGAAGTTCCTACAACTTAAAATAGAACTAAAGGAAAATCATATTCCACTAGAAATAGATATTTTTAAACATATGGATATTTCTGAGTCAGAAGTACAGAATGGAATCCAATGTATAAATTGTTTTGCGTTCTCTATGGAAAGACGGGAAGCGAATTGGATTTGTTCTATTTGCCAGCATAAGTCAAAAACAGCACACATTAACTCTCTAAATGACTATGCCTTACTTTTTGGAAAAGAAATCACAAATCAAAAACTAAGAGAATTTTTAAATGTGCATTCTAGTTCTGTTGCTAAGAAAATTCTATCTTCAATGAACTTAAACTCCACTGGAAAAAACAAAGGCAAAATCTACTATCTAGAAATTAACGACAACTAAATCCTTGTTTATCTTTATCCACGCTAGCTTTGCGAATAAAATCACCCTATACCCCCACATTTCTACCTAAAAACATATTTTTCGACATATGCTATTAGACTGATACATCTTGCATTCAGTTGAGATATAATAGATTCTGAAATATTCTATGGGTTCAGAACTTTTTGTATTGTCAGGCTAGAGAGGGGTTGCGAAATGCTTAGAGGCTTTTATACAGCAGCGGCTGGGATGATTGCACAACAGCGAGTAACTGAGTATTTAACGAATAATTTATCAAATGCGAATACACCTGGATATAAAGGAGAGCAGGCATCATTGCGTGCATTTCCGGAGATGTTAATGCAACGCATGGGCGTGGATGATATTCCGCAAAGTCCAAATGCAACGCAAAATGGTCCTAATATTGGAACATTAAATAATGGTGTGTATATGCAAGAAACAATTCCAACATTTACGCAAGGTGATTTGCAGCAAACAAACAAGTCAACTGACATTGCGATTCAAGAGCGTATTATGCCGTTTAATACAGCTGCCAAAACAAAGGGAGCACTGTTTTTTGCTGTTCAAAATGAAGAAGGTAAGCAACGCTATACGCGTAACGGTAACTTTGCCCTTGATCAACAAGGATATTTAACAACAAATAATGGTCTATATGTGCTAGATGAAAATAATAAGCGAATTCATGTTCAATCAACAGATTTTAAAATGCTTGAAGATGGAACAATTTTAGAAAATAATCAAAGGGTTGCCAAACTAAAAATAGCTTTTTCTAACAATCCGTATTCTTTGTTAAAAGAAGGAGAAGGTCTATTTAGAACGTCAAATGGCCAACCATTACCAAATGCTCCAAGAAATAATCAACTCTCTTATACTGTCAATCAAGGTTTCTTAGAGCGATCTAATGTGGATGTAACATCAACCTATACAAATTTAATGTCAGCTTATCGTTCATTTGAAGCTAATCAAAAAGTAGTGCAGGCATACGACAAAAGTATGGATTTGGCCGCAAATGACATTGGTAAATTGAGATAGTTATAAATTATTTTAATAAAATGAAAGGGAGGGGAAAAAATGAACCAAATGATGAGCATTGCTTCAAATACGATGGGGCAGTTACAAAATCAGCTTGATGTAATCAGTAATAATATCGCAAACATAGATACGACTGGCTACAAACGCCGTGATACAAATTTTAGTGAATTATTATTCCAACAATTTAATAACCAGCCAATTAATAGTGCAGAGGTAGGGCGCAAAACACCGTACGGAATACGATATGGAGTTGGTGCAAAATTAGCTGATACTGCACTTCAGCTTGATCAAGGTGCGATTCAACGGACTGAAAGAAACCTAGATATGGCTTTATTAGATAAAAATCAATTTTTTCAAGTGCGAACTGAAGAAAATGGGGTATATGAAACACGTTACACAAGAGATGGTTCTTTCCAATTGCTTCCGATTAATAAAGATGGTTCTAAGCTTCAGCTTTCAACAAGTGAAGGATATCCTGTATTAGGAAAAAATGGCCAACCTATTATCATTGATGGGAGATCTAAGTTTACATTAGATGATAAGGGTCAATTTATTGTTACGAATCCAAATAAAACACAAACAACCTATCAACTAGGAATTGTAAATGTGCTGAAACCACAAAACCTTGAAAGTGCCGGAAGTAATCTGTTTCGTATTTCAAATAATGCAACAGTTGGGCAAACAATAGGACAGTTAAGTAGCAATGATGTAAAAGGGTTAAGTGGTGCTTTAGAAAAGTCAAATGTCGACTTAGCTACTGAGATGACCAACTTAACAATTACTCAAAAAGCTTACCAGTTCAGCTCTCGTGCAATTACTATGGCTGATCAAATGAACGGATTAATTAATGGTTTGCGTTAATTGCATAAAAGTTATACCATAGATAGAAGCTTATTAAAAATTAAGCTTCTTTTCGTTTGTATATTATACATAAATTATGCATTGAAAGGATTGAATAACATGTTAGATATTCAAGCAATAAAAGAAATCATTCCTCATCGTTATCCATTTTTATTAGTTGATCGTGTAACTGAATTAGAAGTAGGAAAACGCGCAGTAGGATTCAAAAATGTAACTGCGAATGAAGAATTTTTTAATGGACACTTTCCTAACTATCCAGTAATGCCAGGTGTGTTAATTGTAGAAGCGCTTGCGCAAGTTGGAGGAATTGCTGCCCTAAGTCTTGAGGAAAATAAAGGACGTCTAGCGCTTTTTGCTGGAATTGATAGCTGTCGCTTTAAAAAGCAAGTTGTTCCTGGTGATGTACTACGTTTAGAAGTAGAGCTAACAAAAATGCGCGGACCAATTGGAAAAGGAAAAGCAGTTGCAACTGTGGACGGACAAGTTGCATGTGAAGCTGAATTAACTTTTGCATTAAAATAATTTATATAAAATAGGCTTTATATGAGGCTCTGTTACAGTTTTTTAGATAGTCATATTCTCAATCCATCTGGATAAACTGCCGAACTCTACAGTTAAGTAGGTTTGGTTGTTTGTCCTAAAAGAGTTGGATATTTTTACCAGAGCCTTGTGTAAAAATAGCAATACATATTATTTAAAAATTACAATTATTTTGCTCAATAATTGAATTTTATGTTATTATAACAATTATATGGTAATTAACATCTTAGAGATTTTTCACAAAAAACGAAAATGGGGGTATGTCTACCATGCTCAAAGATTTACCACGTGGTACGAAAGTCAGCATTACAAACTCTATTAAATCAGCTTTTGAATTATATATGAAAGGTCTAGAGTGGAATCTAGATGAATATAGCTGGGAAGGCTTCCTTCAAGAGTGGAAGCAGTATAATGAATGTAATGCTTCATGGCAAGCGAATGTGGACGAGTCGTTACTGAATAGTGAAGAGTTCCATACAGATTTAGCGAACAAAATGAGCAAAGACATCCAGAAAATGCTTAATGAAGATCCTTCAGAAGAGCAGGTGCAACAAATAGAGTCTCTAATAAAAGAACTTGAAGTGGAAGACCCTACATATTCTTGCAAGCTAGAGGCAAAGTACCACATCGACCGTTTACTATCATTAGTTAAGGCATAAATAAAAGAAGTAAGTTCTACAATTTAGGTAGGACTTACTTCTTTTTAATAAAAATAATTATTTTACGATAAAGTGAAACTTCTATCAGTCGATTAGTTTAATCCCGTTAACTACCCTAAACTCCTAACAGTTCAGCAAGTTCATCCATCGATAGCTCGGTGATCCATTGTTCGCTCGTAATGATCGTGTCATTTAACGATTGTTTTCGTTCGAGCATTTTGTCGATTTTTTCTTCAAGCGTGCCGATGCTAACAAACTTGTGCACTTGAACAAATTTTGTTTGACCAATTCGATAAGCACGGTCTGTCGCTTGATTTTCAACAGCAGGGTTCCACCATCGATCAAAGTGCATGACGTGGTTTGCTGCAGTTAGGTTAAGCCCTGTACCACCAGCTTTTAGTGATAAGATAAAGATCTTAACTTCACCATTTTGAAAACGTGAGATCATTGAATCACGGCCATTTTTCGGAACACTTCCATTTAAGAACAACACTTCTTGACCAAATTGGTTTTGTAAAGCTTCCTTCAGCATTTCACCCATTCGTACATATTGAGTAAAGATTAAACAGCTTTCTTTTTGTTCAAGAATTGCCTCAACTAACTCAAATAAGGATTCGACTTTATTTGAACGATTTGCAAAATCAATTAACTGTGTTTCCTTTAAAAATAAGGAAGGGTGGTCACATATTTGCTTTAACTTATTGAGCATCCATAGAATACGGCCCCTGCGTTCGATGCCATTCAGTGATTCAATTTGTTTCAAGCTATCTTGAACAACCTGTTCATATAATGCTGCTTGCTCCACCGTTAAAGGGCATAATAATTTTTGCTCTTGTTTCGGAGGAAGATTTAATGCAACCTCTTCATCTTGCTTCGTTCTACGTAATAAGAACGGGGAAATGAGCCTATGGACTGCATTAATTTTAGCTTCATCACGATCTTTTTCAATTGGATTTACATAACTAGAAGCAAATCGGCCAAGTGTGCCGAGATAGCCTCGATTAATAAAATCAAATATCGACCAAAGCTCCGTTAAGCGGTTTTCCATTGGAGTTCCTGTTAGTGCAATACGATGTTCAGCCTTTAGAGAACGTACCGAACGAGATTGTTTTGTCATTGGATTTTTGATGTTTTGGGCTTCATCAATGATAATGCTCTTCCAAACATAATTTTTTAAATCCTCATGATCAAGTACACTTAATGCATAAGAAGTGATCACGACATCTGCTCCGCGGATAGCTGCAATAAATTCAGCATCCTTATATCGATTTCCACCATAGTGAACATGGACTTTAAGACCAGGATAAAAAGTTTCAATCTCATTTTTCCAATTGGTCATAACAGAGGTAGGACAAATAATGAGTGAAGCACCATCCTTTTCCTCATTCTCTTTTCGATAAGCTAAATAAGCAATTGATTGGATTGTTTTTCCGAGTCCCATGTCATCAGCTAATAAGGCACCAAACCCTAAATCCTTCAAATGAAGAAGCCATTCAAAGCCTTTTTGCTGATAAGCACGTAATGTCGCATTAAGATTTGATGGAACTTCTCTTACAGGAACATTTGTCAGATTCGTTAACCGCTTCGTTAATTCTCTAAAGACTTCATCAACTTCGATTTCAACATCTGCAAAAGGTGAGTCTTCATCAACAACTTGCTCTTCTATCTGTAATAATTCACGCTGCAAGACTTCATGAAAACGTAATCCTTGCTTTTCAGCTTTTACCATCATTTTTTTCATTCGAGCGATAAATGCAGGGTCAAGTGCAATCCACTGTCCATTAAACTGAATCAAACGACGTTGATTTTCTACATATTGCTGAAATTGATTTTCCGATAGCTCCATACCATTAGTTGATATTCGCCAGTTAAAATCAACAAGAGTATCCATGCTAAAGAAAGATTGACCAGCTGGTTTTCCTTTTACACTTGCTTTTAATGTCATACGGTTTTGCTTCAATGCTTGCCACCAAGAAGGGAGTAGCACTTGGATATTTGCTGCTAGTATTTTTTCGCTATCATTTGTTAAAAATGTCCAAGCTTCTTGCTCTGATAAAAGCTCTTTTGGCTTGTTATCTTCTATTAAATTTGGAACAAGTAAAGCGACACCTTGGAATGTACGATCGATATATTCCGAGTATGATTGATGCGATTTATTTAAAGTAGTATGTCCTTTGTATTCATAAGGCTTAATGGTTTTTCGTTCGTCAATGATAAATGTCCGTAAGCCCCAATCCTCATTTTCACTCAGTGGTTCCTCAAGTACTAAACGGATTGAAAATGGTACTTCATCATCACGAAGTCCAATCTTTACATGCCAGTCATCTTCATCAATGCTATGTTCAAGCTGTCGCTTCAAATACTCATCTTTAAAGAACAACCCGCGAGCATGTAACCATCTTTTCGTTTCAAACGAAGGTGACCCGAATTCAGATTTGATTGCTTTTGAAACAATGTCTTGTAAGGTTGAATCAACTGAATCCATTCCATCAACCTTCCATAGCTCATTTCCAATTTGATAATGCGAAAAAGAGGGTGACACTCTTCCTTCTAAAAAATCAGTATAAAAAGACTGAACATGATGATGATAGTCTTTTGCCTCATCTAAGTAGTCTACTTCAACAAGCTCATTTTCCATATGTTGATGAAAAAATTTTAAAGCTTGCTTTGGAGAGAGAAGAATACCCTCTAAATGATCAAATCGCTTCGGTTCAAGTAACGTCCCGTAATAGGATTCCTCATCCCATTGGAAAATAAGATGCTTCCATGAACTAACCGGCAACAATGTCCCTTCAGGTTGAGTAGCATATAAAAGGAGTCCTTTGTGAGGAAACCATTTTGTTCGAATACTAAGATTTGTTAGTAGGTTCATTCACTAATTTCCCTTTCATTATTTCCTCTTGTAAAGCACGCAGTCGATTGTAAGTTGATGTGATATACGTGATATAGCGTTCCCAGTCTTCTAATCGTTTTAACTTACGGTAAGATGCCCGTAGCTTTTTTAAATGTCTTACAGCAATTTTATAATGATCACGACTTCTTAGTTCAATGTGATAAATCACTAATAAATGATAAATTGGTAATACAATATGGGGTTGTTCTCGATAGACTTCTTGAAGATCAGATGGTTCAATTTGATCAGGGTTTTTACCGTACAATACCATTTGAAGCTCAACCCAGCGTTTATATTCGCCATGATGCATTAGGTAATCACCATACTCATTCTCACTGTATGGCAACAACGATTGATATACAACCTCTAATCCAGCAATTTCATTTTGTTTAAAGCTGAAATACTCATATCTTGATAGAAATTGCTTTGCATACATTCGTTTCATATATTCATCTTCTGACGAGCGTAAAAAAACACGTAATTTTTCATAAAAAAACGTTAGATAAGGAAATGAGCGTTTTTCGTCTGAATCTGTGCGTAATGACTCAATCCAATACATAAGGAAATGAATAGAATCTTCAACTTTTGATAGAATCGCAATTGTTTTCTCATCATCCTGTAATATAAATGACAAGTGTGCTCGTGCAAGTTCAACCGTCATGGATGAATTCATTTTTTGTAATTCTTCCATCGAATCTTTTATAACAGTTGGTGAATATTGTAGTAATTCTTTATAAACATCCCGGAACACGTTATATCGGGCTACTAAACAGTGTGCGGGTTTAAATAATAATTCATGAAGCTGTTCCTTTAATACTCGAACATATTTTTCGTTCAAGGATCCACCTGTTATATTACGTAGCTGACGAGTAAATGCGTCTATTTGATTTTCGAGCATGATGATTTCTCTAGGCTGATGATTCGTTCGGTAATGTGAAGATTGAATATCCATTTGTAAAGCCATTTTTTTCATTGTAAAAATAGCCGCAAGTAACTGATAATGTAATTTTTCCTTTTCTTGCTTTGGCTGTGAGTTTAATAACAGTTGATAATACCGTTCGTATAGTGGATAGATAAAATAAACATCCTGATAAACCGAATTCCGCTGATTTTCAAGATAATTTTCATATTTTTGCTCAAACAGACGAATGGTTTCTTCGTAATCAGCTGATTCAACAATCGTCATTTGTTCAAGTAATTGTCTTCCAGTCATAACACTAGGGATTGCTAATAAAGCAGACTGTTTAAATTTGCGCATGATCTCACCTACAAGCGAATGAGAAGCTGCCGCATAAAAAAGTAGTGCAACTTGATGATGACATGGCGGCGCCCCGTAGCAATCACAACCATTTTGATCAGGGTGATCAAGATGTAAGATTGGTAAGTAGATGCGCTCTTCGTCCTCAACAACTCCAACAATTCTCCCTTTATCAACTGCTACATTGTAAACTAACCCTTGGCGGTAAAGCTGTAGACTATCCTCGACAAGTTCCGAATCACGTTTATTAGTTGGCGAAAGCTTGGATAAAATCGAGTAGGCTAGTTGAAGTACATCGTCCTTTTTTAAATCTCGTTGAAGCATTGTCAACCTCCTGTTCCGAAACAACGTATCTTATTATTATACCCTTAAAAATTAAATGAGTTAACAAGATTGTTCTGAAAAAGATTGAATGTAACAATACATGTTATATCGTTAAAATCGTAATAAACAAGGGGAAAACGGACAAGTTTTTCCAAAGATTTACAAAATATGAAATAAAACTCCATAAAAATGACATGTTTTTTAAAAGAACAGTAAACAACCTGTAATATTACTGTAATATTCAGATGTTATTATCGAATTATCAGAAAAGTTCGTAAAAAATGTAGAAAATTACATGTCATAGGAGTGAAAATGGTGAAAAAAGGGATCTTACTACTTTCAATACTTTTTCTTATCCTAGTTGGTCAACCTCTAAGACACACATCAGCAGCAACTATGGATGGTAGCGATATAGTGCAACAAGCAAAAGAACATATTGGTACTCCATACGTATTTGGAGGAACTACTCCAAATGGATTTGATTGCTCTGGATTCGTCCGTTACGTGTATAAACAAGCTGGCATTAATTTACCACGTTCTTCAGGAGATCAATATAATGTTGGTTCATCTGTTGACTCTGATGACTTACAGCCTGGAGATTTAGTATTCTTTGGTAATACGTATAAGTCAGGAATCTCTCATGCAGGTATTTATGTAGGTAAAGATAAATTTATTAGTGCATCAAGCAGTAAAGGGATTGCAATTGATTCGCTTAAAAGCGGTTATTGGGGCCCTAAGTTTGTTGGTGCAAAAAGAGTATTAAAATAAGTTAGATAGAATAAGAGATGCTAAGACCTTATCATTTTGATGTTATCAAGATGTAGGGTCTTTTATTTGGTCTCAAATTAACATTTGTTAAAAATTTGAAAGATTATTTAAATAAAAGATAGATTCTCGACTTAATCTAATGTTTATTGTATTTTTGATAGTCAAGAATCTGTTCGCTAGTATTCTTTTAAATTATATAAATATTGTTTTGTTATTTAGAAATAGAGAGAAAATGTTAGTTCTATTGGGGGGATGACTACATGAGGAAAATAGTAAGTTTGATTGTTGTATTATTAACGGTGTTTCAATCATTTACGATTGTAAGTGCGGAAACAACGATGCCACCAACAGATAAGAAGTATGTTGTAACATTAGGGGAAACAACAATGACAGTTGTGGTGAACGCAGAAACAGAGGAAACAAAAACAGTACAAATTCCAGCCAATCAGTTGTTACAAGTTGATCATGAAGAAGAAGGCAAAGTATATGTGCTTTTTCAAGGTCAAGTTGGGTATGTATTGAAGGACAATGTGAGAGAGGCGACTCCTTGGGAAATTTATAAAGATGCGCCATTACTTCAAGTTATTTCAAACGCAAATGTCTATCAAAATGAGAATGGTAAACTAGTAAAAGTAGGGACACTACAAAAGGGCCAAGTTTTTAAACGTACCCGAGTACAAGGAGACTATTTTGTATTGAAATGGTCAAATGGACAGGCGCTAATTGAGAAAGTAAATACACTGCCTTTTGTAACTGATCAATTACCTTCAAAAGCTCCGATTGGTAAGCCGGTCAAATATAATGAAATAATGACGTTACATACTACAAACGTATATGATGCTTCAACTTATCCAATTACTAACCTATTAGCTCAGCTTAATGCAAATCAAAAACTAACAGTTCTGCAAGAGTATGGGAATTATTTTCTGGTAGAATTGGGCGATAGAAAAGGGTTAATCAATAAACAAGATGTATCTGTGCGTACTTGGGACTACGTGAATCCAAAAGGAAACTATTCGTACGATCAAATGGTTAAAGATTTAAATGAAATTGTTTTATGGTACCCTAACTTTGCTAAGCTTGAGAAAATTGGAACATCTGTTGATGGACGAACTCTATATGCGTTGAAATTAGGAACAGGGAAACAAGAGATTAGTATCAATGCTTCTCATCATGCACGAGAGCATATGACGACAAACTTAACAATGGAAATGATCGATGACTATGCAGCAGCTTATGAAAAAAATTCAACCATTAATGGATATAATGTACGTTCTACATTAAATCGAACATCAATATATTTTGTTCCAATGGTGAATCCTGATGGGGTCATGCTTGTCCAACAAGGATATAAAAGTGCCAAAAACCCTGCTCAAGTTCTTAAACTAAATAATGGGAACAAAGACTTTTCTGCTTGGAAGGCTAATGTTCGAGGCGTAGACTTGAACCGTCAATATCCTGCAAACTGGGATCGTATTAAAAATAACCAAAGTAAACCTGGACCAGATAATTATAAAGGGACAAGACCACTTAGTGAGCCAGAATCAAAAGCGATGTATCAGTTTACCTTAAAGCACCATTTTAAAAACACTGTTGCCTATCATTCATCTGGTAATATCATATTTTGGAATTTTAAACAAGATAGTAAGCGATCTGCCCGCGACCGACAGATTGCATTAAAAGCAGCTAAAATGACAGGATACTCTTTAGTTCTTCCTGAAAAGGATCCTAGTGGTGGAGGATATAAGGATTGGTTTGTTACGATGTCAAAGCAGCCAGGCCTTACAATTGAAATTGCTCCATATATTGGGAAACGTCCAATTCCAAATTCATATTTTAATGACATATATAGACGTAATCGTTCAATTGGCTTACTAATGGCTAGTCAATAAGTTTTTTTAGCCCACTTATTCTTAAAAATAGGTGGGTTTTTAAATCACTTTATGTATTGTGAATAGAAAAAGCCTATTTTGGAAATAAAAAAACACGAGAACTGTGCATGGACATATGATATTAAAAAACGTTTCTGGAGGGGGAAGGATAAGTGAAGCATGTACGAGTGGTCTTGTTTTGTGTCGCTGCAATGACATTTATGACTACATCAGCAGGATGCAGACAACAACAAATATTTCCGAAAAAGTTATCAAATGAAACTTTTTTAGCGGCAGCAGAATTAGCGTATGAAAAGTTTCAACCTGATGAAATAGGTAAGCCAATTATAGATCATCAACTGATAACACAGCCTCTCTCTACAAAGGTGCACAATAATTTATCAGGCTATCGTCTACTTTCAGCAAAAATGATTAATGGAAATCACGGAGCGATCGCATTAAAAAATGTGAAAACCAATAGCATCATTTTCTCATTTAGTGGACTACGATCAATTAATTTACAGGCAATCTATTTAAAATTGGCAGATTTTCAACCTCCCACAAATCAAACATCCCCAGTCGTTGTCGATGACGAAGGAACAGTAGCTTATGACTGGGTCAGGTCTGTCCTAAAACAAAAGAAAAATGCAAATTCATCCATTTATCTAACGGGGCACTCATTCGGTGGGTACATAGCTCAATACGTCGGATACCGTCTGAATGAAAGCAACAAGAACAAATACCCAATTATCCAAGGAGTCACATTCAATGCATTAGGTATCCTATTAGACAATCAAGATAAAAAACTACACAATAAAACGGTCGCATTACAAAAAGCATACAAACCAATTTTCACAAATTACATCATAATGGGAGACCCACTAGACTACGCAAACGGAACATTCTTTAAAGAAATCACAGGCTACACGTTACAACATCTTGGTAACACCAACTACATCACAGTTGACGAAAAATACAAAACAGCACTTCAAGCTTTAAACCAAGGTAATGATATGTGGACTAGAGCGTCTAAACTTCGCCCACTTTATCCCTATCATTCTTTGACTGAATTTGAAAAGGTGTTTTGGAAGTAGTGGGTTTGGTGGGGGATGGCAAGATTGAATTTTATGGATAGCACTACTGAATCATCTTTAATTAGATGGGGGAGTGCTATTTTATTTTTGTGTTTGGACTAAATGGTTAATGAGGGGGGGCTGATAGAAAGAGTGGAATGGCCCATATAATGGAAAAATGGCTCATATATTGTAGAAAATGGACCATAAACAGTTTGGTCGGCCGAATAATTGGATGAAACGGCTGGAAAACACTGAGAAATGGTTGAATAAATTGGCAAGGCGGGCGGAAAACCGAGCAAGCCTGCCAAAAACAAAAAGAAAACGGCTGAATTATCAAGAAAAATAAGAAAAATAAACCTGAAATGAGGGTAACCTATAAATTGGTAGTCGGGAAATGAAAACAAAGTTTGATATTAACGCTTATCAATGATAAAATTAAATAATACTTAATAAGAAACGGTAATTAAAAATCATGTGTTAAAACGGCCGAATTTATTTCCTGTTCTAATATATGTATTCTTTCTTAACAGTACTCATTGAGTAAAAAAAAATAAACAGGATATATGGAGGTTCATTATGAACACAGGTACAGTAAAATGGTTTAATGCAGATAAAGGTTTTGGATTTATTTCAGTTGAAGGTGGAGAAGATGTTTTCGTACATTTCTCAGCAATCCAAGGTGACGGATTCAAATCTCTTGAAGAAGGCCAAAAAGTAAGCTTTGATATCACTCAAGGTAACCGTGGCGCTCAAGCTGAAAACGTAACAAAATTATAATTTTCACGAGTGTGTGAAAAAGGCTGTCGGCATAATGCTGACAGTTTTTTTTATGCTCAAAAGGTCAAAAAATCAAAAAATCACAAAAAAAAATAGAGTCTAATCTACTCTATCTCAATAAAGTTCTATTCACTTAACCCAAGTCTCATTAAAATATTCAGTTGCCTGATTATGACTAATACCTTTAATTAGACTAATTTCGCTAATAAACATTTTTTTCGCATTATCAAGCATCTGTTTTTCGCTTGAATTCAGTTTCTTTTCCTTATTCTGAAGTGTCAAATCACGAACGACTTGTGCACCTGCAAGTAACTCACCTGATTTTAGCTTTTTCATATTTGAATCGTATCGTTGTTTCCAAGATGAAAATTGATCAGGCTCCCCATGTGAAAAGTCATCTAAAACTGTTTCAAGTAATGCTTGATCACCGACTAGACGAATGTTTGAGTTAGATACATTTGCTTTAGGAATCATTAATTTCATATCATTGGTAGAGATATGAAGGACAAAGTATTGTTGCGTTCTACCTTCAATCTCTCTTTCTTCGACTGAATCAATTACTGCTGCACCGTGCATTGGATATATAATTTGATCGCCAATTTTGAACAATGTATCCACCTCCTAGAAATCTACTTACTAAGTATAACACTTTTTTCGAGAATAATAAAATTACTATATTATCATTTGTTTCTAAAAAATGTCAATAGTTTTTTTATCGATTAGTATGTATTTAGGAATATCCTGCAAATGTCATAACATTATAGTAGGAGTGAAGACAGTAATGATAACAAATTATCGAACAAATCCATATTCCCCTTATAAGAAGATCCTTAAATGTAATTGAAAAATCTTGTCTATATTCCAATAAATGTGACCATGCTAATGTTGGCTAGTAAAGAAAAGTATAACTTTTATTTAGGAGAACAATAAATGAATGTTTTAAAAAAAATGTTAACTGTACTATTTATTAGTTGTTTATTATTCACATTTTATAAAGTAGCTTTAGCAAGGATAAATGGAGAAGTTCCAACAATTTTTGGCCATCAATTGTATTATGTCTTATCTGGTTCAATGGAGCCTAAACTCCATACAGGTTCAATTATTCTAGTGAGTAAAAAAACACCTTCATTGAAACTAAGCAAAAATGAGATTATCACATTTAAAATGCCATATAATGAAACAATTCTTGTAACTCACCGTATTCATAAGATTATTCACGCTAACGGAAAGAACTTTTACGAAACAAAAGGTGATGCAAACCCAGTGAAAGATCCTTGGGTAGTAACACAAGATCAAATTGTTTCAGTGTATAGTGGTTTTACGATTCCATATGTAGGATATGTATTTAAATTAGTTAATGGTAATGGAAGATCGTATTTACTATTAGTTATTGTAGGAGTATTGCTTATTTTAATGGGACTTAAATTTTATAAGAAGTCTTATGTAAAGGTATAGAACCCGTTACGAAATCAAATTTTAGAAAAAAATTTGTTAAAAGAAGGATTTATTGAATATAAGAATGAATATATAATATTGTTCTTTATAATGAATTCGACTAATAGGTAATTTATTCCATTTCAACTCCAAAAAATGCAGAAAATGTAGAAAAAACAAGAACTAAAATTCTAAAAAAACTATTGCAAAGAATAAATTATTCTTTATAATAAACATTGTAGGGTGTTCTTTAAAAAGAACAAAAGAAACTGGAGTGATAAAATGTATAAGACGAGAAAAGACACTCACAAAACTTTGCGAAAGAAGAAATTACGAAAGTGGTTAATAGTCAGTTTAACTTCAGGTTCAATGTTTGGATTAACTTATGTAACTGGGAACACATACGCACTTCTTTCTGATCAAACTTCTTTTACAACAGGAATGAGAGCAGCTTGTGTATTTCCAAGTACATTACAAAACATCACTAACAACTTACCATCACTTAACCAAAAGCAAAAATATAGTGATGAACAGCTTAATGAAATGGCGCATCAAGCATCAGTAAGAGAACAAGAATTTTACTTATATTTCAAAGAGGCTCAAACTGAATATAAACAGCTAACTGAAGTATATAATCTGTTAAATACTCATTATATGAAACCTGATAGTTTAAAACAAATTAGTTCTGATGAAAGCAATGTTGCAGTTAATACTGTTAAAAATTATTTGATGGAAAGTAATAGCCTAGTAGATTATTTACTACTATCCGATGAACAAAAATATCAAGATCTACTAAGTGGATTATTGAAAGGTGAAATTGCTCCTTACACATTCGTTCTTTATTTAGAACAAACTGAATCCTTCAAAAATGATCTAAATAATAGTTTATCTACATATATCGAAACTTTCCAATTGGAAGTTGAAAGTAGTAAAAAAGTAAATGATTTTGTGCAGTCTTACTACAGTGATTTTGAAAACCAAAAAGATAGTTTACTAAACGAGATTGCACACGCAAAAGCTGAAAATGAAAGAGTTCGACGTGAACAAGAAGAATTAGCAAGAAAACAAGCAGAGGAAGCTAAACGAAAAGCTGAAGAAGAAGCTAAGAAAAAAGCTGAAGAAGAAAAGAAGAAACAAGAAGAAATTGAAAAAAAGAAAAAAGATCATGAAAATGCTACCTCTTCAGATGCTACTTCAGACACTCAATCACAAGAGAAGCAAGATTCATCCTCACAAGATTCTCAAAATAATAATAGTGAGAACGATCAAAACAATAATGTAAAAAATGATCAATCACAAAGTCAGCCAACAAATTCAAATACAAATCAATAAGGGAGTAAGCAGGATGATTAAAAAAATTATTAGTAATACAATCACATTTGTCTTAGTTATATTTTTGGCAACGATGTTATTCTTTACAATCTCTGCAAAAATAAATGGTGGCCAACCAAAGATCTTTGGAAATGAGTTACTGACTGTCCTATCTGGTTCAATGGAACCCACTTTTATGACTGGTTCAGTCATTGCAGTTAAACCTGTCACTGATCCCAAAACCTTAAAAGTTGGCGATGTAGTTACTTATAAAACTATAAATGATCCTAACATGAAAATAACACATAGAATTAAAGAAATTAAAACCGAAAATGGTCAATTATCTTTTATTACAAAAGGGGATAACAACGATTCGCAAGATCCAAAACCAATCCCACAGGCGAATATCGTTGATAAATATAGTAATTTTACAATTCCTTACCTAGGATATATCATTGCTTTTTCAAAAACAAAGATGGGAATCATTTCACTGATGATTGTACCAGGAATTGCAATCTTTTTATGGCAAATGATTAGTTTATTCCTTTCCATCATAAAACTGGATAAGAAAGAAGAAAGTGTAAAAGCTTAAAATTAAAGTATCCTAAATCTGTTTAAATTCTTTCGTTCTTAATAAAGAATGAAGGTTTAATATAATTAATTAAAAAAATTACTTAAAAAACAAAGGGAGGACATTTCAAATGTCAATTAAAAAGAAAATCGCTTTAGCAATGGGTGGTACTGCATTAGCAGCTTCAATGGTAGCAGGTGGAACGTTTGCATTATTTACATCACAAGTATCTAACACTGGTAATACATTTGCAGCTGGTAATGTAAGCATCCAAGATACAACTGGTGGTAAAGTTTATAATGTTAATGGTACAACAGGTTTCTTAGTACCTGGAGACAATGGAACTTCATATTTAAAAGTAAAAAATAACGGGAATGTAGCTTCTTGGGTTCATTTAGCTAGTGTTGAGAACAAAAATGGTGGATTATTTGCAGGTTCAAAACCAGTAACATTAGATATTCATGATGGAAATGCTCAATTATTAGCACCTGGTGAAGAAAAATCATTTGCAGTTAATTATAATTTCGATATAAATGCTGATAATTCATATGAAAATGCAACAGGAACATTCGATATTAAAGTTCAAGCTGTTCAAGCTAAAAATAATACAAAAACAGATAACTCAGGCCCATCTTCTTGGGGTAACTAATAAATCATAGGAGAGAGTATGAAAGTATTCTCTCCTAATTTCTGGAAAAAAATCGACTAAAAAGGAGAGTAAGTTATGAATTTTTCTAAAAAGAAATTAGCTTTATTGGCCGGTACAAGTACGCTTACAATTGGTCTATTAGTAGGCGGAGCAACATACGCTCTTTTCACTGGATCAGCATCAAATGTAGGGAACACGTTTAAAGCAGGTAATGTACATATTTCAGAACATCGTCATGATATTCCAATTGAAGGACCAATGTTCTATACAAATGATACGGTTGATGGAAGAATGGGTACTGGTTTATGGCAGCCAAAAGATACACACACAAGAGGAATGTTCTATGAAAATGATGGTAACGTGGATGCAATGTTAGGAAGTATTAAAGCAGAATACACAGGTGAAGATGCAAAGAATTTTGCAAAACAATCGATTGTTACATTAATGTCTTTTAAAACTAAAGATGGTAAGGCATTAGATGCAACAGCAATTGATAAGGCAAATCAAATTGTAGATGACTGGTTTAAAGATTATAAAGAATGGGGTTGGGACTTATCAGCTAAGGCACTTCAAACATTAACTGCCGATCTTAGAGAGTATTTTCTTGATAAGGAGATTCTAGTTAATGATAAGAAAAATGAACCTATCACAGCTATTCCAGAGGATATTTATGTAAGTTCCCTTGAGAATTTAGCAACTACAGGTGCAACTGAACCATTCTTAAATGGAAAGAACTTTGTTGTGCCTGTCGGAGAATCAAGATACTTAGCGTATAATGTAACACTAACAGATAATCCAGAAAATAACTTAGTTAAAAATAAGGAAGTTAAGTTTAATTTCGTATCAACTTTTGAGCAATTAAAAAATAACCCAAATAAAAAGTAAGATGAATGCACTATCCATCTACGGGTAGTGCTTTATTTCTTAAACTGATCTAATTGAAAAAGACACTAGTATTTGGAGCTCAATTGGTTCATTACTGTTTTGATATTATACGAGTAAAAGAAGATTTTTTTTATAACTATTCGATAATACATATTACTACTAACTCTATTCTATTTACCCTTTTTTGTTCTTTATAATGAAACTATGAAAACAAATGATTTAAAGAATGCTTTAGAAAGGATACCAAAAAAATATGCGCCTATTCCCAAATATCCCACCAGAAGCCGAACCTCCAATAATCTTTAAACTCCAAAATCAATCCATCTCACTAAAACCAATAAACAAATCTATTGCCCTACTTTATATCAATGATATGTATATCGGCAAATGCAATCTAAAAGAAACAATAGAACAGCTTAAACAAGTAATGGAGAAAAGTAAGATTGTAGAGTTCTATAGGAAGAAACCTAATAGCAGAGGAAAGATCATTAATTTTTTATTGTAAAGTTCTTTATAAAGAATAAATGCACACTAAACAAGGTAAACTATAATCCCCAACTAACTCAAAATGAGTGTTGAGGCTTACTGTTTACCTTGTTTAAATTTATTAAACTCTATGAAATTCTTGAATTCTTCTTTTGATACACCGGATTCCATTGCTTCTTTAAGGATTTGCATCCACTCGTTGTCTACTGCAACTGGTTCTTGGTTTTCTTTTAATAGATTCTCTGCTGTTGTATGAAAGACTGTTGCTATTTTTTCAAGTACTTGAATGGAAGGATTGCTTTGTAGGTTTCGTTCGATCGAACTGATGTAGGATTTCGCGACCCCTGCTCGTTCTGCTAGTTCTGTTAGTGACATACCGTGCTGCAAGCGTAGTTTTTTGATACGTTCTCCAATCATTGTCTCCACACCTTTAAATTATTACTAGTATTATATCATAAGGGTATGGGTTCTCCTAGCCTTGATTTGCAACAGTAGTTGATTGAGAAATGAATGCTTGAACTTCAGATGGAGTCATTCCTATTTCGATACATTCGAGTAGTAAATCCATCCAGCTTAGCTCATTTGTGCTTTCTTTCAAACTAACTTGCATGAATACGTACCTCCTAAAAGTTGGGTTTTTATACCCAGGTAGCTCAGCCATCATGATACATTATTCCTAAAAGTTTCGCACGAACTATGTATACGTTGAACTAGTGTCATTCATGCATAGGATTGTGCGAAAAATTTCTAATTTAAGAGTGTATTGTAGATCTGTAGCTTTGCGTCCCATTTTTTCAAATGGTTTGCCTTTTTCTGAAGGAATTGCTAAGACAAAGGTGGATAATGTTAAAAAATATTTAATGAATTTTCTAACTATTTTAATCCATTTCTTATTATACAAACTTTCTAAAGAAAGAATTGTTATAATTTGTAATTTACTCAAATCCTCCAAATTATATTTGTATAGTACAAAAATCCTATTAAACAAGAGAAACACCGAAAAAATGATACTAAATTACTTAATGAGGAAAATATTTAAGAAATAATCTTTCGACATCTATTAAAAATATCATCGAATGGCTGAATAGATACCTCTTCATGAACTGGTCATTCTATACCTCTATTCAAAAAGATAACTCCTTCTAAATAATAGGTCAGTTCCCATCCATATTTGTCATTATTTGTAATGTTCGAGACTAGCTTTGTCGTATTAAAAAACGGAAGGCTTTGTACTAATTTGAAAAATAGAAGGATAAACATTAAATAGGACTTAGAATGTTTTTGAAATAGTCATTTCCTCCTGCTAATAAATTCAAAATCCTTAAGTTAAGCAAATGAAGGTTATTAAAAAAAATTATTGATATATGAATAGACTAAAAGTTTAGGTTCTATATATTTTGAAGTTTTTTAAGTAAAAAAAGGTGATGTCTTCTTACCTTTATCAATGAAGGCACTCGGTCATATTGTGGGTAGAAGAATCTACCTTAGGCGTTAGTCGCCATTGGTGTGGTGTGAGGATGGGTTAGATGCCCACATACATACTATTTAATTATGAATGTTTACCTAAGCCTATTACTGGTAAGTTTAGCTAAATATTTATAAGAAATTAAGAAAAGAGGGGTATAGAGTGCTGAAGAAAAAAGTTAAGAAAGCCATTATTCCAGCTGCAGGACTAGGCACCCGATTCCTTCCTGCAACGAAAGCAATGCCAAAGGAAATGCTTCCAATTATTGATAAGCCTACAATTCAGTACATTGTGGAGGAAGCAATTGAATCTGGGATTGAAGACATCATTATTGTTACTGGAAAAGGAAAGCGAGCAATTGAAGATCATTTTGACAATGCTTTTGAATTAGAGTACAACCTGTTGCAAAAAGAAAAGTTCGATTTGTTAGCAAAAGTGGTACATTCCTCAAGTATGATCGATATCCATTATATCCGCCAAAAAGAACCTAAAGGACTCGGACATGCGGTTTGGTGTGCTAGAAAGTTTATTGGAAATGAACCGTTTGCTGTATTACTTGGTGATGACATTGTACAAAGCGAAAAGCCTTGCACGCTGCAATTAATTGAAGAGTATGAACGAACAGGGGCATCGATCATTGGTGTAAAACAAGTACCAACAGAAGAAACATCTAGGTATGGCATTATTGATCCTGCAGAAGCAATGGGAAGGCTCTATCAAGTCCATCAATTTGTTGAAAAGCCGAAGCAAGGAACAGCACCTTCTAATCTAGCCATTATGGGAAGATATATCTTAACTCCCGAGATTTTTAGTTGTTTAGAAGGACAAGATGTAGGAGCTGGTGGCGAAATTCAGCTTACAGATGCGATACAAAAACTGAATGAGTTCCAAAATGTATATGCATATGAATTTGAAGGAAAAAGGCATGATGTTGGTGATAAGTTAGGATTTATTAAAACAACGGTGGATTTTGCGATACAAGATGAAACAATCCGAAATGAACTATTAACTTTTTTAGATTCATTTATTAAAGAGAGAAAAGTTCAAATTACCAAATGAGTGAGGTGAGATTTCGTGAGCATAGAAATAGCATCAGAACCAAAACAATCATCCCTTCAGGAGTCACAATATTTTACCGAGAAAAGTGCGTTTTATCATTTTTTAAAAAGAACATTTGATATTTTAGGAGCTTTGTTGGGCTTAGTATTATTTTCTCCGATATTTCTAGTCATAGCATTTTTTATTAAATTAGAAAGTAAGAAAGGCCCAGTATTCTTTAAACAAGAACGTGTAGGAAAAAACGGTAAAGTATTTAATATGTATAAATTTCGCTCAATGGTTCCTGACGCAGAGGAAAGACTGCAAGAACTTTTAAAGTACAATGAAATTAGTGGGGCAATGTTTAAAATAAAAAATGATCCAAGACTTTTAAAAATAGGAAAGTTTATTCGAAAGACGAGTCTGGATGAGTTTCCGCAACTCTGGAATGTGATACGTGGAGAAATGAGCTTAGTTGGTCCAAGACCTCCATTACCGAGAGAAGTTCAACAATATACAAACTATGAGAAGTTACGCCTAAAGGTGATTCCAGGGTGTACAGGTCTTTGGCAGATTAGAGGTAGGAACGGTTTGAATTTTCATCAAATGGTTGAGTTAGACTTGGAATATATTAAAAATAGAAATTTTTTATTTGATCTGCTCATTATTCTTAAAACATTCAAGGTATTAGTTGGTTCAAACGGTGCTTATTAAAATCATTTTTCACTTTTTTGGAGGAGAATATGGCTCGATTTTTATTGAAAGTACGAAAGCTAAAAGGGAAGCCACCACGTGTCATTATTCAAAAAGTGCTGAACAAACTAAAAGAAGAAATTTATTATAAAGGACGTAAAATTATTATTTCTAAAAAACCGATACACATTGAAGACTCTTTGTTTAAAGATTTTAAGTCTTCATGTGTATTTTTTTTTCAACCGGAAAATAAATTACATTATTTGAAAAAGCTAAAGGACTTATGTGTAGAAGAAGACATTAGAAAAGATGCGGAAAGAGTTTGTAATCATGTGTTTAACTTATTAGGTTCGGGAGATAAGAATCTAGGTGAAAAGCTACCTTGGAACGAGGACTTTAAAACTGGATTTATATGGGACAACCAATTTTATAAAGACATTGAAATTATAGACTTAAAGAATAATGCTGACGTAAAGGTACCGTGGGAATTGTCTAGATCTCAACATATTGCTACGTTAGGAAAAGCTTACTGGCTGACAAGCAATGAGAAATATGCAATTGAGTTTAAAGATCAGTTACTAGATTGGATAAAGAATAATCCGGTTGAGATGTCTGTGAATTGGACTTGTACAATGGATGTAGCAATTCGAGCTGTTAACTGGATTATAGGTCATTATTTCTTTCAGGATTCTAAAGTACTGAATGAAAAATTCTGGCTCGATTTTAATAAAAGTCTTTATTTACATGGAAAGTTTATTTATAAAAATTTAGAGAATAAGGATGGTCATACTGGAAACCACTATTTATCGAATATTGTAGGCTTAATTTGGATTGGTCTATATTTTCGAGAGTTAAATATTCCGAGTGCTAAAAATCAAAATCAACCTAAACATTGGTTAGAATATGGCCTTAAAGAAATAGAAAAAGAAATGAATGTTCAAGTAAATAAGGATGGGACGAATTATGAAGCCTCTACAGCTTATCATAGACTAGTGACAGAATTATTTTTGCTGACAACCATTTTATGTACAAAGAATAATCTAACGTTTTCCAAAGAATTTATAGAGCGGTTAGAAAAAATGTGTGAATTTATTTTGCATTTAACACAACCAAATGGGAAAAGTCCAATTATAGGTGATGCCGATGATGGGAGACTGACGATATTTTCTAATTACGCCAAATGGGACAAGGATGATTTTAGACACTTACTAGCTGTCGGAGGCGAATATTTTAATCGAGACGACTTTAGATACTTTGGATCCTCTTTTAAAGAAGATGCTTTATGGATAAATGGTGACTTGAATAGTAGCGATAGCAACCCAGTTTTACCGTCTAGGTCATATGAAAATGGAGGGTATTATATTCTCAGAAATGAAAGAGCATATTGCAGCATTCGTTGTGGTGAGAATTCTTTTAGAGGTGAAGGTGTACACAGTCACAATGATCAATTAAGTTTTACTTTGAACATAGATGGAGAAGACATTTTTGTTGATCCCGGAGCTTTTATTTACACTGGTGATTATAAACTTCGTAACCTATTTAGAAGTACAAAAATGCATAACACATTAGAGATTCCTGGTTACGAACAAAATGATTTTGACAGTGAAAATTTATTTTATATGAAGGAACAAACATTTTCAGAGTGTTTAGAGGTAGATACTAATAAATTCGTTGGTCAACATCACGGGTATGTCAATAAGTGTGGTGTTATTCATAAAAGAAGTTTTTTATTAGGGGAAAAATCTATCGAACTAAAAGAGGAATTAATCGGTGCGAAAAATCAATCAAGTTATAAACTCAATTTTATTTTAGATTCACAAACGTCCATTAATCTATCTAAAAACTATATTGTAATTCAAAAAGGTGATCTTACTTTAATGATTCAATTTAATAAAGAGGTCAAAAGTAAAGTTGAAGATGTTGATATTTCTACCAGTTACGGGTTAAAGAGAAAAAGTAAAAAACTTGTCATAGAGAGTGTTCATGATTCATTAGAGACAACGATAAACTTTGTCTAAGAGGGTGAGTAATTTGATCAGGATAATTAAAAAAATGCCGAACCGGATGAAGGTTCCGCTACTATATGCAGCTTCATTGCTTCCAAAGAATTTAATAGAAAATAAGGAATACAAAGACTATGTAAAATTTCTAGCTGAGTCTGAATTATGGGACTCAACCCAAATATCAGAATTTCAAAATATGCAATTAAAATTATTGATAAAGCATGCGTATGAAAATGTTCCGTATTATACAGAAGTATTTAATGAGTATGGAATAAGAGTAGAAGATATTCAAGATACAGGAGATTTAAAAAAGCTGCCACTTATAAACAAGGAAATTATTAAAAATAATAAAGATAAATTTATAGCGAAAAACTTTAATTTTACTCAACTTAACAAAATTAGTACGGGTGGAACAACATCAGGACCTATGGAATTTTTTGATACACATACTACAGTTAATAGAGAAATGGCATTTTTTCATCGGATTTGGAACAATTATGGATACAATGATCAATTGTGTTTGGTATTAAGAGGAGATGCTGAAAGTAGTGAAAAACTATATAAATATAATCCTTATAAAAAACTTATTTCAATAAATACTCGGAATATCAATGATCATAAAATGAAAGGCATTATAGAAATAATAAATAAATATAAACCACCCTACCTTCAAGCATATCCATCTTTAATCTACTTACTTTCTAAATATATAAATGAGCATGATTTATCTAGAAAAATACCAAACTTTAAAGCTATTTTTTGTTCATCTGAAAAAATGTATGATTTTCAAAGGGATGAAATAAAGAGAGCATTTTCAACAGTAGTAATAGATTATTATGGGCATTCTGAGCGTACAGCTTTAATGGAGTATTGTCCAATATGTAAAATGTATCATGTTATACCAGAGTATGGAGTTATCGAATTTTTAGATAAAAGTGGTAATAGTAATGATGTAGAGAATCATTTAACTGAAATTGTAGGAACTAGTTTTAATAACTATGCATTTCCTCTAATACGTTATCAAACGTTTGATATAGCGACAATGTCAGGAAGTAATTATAAAAATAAATGTAATAAACCATATGTAAGTATAAAAGAAATCGATGGACGTTCAGGTGATTTTTTAATTACGAAAGACGGTAAACTTTATTCACCAACTATATTGGATTTTGCAATATACTACATTCCAAATTTTAAAGAAATGCAATTAGTCCAACACGATTATGAGCAATTAGAAGTGTTAATTGTTCCTTCAAAATCGTATAAGAAAGATGAGGGCAATAGATTTGTTGCTGAACTTCAAAAGAGAATAGATACAAAGATGAACATCTATATAACATTAGTAAATCAAATTGAGCGGCCATCTAATCAGAAACATAGATTTGTGGTGTCTAAGATTAAAAAGTAAATAATCTTGAATATACTTTACGTCGAATACTCTTACGAAGGAGAAGTATTATGAAAGTTAATATAGTTGGCCCCTTGCCACCTCCTGTAGGTGGTATTTCTGTTCATATAAAAAGAGTTAAAAAGCAACTAATCTCTAAAGGGGTAGAATGTAATATCTATAATGAGGCAAATGTGGAAAATGAAGCTGAAAATGTGTACCCAATCCACTCTTATAAATTATTTGTTTTAAAAATCCCCTTTTTAAAAGCTGATGTGTTTCATTTTCATTCCATTAGTCTAAAAATGAGAATTCTTTTAGGAGTGTATAAACTTCTAGGGAAAAAAATAATCTTAACAGTACACGGTGAAAGTTTAGCTGATCAAATCAACAACTCTAATAGATTAGTAAAATTCTTCTTATTAAAGGGATTACGTTATATCGATCAGGTTATCTGTGTTAATGAAAAAAATACTAAGCAGTTAATTGATTTGGGCTTTAATGCTGCTAAATTAAAGACTTTGCCAGCGTTTATCAAACCATTTGAAGATAAACAAGATATTGAAGCTATTCCTAATTTTGTATGGGATTTTATAAATAACAGCGAGTTTGTCATTACTGCTAATGGTTGTATAAGGTTTTATAAAGATGAAGATTTGTATGGAGTAGATTTATTAGTTGAATTAGTTAATAGATTACTTAAGAATTCGATTAAAGTTAGCTTAATTTTTGTTGTTTTAGATAGAGATAGTCAGAATGAAAAAGAAAGAATGTACTATAAGCAAATAAAAGAAAAAATAAAAGACAACAAACTAGAGAGCAACTTTCTATTTTATGAAACGAAGGATACGGAATTTTATCCAATTTTGAGCAGAAGTCATTTATTTATTAGACCAACAAAAAGTGATGGATATGGTGTTTCAATTGCTGAAGCTATACATTATAACATTCCGTCAATTGCTAGTGATGTATGTACGCGTCCCGAACAAACCATTTTATTTAAATCCGGAGATCTAAACGATTTATATAATACGACTGCTAGTGTGATCCACAATTATGAAAAGTATAAACGAAAATTAGAGACATATGAGTCAACAGATTATTTTCAAGAGCTCTATGATACTTACAAAAGTATCAGTGGAAAGTAAATATAATAATAGAAATAAGTAGAATGGTGAAAAAATGAGTGAAAAAAAATCATTTTTAAAACTAGGTATAATCTATGCAATTGGACAAATTCTTTCAAAAATAATAGCTTTTCTTTTGCTTCCTATTTATACAAGGGAGTTAGGTACAATTGGTTTTGGCCAGCTTTCGTTAGTTGATACTGTTTTTGATTTTATAAGTGCTTTTACTACTCTTAGTATCTATTCAGGCTATATTCGATTTCATAAAGAATATGAAGGAATAAATAGAATCGAATTAAAAAATACAGCTATTAACTTTTCTATAATCATGTCATTATTTGTATTTTTACTGGTTTTAGTTATTGGTAAATTTACCTCTCCATTAATATTTCATTTTAAAAATTCATATGGATTACTCATATTAACCATTTCAAGAAGTATTTTATTCCAGTTTATAACTTTGTTTATTTGTGATTATTCACTACGATATGAAGCTAAGAAGGTAGTATTGATTAATTTAGTAAAATTAATACTTGAATGTAGTCTAATTATTTATTTCGTATTAGATGAAGATGGAGTTATAGGTGTGTATAAAGGGTATGTGATCAGTAACTTTATAATAGTAGTTTATTTAATTGTTAAAAATTTAGGAAATTACAAATTCAATATAAATAAAAAGATGTTAAAAGAAATGCTTACATTTAGTGGAGGATTTCTCCCTTCACAAATGGCTGCAACGATTTTAAATTTATCTGATCGATACTTTTTAAGCAGTGCTAAAGGAGTAAGTCAAACGGGGATCTATTCAATGGGATATAAGTTCGGTACTTTAATTAATCCTTTATTTGTAGAACCTTTTAAGCAAATATTTACACCTTATAAATTTGAAATATGGAAGGATTCTGATGCCGAGAAGAAATTCAATCGTTTTTTTCTTATGTATCATCTTATTGGTTGCTTTGTTATTTTAGCCATTTCATTTAATAGCAAGATATTACTAACCTTATTTGCTACAGCAGAATACCTTAAAGCTTATAAAATTATACCGTTAATTCTATTTTCTTATTTTTTATATGGAAAGTCGTGTTTTTATTGTTTAGGCATGCAATTAAGAAATAAGACGTATTTAGATGGTCCAATCATGATTTCAGGTGGAGTCCTTAATATTATTTTAAATCTCCTATTAATTCCTTCTTGGGGAATGTATGGAGCGGCAATTGCGACATTAATTTCCTACGTATTTATCAATTTCATCTATTTAAAAGCATCTCTTCCAATGTATCATATCCGTTATAAAAAGAGCCCTATCGTTAATATTTATCTAGTTTCCATAGCATTGTATATTGTTTATTACCTAATATCGCTCCAAGGATTTTCTATATGGATAGATCCTCTATTATCAATTTTCTTACTAGTTAGCTATTTTTTATTATGTGTACTAATTGGAGTAATAAAACGAACAGATCTACTAACATTTTATCAATCTATTTTAGCGAAGATATTTAAAAAGAAAACTATGAATAGTATGCAAAGGATCAGTTCTGGAGGAAAATAAATGAACGGTAATATAGAAGTATTAACCTTTGATACAGAAAGTGCTACACAACTAAGTTTAATTAGAAACATTGGAGAAAAAGGTATAAACATAACACTCTGTTTTTTTAGGAAATGGTCACTTAACTATCTTTCGAAATATGTAATTAGCAAGATTAGAGTTCCTAATTGGAATGACTATGAAGAAGACTTTATTGACGTATTAATCAGTATTGGCAAAGAGAATCCAAACAAGTATATGATTTTCAGTTGTAGTGACTATATTAATTCATTGATTGTAAAGTACTATCATGAATTAGAAAAGTACTTTTATTTTCCATTTTCTAACCCTTTAAATATTGAGTTATTAATAAATAAGGAATTATTTTATAAAAAGATGAGTGAGTTAGACATCAAAATTCCTAAAACCAGCTTTATTAGCTCCGTTGAACACTTAGAAGAACTATTTTGTACAAGTAATTATCCAGTAATTGTTAAACCTAAGACAATATTTAATAATATGTTTTTTGAGTTATTCCATACCAAAGTAATAAAGATCCATTCTTTGAAAGAGTATTATGAGCATAAACCAAGCTTAATCCAAGTGTATGACAGCATACTTGTTCAAGAATATATTGAAGGACCAGTTTTTTCAATTTATGGATATTATAAAAATGGATTTTTAGCTTATTGCACTTTTAAAAGAGATTATAGTGATCTATTTGGTACTTCTGTTTTAGGCCATTCCATAGACTCTGAGGAATTGAAGCTTTATGCAGAGCAAATATTATCCCAAATTCAATATGATGGTTTTGCAGAATTAGAATTTATCTATGACACACAAGATCATTCCTATAAATTACTAGAAATTAACTCACGTCCAACGCAATGGTGCAGATTACTCAAATATGCGGCAAAAACCGTTGAAAGTATACCCTTAGAAATGATTAATAGTGGCAATTATCTTAACACTGGAGAAAGTTTTGAAGTGAAAAAAGATATTTCTATTTATTATGAAGGTGGATTACTAGAATTAGTTAAAAATAAAAATCTTACGTTTAAAGAAATGATTAGGCATATATCAAGAAAAAATTCATTTTCTATGTATTATGATAAAAAAGATTTAGTACCTTCATTAAAATATAGGCTACATTTCATAAAGTCACTCATCAAATGGTTTGTATCTTACAACAAACAAGGTGTGTTTAAATATGGCAGTAGAAATTTGTAAATGGTTCAACAATGCAGATTGTCCTGTTTTATTGATGGTAGACGATCTTGCGAATGTATGGGTAGATACGAACTGTAATGGAGAACTTGATCTAGGTGAAGATTGGGGGTATTGGAAAAATGCCGATAACTCTTCCTTTAGATATTTAAATGAAGTCGTTCTAAAAAATTTTCCTGAAGTTAAAACTACTTTTTTTGTTCCTGTAGGAAGAAGATTAGGAATGATTAAAAATTCGTCAATTCCTTCAATATCTGAAAGAATTGATTGCGATGAAGAAACGAAATCATTTTTTAGGGATATACACCAAAATCCAAAATATGAAATTGCATACCACGGAACAACTCATGGACAAGTTGGAAATACAAACTTGGATTTTATACAAGAATGGGAATTATTTAATAGTTTAGAAGAAGCGGTTCAAACAATCGAGTATGGGAAAAAGATATATGAGAATGCCATAGGTGTTATGCCAAAAGGTGGAAAGTATTGTGGGTACGCTAGCAACCAATTTTCGGATACTAGTATAGATCATACAGATTTTCTATGGTGGTGCAGATATTGGAATCGAGGAGTAGAAGAGGAGATAGTACCAGATTTTACAGGTAAAGATGGTAATCCTTTAACAAATTATGATGTTAAATTTTTTGGAGAGAACAATGTAATAGATATCCCTTCAACAGTTAATGGAGCGTTATTAACTGGCATTTATAATAGTAACTTTAAATCCATTAAAGGGATTGCGAAGAGAATACTAAAAACCTATTTAATATATAAGAAACTAGAGCAGATAGATTACCTACTAATGAATAAACTTGTCATTAGTATTCAAGAACATATAGCTCCATCACGAGATGATGGTAGAAGACAAAGTCCAAATATTTTTGATGATACGGAGAGTTTAAAAAGAATATTCGAATACCTAAATACAAAAAATGTTTGGTATTGTACGGGAACAGAGTTGGCTAAATATGTATGTCTTAGGGAAAATATTTGCATTACTTCTGTTGATACAAATAGTTTTATAGTACAACAAAAAATTAGCAAAGGTGTTGAACCTGGTGTTATAACAGTTAACTTTGATGAAAGAAAAGACTTTAAATTAGTGCTTCCTGATCAGAGTGTAATATATGTAGAAGGTTCGATTTGTAATTTACCTATTCAAGATGGTGAATATTCAATTATTTAAATAGATTTAGGATGCAAAGAGAGGTGAATGTTTACTTCTCTTTTTTTGTTTTTATTAGACTTTGAAGAGATAGTTTTCTACAAACTAATTATCGGGGGAAGTAACAAAATGAAGACGGTCTTAATGATTTCAGACTATATTGAAGGACAACCAGTTGTTGCATCTGTTAGATATACTGGATTGATGAAGTACTTTGCTAAGTATATGAACATTGTAACCATTAATAATAAATTACTAGGAGAAGAACAGAGTAAATTTTCAATAATAAATTATAAGTATTTAACCCCTAACAATATTTATTCTCAGAATTTTAATGCCAAAGAATCGATCCCCAATAAAAAACCTTTGGAAAAATTATTAAGAAATAGATGGGTTTTATCTTCTTGGAGAAATTATAAATATAATGAATACAAATTTAAACAAGCAAATCGTGCATTGTTTAATAAATTGGATCTTTATTTAGCGGAAAATACTGTAGATGCAATTTTTGTTACTGTACCAGATATATATGGATTATTTATCTTAAAGGATATTAAAAAAAAATATCCCAATTTGCCCGCTATAGTTGAAGTACGTGACATATTAAATAATAAGATCGGAACAGGGAACCCAACTTTTGCATTAAAAAAGGCTGAAAAAATTATGCTAGAGTACTCTGACGGAATTATTGCACTATCCCAAGGTATATATAATTACTACAAAGATTTAAAGCCAGATATCAAAATTACCATAATTAGAAATGGGTATGATCATGAATTATTTTTAGATAGTAAATATGAATCCGTTTTAGTAAAAGATAATAAACTGGTTTTAGCTCATATAGGGTCCATATATAAAGGTAGAAATATTAAAGAATTTATATATGGTTTAATGGATTTTCATATCAAAACAGGTATTTTTGTAGATTTCAATATAATAGGTATTTTGGATAAAGAGGCAATCGAAGGAATAAATGAGTTTAAAGTTTCTAATGGAGTTAACGTTAATCTTCTTGGAACTCTACCACATAAAAATGCAGTTGAGTATCTAAAAAAGAGTAACATTGCAGTGATTATTACACACAAAAAGGGTAGTGATTACGCTATTCCTGGTAAGGCATTTGAATACATTGGTGCATGTAAACCCATTTTGGCAGTAACGGAAGACAAAGAATTAGTATCTCTTATACAATCTAAATATGGAGAATGTGCTGAACATGATAGAAAAGATATTGCAATGAAATTAATCGATCTAATCAATTATGATTACCATTTTTCAGATCGTATAAAGTATTCTAGAGAAATTCAAGCAGAGAAGATTATTCAATATATAATGGGAGTATTATCAAAATCTAAGTGTAAGGTGTAACTAAATGGAAATATTAATTAGTTTGCTTTATTTCTTTCATGAATTTTTAGATGCCAATCTTGATTTATTTTATTTGTTAGCCTTAGTACTGATTTTTAAAGATTTTATTAATAGTAAAAAACGTAATTTAGAAGTAATCAAGTATATGTATGTGATTATATTGTATGGTTGTCTTCAAATTGTATTAAATCCTGATATTATTTTATTAAGGCTTATCATTAATTTGGCAAAAATGTATATTAATCTATTCTTATTTGTTTATGTAAAAGAAATGATATTTGATTTAAAGTTTTTAAGGAATATTGTTTATAAAACTTCATTTCTATTTCTATTATTTATTCCAATTAGTTTGGTTTTTAAAGTGCCAATGTTATGGAGAATGAATGATTTTGTAAATTCTTATAATCAAACAAGATTAAAACTATTTTATTATGAACCAAGTGAGTTATCTTTTCACGCTGCATTAGTAGCGGTGTTATTAATTTCTTTTCTCTTATTAGATAATAATGCTAGAGAAAAACGGAAAATCATTCTATATCTAATCAGCAATTCATTATTAATTGTTTTGTCTGCTGGAATGGGTGGAATTGTAAGTTTAGTTTTGGGGATAGTTACAATTTATCTCTATAAATTAGTTAAGTCTTTTAATATTAAGAGGATATTAATTAGCTTTTTATTATTTTTTGTCTCTGTAAGTACACTCATATATTTAATGTATAGTAAAAATAATTTTTATTTAAGAGTTGTAGATATCTTTAATGGAAAAGATGGATCTGTTGTTTATAGATTTAATACTAGTTATGAAGTGATGGTTCAAATGTTACAAAAGACTAATGGATTAGGTGTCGGGTTTGGAAATCTTAATACTGATTTAACAAGAAGTATTTACAGTGCTTATGGATTAGTAGATGTAATATCAAATTCTTTTATGTATTTCATAGGAGAAGGTGGAATCATTTCAATTGTAACTTTACTTTTTCTATTACTCTTCCTTCTAAGAAGGATAAAAAAAGAAGAAGGTATTCTTAAATATGGTTTATTAGTATTTATTGTAATTTACCAAGTTGCTGGCGGCTATTATACAAATCCAGTGAATTGGATAGTGTATGGAATTATTTGTAATAACTATTTTATGAAAACAAAGGGAGAGCGGCTTTGAAAATTTTACACGTAACCCTAGGACTATCCCCATATCGCACCGGTGGACTTACAAAATATTCAGTTGATCTCATGCATGAACAATCAACTAATCATGAAGTCTATCTTTTATATCCAGGAAGATTCACTTTCCCATATTCATTATCCATTCAACAAAATAAATCGTATAAAGGAATTAATGTATACGAGCTTATAAATCCCAACCTAGTTTCATTATTAAATGGAATCAATCGCCCTGATCTATTCATGAAAAAAGTGGATAAGTCAGTATACGTAGAATTTCTTGAAAAACTAAAACCTGATGTACTTCACATCCATACATTAATGGGTGTACATAAAGAACTTTTTGAAGCAGCAAAAGAGTTAGAGTTAAAAATAATCTTTACTACACATGATTATTTTGGTCTTTGTCCAAAGGTGAATTTAATCGATAGCTGTAATAGAGTTTGCGAAGACTTTAATGATGGACAGAAATGCTTAGATTGTAATGTTCATGCTTTGAGTACTCCAATGATTCATGTCATGCAATCATATACTTATAGATATTTAAAAAATAGTAAGCTTGTTAAATCGCTGAGGTATATCAAAAAGAATCAATCAAAAAAGAACGTAGAGATACCTACTAAAAATAATACTTCATCAAAAATAGATCATCGTTTAGCTAACCAATATATAGACTTACGTAATTATTATTTAAGTATGTTGAAACTAGTGGATTATTTTCATTTTAATAGTTCAGTAGCGAAAGAGCAGTACGGGAAGTATTTAGACGTAGAAGGAAAAGTCATTTCAATCAGTCATTCCGATATTATAGATAATCGCCAAACCTATTTTATAGAAGACAATCCAACTAAACCATTAAATATCACTTACTTAGGCCCTGTAGATCAATACAAGGGTTTTTATTTTTTAAAGGATAGTTTAAAGCAATTACTAGAAAATGGGCAAGAGAATTGGCATTTGAATGTATATGGAGATTTTATGAACGATCTAGATACGTATGATCCTAGATATTTTACTTTTAATGGAAAATATCAATATAGTGATCTACATGCTATTTTTTCTAATACTGATGTTTTAGTTATCCCTAGTCTTTGGAAGGAAACTTTTGGTTTTATTGGCTTAGAAGCACTGTCATATGGAGTTCCTACACTTGTATCAGAGAATGTAGGTTTTAAGGATATGATAGAAGATGGGAAAACAGGGATGATTTTTACGATAAATAAAAATGATTTAGCAAACAAATTAAATCATTTAATCGAAAATCGAACCATTTTAAAGGATATTAATGCCAATCTATTGAATATAAATTTTTCCTACTCTATGAATGAACATACGAATGAAATCATAAACTTGTACAAACAAGTAGGTGTGGGGGTAGGTTCTTAATGAAGCATGTATTTATTATCGGTTCAAAGGGAATCCCTGCTAAGTACGGAGGCTTTGAAACATTTGTTGAATGTTTAACAGCTAAAAAGAAAAATAGTTCTATTCAATATCATGTATCCTGCTTAGTTGATGATAATCAAGAATTTGAACATAACGGAGCAAGATGCTTCAATGTGAAAGTTCCTAAAATAGGAAGTGCTAGAGCGGTTCTTTATGATTTATTAAGTTTAAGAGAATCGATTAAATATATTAAGCAACATAATCTAACAGATTGTATCATCTATATTTTGGCTTGTCGTATTGGTCCATTTATCTCTTATTACAAACGAAAGCTTGAGAAAATGGGGGTTACAGTTTTCGTAAATCCAGATGGCCATGAATGGAAGAGAAGTAAATGGAATGCCTTGATTAGAATGTATTGGAAATTATCGGAACGGTTAATGGTGAAGCATGCTGACTTATTAGTTTGTGATTCGAAAGGAATTGAATCATATATTCTAGCAGACTATCGACAATATATACCGAAAACAACATTTATTGCCTATGGTGCAGATGTCAGTCCATCTGTTCTTTTTGATGATGCAGCTTTGGATGAATGGTATACAAGTCATAATGTGAAATCAAATGAATATTATTTAGTAGTTGGGAGATTTGTACCGGAGAATAATTATGAAATAATGATTCGAGAATTTATGGGGTCTAATAGTAAAAATGATTTTGTAATTATTTCGAATGTTGAAAAGAACCATCTTTATGATGATTTATTAGCGAAGACAAATTTTGATAAGGACCCTCGTATTAAATTTGTTGGGACAGTTTATGACCAAGAACTGCTAAAGAAAATTAGAGAAAATGCATTTGCTTATTTTCATGGTCACGAAGTAGGTGGAACAAATCCTTCCTTATTAGAAGCTTTAGCTTCCACAAAACTCAATCTATTGTTAGACGTTATTTTTAATAAGGAAGTAGGAGAAGATGGAGCAGTTTATTTTTCTAAGCAGGAAGGTTCTTTAACTAACTTGATCCATGAAGTGGAGAAATACTCACAAACAACGATTGATCAACTAAGTGAAAAAGCGAAAAAGCGTATCATCAATGAGTATTCATGGGAAAAAATTGTAGACAAGTATGAATCCGTATTTATAAAAGAAAATGTAAAAGGGGAAATCCATCCAATGGTAGAATCTCTTTTTATATCATAAAGGAGCCATTCTCTATGAAAGGAATTATTTTGGCTGGTGGCAGTGGTACTCGTTTATACCCTTTAACGCAAGCAATATCGAAACAATTACTTCCCATTTACGATAAACCAATGATTTATTATCCCTTATCCGTATTAATGTTAGCAGGGATACGAGATATTTTAATCATTTCTACTCCTCAGGATACACCACGTTTTAAAGAGTTATTAGGCGATGGAGCAAGACTTGGTATTCATCTGGAATATGCTGTTCAGCCTTCTCCAGATGGACTAGCCCAGGCATTTATTATAGGAGAGAAGTTTATTGGTGATGATTCGGTAGCTTTAATACTTGGAGATAACCTATTTTATGGTCATGGATTGACGAAATTATTAGTAAATGCAGCTGAAAGGCAAGAGGGTGCAACAGTCTTTGGATATTACGTAAATGATCCAGAACGCTTTGGAGTTGTTGAATTTGATGAGTATGGTAGGGTGATTTCTATTGAAGAAAAACCTACTAATCCAAAATCACATTATGCTGTCACAGGATTATATTTCTATGATAATCGTGTCGTGGAAATTGCTAAAAATATCGAACCATCTGCACGTGGAGAACTAGAAATTACGGATGTGAACAAAGTGTATTTAGGGTTAGATAGCCTACATGTTGAAATTTTAGGACGGGGTTTTACATGGTTAGATTCAGGTACGCATGAATCTTTATTAGAAGCATCACAATTTATTGAAACAATTGAAAAACGTCAAAGTCTGAAGGTAGCATGTCTCGAGGAAATTTCCTTTAGTAAAGGATATATTTCAAGTGAACAGTTACTGTTGATTGCTGAGGGGATGAAAAAGAATCAATATGGTCAATATCTTTTCCGTCTTGTTAATCAAAGCAAACATAGTCAGCCGATCTATTTTTAAATAATGCATGGGGGTGGATTTCTATGAAAGTAATTGAAACGAAACTACCAAATGTATATATTTTAGAACCAAAAGTGCATAAAGATCATCGAGGTTTTTTTATGGAAACCTATAATAAGAAAGTGCTAGAAGACTATGGTATTAACTTCGAATTTATTCAAGATAATCATTCTTTATCTGTAGAAGCAGGAACGATACGCGGATTGCATTATCAATTAGAAAATAAAGCGCAAACAAAGCTTGTTCGTGTGATCCGTGGTGCCATTTTTGATGTGGCTGTAGATATTCGGAAAGGGTCATCTACATATGGGAAATGGGTAGGTGCTATTTTAAGTGAAGATAATAAACGTCAACTAGTCATACCTAAAGGATTTGCCCATGGTTTTTGTACATTAGTATCAAATACAGAAGTGCATTACAAGGTCGATGAGTTTTACTCTCCAGAACACGATCGAGGTATTTTATGGAACGATCCTGAAATTGGTATTTATTGGCCAACTTCATCTCCAATCTTATCTGATAAAGATTCAAGACATCTTGTATTATCTGAGGCAGATAATGATTTTAAAATTTAGGAGGAACAGGTATGAAGCTTTTAGTCACGGGCGGAGCAGGTTTTATTGGAAGTCATTTTATTCGTTATATCGTAAAAAAATATCCTGATTATTTCATCGTAAATTTAGATGCTTTGACGTATGCAGGTAATTTAGAGAATTTGAAGGACGTTGAAGAATACAGCAATTATAAATTTGTTAAAGGTGACATTACAAACCGTGAATTAATTAATCATTTATTTGAAGAAGAGAAATTTGATTATGTAGTAAACTTTGCTGCAGAATCTCATGTTGACCGCAGTATTATAGAGCCTGATCTATTTATACAAACAAATATTCTAGGAACACAAATTCTATTAGATGTATCCCAAACATATAAAGTACAAAAATACTTACAGGTGTCTACGGATGAAGTATATGGAACACTTGGTGAGACTGGCTATTTTACTGAAACGTCACCGCTAGCACCGAATAGTCCGTATAGTGCAAGTAAAGCTGGAGCGGATCTGTTAGTTCGTGCGTATCATGAAACATTTAATTTGCCAATCAATATCACTCGTTGTTCGAACAATTATGGTCCATATCAATTTCCTGAAAAGTTAATTCCTCTTATGGTTATTAATGCAATGAATGATAAAACACTTCCTGTATATGGCGATGGATTAAATATTCGTGATTGGTTACATGTTGAAGATCATTGCCAAGCGATCGATTTAGTTCTACTTAAAGGTCGAAATGGTGAAGTATACAATATCGGTGGAAACAACGAGTTTACGAACATTGAAATTGTTAAAACAATCTTGAAACAATTGGATAAACCAGAGTCACTGATTCAATTTGTAGCAGATCGTCCTGGCCATGATCGACGCTATGCAATTGACTCTACAAAACTACGAAAAGAATTAGGGTGGATCCCAATCTATACATTTGGAAGAGGGATTAAAGAAACAATCGACTGGTATCAAAATAATAGAAGTTGGTCGGAAAATATTATTTCTGGGAACTATCAACAATACGTTGAAAAACAATATTCTCAAAGACTTGAGGTATAGCATATGAGAGTGCTAGTAACGGGTGCAAAAGGACAGTTGGGTCAAGACTTGATTGTTCATATAGAAAAGTATCCTTGGGCTATTTACGGGTTAGGGAAAGCAGAATTAGATATTACAAACGTTGAACAAGTTTCAAAAGTTATTACCGGGTTTAACCCAGATGTAATCATACATACTGCAGCGTATACAAAAGTAGATCAAGCTGAAAAAGATAGAGATGATGCATTTCGAGTAAATGGTGAAGGTACTAAAAATATAGCCAAAGCAGCGGCTAGTATAGGTGCAAAATTTTGCTATATAAGTACGGATTATGTCTTTGATGGAGAAAATAAGATCCCATACTCGACAGAAGATAAGCCAAATCCGCAAACAGTCTATGGAGAATCAAAATTAGCTGGTGAAAAGTATACAAAACAATATTGTGAAAAGTACTTTATTGTTCGAACATCTTGGGTATTCGGGTTATATGGAAATAATTTCGTCAAAACGATGCTTCGTTTAGCAAAAGAGAAAGATGAGATTGGTGTTGTGCATGATCAAACGGGATCTCCTACTTACACAGCTGATTTAGCAAAGTTTCTTATCGAATTAGTTCAAAGTGAAAAGTATGGTACTTATCATGCCTCGAATTCAGGGCAATGTACTTGGTATGAATTTGCGAAAGAAATCTTTAAGCAAGCAGGTCTGGATACAAAAGTGATCGCTCTTACAACTGATCAATTTCCTCGTCCTGCTAATCGCCCTAAATACTCTGTAATGGCAAACAGTACAATAGAGAATAATGGATTTCAAATACTTCCGCATTGGAAAGAATCTACTCAACTATTTATAGAAGTTTTAAAAGAAAAAGAGAAAGTTTTTTATAAAGGATGATTAATGAAAGGATTGTAAATTGTAGAAAGGAGAAACGCAAATGATCGATTTACATTGTCACATTCTTCCTGGACTAGATGATGGAGCTACAGACATGACTGTTTCACTCCAAATGGCACGTCAAGCTGTTGAACAAGGGATCAACTGCATTATTGCGACTCCACATATTAGAAGTAAATCCTACAATGTTACAAAAAGTATGGTTAAGGAATCTGTACAAGCTTTAAATGAAGAATTACTAAGTCAAAATATTCCTCTAAAAATCTTTCCAGGCCATGAAATTAGAGTGACGAGTGCATTTGAAGATGAATTTTCTGCTGGTGAATATTGTTATTTAGATGAAGAAGGAAAGTATCTATTAGTTGAGTTTTCATCAACCTTTGTCCCTGAAACGGCTGAACAGTTGATTTATAACTTAACTTGTGATGATGTTATTCCTGTAATTGCCCATCCTGAACGAAATGCAATTTTTCATAGTAATCCAGATTTGTTATGCACGTTAGTAGAAGCAGGGGCATTAACTCAAATTACTGCTGGTAGTTTGAGCGGTAAGTTTGGGAAACAAGTTCAAAAGTTTTCGTATCAATTAGTTAAAAATAATTTAGCTCATGTAATTGCTTCTGATGCTCACAATACCTCGGGCCGTGGCTTTTTTATGAGAGAAGCATATGAAAAGATAGGGAAAACATTTGGAGAGCACACTAAACGTTCGTTTGAGGATAATGCACAGTTAGTATTTTCAGGAAGTAGTATTAAAAAGCGACAACCAATGCCAATAACTCGGAGGATTTTCCCAAACATGTTTTAAATAGGAATACTATTTTGTAAGATTACTAAAATTTGTGTAGGAATTTTTGTCTTACTATTCAGTCTTCGCTCATTATCTGCGTGCTATAATTACGTAACAAAGAATATAGATTACTAAAACGTAGAAGTAAGACGTAGGAGGAGACTATGGAAGAGACCATTAGTTTGAAAGAATTGTATCAAGTCTTGAAAAAGAGATTACTCATTATCATTTTATCCATCCTTCTATCAACTACAGTGGCAGGGGTACTTAGCTACTATATTCTAACTCCTCAATATGAAGCATCATCTCAAATCCTTGTGAATGAGAAGAAAGCGGGCGAAACGGTCTATCAATCGAATGACATTCAAACAAACTTACAATTAATTAACACCTATACTGTCATCATTACTAGTCCTTCTATTTTAGATAAAGTAAATAGTTTATTAGATATAAATTTATCTGCCGATGCATTGAAAAATCAAATTACGGTGTCTAGCGAAAAAGACTCTCAAGTTATGAATATAACTGTTAAGAGTAAAAATCCTAAACAAGCTATCCTCATAGCGAACACAATTGCAGATGTTGCCAAGCAAGAAATACCGAACATTATGAGTATTAATAATGTGTCGATCTTAACGAAAGCCGATCCAGAAAAAAAGTTAGCCCCTGTTAGTCCAAGGAAAAAGTTAAACTTGGCGATTGGCTTTGTAGTGGGGGCAATGGTTGGTGTAGGGATAGCGTTCTTACTTCATTACCTTGATAACACAATAAAAGATGAAAAAGATCTCGAGAAGGTACTAGATTTTCCTTTTTTAGGAACTGTTCATGATAGTGGAAGGAAAAGAAAAAAGCGAGAAAAGAGAGGTGTGGCACTTGTCCAGGAGGAAGAAAAAAACCTCGAAGCATTCTCTTAAATTAACGATGATCGATGAACCGATGAGTGTTGTAGCGGAGCAATATCGGACAATCCGTACAAACATACAATTTTCATCTGTCGATACAATCGTAAAAACCATTATGGTTACTTCAGCAAATATGTCGGAAGGGAAATCAACGACAGTTTCGAATCTGGCAGTTGCATTTGCTCAGCAAGGTAAAAAGGTATTACTCATTGATGCGGACCTAAGAAAACCAACTCTACAGTATATATTTAATTTAAAAAATTCAGTAGGGCTATCATCAGTGCTGTCATGGCGATCTCAATTAGCAGACTGTATTAATAATACAGATATTCCAGATTTAGATGTCATTACATCAGGTCCGATTCCACCAAATCCATCTGAATTACTTGGCTCAAATTCAATGAAAAGCCTACTGACATCACTAAAGAGTTCATATGAAATCATTCTAATTGATTCTCCACCTTTACTTCCTGTAACAGATGCGAAAGTATTAGGTGGTATTGTTGATGGATTAATACTCGTTTTAAAAAGTGGTAGCACTGAAATAGAAGATTTAAAGAAAGTCAAAGCGATGATCGATGGAATTTCAGCTAAGATTTTAGGAACCGTATTAAATAAGAAGAAAGTGAAAACAAGTCACGATTATGGATATTATCATTAAGATAAATAAACTGCCTCTATTTCTTTATGTGATTTTTCATAGTAAATCGGATTTTTTTCAATAACATCCTGAAAATTTTTCATAATCTTCCGGAATGAAAATCATACCAATTAGAAAGGAACATATTCTTTTTTGGAATATGTTTTTTTTTAAAATAATTCCTTTTCTTATTCAACTAGGGCAGGATAGTTGAACAAGAAAAGGAAAATCTATCTACCAAATTGTATAGGTAATCAAAACAGTAAATAGTATTTTTATTAATTTGCCTGTCGTCTAATCTAATCCAGGATAACCACCTGGTGTATCTTTTTCATTTTTCATTTGAACATCCATTTTTCGCCATATTTACCCCCTTTTTTTATGAACTAATCGACCCATACGGCTTAAATACCGCTAATGAATTAAGTCGTTTCCATGTTACCGTTCCGTCTGTTGCAGTACCTGACGTATGGGAAGGAGCAATTGTGCCTGTTGTTCCAGGTACAGTACATTGGTACACATTTCCATTAGCGTTTACTTGTTTACCTAACGACATTGCCGTTTTTGCGGTCCACGGTACATTGTTTGCAATACCATCAGTCGTGCATATCCATCCAGCATAACTACCTGGCGTTAATTTAATATTTCCTACAGTATCCAATATTTGCCATGCCCCTGAAGTCGGTGGAGCAGATTTTACGTTATAGCAACTCGAAAGAGCAAAAGAATGAACAGTTGCTTTATACCCAAAACTTCTATTATTGTTTATTAAATTACCTTTATCTACGTTGTTTGTTGAATAGATACCAAATTTAGTTGATAAATTAGGACTTATCCCATCAATCGTGTTATTTGTAATTGTAATATTTGTTGGGTCATTTCCACCGTTAGAATCAATCAATATCCCATTACCTTGATAATTATTACTAAAATTACCTAAATTCGTTTCAAGAATATGGTTATTTGAAACAATACATTTATCACTTCCTCTTACAATACCAATACCGTTGTTTGCAGCGTTTAAAATAGTATTATTCACTACTTTTGATAAATAGGATTGATATAATGTAATCGCTCCAATGTTCCCAGTTGTTGCATTTTCTTCTACGATATTCCCCTCTACAATACACTTATTTGATTGCCAAATCTCAATTTGATGAAATCTATTATTTCTACAAGTATTTCCTATAATGATGTTATTAGAAGTTAGGAAACTACTACCACCGAAGCAAGTTATTCCTTCTTGTCCATTTCCTTCAACAATATTTCCAATCGCTTTACAATTAGTAGAACCGGCCTTATTTACTCCAAAAATAATACCTTGTCCACCATTATTAAAAACTTTGTTATTGATTACTCTTATATCTGAACCATTTAATACATTAACATGAGCCGTTATTTGTGCTGAAGAATACCCACCATATAAACTAGGGTTGTTAAATTCGTTTCCTTCAATCGCAATATTATAGGCGTTGTTATCAATGTTAAGACTATCTTTTGCTATATTGTAAAAATAACTATTCTTCACAAAAGATGAATCAGAACCGTAATAATAGATTGCTACACCACTAATAGAAATAAATCTACATCTTTGAACAGAAACAGATGTTTTACCATTTGCCCAAATTGCAAAATTAAAATTCCGAAACTCTATCCCTTCAAAGTAGTTATTATTACCCGTCAAAATACCGTTATTTGTACCAATTCCTACAAGTACAGATTGAAATCCAATCATACTCTTACTATCACTTAATGTAAGTGTATTTTTGATTTTATAAGTCCCATATGGAAGGTAGATTGTGCTATTTGTTGAACCTAAGCTATTTATGGCGTTTTGTATTGCTGATGTATCATCTGTCACACCGTCACCTTTAGCACCAAAGTCTTTTACGTTAATATAAGGTAAATCACTTGAAGTAAATTGGTTAGCCATATTGCTCCTCCTAAATTTGAGCAGTTTTTAAGTTACTTTTATCATCAATAAACAAAGTCCATTTCGTACCATTTGGCGAAATCAAATTGTACTAGGAATTGCTATTTGAATTGTAATCTTAATATTTTTATTAATATTATTAAATGCGTTTAAAAGGTTTTCAAACTCGGCATTTACCTCAGCAGAAAGTAATTTTGTACAAGGTTTAAATACTTTTAACCTTGAAATTTGGGACATTATTTCACCTTCAATCGTTTAGGTTATATAAATAATATGAAAAATCACACTTTAAGAAATGGAGGTAGATTTATATTCTCCACTACGAATTTCTTCTTTTTTATAAGATTGACATTCTTCATCGAACAATGCCTAATCTAAGTCTAATCACCCCTCCAACTGAATACACTAATAATGGACAGGTTGTTGTTTAGCAGATCCATAAAAATAGAGTATTAGGATGTGGTGAAATTGAAAAGAAACAACTTTGGGAAAAGGAGCCTAATCTTTGGTTTAGCGGTAGTTATCATTGCAGTGTTCACGTTCATTTACTCCAAAGTTTCAACTTCAAAGACAGTTACACCACCTGCTACAATTCAACTAAACACTCAAAACCAAGAGCCTTCTTCTACTGATCTATTTACAATTAAGGACAATGAAAAGAATGGCACATTATATGTTATAAAAAGACAACTGAAGAATGCAGGCAATGTAGACATATCTTATCTATCAATGGAATTGATGTTATTAGAGAAAAAGCAAAACCGAATGGGTGCTTTTTTAATTGTAAATCGTTTGTCATTTGGGGGAGAGAATATCTCTACAAAACAGCTTATTCAGCAAGGTTTTGATTTGAGCGGTGACAAGCAAATTTCTCTATTTGAACTTTCACTCAAACCATTACATTTAGGCAATTTACCAGTAAATAAAACAAAAACGCTTTTTATAGAATGCGAATATTTGAAAGGCCTGCCACCATTTAATAGCCATAATAAAAAAGCAACGGTTGTAGTTGATATTAAATATAAATACTGAGAAAAAGCGAAGCCTCACCATTAATAACGAGTGAGGCTTCGCTTTATTTTTTATTTTCTCAATCTTTTTAGTGCATACCGATAGCTAGACCTTGTACTATTTTCAGGCATTCCTGTTTTTGCAGCTATTTTTTGAAAACTCATATTATAATAGAAACGATCGATTAAGATTAGTTGTTGAAGCGGTGATATGCCTTTAAGTAAAGAGACAAACTGTTCAAACGAAAAGGCTGCTTCTTGGTCTTGAATATACGGTTGTTCGTCATACACATCCACTGGAACAAATCGTTCTTCGTATAATCTTTCCTTTGAAAGTTGATTCAGCATCTTCCCTCGAACTGTAACATAAGCAAATGTAGTAAACGTTCCTTTTTCCTCATTATAGTTTTCGTATGCTTGCCACAATGCAATTTGCCCAATTTGGTAATAGTCTTCAAATTGCTTATATACTCGGATTTTTTTAATGAGTGATTTGATCATCGGTTCATATTGTGTTAAACATGCTTCAAATGTTTCAGGTTTTCCATTTGACTTGTTAAAGTTGTCGCTCCTCGCCTTCAATAAATCCTCGTTCGTTCCGTTCTTGACCATTTCCTTCGCCTTCATTTCTTCGGCGCGCCATTTTGTATTCCGCGGTAACTTCACTTTAGAAAAATAGAGATGAATTTTCATATGAAGAAACAGTTCATTTTCATGTGTCGGTATTTGTAAAATAGGCTATTTTCCTTAGAGGAAATGATGTCTTTTGAGTGTCAATTGAATGAGAAATATCGATTTTCAGCAATCTTTTACATAATTTTTGAATAAATTGTGTCAAAAAATGAAATTTGTTCACAAAAGGTTAAAATTTTAGGGAGAAAACATTTGTTATAATCAGAATTGTTAAATAAGTTAAAAGGAGAGATGTTTGTGTCAAATGGTGTAGATTATGATTTAAATAGGAATACTGTTTTACTAGGAATATCTGATCGGCCTGAGTATTTAACGAGGATTTATGATAGGAAATTAGGGATCGTGTACTCAAGATTTAAGGCACTTACGCTAATTAATCATGCACTTATGTTAAACGGCTTTACTATTGATGGTCAGCGAAAAGCAATGGATTATAATTATCCAAAAATGAATAAATTACCTGTTGTCATTAGTCCTTTCTTTACCTTCGTTATGATTCCAACACATTCACCGTCTCATCCAAATTGCGTATGGGTTAATATGGCATTTTGCAGAAACATTAAAACTCACAAAAGTCATTCAATTATCAAACTATCCAATGGAAAAGCAATCGAACTACCAATCTCACGTAATGCCCTTGTAAAACAAATTGAAAAAGGGGCTTTATGTTTAATTCTGCAACAAAAAAGCTTCAATACATATATGGTCATGGCGCTACAAAAACAAGGCCATCGAATGCCTAGAAAAGGAAGAATCATAAAAGTTAGATACATAAAACCGAAAGATTTCAACTGATTTAACAAGAAAGCCCCCAATCTCACAGATTTGTGAAAAAGGGGGCTTTACATACGTTATGAAATTACTGAGGAACTCGGATTCTCCATTTCGTAAATTCTCTTAGTTGGACAAGTTCTGCTGGGAAGATAAATGTCCAAGGTTTGCTTGTATTTGGTTGAACGATTAATGGTGGTAATTTAAATGAACCACTTGCAATCAGCTCGTTATTTTCATTTATTAACTCAAGTGGTAATTGTTCTAGATTAATTGCTTGTTTCGCACCATTTCGAACGAGTAATGTAGCAGCTAGAGTTCCATCAGGTTGAAGTCCAGCATTTACAGCATGGAAGCTTACTTCATTTTCACCAAGCTTTGGAAGGCTACTTACAAGCTCACTAAGTTGTTGTTTTTGATCTTCAGACAATCTTTCCTCCCATGATGGCTCTAAAGCTAAACGGTGAACACTTGTACTTAAATCAAATAATAATTGGAAACCTGATTCAGGCATTTCTTCTTTTGTTAATGTATCAGTTTCAAAGAAAAATGAATGTGGTCTAGAACTGCATGCAGGCAGTTCGCCTAAATCCTCTAAAGTGAATAGCTTTTTCGCTAAAAGCTCACGTTCTTCATTTAATAGAAGTAACATGACATTTTGAAGCGAAAAAGACTTTGGTAAACTGTTTCGAACGAATGCTAGTACGCTTACTCCATTTTCCTCTTTAACTAACTCAATTGCCGATAAGGACACTTGATTTGGTTTTAAAGGTGGCAGTTCATTACTTAAAAATTGATACACATATCGCTTTTCATCTTCCAACATCATGAGTGGATGAAATGAGATGGTTGGAAAAATTTCTTCTTGGTCAGAGCCAGACTCAGACTCGATCGTCGCCACTTGTTCCTCTTCACCATGCTTGAATAAATCTTTTGATGAAACTGTTGTGTCTTTTCCTTTTTTAAATAAACCTTTAATCGATGATAGCATGTTCCTCTTCCTCCTTAGGTGTCACAATATATTGGAAAAAATCTGAGACGTTCGAAAGAATCTCACGCTGAATCTGTCCAAATGTCTGCTCGAATAAACGGAATCCTTCAAATTCGTATAATCGAATCGGATCTTCTTGTTGGTATTGTCGTAAGTGTATACCTTCATTTAATTGATGAAGACGATCTAAATGCTCTGTCCAATGATTATCAATGATACTGACAGCAATCACTTGAATACTGTCTAGTAATTGTTCAAGTTGTTCCTCATTTAAACCACGTAGTAATTCGAAATAGACTTTCATTGCTTCAAATACAACCTCTACTATATCTTCACGATCTTCCATTGCATCTTCACAGATGTGAAGTGGTGGAATGAGTCGCTCAAGAGTTGATTTTCCATCAAGCATTTGCCAGTCTTCACGTATAGAATCCTCAGGGAAATAAGTATCTAGAACTTTTTTAGTTGTATCTTCAATTTGTTTAATGATCCAATCTAATTCAATACCATGATGTAATAAGTTATCACGGAGCTGGTAAATCACACGGCGTTGCTCATTGCCAACACCATCAAGCTTTAGTGACCATTCGCGAGCAGAATATTGATTTCCTTCACATAAACGCTGTGTAGTTGTTACAAATTCATGTATCTTTGCCGAATGGACTCTACCTGTTTCATCGTATTTTAGTTGTTTTTTCAACTTTTCAAGACCTTCAGGATTATAACGAATAAATAATTCATCCTCTAATGATAAATAAAATTGGGATGAACCTGGGTCACCTTGACGTCCTGCGCGGCCACGAAGCTGTAAATCAATACGCTCACTATCATGGCGTTCTGTACCAATGACGTGTAATCCACCAAGTTCAGCGACACCTTCACCTAATAAAATATCTGTCCCACGTCCAGCCATGTTCGTAGAGATGGTAATCATCCCTTTTTGTCCAGCTTGGGCAATCATTTCTGCTTCCTTTTCAACATACTTAGCATTTAATAATTGGAATGATAACTTTTCTTTCGTCAAAAGATCAGCAATGATTTCTGACTGGAGAATGGAAGTGGTTCCTAATAAAATTGGCTGTCCTTTTGAATGACGAGTTTTAACATCTTCTAAAACAGCAGCCAGTTTTTGTTCTGTTTTTTCAAAAATAATATCTTCACGATCTTGTCGAAGAATAGGTCGGTTCGTTGGAATTTGAATAACTTCCATATTGTAAACTTTTAAGAATTCTTTTTCTTCCGTTTTTCCTGTACCAGTCATACCAGACAAAATGGGATATAGACGGAAGTAGTTTTGAATAGTGACACTTGCAACGGTATGATTTTCTTCCGTTGAAGTTAATCCTTCTTTTGCTTCAATTGCTTGGTGGAGTCCATCACTTAATGAACGTCCTTCCATGACGCGACCTGTATACAAGTCAATCAGTTGAATTTCACCTTCATGAACAATGTAGTCCACGTCTCTTTCAAATAGAACTTCTGCACGTAATGCATTGTGTATGTAGTGGAAGAGAGTAGAATGTTCTAAATCATATAAGTTATCAATGCTAAAGGCACGCTCAACTTTTGTAATCCCATCTTCCGTTAATGCGACTGATTTAGATTCTTCATCAAATAAATAATCCGATTTTTTTTGTAAAGTACGAATAAATCGAGCACATATTAAATATAAATGACTTTGTGCTGATTTTTTTCCAGCAATAATAAGTGGTGTTTTTGCTTCATCAACTAATATTGAATCAATTTCATCGATGATCGCAAAATGATACGGACGTTGAACTTGTTCCAGTGCTGTACTTGCCATATGATCACGTAAATAATCAAAACCAAATTCCGTTCCAATACCGTATGTGATGTCAGCATTGTATGCAGATTGCTTTGCTTCTAATGGAAGATCTGGAACATTTAGTCCGACTGATAATCCAAGAAACGTATGAATCTTCCCAATTTGCCCAGCATCACGTTTTGCTAAATATTCATTAACTGTAATAACATGGACGCCTTTTCCTTCTAATGCACGTGTGTAAGAAGGAAGAGATGAGACGAGCGTCTTACCTTCACCAGTAGGCATCTCTGAAATATTCCCATCTAGCAAACCAAGACCACCAATCAGCTGTACATCATAGTGGCGCATACCTAGAACGCGTTTTGAAGCTTCACGAACGACTGCAAATGCATGAATTTTAATTTGATCAATAGTTGTTTCATTTAATTGAAGTTGTTGTTTCCATTTATGTGTTAATTCGCGTAATGCTTCATCTGAATAATTTTCATAGTGAGCTTCTAATTTATTAATCTCTTGAACTAGTTTTTGATATTCTTTTAACTTTCGATTTGCAACAAGCTTTTGAATTGGTTTAAACAATGAAGTTCCCTCCTAGGATGGTAATCATTTTATTCTATAAATGTATCATATGAACGACTAATCTAATACGCAAAAAGTTAGAAAGTACTGAAAATAAATAAAAACACAACTGTTTACACAATATTTTTCGACAAAGATTAGGAAAATTGACTCATTTTAAAAAAAAAACGACAAAACACTCTAAAAAAATGAATTGGCGACGATGAAACAAGTGTGAGACTCCAAGGATTGTGTAACATTACTGAAAACTTTGTAATTTAAAATTATTACTAATTTTTAGAAAAAAATCTACAAATTCATTTTCAGATGATGTATACTATCGTTGTTAGACATTTTAGAAAATAATGTCACAATGTAGCAATTTTTGGAAAAGTCTTTTGATGACATACGATATGTCCTCTCAAAAGCATACTTTTATGATTACCTAGAGTAGGAGAATGCAATCTTTTATTCTAGTTCATAACTACATAAGATAACAGGGAGGAATACTAGAATGGCATTTAATAAATCAAACAAAAAGATCGTTACTACAGCATTAACTGCTGCAATGGTAGCGTCTGCTGTAGCTCCAGTAGCTGCTGCAAAAATCACACCTGCACAAGACGCGACAAATAAGGTGAACGCGTACTTAAAAGTAACATTAAAAACATCTGCTGATATGAAAAAAGCTGATTTACTTAAAAAAGCTGCTTTAGATGCAGTTAAAAAATTAACTAGCAAAGCAGATGCAAAAGTAAAAACATCATTAACTGGTAAAATCAACGCTAAATCTGCTTCATTAAGCAAAGACTTAGCTAAAATCGTTGCAGCTGAAAAAGTTGCTGCTGCAAAAGTTGCTGCTGACAAAGCTGTTAAAGCTTACACTGCATCTTCAGTAAAAGTAGAAGCTGATTTTGCTAAAACTGAATCATTAAGAACTGCTGCTGTAAAAGCAATCGCAGTATTATCTGATAAAAAATTAAAAGATTCATATACAGCTGCTGTAAACAGTAAATATGCATCACTTAAAAAAGTGTATGATAAATTAGTAAGCGATCGTAAAGCTGCTGAAGCAGAACAAGCTGCTGAAAATGCACGTATCGAAGAAGCTACTAAAGCTCTTAAAACAGCTACAGATGCATTCAATAATGCTACAACAGTAATTACTAAAGAAGTAGTAGATGCTGCATACAAAACTGTTAGCGATAAAATTGCTGTAATTAAAACAGTTAGCAAGAAAACTGAATTACAAGGTCAAGCAGATGCATTAAAAGCTGCTGCTTACAAAAAAATCGATGATGCTGCTACTGAAAAAGCTTTAGAAGAAGCTGCTACAAAATCAGTTACTGATTATGAAGCTGTAGTAATTAAAGAATTAACTGACAAAGGTCAAGCAGATACATTAAAAGCTGCTGCTGATGCTGCTGTAGCAAAAGTTGGAAATGCTGATGTGAAAAAAGCATTAACTGACCGCATTGCTGCTCAAGATGCTAAAGTTGCAGACGCTCTTAAAGAATTACAAGCACAAGCTGATGCTACAACAGCAGTAAAAGCTTATGAAGATGTAAAAATTACGGCTTTAACTGATAAAGACAATGCTGATAAATTAAAAGCTGATGCACAAGCTGCTGTTGATAAAGTAACAAATGCTGATGTGAAAAAAGCATTAACTGATCGTATTACTGCTCAAGATAAAGTAGTAGCAGATGCATTACAAGCTTTAGCTGCTCCAGTAGTTACTGGTGTAAGTGCGACTAACCTTAAAGAGGTTGTTGTAACATTTAACAAAGATATTGATTCAGCAAACGCTGGTACTTATACATTCCCAGCTGCTTCAGGTTTAGTTGTAGCTGTTTCTAAAGTTGACGGTAATACAGTTACTCTAAAAGTAACAGCAGGTACTGTTACACAACAATTAAGTGCAGACTTAACAATTGATGCTGTAAAAACAGCAGATGGTGCTTCTGTAGCTAAAACTGTAAAAACAGTTAAATTTGGAGACGTTACAGCTCCAGTAGTAAGCTCAGTAACTGTTACTGGTCCAACAAAAGTAACTGTTAAATTCTCAGAGCCATTAGCAACAAAACCTACTTTCTCTTTTGACAATGGTCAAGTTGCGATTGTAAGTGATAACTTTACTGCAGGTGCTAAATCTGTAGAACTTACTTTAGGTACTACTCCTTCTGAAGGTTCACATACAGTTACAGTAAGTGGTGGAACTGATTATGCTGGATTTACAGTAGATAAAGTAGATAATACAGTTGCATATGCTAAAGATACTACTGCACCTACATTTACAGTAACATCTGCAAATGATTCTCAAGTTGTATTATCATTTGATAAAGCAATCACAAATGTTGGAGATGCAAACGTTGAGTTCTATCAAACTAATGTTGGTACTGCAGCTTATAAAGCTACACAATCTTTATCTGCTGATGGTAAAACATTAACTTTAACATTTGCTAACCCATTAGCAGCTGGAAATGTAAATCTATATTTACATTATGTAAGTAACACTGGTGCTAAACTTCAAGATGCATGGGGTAACAAATTAGCAGAAACAGCATTTACTGCAAATGTTGTAGTTGATACAACAGCTCCTACAATTACTAAAGTAGAGCCAAACTCAAATACAGCTATTCAAGTAACTTATAGTAAAGCAGTTTCAGCAAGTGCAACAAATTCTGCAAACTATACAGTTAAAGATGCTGATGGTAACGTTGTTCCATTTACAAACGTAACAAATGTATCAGGAAATACTTATAGCATTAACTTTGCTCCTGTATTAAATGGCGGAAATTACACAGTAAGTGTTAAAAACGTTACTGATACTACTTTAAAAGCTAATAAATTAGCTGATTTCACTACTACAGTGGCTGTAGCTGATAAAGTTCCTCCACAAGTTGGTACTGTTCAAGTACTTTCAGATAAAAAAGTGAAAATCAACTTTACAGAAGCAATGGATGCAGCTTCTATTACAAATAAAAACAACTACCTATTTGGTCCTTCAGCTCTAGATAGCAATGTAACATTAACAGCTGTTGATAACAATAAAGCTGTAATCTTAGATTTCACAAATGTTGCTTCTGGTGTACAAACGAATCCTAAAGGTCAAACAATTAACGTTGGTCGTGTTGCTGATGCAGCTGGTAATTTAATTGCAGCATTCTCAACAGCTGCTGTAGTTCCTGGTACAATTTCAGCTCCATTATTCAAAAAAGCTGAAGTAACTGGAGCACACACAGTTAAATTCTACTTTGATGAAGTAATTACTTCATCACAAGCAACTGATTTCTTAATTAGTACTGACAATGGTGTTACTTACAAACCAGCAGATGCAATTTCAGTATCAGTAGTAGATGGTAAAACAGTAGTTACTGCAACTACTAATGTATTAACATTACCAACTTCAGCTAACAATGTGGTTGTAGCAACTGCTGATACTGTATTAGGTGGTACTGTATCAGGTAAAAATGTTTACGGTGCTCCAATTGCAATTGCAGCTGGAACAGTAACTGCTGATAAATTTGCTCCAGTAGCAACATCTGCAACTGCATCTGACCTAGGTGGAGCTGCAAACCAAGTGGATACATTCACAGTTCAATTCTCTGAAAATTTATATGTTGCATCTGTACAAGATAGTGACTTCACAGTAGATGGATATGAAGTTACTGGTGTATCTGTTAATGGTTCTACTGTAACATTGACTGTTAAAGAAAAAACAACTAACGATTTAACTGCAACTCCTAAAGTAACATTAGTAGGAACAGTTGAAGATAATGGACGTAATGTTAGTATTACTCAAGATCCATTAACAGCTGTTGCTGCACAAGCAGGTATTGATGCTGCTAACCAAGCTGCTGCTAATGTTGTAGCTAATAAAATCACAGCTTTACCAGCAGTGACTGCTCTAGCTTATACTGACAAACCAGCAGTAGATGCAGCTCGTCTTGCTTATAATGGATTAACAGCTACTCAAAAAGCACTTGTTGCAAACTACACTACTTTAACAAATGCAGAAGCTAAAATCACTGCATTAGGAAATGTAATAGTTTCTGCTACTGCTCCAACAGTAACTAATGCAACAGGTACTTATGCAGATGAAGCAGCAGTACAAACAGCTTTAAAAAATACTATCCAAGTTACTTTAGTAAATGGTAATACAGTAACAGCTTCAGTTGTTTGGACAGCTTCAACTAATTATAATGCTGCTACAGCTAACACAGTAGTAACTTATACTGGTGCTATTACTCCAACCGCTCCAGTTACTCAACCAGGAACACCTGTAACTTCAAGTGTAACTGTAACTAAATAATTTTTGGAATTAGGGAATGGTGCCTGTCATCACCCGAAATTTGTCGAAAGACTAATAGATCTGAAGGAAGGCTCAGTGGAGAGAAAACCTCTGCTGGGTTTTTCTTTAAAAAGTCGTGGAGAAATCCTCGGCTTTTTTTATATTCAAGATAGGACAAAGTTCCGTTTTAAAAAATAATAAATGTACAAGCTGTTCGAGACGCAAAGAATATACTGAACTTAAACTCATGATATGAAGAGGTTGAGAAATATTCTTTTTTTATAACTAAATTTAACTCAATTATCAAGAAGAAATTAATACTCCCGAATCATCAAAAGACCACAATCTCTTTTAATAGAGATTGTGGTCTTTTGATTTTTTTAGAAATTGTAACTCAAATGAAGTTTTACTTTTATACTCAATTGATCGGTAGGGTAGATATTTAAAGTAAATATAGAAATTAAATTTTTATAAGAAAGGTATAAAAATAGAATAATAAGTTAACAATACTACTATTGCAATCAAAGATAGTTAGTTATAGAAAGGAGATTACTAGATTGGAAAAAATAACAAAGTATTGGGAAATTAACAATAAAGATATATCCAAATCAACTAGAACAATAGTAAACGAATATTTATTAAGTCTAAAACTAGCCAACAAAGCTGAAGCAACGATCATAAAATATCGTAGGATATTGGAACGATTTTTCAAAGAGGTGACAAAACCGTTGGAATCACTAACATCCAATGATGTACTAGAATGGTTCACCACCTTTTCATATAATTGGTGCCTGTCACCATATGAAATGTGAATAGAATGTGGAAAAAGCTGGGGTAAATCCTCAGCTTTTTCTTTTTTTAGTAATTGGTGAATAAAGTGCGGAGAAGGTCGGGGAGAAATCTTCGTCTTTTTAATTTTATGAGTATAAATAGTATAAAAGTCTGATTAAAAAGCTATTTTACATCTTTAAGATTATTAATATAAAGGCAATAACAGTACATGGAGGGCAACTATGAAAAGGTTAGCAATAATTATTTTATGTATGTTTATGGTATCAGCATGTGGTAAGAAGGAAGTATCAGTTACAAAAGAAAAAGCCAATAAAACACAATCTATTTCAAATGAAATCAAAGAAAATAAACAAATGACAAGAGATATTAATAAAGAAAAAGGCGTTATTGCAGGAAAAGCATATGTTCAAGGTGAAATGGCAATAGGAACATTAGTATTAAAAAAGGGAGTAAGTGATAAAGAAGCGAAAATACTTAGTGAAAAGTATTTTAATCAGCTTAAGAGGGAATATAAGGGCAAAAAAATAAATGTGCAAGCAGTTAGAGACGGAAAGAATATTGTAAGTTTAAACAATAATTGAAGTTGAGGATAACACCCTCTTTTTCATTTTTAATAAATTTTAATATGATTTTCTAAAAATATACACAAATCATAGAGAGACCACAATCTTATCAATAAGGTTTGGTCCCTTTTTGTTTTCAACTACTTATAGATATATGAACTACCCCCATTTGGATTGGTTTGAAGAGCAAATGAAAGATTCGGTGCCTGTCACCTTTTGAGGTTCGGTGCCTGTCACTTTTTGAAAAGTGAATAAAATGTGGAGAAAGCTGGGGATAGTATTAGGTCCTCAGCTTTTTTTAGTATGAAAGGGAGTAATAATTTTTGTGGTGATCATAAGTAATTTTTGGAATGTTTTTTTGAAGGACATGGGGTTATTTTCTTCTTTTTTAGGTGTGAATTTTGAGTTTTAAAAAGGAATTTAGAATTTTGGTATTTTGTTAGATTGATGATTTGTAGATATGATGAGGGGAGTAGAGGAAAAAAGATAAGGTGGTGTAGAGTAGGTCGATGAGTCGAAAAAAACGGGAGTGGAGAAAAGATGTATTTTATCACGTAGTTAGTAGAGGAAATAGTAGGCAGGCACTTTTTTTAAACGGTGACGATTTTTCAACTTTTTTACAAATCTTGCAAAGAGTATTTGAACAAAAGGCATTCATCGTTACAGCCTATTGTTTAATGACTAATCATTTTCATTTACTAGTTTCTTTTCAGGAGGAATCTTTGTCTAAAATAATGAGTTTGGTAAATAAAAAGTATGCATCTTTTTTTAATAAAAAGTACAAGCGAACGGGTCATGTGTTTGAAAAAAGATTTTATGCAGAGGAGGTTTAGATTCGGTGCCTGTCACCTTTTGAAAAGTGAATAAAATGTGGAGAAAGATGGGGATAGTATTAGGTCCTCAGCTTTTTTTAGTATGAAAGGGAGTAATAATTTTTGTGGTGATCATAAGTAATTTTTGGAATGTTTTTTTTAAGGACATGGGGTTATTTTCTTCTTTTATGGATATGAATTTTGAGTTTTAAGAAGGGATTTAGAATTTTGGTATTTTGTTAGATTGATGATTTGTAGATATGATGAGGGGAGTAGAGGAAAAAAGATAAGGTGGTGTAGTTAGATCGATGAGTCGAAAAAAACGGGAGTGGAGAAAAGGAGTGTTTTATCACGTAGCTAGTAGAGGAAATAGTAGACAGGCACTTTTTTTAAATGGTGAGGATTTTTCAACTTTTTTACAAATCTTGCAAAGAGTATTTGAACAAAAGGCATTTATCGTTACAGCCTATTGTTTAATGACTAATCATTATCATTTACTAATATCTTTTCAGGAAGAATCTTTGTCTAAAATAATGGGCTTGGTGAATAAAAAGTATGCATCTTATTTCAATAAAAAATACAAGCGAACGGGTCATGTGTTTGAAAAAAGATTTTATGCAGAGGAGGTAAGTGGAAGAATTGCAATGATGGAAGTTAGTCGTTATATACACTTTAATCCAGTTCGAGCTAGTATGACGGAATCGCCTCAGTTATATCGATGGAGTAGTTTTTGTACCTATTATTATAACTTGAGCTCTTTTTCTTTTTTTGATAGATTCGGTGCCTGTCACCTTTTGAAAAGTGAATAAAATGTGGAGAAAGCTGGGGATAGTATTAGGTCCTCGGCTTTTTTGTGAAGTATGAAAGGGAGTAATAATTTTTGTGGTGATCATAAGTAATTTTTGGAATGTTTTTTTAAAGGACATGGGGTTATTTTCTTCTTTTATGGATATGAATTTTGAGTTTTAAGAAGGGATTTAGAATTTTGGTATTTTGTTAGATTGATGATTTGTAGATATGATGAGGGGAGTAGAGGAAAAAAGATAAGGTGGTGTAGTTAGATCGATGAGTCGAAAAAAACGGGAGTGGAGAAAAGGAGTGTTTTATCACGTAGTTAGTAGAGGAAATAGTAGACAGGCACTTTTTTTAAATGGTGAGGATTTTTCAACTTTTTTACAAATCTTGCAAAGAGTATTTGAACAAAAGGCATTTATCGTTACAGCCTATTGTTTAATGACTAATCATTATCATTTACTAATATCTTTTCAGGAAGAATCTTTGTCTAAAATAATGGGCTTAGTGAATAAAAAGTATGCATCTTATTTCAATAAAAAATACAAGCGAACGGGTCATGTGTTTGAAAAAAGATTTTATGCAGAGGAGGTAAGTGGAAGAATTGCAATGATGGAAGTTAGTCGTTATATACACTTTAATCCAGTTCGAGCTAGTATGACGGAGTCGCCTCAGTTATATCGATGGAGTAGTTTTTGTACCTATTATTATAACTTGAGCTCTTTTTCTTTTTTTGATGTATATGTATTACTACAATATTTTGAGAATCAATCTACCTATTATTGTGTATGGTGTTTTGAAGAGGAAAAAAAGAATAGTTTAAAAGAGAGGGAATTTTAACATGTATAGCATGATTAAAAGTATTGGCTTACGAGGAATGGAGGGATATCTTGTTGAAGTAGAGGTCAAAATTCAAGAGGGTGATGAAAGTTGTATTATTGTGGGCTTACCAGAGAGAGCAGTGAAAGAATCAAAGGAGCGTGTAATGGCTGCTTTACACTCATATGGAGTAGATTTATCAGATAAGAAAATCACCATTCAGTTATCTCCGGCAGAACGAAAGAAATATTCACCAGTATTTGATGTTGCAATCGCAGTCGCTATTTTAGTTGCTTTAGGAAAGATTCCCTCTATTCCAAGGAATACTGTATTTTTAGGGATTTTATCGTTAGATGGAAGTGTTCGTACGATTGATGGGATTTTACCACTTATAACAGCAGCTGTTGAATTAGAATTTGAAACCATTATTCTCCCTACAATTTCTTATTATCCAAATCTCTCCAATCACCAACTTATAGAAGTATCCCATTTAAATGAGTTAGTAACCTATCTATTAACAGGACAAACCACACTACATGAAACAAGGGAAGTCCTTTCGAACGAAACAAAAAGATCTATCTATACAAAAGATTTTCAAGCAATTATCGGACAAAGGGAAGCGAAACGAGTGTTGGAAATTGCAGCAGCTGGTATGCACCATGTATTACTCATTGGTCCTCCAGGCTGTGGTAAAAGTATGTTGGCTGAAGCATTTCCTTCAATCTTTCCCTCGTTAGAAGAAAAACAGCAAATTGAAGTATTAAGTGTGTATCAACTTGCACAAAAAACATGCGAAGCTTTACCATTTCCACCGATGCGCTCTCCTCATCACTCATCTTCTGCAATTTCATTAATTGGTGGAGGAACGTTTCCAAAACCAGGAGAAATATCCTTGGCACATAGAGGGATCTTATTTTTAGATGAGATTGCAGAATATCCGAGAAAAACACTAGATTTATTACGCCAACCACTCGAAACTGGACAAGTATCAATTTCTAGAGTGAGTGAACAAGTCACATATCCATCAAGAGTTTTATTGATTGGCGCAATGAATCCATGTCCATGTGGATATAATCAATCAAATATACGTTATTGTACATGCACAACGAAACAAATTATTTCCTACCAAAACAGACTATCTGGTCCAATCGAAGACCGCTTCGACTTATCTTCTATTCTATTACCAACCATCATTGAAAAAGAAATACATGAGCTAAGAGAACCATCCTATAAAATACTTGAACGTGTTATTCAAGCTCGAAAAATTCAAAAACAAAGATACCAATCTGAAATACATAATGGTACAGCCACTTTAGAACAACTGCTAAAAAATAATCCGCTTCAACCAAATCAGTGGCGTGCACTTCAATCAATTTCGGAAAAAAGAGGATGGAGTAACCGAGTACAAACAAAAATTATTCGTATCGCACGAACACTTGCGGACCTTGCAAACTCAGAAAATATTAAAGACGAACATTTACAAGAAGCAATCCAACTGAGAAAAGAATGGAAACAAAGTTACCATACTCAACAATCATAAAGTAAAAGCTATGCACATGTTTTGAAGTATCCTTTATTTGTTCTAAAAAAACGATCCACAGTTTATCCACTTTTTAAAAGTGACAGGAACAAAAAAATAATGGAAAACAAGGAATAAACAGGATCCTGTCGAATTATAAGGTAAAGAATAATTTTAAGGGGGAGGGAATGAAGTGGAAGAAAGGATTGTGGAAGTAAATGGTTTTGTTGGACCGTCTTATAAAGATGGTTTTTTTGGATTTCGTTATAATCAACAGCTAGTCCCAAATTACATAGGGGACCATTATGGTTCAGTTTATCATTTGAATATGAGTATGATTGAGTCGCTAGCAACCGATTTTCCTGCATATGTTTTAGCTTTTGATCCGAAAATAGACAAAATAAGTGAATGGGGACCGCAAACGGAAGTTGGCTTGTGTAAGTTAATGATGGATGGGAAAATGCAATTGATTAGAAAAAACGAAATTGGAGAAGAAATACTCATTCGCTTTATTTGGGACGGTCCTATTTGGATACCAAAGAATAGGCCAACAAAAAGAAAATGACAGTTTCAGTATGAATGTTTGAAGAGATTTTTTATTTTTTTGAAACGACTTCACACCAACAGATATTAATCTTGCAAAAAGTTATGAACTTTAAAGTGACAGGCACAAAAAAACAGCAGGTCTGGACGCAGAACCTGCTACTTCTTTTTTCTTATTTTTTTACAATGATAGTTACTTCCTTACTTTTATTCCCTGCCTTATCAATAGCTTGTACAGTTACAACTATTCCAGGCTTTTGCTGTGGAATTGGTAAAGAATATGTCCCGTTTGATTTGACGATAGTTTTATATGTTTTTGAACCGATTTTTGCTACTATTGTTGCTCCCACTTCAGCTTTTCCTGTTAGAATTTTCCCATTACTCTTTAATGAATCGACTACAGGAGGTAATGGCGGAGTTGTGTCCATTATGACAACATCTGCTGTTGCTTCAAAGTCTTTATAATGAACCTTCATACTTGTTTTACCTGGCTTTCTAGCAATTAACATATTCCCATATAGTAATGCAATATTAGTATCATCTACTTTTAAGTCAGTCTGATCAATTGGAATTTGATCCTCAGTTCCATCAGTATACTCTGCAATGAGAATGATTGGTTGTTGTCCTTTTTCTTTTAAAGAGTAAGAAATTTGTTTAAAATGAAGACCAGATAACTCTTTTAAAGGTTCTACTACTTCAAACGGTAATGAAGTTGTTAATCCCCCGTATGTTGCACTTAACGTTGCTGTGCCAATACCTCTAGGGATGATATTTCCATTGTTTGCTAGTAAAATATTAAAATCCGATGTTTGCCATTTTATTTGCTCTGGAGGTACAATCTGGGTGGTATTATTGCTGTAATGAGCAACTAATTGAATAGGTTTTTCTTCGTTTAGGAAGAGAGAATTTCCTTCAACTTCTATAGAAATAGATGTTAATTGTTTTGAAAGATCCTTTAGATCATATAAATTAATATTTTGGTGTTCAGCAATTGCTAAATATTTAAAATTAGGATCAATTCCAAAATCAAGGATATACGTTGACTCAGACGTATAAATTAATGATTGCTTAATAAAATCAAAAATATAAAAATGATAACGATCTTCTAAAAATAAAAATTTCCCATCAGGACTAAGGTTAACTTGGTCGATATTAGAAGGGATCTTAAACGTTTCTTTTCCCAATGGAATCTGTGAAAAATTTTGTTCTACATTAAATAATGTTGGCTGGTTTCCAGCTGCGACAGTTAAAAATTTCCCATCAGGACTAAAATTTATTTGATTTATCTCTTCGTTCGAATACAATGTCTGAATGTACTCACCTGTTAAAGCGTTTCGAATAGCAATTGTATTATTAGAAAGTGCAATTGCTAAAATATTTTTAGATGGGTGATATTTTATTGAAATAATTCTATCTTGAAACGTTATTGTATTTAGCTTAATCCCACTTGGTATGTCCCAAAATGTTGCAGTTCCGGTATTATCAGCAGTTATTAGAGTTTTACTATCAGGACTAAAAGTTAATGTCCGTTTATAGGATGAATAATCGTCTAATTCTAGTATTTTTTTATTATTGAAAATATCCCATACAATGACAGGCTTATAACCGGTAGCAACAGCTAAATATTTCCCATTAGGGCTAAATTCAACCTTATCAACACTTTGATCTACTGAAAAACTAGAAATCTCTTTTAGCTTTTGAACGTCCCATATTTTGACTACATTTTCTTGTTCACCAGTCGCAATATATTTCCCATCTTTACTAATTGCTAATGTATTAATCCAACCAGTATGTCCACTTAATGTCCCATAGTTTGGAATACTTAATTTTTCTTCTGCAAAGCTAGTAACTGGTAGATTTATAATACTTAAACCAATTACCAAAAGCAGAGATAAAAATTTGATAAAAATGCTTTTCATAACAACCTCCGATAAATTGTTTAATATAGTTCTAGAAAAACCCAAATATAAACAAATCCGTGTAACGTTATGTAATCATAATTATCTGTGCTGTTAAGTAAATTTACACTTCTAAATTTTGTTTACATTAGTATCATAACATTAGTGATGGTGTAAAATGTGGTGAAAAATACCTATTTTTGGGTGCGAGTGCCGGTGCCTGCCACTTTTTGAAGTGAATACAATTAAAGTTAGAAATTCGTACATCCTCTGTATTTTAGAAGTAATAATATCCCCTAAGTAAATTTAAAAATTTAAAACTAATTGCCGATAAAATATTAGATATATACCTCTAAAGGCTATTATTTATTTTCTTTATAAATCTTTAGTCTCTTTTTTATAGAGAGGTCTTAATTATTAAGGGGGAAAACTATGAAATTCTTAAGAAAAAAGGGTCAAGCCATAGCTATGATTTTAATTATGCTTTTTGCATGTATCTTAAATCAAGCTATACCAGTTAAAGCGGATTCTGTACAAGATTTATCTTTTAATAAAGAGGTAAATGGAGCAATCACAAATGATATTGATCAACAAGTGTATAAAATTGTCCTTCCACAAGCAGGGAAAATTACAGTTAATCTTTCATCTGAACTTAATGATGTTTATTTAGATTTATACGATTCAAATGGAAATAAGGTGTGGGATTCTGTAAATATCTATACAGGCAGTAAAGTGAATCCGAAAAAATGGTTAGATAGTGAGAATTTAGAAGCAGGAACTTATTTTGTAAAATTAAGTCAATATTATGATTACACTGGAAGTTTCAAGTTACAAGTAAATTACGAATCGGCTAATAATAATGATATAGAGCCAAACAATGGAATGGAACAAGCGCAACAAATAACGTTAAACGCACAAAAGTTAGTAGGCTATATAAGTTGGAATGATAATGTTGATTATTATAAAGTTGTATTACCGACTGGTGGTAGAATTGATGTAAATGTAAGTTCAGAATTGCACGATACAAATTTAGACTTATACGATGCGAATGGAAACAAAGTATGGGATACAGTAGATTTATATACAGGAAGTACAGTTAATCCGAAAAAATGGTCAAGTAGTGAAGATTTAGAAGCAGGAACATATTATATTCGAATGAGTCAGTATTCCGATTATACTGGAAAATATGAGATTCAAGTAAACTATCAAGCCGCGAACAATAATGAACAAGAACCTAATAATGGAACTGAGCAGGCTCAACAGATAACCTTAAATACACAAAAAATAGTAGGTTATATAAGTTGGAATGATAATCTAGATTATTATAAAGTTGTATTACCAAAAGCTGGAAGAATTGATGTAAATGTAAGTTCGGAATTGCACGATGTAAATTTAGACTTATACGATGCGAATGGAAACAAAGTATGGGATACAGTAGATTTATATACAGGAAGTACAGTTAATCCAAAAAAGTGGTCAAGTAGTGAAGATTTAGAAGCAGGAACATATTATATTCGAATGAGTCAGTATTCCGATTATACTGGAAAATATGAGATTCAAGTAAACTATCAAGCCGCGAACAATAATGAACAAGAACCTAATAATGGAACTGAGCAGGCTCAACAGATAACCTTAAACACACAAAAAATAGTAGGTTATATAAGTTGGAATGATAATCTAGATTATTATAAAGTTGTATTACCAAAAGCTGGCAGAATTGATGTAAATGTAAGTTCAGAATTGAACGATGTAAATTTAGACTTATACGATGCGAACGGAAACAAAGTATGGGATACAGTAGATTTATATACAGGAAGTACAGTTAATCCGAAAAAATGGTCAAGTAGTGAAGATTTAGAAGCAGGAACATATTATATTCGAATGAGTCAGTATTCCAATTGTACTGGAAAATATGAGATTCAAGTAAACTATCAAGCCGCGAACAATAATGAGCAGGAACCTAATAATGGAACAGGGCAGGCCCAACAAATTAATCTAAATACACAATTGGTTACAGGTTATATAAATTGGAATGATAGCTTAGATTACTATAAATTTAATCTCTCAAAACCTTCTAAAATAATCATAAATGTCGCATCAGAATTAAAGGATCTAGATTTAGACTTATATGATGCCAGTGGAAATAAAGTATTGGATACGGTAGATATCTACTCAGGAACTACAGTTAATCCCCAAAGATGGTCTCGTGAAATAGATTTAAAAGCAGGGACTTACTATGTTCGATTGAGCAAATATTACAATAACACAGGTAAGTATACGCTAGATGTACAATGTCCATCTTTACTGGCACCAACATTAAGTGTAGATAAAATAACTACTAATTCTCAGGCTATTACAGGGAAAGCAAGTTCAAATAATAAAGTTCTTGCTTATGTAGGAAATCAAAAAATTGGTGAAGCTAAAGTGGATTCACAAGGAAAATTTACTATCAAAATTAAGAAACAGAAAAAAGGGACTAAAATCAAAGTGACTATGGTCAATAATCAAGGGAAAAACGTAGGAGAGAAATTAGTTGTTGTAAGTTAGTTAAAGTGCCTGACACTTTAAAAATGTGAATAATGTGTGGAAAAAGTCGGGGATAACAATTTATCCGCGGCTTTTTTGTAGTAACTATAAACACCTATTTTCGCGAAAATTAGAAATATTTAATCCTCTTATGATATAATTTATATAAATAGTAACATTCAATCATAGTAAAATAGGAGGGCTAAATGGGGAGAAATTATAGATTTAATTTTTCAATTATAATTTGTTTCATATTATTTTCAAATGTTTTTATTTTGCCTTTTAAACCAATTCATACATACGCTAGTAAACAAGTAAATTATTTGAAAATAAAAGAAAAAGATCTAATACTAGAGGCAGGTAAATCTAAAGTACTGCATGTTGAAACAAACTTAATAAAGCCACAAATATCTTGGGTTTCTTCTGATGCAAATATCGTAACTGTTGATAGCAAAGGAGTTATTACTGCTAAAAGGGCAGGTAATGCAAGTATATCAGCGAATATAAAGAATTATAATTTATCCACGAAAATCTCCGTAAGAGTAAAATCATCGGATGTAGAAATTAATAGTATTGTCCCTGATAATAATTCGATAAGTCTATATTCTGGTGAATCAACTAAAATTAACGTCACAACATTTCCTATGAACGCTACAGATAAAAGTTTAATTTGGACTAGTGCTAACAAAGATGTTTTAGAAGTCGATCAACAAGGAGTAGTTTACGCAAAGAATCCTGGAACAACTTCAGTTATTATTACATCAAAGAGTAAAAAAGTGATTAGTTCAGTAACTATAACAGTTAGCAAAAAAGAAGAAACTATTCCGGTTACAATGCTAGAACTAAGTAATAAAGAGATTACAATGGAATCGGGGAAAACCATAAAAGCAAATCTAACTATCTATCCCACTAATGCTACAGACAAAAGTATTATTTGGTCAAGTAGTGATGAGAGAGTGGCAATTGTGGATCAAGATGGAAATATAACGACTAAACAAGATGGTGTGTCAAATATAGTTGCTTCAACAAAGGATCACTTAATATCTACTTATTTGACCGTTTATGTAAGAACCAATATAGTAGCATCTGATATCGAGTTAGAAAAATCGAATTATGATATAGAATTAAATCGAAAGTTACAAATCGTTGCAAAAGTACTACCAACTAATGCTACAAACAAAAAAATAATTTGGAAAAGCTTAAATCCTTCAATTGTTACTGTAGATCAAGAAGGAACAATAACTGGTTTACAAGTTGGGCAAGCTAGTATTACTGCCTCAACTGAAGATGGAAAAATAATAAAATCAATTAATATTAATGTGAAATCAGTGCAATTAACACCACAAGAAATTTATAAACTTGTAAACTCATCGATAGTCTATGTTGAGACTTATGATGTGAATAATAGATTAACTGCAAGTGGAAGCGGATTTATTACAAGCTCTAATGGAACAGTTGTTACCAATTATCATGTTATCTATAGTCAAGAATCTCCTGTAAAATATGTCAAAGTAAAGCTTCCTAATGGAAATATATACACAGTTACTAGAGTAATTGATTACGATAAAGAAAAAGATCTTGCTGTTCTACAAATTGACGGAGTGAATAATTTACCTCCAATTAAATTAGGTAATTCAGATTTAATAGAAGTAGGGGATTCAGTAGTAGCAATCGGAAGTCCTCTTGGATTAGAGAACTCTTTATCCATTGGAATAATTAGTAGTAAACAAAGATTAGTGGATGGTAACAATTATATACAAACTACAACACCAATCTCTCATGGAAGTAGTGGAGGAGCCTTAATTAATTTAAAAGGTGAGGTAATAGGTGTTACTTCAGCTGGGTTTACAAATGGTCAAAATTTAAATTTAGCAATTCCGATTAATAATTTTAAAAAAATGTCACTTGATAAAAATACCGACATATCTACACTCAATAATATTTCAGGTAATATTGGTGGCATTTTAAAGGGAAATCAAGATCTAGTTGAAAGAGAACCTAACGATGATTTAACTAATGCACAATTAATCTCTTATTCAAATTTTAGTATTATTGGAAATATCTACAAATATTATGATTTGGATTTTTATAAATTTACAATTTCTTCAAGTCAGTCTTTTAGAATGCTAGGTGCATTTAAAGATAGTTATTTAACTCATGATCTAGTAATTGGACTTAGAGACTCTAATGGTAAAATAGTAGCTGTTTCGAAGGATTATTATTCAAGTAATGGAATTTATCAAAGTATATCAGCAAATCTAACAGCAGGTACCTACTATTTGGTGGTTTTACAGGGAGGTTCATCGTTGTATTATTCTTTATACAATCAGCCTAGAACGTATTTTATTGCGGGAATATTAGAATAACCTAAATAGTGCCTGTTATTTAAATAGTGCCTGTCACTTTAAAAATGTGAATAATGTGTGGAAAAAGTCGGGGATATCAATTTATCCGCGGCTTTTTTGTAGTAATGATAAGTAATTTTTGGAGCTTTTTTTCGAAGAGTTGGCTATATTTTTAGCATTTTTTGAGTTTGAAATTTAAGTTTTTGGAAAGTATTTTAGATTTTGGGATTTTGTTGAATTGAATGTTTAATCATATGCTTAAGACAGTACATTGTAGGTTTAAGAATGATAGATAGGTGGTGTGTTAGAAGAGGTGAGTCGAAAAAAACGGGATTGGAGAAAAGGAGTATTTTATCACGTAGTAAGTAGAGGAAATAATCGAGAAGCACTTTTTTTAAACGGTGAGGATTTTTCAACTTTTTTACAAATCTTGCAAAAGGTGTTTGAACAAAATGCATTTAAAGTTACTGCCTATTGTTTGATGACCAACCATTTTCATTTACTAATAGCACCTCAAGAGGAATCATTATCTAACATAATGGGTTTGGTGAATAAAAAATACGCAACGTATTTTAATAGAAAATACAATCGAACAGGGCACGTGTTTGAAAAAAGATTTTATGCCGAGGTGGTTCATGGAAAAATAGCAATGACTGAAGTTAGCCGTTACATTCACTTTAATCCGGTTCGAGCTAGAATGAAGGAGTCACCGCAGCTATATCGTTGGAGTAGTTTTTGTGCTTATTACTACAACTTGAGTTCTTTCCCCTTTTTTGATTCATCAGCATTACTACAGTTTTTTGAGAATCAACCAACCTATTACTGTTCATGGTGTTTTGAAGAAGAAAATAAGAATAATTTAAAAAATGCAGACCTTACGAACTCCGAAAAAATATCCACAGTATATCCACATTTATAAAGTGACAGGCACCACTCAAGGCACCACTCAAAACAGGCACCCAACAATAAATATTTCCCATTTTTTAGGTAATGCTAAGGATTAAACGAGTTCGTTAAGGAGAATTAAAGAATGGAGCAAAGCTTTTTAAAAGGGAGATCCACTTCTCCGACATCTACTGGTAAACAGGATAGAACAAGTTCTGCAAGGCAGCTATTCTCTTTATCTTTGGAAAAAAACATTCAGCAGTTAAAAGATAAGTTTGGTGAAACTTTGGATTTTGTTGCTCACCTTTTCACTTTAACAAAGGAGAAAGTACCAGCAGCGCTTGTTTTTATTGATAGCCTTGTGGATTCGGAAAAAATAAATAATCAAATTACGAGATTTATCCTTCAGATTGAAGATGATCCTAATCTATCTGAAAGTGAAAATCTAGTTGATTTTCTTTTTGTTAATTTATTGCAGTTTATAAATGTCTACAAAATAAATAACATGGATAACGTAGTTCAAGCTTTATTGCATGGTGAAACGATTCTTTTTGTTGAGGGGCATAGCCTTGTCTTAGGAATTGGTACAGAACGGATTGAGACAAGGTCTATTTTTGAACCGAGTATTGAAAATGAGATAAAGGGACCGAAAGAATCATTTATTGAAGAAATGCGGACGAACATGGCAATGGTTCGTAGAAAGATTAAAAATGAGAACCTTCGTTATACTCAGTTGCAAGTAGGGGACATCACTCAGACTGGTGTATGTTTGGGTTATATTCACGGAATAGCTGATGAAGCTCTTGTATCAGAAGTCGAGAAACGTTTGAAAAAAATTAAAATTGATGGGGTATTAGAGAGTTCGTACATAGAAGAATGGATTCAAGACCATCCCCGTTCACCATTTCCTCTAGTGGATTACTCAGAAAGACCAGACAAGACGGCAGCCATGTTGTTGGAAGGTAGAGTCGTAATCTTTGTTGATGGCACCCCGCTAGTACTAATTGTCCCAGCTGTATTCATGCAATTCTTTATTACGAGCGGTGATTATTACTTAAACTATTATTTTGCTACTTTTCTTCGTTGGCTCCGGTTTATTGCCTTTGGTTTTGCATTGACTATACCGTCATTTTACATTGCACTGACAACCATGCATCAAGAGATGATTCCAACACAATTAGCCTTGCGAATAGCGGGTTCGCGTTCTGGAATTCCTTTTCCGGCTATTGTTGAAGCGCTTCTGATGGAAGTGACGTTTGAGATTTTGAGGGAAGCTGGAATCCGTTTGCCTAAGGGCGCGGGCCAAGCTGTTAGTATAGTGGGGGCTTTAATTATCGGCCAAGCAGCGGTTGAAGCGGGGATTGTTTCTCCTATCTTAGTTATTGTCGTTTCGTTAACAGGGATCTCATCGTTTACAATTGCAAAGTATGAGCTTGGTTTATCCGTCCGGCTTTTACGTTTTCCGTTAATGATCATGGCATCTATTTTAGGGATACCTGGAATAACAGTGGCATTGCTTGCACTTTTAGTCTATATGGTTTCGTTAAAGTCATTTGGAGTGCCATATATGTCACCACTTGCACCTTTAACAAAGTCCGACCTAAGGGATACGGTAATTCGTGCACCATGGACAAAACTTGGAAAAACGAAACATGTATTTGATAAACAAAGTGAATTTGATATAGAAGGTGAATGGGATGAAGCCGAGCCAAAACCAGCCAAGAATTAGCGCTATGCAGCTTAGTTTCATTTTAATTGCTAATCGGCTTTCAGTGTTGACTGTCTTTCTTCCAACTTTATGGGATGCAAAAAACTCAAGAGACACATGGATTTCTGCTCTTCTATCTGGCATTGGAGGTATGGTGATAACCTATATCGTCGTCACTCTCTCAAAAAGGCACTCGAAACTTACGTTAATTCAAATATGTACTACTTTATTTGGTAAATGGATAGGTGGATTTATCTCATTAGTGTACTTATGGTTTTTTCTTCATATTAGTCTCATTACGATTCGAGCATTTGCGGAAATTTTAAATACAGCGTTAATGCCAGAGACTCCTATTCAAATTTTTATTATTTATGTTGTTCTTGCTGTGGTTTTTTCCGTATATAGAGGACTAGAAGCAATTGCACGAACAAATTTACTGATCTTACCGGGCTCCATGATATCTCTTCTACTGATATTGATTTTATTAGCAAAAGATTTTCATTTAGAATTACTAAAACCGATTTTAGAAAATGGATGGAAGCCAATTATGATGGGGACAATTTTACCGATTGCTTTCTTTGGAGAAGGAATATTGATTTCTATGTTATATCCGTATGTAGAAGATAAACAGAAAGTAATGAAGTACAGCATGGGTGCCATCCTAATTGGAACATTTTTTTTAACAATTTTAAGTATGGCCGTCATAAGTATTTTCGGTCCAATTGAATCCGCAAATTTAACGTTAGCGGTTTATTCATTAGTTCGTATGATATCGATTGGACATTTCCTTGAGAGAATTGAAGCAATTATGGTAGCGGTATGGATCGGCCTGCTATTTATAAAAATATGCATCTTTTTATATGCAGGTGTACGTGGTACAGGCCAATTGCTTAACTTAAAACTGAATAAGTTTCTTATCATTCCTTTTAGTTGCATTGCTTTGATTCTTTCTTATACATCTTTTAAAAATCTTTCAGAAATTAAGCTTTATTTTTCACCAAAGCAATGGGGGATTTATAGCTTAACACTCGAGTTTTTGATTCCATGTATTCTATTAGTTGTCTCATTTTTTCGTAAAAGGAAGAATGCGATATGAAATGTTCACGACTCCGTAAGATTATATTGATTTGTTTACTTAGTTTTTCGTGCTTGATTTCATCGGGTTGTTGGAATCGTAAAGAGATTGAAACCCTCGCATTTGTCATTGCAGTTGGGATTGATTCGTCACCAAAAGGATTCTTAGTTAGTACTCAGGTTGCCAATACAGCAGCATTAACGAAACAAGGAGTCATGAACGCTCCGAACTTTTTTGTTTATTCTGACGCAGGCAAAACAGTCTTTGATGCAGTTCGAACGGCAACTCACTCTTCGCCTAATAAATTATTCTGGTCACATACAAAAGTATTAGTGGTTAGCGAGGAACTAGCGCGAAAAGGACTAAAGCCAGCATTAGATTTTTTTGCTCGTGATGCTGAAGAAAGAAGAAATTTTTTACTAGCGGTTACACCACAATCGGGGAAAGATATTGTAAGTGCAGATGTAAAAACAACTACTATTCCAGCTATCACATTATCAGAGCTATTAGAAGCCTATAAGTATTCTTCTCAAACAGCATATATTAATTTAAATGATTATATACGGGAGCAACACTCTACAATTTCTTCATTAGTTCCCGAAGTACGGATTGTGAAAAATCAAGGAGCAAATGTAGGCTACAAAGTATATAGAGCAGCTGTTATTAAGAAAAATAAATTTATTTCTTATCTTACACGCAAGGAAACGAGAGGAGCCCTTTGGATACTGGGAAAAGTAAAAAGTGGGATCGTGGATACTAAGTGTTTAGGTAAAAGTAAAAACTCGAAAGAACGAATAGCTTTTGAAATCTATAAATCAGATGCAAAAGTAAAGGTTAAAAAGAAATCCGGGCAGTATATGATTAATGTAGACATTAAAGAGCAAGGAAACATCGCGGAAGCATCCTGCACAAAAAATGAAATTGATCCTAAGAAAATTAAGAAAATGGAAAAAATGAAAGCAGAAGCGATTAAGAAAGAAATAAAAGCCTCACTAAAAAAAGCACAGGAACTAAATACAGATTATTTTGGTTTTGGTGAGATTATTCATCGTTCATATCCGAAAGATTGGAAAAAAATAGAGAAAAAATGGGATAAAATCTTCCCAACCTTAAAAGTAAAGATTAAAGTCGAAACCAAAATTACAAGTGATGCGTTAATCGAACGGAAACCACAAAAGTAGGTGTCATCTATGGTTATTTTCCTATCCGTTTTATTACTTACAATAATTAGTTTAAAGGATCTTCCTACACTGATAAATAAATCATGGAAGAAAGAAATAATTCTGTTCTCCTTCCTTGCAATCCTTAACCTAACAATGGCTCTTTTGGTCTTATTAGATATTCAACTTCCTAAGCCACAGGATTTTATTAATTGGATTGGGAAGAGTGCTAGTCATTTGTTTAAGTGGGAATAGCGCCGGGAATAGTGCCTGTCACTTTTCGAAGTGTGAGTAAAGTGTGGAAAAGTCTCGGGAAAAATCTTCGGTTTTAAAGTTGGATAAAATTGGAAGTTTATTAATTTTTTTTAATCTTTTTCTTTTGTCCCTTATCGGCTATTATAGACATTTGGGGGGAATAAGATGAAAAAGTTAGTAAGTTTTTTAGCAATCTTTTTTTTAATTGGTAGTTCGACTACCTATGCAGCAACTGTTACTGAAAATGGTAAGAACAAAGATCCACAAACTGCACAGAATTTCGTAATTGGTGATGACATCGTAGGCAGTGTGGCTAATTATGACGATGTGGATGTTTATAAATTTAACGTAACAAAGCCGAATACATTTTGGGCAGAATCTGATTTTAAAGAAGGAACTAAATATTCAACAAATTATGGACTAGCGGTATTCGACAAAACTGGCAACTTATTAGCAGTCAGTGATACATATATTGACGAAGAAAATATTCCTTTTGAAAGTGTTGAAAAATATTTGCCAGTTGGTACCTATTATTTAGTCGTTGAAAAAATTGACGAAGATAAATCTACTATCGAAGGTAAGTATGATATTACAACTGGAATAGCTGATTTAACGCCTCCTCCTGCTCCTATAGTAGACGGGAAAATGGTTACGAATAAAGCGAAATCTTTTACTGGTAAAGCAGAAGCAAATTCAGCAATTACTGTCAAAGTAGGAACAAAAGTAATCGCAACAGCTAAAACAAATGCAAGTGGTGTGTTTACAGTTACAATGCCACTTCAAAAAGAAGGAACAGTTTTATCAATCACTGCAACAGATGCAGCAAAAAATACAAGCAAGATAACGAAAATAACTGTTCGTGATGTGATTGCACCAGGATCTCCTGTAGTAAATCCTATTAAATATACAAGTACATCAGTGACAGGAAAAGCTGAAGCAAAATCAACTGTTACCGTTAAAGTAGGCAGTAAAATTCTTGGCTCAGGAAAAGCTGATGCAAAAGGTATGTTCAAGATCACGATTAAAAAGCAGAAAAAGGGAACTACACTGTCTATTACTGCAACAGATGCTGCTAAAAATAGTAGTAAAACAAGTATTGTAAAAGTTAAATAATTGCTAGAAATTGAGAATCTCATTCGTGGGATTCTCTTTTTTTGTGATGCCCAGTTCTACATAGTAGCATCTACTTATTTATTTTCCTTTCTATATATATAACCGACTGTTAAAAGGACGATATAAAATTATGTAGAAAAAGTTTGTTTGAAAATTTTCTTGGCTTTTTTTGAATCGTTCATACGTCTATACATATAAGGAGGAGATTTTTTATGAATTCATTAATTTGCCCGCGCTGCGGGGCTGTGTTATTGGAAGATGCTTGGGAGAGTTTGCAGGAAAAGGAAGATGGTGGGTTCTTAGTTGATGCGTATCCTGCCTATGTATGCCGTGCAAAGTGTGGTTATATGAAGATGATTGAGCCTATTCCGGAAGTGATTGCTCAACGAGGAGATGATTGTCTTTTATTATTATACCCTGATAATCAGGGACGGATATTGGATTTAAGAGATTCGTTAATTTTTCCGCCTATGCACATTGATGCGTTGCTCGCAAAAGGATACTGGGATGATTATATTGGGAATTATGATGTTGAGGTATTGCTTGAAAGTGTTCGTGATAGTCGGGGTGCTTTTCTTGAAACTCCTAATTTATTTCAGTTTGCAACAAGTGAATTGTCACAAGACGCTTTTTTATGCTGGTTGATTTCCTGGAGTCAACAAGCTTATAGATCAGTGGACGGTCCCTTACATGAAGCGGCAGTTGATTTTATTTCGATGATTTTTAATATACACGAAATTCCTGTTCCTATTGTAGAAACGCTCAAAGTTATGCGCCAATTTAAATCGCTTGATGTTCTAGTTATCGTGAATAATAAATATGCCATTTTAATAGAAGATAAAACGTATACTAAGGATCATTCAAATCAACTTATTCGTTATCGTAAAGCGGTAAGGGAAGCATATCCATCTCTAATCCAATTGCCAATCTACTTTAAAATTGCTGATCAAAGTCATTATCGTTCAGTAGATGAAGCCGGATATATTCTGTTTAATCGTAAAATGATGTTAGATGTTTTGAAGAAAGGAAAAGATAATGGCGTGAAAAATCCTATTTTTCTTGACTATTATCAACATTTACAGAAACTTGAGGATAGGGTTTCAGCTTTTAGGACTAAGCCTGTAAAAGAGTGGGACGAATTTGCTTGGCAGGGATTTTATAAAGAGCTACAAACAGAAATAAAAGGGGATTGGGGATACGTATCGAATCCTTCTGGAGGTTTTTGGGCTTTTTGGTGGGGATCTACCTATAGTAATCGATACTATCTGCAACTGGAACAGCTGAGACTTTGTGTGAAAATAACAGCTAAAGAAGATGAAAATAAACAAGAACTTCGAACGATGGCAATGAAAGAAGTTTTATTGGAAGCAGAAAAACGAAATCTATCATTACAAAAACCCGCTATAATGCGTAATGGCAAAACAATGACCATCGCCCAAAGACAAGATTATATTCAAACAAACGATGACGGCACGGTAGATATGCAGCGAACCATTTTAGAATTGAAGAAATACTAATAAGCACAAAAGGGAATCCATTCAGTTGGACTCCTTTTTTTACCTATTCACAGTTTATCCCCAATGTTAAAGTGACAGGCACCGCACGCGATCTATCCACAGCTTATCCCCAATGTTAAAGTGACATGTTGAAAGTGACAGGCACTAAACAAGAAAATCTGAATTTTATCACAAATCCAAAAAAATAGGTAATAAATATCGTTAATTGTAAAGTTTGTAAAAATGATACGACTTAAGTAACGAATATTCATAAAAGATTAAGAAATGTATATTTTTGTCGATATTTTTAAAGGGATGGAAAAAAATTCCACTTATTCCCACGAGTTATTTTATTCATCATAGAACTTCATAATAAGAGTTATTAGGAAAATAGTACTAATTTACTGAAGGAAGGGAACCCCTTTTACTTCTACCTTGAAAAAAGATAAGTCTACCTTAAGATCAGGTAGGTTTTTTTAATGCTACACGTAACAGTTGATATATATAAATTAGAAAAGGAGATTTTTGATGATAATCATTAATGACCAAATTATTTCACCGCTATTACTTACAACATTAGAAGAACTTAATACTCCGATTTTAATGGATGGAAATTCTGAAAAATTGCCAAACGAATTGTCTATTATGGAAGTAGAAGATTTTTTTGCTTCTCTAAAACCAAATCAAAAACTACTTACGAATTCTGAGAGTTGTATAAAACTCATTGAATCTCACATCCCAGAAAGTAACCAAAATCGTTGGTCAAAGTTACTTAAAGACAAAGGGCAACTTCGTGAAATTCTTTCTACAATCTATCCAAGTTATTTCTATAAAGTAGTATCAATTTCTGAATTATTCGAGCTTCCAGTTGAATCAATTCCATTTCCTGTTGTTGTGAAACCAACTTTTGGCTATTCGAGTGTTGGGGTTTATAAGGTAAAGAGTGCTGAGGAATGGGAAGAGGCATTACAAAAATTGAATGTTGAGCTTGTTCTTTCAAAAGACCAACTAAATCAAAGTGTCATTAATAGCGATAATATTCTGATTGAAGAATGGATACAAGGGGAAGAGTATGCAATTGATGGCTATTATGACGAAAACGGAAATCCTGTTATTTTAAACATGTTTAAACGATTATTTAAAGATGAGTACGATATTTCCGACAGAATTTATTACACGTCTAAACAAGTGGTTCGAGAAATCTACGAAAGTACGCTTTCATTTATGATGAAACTTAAAGAATTAGTACCATTTAAAAATTATCCTATTCATTTTGAAATTAAAAAGGATAAAGACAAAGTTATGCCAATAGAAATTAATCCAGTCCGTTTTGCTGGAGCAGGTACAACTGATCTTGGATTCCATGCGTATGGTAATAACGTATATAAACAATATTTTAACGGAATTAATCCAGATTGGGATTCAATTATTGAAGAGATGGATGATGCAGTATACAGTTTTTGTTGCGCAGAAGTTCCATTAACAATCTCAAGTTCTTTAGTAGAAAAAATCGAACACGATCGTTTTAAAGAACAATTCGAACACATCCTAGAATATAGAGAAATTCAAGCAGCTAATGATCGAACGTTTGCGATTTTATTTTTTAAGAGTCATAGTCTTGAAGAAAACCACAGAATACTTCAACTAGATTTATCAGAATATGTACAACTAACCAAAGAAAAAGTTCATATATAGGAGGAAGTTAAGTGAAACTTAAACTGGTAAGTCCTAAAAAATCAATTAAATCACAATTAATTATCAGTTTTCTAATCCCATTTTTAGTTTTCGCAATCGTTATTTGCCTTTTCTTTATGAAAATGATGAGTAATACAATAAATAATAATATTATTCCACAATTTGATAGTAGATTAGAAGATAATAGTAAAGCTTTAGTAAAGAATTTGGATTCTGGACTAATTAATCATGTGATGGAAAGTCCACAAGAATATGGAAGAAACTTAGAAGTGTTTTTAGATTCCTTTAATAAGGGTCGAAAGGGAATCCAATTTACATATGTATTATCCCGAAAAGATGGAAAAGATGTTATTGTTGCATTAAATGGAAGTAGTAGTTTTATGGGTGAACAACAATTTACAAGTGCTCAGAAAAAAGCATTTGATCAAAAAGAAGTTGTGTTTAGCTCAATTTATAAAGATAAATGGGGAGTACATAAATCAATCTTCGTTCCAGTGGAGGGCACGGATGCAATTATTGGTATGGATATGGACGCAGCCTTTATTGATAAATTGCAAACACAAATGATTCTATATCCAAGTCTATTTTTACTTTTAGCCGTTATTATTGGTTTGGCTTTAGCGATTTTTATCGGAAATAGAATTTCGAAACCACTTCAAAAAGTAGTGGGCTTTACAAAGACTATTGCTGGTGGGAATTTAAGTGAAAGTACTCGTAGCGACAGGCAAGATGAAATTGGTGAATTAGCAAATAGTTTTGAAGAAATGAGACTAAATTTAAGTTCAATCATCGATAATGTAAGAGGGAATTCTCAAACAATTACTGAATCAAGTAACATATTATTTACATCATTTGAAGAATTAGCTGGAGCTTCGGAGCAAATTGTAGATAGTACAAATGAGGAAGTAACAGGTTCTGAAGAAAGAGCAAAACATATTGAGAAAATATCAAATATGATTTCAGACATGACTGCTGCGATTGAAAATATGGACACACAAACGAAGCAAATAAAAGATGTTACTTACAACACTAGTAACTTATCACAAGAAGGTTCTGAACAAGTACAGATGGTTTCAGAACAAATTAACAAAATAAAAAATAATGGACTAGTTACGAAAGAGAATTTATCTGATTTAAATAATAAATTGGAGCATATTAATAAAATTATCGTTTTAATTAGCGAGATTTCTTCTCAAACGAATTTATTATCATTAAATGCTTCGATTGAAGCGGCTCGTGCTGGTGAAGCGGGAAAAGGATTTTCAGTTGTAGCACAGGAAATCCAAAAATTAGCAAACCAAACAGCAACTTCAACACAAGATATTTCGAATATTGTTAATGAAATCAACAAACAAACAGATAAAGTTCTACAATTAAATCAACAAGACTTTGAGGATATTGTTGAAGGAGTAAAGATTGTTGAACAAAACGGAAAATTATTTAATCAAATTTTCCACTCTGTTGAAGAACTAAAAACTAGATCAGAAAGTATTTTTGAAAGCTCTGAAAACATTTCGAAAGCATCTGATTCGACTCTTTCTTCAATACAAGAAATTGTTGCCATTTCAGAAGAAGGCTTAGCAAATACAGAAGAAATAGCTGCATCTGCAACGCAACAAAATTACACTGTTGAAACATTAAAACATCAAAATGAATTACTGACAAATGTTGCGAACACACTACAAGAAACAGTTGGTAAGTTCCATACAGGTAATGAATTGAAAGAAGATACTGAGGAAAGCATTTCAGAGGATCTTAATGAGGGATAAAACTTATTATAGCTACTGTATATACTGATTTGTTTTTGGAACAAAAAATAACCAACTATCTAAAGTATCATTTTAGATAGTTGGTTATAATTTTTATACCGCATTAACGGGTAGTAAGACCCCCACTGATGGAAGTTTAACTTTAATTAATTATACATGTAGTGGATTGCTTAGATTTTCTTGATACCATAATTGATCGCCAATACGGTAAATATGAGCATCTTTCGCGTCTTTAAAAATGTAACGGGTATCGTAAATTGGAACATTCATTTCACGAACTGCATTATAATCTACTTGATCATGAGGAGTAAGCATGATAAAAAGATCATGTTTTTTCATTTCTTCTGTATTCCATTCAATCCCTGTAACTAATTCGCCTTTTCCGTTGCGGAAGGTTTGAATGAATGGATCATAAAAACTTACTTCAGCACCTTGTGCTGTTAAAATTTCATATATCCATAAAGATGGGGATTCACGGACGTCATCAATATTTGGTTTATAAGCCATACCGAATAACACAACTTTGCTTCCACGTAATGCTTTTCCATAATTATTTAAAATCTCTTGTACAGCTTGTGAAACATGGAATGGCATATTATTATTTGTTTCTTGAGCTAATTCAATAAAACGACTGTGGAATCGAAACTCTTTTGCTTTCCATGCCAAGTACATTGGATCAAGAGGGATACAGTGACCACCAATTCCAGGTCCTGGATAAAACGGCATAAAGCCAAATGGTTTTGTTTTAGCTGCGTCGATTACTTCCCAAATTGATATACCCATAATTTCGCACATTTTCGCCATTTCATTAATGAATGCGATATTAACTGATCGGAATGTATTTTCAAGTAATTTCGTCATTTCAGCGATTTTTGGTGAACTAACTGGGACCATCGTATCAATGACATTTTCATATAATGCCATACCAATTTCAGTACAAGTTTCTGTTATACCACCTATTACTTTAGGTGTATTTTTTGTATTGAACTTTTGGTTGTTTGGATCAACACGTTCAGGTGAGAAACATACAAATAGATTTTCACCTATTTTAAAGCCATTCTCTTTTAAAGGCTCTGCAATTAATTCTTCTGTAGTTCCCGGATAAGTTGTACTTTCCAATACAATTAATGTATTAGGTTTTACGAAGGACTTTAACCAAGTTGTCACTCCTTCAATATATGATACATCAGGGTTCTGTTGTTCATTTAATGGTGTAGGAACACAAATACAGACAACATCAGCTTCATGGATGATAGCTGGATTACTGTCAGCTTTGTATTTATTTGTTTCTAATGCTTTTTTTAATTCGATATCAGAAACATCCCCGATATAAGAAACGCCACTATTTAACATGTTAACTTTTTTTTCATCAACATCTAAACCAATTACATTATATCCACCTTTGTTCATTTCCATTGCTAATGGTAAGCCAACGTATCCTTGGCCGATAACAATTACTGTTGCTTCTTTATTTTTTAACTTTTCTTTTAATACATCTATTTGGTTAATTGTCATGTTGGATTCTCCTCTTATGCTGATTTAGATTCTTCTTGGTCAAAACTTTGTCTAACCATTGTCCCCCAAGTGTTGTTATTTCGTAGATAGTCAATGAATCCTATAAACTTCCAATATGAGTTCAAATAATAGTATCCTAAAAACATAATTGGTACAGTTGCTAGTAATTTTACTAATTCTTTTGTATCTGTATAAAAGCGAAACTCTTTCATGTCTAATAGAATACTTCCGTAAGAAAGGATAAGTCCTAATAAGAAGTTTAGTAACATAAAGAATAGAACGATTTTGAGATTAGTCATGTTGTAATATGAGTAACCTAGTAGTGCTAACGCACCAGATAGTTTTAATAATGGATTTAATGTTTCATACAAAATGGTATATGGTAATGTAATAAGTCCAACGGCTTTATATTTTGGTCTTAACGTCATTGATAAGCCAATCTCAACCATGTTTTTCACATTTCCACGTCCCCAACGCTTCCGTTGCGAACTTAAAATACGATAACTTTCAGGAGCCTGTGTAAAGCAAATAGCATTTGGACAATAATCGATACGGTACTTTATATTTTCATCTCTATGATGTTTATGTAATTTTAAAATGATATTCATATCTTCGCCTGGAAAACCACCGCGATAACCTTTGATTTCTTTCACAATACGTTTATCAAATAACCCAAATGCGCCAGATACAATAATTAGACCATTCCACTTACTCCATGCAGTTCGGCCGGATACAAACGCTTTGATATATTCTAATGCTTGAAACCTAGCCCAGATATTTTTTGGGGTACGAATCGTTTTAATTTCGCCGTTGTCAATTGTACTACTATTAACAACTCGAACTTGTCCACCAACAGCAACAACTTCTTTAGGTTTTCTAAGATAGTGTTTAACTAACTTTAGTAGAGCTTTTTCTTCAAGTAATGAATCAGCATCAATACTCGCAATCAGAGGATATTTCGAATAACTAATTCCGACGTTTAATGAATCAGCTTTACCGCCATTTTCTTTATCGATCACAATCAATCTTTTATCTATTGTTGAACGATATGCTTGTTTTACTCTTTCAGTCTTAATAAAAACATCTCGCGTTAATTTTACTTTTTCTAATTGAAAAGATTCCTTTAAAAGATCGACAGTACGATCATCTGAACCATCATTTATAACGATTACCTCTAATTTTGGATAATCTAACTTTAATAGATTTTTAACATTTTCTTCTATTGTTAATTCCTCACAATAACTAGGAACTAGTAATGATACACCAGGTAAGTCTTTTTCCTTTTTCATACTGTTCAACATGTTATCATGTGTTAACAAATTTTGTTTTCGGATTATTTGTGCACTTCTAAGCGTCAACGCTACATACAATACATTTACTACTGTTACAATTACTGACGCAATTATTCCATAGTAGAATAAGACTTCTCTCATTTTTGCACCACCTTCATGATTACTTTTTCTTTGTCATCTTTAGATAATAAAGATAGTGCTGTTGACCAAAGTTCATATTCTTCTTGATTTTCATTTAATTTTTTTTCTTGATGTTGCAGATTTTCTTTTAGATTAGTAATGTTGAAACGCACAACATCAATCCAAGCTTGGAAAGAATTCTTCTTTGATAATTCTTTTTCAAGTTGTTTATGTAATCCGCAATCTTGTACCCATTGGTCAACCAAATCACTTTTAATTTGGTGGTGTTCTTCTAAGAAAAGATCAAACATCTTACCCCAGGTTTCTCGTTCATAATGATTTTTTATTCTCAAAGAAGGGAAATCACTCAACTGGGTGATTTCTTTTCTAGTTTCCCATTCTTTGGTAATTGCGATTATTCTTTTTGTAATGAATTGCTGATATACGATGTTGCATATAATCAACATAAGTACAATCATTAAAATCGCAAAGAATAGCAATGACTTCTCCATGTTAATCCCTCATTTCTCACTGATGTTTAATAGCATTTGTTGTTTTATCTAATTAAATAGGGATCTATTTCATTTCCATTCTATTAATACTCAATTAATGAATAGAAACAATATTGTTAAGAGCTTTTTTATAAACATGATATCCATTTTTAAATTGATCAGAATTATTTTCTGGTAATGAGTTCCAATTCTCCCAAGTGTAATCAATCGTTTTATCTTCACTTTTTCCATCTAATGTAACAAATAAATGAAGATCTTTAATATTTTCATGTTTAAAAGCTTTATTGTTTAAATTATATGAAAGAACTTCCTTTGTACTAGGGTCTGAGAATCCTAATAACATCCAAGGAATTCTAATCTTTATGGTGTCATTATTTGCATTCCACATAGCATGGTTATCAATACTACTATCGCCTTTTTCTAGTTCACTAGTTTTCGTATATGAAAAAGGTGTATAAACTTTTGATTCTGGTGGTTGCATTTCGAGCTGAGTAGCTAGGTACTGGTCGACAAATTCGTTTCCTTTTTTAGGTGAATAGATATTCAGTACATCTCCATACCATTTGTTAAAAGGACTATATTGATTATTGACTTTAATATTTAAATCCTTATTTAGCTCTAATAAATAGTCAATACCATAAGGAACAGTATTACTTCCTAGTTCTTTTACAGATTTTGTCCCACCTTGAGCTGTATCAATGCCAATATATAGTTGATCCTTGTTTATATCAAAATTATTTTTTGTCTTTAGTATTAAATAAAGGTAAGCCTCATCACTAGCCATATACATACTATCAATGGAGTTTCCATTTTTTAATACAGGCTTTATGTAAGAATCATCTAGATTAATTTTTTTATCATTGATGACAATTTTATTTTCTAAAGTAGTATTTCTTTTTAAAAGTCCAAAGTTTGAATCACTATTTAGGACATTCTTCCAATAAGCAGTTCTTTCATGGTTTACAAAAGGAAACGTGTTCCATGTAGTGCGATACCACTCATCTAATGATCCAGTAACAATTGCACCATTAAAATGAGAGTTGAAAATATCAGTAAGCATTTGTTTATTTTGTTCCCATTGTTCTTGCTCTGTTTGGCCACCATGATTCATATTTAAGCTACCATTATGGCTATTAGCTAATGAAGAAGGTACACCAAATTCAGACACGATTAATGGAGCATCGGAATGGAATTTTCTTAAACTATCAAGGTATTCTTTATATGTATCTACTGTGTTGTTTTTATCATCATTTAAAAAGTCTGGATAGAACGGATACACTTTATATGAATAAAAGTAACCAGCTTTCCAATTAACTGTTTTGATATTTTCAGGATTAATAGATTCTTGATCCTCATAAAATACTTTTTCGTTTGGATGTTTGATTGGATCTGTAGTTGTCCAATTACTAAATGTCATTGGATGTTGCATGCCTTGTTTTAAGTCTTTTTCAGCCAATTCATTCATTACGGAAGCAATCCACTTTTCTAGAGGTGTTGCATTGTTGGAATAGGTTATAGTCTTTAAATCTGGTGTTATAGTTTTCGATTGATTTGTATGTTCTACTAATTTTGGTGACCAGTTCATTCCTAAGTCCCATGCAATCATATAATGACTTGTGTCATGTTTATAAACAACTTCGTCACTTTTGAAATATTTACTAATACCTTTTTCTCCGTATACTGCAAGAATTGCTTTATCTAAACTTTTTCTTAATTTGGAATTAGTGTTCTTATCCCATAAAAACATATCTTTTTGTTGTTCTTCACTAAAGTCCCAAATACCTTGGATAAAATAAAGTTGATGATTTGGATTTTCTTCATTAAATTCACTTAAAGCCGAGTAAAAGCTTGGAGGAAGAATAGTAGACAATCTGATGGTATTAAAACCAGCTTTACTGATCTTATTTAGCCACTGTAAATATTGTTTTTTACTTGAGTTTGAATCTGTAGGATATTCTCCTGGAGCAGCTGAATGCAGATTTATTCCCTTAATAAAAAAAGGATTCCATTTACTATTTTTGTAAATTTCTAGGTTTTTTTGGTCTGTTTTAAATGCAATAGTTGTGTTTTTTTTATTATCGTTCAAGTGATTCATCTTACTTAAAAAATAAAAGCTAATACACAATATTAAAACAATAAAAACAGGAATATAGACTCTTCTTTTCACTTGCCAATCCCCTAACAATCTAAAATATTATAAATTTCTAACGATATTAAATGTTATATTAAAAAACAATAAAATTCAATTAAAATTATCATTATTTTTTAATGTACAAAGTGTTTTTTTAGTGAAATTGACTTTATATACCATATGAAAAATGGGAATTATTTACAATTTTAATGATGATTGAAGATAGAAAGAGTGAGGTTTAATTTATAGTTTTATATTTTTTTAGTATAATTATTAGTAAATAACGAAAAAAAACTATATTAAAAATATTTGAAATGATTTTTGTTTACCTTCTTATATAAATTTTTTAATTGAATCAAAAGAACTAGATTTAAATGTCATTATGATATTAAAGCAGAACTTATTATTCCGATATATAAAATAGAACTTCTATAGAATACAAATAAAAGGGGCTGTTTTAAAATGAAAGTTCCGAGAAAATTAACCTTGTTAATATGGGTATTTAGTCTTGTGTTTACTATGATTTACCCGGCTTTTTACATGGATAGTGTAAAAGCTAAAGAAAGTGATTTTAACTTTAAAGGTACTTGGTTATGGAATACGCAATTGATAAAAAAATCACCAAAAGAAGTAGTGCAAAATATTAAAAATCAAAGAATGAATGAAGTTTATCTTCAATTGAATGAAGACATTAATAAAAAATATTATCAAAATTTTATAGACCTTTGCTCACAGTCCTCCATCAAAGTATACATCCTCATAGGGTCTCCAAATTGGATTTCCAGCAAGAACTCTGCACAATTGAATCATATTTTTTCATGGATTAGCGACTATCAAAAATATGCAAAAAAAACTCAAAAGTTTTCAGGAATAAAAGTTGATTTAGAACCTCAAGCATCTTTAATGTGGAATACAGATAGGAAGAATGCGATATTCATTTATCAAACGATTATTTCACAATTTTATGCTTATACAAAACAACAAAAGATTAACTTACTTCTAGACATAGCCTTCTGGTACAACGAAGTTACTTATAATAATAAATATGGTGAAGGAAATTTATATGAATGGGTATTGAAGAATGATGATGTTACTTATTTAATGACATATCGAAATAAAGCGTTAGGAAGTAACAGCATACAGTCGATATCAGAAAAACCTTTAAAAATTGCCAGTCAGTTAAATAAAAAAGTAGTTCTTTGTATTGATTTATCTGTTTCAAAGGAAGGCGATAATATCTCATTTAATGGGTATAGTTTGAATGCGATAAAAAGTGAAATAGCCTTATTGCTACCTTTTGTTCAAACTCAAAGTAGTTTTGCTGGGATTAGTATACATAGTTACGAATACATGTTTAATAACGTGCCTGTCACAAAATAAAAAACAGTTGGTAAGTTCCATATAGGTATGAATTGAAAGAAGATAATGAAGAAAGTGCTTCAGAGGTTTGAGTAATTTTAGGGATTAAATCAAGTAAGTAACTAAGCATTCCATGGCTGATAAATAGTCACTATTAATCAGCCATGGAATGCTTTTTTTTTATTATTGTATTGGTAAAAAAGATAGAAATAATCTAAAAAAGTTGGAAACTTTAGAAAAAACATAAAATCTCATGGAGAAAATTTATGGAAAATAGACCTTGGTATTTAAAAGATAACTTTTTATATACAATCTGTTTAATATTACCATTAATAGGGTATTTAATTGTTTTATTAAACAAAAATAAATTCACTCATGAAAATTGGTTACCGTTTCTCTTAGTAGCGACAATTATGACCGCTTTTTGGGTACTAAAATTCCTTCCGACTAACATGTTTTTTATAGGAATAGTTATAACCATAATTATAGTATATGTAGTTATCAATAATTAAGTTGATACCTCCACTATTTTTGTGTTTATTTATATTTTAAATAGCCACAATCTGTTAGAAAAGAGCCAACTAAAAAAAGCCATTTACTTCATATTAATAGAAGTAAACTGGCTCTTTCTCTAAATCCTTATCCCGTATTCCTTATTCCTTATTTCCTCATCCCTAGATCCTAATCCCTGCCCTTTAAACCTTGAACCTTAAAACTAGCCCTTGAACATGCTCTGCAAGCTTAGCTAATGAAGTAGCTGCATTTGATATTTCTTCTAATGAAGCAAGCTGTTCTTCAGTTGCTGCTGCAATTTCTTCAGTACTATTAGATGTTTCATTTGTTCCACTTGCAATCTCTTCTACAGAGTGCGATATCACATGAAATCCTGAGCTAATTTGCTCAGAAGTTGCAGCAATTTCTTGGATTTGTGATGATACTTGTTCGATTGCTCCAATAATTTCCTTGAATTGCACGGATGTAGATTGTGATAATTCGATTCCTTCTGATACATTCTCTTTTACCAAGCTAATCATATGAACAGTTTCTTTCGTTTCCGTCTGAATGTTTTGAATGATTTCTTTTATTTGTTTAGCCGATTCATTTGACTGCTCTGCTAGTTTTTTCACTTCATCTGCAACAACGGAAAAGCCTTTACCATATTCACCAGCTCTAGCAGCTTCAATGGCTGCATTAAGTGCGAGTAGGTTTGTTTGGTCAGATATTTGATTGATTAATGTCGTAATGTTATCGATTTTGATAGCATGTGAAGCAAGATTATTAATCCCTTTATCAGCAATATCTACAGAATTATGAATAGAAGCCATTTGCTGGGCAACTTGTTTTAACGATGTTGCACCTTTATCTGCCTGCATTTTCATCGAATATGAAAAATCTGCAACATTTGATGTGTTAGTCGAAATAGTCATTAACCCTGTCATTGAGTCATTTATGGATTCTAGACTAGTCTTAGTCATCATGGCATGATCAGTAGATTGGCTTGCAATTTGCTGCATTGAATAGGAAATCTGCTCTGAAGTTTCTTTAGACTGTTCTGAACTAGCCGAGAATTCTTCAGACGCTGCTGTAATTTGTTCTGAGGAATCAGCAATTTTTATCACTAATTCACGTAATGAAGACATAAATTTATTAAATGAACTAGCTAATTCGCCAAATTCATCTTTATTCTTAACTAATATCGTTTTTGTTAAATCAGCTTCACCTTCAGCGATGTCTAGCATTTGATTGTTCAAAAGTTTTAATGGGCGCATGATCGAGATTAATAAGATTACTCCTAAAACGATCCCGAATATGGATGAAATAATTGTTGTTATAAAAAGTATTAATTTCCTAGTATCTGTCGTATTAATATGATTTTTCATTAATAGGTTAACTTCACTATCCAAGGAACTAATAATTTTATTGACTGAAGGATCTAATAAGTTTTTTCTTATGTCTCTTTCATTACCAAAATGAAGGTCACTAGCTTCTTTAGGCTGTGTGCTTTTTAATGTAATGACTTCTTGACTTATGCTCCAATACTTATTAAAGTTTTGATCTAAATCATTTATTGTTTGCCTGTTTTGAGTATTTGTATTTAAATCTTTTAATGAATTGATGTTCTGTTGGATCTCACTAGCCTTGTTTTTCATCTCTATAGCAAAATCATTTTTATCAGTTAATAAATAACCTCTTTCATCATTAGAAAGTCCAGCCAACCTAAATTGTATATGTTTCATGGTTTTTTGCATTTCCATTTTTTGTTTTAATAAATCGGTTTGGTTTACTGAATCTTTTAATGAGTTAATCGAAAAAATGCCAATCCCAATAATTGTAACGATTAATGTTGAGATGATAACGATTAGCCTAGTTTTAACTCGTTTCATTAGCTCTTGTCCTCTCTAGGTAACTAAATCTAAATTTTTAATAAAAGCATTTACTCACTCTTTTTAAATCAATTTTTGTAGGATAAAAAAGTAGATTTTTCTACTGAATTTGAAAAAAGAATCATTTTTTGTTAAAACGTTTCGTATTAATTAATAAAATAAGAGTGACACTATAAAGAGTTTGCTTAAACCTATTCTTATATCGTCAATTTACTTTTACAATTAAGTCCTAATACCAAATAAGCAGAAATAAAAGAAAAATCTCACCAATATAAAAGACAATTTTAGTTTTTTTAATGTAGACTTATGGTAATCCTAATTAAAACCTTACAATTAGGGGGTATTATCAGATATAATTAAATTGTGTAGCTAGTTTTGGTGTACACATGTAAACTTGATAAGTCTATACTTCAAGAAAGAACGCATTCTTTGTAATTTAAAAAATAGAAATAAAGGAATGGTATAAGGATTTGATAAAAAATTTTTTTCAAGATGTTGCTGTTAAAAAAATTATTGCGGTGATCATTTTAATTCTTTTGCTGTTTAGTGTGAGAGGACTTATAAATCTAATATTGTTGACGTTTTTATTTACTTACCTTTTATATACTTTTCAGCAGTTTCTTTACAAGAAAGTAAATTTATTCATACCTGTAAAGAGCATTTTCATTACCCTCTTTATGTACATTTTGTTAATCTTTGGATTTGTATTTACCCTTGTTAGATATATTCCTCTTTTAATGCAACAGCTCATGGTGATTGGTAGAGAGTTTTCTTCTTTCCAAATCGATAAATACACGATGAATTTGGACCCTAAAATTGTTTCATTGATTAAAAATATAAATATTGGAAAGTATTTAAAAGAGGCAGGGGATGCGCTGATAAATATTATCCCTCATATAAGTGAAGTTAGTATTCAATTCTTTATTGCCTTTTTATTAAGCTTTTTCTTTATCATTGAAAGAAATGAAATCATTCGATTCGGAAAAAAAATAGAAGCAAGCAAATTATCATTCTATTATTCTTATTACAGTTATTTTGGAAGGAACTTTTTAAATTCGTTTGGAAAAGTCCTTCAAATGCAAATATTAATTTCTTTAATTAATGGATTTTTATCTGTGATTATGTTAGCTATTTTAGGATTCAGTGAAGTTATTGGACTTGGATTCATGATCTTTATTTTAGGATTAATACCTGTTGCAGGGGTAGCTATTTCCTTTATCCCTCTTGCAATTATTGCTTTTAAAATTGGAGGATTATCAAAAGTTTTATCTGTCGTTATTATGATCCTTGTCCTTCATGCTTTAGAAAGCTATGTATTAAATCCTAAACTGATGTCCATCAGAACAAAGCTGCCAATCTTCTTCACATTTTTAACACTAACAGTTGCTGAACACTATTTAGGAATATGGGGTCTACTAATCGGATTACCATTATTGATGTTCTTCTTAGATATGGCGGGTGTTAATATGGCTGAACCGAAGAAAGTGAAGGGGAAATAGCAGTGTAGCGGTGCCTGTCACTTTTTGAAATGTGAATATGTTGTGGAAAAGTCGGGGGATAATTCCTCGACTTTTTTTGTGGATTGGTTAGCAATGGATGATGAATAGTAATGAGGCTGAATCTAAGTTAAGATTCAGCCTCACATCACTTTTGAATAAAATGAAAAAGTATTTGATAATAATTTGTTTTATGGAAAATTGAGATATTTATACAGTAAGATTTGCTGCAAATACTATGATCAAGAGTACTAACTAATTTTATCCAAGATATGATTTAAATTTTTGAAATGTGGTTTCACAATAAAATCTTTTGCACCAATTTTAGTTGCTTCAATAATAAATGGTTGCTGTCCTAGTGAAGAACACATGACAATTTTGGCTTTTGAATCGAACCTTACCAGTTGCTTAAGTGCTTCAATACCATTAAGTAATGGCATTGTAATGTCCAATATAAGAATATCAGGTAAAAACACTTTATACTTTTCAACAGCCTGTACTCCATTTTCAGCTTCAGCAATTACAAAATAGTTTTCGTCATCTAGAAGCTGCTTTATCCAATTCCGCATGAAAGAGGAATCATCTGCAATTAATACAGTTTTCATATAGTACACCTTTCCAAAGAATTTAAGCAAAATAGGAAAGTAGTCCTTATTAAACTAATTTCATTTGTAACCCGGCTACCATGACAAGCACGTTGTTTTAGGCCCGTGGCTTTGCGTCTTTTACTTTCATAAAATTTGCCCATATGAGAATAGTAACATGTCGAATTTTGATGTTAAATAGGTTGAAAGATATGTATTCAAACGATTCAAATGATTGGTATAGGTCTAATTTATCATGTAAGTATGATTGAAATTCGTTCTGAAGGTTGAATTCAATTAATATTGAGAAAATGTCCAAAATGTTTGGAAATACTAAGGTTTAAGGGGATTTTATTGTAGAGAAAATAAAGCAAAATACCTTTTGAAATTTGAATTTATACGAAATTTGACTAACAAAATCGGTATTTTCCTCATATTGTTTTCTTGAAATTTACTTATTATAATTTAATTATCATAACATTGTCGAGGTAAAAAAATGAGTAAATTCAAAGATATCCAATACCATTTAGATGAAGGAACTAATGTTGTATCTGTTGAAATTAAAAGTTTTCGAGCAGTAGGAGAAAAATTAATCCTTGAAGAAAGAGTATATTTAGAGCCTGGAAAAGAATATATTCTAAGAATGAATGACGGAAAATCCAAAAAACTAGAGGATCGAAAAGTCGTTTTACAGGATTTTGTATTAGATCAACTCGGAAATCCAATGGATGCAGTTGTCATGTATCAAAAAAATAGTACAACAACAAAAGTGGAGATTACTGAATTAGCTATGGCAGTTTGATTGTGTATGGTGCCTGTTGTATAGTGCCTGTCACCATTTGAATTGTGAATATAATGTGGAAAAAATTGGGGACAAAAAGTTCTCAATTTTTTTATGGATTTGAATAAATGTAAGGTCAATAAAATTCTGTTTTAGATTAGGTAACTTGGTATGATTACGTAGGTAGCATAGAAGTCAATGCCCTCCAATAATGGAGGGGATCTATGTGCCAGTTTTTGAAAAACTTAATTTGATCATTCAATTAGTACATACTCTAATTGAAATCATTTTAATGGTATTTTCTATTCTTACCACAATTAAAAACAAAGAATAGCTAATTACAGCAAAGAAACAATTTGCTAGGAGAGGAGAATACGGTTGGCATATAGTCAAAGGAGCATCAACTTCATTGCTACTAGGGAGTATGCAGCCATTTTGCATACTTCCTTTACCAAAAGTATTAACAATTAAGCCTATAAGTATTCAGAAAATAAAGTTCAAATCGCTTTTGTTGTCCATTCATAAAGAGTCTAAAAAGGAGATAGTATTTTGTTGACTAAATACCCACTAGGGTATACTATAAGTTCATAAGGTAATCTTTTTTATATTAAATAGAGGTTAGCATTCCGTTTTTGTTAATACTAACTATATGAAATAATATCTGTTCTATTATATAAAAAATAGTTTTAAGAAAAACCAAGTAGGAGGGAAATCCTTGGATTACAATAATCAAGTTAAAAATAGAATCAAGCGAATTGAGGGACAGCTTAGAGGAATTTTGAAAATGATGGAAGAAGATAAAGACTGTAAGGAAGTCATTACACAATTATCCGCAGCTAGAACTGCAATTGATCGGACAATTGGTGTAATTGTTAGTTCTAATCTTGTAGAATGTGTAAGACATGCAGATGCAAACGGTCAAAATGCTGAGGAATTAGTAAAAGAAGCCGTAAATTTACTTGTGAAAAGTAGATAAAGAAGGGGTGATCCCCTCTTTTATTTTCAAAATTCTTATACCCTAATGGGTAATTAGTTTAATATTAAGTAATAGAGTCTATTATTTTTTTAATTGGTAAAATACCCAACAAGGTATAAATAGGGAAAATCGGAGGAGATTAAAATGGCAGAAACGAAAAAAACCAATATTATCCTATTCAGTGGTGAGTATGACAAAGCAATGGCAGCTTATATTATTGCAAACGGTGCGGCAGCATTTGACCATGAAGTAACAATTTTCCACACATTTTGGGGATTAAATGCATTACGAAAAGATGAACAAGTAGCTGTTAAAAAAGGATTTTTAGAAAAAATGTTTGGGAAAATGATGCCAAGAGGCGCAGATAAAATGGGACTTTCAAAAATGAATTTTGCTGGTTTTGGTCCGAAAATGATTAAGGAAGTAATAAAAAAACATAATGCTCTACCTCTGCCTCAATTAATTGAAATGGCGCAGGAACAAGATGTCAAACTTGTCGCTTGTACTATGACTATGGATTTACTTGGTCTTCAAAAAGAGGAACTATTAGAAAACATTGAATATGCAGGTGTAGCAGCCTATATAGGAGATGCAGAAGAAGGAAAAGTTAATTTGTTTATTTAATATCTGAAAAGAGGTAATGAAATGAACTATATCAATATCATCCTAATTGTACTAATCGCATACTTCTTATTGCGAATGTTATTACCTTCAAAAGGTGTTAAACAAATTTCAACAGCAGAATTAAAGAATCAGTTAAACGATGAAAATAAGCAATACATCGATGTTCGAACACCCGGTGAGTTTAGTGGTAATCACATTAAAGGATTTAAAAATATTCCACTTCATCAGCTAAAGGGGAAAGCAAATACTCTTTCGAAAGACAAAGAAGTCGTTGTGATTTGTCATAGTGGAATGAGAAGTAACAAAGCAAGTAAAGTGCTAAAGAAATTAGGGTTCACGCAAGTAACGAATGTAAAAGGCGGAATGAGTGCCTGGTCATAATTAATAGAAAAGGAGAGGAAGTACGGTGAAAGAAATAACAGCAGTAGATTTAGAGAAGTTATTAGATGAAGGAAAGACAGTTAATCTGATTGATGTTCGTGAAACAGATGAAGTTGCAACTGGTAAAATACCAGGAGCTATCAACATTCCACTTGGTTTAATTGAGTTTCGTCTACAGGATTTAGATAAATCAAAAGAATATGTTTTAGTTTGTCGTTCAGGTGGTAGAAGTGGTCGTGCGACAGAATTCCTTGAAAGTCGTGGGTTTCATGTTATGAATGTGACAGGTGGAATGCTTTCTTGGAATGGAGACATTGAATAATATTTTTTTAGATTGCTAGATACCTATAGTGGTATTTAGTAAAACTTCCATCAGTGGGGATAAATCGGGAGGTATAGAAAATGGAAACAATTAAATCACATGTTCAATTAGATGCTAAAGGATTAGCATGTCCAATGCCGATTGTAAAAACTAAAAAAGTAATGAATGGAATAGAAGCAGGTCAAGTATTAGAAGTACAAGCAACGGATATAGGTTCAAAAGCTGATCTAAAAGCTTGGGCTGAAAGTACAGGTCATCAGTATTTAGGCTATGTGGAAGAAGAAGGTGTATTAAAGCATTACTTAAGAAAATCTTCTAGCGATCAAACCATTGAGTTAAACTATTCAAACGTTATTTCAAATGAGGAATTAGAGAACAAACTTCATTCAAATGAAAAGGTTGTTGTACTTGATGTAAGGGAAGAAGCAGAGTATGCATTCCATCATATTACGAATGCAATCTCTATTCCTTTAGGTGAGTTAGAAGAGCGTCTTTCTGAATTGAACAAGGAAGACGAAATTTATGTGGTATGCCGATCAGGGAACAGAAGTGATTTAGCTGCGCAAAAAATGGTGGCGAATGGTTTTAATAAAGTCGTAAACGTTGTGCCTGGCATGGGTCAGTGGTCTGGTGAAACAACAGGTTTTAAAGGATAAATTTTTAAGTGAATGAAGAAGGTGGGGGGATAAAAAAATGACGGTTAATCCAATGTTAGCGAAAGAAGTTACAAAAAAAGTATTCAACAAAGAAGAATTATTTATCTTAGATGTGCGCAATGAAACTGATTTTGCAGATTGGAAAATTGAAGGAGAAAATTTTCAACATTTAAATGTTCCCTATTTTGAATTACTTGATGGTGTTGAAGAAATTTTAGATAGGATTCCAACTAATAAAGAAGTTTTAGTCGTTTGTGCGAAGGAAGGCTCATCGATTATGATCGCAGATATGCTTTCTGAAGCGGGTCTAATTGTTTCTTATTTAAAGGGTGGAATGAAAGCATGGAGTGAGCATTTAGAGCCTGTAAAAGTAGGAGATTTAAAAGACGGTGGAGAATTATATCAATTTGTGCGTATTGGTAAAGGTTGCTTGTCTTATATGGTTGTATCAAATGGAGAAGCGGCAATTATTGATGCAACACGAATGACGGATATTTTTCTTGAGTTTGCAGAAGGTATTGGAGCAAAGATTACGCATGTTTTTGATACTCATCTTCATGCAGACCATATTTCAGGTGGAAGAAAAATTGCCGGAAAAACAGGGGCAACGTACTGGTTACCTCCGAAAGATGCAACAGAAGTTACATTTTCCTACGAGCCATTAGATGGTGGCAATGAAATAGTGATTGGTAATACAAAGATTACAATTGACGCAATCTACTCTCCAGGTCATACAATTGGATCAACTTCTTTTGTTGTAGACGAAAAGTTCTTACTTTCTGGAGATATTTTATTCATTGATTCAATTGGTAGACCAGATTTAGCGGGGTTAGTAGAAAATTGGGTTGGCGATTTAAGAGAAACGCTTTATAAACGCTATCGAGAATTATCTGATGAGTTAATCGTCTTACCAGCTCACTTTATGATTATTGAAGAATTAAATGAAGATGGTTCAGTTTCTGAAAAGCTAGGTACATTATTTGCAAATAATCATGGTTTGAATATTGAGAATGAAATTGAGTTCAAAAAGATGGTTACAGAAAACTTACCACCTCAACCAAATTCTTACCAAGAAATTCGTGAAACAAATATGGGGAAAATCACGCCAAACGAGAAAGAACAACGTGAAATGGAAATTGGTCCAAACCGTTGTGCCGTTCGATAAAGTGAAACTTCCGTCAGTGGGGGGGGTCATCCTCCACTGACGGTTAGCCCGACCAATCGGGCTTTTACGGGCAGTTATCCACCACATAACTTCTTGGCTACTTTCTCAATCTCGTGGTTGGGGGTCTTACTGCCCGCGAATAGCGGGATAATTTTACTAATAGGAGGTTTTTAATATGGAATCAACAAAAGTATTAGACGCAAAGGGATTAGCATGTCCAATGCCAATTGTAAAAACAAAGAAAGCATTAGCTGAGCTTGAAGCTGGTCAAGTGTTAGAAATTCATACAACAGATCAAGGTGCAAAAAATGACTTAACTGCTTGGGCAAAATCTGGCGGACATGAGTTAGTGAAACATGAGGAAGAAAATGACGTTTTAAAGTTTTGGATTAAGAAAGGTTAATAATATTTGTATAGGGAAAAGCACAGTAGAGTGCTTTTCTCTATTTAGGAGGTCTTAAAATGGAATGGACCTTTATCATTGTTCTATTTCTAATTGGATTTATAGGCTCTTTCATTTCAGGTATGGTCGGTATAGGAGGAGCGATTATTAACTTTCCGCTTCTACTTTATGTACCACCTCTCTTAGGCTTCGCTGCTTTTACTAGTCACCAGGTTTCTGGTATTAGTGCTTTACAAGTGTTTTTTGCCACACTTAGCGGAGTAATGACGTATCGAAAGAGCGGGTTTTTGAATAAAACTGTCATACTGTTTATGGGAACAAGTGTATTAATTGGTAGTTTTATTGGTGGATTTGGATCCGATTTACTTTCAGAACAGGGGATTAATCTAGTATATGGTATACTCGCACTCATTGCAGTAGTATTGATGTTTATCCCTAAGAAAGAAGTAGATTTTAATCTAGGAGAACAACTGAACATCAATAAATGGCTTGCTGTTAGTTTAGCATTTGTTGTGGGTATAAGCGCAGGTGTAGTTGGAGCAGGAGGAGCATTTCTATTAGTTCCTATTATGTTAACAATCTTAAAAATACCAACACGTGTAACTATTGCATCTTCCCTTGCTATTACATTTATGTCATCAATAGGTGTAACAATCGGGAAGGTTACAACGGGACAAGTTATTTTATTACCTACAATTATAGTAGTAATTGCTAGTCTAATAGCTTCTCCTTTAGGTGCTAAAATAGGAAAGAAATTGAATGTAAAGGTGTTGCAAAAAATTCTAGCTATTTTGATAAGTATCACTGCCTTGAAAATATGGATTACGATTATTCATTCATGGATTCAATAAATATATGAGATGGGCCACTTTCATTGTGGTCTTTTCTTTAGGCTCTTTTTAAAATTGTTGTTTTTTAGGTTTTGATATTCAAAAGAGAGAAGTTGATTGGAATAGAAGGGTGCCCAGGCTCCTGTGGGAGATGTGTGAAGGCTGAGAGACCCCACAGGAGCGTATGCGACGAGGAGGCTCAGCTCACGCCCCTAGGAAAGCGAGCACCCTGGAGTGGAAATCAACTTACACATACTATAATAGCAACAATGTATACGAAAACAGCCTTTCTTTATTTCGATGAATCGATAAAAAAGCGATACAAGTAAAATGTATCGCTGATTTCTTCCTTAGGCTTATTAATTTGTTAAATAGCGTTCAGAATTAGAACCTTTCATTCTTCTAATAAGTATTACTAGTAGACTACCAGTTATAATCACAATAGAGATTACTTGTGCAATTCGTAAGTGACTTGTTAGCATCAAGCTATCAGTTCTCATACCTTCTATAAAGAATCGTCCAATTGAGTACCAAATAAGATATGTTAAAAATATTTCTCCTCGATAAAGATTGACCTTACGCAATGAAATGAGCACGATCACACCAATAAAACTCCAAATGGATTCATACAAAAACGTTGGATGATAATAAACACCATGAATATCCATCTGATTGATGATAAATGATGGGATATGCAGATTCTCAAGAAATGCTCTTGAAACAGGGCCACCATGAGCCTCTTGATTCATGAAGTTTCCCCATCTTCCAATGGCTTGTCCTAATAGTATGCTTGGTGCAGTAATATCTGCTAATTTCCAAAACGATATATTTCGTTTTCGTGTAAAAACAATTGCTGTAATTGTACCACCAATTAAACCACCATGAATTGCAAGTCCACCATTCCAAATTGCAGGAATTTCGCTTAAATGATTTTTATAATAACTCCACTCAAATAATACATAGTAAGTTCTAGCTGAAAGAATAGCAATTGGTAATGCGTACATGACTAAGTCCACAAGTGTTTCGGAAGGTATTCCTCTTTTTTCACATTCACGTGAAGCCATATATAGGCCTAAAATAGCACCTACTCCAATAATAATGCCGTACCAATGCACACTAATTGGTCCTAGATGAAATGCAATTGGATTTAATGGGAACTGATTCGAGTGCATAGTGAGATCCTCCAAATTTTAATTCGAGAAATTATGTCATTATTATATCATTTAAGGATTGTGGATAGGTAAATTCTTGTTGAAGTATTTGTTTTTTAGAACATAATTAATACCTTCAATTTCAAATCTAGTATAGTCTCCCAAAATATCAAATTTCTATTTTTGAGAGTAATAGTAAAGTAAATAGGCTTGATTATATTATTTTTAAAGTTAAAAATCGGAAATTTAGTCAATTTAATTATTTTTGGGATTTTGCTAGATATCAAGTGGAGCTGATATGATTATTTCGGTAGCGTAGAAGCTGATGCCTTCCATAATATTGAAGGTAATCTATGTGCCAGTATTCGAAAAGATTAATTTGATCTGTCAATTAGTACATACTATAATTGACCTCATTTTAATCATTTTTTCTATTTTAAACTTTATGAAAAACAATAATTAGTCCCACTAGACAGAAAAAAGTGTTTCAATAGGGTAAGGAGAATACGGTTGGCATATAATCAAAAGTGCATCAACTTCAATGCTACTAGGGAGTATGCTGCCAGTTTGCATACTTCCTTTATATCAAGTATAGTCAATTGAAATTGAATGTATTCATTATGGAACTTTATAAATAGTTTATGAAAAACATAGATATGCTGTTTTTTTTAGAATCTTAAAGGTATATTAATGGTTTTAGTAGAAGATTAAATATAAACTATTTAAAAGACGCCAATCTTTTTATGTCTAAAATGTATAATAAAGGGCGATAAATAAGATTGAGATAAATCACATCAATTAGGAGTGAATGAAAATGCCAAAAGTAACTGTAGTAGGTCATGGAACATTTGAAGTTGAAAAGGGAACAAAGCTAACATTAGCATTAGAAGATAATGGTGTACATATTCTTCATCGTTGCGGAGGAAATGCAAAATGTACAACTTGTCGTGTCGAAGTGCTTGAAGGAGATTTTCATGAGTTAACAAGTGTTGAACAGCAAGCATTTTCAGCAAAGCAGATAGAGGATGACAATTTACGTTTGTCTTGTCAAGTTCGTGTCAATGACGATGTAACAGTAAAACCAGTTATGACAGTTGAAAGCTCTGGCTTAGAGGCAGGCCCTAGACCGGTAGAATAAAGAGTGAAACTTCCTAGCGAAGTTTCACTTTTTTTGTTCTGAAATAGTATAGAAATATACCCAACATTAACGAGCAATAGGACTCCACTAATAGAGTTTTGACTCTATTTATTTTATAGGAAAAGTAATATTCTCAGTTTTTCCATCTGTATTTTTTTTAAATAGTAGATTGATGTTTTTTCCGTTTAAGGTAAAGGTACCAGTTCCATTTTTTGAAGGATCATCTGTATAAGCATATGTGAAAGTTATTTTGTTTTTTTCGACATTTTTAATCGTTCCATTAAAGAAAATTTCTTGTCCATTACCTGTTGGCTGATACCCTAGCCAAATTTTTCTGTTTAGATTATGTAAACCAATTATATAGTATTCAGGTTGCTCAGAGTGTAGCTCATAATCATCCGTATTTAGAATCTCATTGACTATGAATGGTTCTGTTTTCCGAAGAGGATTGATTTGTTTTTCTGGTGCTTTTATGAATTTAATATTTGGTGTAGAACTAATATAATTGTTATATGCTGATTCATATCCGTATTCTCTTAAAGAATAAGCTCCGTATTCTTGTCCTTTTTTTGCAGTGCCTGCCTTGACTAAATCACCATTTTCATTTTGTTTGTTTATGGGTGTATCTTTTAAAATGACAACTTTTCCTATCATTCTACTATTTAATGAAACTTTACCCCATTTTCCACTTTTTGGTTCCGTTGTTGTTTCGGCAGTATGGTGAAATGATTTATAAAGTAAAATGGCACCTATACTTAATACGGCTACTACAACAATGCTGATTAGTAAACTAAATTTCTTCACTAAGTTAATCCTCCTTTACTAAATAAAAAAAGACACACCTAAACAAAGTTTGTCTAGATGTGTCTCTTGATGTAGATAAATTATACTATACATCAAATTATGTTAAATGAGTAAAATTACCTTTTTATATTCCGTATAGAGTATGAATAAAAATAGGTAATCGAAACTTACTCTTAAGATTAAACATTCTTAGTTGGTGCTACATACTTTTTCCTTTTAAAACTTATGTGGTTAGTATTTTGAAAAAATAAATAGCTGGAATATAAATAAAATGGATAAAAAATACAATTGAATATTTTTTCATAAAAATAAATAAATATACTTGATTACAGATTGCTTTCTAGTAAGTAAAATTCCTAATTGATAGGGTGAATACCGAAATAATTTATAGAATTATCTTAATATTTAAATACATTAAAAGAGTGTAAGTTTTTTATTAAAAATTATTTTCAAAATGACAATTCCTTTAACTCTCTCTGTTTTATCCGAAGTAATGTATGAAGTATTCATCTCAGGGGAGCTGAAAAGGAGATTAGGGAATGAAGAAGCTAAAAATTCGCACGAAATTATTATTGTTTTTGATATTTATTTTAGTTGTTCCAAGCATTATGATTGGTCTGATTTCTTATAATAGTGCTAAAAACAAGCTACAACAAAATATTATTAAAAGTGCAACTGAGAACGTAACATTATTAAATAGATCTGTACAAGACACAATTTCTAGCCACTATGAACTAATAGACTTTCTATCTCACAAGATTAATAAAAGTATGTTTGAAGAGAAAAATACGTCGATATTGACGGAGAATTTTAAGGACTTAGTAACGACACATAATGAGGTTAGTTCGGCTTATACTGGTACAGAGGATGGAAAAATGTTTCAATATCCTTATGAAAGTATGCCGGCTGGCTATGACCCAAGAACGAGAGATTGGTACAAAAAAGCAAAGGAACATCAGGGTGAGATGATTATTACGAGCCCATATGAAGATGCATCAACAAAGTCACTAATCGTAACGATCGCTAAAGAATTACCAGATGGTAGCGGCGTTGTAGCATTAGATATTCAATTGAATGAATTAAGAAAAGTAGTATTAGATGTAAAAATTGGTGAGCATGGCTTTCCAATGATCTTAGATGATCATCAAAAAGTAGTTATTCATCCAACTCTTAAACAAGGATCAACATTACCTAATAACGTCATTAATCCTATTTTTAATAGTGAAAAAGGTCAATTTTCTTATACACTCAATGGCACTCCGAAAGAAATGGTATTTGAAACGAATAAAATAACCGGATGGAAGATATCTGGAATCATTCAAGATGATGAGTTCAAGCAACAAGCTAACCCAATCTTAATGACGACCGTATATGTAGTAATAGCATTTATCTTAGTTGGTGCGGTGATTACATTCTTTATTTTAAGGATGATCATAAATCCAATTAATCAATTAATAACAGTTACAGAACAAGTAAGTAATGGGGATTTAACTGTTCGAGTTCCAATTAATTCAAATGATGAGTTTGGAATATTAGGTAAAGCATTTAATCAAATGATTAATTCGCTCCTTCAATTGATTAATAAGATAAATTTTACTTCACACAGGCTAACAGAATCGTCTGAAAATCTAGCTCTAACAATTGAACAAGTAAAAGATATTACGAAAGAAATGAATAACTCGATGGAAGTCATGTCCCGTGGAGCAGAAGTTCAAATGACAAGTACGAAAGAGTCTGCAGTAGCAACTGAAGAAATCGCAACAGGTGTACAGTATGTTGCTGAAAAACTCTCAGTAGCCAGTGAATCTTCAACAGATGCAACCAAAAATGTTGAAGAGGGAAGTGTACATATACAAAAAGGAATTTCTGAGATGGAAAGCATTCACCATTCAGTTGAGCATAGTTCAAGCTTAGTCCAAGAGTTAGGAAAAAAATCTGAAGAAATTAATACGATTATTAATGTGATTAACTCAATTTCTGAACAAACAAATTTACTTGCATTGAATGCTTCTATAGAAGCTGCACGAGCTGGAGAGCATGGTAAAGGGTTTGCAGTTGTAGCACAAGAAATTCGTAAGTTAGCTGAAGGATCTAAGACTTCTACAGTTAAAATTTCAGAAATCTTGTCGAGCGTTCAAGCTGAAACCAATTTAATCATTGAGGCGATGGAGCAAGAGAAAACCAAAACAATCAATGGTTTACATGCAATAAAACAAACAGGTGAGAAGTTTACTCAAGTATCGGAGTCAATTTCTAAGGTGAATCAACAAATTCAAGAAGTATCAGCAACATCAGAACAAATTTCAGCCGCAACAGAAGAAGTAACAGCTTCTTTTACTGAAATATCACAAATTGCAACCGAATCGTTCCAATCAACTGAAGCAGCTGCAAATGAATCGAAAGAACAACTTAAAATGGCTGAAGAGATTAATAGTAGTGTAAATGAATTAGCAAAATTAGCAATTGAACTAAAAAAAGAAATTGAGTCATTTAAGACTGAAGAGGAGTAAAGTAAAACGTTAAACTAAAATAACAAGTCATCTATTATATGGATGGCTTGTTATTTTTTTGTCCACTTTATTCCAAAAATATTAAATATCTAGTAGAATCATAGTATTACTTTTAATGAAATTTAATACTAACTATATATATTCGCATAGAAAGGAGTTTGTATCTTTGGATGAGTGAACAAACGATCGTTTTTGAAAAACCAAATATAAGTAAAAGTAGAAGCCATATTAAAGAAAATAAAAAGAAAGTATTTCAGTGGGTACCTAAACGTCCGAATCGAATAAGTTTATTGATAGGAATAGGAATTGTCTGTTTAATTGGGATCCATTTGCTAATGCGTTCAATGTATTCACCAGAACATACAGTAAAGGTGTTACAACGGGCAGTTGAAGAGCATCAAATTAATAAAGTGACTGATATTCTTGAAAAAGGTGGCACTTCTGCTTCGTTAGATGATCAATCTGTAAAGTTGTTTACACAATATTTGAAGGATACTGATTTGGTGAATCACCTAACTGATTTAGTAACGAATTATAAAAATGGTAAAGGTGTATTAAAAGATCACAATGGAAACAAGATTTTAACATTGCAAAAAGGTGGAAAATTTTTAGGGCTTTATCAAAAGTATTCTATTTCCGCAGAGCCGTTTGACTTAGTGCTTAATTCACCAATCGATGGCGTAGGTATTGAGTTAAATGGAAAACGGACGAATTCAACTATAAAGGATGGAGAAATTACTTTTCATAGATTATTACCAGGTGAGTACCAAGTAAAAGCATTTTTCCAAAATGACTACAGTACCTTAAAAGAGAAAGACGAATTAAATTTCGCTACTGCAACGAATAATAAACTAGTAAAAGATCTAGAATTTAATGCAGATTATGTAGAAATCTATTCAAATGAGCCTGAAGCCGTGCTATTAATCGATGGAAAAAATACAGGAAAGAAAATTGTAACTGGTGAGAAATACGGGCCGTTTACTTTAGATGGAAAAACAATGGTATCTGCACAGGTTGAACGGGATGGTCAAACAATTAGAACAAAAGAAGTACCAGTAACTGGAAAATATGTTGATTTGTTATTTGAACCTGCGGAACCTAAAAAGGCACCAGAACAAGAAAATAATGGTTTTTTCTCTAGTATAAAAAATTTCTTTTCAAAATATCTTCCAGGTTCAAGCTCATCGGATAATAATTTAGAGGAAAAGCAGTTAATTAATGGTCTTTTTGATCATAATAGTCAACCTTTTCTCCAGTCGACGGATTATCAACAAATGATTAACAAACAAGGCTCTACTCAGAAACTACTACAGTTCTCAGTGATTGATTCCAAACAAGATGATGCGGGGATGGAAATTAAGACACAAGAACAATATGAGATTACAGATAAATATGGAAATACAAACCAGAAGAAGTTTGAAATTCTATATCGCTTTGTAAGAGAAGACAATCAGTTGAAACTGACAAACATTGAAGAAGTTAAAGATGTAACGAATAATGAATGAAAGTGATTAATTAAGACATCTATTTAAGACTAAAGCTTTCTAGCTCCAACGTCACCCTTGGACGTTGGAGCTAAGAAAGTTAACTTCCTGTCTTTAAGACAAATACCCTTTTTCCACTAGAATATTTTTTGACTCTTCATCTGCAGGTACATAGCCACTTAAAAGTTCCTTTTTAATATAAATCCCATTGTAAAAGAACGCAAAAATGATGTTTGTGAGACTACAAAAAATGATTTGTAATACAAATTGTATGAGTGCCCATTTCCAATCCCCACGAAGTAATGCAGGAAAAAATCCGAAAAAAAGCGTTGTCCAACTAAAACCAAATTTTATATTTTTTAATACTCCTGTTTTAGGTTCTTTTAATTTTACATGCATTAGTTTTACTCCAACGTGTTTTCAATTAGTATGGAAAATAGGAAGAATTATATGCGAATAAATGGAATTACTTTTTCTAAATTATTACTTTTATCTCATTTTCATCTCAAATTAATGTTGTTTAACTTCAAGTCTTTATTTAAAGTTATTTTCCGTTATAATGAAGAGGAATAGACATAGTAAGGAGATGTAATAGAAGTAACTAATGATGACATTAATTAAACGAATTATTATATTCTTATTTGTATTCATTGCTCTCGTTTTATTCGGGTTGTACCGATATTATATAAATGATGTATTACGTTATGAACCTCTAATTCATGAAGACCTCAAAGCAGTTGGGCTAGAAGAATATACCCCGTTATTATTAGGATTGGTGATGCAGGAAACAAAGGGAAAAGGTAGTGACCCTATGCAAGCATCTGAATCACTAGGACTAGCCAAAGAAGCAATTAAAGATCCCGAAAAAAGTGTTCAACAAGGTGTAAGGCATTTTTCAGATGTGTATGCTTATGGGCAAAAACAACATGTTGATTTAGCCACTATTGTTCAGAGTTATAATATGGGAATATCATATATTGATTATGTAAAAAATCATGGTGGTCATCATACACAAGAACTTGCAAAAAGTTTTTCATTAGCAAAGGTTAAAGCAAATCCAAATCTATACACTTGTAAGAATAATCCTAATAATTTCCGATATCCTTATTGTTACGGGGATTTTACTTATAGTGAGAAAGTATTGAAAAAAGCGAAATATTTTGAGCTATATGAGAAAATAAAAGATCGATTAAAACAAAATTAACTCTAGGAAAGTAATAATTTCCTAGAGTTTTTTTATGGTTAGGACTTTTGTCGAATTTTATATGTTTCAGGAAGATTACATCTTCAGAAAACAAAACAATTTTCTATTTTATCCGATATAATATTTATAATGAGAGATTAATAGAATAAAGGACTTTTGTCGAATGAAATTATTTTCATCAGGTCATTCAGCATAAGTTTTCATAAAAAATTTTACTATACATAAGGAAGGGGAGTAATTGATGGAAAAGTTTTCATGGAAACGTATGGGGAAAAACGTTCTTGCTAGCGTAACAGCATTGACGGTTGCCTGTTCCCTTGTGCCAAATGTTCGGGCAGCAAGTATAAACGGAATCAGCCAAACAGCTTCAGGAAAATGGACTGCCACTTATTATAAAGGAGCTAGTTCTAGTGGTAAACCGCTCGTTTCTACATTCATTTCGCAAACAGGAACAAGTCTAACTCAAAATTTAGGCTTAAAAAGTCCTGTTCCTAACAAAGTACCAGTAAATAATTTCTCAGCTAAATTCAATAAAAATATGAATTTATCACCAGGACTATATTCAGTTCGAGTTAAAGCGAATGATGTGATGAAGGTACTGATTGATGGGAAAGTAGTTCTTAACCAAACAAAAAACGTAGGTAACAAAGAAAATAGCGTTTCTGTTGCTCTTACAAACAAAAATGGAAGTACTTCTCACGCGGTTGAGCTTCGCTATGCAAATCAAAAAAGTCTTAATAATTTTTCCTTTTCTATTGATCCTATTTTTTCTAGTTTTTCAAAGGATTTACCAAACGTAGCATATAACTGGGGACTTAATCGACCAACAGAAGCAAAATCAGTTAATTTTCAAGCAACCTATAATCAATCACAAACTGTGCCATCTGGTGATTATGTGTTAGAAACATATGCCGATGGGCCGATAATTGTTAAAAATGGTTCTCAATATTTAGTCAATCAAATTAAAGATGTACCAAATCATTGGGCATCAATACCACTTGTAAGTAAATCAGGAAAACAAAGTATTATTACTACATATGTCCATACAAATGGAAATGCCGCCGTGTTCAGTCATCTAGTCCCATTCTCTTCTTATTTAGGATATTACTATAATAATCCTAATCTATCAGGTGCTCCAATTGCAGCTAAGATCATATCACCAACTGGTAAAACAATGGATTTACAAACAACTTATGGAAGTGGATCTCCTTTGAAAAATATCAAGGCAGATGGTACTTCAGCAAAATATTTAGTTACAAAACGCTTAAAAGCTGGAAGCTATACGCTTAATGTTACTTCAGATAGTGGCGTACGTGTTTATGTTGATGGTAAGCAAGTACTTAATCAGTGGACAAAACGCACTAATCGTACTGATGCTGCCACGTTTACAGTTTCTAACGGAACAGCTTCTAGTTTAAAAGATGTTCATAGAATTGAATTACAAACAGTGGATATCAATGCTGTAAAAAATATTAAATTTACTATTGTTCCTAAGTCTGTAGATCCATCTCCTAAACCGGATCCAAACCCTGGAACAGATCCAACGAAACCGCCGGTAGATCCAACAAAACCACCGGTAGACCCAACAAAACCGCCGGTAGACCCGACAAAACCACCGGTAGATCCAACAAAACCACCGGTAGATCCAACAAAACCGCCGGTAAACCCACCTAAGCCACCAGTTACATTACCTTATACTGTGGCAAAAGTAGGCACTGATAAGAAAGTCTCTGCTATTAAAACATATCAGACATATGATGAAGCAGTTCAACAAGCGAAGTCACAAAATGCAAATGCAGTTATGAAGAACAATAAATATATTTGGGTTAAAAGTGGATTTGGATATACAAACGATAGTTCAGCTGCTACACAAAATATCTATCAAACTAATAAAATATCAAGTAAAGAAATATTAACTTACTTTTCAAAGGGTACAGAAGTTAAAATACTTGATACTCAGCAAGATGTTGTCAAAGTACAGCACTTAAATTTAATTGGATATATGAGAAAGTCAGATCTTGACTTATATCCAACAGAGATTGCTCCTAAATCGTATTATTCGTTAGATAGTAGGGGTAATTTATATCATAATTACTATATAAATGGAAAGTTGTATAAATATTTATATCGAAAAGCGCCAGCGGGTGTTTCAGCGAATAAAGATGGTACTGTCAATACAGAAGATGGTATTCATTTTGGCACAACTGAAAGTTACTCATATTTTGATTATCTATCATTGCACACTGTTTCAAATGTCACTGACGTTGATATCGATAATTTTTTGAGGGCTACGACAGAAACTACTACTAAAGGAATTTCTCCTCTTTATGGTTTAGGCTGGAAATTTAAAGAGGCGGAAGCAACTTATGGCGTAAATGCATTGGCTATTATCGCTCATACAATCTTAGAATCAGATTATGGCAGAAGTAAATACTCACTAGATCGTTTTAACTTATTTGGAATTGGTGCAGTAGATAGTAATCCAGATTTAGCAAAGCCTTTTAATTCATTTGAAGATTGTATTGATTATTATGCACAGTCTATGATAAATCAAAAATATTTAAAACCTAATTATTTTGGTTTTTACATAGGTTCCTATTTTGGAGATAAAAGTGGTGGATTTAACGTAAAATATGCATCTGATCCATATTGGGGACGTAAAATTGCCAGTTTGATGTCTCAAATTGATGCATTTTCTGGGTCGAAAGATTATCAGAAACGCTATCAAATTGGAATGGTGAAAACTGATACATTAAATGTTCGATCTAAACCAGTTGCAGATTCATCAGTAGCACCGATTTTATACACAATGACAAAAGGTAAAGCATTTACCATTTTAAAAACTGTTACTAACGATAACGGTGATAAATGGTACCAAATCGCAAATGATAAACGTAATGCAGATGGTACAGATGCAGGACCAGCCTATGTTAGTGCTTCTGAAGCTTACAGCAGAATTCTAAATACGAATTAATAATGTGAAAAAACCTGATAGTTTTGTCTATCAGGTTTTTTTGTACATCAGTCTAATAAAATAGGAAACGAAAAAAAGCAGGTGCGAAAGGGGCACCTGCTAGTTTAATAATTATTTTTTAATATCAAGTTCATATGGATCATAGTCAGATTGACCATTTACATCTTCTACCTTAATAAAATAAGTTCCTTTTTTTAGGTAAATACTACCTACTTCGTCATCATTGGCCGTGTAACGATCGAAGGCTTGAATGAGTTTTCCTTTTGCATCATAGAATGTGACTTTACCGTTCATCCCAGGTGTAGGCATCGTCAATGAGAAATTGATGGTGCGATTTATTTCGTTTGTAAGTGTAAAGAAATCTTTGTCACCGCCAGCAACCCCTGCATTTAAGTATCCAGTACCTACAAGTGTTGTTTTATTGACATTCTTTAAAGGTAATCGGATGGATGGAATGCCATTTTTATACGTTGCTTTTGCATCTTCATCTACTCGGTTCATTGAGTAGATACGGAATGCGTAGGAATGAATATTTGGGATTTCTTTATAACCATTTGATATTTCAAAGAAATAGCCACGTTTTGGTTTTGCTACAAAAGATCCTTTTGTAAAGTCCCCGTAATTACCATAATAAGTTGCTTTTTCTTCTTCTTCAGGATCTAGTTTTTTATTTCCATTAGTATCTTCATAGACTGTTATATTGATAAGTGTATCATCTGTTAACATCTTTGGAATTTTTCCCGTTTCATCGCTATCTAGTCCGAAAGTGATAAATTCAAATCCTTTTAGGACATCAGTTTTACCAGTATTTTTATAATAATAGTAATCGACATCATCTGAAGTGGAGAAATTTCCAGAAACTTCTTTGTAGTCTCCAAGATTTGTTGCACTTTCGAATGAATTATTTGGTTCAAGAGCATCCTTTTGAACAGGAGCAATTGTTTTTGCTGATAAAGTATACGGTGAATCAGTTACTCCATTAAATGATGCTATTCGAATATAGTATGTTTTATTCTTTTCAAGTGTTGCAATGACATCTTGATTTGTTTCCCCATAAGTTCCATCTGGGAAGTACTTATAAGAAGAAGTTATATACTCAAACATCTGGTCATCTTTGTTATATTGGTAAATTTGGGCATTTAATAGCTGATCTTTAGCACCGTTTAAAGTAAATTGAGAAAGCTCATCTTGAGTTGGTGTATATGTGTACCAATCAACATCATTATCACTTTGAATATATGCTGTTTTTTTAGAGTGATAAGGTAACTGAATTGCTTTGTTTAGTATATCCTTAACTGCATCGGAGTCCATTCCAACTGTGTTTTCATCAATTGGTGTTGCATCATACAATGGATCAAGTTTACCACTTGTTACATCCATTTTAGTAGCTGTATTTGTTAAACCGTCCTCATCAGGAGGTAATGAAAGCTCACTAATTTGGAATGAAATTGGATCTAATGTTGCTGGGATAGCTGATGAATTATCATCAGGCTGATTATCGTATTTTGGTAAAGTAAATACTGTGCTTGGTGTACTAGAAACTTCAAAAACATAATCAGTATCTTTTTTAACCGGCACTGCGCCTTTTTCACTTTCACTAGTTCCATTTCGATCGATTGAATAGAGTGGAAGAGGCTGTCTTGTATTTGGCGAGCTGGTAAATTTATCCCACTGTTCCTTTGTATATACATTAATGGATGTATTTAAACCAGGTATTGCATTAAGGGATAATAAAAGAGACTCATCTTGTGTTGCCTTGTATGCAAAGTATCTTGCTCCTCTTGAATCTTTGTTAAATAAATCAATTGTTTTTCCTTGAGTTGAGAATGGCAATTCAGAAACTGCCATAGGATTTTGTTGTGTTGCGTCTGTAGGATCTTGCTCTACAGATTTTTTAACTTTTAAAGTATATGTATCTGACGAACTGTAACGAGTATTTTTATCCATTACTTCTAGAACGATGGTTCCGTCTTTTAAAGCTCTGTAAACTGTACCCTCATCTTGTCCAGCTAATACATCGTCGATAACAACTGGTTTTTTAACTTCTTTATTTGTTTGATCATAAAAATGAATGACTAATTTTTGATCATAATCTTTTGCCTTCGAAAGTGAAAGGCCTACGTCATCACCAGCATTTACAGGTAATTTAAAACGGTCAATTTGATGCTCCTTTTTAATGCTACCATTAACGGATGATATTCCTTGATCTGACAAAGATAATGGTGTTGCAGATGAAAGAATTGTATTACTAGATGCCTTGTTGTATTTTTGAAGCTTTGAAATATCATATTTTAGTGCTTTTACAGGATTTATTAATCCATAACCATACTTTATGTCATATCCCTTTGGTCCAAGGTCTGTTGCAGTATCTTCAAGTATTTGCTCAACATCATAGGATGTTAAATTTGGATATTTTGTTTTTAATAGAGATGCTACACCACTAACGATTGGTGCCGCCATTGATGTACCACTTAAATAGTAGTATGTGCTCCCGATTGTAGGATGATATATAGTGCTGTAAATGTTTTCTCCGGGTGCAACTACATCGACTCCAGGTCCATATGTTGAAAAAGATGCAAGTTTCTTTTGAGCATTTGTTGCTCCAACAGATATTACACCATCATAAGATGCCGGGTAGCTATATTCATTTGTTCCGCTATTTCCCGCTGCAGCTACAACAACAACCCCTTTACTAATTGCATACTGTATCGTGTCATCAAGTAGCTGACTATACAACGTGCCACCTAAACTCATATTAATCACTTTTGCCCCATGATCTACTGCATATAGTATACCTTGAGCAATCGTATAATCAGATGTATAGTCGTTTCCATCAAAAACATTAACAGACATAATTTTTGCATTCGGATTTATCCCATATGCACCAATTCCATTGTCTTTATCAGCCGCAATAATACCAGCAACATGCGTACCATGGAAATCTCTTGATCCTTTATTAGCAGGGTTTACTACATCGTAGGTTGATAGAATTCGACCAGCTAAATCAGGGTGCTGTGTATCAACTCCTTGGTCAATAACGGCAACAGTAATATTTTGTTTTTGCACAAGTTTTTGAGCACTTGCAATTTGTAATTGTGAAAGGTAATATGCTTCATTCTCTTTCGGATTAGGATCTGAAATGGCAAACGGTTTATATAAAATACTTGGAGATACAGAAGTTACAGCGTTTGATTGATCATAAACATTTAATGCTCCTTGGAGTTTTTTCCCGGGCTGTAGCTTTACAATATCATAATGAAGTGATGGGAAGGATTTTACGATCGACATCCCAGCATGTTTGTGGAGGGAACTAGAAAATTCACCATTATATTTTACAACGTATGTATTTTCATTAATCTCTTGTCGTTCATTTGAGAACGATAATGGCATTGGTTTCTTCAAAATTGATGCTATTTTTCCGCTAAATGGTGACACTTTTTTGTTTGGAATTGTCTGCTTGTTGGTCGTTGCTCCTGCCAAAGAAGAAGAAAGAAGGCTAGTTGCAAGACTGAAAGCAGCTGTGAATATAAGTAATTTTTTCAAGCATACCCCTCGTTTCTAATAAAAGTAGATTAGTAGGTTAATCATACTAGAAAATGATTCTTTAAAAAAGAGTTAATAGGCGATTTTTTCAGAATATTTTTTGCTATTCTATGCATATAGGAAAAAAATTTAAATTTCTTTCCTGTATTAATTCTAAAGCGCTTTCATACTCATAAGAATAGTATTACAACTAGTTAGTAGCTAGTACTAAGGAGGGATGGGAGGTTCTACTAGCACCTTGATTTTAGTATGGGGGAAATGTAACTGGTTGTTTTCAAATATAAAATATTGTGAGGACGAACTATGAATATATTACTATGCTGTGCTGCAGGAATGTCTACAAGTCTATTGGTCTCTAAAATGGAGCAGGCTGCTTCATCACAAGGTATTGAAGCAAAAATTTGGGCAGTTTCTGGTGATGATGTGAAAAATCATATTGATAACGCAAATGTATTATTGATCGGCCCACAAGTTCGTTATCTACTTCCACAAATGAAAAAGCTTTGTTTAGAAAAGGGGATCCCTTGTGATGTTATTCAGTCAGTACACTATGGAATGTGTAACGGTGCAGAAGTGTTAAAACATGCAAAATCACTACTTGAATAAGGAGGGGTTAGTATGGATTGGATGAATACTTTTCTTGAAAAGTATGTGATGCCTGTTGCAGGTAAGATTGCAGGGCAGAGGCATTTACAAGCAGTAAGGGATGGAATTATTTTAGCAATGCCTCTTTTAATTATCGGCTCGTTGTTTCTAATAATAGCTAATATTCCATTTGAAGGCTATCCTGGATGGATGGCGGATCATTTTGGTGCTTCATGGCAAGCAAAGCTAAATTATCCAGTACATGCGACATTTGATATTATGTCACTGATTGTCACATTTGGTATTGCTTATCGATTGGCAGAGAAGTATAAAGTGGATCCTGTTTCAGCGGGGGCAGTTGCAGTTTCTGCGTTTTTATTGGTTACTCCTTTTGAAATGTCAATTTTAGCAAAAGATAAACTTGCAATTCCACTTGATCTAATGGGTAGTAAAGGATTGTTTGTTGCTATTATTATTTCTCTTTTATCAACTGAGATTTTCAGATGGGTTATTCAAAGAAAAATTGTTATTAAGCTACCAGACGGAGTGCCACCTGCAGTTTCGAAATCATTCGTAGCGTTAATTCCTGGTGCACTAGTTATCTTGGTAATGTGGATCATCCGTTTAATTTTTGAAAACACAGACTTTGGTTCTGTGCATAATATTGTGAGTAAACTTCTTTATACACCGTTAACACATGTGGGTGCAAGTTTAGCAGGAGCAATTGTAGCGGTAATTTTGATTCAGCTTTTATGGTCTTGTGGTATACATGGAGCAGCCATCGTTGGTGGTGTAATGGGACCTATTTGGTTATCGTTAATGGATCAAAATCGTTTAGCTAATGAAGCACATCATGCTTTACCGAATGTCGTTACTCAACAATTTTTTGATTTATGGATTTATGCAGGTGGATCAGGTGCAACACTTGCACTTGTGGTCGCAATGATTTTTAGGGCAAAAAGTAAACAATTGAAAAGCTTAGGAAAATTAGCGCTTGGCCCAGGAATATTCAATATTAATGAACCTGTCACATTTGGTATGCCAATAGTCTTAAACCCTCTATTAATTATTCCATTTATAATTGCACCTGTTGTCTTAGTAATAACTACGTACCTTTCAATGAAATGGGGATGGGTTGCCCGTCCAAGTGGAGTTGCGGTACCATGGACAACACCGCTCCTCTTTAGTGGTTATTTAGCAACTGGTGGTAAAATCTCTGCTGTTATTTTACAACTCGTTAATTTTGCCATTTCCTTCATTATCTATTATCCATTCTTAAAAGCATGGGACAAACAAAAATTAGCTGAAGAAAACGCGGTTAAATCGTAAGCCCTTACAATAATTTGTGGATAAGTGGAATTAATTATCCACAAATATGTGTATAACTTCAAAATTATCAACAAAAAACTGATTTAATAAGATTAATAGATTTGAATTATTCACAATTATTGTGTATAACCTATGGATAAGTCATTTTTACAAAATTGAATGAAATGAGAATAAGCTATCCTAGAAAAATTGTGGGATGGCTTGTTTTTTTATTTGGGGAGGGTGCACAATGGTGTCGGAAAATGAATGATTGAAATGTTGAAAAATCCTGGGGGGTATGATCGAGTGAGATTGTGGGTAACTGGTCATGAGGATTTTGATTGATGTATTTTGGGGGGCTGGCGAAATACGTAATACTATAACTGATAATAAGAAGTTTGACTGATATATCCGAGAGATTGACCGATAAAACGTGGAAAGTGACTGATAAAAGGGAGGGAGTGACTGATATATTGGTTAGGACGACTGATAAAATGGTCGTTCTGACTGATATTTCCAGAGCTGGCCGGAAAAAAAGTGGAAATGGTTGAATGATTATAGAAAATGGTTGAAAAAAACTAATTTTGGTTGAATTATCGTCAAAAATGGTTGAATAAATCTGATTCTGGTTGAATTATTATTAAAAACGGTTGAATAAATGAGACTCTGGCCGAATTATTACCAGAATCGGCCGAATAAAGGAAATTATGGCCGAATAAAGGAGATTATGGCCGAATAATGGTGAACGCTGGCCGGAAAAATAGTGGGAATGGCCGAATTATTGTCAAAAACCACCGAATAAATGAGTCTGACTATATCTGAATAATAGTCTACGCTGGCTGGAAAAATTATTAAAGCGGCCATATAAATTGATACATAACTAATGAGTAAAGACCGACGCTTTAATAAAATCGCCGGTCTTTCTTTTGTAGAGAAACTCTTTCGCATCCTAAATGAATACTAAAAAATTTGGATTAATAATAAATGAATAAAGGACTAAGTATTAATTAGCTTTAATATTGAGGTACCCTACCCATACCTGGAAGCGATCCCATAGTAGGAGGCATACCCATGCCTGGAGCAGAGCCCATAGTAGGAGGCATACCCATGCCTGGAGCAGAGCCCATAGTAGGAGGCATACCCATGCCTGGAGCAGAGCCCATAGTAGGAGGCATGCCCATGCCTGGAGCAGAGCCCATAGTAGGAGGCATACCCATGCCCGGAGCAGAGCCCATAGTAGGAGGCATACCCATGCCCGGAGCAGAGCCCATAGTAGGGGGCATACCCATGCCTGGAGCAGAGCCCATAGTAGGAGGCATACCCATGCCCGGAGCAGAGCCCATAGTAGGAGGCATACCCATGCCTGGAGCAGAGCCCATAGTAGGGGGCATACCCATGCCCGGAGCAGAGCCCATAGTAGGGGGCATGCCCATGCCCGGAGCAGAGCCCATCATAGTAGGAGGCATGCCCATGCCTGGAGCAGAGCCCATCATAGTAGGAGGCATGCCCATGCCTGGAGCTGTACCCATGGTAGGAGGCATACCCATGCCTGGAGCTGTACCCATGGTAGGAGGCATACCCATGCCTGGAGCTGTACCCATGGTAGGAGGCATACCTATATATGGGACTGTGCCTACACTCGGAAGCACATGAACACTCCCTGAGCAACCACAACCTGGATATCTAAAATAATAATCTATATAATCTATATAATCTATATAATCGTACATATCATCATTCCTTCCTATAGGTTACAGTCTAGATTATGTTTTATGATGATAAGAAGTATAGATATATACCCATTTCTAATGAAAAAACATAGAACTCTTTGGGGATTAGCCTCAGGTTGCGAGCGGAATTTAGGATTGTTTAAGTTTCAAAAGAGAGAGTTTCCTACTAAGTAAATTTGGATTGAATAATGTGGGAAATGATTGAATAAAGTGAAGAAAGGTCGAATAATCTGTAGAAATGGCAGAAAAAAAGAATCGACCTATAAAAAGGGAAGACTGACTGATATATAGTGGAAACTGACCGATATATATATAAACTGACTGATATAACGACAATTTGGCCGGATTATGGTTTATTCAACCGTTTTTGGAGATAATTCAACCGAAATCCAGATAATTCAACCGTTTTTGATGATAATTCAACCAGAATCTAGATAATTCAACCATTTTTGATGATAATTCAGCCAAAATCTAGTTTATCCGACCAAAATGATTATTTTTCCGGCCGGTTCTGATGATTATTCGGCCAGAATTGCTATTTTTCGGCAGACTCAGAAAATATCACAATTATATGGTCCGTGATCGTTGACTACTAAGGTCGTTACCCCACATTGTCCATTTGCTGGATTATGAATAGTCCACTTAGAACTTGATTCAATTGACCAGACTTTTAAGAATACATTTTTCAGTGCTAGAATTTTTTCATCGATTATATCCCGCATTAACGGGTAGTAAGACCCCCCATTGATGGAAGTTTCACTTTATTCAATCGTGATCCCATCCTTACAGTGTTTTAGTCTAGTGGTTTCAAAAAAATGTCAAATAAAAAAGAGCTCTCCTTTTTACTATGGGAGTAGCTCTTTTGGTTATCTAGCACCTTCACCTGTCAGAACAACTTTAACTGTTTTGAACATAATGTTAATATCCAATAAAATTGTTTGGTGTTCGATATAGTATAGGTCTAATTCTAATTTTTCTTTTGGAGCTAGTTCGTATCCACCATTTACTTGTGCCCAACCGGTTAAACCAGGTTTAACTGCTAGACGTTTTGTAAAGCCTGGCACTTCGTGATTAAATTTTACTAAAAAGAATGCACGCTCTGGACGAGGCCCAACTAGGCTCATATCTCCTCGCAGTACATTTACAAATTGAGGAAGCTCATCAATTCGTGTTTTACGTAAAAATTTTCCAAGTTTCGTAATTCGCGGATCGTCAGTACTAGCCCATTGTGGACCATTCACTTCAGCATTTAATCGCATTGTTCTTAGCTTATAGATTCGAAAAGCTTTTCCGTTTAAACCTACACGTTCTTGAATAAATAAAGCAGGTCCTGGGGAATCGATTTTAATTAAGATAATGAATAGTAGCACAACTGGTGCTGTAACGATAAACGCTATTAGTGATAGTATAAAATCCATTGTTCTTTTAATAAATAAGAACGCATAATTTTTTCTTTTAACTGAATCAAATATTTGAGATGCATATCCTGATTCAACTTTTTGTTGAGTATTCTGTAAGGCCATTATAACACCCCAGTTAAAATTTTAGGTACATTGGTGCAAAAAAGCACACTAAGTCCTATACAAATGTTTTACAAAAATTTAATATCACATCAATTATAAATGTATATAAGAAAAAATCAATGGTTTTCTAGATTAAGCATTGATTACAATGGGTTTCAAAAATATTACAAGGGTCCTTACACTTTTAGTCTTTCCCATTATTACTTCATTTCACAACTAATAACTTGAATAAAATTTATTTTTTATTAAAAGTTTCTCATTCGAAATGGAAGTAATAATAGGGAATCAGGATACTTCAAATTCAGTTAGAAAAATAGAATTTATAAGATGTTAATTAATGATATAGCTTATAGCTTTCTGTATCGATGCCTTGTGTTTCTAAGAAATCGAGTATTCCCATGTAGATAGCTTCTGCTGCTTGTTGCTTCCAGTAAGGTGATGCAAGCATCCCGGCATCTTGTTTATTTGTGACAAAGCCAAGTTCAGTTAGTACTGCTGGGAGATTATTTTCTCGGATTACAGCTAAACTTTGACTTTTTACACCGCGATCTTGAAGACCGAATGCAGCAGTTAATCGATACTGTACTAATTGTCCAAGAAGTAAACTGTCACTTACGTAAGGATTTTTTCTGCTTGAAAGAAGTGAGCTGTTGTTTGACAATCCAGTACTATTTTTTACTCCGCCCCCTGAGAAAGAGTTTCCCTTAAAATTAGGTGGCAAAGAAAAAGATTGTGACGTTTTTACTCCGTAATAATATGTCTCAATTCCACTAGCTGATGAATTACCCGAGTTCGCATGAATACTGACAAAAGCATCAGCATTTTTCTTGATTGCAAAAGCAGGGCGCTGTTCTAATGGTATGAATATATCTGTTGATCGGGTTAGATACACTTTAAAAGGTGTAAAATCTTTAAACAACGCTTCAGTGCGTTTCCCTACATCTAATACAATATCTTTTTCTCGAATTTTTCCAACACCAATTGCACCAGTATCCTTTCCTCCGTGCCCTGGATCTAGGACAATTGTTTTAATCATGTCAGGAGTGGTTTTAACATAAGGTGTGAATGTAAAAAATAAATCTTGTGGACTTTTTCGATTATATGTCCTAATTTCAATTTTATGTATGTCTTGTTGTGATGGGATTGCTGTGTTTTGATTTGCAATATCAATTAATATATCTGTCTTTGCTTTATTTCCATCTGTCCATTTTGTTACAACTGGTTTCCCGTCAATATATACTTTTATTCCTTCACCAGCTTTGTATGAAAGCTTATATTTTCCTGCTGATAATCGAGAATAGGTAAGATATTTTACCCCATAGTTTGTTTTGTTAATTACACCTGGAACTGGGCTATCTGCTCCATTTTGAGCACGTAAAATTAGGTGTTCTGTTGTTGGGGTTATCATTTGTCTAGCAAGTGGACTACCTGTGAAAGTTGTATTGTTATAATAGTATGCTACCCATGATGAAAAAGGTGCAATGATTGAAAAAACTGAAGCATCGCCTATTAGTTCCGTGTAATCATTTTCAATAAGATGGTCACCTTCTTGAAGATTTTCAAGTATTGAAGTGGCGTATCGTTCACTGCTATTTTCATTCTTAGTTTCAATTGGTTTTCCATCTATAAAAGTTTTTACAGAATCGTCTGCATAGGTTGATAAGAAATAGTCACCTTGGTCGAAGTAATTAGAAGCAGAAAAATGCAAAGTGAAATTATCTGCAGGGTAGTTTTTTGGAGAAGAAGCTCCCCAATAATAGGCTGGCGATGGATCCTTTAAATTTACTTCCTGTTGGTTTGTAGTCATGGGCTGGGTTGTTGCAGAAGTAAGTGTTGTCTTTTTTAAAGAACTGGTAATAGCATTTGATGTAGGTGTCATGAAGTTGGTAAAAAGTGTTCCTGTTAATAAGAAAGCGGCAATTTGTTTCGATTTTTTTAAAATCTGTTGTCTGTTCTTACTCGGTCGTTCAATCTGCATAATTTGACTCCTTTCTAGTTATTTCGTCTCACTTTTATAAAATTCTAACCTTAATATTACTTGATTCTAAAGATTCAGTAAATACGATGTTCTTCCTATCTTTGTAAACTTTTGAGGAAAAATGTTGTTTTTTGGTATAAAATAGTGTTGAACGCATTTTTTTGGTAAAATAAACTATTGAGATGAAATCAACTTTTTTACATAATGGATAGATGAAAGCTTAGAGATGATAGTCTAGCGCCCAGTTAATATAAGGAGATCTTATGATGAAGAAAGTATTAGTAACCGGTGGAGCAGGTTTTATAGGTTTAAACCTAGTGAATGCATATCTTAAAGATGGGTATGAAGTGGTTATTGTTGATAATCTGTCTACCGGTAAAATTGAAAATATTCCAACAGGCGTTACATTTTATGAAGAGGATATTCGTAGTCAAAATTTTATTGAGATTGTTAAAAAGGAAAAACCAGATTTAATTAATCACCACGCTGCACAAATCGATGTACAGTATTCTATTCATCAACCTGTAGAAGATGGAAGTATTAATATATTAGGTACGTTAAACATTCTTGAGGCAGCAAGAGCATTAAAAGATGAGATGGATATTTCTTTAATCTATGCATCATCGGCTGCGGTCTACGGAGATCCAGTATACTTAGGAATTGATGAACAACATCCAATTCAACCAATCTCATATTATGGTGCTTCAAAATATGCTCCCGAATCGTATATGCAAATTTACCATGATTTATATGGAATTTCATATAGTATTTTCCGTTATGCGAATGTATATGGAATTGGACAAGATCCGAAAGGTGAGGGTGGAGTTGTCAGTATTTTAGTCGATAAAATTGTGACAGACTCTCTGTTTACAATCCATGGTGATGGCGAACAAACGAGAGATTTTATTTTTGTTGATGATATTGTTTCAGCAAATCTGTTGGCAAGTAAACATCCTATTAATACCGTTTGTAATATTTCAACACATACGAAAACATCTTTACTTGATTTGCTTCAGATTGCCGAAGAGATTATTGAAAGAAAAATTGAAACTGTTTATCAAGAAGACCGTCCAGGTGACATAAAGCACAGTTACTTACTTAATGAAAAGGCAAACCAATTATTGAACTGGAAACCGCAATATTCTTTAAAAGAAGGTTTAGCAAAAACCATTCAATATTACAAAGAAAAATAATCAAAAATTATCTATGCCATTTTGTCTTCTTTACTAATGATGGACAAAATGGTTTTTTTATTAGATGTGTCTGCTTGAATTAAATTTACTTTGTATTGAGAAAATGGAAAGGTTTGATGTCGTTTGTTAAAGTCTTATTTTACTGTAAAGGGCCAGGGCTCACATGAGATTGAAATAGAAAGATCAAGGTTTATTTGTTATGTAAGTCCAGCTAAGACAGAGGCAGAAGCGCAAGAATTTATAGCAGATATTAAGAAAAAGCACTGGGATGCTACCCACAATTGTTCGGCTTATTTAATAGGAGAGCATAATGAAATACAAAAAGCGAATGATGATGGTGAACCTAGTGGTACAGCAGGGGTACCAATGCTTGAAGTATTAAAAAAGAGGGATGTAAAAGATACAGTTGTTGTCGTAACCCGTTATTTTGGAGGAAAAAAATTAGGTTCGGGTGGATTGATTCGAGCTTATGGTACTTCGGTTAGCGAAGGGTTAAACGCAGTGGGTGTCATTGAAAGAACACTTGTAACAGTAATACACATTAAAATTGGCTATAAATTATTGGGTAAAATAGAAAATGCGATACGAAATTCTAATTATCACTTAGAAAAAACTTCACATTTAGAAGACGTTGAATTTGAGATGTGGATTAAGGTCGATGAACTTGATTCATTTAAGGATTGGATGGTTGAATTGACAAATGGTAGTTGTCAGATAACCGAAACTAGTGTTAAATACATGTAGAAGTTATTCGAAAATTTAGTAGAAATTTGTAAAATAATTTGGTTAAGGGTATAAATACATTCCATAATATTGAGTAAAGGAGGTCGTTTCGCACTAATGAATGAAACACGAAAAATGGCCAGGAGAAAAAGAAAGAAAAAAAGACATCCTATTATAAGATTCTTTCTGTTTATCGTAATTTTAGCGATTGCAGTTATTGGATATAAAGGTGTAAGAGCATATATAGAATTTAATAAAGCGACACAAGGTCAAAAAATCCACTCTAATATTCGTACACAAAATGTCGCAGTTGCGAAAGATCCATTTTCAATATTATTTCTAGGAATAGAAAATTATTCGACAGGTGGAAAAGGTGGACGAACAGACTCGATGATATTGGTTACTGTAAATCCAAAAACTAAGTCTATTCAAAAAATGAGTATTCCTCGTGACACATATGTTGAAATCCCGGGTCGAATTAATAAAACTAAAATTAATGGGGCTTATGCATATGGTGGGCTTCAATTGACAGTGGATACGGTTGAGAAATTTTTAAATGTACCGATTGATTATTATGTAACGGTTGATTTTAATGGATTTAAAAATATCGTTGATGAAGTAGGCGGTATTGATGTAGATGTTCCTTTTGATTTTTGGGAACATACGGACACAAAACCTCGAGGCACAGTTTATTTCCATAAGGGCGTGCAACATTTAAATGGTACTGAGGCATTAGCTTATTCTCGAATGAGAAAACGTGATCCGCGTGGGGATTTTGGACGTGAGGACCGTCAGCAACAAGTAATGTTGGCGATTATAAATAAATTGAAGTCACCAGAAACGATTTTAAAAATAGATAATTATGCAAGTGTATTCAGCCAAAATGTTAAAACAAATATGAGTATGACAGAAGGTCTTTCGTTATTTAGCAGTATGAAAGATGTTTCAGCTCAAGGTATAGAAACACTTAAACTTCAAGGTAAAGACGATTATATTAATGGAGTTTATTATTACGTACCAGATGAAATGAGTGTTAACGACATTACAAGTAGAATGAGAGTTCATTTAGATCTTGATAAATCACCGGCTAATTCTACAAATACTACTCCGTAAAAAAGCTAACTACTATTTTTTTGAGACTTGAAATAATAAAATTTTTAACCCCTCTTTAAAAATAAAGAGGGGTTTTTTGAATGATAAAATAATGTCTTAGTGAGGGGCGATGATTTTTAACCCTACAACGGAAAGAACAATCATTGAAATAAAGAGTATTCTTTTCCAATCACGTGATTCTTTAAAGAAAATCATTCCTACCAAGACAGAGCCTGCTGCCCCAATTCCAGTCCAAATAGAATAGCCTGTACCAACAGGTATTTCATTTAGAGCTTTTGAAAGTAAGAAAAAGGATGCCCAGCCTGATGCTACACATAGCAATGTGTATTTCAGATGTTTAAAATTATTGGATAGCTTCATAAATGTAACGAAGCCTACCTCACCAAACCCAGCGATGATTAAGTATATCCAAGACATTTTAAGCTCCTCCTCTATCTTCCATCTTTTCTTCTCCAGATGTTAACTTTAAACCGATAATTCCTGTTAATAGTATGATGACTAATACAATTTTCGCTAAAGAAGCTGTTTCTCCTAAAAAGAACATGCCAATTAAAACAGTCCCTGCTGCTCCAATTCCTGTAAATACAGCATAAGCAGTTCCAATTGGAATCTCTCTCATTGCTTTGGAAAATAGAAAAAAACTAAATAAAATCCCTATTATTGTTAAAGCACTAGGTAACGTTTTTGTGAAGCCTTCTGAATATTTCAAACCAAATGCCCATGCAATTTCGCACATACCGGCAATAACTAGGTAAAACCAAGCCATTTCTGTTCCTCCCTCTGTTGCAAACGCACTTTATTTCGCTCGAATGGTTTTTCGGAAGATACCGTTTTCAACCACACCAATTATCAAACGTTATATAAAACCTATCAATAAACTGGTTAGTTTTCAAATGAAATATATTGAAAAAAACAATAGGGCTATTACACCATTTACCATTGAAAAATACCTTGACCACCTATGATTACGTTGATAGAATAGAAAAATAATCTATATATCGACAATTTTCTTCATATATCCTCAACAATATGGGTTGAGAGTCTCTACCGGGGCACCGTAATACGCCCTGACTATGAAGGCAGGATGATTTTGATGAATTGCCAGTTCTCTGCCTTCTTTTTTTATGGATAATGGGGGGGAACTGGCTTTTTTTATTTTTTAGTAGGAATACCTACTCCATCTTATAGGGAAAAATAGTATTAGCTTATTGCTGGTACGCTCTTTATATAAATACTGATGAGGTGAACGCTATGCAAAAACATGACACAATCGTTGTATTAGACTTTGGTAGTCAGTACAATCAATTAATCGCTCGCCGTATTCGTGAATTTGGTGTATATAGTGAATTACGCCCACATACGATTACAGCTGAAGAAATTAAGCAAATGGGTGCAAAAGGGATTGTTTTCTCTGGAGGTCCAAACAGCGTTTACGGAGAAAATGCTTTCTTCTGTGACGAAGCAATTTTTGAATTAGGTTTACCGATTTTAGGAATTTGTTATGGAATGCAACTTATGACTCATCATTTTGGTGGAAAAGTTGCACGTGCAGATCAACGTGAATATGGAAAAGCAGAATTAGGAATTCAAAACCAAACTGCTCTATTAAAAGATCTTCCGAATGACCACGTTGTTTGGATGAGCCATGGTGACAAAGTTATTGAACAACCAGAAGGTTTTGTTATCGATGCAACAAGCGCATCTTGTCCAATAGCTGCAATGAGTAATGAAGCGAAAAAAATGTATGGTGTTCAGTTCCACCCAGAGGTTCGTCACTCTGAGTACGGAAATGACCTATTAAAGAACTTTGTTTTCGGCATCTGTGAATGTGATGCAAACTGGTCAATGAAAAACTTTATTGAAGTTGAGCTTGAAAACATTCGTAAAACAGTTGGAGACAAAAAAGTTCTTTGTGCATTAAGTGGTGGAGTAGATTCATCAGTTGTTGCAGTACTAATTCACAAAGCAATCGGTGATCAATTAACATGTATTTTCGTTGATCACGGCTTATTACGTAAAGATGAAGCTGAAGGCGTTATGAATACATTCAGCGAAGGCTTCCACATGAACGTAATCAAAGTTGATGCGAAAGAGCGTTTCTTATCTAAATTAGCAGGCGTTTCTGACCCAGAACAAAAACGTAAAATCATTGGTAATGAATTCGTTTATGTATTTGACGATGAAGCTTCAAGATTAGAAGGAATGGATTTCTTAGCGCAAGGTACTCTGTACACTGATATTATTGAAAGTGGTACTGCTACTGCTCAAACAATCAAGTCTCATCATAACGTTGGTGGTCTACCAGAAGACATGCAGTTTAAATTAATCGAACCATTAAATACGTTATTTAAAGATGAAGTACGTGCAGTAGGATCAGAGTTAGGTCTTCCTAATGAAATCGTATGGCGTCAACCATTCCCAGGTCCAGGTCTAGGAATTCGTGTATTAGGCGAAATTACAGATCAAAAACTTGAGATCGTTCGCGAATCAGATGCAATTCTTCGTGAAGAAATAAGTCTAAATGGTTTAGAAAGCGAAATTTGGCAATACTTCACTGTATTACCTGACATCCGTAGTGTTGGTGTAATGGGTGATGAGCGTACGTATGACTACACAGTTGGTATCCGTGCTGTAACATCAATCGACGGAATGACAGCTGACTGGGCACGTATCCCTTGGGACGTACTACAAAAAATCTCAACACGTATCGTTAACGAAGTAAAACACGTTAACCGTATCGTTTATGATATTACAAGTAAGCCACCTGCAACTATTGAGTGGGAATAACGGTTATGTGCGATAATTTGTAATGAAGCTAGAAGCCTTGATATAAAAGTGTTTTAGCGACTTTCAGAAGTATCGTATAATACATCCTGCAACAATTGGCTATTTAAAAATTACTCTCTTTTATTTGCGTTATTTGCAAATAGAAGGGAGTTTTTTTATGACTAAAATAGTCGAGATGATTGATGAGTTTAAGTTAAATCAAGAGATAGTAGGACTTAAGAAAGCATATATCGATGTGTGTTTGTACCGTTTAAACAGATGGAAGAATTTTATGGAGTGTAAACTAGGTGTAACTGATATAGAGGATATAAAGCCGATTCATATTAAAAAGTATGTTCAAGAGTGTCAAAGTGTAGGAAAAGAGGTTAATTCTACAATTAATAATAATCTAGCAACGTTAAAAGTATTCTTTCAGCAACTCGTTGATGAAGAATATATAGATGAACAAGACAACCCCATGAAACGAATTAGAAACTTAAAAGAGGAGAAAACAGTTATTGTTACTTTTAATGATGATGAAGTAGCTAGGATTTTAAATGATGTAAAAGAAGAAACATATTCTAATGTTCGTGACAAGTTAATCTTAATTATGCTTTTTGATACTGGTGTGAGGGTTTCTGAGCTTTGTGACATTAAGATAACGGATATAGCCAGTGGACATATCCTAATTCATGGAAAAGGCTCTAAACAGCGTTTAGTGTACATTAGCAGGGTTATGCGTAAATACATGAGGAAATATGAGCATATGAAGAAAGAACGCTTTAAACACAAAAATATTCATGAAATAGAGGAGCATTATTTCTTAGACCAATCTGCAATGCGTTTATCTCGTTCACGAATTAATAAAATACTTAAGGAACACTGTGCTAATGCAGGCGTTAGAGAAGAAGTTCGTTGTTCACCACATGACTGTCGTCATTACTTTGCACAAAAACAGTTAAGGAATGGGATAGACATTTATAGTTTAAGTAGGTTGATGGGGCATTTTGATACTCAAATAACATCCAGATACCTAAGAGGGTTAGAACAAGAGGATATTTTGAATATTGGTCGGATGAATAGTCCTTTGAAGGAAGTTAAGATTGTAAAGAAGTAACAACTATGAATATATGGTATCTTAAGTAGTTTAATATTAAAGAAAGGGATGAGATACTTAATAATTACAATTAAACAGTAATTTAAAATGAAATTTATGATTTTTATGGTCATTATAGTAACTCCCATTATTTTTAATAAAAAGCTATTAAAAATAATGGGAATAGTTCATTTTTTAATCTGCATAAAATAATCCTCTTTCAGAACCTTCGGTTTCACCATCATATCTTTCCCACTTTAACTTCAAGTAATCTTCGGTTATAGTACCAGTAAGATAATGACTTGAAAGTTCAATCTTTATTTTGTCATTGATAATTTTATATGAACCATATCGAATATCTTTATCATCACCAGTGTAATAGTCAACGTTTCCATTTTCATAAAATCGATAAAAAAATTGAAACTGAGCAATACCATCTTCAACATCCGAATCGTCGAGATTATCTTCAAGTGTTTGATAATATCCATCAAATCTGATACGGGAAGTATTATTATTAATACCAACAGTTTTAGCTTCATCAATTACTTCTTGTGATATGTCAGTTCCTAGAATTTCCTTAGCGGAGAATAGAAATTGAGAAAATGTGTACATTAAGAAGTCTACGTTTGCTTTATCTCTTATTTCTCTAATTAAATCTTCCTTCGGTCTATCAATTCGTACTTCATTACCTCTTTTGTACTGATAACACCAATCTTCCTTTACATCATTAGTAATATAAACGATTGGTTTTCGATTTTGTTCTGCGAAATCTATTATTTGTTTCCAGATTATTAAGTCGCCATACTTTTGTAGCCCTTCTTTATTAGGTTCATCTTTATAACCTGGTGGGATTTGATTTCTATAACGGATTTCTCCTTCTTCTACAATCTCCATTATTCGTTCAAAAGAATATTCTCTACCTACCATAAAATACTCATTAAAATAATTAAGAACTGTATCTTCAGTAGCAAAGGAAACAATTTCTTGTTCTCTTTTTTTAAATTCTATTTCAACGTTGGATTTAAAGCTGGAAAAAGTCTTTTCAAACTCTGCATATGCTAATTCAAAATTAAGAGGAATTGTACTATCAATATAGGGGTGCACATCCGTTTTTTTTGTATGATTAATAAAGTCCTCAAGATTTCCTTTTATACTTTTTATCCCATTTTCAATTGCTTTTAATTGTTCATTTTGGAGTTTTTTGTATTTCTCATCAATTGGTTTCTTTAATGTGTTTTCCCTATTTTTCAAATATTCGAATTTAACATGATGAGGAATCCATAGTCTTCCCTTAATTTTTTCAAAAGTACTACTAAAAATATCTTGTTGTGATTTTTTAGGGAAGTAATAAAATTCTAAAAGAGCAGAAGTGTCAAAAATAAATATACAATCTGTCCAAATGTCTTTTTCTTTTTCTTTATTAGGTTTAAAGTAATGCTCAATTTCATCTGGTTTCATAAATACTCTCCATCGCACCTTTTTCTAAATTTTCTGTTACAATCAATCATTAAAATAATAACATAGAATTGTTTGAGTAGGATATCAATAAACTACTAAAAATCTATCGCTAGTTAAGTGTTATGTATTTTCTATATTAATAAAAGTGTATTTAAGTGTCATAACTTAATAGTATTGACACCGTTTTGCCGAAGTAGTAATATCAGAGTATCTTAAGGTGTCATAACTTAGTGTCATAAATAAACGTATAAAAAGGAGTAATTTTGTATGAAATATGGCTATGCAAGGGTAAGTACATATAATCAAGAACTTGAAGTACAAATTGAACAATTAAAATTAGAAGGTTGCAAAGAAATATATTCTGAAAAGTTTACTGGAACTAAGGCTGATAGAAAAGAGTTTCAAGCACTATTAAAGAAGTTAACGAATGGTGACACGTTAGTAGTAACGAAACTAGACCGTTTAGCAAGAAATACTAAAGAAGGAATCGAAATAATAGAAAACTTATTCAAGAAAGGTGTTAAAGTCCATGTATTAAATGTAGGATTGTTGGAGGACACCACAATGGGTAAATTCTTCTTACAAACATTATTGGCTGTAGCAGAGATGGAAAGGAACTTGATTGTAGAACGTACTCAAGAGGGAAAGGTAGTTGCAAAACAACGTGACGATTTTAGAGAAGGTAGACCTAAGAAGTATAGCAAGAAACAAATACAACATGCTTTACATCTATTAGAAACAAATTCGTATAAAGAAGTTGAACAAATTACTGGGATTAGTAAAAGTACGCTGATAAGAGCGAGAAGACAAATGAATATAGTTAAGAGTAATGAATAGAAGGAATCACCTGTAGCATCCCATTGTCTTAAAGGCATGTATGTACTAAATGCTGAATTTGATTCTGTTAAAGTACCTAGTTTTATTGAAACAAAATAAGACTATCTAAATAGATAGCCTTTCTTCACGTTTAATGAACTTCCGTTAATTAAGTTAAATTACTCTAACTAGCCTTAATATTGCCAATGTAACTGACCTTTTCTCATTTTTGCTATATACATGATTTGTCCAGTGTGGTTATGTATTTCACGTACCATTTGTACCATCATATCAAGTAGTGTTGCATCGTTTTTATTTGCACTAAACGTAAGTGGTGGCATATCCAAATATGGTTGCCACAATAACAATTTCGGTTTCAATTTCATGTCTTCTAAAATCTTTATAATAACTTCAAATGATTCATTTGCTAAAGTAAGAGCCTGCTCTTTTGATAATTGAAGCCCACGTGCAAATTCCTTCTCCCTATCTCTTTTGTCAGGTACATTATAGAAGACTGTTTCAAGTCTTTGGCGTACAGTTCCCCTAATATGAGATACTAGATTTGCAATGCTGTTACTCTCTGGAGATGGAATCCAAATAATATCCTCTTCTGTTAATTGGTTGATAGCTTGATAAACCCATCTTTTTTCTGATTTAAACTTTCCTAACATACTTTCAATTAATAGAATCGAAACATCCAACGTATTCACTACTTTCGTGTATAAATTAAATACTATTCTATACAAAATAACATTCTATGTGATTCAATATAATCCTTCATAAAGATTATGCCTAATACAATATATATAATCGTTTATGGATGGGGGATAGTTTACAGGAATGCTTAATAGAACATGTTATATATCCCGCTGAGTACATTTACGGACAAACCCTAATATGAATTGCTACGATACGAAAAGCTTAATTATAAATTTAAAGGCATTTTTAATTCTATGTTAACCTCATTTACTTCTTCGATAGTACCAAGATACACCCCAACCTTCGAATCATAATATTCATAGCTTACTACTTTACGAGTTTCTACACTCTTTTTCTCATACTTATAAAAGTCTTCGAAATCAAATGTAATATATGTATTGGGAGGAACTTTTTTTCCTTTAGGTAATCCAATTACATAATGATTATGTGAATTAAATATCATATTATGCTCTTCTAAAACAGTGAGCAGTTTTGATAACACTGATTTTCCAATTCCAGTATCCTCTGATAAATCTTGTAAAGTTCTAACGTATCCTTTTCTATCTGTTGTAGCATAAAAATAGTCACATCTACTTTTTAGATATGCATACAAATAGAATCCCAGTTTACCTAATTCTTTTCTAGCCATACAGTAGGTAAAAACATTTATTTTAATTTCTGTAGAATATTGGACATCATAAAAATACCCATCAAGAGTATTCGCAGATTCTGATTCTTTATCGTAATGCATTGCTCTTATTGGGTAGTTTATTTTCTTATTATATTTGTTATAACCCGTAGGTAGGTCATATTTTACTTTAGAATACAGAATAAAATCTGGAAAACTATAATCTACGTTACCGAAAACATCTACATAGTAAACATAGTCAATTGGAAAATCATCTTCCTTAACGCTATAACCTAATCGTTCTAATAGTCCGTCTTTTTTAGTAATGTATGAAACTCCATCTTTCCCTCTACTTGTAGGTGATGTACCACAAAGCATATAGATTAGCTTGTCATCAATAAAACATTCTTCTTCACCTTTATAATAAATATAGTTTGCGTAGCGGTACAAGTATGAAATCATGTATACAAAACAAAAAGCAAACGCAATATGGTTAGCGTTTGCTTCTTTTTCATAAGTATTTACTGTTCCTTCGTGAGTTTTAATTTTACTAATCTTAGGCTTAAACTCATTACATTCTATCAAATCCTTAAAAAATTGATTTGGAATGAATACCTTCTTATTACTATTTACCTTTAATATATTATTAAGTTCTAATTCATTAAAATAAGGTGTACCTACTTTTTTTCTCTCCATATTACTTTCCAACTCCCTAAATATTCACTATATTAATATCAAGTACACTCTAATTAGAGTACTATTTGTACTCTGTTAATGCTCTAAAGAGTTCCTCATTTTTCTCAAACAACCAAAATGGCTTCAACGTCTTGTCGCTTAATGCATAACATATAAAAGAAATACCCTTGTCCATTTTTAAATACTTGAACAAGGGTACTGAGTAACAAAAGAAATATTTGTGTGTATATTCTGTTTTATCCATCGCTTCCTCCTACAAATTAATGTCATTTCGCATAATAATTAAGCGGTATTTATTCTCTTTTTCCTTATTTAGATTGGCAAGCTCGTTCTCATACATAGATAACATTGGGACTGATACTCCAATTTCTTTTGAGATGTGTCTTAATTTTATACCTTTCTGTTTTCTTACCACTTTATACTTCTCTCTAAGGCTTAAACTTAATTCGATATTCATATCACAATCACTCTCCAATAATGATTTAACTATTTCAATAATTAAACTCATTACCGCTTAAATAGTTATTCATTTTTGGCTGGGTAATTAAATAATTAATGTCATTAAGAATCTACACACTAGAAATAATGGACTTTGGATAATGTGCGATTTACGAACTATATTAAATATATAGATTTATATCACTCTATCTAAAAAGGAAAATTAGTAATTGCTATACTGTATATTATATATAGTCCGTAAATCGCACAGAATGAATTTTCACTTAGCAGGGCTAACTAGTTAATTAAAGTTTCTAATTTTTTTTTAACTTTTCCAAAACGTTTTGCATGGCAGATGATACATTCGCAGTCTTTTTCTTCTTCATAATCTTCAAGGTTAATTTCATTTATAATATAGCTAATTAATGCTTCTTCAGTCCAAAAAAGCTTCATTTAAACACCCTCCTATTAAATTGCTTTCCAATTTAAATATATGATTTCCAAAATAACAGAATGTTATACCTAAAAGGTATAACTTATCCATTATGGCCAAGTGCCAAATAAAGTATTCAACTTTTTGAAAAAAAATTTAATATCTTGTGTTTTAGTAATTAAACTACACTCAATAAAACTTTAATTTTATTGGGTTTTTGTTTAAATTACGAAAAGGATAATAATTGTGTTTCTTAATTAAACTGGCAGTGTAGAACATTAAAACCTCAGTTATATTACGAAAACACCAAGAATCAGTTATCTCCAACCACATAAATGGGTATTTCAACTACGTAATTAGGTTATCATCACTCTTAAGATAATTACGGAATAAATCCGAAATATGGAAAATAAAGGGATTATATGTGAAATTTTGTTATAATATGGACTATGGTTTTAAGATACAGATTTATATACTAGGGGGGACTTTCTTGCGATTAAAGAAGTTTAGTGTTTTAAACTACAAAGTGTTTAATGCGAAGTTCAGCATTGACTTTTCCAAAGAGAACATTGTAATTTTGACAGGAAGAAATAATACTGGGAAATCAACATTTCTAGAAGCGATAAACCAGTTTTACCTTCCTACTACAGCAAAAGGGAAGATACCAGTTGAGTGTTATTCCAATCAAGATGAGAACAATACTATTGAATTAGAAGCTGAGTTTGTTGTGAACGATGAAACTGGTGAAACTATAACTATTATCAAAAAGTATTCGAATGACAATGGAAAATACTATGATAAACAAAACGTTGAAATTAAACGAACTCATGAATTAAAGGAAACATTAGATGAAATTTTGGCAAATAGTCCATATTACATTACACCGTATATGACTACTGAAGAAATTGACAAACAAGTACAAGAAATTTACTCGCAGATAATTACTGCAGAATTAAGCAAGCTGGAGATGGAAGATTCTGATGTAGAAGAGATTCAAGCGATTAAGAAGGAGTATTTAGAATTAAAAAGTGCAATCCCTAAATTTTTAAAGAAATTAAAGGGCAATACAGATTCTTCCCTTTCAAATGTTAGTACAAGTGTATCAAATAGTTTGCAAAGTGTATTTTCAAATAACTCACTTCAACTTTCAGTTTATGGCGGAGAAAGTACTGGTTTTACCGTATCTGATATAGTTAAATCTACTAGCTCCAGCGTGCTTATAGGAAATAATCATAGTAGTAATATGCCCCTTTCAACACAGGGTACAGGAATACAAAGAATGAGTTTAATTTATATGATACAAAATATGATTGAACAAGGACTTATGGGAACAAACAATACTCAAAAAATGTTACTTATAGATGAACCAGAAGCATTTTTACACCCCGAAGCTGTCAGAGCTTTAAGTAAGTCACTTTATTCAATTGGAAGTAGGATGCCATTAATTATTTCTACCCACTCACCTGTGCTGATTGACCTCTCTGAGAACCATACCACTATTCAAGTATTTAGGATTGGAAAAACTGAAGCTATTGAATTGTTTCAATCTTCCAGTTCCCAGTTTGATGACGATGACATAAAGAATATGAAGCTTTTGAATTATGTTGATTCATATGTTAATGAATTTTTCTTTGCAGACAAAATTATTGTTGTAGAAGGCGATACAGAATATGTTGCTTTTAAGCACTTTATTAAAGAACGGGGTTTGAACATACATGTAATTAGAGCAAGAGGAAAAGCAACAATCTGCTCGCTAATGAAAATTCTAAACCAGTTTAACACCAGTTATTACATCTTGCATGATATAGACAACCATGAGAGATTTGAAAACGCGACACTGAAGCAACAACAAACAAACTGTTATAACATTTATGCATTAAAGAATGATTCTACTAGAATTTTTGGTTCAGTACCAAACCTTGAACGTTCTATAGGACTTAATGATGTTCATAATAGTAAAAAGACTGAAACCATACATAGAATAATACATGATTCAGTTGAACCATCTTATATTCAAGCTAGAGAGAAGATAGAGAAGGTATTCAACTACATCTTTAGGTTAGATAATCAAACATCACTTGAACAACCTTTCATCGAAATTGTAGGGGACAAGGATTATGAAAATTTGTTTAATCCGCTATTAAGCAAAAAACAAAAAGTGGTAGGGAAAAGGGTATCTAGGAAAGTTGTTAAAGCAGTTCCTGATGTTGAATGAATGAAGAGCGGAAGTTATTACTAAAGAAAGTAAGGATGTATTATAAATGTGTTTCAAGTAATGTTCGCAAATTTCAGGGGAAATTACACTTTATAATAAATTTAAGTTATTTGAAGCTCTTTTAGTTATTGATTTAATTGAAATTTCCCTATTCAGCCTGCTACAATTGACATATGAAAATAACGTAAATAGCTGAATTGTAATTTAGTCGATTGAAGTAAACGGGAAGTCCTAGAAACCTTGTTATCTCAACACGTATCGTTAACGAAGTAAAACACGTTAACCGTATCGTTTATGATATTACAAGTAAGCCACCTGCAACTATTGAGTGGGAATAACGAAAAGCGTAAGTGGCTTGAACACCTCCGGCAGACATTGATTTTTGTGAAACGACCGTGGAGATGAGAGCTGAAGCTAGACAGAACGAAAAGCGGATGCGGCATGACCTGCTACGTAAGCATAAAACAAGAGTAGGATGCAATGGCATTCCTACTCTTGTTTTTTTTATAATCAAACAAACAGGGAATAAAACGAACAAACACTACGTTTTTTAAATTAATGTTCGTTTTTTCGTTGACTAACTTTTAAGATTAATGTATGATTTCTATATCAAATATAAAAATATTGTCACATCATGTCGTATATGCTAGGGAATATGGCCCAAGTGTTTCTACCCACTACCGTAAAAAGTGGACTACGAGTGAAGATGTTGCTTTCTGGAAGAGATGCATCTAGGATGATTTTCCAGTACATTTAAACTACGTGTAGAAACGCTTTTATCAAATTGATAGAAGCGTTTTTTGTTTTAGTAGATTGGTAGATTCGTTTAACGCATGAGACATAGAGGAGGAACTATGAAGCGTTATTTTGAGTTTGAAAAGTTTGGAACATCCTATCGTCAAGAAATTATTGCTGGTTTAACAACGTTTTTGGCAATGGCATATATTTTATTCGTGAATCCAAGCACTCTTTCATTAAGTGGTATTAAGGATTTTCCAGATGCATTAAGAATGAATCAAGATGCAATTTTCGTCGCTACTGCTTTAGCGGCAGCATATGGATCAATCGTAATGGGACTTTATGCGAAATATCCGATTGCTTTAGCACCAGGTATGGGCTTAAATGCATTCTTTGCCTTTTCTGTTGTTTTAGGTAGTGGAATCCCATGGCAAACTGCACTTTCAGGTGTATTCGTTTCAGGTATTTTATTTACAATCCTTTCTGCAACAGGACTTCGTGAAAAAATTGTTAATGCAATTCCATCTGAACTGAAATATGCAATTGGTGGAGGTATTGGGCTTTTCATTACATTTATTGGATTAAAGAGCTCTGGCATTATCGTTAGTAATCAGGCGACGTTTGTTACTTTAACAGATTTTAAAGATAAAAATGCACTATTAGCGATTTTTGGTATTGTTGTTACGGTAATTTTAATGACACGAAAAGTAAAATCAGCTGTATTTATTGGAATGATCTTAACAGCAATTGCTGGAGTGGTTACTGGGCTTATCGACCCACCTTCAAAAATTGTTGCACCTATTCCTGATATTTCTCCAACTTTTGGGGTAGCGATCACTCATTTATCTGATGTGTTTACGAAAAAAATGTTCTTTGTAGTATTAACATTCTTTATTGTTGATTTCTTTGATGCAACTGGAACACTAATCGCAGTAGCAAACCAAGCTGGTCTAGTGAAAAATAATAAATTAGAGCGTGCTGGACAAGCGTTAATGGTTGATGCAACAGCAGTTTTAGTTGGAGCTACACTAGGTACTTCAACAACAACTTCTTATATTGAGTCAACTGCTGGTGTAGCAGCAGGTGGGCGTACAGGGTTTACAGCTGTAGTGGTAGGTATTCTGTTTTTATTCTCATTATTCTTTTCTCCATTACTTGGAGTTGTTACACCAGCGGTTACAGCACCGGCACTAGTAATAGTAGGGATTTTAATGGTTTCTTCTATCGGAGAAATTAATTGGAAAGAATTTGATATAGCAGTTCCTTCATTCTTAACAATGGTTGCAATGCCATTAACATATAGTATTGCAACAGGTATTGCAGTTGGTTTTGTTTTCTATCCGATCACAAAATTGGTTGCTGGTAAACGAAAAGAAATTCATCCTATTATGTATGTTTTATTCGTAGTTTTCGTATTGTTCTTTATGTTCTTTAGAGATTAATTCTATTACGACTTATAAATTATATGTAATGTTAAAAAGGTTAGTTCGCTTATGTGAACTAACCTTTTTTGTTCCTAATCAATTGATTAGCTTCTCTTTCGTTTCACAATCAATTGAATTGAAAATCTACTTCGTATTATGTCAAAGCTAATCAAGTCTGTCCTCTTGTTATTAGTTTAAAGTAGCAGATTCTAGATGTAGTTCTAGTACTTCGTGTTTCTGCCTGATGGGAAATTTGTAGTTACAACGAGATGATTGATAACTTCACTACTTCTCTATCTCTATAGTATTAGACGGCTCAATCAAAATAGGTATACAAAAAATAAACTAGAAAACTAGTAGTTTAAATGTTTTGTTGGTAGAGTGTAGGTGGGGTTAATTCAGAATAATAGAACATTAAAGAAATGTATTGCTAAAATAGTATATAGCTGATATATTTATAAACGTTGTCGCAACAAAACGTTGAGACACACAAAAAAAGAATAATTAAAAGTTGTTGACATAAACAACTGGAAATGATATTCTAATATAGTTGCTTGTGAGTGACAAAATGAACTTTGAAAACTAAACAAAACATGAAGTAAACGTCAATTATTAGTTTTAGAGCTTAAGATAAACAATCTATTATGGAGAGTTTGATCCTGGCTCAGGACGAACGCTGGCGGCG
>NZ_JAGIYQ010000005.1 GCF_017814275.1 Gottfriedia endophytica
ACCTATTACAATCATTACAGATACCAATGGAATCTAAAAAAGATGACCCCTGTTCAATACAGAGATCATCTTCTTAAAGTTGCCTAGGCTTTTTTTAATGTCCTTTACAAAGGGTACATTTTATAAGTCCACTAGACACTTTTTACGTTTAATTCTTTATTAGTGTAGTATCTCTTTACAATGTATAATCTCCATACAATTTCAATCAATCTATTTTCATAGCATCCACTATTAATGATACACAGATCAATTCTCCATCTTTATTACGATGATCATAAGGCAAGGAACGGTAAATTACTCCATCTTCAGGCTTCCATGAAACTGCATGAAATTCACCTTGTTCATCGCAATATTCTAGTAGTTTTACTGTAAACCCTGCACTTTCGAACATTGATATAATTGTTTGATAAGAGTAAACAATTTTATGTGATGCCGCTGGATGATCGAGAGGTCCAGGTCCTCCAACTTGAACAACTTTTTGATATTCTTCATTTGGAAAATATGCATCAGGAACAGCACAACGTATATAACCATTTGGCTTCAAAAACTCATAACATATTTTTGCTGCCTCAATTCCTTCTTCAAATGTTAAATGTTCCCATACATGCTCGGCTAAAATAGCAGTTATTGAATCTGGAGAAAACATTTTCTGCCAGTGTTCCTTCTTTAATAAATTTAGCTCATCTTCTTGTGTATACAACCAACCAGGATTATTTATAAATTCTCCAGCTCCAATAACTACTTTTATGTCTTTATCTACAATCATCAAATAACTTCCACTCCTACTATTCATTTGTTCATTATCAAAAAAAAGCATCATCAAAATATGCTCTTCTCTTTCATTGATTAATACTTTCTACCAAACTAGTCAATCCCCTCTAGTATTTAATGTTTTATAAATCGAATTAAAAAAAATGTCTTTTAACATCGAACTTTTCCGAATAAGCAGAATATTATAAATATTTAATTTGTATCTAATGATATTCTCTCTAAAAATAGTATATTTTCATTTTAAATGCTTTGTGTAAACACGAAGTATTTCAGCCACGAGAGTTTTACATAAATAAAATTATTAGGAGGGATTTTTTTTGAAAAATTGGAAAAATAATTTATTGACTGTAGCGGCGGCAAGCTCTCTATTATTTGCCGGCACACCTTCTTTAAAGGTTGCAGCAGAAAAAAATCAAGTAGTTCCACAAGGGACAGGTGCTGCAATTCTTCAAGGAACCAATTATTTTGGCGATATGGATCCAAATGAAGTTGTAACAGTAGATTTTGTCATGAAGCTTCAAAATAAGGATGATTTAGAAAAGTATATTAAAGAAACCGTCACACCAAACTCACCACATTTCCGGAAATACCTCAATGTCAATGAATTTAAAGCAAAATTTTCACCTAGCACAAGCTTTATCAATTCCGTTACCTCTTTCTTAAAAAGCTATGGCATAACTACTAATGTTCATCCCAATAATTTAATTATTACCGCTACTGGAACTGTTGCTCAATTAAATAATGCGTTAAATATAGAATTGCAACATGCTAGTTATAAAGGAAAAAAAATCCACGCGACTAAGAAAAAACCTGAACTTCCAAAAAAAATAGCAAATAATATTTTATGTATTTTAGGATTAAATAATTATTCAAACCTAGAATCAAGAGCTGTCAAACAACCAGTGGCTTTAGATCCTAATGACGTTCCAAAAGGACCGTTAAGTCTTTTACCAAAAGACCTTCAGAATCATTACAATGTTACTCCTCTTTACCAAAAAGGAGCAACCGGGGCCGGCCAAACAATCGGCATTGTAACATTAGCAGAGTTTAACCCAGACGATGCGTATAAATTTTGGGACAATGTAGGGATCCCTACAAAGCCTAATCGGATTAATGTTTCAGATGTTGACGGAGGATCCGGCTTTAATGGCTATGACGAAACAACACTCGATGTAGAACAATCAGGTGCAATTGCTCCACAGGCTGACATACATGTGTATGTAGGACCGAATACTGATACTGGATTCATCGATGCATTTTCAAAATCAATTAATGATAACGAAGCAAAACAAATTTCTGTTAGTTGGGGGCAAAGTGAACTAAGTATCGACTCTTATGTACAACAACAACTAGAAGCTCCAGAATACGAAGAATCCTTTAATCAATTATTTATGCAAGCAGCTGCGCAAGGGATTTCCATGTTCGCATCAGCAGGTGATGCAGGTGCATACGATGAAACAAGAGGAGAAAATCCAGTATATAAACTTACAACCGACTTCCCGGCTTCAAGTCCTTTCATTACAGCGGCAGGCGGAACGACACTACCTTTCCAATTCCATTCTAGTTCTACAGGAATTGATGTGAAGGTAAGTGAAGAAAGAGCATGGGGATGGGATTATCTTCATGATTATTTCACTGCAAGAAATAGACCTGACGCATTCTTATTCAGTGGCGGAGGAGGAGGTTTCAGCAGCTATTTCAGCACACCAGATTATCAAAAAGGTGTAAGTGGTGTAAATACCTTCTCAGCTGTTGATGAATGGAATATTAGTTCCGATTTATCGAATGCTACATTTAAACAGCCTACGAACGTATCAGGAGTTGGAACAGGAAGAAACGTTCCAGATCTTTCAATGGCTGCAGACCCATACACTGGATACGCTGTTTATTTTAGTGATCCTGGTCAACCTGGGACAAATGCTGGTTTTGCTACGTACGGTGGAACAAGTTTTGTAGCTCCACAATTAAATGGGTTATCAGCTTTAATTAATAGTGCAGACAATACACAAGTAGGTTTCTGGAACCCACAAATTTATCGTTTTGCTGGGCAAGCATCTTCACCTTTTACACCATTAAATAAACAAGGCGCAGATAACGATAATCTATTCTATACTGGAACACCTGGTACTATTTATAATCAGGCAACAGGATTAGGAATTCCTGATGTTACAAAATTAGCGGAACAATTTAAACCTGTAAAAAAATAATATTTTCCTTTTTTAAAAAAGTCGCTTTTTGGCGACTTTTTTTATTTTTATTGGAAAATTATCGAAATTATATCCGATAGAAAGAAAGAAGCTTGGATTCTCTGATTTTCTTTTCAATACTAAACATTAAAATTTTTTTAATAATTTAAAAACTTTTACATACTTCGACTTTTTTACTTTATAATGGAAAATGTTGTAAAATTTGGGATTTGTAATCTAGGAGGACTCATAACTTTAACAAGTAAATCATTGCATAATTATTTAAGGTTTAGAATGAAAATGCTCTCTCTATAGAAAACATGAATTGGAGGTTAGAATATATGAAATTTCTACGTAATATTACAATTGGAAATAAATTAACTGTATTAATTTCTATTGCAGTCATCGCGTTATTTGTAGTAGGCTTTTCTGGCTACAGAAATATGAATACAATGGCGCAAAAATCTAATGATATGTATAAAAGTCATTTATTACCTATATTATGGTGGGGTAAAATAGCAACTAACACTCGAGCTATTGACCAATATACATTAGAATTAATGCTCACAACTGATCCGTCTCTTAATAAAGACTTAAATGATAAAATTTCACAAAATATCCAAGAAGATAGTGATTTATATAATTCTTACAAGAAAATAAAGTTAACTCGTGAAGAAACGAATCTATTAAATGAGTATGAAGCAAATATTGATAAACTTAGAACATCTCGTCAAAATGTATTAGACTTGGCTCTTCAAAATAAAAATACAGAAGCTTATTCAATGTATGTAAATATCGTTAAACCACAGAGACAAGAAGTCGAAAAAACGATTGATAAACTAGTTAGTATTAATCAAACGGTTGCCCAAAATTTAAATAAGCAAAATCAAAGCGATTTAACTAATGCTTCTATATTCCTTATGATAATCATATTAGCTTCAATTACTCTTTGCATTACTGTTGGAATCCTCATAACTAGAATGATTGTAAATCCTGTGAAAGACATTCAAAATTTAATGAAACAAGCCGAGGAAGGCGATTTTACTGTTCAAGGTAACTATCAATCTAAAGATGAAATTGGATTTTTAACAAACTCCTTTAATCATATGATTAACGGTGTAAGAGAAATGATTCACAACATTACTTTTACTTCCCAACAAGTTGCAGCTTCTGCCGAAGAGTTAGCAGCAAGTGCAGAGGAAAGTAGTGCAGCAAATGATGAAATGTCAAGAACGATCCAAGAATTATCTGCAGGCTCTGAAGAACAAGCAAAAGGAACAGAAGAAACATCTAGAATTCTTAATGAGATAGCAGTAAGTGTAAATCAAGTAGCTCAAAGTACTAAATCAGTAACAACAACAGCATTACAAGCTTCGGATAAATCAAGTGAAGGTACTAAAGTAATCGAAACCTCAATAAATCAAATGAATAATATCAATGTTAATGTTACTCAGCTTTCTGATGTAATAAAAAATTTAGGTAGTCGCTCAAAAGAAATTAGTAATATTACAAAAGTAATTTCAGATATCGCTAGCCAGACAAATTTACTTGCGTTAAATGCTGCTATTGAAGCGGCAAGAGCTGGAGAAAATGGCAAAGGTTTTGCTGTAGTAGCTGATGAAGTTCGTAAATTAGCAGAACAATCATCTCAATCATCACAACAAATTTCCGAACTAATTTTTGCAATACAAGAAGAAACTACTGTAGCTGTCAAATCGATGGAAGAAACGGCAAAAGAAGTTAGTGATGGAATTAGTCTTGTAGGAACAGCTGGAGAATCGTTTAAGTTAATACAAAACGCTATACAAGATGTTTCAAATCAAGTTGAGGAAGTATCTGTGGCAATGGAACAAATGTCAGCTGGAGCTGAACAAGTAATCGAAGCAATTAACAAAGTATCTCAAATCGCAGAGGAATCAGCAGCTGGATCACAAACCGTTTCAGCTTCTGCTGAAGAGTTGGCAGCTTCATCTGAAGAAGTCACCTCATCTTCTACGAACTTAGCAAATATTGCAGAAGAGTTACAATCGACAATCAGCAAATTTAAAATATAAAGACTCTTAAATAAAAATCGAGGGATTAGGTCACTGCACCTAATCCCTCTTAATTTTTTAATACCATCTTTTAAATCCAGCAAATACCCTAATTTAATAAGGAATGTTATTCTCTAGAGTTTCTTTTTTCACTCGAAATTATCTATTCCAAAGCAACACTCTCTCCCACTTCTGCTTGATGTTTCCGATTTAAAGATGGCAGTACAAGCCAGTAAAATATACCGACTACCAATAGTAATATTCCGATCAATAGATAAAGTACATCAAGGGTGATCAACTTTGGAAAGGCAAGTGCAATTAATCCAAGGGTAGCAGATTGGCCTAACATCATTAGGGGTTCGATCCATGCGCTGACCCTACCCATATTTTTCGATTCCACTAATTCTGGAAGCCACCCTCCAAGGACAACATTAGCATCCCAAGAAAGATTGTGAAAAGTGAGGAATATAACTGGTAGTGGTCCGGGCTTAGTTTGTATTTCATCGTAAAAATTGGAAGTATAGCAAACACACCATTAACCACACCAAAAATGAGAAATCCAGCGATGATCGAACGAAGTAGTTGATGATTTTTTATATAAAGAAAACCCTCGCCAAAATCAGCCACCATTGAACGAAATTTAAGATCACGTAGATGAATTTTTCCATTCGGCTGACGTACTTCAGGAGAAAAATGACAGGACATTAGTAAAATACCAGAGATGATAAAGCTTATTCCATCAATTATCACAGCCCATTCAATCCCGAGATAATGGTAGGTTAAAGAACCTAACCCCATGCCAAAGAGCATAAATAATCCTGTTATTGTTTGGGTTAATCCAGCAGCTTGAACATACTGCTCTGAACTCATAATGCCTTGTAGTAGACTCATCTCAGCAGGTGCAAAGAATTTTGAAACGGCACTTCGCAGAAATAAAAGCACGAAAGCAGGAATGATCCAGTTCCAATGTACAGCAATCAAGAGGAATACGGATAAGCCAGCTCTAATCCAGTCACTATTGACTGTTATCTGTTTCCGGTCAAGTCGGTCAGCTATGACACCGACAAATAAGAAGACCGCAAGAGTTGGTAAAGAATACATCAGTTCAGCTAAAGTTGCATAATATGGTTGGCTACTAAACCGATCTAGCAGATAAAAAGCAAACGCCATATTCCCTACAACAGTCCCAAGTTGAGAGGCAAATGTCGCAAGAAACATTTTAGTAAACGTGACATTTTTAAATAATTGCATTTTTAAACCTCCACTTTCATATTAATTTTTTTATTAAAGTGAATCTTCCATCAATGGTGTTTTTATTCCCACTGATGGCTAGTTGAACCAATTAGGTTTTACAGGCAGTTTTGATCCACCCTTCTTCTTCTCATCTCTGAATCTAGAGGTGAGGGTCTTACTGCTCTGTGCTGTTTACGCCTAGTAGTAACTTGATATAAGAAATCAACGCATCAATCTGACTTTCTGATTCCGACTTTTCTGAACCAACTGCCATTGCGTGTACCATTATCCCTTCAATATGGGAAGCAATGATTTTCGCAAGGAGCGGTAACGGCATAGTAGGTACGAATTCCCCTTTCTCTACACCAATCTGCATCATCTCTTCTAATTTATCGACGGCTTTCTCAAACCGAAGTGACAAATGTTTTCTACGATTTTCATCACGCCAACCAGTAATGAAGTATTCGTAAAGAGCTGGGGCCATGGATTTTGTAATGGAAGGAAAATCCTTTTTTTGCTCAGTAAAGATCGTTTCAATAACTGGCCATATCTTATGTGAATTTTGAAGTAACTCATTTATCGCCTGAAAGTTTCCTTGATCAAATTTTTCCATAAGCGCTAAGAAAATTTCCTCTTTCGTTTGGAAATAAAGGTAAATCCAACCTCGGCTCATTCCAGTCTCTTCTACAATATCCTTAAGCGTTGCAGGTTCGTAACCAAGGCGAATAAAGACGCGCTCTGCTGCCTCAAGTATTTGCTGCTTTCTTTTTTCTTTCAGTTCTTCCGAAATTTTTGGAGACATAAAGACACCACTTTCTCTGTGAATAAAAAATAAATGAACTGTGTGTCATTATTATAAATGACACGCGATTCATTTTACAAGTTTAAATTTAAAAATATTTCTAAAAATTTCAAAAACTGTTTATTGAATTTACCTTTCTAAATAAAAAAAGAAAGTCTATTCATTTTACAGACTTCCTTTGTTTCAATTTATTATTATTCTTATTACGTCTAGATACAAAAGTTCCAGTTATTAATAATAATAGACTCATTAAGTATTCTATTGTTTCCAAGCTGAGAAAAGGTGTTCAATATTTTCCTTATCTACGTTCATTCTCTGTAGAATAGTAGGACACAGTCGATTATATTTCTTTATTTTCTCGTTAATTAATACTAATTGTTCCTCTACTTCTTTCGGTTTACTATTTGTATGAATCAGTGTAAGACACTTTTCCATTTGTTGATGTATTTCTTTTTGAAGTTTAATCCAATCTGGAAGAAATCCAGCTTCTTTTAATATCCCTGAAAATATATCTCCCTTTAAAACACTTTTAGGAAGAGGCTTTCCAAACCAAGATGGCTTCTCATCTCCAGCATTTTTTTCATAAGTTTTATAGACATCATCCATCCAGTGAATATGTTCATTCTTTTTATCTTCAGACATCAACCTCTCCTCCAACCCATTCATATTATGTTTACTTATATGAGCAATTACTTTATTACATACTAAAGTTATTTAGTTTATAATCTTTTTTACTGCTTTGTTCCCATTCTTCACGTAATAATCCCATTCGAATAGAATCATAGTAAACTCCACCATACAAACGACACTTACGGAGTCTAGCTTCCATCGTCATTCCTAACTTTTCTCCAACTTTGATCATTCGCTCATTACCTGACCATGTTGTATATCCGACTCTTACTAATGGTAAAGTAGTAAACAGATGATCGATCCACAGACTTAAAGCTTTTGTACCGTAACCACCATTCCAATAATTAGGGTTATAAATAACAATCCCCATTTCTAACCAATTCGATGCTTTATGCTCCCAATAATAAATAACAGTTCCGATAATCTTCCCGTTTACCTCAATGATTCGTTGATTATCTTCTACGATCATTTGCGTTGAGCTTTCTACATACTCTTCAAATGGAATTTGGATAAGCTCATAATATGGTGCATCCCACTTTTTCCATTCTGGTGATTTTTCTTTATAGCGAAGTTGCCATAATATAGGTATGTCCACTTCTGTAATTGGTCTAATTACTAAATCTTCAACTGTGTCTTTTATCATTTTTATACACCTCTAAATGGTTCTAATTGTATAAATAAATTCGACATGTTTTTTTATTTCCCCTCTTTCTAGTTGTTTTCAAAACAAATGTAAATGTTTTGTAATTTTCTTTCTCTAGTATTGAAAAAATAAATTTCTACATGTTATCTTGAGATTATTACGTTTTATTAGAAACTTTATTCTGTATAGATAATTAAGTAGTACAACAAAGGATAGATGATATGAAAAAAGTAAACATCAAGGCACTTATAGAAATACTTTTCGTTTCGACTAAACTTGGTTTAACATCATTTGGTGGGCCAATTGCGCATTTAGGATACTTCCATGAAGAATATGTTCGTAGAAGAAAATGGATAGACGAAAAGAGCTATGCCGATTTAGTAGCTTTATGTCAATTCTTACCCGGACCAGCTAGTAGTCAAGTTGGAATAGGAATTGGGGTGTTACGCGGGGGCATTATTGGCGGGGTATTAGCATTTTTAGGTTTTACACTTCCTTCCGTAATTGCACTTATTCTTTTCGCACTTCTTATGCAAGGAACGCATTTAAGTGGAGCAGGCCCGATTCATGGTTTAAAAATCGTAGCTGTGGCAGTTGTAGCACAAGCTATATTAGGTATGGCTCAAAAGTTAGTCCCTGATTTACAAAGAAAGTCAATTGCATTATTCGCTTTAGTTGGCACCTTACTATGGCAAACAGCCTATACTCAAGTCAGTGTCATATTACTTTCTGCTTTAGCAGGTTTTTTGATTTATAAACAACATAATGAAAGTGAAGAATCCAATATACAGTTTCCAGTGTCACGTGGTTTTGCCATTTTTTGTTTAAGTCTATTTTTTGGTTTATTAATTATCCTCCCAATTTTGAGGGGAATATCTTCATCTCACTGGATTGCGATGTTCGATAGCTTTTATCGATCAGGATCATTAGTGTTTGGTGGAGGTCATGTAGTATTACCTTTACTTGAACGCGAATTTGTTCCAACTGGATGGTTAAGTAAAGAAACATTCCTTGCTGGTTATGGAGCTGCACAAGCCGTACCTGGTCCGCTCTTTACATTTGCTGCGTATTTAGGTACTGTTTTCAACGGATGGTTAGGTGGTTTATTCGCCACATTCGCTATTTTCTTACCAGCATTTCTTCTTATCGTTGGTACTTTACCTTTTTGGAATACTTTACGTCATAATCCAAAAATTAAAGGGGCATTAATGGGGGTAAATGCCGCAGTTGTAGGGATATTAATTGCAGCATTTTATAATCCAATCTGGACGAGTTCCATCTTCACATCAATTGATTTTGCTTTCGCAGCAGTATTGTTTAGTATGCTTGTTTATTGGAAATTACCACCGTGGGTTATTGTTATTGTCGGGATCATTGGCGGATGGTTATTGAAATTCCTTTAATATTATTGTAGAAAAGGCTACTTTAAGATAATCTGACCCATTACATAGACTACTAGTAACTATTTTTAAAAACAAAGACTTGAGATATCTTAGTCACAAGTCTTTGTTTTAATATTATCTAAATCACTTATTACTTAAAATCTTTCCAAGTAAAGTCCATTGAGAGAATGCCAACATGTGATTCACTGCTTGTTTGATCTAAATTTTTCGTAGCTAATTCTGGTTTTCGAAAACAAACTAATTCTTTGTAATAACCAAACTTACGGCAAATATCAGGTCTAACAGAATGAATTCCACACCGATCTTTCTCTAAATCATAAAAAATACATGTACCATAATATCTAGTTTGATTTTCTAAATCTGATCTCATTTTAGATGGCATTGATTTTATTTTCTTTTTAATTTTCTTTAGTTCCATTTCAGTCACTGGAACTGGACCACAACACAATCCCTTACAGCCCTGGCATGGTAAAGTTTCCAAAACTATCACCACCTTCAATACAAATATTCATTCTACTAGTTTGCTATTATACTTTTCTTTATCTTTTATGGAGCAAGTTTATTCAACCGTTTTTGATGATAAACCAACCATCTCCACTATCTTTTTGTCTAGCTTAAGAAATATCAGTCAGTCCTATCATTTTATCAGTCATCTCCACCAAAATATCAGTCGTTTCCTGCAATTTATCGGTCATTTTTTCAAATATATCAGTCACTTGCTCTATTTTATCGGTCATCACATTTTATATGGTCCACTTTTCATATTATATGGGCCGTTTCCTCACTTTTATGGTCCACTTTCTCAGTTTAATGGGCCATTTTCAAATATGTCCATCCCTCTTAAAAGGTAAATATGTTACTTAAAAATATCATTTAAGTGATGCTGATAAAAACCAATTGCTTTTTCGAATTTATTTACACCCTCTACTTTTACAACGATTGATAGTAATAACTTCATAGCCTCTTCATATTCTTTTAAATTATATTTCGTCATCGCAAGAAATGTTTTTAATCCATCGTTTTCTTCAAACTTTACTAGAGCCTCGCTGAAAACAACGTTAGCTTTCTCATATTGTCCTGTACAACGTAAGGAGCTACCTAACCCAATGTAACAACCTAGTAAACTATCTCCAGATAATCCTAAAGCGATTGCTTTTTCATAATAAACAATTGCATCTGACTCTAAACCATGAATCGTGAGTCCATGCGCATTGGAAAAATACTTCTGGATTAGTTGAAGTTTCAACTAAATCTAATAGAATCCCCTTCGACTCTTCGTATTTTCCTATTTCCCTGCAATCAATAGCATGTTTTTATTTGTTATCCATCAACAAGCCTCCCCATCCTATTTTTAAAGGTTATAGTAAAAAAGCAAACAAAAAGTACACATAAAATTTGTGTACTTTTTATGTGTTAACTGAATGTTTGAATAACATGTTCACCTGTTTCAGCCTCACGTTTAAACAGTCGATTATACACGCCAGTTTCTTCATTAATTAATTGTTCATGTGTTCCTTTTTGGACTACTGCCCCATTTTCGATTACAACAATTTCATTAGCTGATAAGACCGTAGATAGTCTATGTGAAATGATGATAATTGTTTGATGTGACATTCTCTTTTGGATCGCTTCATTAATTTGAGTCTCAGTTATTGGATCAAGAGCAGAGCTCGCTTCATCTAAAATTAATATTGGCGCATTTTTCAAAAGTGCTCTTGCTAGTGATAATCTTTGTTTTTGTCCTCCTGATAGCAAACTACCTCGTTCTCCAACATTCGTGTATAATCCATCTGACAAAGATTCCAAGTAATCTAGTAAACCACTATCTTTTATAGCTGCAATTAGCTCATCGTCAGTAGCATTTTCATTCCCAATTCTAAGGTTATCTGCTAAGGTTCCATTTCGTAATTGAATATCTTGAGATACAACTGCTATTTGTTGACGCAGCCACCCAGTATCAATTTCTTCAATATTTGTACCATCCACAAAAATTGTTCCTCTATCAAGATCATAAAAACGAAGCAACAAATCTACAATTGTAGATTTTCCAGATCCACTTGGTCCAACAATTGCCACTGCTTTACCAGCTTCTACTTCAAAAGATAAATTTTGTAGTACGTTTTCCAATTTTGAAGGATAGCCAAATTGAACGTTTTTAAATGCTATTTTTCCTTTTAGCTCATTTATTTTTATTCCTTCATTTGTTTCCGCTTGTGAAGGCTTTTCAGATAGTAATAATTCAGATCGATCTAATGCTGGACCTGTTCTTCTAACAGATAACCAGTTTCTCAGCATTCTTTGCATTTCATTTGCTGCAATTGTAACAAGGCCGCCCGCTGTCAACATTTTCCCTGTAGTCATACTACCGTTTTGAATTAAGTAGTAACTAATTGAATAAACAATTGCTAACGCTACCCCATTGTAGCTTCCAACTACAACAATAGACTTCATTCTTGCTTTCAACTCATTCACAGATTGTTTCACAAAAGATTGACGAATTTCAGAAACACTTTCTACTTCAAAATCTGAAACCCCTAGAACTCTAGATAAGTGAATACCAGTCACAGATTCTCTTAATCTTTCTAAATATCGGGAGGCTTCCTTTCTTGCCTCTGCAGAAGAATTTCGTGTGCTTTCTCCAACTTTATTCGAAGCCCAATAAAAAATAATTCCTAAAACAATACTCGCTAACATTAAATATGGGTGAATCCACAAAAGTACTACGCTATAGATAGCAACGCCTTGTACTGATGCCATAAAGGTTGAGCCTTCCCATGCAAGAAAATTATGCAACGTATCTGGATCATCTGACACTCTTGCCAGCATTTCACCAGACTGATTTTGATGAAAAAATGAATAAGGTAAAATATGTAGGTGACGGAATAACCTTAGCTTTTGCCAATTTGTTACTGACTTAGCTACATGATGACAAAAATATTCATCGATAACCATTAAAATTAAGTCAAGAACTGCTGCAAATAGCATTAACCACATTAATCCCCATAGCAATGTGCTTGAATGATTTGGTACAATCTTATCTACAAACCATCCCATCGCGAGAGTCGGAATGAGTGCACCACACACTTGACTAAGGGCAATGACAAAGGAATCTGCAAATACCCATTTACGATGAGGCTTCAAAAAAGCTAAAACTCTTCTGCCATCTCTATTTTTATTTGCCTGTGAAGAAATAGATTGACTCATCCTACTCTCTCCTTTTCTAATTCACTATATTGAGCCATATAAAGTTGATAATATTGCCCTTTTAGAGAAAGTAGTTCCTCATGTGTACCTTCTTCAGCGATTACTCCTTGATCTAAGAGAACAATTTTATCTGCATCTTTTACAGTAACTAGTCGATGAGCAATCGTAATCGTTGTTCTTCCAGGGATTAATGCTTCAAGTGACGACTGTACTTTTTCTTCCGTTTCTCCATCTAAAGAAGAGGTTGCTTCATCAAAAATCATAATCGGTGGATGACGAAGAATCGTCCTTGCTAAGGCAACACGTTGACGTTGTCCTCCGGAAAGCTTTAATCCTCTTTCTCCAACAATCGTTTCAAATTTTCCCGGTAACGAATGAACCCACTCTAGCAATCCAGCAGCTTCCACTGCATCTACAAGTTCTTTTTCTGAGGCATTTGGATTTGCATACAATAAGTTTTTTCGTAGAGTACTATTTAATAAGAATGTTTCTTGAGAAACAACTCCTACTTGTCTTCTAAATGAATTACACTCAATTTCTTTTAGATTCTGTCCATCAATTGTGATGAATCCTTCTCTTGGCGGATATAAACCAAGTAATAATTGGATCAGTGTACTTTTCCCACCACCACTAGTACCAACAATCCCAATATGTTGTCCAGCTTTAATGTTTAGGGATACTCCTTTTAAGACATCTTCGTTTGTATCAGGATAGCGAAAATACAAATTTGATATTTCAATATCTCCTCTAATATTTTCAATTAAAGGTAAATTCTCTTCTTGCTCACTTGGCAACTCAAAATATTCATAAATTCGTTGTAATGCTGGAATTGCTTGTTGGATGGTTAATGCATTTTCAGCTAGTGAACGAATAGGAAGGAACATTGTTGGTATGAACCCTAGACAAGCGATAATAGTTCCAATAGAAATGTCACCTCTCCATATTGCAAAACCTCCCAGGAGCATTAATACACCTGGAGCACCATTATTAAAGACATTTCCTAATCTCCAATTAAATTTACCAATTAAAGCAGCTCGAATGGAAAAACTCTTCCAATTTGCTAATTTTGTTTCTTGTTTTCTCATTTCATGATGCTGAGTTTGAAATGTACGAACTAGACGAACAGATTCAATACTTTCCTGTAAGTGATGATACATATCTGCACTCATTTCACGTTGGATTGCACCCATTTTCCGGACTTTTTTACTGATCATAAATGAAGGGATTAAATAAATGATAAATACAATTAACATGAGGACAGCTGCCGGCCAATAAAGTGATATAACGGCTACAAATGCTGCAATTGCACCGATGATTTGCTGCAAGAATCTTGGAATAACTGTATTATTTAAATTCTGAATCGATTCTACATCATGTGTTAAACGGTACAACATATCACCTCTAGGTGTAGTCGTAAAAAATGACATTGGTGTCTTATGTAATTTTTTAAATGCTCTTAATTGCATATCAGAAATGACATCTAGACCAATTTTAACTTGAGTAAATTCCTGAATTGATTCAAAAATAACTTTAAAAAGGAAACAAACCATAATCCCAATAATATAAAGCGATAATCGGTTTATATTCCCTTTATCTAAAATAAGATCAACAATTTTACCTGTTAAAACTGGAGGAATGATTGTAAATACACCCGCGATCCCTGAACAAATAAGTGCAAACAAAAGACCTTTCCAATAAGGCTTAAAATGATTAATGGTTTCTTTAAATAATTTCATCGTGGTCCTCCTTTCGACAGTTTCTATATTTTACCATAAATTCTTAATTTTTTAACTCTTTTAATTTTTACCTATTTTCGCATTATTGTTATTTTACAATGGAACAAAATCTAAGAAGACAATAATCTTTTTGACAAGAGCCTATTTTTAATTTTTCCCTATCTATATATTTTTTGAGAGTGATTAATTTTGAGTATGGTATAATACTGTGTTAGCTTAACAATTCGGAGGAACTATATGGGAGAATTACTTTATAGACTTCAAGAGAAAATCCCACTTTCAAAAATAAATATTTTTAAAAAGGATATTGTTTTTACTTTATCTCTTGTATTAGCTTTGATGAGTTGTATGTTCTATACTCCACAACTTCATTTTATAAATTTTAAAGTACTTGTTAGTTTGTTTAATCTAATGATTGTAGTAAAAGCTTTCGAGGAATTAAAATTATTGGATCGGCTAGCAATTGTTATTCTGAATAAATGTAGTAATAGCCGTAAAGTTTCGATGATGTTAATTTTATTATGCTTTTTTAGTTCTATGTTGGTAACAAATGATGTAGCACTTATTACTTTTGTCCCTTTGACGCTCATTATTAGTAAAAAAACAAACATTTTAATGCTTGAGACTATAATACTTCAGACAATAGCTGCTAATATCGGTAGTAGTCTAACACCAATGGGTAATCCACAAAATCTATATATTTATTCCCATTACAAACTTGAACCGATTGAATTTTTTATGACTGTTTTTTTATTATTTTTCTTTGGGGTTCTATTACTTTTTATTCTTAATCATAGACTTAACAATAAATCATTAGAAATAGAGCTACCAGTTTTAAAAATACACAATCCAAAAAAGTCTATCATATGGATGATTGTATTTTGTTTTATTACAGCTTCTATACTTGGCGTGTTAAATTATAAGTTGGCATTAATCATTACCTTATTAACTGTTTTTATTCTTGATCGAAAACTACTATTTAAAATTGACTATTATTTACTGATTACTTTTATCTGTTTCTTTATTTTTATAGGAAATATTTCCAAGTTAAAAATAATCAGCCATTATATGATTGATCATTTAAACAGTACGACTTCAGTTTATTTTAACTCGATTTTTTTTAGTCAATTTATAAGTAACGTACCGGCATCAATTCTTTTATCTAAGTTTACCGCTAATTGGAAACCATTGTTATTAGGTGTTAATTTAGGAGGGCTGGGTACACTTATCGCTTCTCTCGCTAGTGTAATTTCATATAAACTATTTATTAAGGAGCATCCACAGGAGAATAAAAAATATTTAATAAAATTTAGCCTATATAATTTTTTTGGATTACTCACATTAACATTTCTAACTTATTTAGTATTTTAGTGAATCATATATTAACAAAAGCTACTGATAGATTTCAGTAGCTTTTGTCTTTTATTCATACTCAATTAGTCCTGGATGATATTGAAATAATGAAAGATCAATTTGTCGTTCTCCACTAAATTCAACCCCTTCACTCTCAAGGGTTAATCTTTGAGTATTAAAACTCTCGTCATCTTGTAATCCAATTTGACCTTTTGAATTAATCACCCGATGCCATGGAAGGTTATGCTTTTTACTCATTGAGTGCAAAATTCTTACGACTTGCCTTGCACCCCTAGGACTTCCTGCCAAACTCGCAACTTGACCATAAGTCATTACTTTCCCAGGCGGAATATTTTTAATAACTTTAATCGCTCTTATTGTAAAAGTTTCCATCATGTATTCCTTTTATTTTTAATCCTTAATTTCGATCTTTTCGTAATAGACTATAATTCACTAAATCACAGTATTTCCCATGAAGGAGCTGCGCTTCTCTAGTTATCCCCTCTTCAACAAAACCTATTCGAATTGGAATGCCTCTACTTTTCGTATTCTCATCAACGGCTCTAATCATTATTCGGTTTAACTCAAGTTCTTCAAAACAGTAATCTGTTAATTTTTCAACCGTCTTTGTCATTATTCCTTTTCCTTGGAACTTTTCACCTAGCCAGTATCCCATTTCAGTTGTTTTATTGTTCCAATCTATGTAATGAAGCCCAATCATTCCAGCTAGCTCATCATTAACAAAAATTGCAGCTTCAAACCCATTATTATTTGCAAATTTTTGTAACCAAGTAGGAATTATCTCTTTCTTGTAAACGTCAACTGTTGGCAAATTAACTGCCCAAATTAACCACTGCTTAATCTGTTCTTGATTTTCTTTTAAAGCTGATACTAATATTTCAGCGTCTTTCGGAAGCATTAATTTAAGATAAATAGAATCATTAATTGGTAATCTAAACATTTCCTATTTCTCCTCTCTATATTTAACTTTTAACTAGCTCATAATATATTGAATATTTAAATTATATTGCAAACTAATAAGAAAGGATACTTTTTTAGAATACAAAAAACCGCCATTTGAAGGCGGTATACAGATAAGACTTCAATTATTCAATGAAGAAATGGACTTTTATTCTATTTTACCATTCATTTGGTTCATAGTTTAAGTCTCTGAATAATTGAGTTTTTTCTTTCTTTGTTAAGTCTCTCCACTGACCAACAGGTAAGTTGTTCAAATGAATGTTCATGATTCGTGTACGTTGAAGTCTAAAAACTTCGTATCCTAATGCTTCACACATGCGACGAATTTGACGATTTAGTCCTTGTGTTAAAATGATTTGAAAATCATATTTTGAAAGTTGTTTTACTTCACAAGGTAGAGTTTTTGTACCTAAAATTTTGACTCCTTCAGACATTTTTTTTAGGAATTCAGGCGTGATCGGCTTATCTACTGAAACAATGTATTCTTTTTCATGTTTATTTTCTGCACGTAAAATTTCGTTTACAATATCTCCATCGTTTGTAAGAAGAATTAAGCCGTCGGAATCTTTATCAAGTCGTCCAATATTAAAAATTCTTAAAGGATGATTTACTAAATCAATAATATTCCCCTTAACATTCTTTTCAGTTGTACTTGTTACACCAATTGGTTTATTCAATGCAATATAAACATTATTTCGAGCTAGTCGAATATGCTCACCATTTACGATCACTTCGTCACCAGGCTCAACTGTATCACCAATTTTAGCAACTTTTCCGTTTAATTTAACTCTACCTTCACTGATTAATTTATCTGCTCCACGTCTAGATGCTTTTCCTGATTCACTAATAAATTTATTTAAACGAATGTTAAACAACTCCTTATATTCAAAAATTATATGTTTAGAATAACATAAATCACTTTTTAAAGAGATTATAACTTGAAGATCAAATAAAAATTTGTTTAAGAAGATAGTAATAGAAAGAAATACGACTGTCTAATTTTTTTAGAATGCGTTAGTTTATTACAACTCCAGGTTGCTCGCTTTCCGTGGGGCGTGAGCTGAGCCTCCTCGTCGCATACGCTCCTGCGGGGTCTCAGCCTTCCCGCTATTCCCACAGGAGTCTCGCACCTTCCGTTGTAATCAACTTTTGTCTTTAAAGTTACAAATCTCAAAAACAACAATCTTTTAAAGTATAACCGTTTAAATTAATTTTTATAATAACACAAAGTTTACTCAAAACTAGCATTTAAAAATAGAAACTATTAAAAAATGCCAATGACTTTTGTTGCTATTCATACATAGTTAATTCTAGATGATATTGAAAGATGTTGAGGTTAAATTAGATTCATTGATTGGTAATCTATACATCTGTATTCCCCCTCTTTATATAAGCTTACCTAAAAAAAATAGTACTTATTAAATTTCGAATATTTGAATATTATTATAAATTTATTAATTAAATAAAAAGGGATTCTACGGATTTAAAAAGAATGTATTTGAAAAATAAATTTGAGGAAGGTGAAGGAAATGGAAAAGAGTATGAAATTAAAACCAATTGAAGCAGCTAAACTGTTTATTGAAAAGCACTTTCCAAACTGCCACGGTGCGATATTAGCAGGTAGTGTTGTAAGAGGAGAAGCAACAGAAACGTCTGACCTTGATATTGTCATCTTTGATAAAAGTTTACCCTCAGCATATAGAGAGTCAATGATTGATTTTGGTTGGGCAATTGAGGTTTTTGTCCATAATTTGACATCTTATAAACACTATTTTGACTCAGATTATCAAAGGGCTAAACCTTGTTTACAAAGAATGATTTTTGAAGGGATTATTTTAAAAGATAATGGATTTATAGGCGCTATAAAAAAAGAAGCTAAAGAGATGTTAGAGAATGGTCCTGAAAGATGGACTGAAGACATAATTACGACAAAACGATACTTTATAACGGACGTCCTAGATGATTTAATCGGATGTAAAAGTCGACAAGAAGAACTCTTTATCGCAAACTCGTTAGCAGTGCTTATTCAGGAATTTGTTTTAAGAACGAATAATCGTTGGATAGGGTCTTCAAAATGGTTCATTCGTTCTTTGAAGCATTTTGATATAAAGTTTTCTGAAGAATTTGTTGCAGCCTTTGAAGCTTTTTATAAAACCGGTGAGAAAAACAAAATTATTCAACTGACTGAAAAAGTTCTTGAACCATACGGGGGGCGATTATTTGAAGGTTATTCTTCGGGTAAAGAAAAACTTTAAGAACTAAATCCAAGCTAATATTGCGGAAAATAAATTCACCCCAAATTGTTTTCACGTCAAACAATTTGGGGTGAATTTCTATTAATTAATCAGTTATTTACAATCGGTAATGTAACATACGATGGATGAACAGAATCATGATAAAGTGTATTCAATGCTTTTACGAATACCTTATCTGTCTCAGGACTGTTACCTGTATTTGTATTTCGATCAAATTTTGGATAGTTAGAGCTTGCAACATCAATTCTAATGCGATGTCCCTTTTGTATTACATGACTGATAGCTGTTAAATTAATCTTCACTTGATATATTTTTCCCTTTTGCAGTAAAGCTACCTTATTTTGCCCATTTCTAAATTTAGCCCGAATGATTCCGTCCTCAAGTAAAGTGGATGTTCCTTTAGAATCAACATCTGTTACTTTTACTGTAAAATCTGTATCTAATTTATTCGATGAAATATATAAAGTTGCAGAAGCTGGGCCTTCAATTTTCATCTCTTTTGACATTGGTTTAGATGTAAAGGTTAAGACTTTGTTTTCAACAGGACGTTGATCCATTGGTCCACTTGGGATAATTAAATTATTTCCACCAACAGTCTTTGTTGGATGAGCAGGATCATATTCATACGTATTCGGTTTTTCATTTTTCTTTGGTAAAGTTGTTGATAAACTACCGTCGTTTAAGGATTTAATTGTCCCGCTATGTTCTTGATTAAAGTAAAAATTCGTTTGTTTTACGTTTTTAACTGGCCAAGTTGGACTTGTTTCCCATTTATTTTCACCAGTTACATAATACTTGACTGCTGGCTCTTTCATAATATTGTTATCGATCCCTTTTAACCAATAATCAAACCAGCGAACCGCTTCTTTATTTAAATCTACTTCAACATTTTTTGCTGATAAATAGGTTGGATTTTGACCAACATTTTGATGTACCCATGGTCCCATCAATAATTTTTGGTTTCCTCTTGCGCCCATACCACCATTATTTTGTAACCCTGTAAATGCATTTAATACTCCAGCTTCAAATATGTCATAAAAACCACCTACATGATAAACAGGTACATGAATTTTATCTAATTTATCCATAATATTGTTTGCTTCATATAAATCCCAAATAGGATTTTGTTTATCAATTATGTTCATATTTAACATATCTTGATAGGCTGGCATGTATTTTTCATTTAAATTTGGAAACGATCCTAGTGGCAATTCTAATTTGTTAAATTGTTTCATTAAGTTATTACTATCCAATAAAGAATACGAGTTATTTAGCGCATTAAAGTTAGTTGGATCGACTCTTAAGATTTGATAAATATTTTGTGCATTTAACCAACCTTGAATTAACGCTTGATTTAATACTCCTTGTCTATATACAGCTTCATTAAAGAAATCAGCTGTATGCACTAAACTAAACATAGCTTTTAAATGTGATGGATTTTCAAGCGCTGCTGCATTTTGTGAGATTCCTAATGCAGATGGCCCAAATGTTCCTACTTTCCCATTACTCCATAGTTGTTTTGCTGCCCATTCAATTGTGTCATATCCATCCTTCCCATCATCTTTAAAAGGATAATAATCTCCTTTTGAGTCATAACGCCCTCTTACATCTTGAATGACTACAGCGTATCCATTTTGGGCTAAATATGTCGCTTGCGTTTTCATATCTTTTTTGCCATATGGCGTACGAGCAATTAACGTCGGTAAATCTGTACTATTTTGTGATGGCAAGTAAATATCCGTAGCAAGCTCCGTATTATCTCTCATTTGCACCATTTCATTTTGTTTTACATAAACACCGTCAGTATCAGATGGTTTTTGAATATCCTGTTTCACTATTTTTTGAGTATGTGGAGCAATCTCAATTGTTTTGGCATTACTAGTCTGAAAAGTTAATAAAGTACTAGCCATCGAAACCAATAAAGCTGCTTGAACTAACTTTTTCATGGTTTCCCTCCTAATCTATTAAAAAATAATCTACCTATATTATATGAAAGCACTTAAAGGGTCTCTTGCTATTTCGTTTGACAAAATATGCAAGAACTACGAACCTTTCCCATGATATTTACCAACTAGCAATGGTTCCGTCAGCTCTTGACTCTGTCCCTCCAATTAAAACTCCAGTTTCTTCATCTTTCCAAATAATTTGTCCACGACCAAAACCACCGGAGTTTTTTGCAACTTGAATATCATGTCCTTTTGCTTTTAATTCTGTCACAATATGTTCTGGAAAATTTGGTTCTACTTCAACTGTTTTCCCTTCAATCCATTGCCACCTTGGTACATCCAAAGCTGCTTGTGGATTCAAATGAAAATCAATACTACTCATAATGACTTGAAGATGCCCTTGTGGTTGCATATAACCTCCCATTACTCCAAAAGGTCCAATAGCTTTATCATCTTTTGTTAAGAATCCTGGAATAATGGTATGGTACGTTTTTTTCCCGCCAGCTAATGCATTTACATGTTGCTCATTTAAACTAAAATCATGTCCTCTATTCTGCAATGCAATACCTGTACCAGGAATGACAATCCCCGATCCAAAACCCATGTAATTACTTTGAATAAAGGAAACCATATTTCCTTCTCCATCAGCTGTTGCTAAGTAAACAGTGCCACCGCTATGAGGTTTACCTGGCATTGGATCGCAAGCAGTTTCCGTAATCTCAGCATATCTCTGTTTTCCATAAGAAGAACTTAAAAGCTCTTCAATTGTAAGTTTCATATAGTCAGAATCCGTCACATATTCCTTACCACATGAAAAAGCTAGTTTCATTGCTTCAATTTGTTTATGGTATGTATACACACTCTCTTTTTCTGTAAAGTTATCATTCTTTAACATATTTAACGCCATTAAAGCAACAATCCCTTGACCATTTGGAGGTATTTCCCAAACGTCAAAACCTCTGTAATTTACACTAATTGGTTTTACCCATCTCGGGCGATAGGATGCTAGGTCTTCTTTCGTTAAATAGCCACCATATTTAGTAGAAGAATCTACTATTTTATTTGCAAGCTCTCCAGTATAAAACGCTTCTCCGTTTGTATCGGCAATTTTTTCTAAAGTTATTGCATGATCTAAAGAAGACCATACTTCTCCAATCTCAGGAGCACGCCCTTTTGGAGCAAACGTTTCGAACCAGGCATTAAATTCTTCTCCAACTAATTCCTTTTTAAAAATCCCAAATGCTCTCTTCCAAAACCTTCCTACTGTTGGAGAAACGGGATAACCATTTCGTGCATATTCAATAGCTGGTTGCAAAACTTCTTTTAACGGTAAATTACCAAAGCGTTTTGATAATTCAACCCATGCAGCAGGAGCACCAGGTACTGTTACGGGTAACCAACCATACTTAGGAACTTTATCATATCCTTGATTTTTCAATTTCTGAATTGAAATATTTTTAGGAGCTGGGCCACTTGAGTCTAGTCCATATAATTTTTCTTTCATCCAAACTAATGCAAATGCATCGCCACCAATCCCATTTGAAGTCGGTTCAACAACAGTCAAACAAGCTGCCGTTGCAATAGCAGCATCAACTGCATTTCCCCCTTTTTTCAATATATCTAATCCAGCTTGAGCAGCTAATGGCTGTGACGTTGCTACCATTCCATTTTTTGCATGAATTACGTTTCTTTGAGATGCATAAGAAGTGTCGAGCATTTTCATTTTCGAAATCATCTGATTCACTCCTATTTATTTTGAAGTATGACAATGGTTTGGACATTTTGTTAATTTCTTTACCAATTCGACAATTCCCTTCACTTTCCCTACAAAGAATATTAATTTTATTCTCTTAGGTCTTTTGATTGAAAAGACTAGTCTTCTACGAAATTAGAAACACCACAAAACAAAATAGCTTTTCTTATTTTGTAGAATAAATGATTGAATGATGTGGCATGATAAATAATAATTCGACTTGTTGATGTGGTATAATACAGTAAAGGAGTGGTGAAAAAGTATGTATAATCGAAAAAGGAATGAAGAACCATTACCAAAAGTACAAACATCGATTTGGGATTGTGAGTCTGACGATTGCATAGGATGGATGAGAAAAGATTTTTCTTTTGAAACTGAACCTACTTGCCCTTTATGTGGATCTAAAATGAAATCGGGAGATCGACTTCTCAACCAAATTGAGACAAATCAGTTTTAGTTTATTTTTTTGTGACTTATTTCTTTAAATAAAATAACTCTAACAAATTCTGGGTTTATATTCTTTCTAAAATGAACTACTTTTTCACAGTAACGAAAATAACTATTTATATGAACAACTACAATTCAAACAATATATCTTCAAGAGGCTGACCTAAAATAAAAATACATTTTTGGGTCAGCTTTTTTTCTTGTAATGAATTGTGCTTTAACTTATGAAGAAGCTGGGCAAGCTATTGAAGGCCCGATTCTTCATTGAATTGATAGTAGAGATAGGGAGAATAGTTCAATGAAGGGGAAAGTATTTATCATTTCAGGACCAGCAGGAGTTGGTAAATCAACAACAGCAAAAAACTTCGCTGAGAGGCTGAAAAAAAGTGCATATATTTCAGGGGATATTATTAGTCATATGCCCGTTTCAGGACGTAAGAAGCCTTGGGAATCCGATATTGCGAGGGAGCTAGTTTGGAAAAACATCGTGTCGTTGTGTAATAATTTTTTAGACGCTGAGTATGACGTCATAATCGATTGGGTTGCATTTTGGGATGACGTTAAGAAGTACACTACACAGTGGATTAAACAAGGTATAGAAGTTCGTTATGTCATTTTATGGGCTGACGAAGAAATTCATTTGAATCGTGACCTTCAAAGACCAACTGAAAAACAAATGGGAGAAAGAGTACAAATACTCCGAAAAGAGTTTCTTCATTCTGATACTCCTTCTTATCTTTTTCTTGATAATACATCCGTTAATCCAGAAAACATCATTCAGCTCATTCAAGAAAAGAGCCAGTTTTTACTAGTTTGATATTGGTAAAACGGGAGGAGAACAATGAGAATCGCTACTTTTAACATTTGGAACAATCAAACATTGTGGGTTGAACGATTAGCAGCAATTTGTGAATTAGTTAAAGATATTGATCCTGACGTTCTTGCGCTCCAGGAAGTCAGAAGTTCTATTGATGTTGAAAAGGGAATAAATGTAGCCCAACACATCGCGAATCAAGCAGGTTATCCATTTTGCATTTTTAAAGAGTACCCCGATTCTCCAGATGAAGGACTAGCATTTTTAAGTAAAATTCCAATTTCTACTGAGGATGTTATTTGGCAAAAAAATACTAAGGAATCAAATTACTGTGCAATTAGAATCACTTTCAAAAATGGAGATTATGAATTTGGCATAACAAATGTTCATTTAAATTGGAAATCTACTATGATAAGAAAAGAACAAATTAGAGCAGTACATAATTGGATTTTTGGAGAAAATAATACTAAACCCTATGAAATTCTTTGTGGAGATTTTAATGATGAACCAAATTCAAGTATTCATCACTATTTAACAGATCATCATTGGATGGATGTAGCGCAGTCTAAAGAAAACCGAAAACCATAATAATATTAAAGCTCAACCCACTCTAGACTATATAAATAATATTAATATAAAAAGCGAATCAAATTTAAAGTTACAAGTCCGATTTGATTGGATTTTAATTCATAAAAACACGAACTTGAATCTTCCATCAATCGATAATGTGGAAGTGTTTGGGAATACTCCACTTACAAAAGCGTTAATATTACCAAGTGATCATTATGGGGTTTTGATGGATATCACATAGATATATATTTATTTTATCCAAAGAAGAAAACTAGTCTTTAGGCCAAGTTATAAAATACATTAGGTGCGATTGTTGTTACAAACTGGGAGGAATTTCAATGAGAATGAATACCAAAAAAGTAATCTCTTCTTTACACACAGATTTTTACCAAATCAACATGGGAAATGTTTACTTTAATGATGGAATACATGAAAAAAAATCGGTTTTTAATGTCTATTTTCGTAAGCTGCCATTTGGAAATGGATATGCCGTTTTCATGGGGCTTAGGCGTGTTCTCGAATATTTAAAAAACTTCCACTTCACAGATGAACAATTACATTATTTACGTGCCCTTGGTTTTAAAGAAGATTATTTATCCTATTTATCAACAATGAAATTCACAGGTACTGTTCGAAGTATTGCTGAAGGTGAAATTTGTTTTGCAAATGAACCAATTTTAACGATTGAAGCACCTTTAATTCAAGCTCAGTGGGTTGAAACAGCCATCTTAAATATAGTAAATTATCAAACACTTGTTGCTACAAAAGCATCTCGAATAAGACATGTTGCTGGTAATGACGTTGTGATGGAATTTGGAACAAGACGTGCTCAAGAAGAATCCGCATCACTTTGGGGAGCTCGAGCAAGCGTTCTTGCAGGTTTTGATGGAACAAGTAACGTACAAGCCGGTTTTCAGTTTGAATTACCTCTTAGTGGTACTCACGCTCATGCGCTTGTGCAAGCTTATGGAGATGAATTAACTGCATTTCGTAAGTATGCAGAGACTCATCAAGACTGCGTATTTTTAGTAGATACATACGATACTCTGCGTAGTGGTGTCCCAAATGCAATTAAAGTGGCTAAAGAATTTGGTGAAAAAATCAAGTTCAAAGGCATCCGATTAGACAGTGGTGACCTTGCCTACTTATCGAAAGAAGCACGCAAAATGCTAGACGAAGCTGGATTCACTGAAGCAAAAATTGTAGCAAGTAATGACCTTGATGAGGAAACCATCATTCATTTAAAAATGCAAGGTGCAAAAATAGATGTATGGGGAATTGGAACAAAAAACATCACATGTTATGATGATCCAGCACTTGGCGGTGTGTATAAATTAGCTGCCATCGAAAATGAAGAAGGAATAATTGAAGACCGTATTAAAATTTCAAGCAATCCAATAAAAACAAGTACACCTTCGTCCAAAAACTTATATCGTTTATACGATAAAGACAATGGTCATGCATTAGTTGATGTCATTACAACTATTGATGAAAAAATAAACGAAAATGAACCGATCACTTTATTTGATCCAACACATACATACTTAGAGCAAACATTTGAAAACTTTACCGTTCGTTGTTTATTGAACGAATATGTAAAGGATGGCGTAGTTATTGAAACATATCCATCCAACGAACAAATCAAGAAATTCAATCAAGATGAACTCACTTGTTTTTGGGAAGAAATAAAACGTACTCAAAATCCACATAATTATTATGTAGATTATAGTGCTCAATTATATGAACGAAAAATGAACGCAATTAAGGTAGAAAGAGAAAAAATTCAAAAGAAAAAATAAGATAAAGTATACATAGGGGCTTAGTAAAAAAGACTACGGCCCCTTTTATTTTTACTAACCCAATAAAAAATCAATTTTTATTATATTCCAAAGAAAGTTTATCTAAGTAGTCTTGTATTTCTTTTTTCGATTTTAAAATAACGATTTTGTTTTGAGCATCTTTTTTCAGAAAATAATCTAACCGCTCTCTCATTACAATTTTCCGATTTTTATACGTAGTCAGGATAAACTTAATAAACTTCCAATCTAGCTTTTCATCACATCCGATTGTCATATCTGGTCTTGTTTTACCAATATGTTGAAAAAATCTTTTGAAAACTCGATAAAGGCAGACGTAAAGTGGTAATTCTAAATAAATAATCGTATCCGCTTTTTCAATCCTTACTTCATATGTATTAGTATAATTTCCTTCAATAATCCATTGCCGGTTTTCAACAACTTTTTTCTGAACACTTCTAAACTCATCAAGCGAAGTTTCAATCCAACCTGGTTTCCAATACATCGTATCTAAGTGATAAACATTTATTTTTATAATGTCACTTAGCCTCCGAGCAAACGTAGATTTTCCAACACCAGGTGATACACCAAGTACCATAATCCGATTCAAATTTATCCCCTCCTATTTAAAAATTAAACAGAAAGAGATTATATCATGTGTTAATCAGAAATTTCAAACTTATTAAAATTAAAAGACTACATTAAATTTGTAGTCTCCGCTTTGTCTATCTTATTGACCATTCCGTTAACTTAAGTAAATTTATATTTTCCCAAGAAGATAATCAGCAAGCCCTTCTTCTGACATTACTCGAATCCCGTTTCTTTTAAGTAAAGCACTTGTTACTCCATCTCCAACTATTTTCGTACCTTTAAAATCCCCATTATAGATCATTGAACTACCACAAGAAGGGCTAAACTCTTTAAGAACAACCACTTTAGCATTCACTTCTTGAGCAATTCTTAAAGTAGAATAAGCCCCTTTTACATACATTTCTGTAACATCTCTTCCGGATTTCTCGACCACTTTTGCTTTACCATCTAGGACATCTTCTCCGTTTCCGCCAACTATCTCAGCAGGTTCTCTCGGAGTTAAAAATCCACCAAGTAATTCTGGGCAGACAGATATTGCCTTGTTTTCTTCTATTAGTTGACTTATTTTTTTATCTAAACAGTGTGTACCATTGTATCTTACTTCTAAACCTGCTAAACAAGAGCTTACTAATATCATTGTTATCCCCTCAATCTATTAATTTCCATTTCCCTTAATTCATCTGTTACCCCAACCAAAAGGAACAAAATATAAATAGAATTACTACTTCCATTCCCCATGTAAACTCCATTTTTTCTTTTCGTAATTTAAATATAAACTGTTCGAAAAAACATTTTTCTTCCTATTAAATACTTCATGAATGGTATCATAATTTCGATAATCACCTATCTTAAATAAGCTGACTCCTGTGCTACCGTGGATATTAATAACATTCTCAAAATCAATATAGAGTCCATATTCAGCTCCTTTAAAAATTACTTCTACTATTTCATCTGGAATATCCTCTATTGTTCTCTTCCGACCTTTTAATTCTTTTAGAATTTTACCTTTAATCACATTTCTATAGTCACTAATATCTTTCATATACACTCTTGTCCACCAAAAATCATCATGAGCTATATAAGTGTAACGATTATTAAGTTTTGACGAAAAAGGTGATTCTAATGGTTCATGTCTATGTACTAAGTAAAGTAATTCAGATAATTCTCTTGGTGTTATATTGTCAATCTGGTTCTTACTTTTATAGTCCATCCAACAAAAATCCCCATAATTATAAACATTATCATTTATCAAATCTTCTAAATTCTTTTTTTCAACATATTCAAATCCCGTTTCCAAATGATATTCTCCACCAAAATATTCCCCATCCATCAATAATATGTTGTCAGGTTGTACTGATATATTCCTCATAAAATCCTCGAAAGGCATACCGCAGCTAAAGATCATATTTTCTTGTTTATTAATTTTAATATAACAAAGGTTTCTTATTTTCATTGTTTCTCCTTCAACCATTCTTCATAAGCTATAACAATATTTTTAAATTCTACATGTGATTCACACATCTTGACTTGTTAATGTACGAAAATGTTTAGACATACTTTCCGATTTCATCTATTAAATCCTCCATTTATTACTTTGATAACAATAGTTTAACTAAAGTTCGTGCATCTTCTTTTGAAATATCACCCAGACCTTGGGCCATGCTTAAAATATTACTTACTTTTGAATTGTACCAAAATTGATATTTATTACCGACTTTTGCCCCTTCTACATGTACCCAAAATTCAACGTCCGGATATCTCGCCATTTTTGGATATGCACGAGTCCATTCTATTGATTTTAAGACTGCTTGAATTGAACTAACTTCCTTTTTATCTTTAATCACCTTCGTTTCACTTAATGAGCCATCCTTTGGATTCACCAATTGAAACATAATTTCTGTTTTTCCTGTTTCCTCAGTTTTCTTGTTAATACATCCAGAAAAGCCTGCGATTATTGATAAAGCAATCAAAAAGACAATCGCTCGTTTCATTTCGTAACCTCCTAGAAAATTAGTTATCTCAAACTAAAGTTGTACATTCCCTCAGTCAAAATTCCGGTTTCAAAAATTCTTTTATTTTTTACACTAGAAATATAGAAAAAGAGATTATAGGAGGAATGAATTTATGAAAAACGCTAAATTATATGAAACGCATGTTTATACTAGAAACTTAGAAAATGCAATTTCTTTTTATCAAAAGTTAGATTTAGAATTAGCTTATGTCATTAACGAAAGAAGAGTAGCTTTCTTTTGGCTAGGTGATGAAGCTATCAAAGAACAAATGCTAGGTGTTTGGGAAATTCCAGCTGAAGAATTCAGAAGATCACATTTCGCATTTTATGTAACATATGAAGAGTTAGTAAAAGTTCCTGAATTTTTAGCTCAGAAAGGAATTCAATTAAATCCTAGTTTTGGATTAGATCCAACTGAGCCAATTGTTCATACTTGGATGCCAGCTGCAAGCTACTATTTTTCAGACCTAGATGGAAATTCCTTAGAATATGTCACTGTTCTTGATGGTGAGCCTAAACCGGAAATAGGCGCAGTACACCTAAGTACATGGAGAAATGCAATAAACAAAGTAGGAAATAGATGAATATAAAATTAAACACACGAAAGCCAGGTAGATACATCTGGCCTTTATTTGTACATTTATAAAGTTATTTCCTCTGTTCCTCCATCTTTTAACCCCTACTTACCTACAGTCATAGAAAAAGTAATCGGAAAGGATGGCATACTATATTCCATCCTCTCTTATTCTTCTATTTACATCAAAATAACTCTTTATAGTCAACCTATTATTTGTTTTTTCCTTACGTTCATGTTATTTTCAGGTCGAGAACCAAAAAGATAAAACAATCCAGGCAAAACTATTATTAACCCAATAATTCCATACGTTTGTCTTTTGCTTAAACCTAAAAATGATAATGAAGCAAAAGCAATTCCAAAAGGCATGCTAACTCTAAAGAAAAGCAATCGAACTGCACTTAACTGGGCCAAACGTTCTCTAGGAACCTCTCGTTGAAAGATTGCTGCACTTCTAGCATTGAAAAAAAGAAACAGGATTCCACCAAATAACTCACATAGCCATGCAAAAGGAATTGAGTGAACAAAAAATAGAAGTATGAATGAAAGTCCTCCCCCTATCAAACCAAAATGCATAGTGTAATAGTTTTTTTGTATTTTAGTAAGTAGTATCATTCCAACGAAGTACCCTATTGAAAAAGCTCCTGAAAATATTGAATATTCCCATGAATGACCTTTAAGATTTCCGCGTATAAATGGCACACCTAAAACCATTGTTGCTCCAACAGCAAACTGAACTGTAGATGATAGAAGTGTAAGTCGTAAAAGATATGGATAGTTAAAAAATGTACGATATCCCTCTTTCATTTCTGCCCACCAAAACTTTTTCGTCCACGTTGCTATTCTTTGTGTACTTGATTGAGGAATTCGCGAAAGTGAGAGAAGTCTGGCTAACGCAAAGAAGGAACATTGAGACAGAATAGACTTTTAATAGATACATATGAAGACGTTTATGTTTACGGAATTTTAAAAACAGAATATACGTTTTGAATCCCAAATAAGATTGGTAGTATGATGACAAAAGGAAAACCTTCAGAACTTGGTTTCCTTTTGTATTTCTCAAAAATCAACATTGTAGTTTATTAGAGTCTTGATAATAAAAAAGAATGGTTGCCAAAAATAGACAGCCACTCTTTTTTGTACTTTATAAACCTCTATGTTCTCTTAGTTATGTATTCTGATTGAATTCATTAATAATTTCTCCAACCACTTTCTGAATGAACTTGAGTTATTTTACTATTATTCACAAACTCAATCTTTTTTCCATCTACTTTGTACTTTGTTACTTTATATTTAATCTTAGCTGAATCGTACTTAGGATGCTCAAACATAAAAGAAAAGTTTTCCCATAACTTGTCAGATTCACTCCCAATTTCTCTATATAACCAAAATATTTTCCACTCTTTAAATTTTTCAGAAAGTTCATTTTGCTTAACTAGAAGGTCCAAAATTTCATTTGCAGTTAAAGTTTTTGTAATAGTTGACTCTTTTTTCGTCATTTGAACAGTAAATTTATTATACTCATTTTGAATTGAACGAAAGTTTGCTGCTAGAAAGAAAGCAACAATAACAAATATAAAAATCAGTAATTTTTTATATTTAATAATTATTCTCCTCCATTTCTATTGCTTTTGATAATTTTTTTCTTGTATGAAACTAATTAAATATTCTCTATCCTCAGGAAAGGATAAATCCAGTTCCTTTAATTCATTAACAGATTTCCATGACACCTCATAAATCAATCCATCTGGATCTTGTATTTTACATTCCCCACCAACAACCTCAACTTCAAAATAGTGAACTATTACGTCAAATCCATATGAATTGCCTTCTTTTACAAATAAGGATTTAACAATCCCAACCTCATATCCAGTTTCTTCACTAATCTCTCTAATGCAACATTCTTCATATGTTTCATTTAACTCTTTTCCTCCAGAAGGAATAGACCATACCTTCTTCTTATGTGGCTGTCCTTGTAAAACCATTAACATCTCATTTTTCTCATTTACACAAATACCCGCTGAACCTATCCATTTCTTCACTTTTATATCCCCACTTTTTCCATCTAGAATAATAGTATTCTTAATTAACAGTATTTATTTGCTTAAATAACACTTTTTGAGGACCACTTCTTCCTTCTGCTTTTTGACCTCTATCAACGAACCCTGATTTTAAATAAAGACTAGTTGCTACATTGTTTCGATCATTAACAGCTAGGACAATCTCTGTATAGTTAGGCAATAATTTTGAAACAAGCTGATCCAATAATTCCAATGATTGTTTCCCGAACCCTTTTCCTTGTTGATCTGAATTTATTGAATAAGATCGAAGTAGAATTGCTCTTTCATTTTCTGTATACTCTTTAACTGATTCTCCGATTTGTAATACAAAATATCCCACAGGTAAATCATGATTTAAGATGACAATCCTATAGCAATCAGGATTGTTTATTGAAACTCGTATTGATTCAATTGGTAATCTAGTAAACTGTTCCTGTCCTTCTACTAATTTAAATAATTTTAGTTGGTCATAATACTCTGGTTTATATAATGAAAGACTAACTTTTGAATCCATAAAAAATCCTCCTAAAAATGGAATCTCCGTCTCTTTGTAAAATTCCACAGAAACAAAGATTATCCTTTTAGACCTTTTGCTAAGGTAGGAAAAATGGGATTAGATAAAGAAAACTATTAAAAAGATATTTTTTAATAATTAGGGGGAAAACGTTGAATAGAATAGAAATGATTCGAAATGAGGAGAGAAAATATCACGATTTTTGCTACGAAAACTATCGTTTATTTGAAGAAGGCTCTTGGTTATCTAACCCTGTAAAAACTGTAATAGATTTACTACCATTATTTAAAAACAATATTAACTTACAAGTTCTAGATATAGGTTGCGGAGTAGGGAGAAATAGTATTCCGATTGCCGAAGTGATTAAACAAAAGAACGGGAAAATTGCATGTGTTGATCTATTAGATTCCGCATTAAATAAGTTAAAACAGTATAGTAAAAAAATTAAAGTGGAAGATGTCATTCAACCGGTAAAAGCTGACAACGGGAACTACGAAATAAAACCAAATGAGTTTGATTTTATTGTTGCAGTATCAAGTTTAGAACATGTTGATTAAGAGGATACTTTCGAAAAGGTTATCTATAAAATGGCAAGTGGCACAAAGAACAAAGGGATAAATTGTATTATAGTGAATTCCGAAGTTGAAGAAATTGATATAGAAACGAATAGAAAGCTAGAAGCCCAAATGGAAATAAATCTATCCACAGAGAACATGTTGAATAAATTGAGCAGTATTTATGTAGGATGGGAAGTATTAACTAAACTTGTAAAACCATTAGAATATAATAATACTCGAGGCGGAAAACAAATATTACTAAAAACAAATGCCGTCACGTATGTTGTAAGAAAATAGATTGAATCCTTCTCTACTATATTCATATATTAGGTAAACTTTTGCAAAACGACTGTCAATTGACAGCCGTTTTTTACCTAACTCCTTTCCCCTAGACTGACTTCCATTCTTTCCAGGCCTCTAAATACATAGGTAAATCAGCCGGATGATGTTTAATACAAGTTCCAATTCGACAATACAAGTTAACAATTACTTCTTCTTTTAAAGATTGAGCACAATCTAATATTTTTGCCGCTTCAACAATTGTTTCCATATTTAATAATTCTGGTGAAGAACAAAATGCAAAGCTAAGTTCATGTATCACTGGACCAATCGTAGGGATCGGATCAATCACTCCAACTAGATCAGACGATTCGTTAAATAAAAAATTATGGAACCCACAATCACCATGTAATAAGTAAGGTTTATAATTTTGCGTAGTACAAAGTCTATTGACTATCTCCATTACCATCTTAAACTCTTTTTCTGACAAAATATCACCAATTGTGTTTCTACTATAAGTTATTCGCTCTTCCTGAAAATCAAACCAAGATGAAAAAGGAGTATCTAAGTTTCCCCATTGAGAAATATCACTGACAGGCTTCAATTGGCTTAGCACTTTTGTAGCCAGTTGATTTATTATTTTCTTCTTATTCTCTCTTTTAAAGTCTCCACTTCCATTTTGGAAATCATAAACAAGAAATCCTTTATCCGAGTCAGCATAGACAAACTTAGGAAAAAGAGAGATAGATTGATACTCGTTCATAAAATTCTCGACTAAATTGATGTATTGACTATCATCTGTTTTAACAATGACACTCGGCTCTCCCTCATTATTGAGAAGTACACCTATCACACTATCAGTCGTTCCATTAAATTGTTTAAAATTATCATATTCTCTATTTATTAATTTCTTATTATGTAAAATTTGAATAATTTCTTGTATGTTTCCCCTCATATTATCACCCATAAGTCTTTAACTGATTTTAAAACAGTATTATGAAAGTCCCTTACAAAATTTCAGTGCATTCTCTTTTTGATGTTCACTACTCCACAGTTTAAGTGTATCTCCTACTGCAATTGTAAATTCTGCAAATGCTGTCCCTTTTGCTGTAATGAGTCCATCTGAAACACGGATTAGTTCTCCAGTATAATTAGCATCTAAAAATACATCTTGAAAGCTTTCAACTGTATTAGGTAAACATGTAAAACTCTTTCTTTTTAATAAACCCGCTTTCCCTAAAAGAGCCGCTGATGCACAAATTGCAGCAATCGGAATTTTTAGACTAAAAGCATTTTGTAGCAGCACTACCAAACTTTGTTCGTCTAACAGCTCTCTAATTCCATCTCTACCTGATATTAAGACTAAATCATAATCCCTAACATTTACTTCTTCAATCTTTACCTGCGGGCAAGTAATTAGCCCTCCTAAGCTAGTAACATTTTCTCCTAAAAGGGTAGCTGTTTCGATTTCATACTTCCCTACTTTTTTAACAAAAAATAATGTATTTGCAATTTCAAAATCTGCATATTGATTGTATGCAATGAAAAGGATTTTTTTCATTTTTTGATCTCCTTCTATATAAAATGACATGAATGATATGAAGTTTTTCATTACTCTATTCTATATTTACATTGATTTCCCTTCATTTGAACTTTCTTTGTATCGAGACCTAAACAAAAAAGCTAACAGTCATCGTTAGCTTTCTTATGTCACATATTTAATTTATTTATAAAAGGATTTACTTTTCCTGTCCCACATACTTAGCAATCTTTGCCGAAATGCTTCTTGGGAAAAATTTTGCTGCATATGCACCTAAAGAATTTAGTGTTCCAGTAATAATAACTCGTTTTCCTTTAAATAGAGCACTATATCCTTGTTTTGCTACAACTTCAGAAGACATAGCTTTACTAAACATTTTTGTATTCTCAACATTTGCAACTGAACCAAAGTTTGTTTTTGTAGCACCAGGACACAGCGTTGTTACAGTTACATTGCTACCTCTCAATTCCTCAACTAATGCTTCTGAAAATGATAAAACATATGCTTTTGTAGCGTAATAAACTGCCATTAACGGCCCTGGCTGAAATGATGCTGTGCTTGCAACATTTAAGATCCTTGCTGACTTTTTCTTTTTCATTTCATGTAAGAAATAATAAGTTAGCTGAGTAAGTGCCGTAATATTTAATTGAATCATTTCCGTTTGTTTTCTTATATCTAATTGATCAAAATTGCCTAATAATCCAAATCCAGCATTATTGACTAATATATCAATGTCAATGTCATGCTTTTTTACCTCTTCATAAACTTCTTTAGCTGAATCTGGTAAACTTAAATCCTTTGGAATTATTGTTACTTCCACATTTTGAAACTTCTCTTTTATTTCCTTCATTTTTTGCTCATTTCGAGCAACTAATACAAGATTAAATCCATCATTTGCAAACAACTTTACGAATTCATATCCTAAACCACTAGTCGCACCAGTTATCAATACAGTCTTAGACATTATTTATCACTCCACAAGTTTATATGTTTAAATGTTTAATCATATGATAACAATAAACTATTTTAGATTCAAATAATTACTTCTAAGTTGAAATTTTTAGAAATACAATGGTTTCGTTCAAACGAATTGCAAAACTGGAGGAATGAAACATGTTACATGATAAAAAAATTGTGATTATTGGTGGAATTTCTAGAGTTGGTTGAGAACAGCTAGATTGGATTTTGAAAACTTAAAACGACTGTCATAATGTGAATTAACAATAGACAGTCGTTTTATGATTAAATCCTACATTATTTTGTAGCAGATGTATTTTTTACATAGTTTGGAAATTTATTTGGAAGATTTTGTTGGTATTGATCAAGTTCAGCTAGTAATTGGTCAATGGAACTATTAGCAATTTCTAGTTGCTTCATAGCCAGTCCAATGGCAAGTTTAGCTTTTCCAACGTCTCTTTTTTTAATCGCATCAATTAAATCGTCATTTTTAACGGTGCTTACTCCCAATACAGATTGATATTTTCCCATCATTTTTTCAATGTCATCCTGTATTTGCATTTTAATAGTGAAGTTCATATTTAATACTTGATATGCTTGATTTAAAATATCTTGTTCTTTCAAAAACACATCCATCATTCGTGAGAAGGTTTTTATTGATGCTGTTTGATAATTCCCATATTCAGTTGGAATCATACTTTGGATATAGCTTTCATTTTCTTGTTGAAATTGAAATTCAACTTCTTGTGTGTATTCATTAATGGCGTTCTTCAGTTCATCTTGTTGATCTAGCACTTTGAGTAAGAATGATCTTTGTTTTGTATAATAAGCATTCGCATTTTTGGCATCATTTTTTTTGAGATATGTATTAAAAGTTGCAGTCACCTTTTTCATATCGACCAAGCCATTATCTTTTCGCGTTTTATCAATTTTTGTTTTAAATGTAGCTGTTTTATATTTTAACTCATCTACTCCTGTATAGTTATACTTTACGAAATCTTTCACATAGGATTGCAATTTAGTATAGTTTCCGTACAAAACCGAATCATTTAAAGCAAATTCTTTTTTTAATATGTTTAATTGTTTTATATAAGTACTAATTTGATTTTTTAAAACACTTTGCGTATTCGTTAGTTTGGATGATGCTGCGAATATCGAAGCAGGTGTTGATCCAAGTAATAGAACCCCAGTTAATGTACTTACCAGTGAAAATGAAACAATTTTCCGATTAATTTCCATAAATTATCTCCTCATTTCATATTACTATTTTAGTTTATTAACCTTGTATCAAATTCTTGAATTGACTTTCTATTTTCGTCATATCTTTCTTTAAAATGGTCATTCGTATAGTTTGAGATTGTACTTCTCCAAAATCCTTGAGCAGGGTAGTTCTTTTCAACTTGAGTAATTCGCCATTTCCCTGGGAACATATTAAATAATTTTGTAGCCACTATTTTTCCATATCCCCTCCCGTTATACTTTTGAATGATAAAAAATTCCCTTATTGAATTAGGAGAGGTCTCAGTTTCATTTTCAACAAGTGTAAAACCAATGTACTCTTCTTCAAGTTTAATAAAAAATGCATGAAAATTAGGATTCGTCCAATATTGATCTAATTCAAAAGGCTTATAGGATCCATTTTGTTCAAGCTTAATTTTCTGCAAGTATTTACTAAACTCATAGATGTAAAATTGCATGAGATTGTGTAATATGGCTTCTTCATCTTGTGAAACTGGAAATAAATTTACCAACTATATTCCCCCAATCATTTATATTCTTAGATTAACTACTTAGAACTCTATCTCCCCTACTATTTGGCTGTGAGATAACTAAGAATTCTATCTCTTCATTTGACTCATTTTTCATTTGATGCAAAGTAAATGGTGGAATTTCTACACCTTCAAATTTATTTAATAAAATGACCTCACCATTTATTTCTATTGTTCCACTCCCAGATAAAACAAAGAAAAATTGTTGAGACTTTGAATGAAAGTGCCTTACTTCCTTCGTGTTAGGAGGCATTTTTTCAAGGATCACACTTAATTCTTCATTTTTTACTAAATCCCAACCATCACAACTTCCTCCCCATATATAATGTTCAGCATTCTTATTACTAATTTTCACTTTTAAACCTCCATGTGTAATACTTTCAAATGTTCATAGCTACTATTTCTAGAATTTGCACATATTTTCCTTTAGTTATCAGATTTAATATACTGTTACTTTTTCGAAAGGCTCCTCTTTTACATCAAAATATTTTGATTAAGGAGCTGTTAAGTCATGTTTTATAACGAAATTGAAATGTATGCAAAATTAAAAAAAGAAGCTACTCAACATATTTCTAATAATTCATGGAATTTATCTACTATTAAAAAGGATAGCCTCCTGAAAAAGGCACTAATGTACCTGAAGATGAAAAAAGGAAGTAAAAGATTATCCCCAAAACTTGATGATTGTGTGTGTTCTTGTTAATAAAAAGTAATTGGTAATGTAGTTTGATTAAGGCTATAAAATAAGGTAAAAGATCTCAAACCACAGACCTTTTACCTTTTATATGAAATCACTGATTGTCACGCCGCAAAAAGCATCATGCGTAACGCCAATCTATGATTTTATATCTCCTTTAAATTACGGATGAAATTAATTCGTATTATTAATCAATTTATAAATAAAATGAGCTACTCCATCTTCATCATTCGTGAGTGTAATTTCCTTACATGCATTTTTTATTTCCTCATTTGCGTTTCCCATCGCTGCACTTCTTCCTGCAATTTTCAACATTGATAAATCATTGAAACTATCTCCTACAGCAGCTGTTTCAACTAATTCAATGTTAAGCTTATTTGCAAGAATTTCGAGTGCATTTCCTTTTGAAGCATTTTTGTGTTCTAATTCGAAATTATGATTAGCAGACTTAACAATTGTTAGCTCTTTTTGTGTCTCAAATTTACTCCAACCTTTTTTAAGCTTTTCTTCATGAAACGAAAAAGCCAGTATATTATAAATATCTAGATCTTCTTCTATATCTTTATATGATTGAATAAAAGAGAATCCAGCTTGGCTATTTTGTTTCTCAGCTGCAGATTGAAGTTCTTCTATATTTACATCTGGGTTAGCACTTTTTATTCGGTCCATTTCAATTACCAACAAATCTTGCCCTTTTTGAGGCGAATAGATTGAATGATTGCTAGATACTTCATAATAAAAACCTTCTTTTTCAAGCCAACTTAACGCGTCAATTGCCACTTCTTTATTAATTGGTATGGAGTGAAACAGTTCACCATTTGGCTTATGAATCGTTGCACCATTCGCACTAATTATCCAAGTAGTAATTCCTGTATCTTTAAATATTCTTTTAACATCAAAGTGAGCACGACCCGTTGCAACTACTACTTCAATGCCATTTTTTTGTGCATCTATAATCGCTTCTAAATTCTTATCACTAATACGATTTTCTTCATTTAGTAATGTACCATCTAAATCTACTGCGATTAATTTAGTCATTTTACTCGTCTCCTTCATCTTCTATGTCAGCTATTAAAAGTTCAACATTGTATTTTCGCAATAAATCCAAGAAAGATTTCTCAGGTGTTTTATCCGTAATCAAAAGATCTATATCCTGTAAATCAGTAAACTTAAAGAAATGTGTCTTTCCTAATTTTGTATGATCCGCTAAAACAATCACTTGATTAGCTTGCTGAATCATTTTTCGTTTCACCATTCCATCCTCTTCAAGGGCATTTGTTAATCCTCGTTCAGATATTCCTGCTACACCTATAAAAGCCTTATCTACATGGTATTCTGATAATTTTTCTATAACGGATGTTCCATAAAGAAATTTATGTTCCTTTTGTAGCTTTCCACCTAATAGTTGAATAGCTATTTCTGATTTGGAAGATAATATTTCTGCTTGATTGATCGAATTTGTAATGACCGTACAATCAATATTTTTTATGTGTTCAGCACATGATTGAACTGTAGTTGATACATCCAAAATAACCCGATCATTCGGGTAAATTAAAGAAGCTGCGACTTTCCCGATGCTACTTTTCTCTTCCGATACAATTTTCAAACGGTTCGAATAATCTTTTATTTCATGAGGGTTTGATGGAAGGATTGCCCCACCTCGAGTACGAACAATTCTTTTTTCTTCTTCAAGCCGAACAAGATCCCTTCTTGCTGTATCTCTTGAAACATCAAATAAAGCACATATTTGTTCTACAGAAATTCGTTTATTCGTTTTTAAGAAATCCACTATTGCAACTAAACGTTCCTCTTGAAACATCAATATCCATCCTCACTTACAATCACTTAAGTATTTATAAGTTATTATATACTATTTTTAAGTAAACACAACCAAAAGCACAAGTAAAGGTAAGTAAAAATAGCAAAAAGAAAAAAGAGTCTGTTTGACTCTTTAAGTTTTCAACTTTATAAATTAGCCTTCTAGTTGTTCACTAAGATATTTCTCATTTACAGGTTTCATAACAATGACTAACAAAACTACCGATAAACAAAAAATGATCAATGTCCCACTAATAATCGTTATACGTAAAGATAAAATCTGCCCGAAATACCCTATTACTAATACCATGCAAATTTTTAATAAGCTTTGAAACAAACCAAAAATACTATTAAGCCTACCCATCATATCAATCGGAAAGCTTTGTTGAAAAAACGTAACAAATCCAGTGTTTGAAGCTGCTGAGAAGAATCCTAACAAGATAAAACCTACTGAAATAGTGTAGAACGAATTAGAGAAAGCATAGATACAATATCCTATAGAAAATACTATGCTACCTACACCCATTAGGATTTTAGTAGAAAGTTTTTTTGAAAAGATTGAAATTAAAAAAGACGAACTTACGTAACCAATCCCGGTTATACTTACTAAAAAACCAAAATCAGATTGAGTTAATCCGACTACTTTTTGTGTAAAAACAACTTCTTGTGTATCTAATGAAAATGCAAACACCATCATTAATTGAAATAAGATATAGATAGACATGATCGAAGTAGATGTTTTCACAAATCCCCCGACTTGTACCCAATCCTCTTTTAACAACTTGATTGAGAACTTTGTTTTCTTAGCTTCTTCACTGACATGGTCTGACGGTAAAAATAAAAAAACAATTCCAGAAAGAAGAAAAGAAACTGCGTTAATATAAATAGCTACTGAAGGTGTATTATTTATTAACAATAAACCTGCAAATGCTGGACCGACGATAAACGCACCTGATGTTACAATTCCTTGATAAGCATTAAATTGTTTTCTTTGTTCTTTTGGAATGTGTTTTGCGATATATGTTGATGATGTAGGACCGAATATTGAACTTGCTATATTGACAGTGAATATAAAGATGTAAGTGAGTGTAATAGAAGATAAAAGTGGGATAAATGCAATAATGAGTGCCCGAATGATATCCATTGTAATTAAAATTGTCCGTTTATTTAAGCGATCAATAAACATCCCCGACCAAAATTGTGTACATAACGAAGCAATTGGACCAATAATCCAAAGCCCAGCAACTGCTACAGCTGAATGTGTACGTTCAAAAATAATAACATTTATAGCTACTAAATAGACAAAATCACCTAAATTAGAAATTCCTGAACCTAGTAACATTAAAATAGGATTTCTCCAGGACAACCGTAATTGTTGATTTTTCATAACTTTCCTCCTTTTTCCATTTCATACTTACATAAAAAACTCCCAAATTACAAAATGTTCTATTCTAAATGTTCCTTTGATTCTTCAGCAATCTCACAGGAAACAGAAAATTCCTTCTTATCCTCATCTGTACTCTCTTTCTGAGCAATGCCTTCCCATCTAACGAGCAGTTGTTCCATTTCCCATAAAAATTGTTTCTTTTCACTTTCATTTAGCAATAAGTTTGTCGCCATTTTGATTCCATTTCTCTGACCTTCTCCCTTTTCATGAATCTCAAAACGTGTTGCTTTCGAACGGTAATATTTTTCAATTATTCCTCGATTTTTAACTTCTTTCGTAAGCTCTAAAATGCCACCTTCATACAATTGCTGAATATGGTAATGCACACTTCCATTAGATTTCCCTAAACTTGTAGCTACTTCTTTCGCTGTCATTTCTTTGTCTTTTAATAAATAAATGATTTTGATTCTTGTTGCATTTGCAACTAACTTTTGCTGGTCTGCTGATATTTTCAAACTATTATTCTCCATAATATTCTCCTTTTTTATTTTATAATCTAACTTTATAGAACATTCTATTTTTTTAGAACAATATCCTCTTTTTTCTTAAAAATTTTTTCATACTAAAAAGATCTGATTCAAAAAAAACACAATACGTGTTCTTTCCGAACCAGACCAACGCCAAGTCTACCTATTTGTTTTCATTTTTTTACAAATAACTTCTTAATTTAAATTAACCAACTAATAAATACTAAATACTATCTTTTATCAGATTTCGTTTATTAGTTAGACACTTTAATACTAAAATACGAAACATAACTTAAAATAAAGAATAATTGAATGCATATTCCTAAAATACTTATAACCATTCCAGATATAGCTAAACCCATGCCTTTTTCTTTTAAATTATTTATCTCTTTAATAGCTTTGTTTGATATAACAACTCCAACGATCGCTCCGATTAAGCCAATAACAGGAATAAATATTGATACAATACTTAATATTATTGAAGTTATAGCTTTACTATTCGTTTTTTCCACTTTACAACCTCCTGAAAAATGTAATTGTTAAACTAACTCTTTCACAAATAAAACTCGATCTTTATTTGAACCATCATAACCAATATGGACTGATATACCATCAACAAATCCATTACCATCTTCAATCTTAAATTCCATTTTCGTATGGTAAGCAATAGAAACTTTGTTAACTGGAGAAGTTACACAACGAACAATATTTCGACCATTTTGTTGAACAACTTTAAAAAATTCTTCGTATAATTTTTTTCCGAGATTTTGTTTTCGATACGCTGGATGGACTCCAACAAAATGAATATAAGCTTCATTAGAATGCGTTTGTGATAAGAAGCCAATCAGAAAGCCTACAATTTGCTCATCGTCTTCAACAATAAAGCTTGTATTTGTAAAATGGTCAAAGAATAACTTAGGAAGCATATCGGACATATTTCTTCCTCCCCACCACTCATTAATTAATGGAGATATAGCATAGTAATCAGAACCTTTTACAAAACGTAACTTCATTTGTTTCCCATCCTACTCTTTTATTTGAAGTTTTATATAGTTTACTTGGTTAAGATTGTATAACTCCATGAGGTAATACAGCGTGTACACCTTTTACGGAATTTACAATTTGAGTAATTCTTAAATCTACAAATATACTTGCTAACGCATTAGCTTCTACTTTATCAACATGATACAAATCTTGAATCAACTCTAACATTCCTTCAAGGGCCATAATGGTAGCTTCGTTTAAGTCTTCATGTAAACCAAACGTAATCCATCCAACTGGTGTATTTGCTCTAGGCATTTTCAAATGCATATCTTCTCTTACAACAAATGTAAGATCCACCATTTCCATAGGACATTCAATCGCTGTACCAGAGACTTCTCCATCACCTTGAGCAGCGTGTCCATCGCCAACAGAGAATAATGCATTTTCTACAGCTATCGGTAAGTACAAAACACTACCTTTCACTAGCTCCTTACAATCTATATTCCCACCACAATACCTTGGTGGGATAGTAGAATGAATCCCCGGCTCACTTGGAGCATTACTCATTACGCCCATAAATGGTTTAAGAGATACAGAGAATGTCTTATTTTTATAATGACATGTTCCTATTTCATTTTTACTATTTAAATCCCAATCTAGGATAACTTTAGGAACTTCAGATAAACCCAATTTGTTATTATGCCATTCTTTGGATCCACCTGCACAATTCCTACCATACCAACTAGGTACAATCTCATTTATAGTAATTTCTAAAGTCATACCAGGTTTTGCATCTCGAATAGCAATAGGTCCAATCATAGGGTGTCCCCATTCCGTTTCATTTTCCTTTTCCCTTGATTCATAATGAACTCTATTACCTTCTTTTGGAGAATATCCCCAACCTATATCAATCGTACAATATTGAACAGAATCCCCAGAGTTAATGGTTAAAATCGGCTTATATTGATTACTAAACGATCCATGTAAGTTCGAATTTTTCACTTTAATCGTATGTATTTCATTTAGATACTCTTTCATATTTCCACCTTATTTACACCTTTAAATTATTTTTTATTTTCTTAATAGTATGTCTTGAACTATAATAAAAGAATAAATATTCAGATAATTAACTAGTTATTATTAGCTATATTCGCTCTTTAGAATTATTTTCCTTTCTAGATGAGCAGACTTAAACCAAATGTATTGTTATAGAGAGAAGGGTACGTCATGTACAAACATTATCTAAATATTAATAAACAACCAATACAATTATCTATTACTTTTTTAATCGCTTTTGTCGGTGGAATGATATTTGTTTTTCTTCACCTACCGATTCCTTGGCTTCTAGGACCAATGATAGCTGTTCTCGTTGGGTCAAAATTAGGAAAACTAAAATTATATTGGCCAATTTATCTAAGAGAAACAGGATTAGTAATAGCTGGTTATTCAATTGGGTTATCTTTCACAAAATCTGCACTCATTCAAATTTTTTATCAATTGCCATTAATGTTGATCATGACATTCCTTCTTTTAGGTTTCTGTGTTTTAATCGCTACGATTGTCTCAAAACTGTCAGGAATTAATTATCCAACTATATTAACAGGGAGTATTCCAGGTGGATTAACTCAAATCATTACACTTGCAGAAGAAATGAAAGGAATTGATTTAACTACAGTAGCATTTTTTCAAGTTGTAAGATTAATGATGATCATTATTTTTATTCCATTTATCATCTTCAGTCCGTATTTTGGCGTTGAATCAAACAATTCATTGGAAATTATCCATAAAATATCCGGACATTGGGATACTTTATTTCCTAATATCATTTTATTTATAATGGTTTCTGTGCTTTTTGCTTTTATTGGAAAAAAAATAAATTTGCCGACACCTTTTATGTTAGGCCCTATCATAGCAACTGCTTTGATTAATATAACTGGGTTTCATGGTCCTGCATTACCTTCATCTTTATTGAGTTTATCTCAATTTATGCTTGGGGGATATATTGGATTGTTATTAAAACCCGAAGAAGTCAATCACAAATCAAAAATCATACCTCTTGCTTTAGTCAGTTCTGTTGTATTAATTATTGGTTCTTTCTGTATGAGTTTACTATTAATGAAACTACTACCTATTTCGCTTGCAACGAGTATATTAAGTTTAGCCCCTGGTGGAATGGACCAAATGGGAATAATTGCACAGGAAGTCCACGCTGATTTATCCATTGTGACTGCTTATCAGCTATCTCGAATACTTTTTATTTATTTCGCAGTACCTCCGATTTTAAAGGTATATTTTAGACACCTTAAAAGGCAAAAAGAACATGTAGCTTAATTAAAAAAACTCATTATCTTGACCAATTTGAAAGATAATGAGTTTTTATTTTTTTGCTTTAAATATTAATTGATTCGATATTCACTTTTTCCTAATTCCTACTCTAAATAAATTGCTCTTTTTTCAACACTACTTTTGAGCGCCGCTTCAATAAGTCTAATCACAGATAATCCTTCATGAGCAGTAACAGTAGCCTCTTTGCCCTCAAGTATACTCTCAGCAATTTCTTTATAATAAGTTACATATGAACCATTTCTTGTTGGAATGATTTCGTGATGTTCTTTTTCACCTTCAACCGTAACCAATTTACCGTAAAGCTGAGGTTCGTCTGCCCCCCATGAGTCATCAATAGGCTTTTTCCCTTCTTTTAGAGCCACTTCTTGTCCATCTATCCCGTATTTTATAAAACTTCCTTTGCTACCATGAATTTGGAAACGAGGCCCATTATTTGGAACAATTGAACCAGAATGTAAAATAACACGAAGCTTTTCGTACCCTAAAACAACATGGAAATAATCATCCGTTTCTCCATTTTCTCTTTGTGCAAAAACATCTGCTTGAACAAATTGAGGTAAGCCAAAAAGGTGTAATGCTTGATCAATTAAGTGCGATCCTAAATCAAATAGCATACCAGAACCAGGCCCTTGTTTCTCTCTCCATCGGTCTCTTACAACTGGTCTAAAGCGGTCAAAATGGGCATGATACGTATTGATTTCTCCAAGAGTACCATCATTTATAAGCTTTTTAATTGTTAAAAAGTCATTATCCCATCTTCTGTTATGATAGACGCTTAAAAGTAAATTCTTCTCTTTAGCAATTTGAATAAGTTCCTCTGCTTCCTTCGTTTCAACAACCATCGGCTTTTCTAAAATAACATGCTTACCTGAATATAAACTTTGTTTTGCCATTTCGAAATGCAATCCGCTTGGTGTTGTAATTACAACTAGTTCAATTGAGACATCTTCCAGTACTTCATCTAAACTGCTTACTACTTCAACATCTCCTAAATCTTTCTTTACAACATCTTGTTTGGAACTAACAACTTTTACAATTTCAAACTCATCTAACACGCTTAGAAGCGGTGCGTGAAATGTGGCACCTGACAGTCCATAACCAACTATACCAACCTTAATTTTTCTCATTGTATTCACTCTCTACTTCTTCATTTTCTTCTACAAATAGACGAATATTATGTTCTTTTATTTTTTCCATAACAGTTTCATTAGGGGACTGATCTGTGATAATCAGATCAATGTCAGCTAGATCACATACTCGATGTAAGAATTCCTTCTCAAACTTCGAAAAATCAGCTAGTAGGATGACTTGCCTTGCACAACTAATCATTTTTTTCTTTAAAAAAGCTTCCTCTTCATCTGGAGAAGTAACTCCTTCACCACTGATTCCACATGCCCCAAGAAATAATTGATCAACTTTAAAGTCATTCAGTGTCTCAATTGTTCTCGGACCTGTTAAATTTCTGTTTTTCCGATTAAATTTTCCTGGGAGTAAAAAAGTATTTATCTCCGTATGTTCTCCTAATAAATCAACAAGATCAATCGAATTTGTAATGACATTTACACGTTTGTTTTCTATATATTTAGCTATCAAAGCGATTGTTGAAGATGTATCCATTAATAAATCATAATCATCTTGAACAAACAACGCTGCTTTAAGTGCAATCTTCTCTTTACTTACTGTTGTTTTCCGCTCTTGATATTCAATTAAATTCCGATTAGCTGATGGAAGAGTTGCTCCACCCTTTACCCTTATGATTTCTCCACGTTCCTCAAGTTTTACAAGATCTCGCCTTGCTGTATCCTTTGAAACACCAAACATTTCACATATTTCTTCTAACATAATACTTTTATGAGAAGACAAATACGTTTTAATTGATGCAAGTCTATGTTCTTGATACATTCTCAATATCTCCTTAGAAAAAAATGACTGCCTTTTAAGTATCTTTGAATCATTATATAACATTACAATGTAAAAAACCCAGAAAAACACTTAAAAAACTTAAGTTTTTTAAGTGTTTTTCTTCTATATAACATACATACTAATAATAAATATGAAATTAGTTGCTTTCATCCTTATCAAATGGCAAACTAAATAAGAATAAAACTTCCTTGAAAGAAATGCATAGGTGACAAATATGATTGAAATAAAAACTTCTAAACTTAGTAATGGAGAATTCAATAGAGGAGTATTTGCAAAACGTGATATAGCAAAAGGAGAACTGATCCATGAAGCACCAGTTATTTCCTATCCGAATGCAGAGCATGAACACATAGAGAAAACATTACTTGCTGATTATGCTTTTGAATATGGTATTAACCATTCTGCAATTCTATTAGGTTATGGCATGCTGTTTAATCATTCTTATACTGCCAATGCCACATATGATATCAACTTTGATAATCACACGTTTGACTTCTTTGCTTACACTGATATAAAAGCAGGAGAAGAGATTACCATTAACTATAATGGTGAGATGGATAATATGGATCCGCTATGGTTTGATGTAGAGGAAAATGATACAAAAAAAGAATAAGGTAATTTAAATGAGGGTGTCCAAATTGTTGGATACTCTCTTTTTTATGTTTAATTCTTAACTTTTATCGAATTTAATTAAATAAATAGGTAAACCCTAATTTTGATGGAGGTGAATTACTTGGACAACAAACCAATTCATTATGACGGTAGTGGAAACAGAATTGAAGATAACAACCTCGAGGAAATACTGAATGATGCTTTCCTTGTGACTGATGAAATGAGACAATATATTAGCGGAACGCCTTATATTTTTGATTAGAAACACTCAAATTTTAATAAAAAACTAGCCAAAATGGCTAGTTTTTATTTCTTATGTAGGTGTTTTATATATCTGTATTTAAATACTGTGTAAAAATAAAGCTACTTGTCTTTTTTAGAAATTGAAACAATGATTTGAAAAAATGGGTTCACAAGTAATCCTGACATAAACCGCTTTTTAGACTATTGTACTGATTTTTATGAAATGATCGAAAAGTGCTTGCATCTCTTTGTATGTTTCACTCATTGACTCAGGGTGCCACTGGACAGCCACAAGGTATGGATGTTCTGTTCCTTCGATTGCTTCAATGACGCCGTCGTTCGCGCGAGACGTCACAACAAGGTTTCCACCTAACTTATCAATTGCTTGATGATGAAGCGAATTCACACGTAAACGAGTTTTTTCTGTAATCAGGTGTAACCGACTTTCTAATTCCACACAGACACCGTGGAATGGCATCGCTCTTGGGATAGTTTGTTCGTGCCTGTGTACAGTGTGTCCTTCTTGTTTGTGTAATGCAAGGTCTTGAATGAGTGTTCCGCCACATGCCACATTAATCAGTTGTAACCCTCTACATATCCCGAAAATTGGCTTTAATGTTTTTATGTATTCATTGAACAAGTTGATTTCAAATTCATCACGTTCGGTTCGGAAAAAGCCGATACTCATATGTGGATCATTCCCATAAAATTGTGGATCAACATCTTCCCCACCACTGAAAATGATTCCGTCACACATTGAAACATATCTTTGAATCGCTTCTTCATCATTCACAACGGGGAGCATGACTGGAATCCCGCCAGCACGTTCTATTGCGCGATGGTAATCTTGATGGACATAAACTCCTTCCATGTTATCGTTATGTTTCAAATAAGAAGTTGTAATGCCTATGATTGGTTTTTTCATTTTTTCACTCTTTCTATTTTGTTTTTCTTTTCTTTTTTAAATTTATAGAACTTTTTCTAAAAATGAACGAAGTCGTTCACTTTTTGCCCTGCCAAACACTTCAGTTGGCGAGACATCCTCTTCGACTAATCCTTGATGCAAAAATAAAATACAATCTGCGACTTCATTTGCAAATCCCATTTCATGCGTCACAATTTCTCCGACCGTATCTGGATCAAGTGCACTCGTTGGTTCGTCAAATAACATCACTTTTGGTTTCATCACAAGCACCCTTCTAATTCTTCTAATGATTTTTACTTACCTATTGTTTTCGACAAATTCTCTTAAAAACCTTCGTATTTTTAGTATTTTCAGAAAATAAACCAAAAGTGCTTGCCTGTTAACAGCAGTACTTGAAAAGTGGGTAGGATATCACTCTATTGTTCTGTACAATGAAATATTTTGGAGAACTAAAAGCGCAAAACTATTTAACGAATAAAACAATACAAAATATGGGGAAAATAGGAAGTTGAACGAATTCGAAATAAGATTACTTATTGTGTAAACAAAAAGCATCTGATTCATCAGATGCTTTTTACTAAACTATTTTTTAAATAATCATATCTTAAAAATAACCATTTAAAGCGATAAGTTCTTACCTTTTCGATAATATTCTTCCATCGTTTCTTTTGGAACCATACTTCCACCAGTAGCCCACATAAGATGTGTAGCATTTTTCATTTTATCTGTTAAATGATGATTTTGAATATATTCTTTTCCTTCAGCCTCAGAAATTAACTTTACGGGTCCGAGTACACCAGCTAATGCAGAAGGCTCTAAGTAAATATTTTCTGAATCTGCCATTGTACTTAAAAGCCTAAATAACTCATCATCACTTACAGAATAACTTCCACTTAATAAAGGTTCGATTGTTCGGCCAACGAATCCGGAAGGTCTTCCTACTGCAAGGCCATCTGCTGATGTTATGTTATCAATTCCAAAGTCCTGTACAGAAACCTGGTCATGTAGACCTGTCACTAAGCCGAGTAACATACATGGAGAATGCGTTGGCTCCGCAAAAAAGCAATGTACTGAATCTTGGAAAATTAGTTTGAGTCCGAATGCTACTCCTCCAGGTCCACCACCTACCCCACATGGAAGGTAAACAAAAAGTGGATGGTTTTCATCAACTGTTATCTTTAAATCTTCTAATTGTTTTTTTAGTCGAATAGCTGCTACTGCATAGCCTAAAAACAAATCATGTGAATTTTCATCATCAACAAAATAACAATTCGGTAAGGAAAGTGCTTGCTTTCTTCCCTCTTCTACAGCTTTACTGTAGTCTTCTTTGTACTCAATAACTGTTACTCCCTTGCTTCTAAGAAGATCTTTTTTCCATTTCTTTGCATCAGCTGACATATGAACAGTCACTTTAAAACCTAATTTGGCACTCATGATACCAATACTTAATCCTAAGTTTCCAGTAGAGCCAACTGCAATTGAGTATTCAGAAAAGAAGTTTTTAAATTCTTCACTATCTAAAACGGCGTAATCAGTCTCATGCGTTAACAAACCTTGTTGAATTGCTAAATCCTCTGCATGTTTAAGAACCTCGTAAATACCGCCTCTTGCTTTAATCGAGCCTGAAATAGGAAGGGCATTGTCACATTTTAATAAAAAATTTCCCGGCAATGAAGCACCATACATTTGCTCTAGCTTTTGTTTCATATGTGGAATATCTGCAATAGGTGATTCAATAATTCCATTCTGTTTACTTGTTTCAGGAAAAACCTTTGCTATATAAGGAGCGAAACGATTTAATCTTTCCTCTGCATCCTTTACATTTCCATCATTAAGTGGTAGATTTTTTATCCCCGCTTGAAATGGTTCATATTTTGGATTTATCCATAATACTTCTTTTAAATCAATCAAATCTTTTATTAAAGAATTTTCGTCTGTCCATTCTTGGATAGTCTTCATTACTCTTCACCTCTATAGTGATTGTACATTTTTTTTAGCTTCTTAACAGCTTATAATATTCTCATTTTTTAAATTTTTCTCAACCTACTTTTAAGAAGTCATTTTTATCCCAATTGCCCCTACAATAATAAACATAATCATTAAAATTCTTAATAAGTTTCGAGATTCATTAAAGAAGATCATTCCAATGATTACACTTCCAACAGAGCCAATACCAGTCCAAATTGCATATGCAGTCCCTACTGGAAGAGAAATTAATGACAATGAGAGAAAATAAAAGCTTAAACTTCCAAAGATAAGACAGGAGATAGAAGGAAGCAGTCTTTTAAAACCTTCAGCACGTTTTAAACTTATAACACTACCAATCTCAGCAAATCCGGCAATCAGAAGAAAAATCCATGACATCGAATCATCTCCTAACATTGTTCATATCGTTTTATATTCTTTAATTCTTTCGGTTCTTCTGGAATAACTCTCAGTCCAATGATCCCAACAATTATTAATGTCACAAAAAATACTTTCCATGGGGTAATTGTCTCTCCCCAAAAAATAGCACCAGTAATGACAGTCCCGACCGTACCTATACCAGTAAAAATGGCATAACCTGTCCCTATTGGGATTGAATGTAATGCTTTCGAAAGTAAATAGAAACTGAAAATTACAACAATAATTGTTGCTATACTAGGAATAAGAATGGTAAAACCATGTGAATATTTTAGTCCGATCACCCATACAATTTCTAAAAATCCTGCTATTAAAATGTATACCCATGACATACAATCATTCTCTCCCTCGATATTACCGCTGTTACATTTTAAAAGTTAAAGTCTGTTAATTTCATTAAAATTTATTTTGAAGGCGCAAACGTCAACAAATAGCGATAGATTGCATGGGCTACTCCATTTTCATCATTACTTAAGGTTGTTGTTGTACATACATCTTTAATAACATCTTTCGCATTTCCCATTGCTACACTATATGGAACTTTCTCGAACATAGGTAAATCATTATTGCTGTCACCGATTGCCATTGCTCGATCTAATGAACCATTCATTAGAAAAGCTAATTTTTCAAGAGCTAAACCTTTTGATGCACCATTACTAGTAACTTCAATATTATGATCAGCAGATGAAACAACCCTCAATTCTTTAAATTGATCGAATTGATTCCATGCTTCTGCTAATTTCTTTTTATCAAATGAACCGACTAAAATATTGTAAAATTCTTCTTCATTTTTTAAGATATCACGGTAGTTTTCTACTAAAACATATCCAAATTGATCGAACTGTCTTTCAGCTACCTCAACAATTTCTTGCATTTCGATGTCTAAATCCATACTTTTGAATTGATTTATCTCTTTTTGGAATTGTTCTTGTCTTTGTCTAGTGGTAAAAATACCTTTATCTGTAAACACTTCATAATAGAAATTTCGTTCTTCTAGCCATTCTATAATCGATTCAACACGCTCTTTAGCTAGTTTAATAGAGGAGATACATTTTCCTTCTTTTGAATGAATAGTAGATCCATTTGTGCCGATAACTGGTAGAGAAATCCCAGCTTTTTCACAAATTGATTGAACGTCAAAGTATGCACGTCCTGTTGAAATAACAACTTCAATTCCTTTTTCTTGTGCATATTTAATCGCTTTAATATTTTCTTCACTTATTACATTATTGTCATTTAACAAAGTTCCATCTAAATCTATCGCAATAAATCCCATGGTGCAGATCTCCTTTATCAATCAATCTATTAAATTCTTAGTTCCTACTTGATATCAATATAATTTTGCTGTTTTCGTATACTTTGTTGCATTTCAGTATGTGTAAGTTGATTTCCACTCCAGGATGCTCGCTTTCCTAGGGGCGTGAGCTGAGCCTCCTCGTCGCATACGCTCCTGTGGGGTCTCAGCCTTCCCGCATCTCCCACAGGAGACGAGCATCCTTCCGTTCCAATCAACTTCTATCATTTAAATTACAAAACTTAAAAGTAACCCTCTTTAAAATAAGAGCCTTAAAAAAATAACAAACTTTTAGAAAAGACCTTAAAATTTAATTAAAAAAGAGAGAATCTTCTTTTCACTCTCTCCCTTTGTCGAATATCTATACTTGAATCCAATTGATTTCTTCTAATTTTGAATGATTTTTCCAAGAATCTGGAAAAGGTTGTTCACAAATAATCACATCGACTTTATCAAGAGGACAAACTTTACAAAATGTATCGACACCCATTTTTGAGTAATCAGTTAGTAGGATAATTTGCTTTGAAACTCCGACCATCTTACGAGAAACCAAAGTTTCGTGTAAATGATAGTTACTAACACCGTTTTGAAGAGATACGCCACCAGCTGAAATGAAAGCTTTATCAATATTAAATTGACTTAACATTTGTTCTGTGAGACTTCCGCTAATGGACTGCTGCTTCGGATCAATTTGTCCACCAAGTAACAAGACTTGACCTGTAAACTTATTTTGATTTAGCGTTTCAGTCAACACAGATGACACAGGAAGAGAATTTGTTATGATTGTAATGTCTTCTTTATTTTCAACACACTTAGCAAATTCAAGCATAGTTGTCCCTGCATCAATGACAATGACATCTCCGTTAGAAATAAGGTCAACTGCTTTTTTACCGATTTGAACTTTCGCATCTTGATTCACAGTTGTACGATGCGTAAATGGTGGCTCTTCAAATTGAAAAACTGATTTAATCGCTCCGCCATAAACTCGCTTTAGCAGCCCTTTTTCCTCTAATATCATCAAATCACGTCGAATCGTTTCCTCTGAAACCTGAAATTGGTAAACTAATTCCATGACTTTTACTTTTCCTACTTTGTTAAGTTCTATTAATATTTCATTCTTTCTTTCTTCTGGCAAAACAGACATATTTCTCCCTCATCCTCTTTTAATTATTTATCCCGCTATTTGCGGGCAGTAAGACCCCCACCTCAAGATTAAGAGAGATGCGAAGAAGATAGGTGAGGGATAAAGAAAACCCCCACTGATGGAAGTTTCACTTTATAAAATAATACATTCTTTTTTCGGTACGAGAATATGCACGAATGCTCCTTGCTCAAACATTTCTCCTCTATGGTGTAGATAATCGACATGGAAAACTTCTTCTTCTGTTTCAACCTCATATCTTAAAACATTCCCTGTCATTGTTACATCTTTTACGATTCCTTTAATTCCAAAGTTATCTTTTAAATCGATGCTTTCCTCACCAGCAGACACTAATTTTATAACTTCAGGACGAACAGCGACATCATTTCCTTTTAATTCTGTGCTGCGAACAAGTTTATTGAAAACCTCTATATTATAAACATTATAATTTCCGATAAATTTTGCAACAAATGTATTGGCAGGAGTAGTATAGATTTCTGATGGAGTACCAGATTGTTCAACGTTGCCTTTATTCATGACAAAGATGCGATCAGACATTGTCATTGCTTCTTCTTGATCATGTGTAACAAAAATCGTTGTGATATCTAATTCCTTCTGAATTCTCTTCAATTCTTTTTGTAAACTTTTTCTAATTTTCGCATCCAATGCACTTAAAGGCTCATCTAATAATAGTACTTTCGGTTCCATAACTAGCGCACGAGCAAGAGCAACCCTCTGCTGTTGTCCACCAGATAATTGATGTGGATAAGACTTTTCTTTACCATTTAAATCGACCATTTCAATCATCTTTTTTACTTTTGCATTTATATCTTTTGCTTTCTTCATTTTCAGTCCGTATGCAATATTATCAAAAACAGTCATATTCGGAAAAAGTGCATATGACTGAAACACCATTCCAACTTCACGCTGACGTGGTGATAAATTCGTTATATCTTTTCCATCAATTAAGATTTTACCTACATCTACATCTTCAAGTCCGGCGATTGAACGTAATAATGTACTTTTTCCACATCCACTTTGTCCAAGAAGTGTTACAAATTCTCCTTTTTGCAATGTTAAAGAAATATTATTTAAAACAACTTGATTGTCATATCCCTTTTTCACTTGATCGATGGTTACAAAGCTCATTAATTTTCACCCTCTAATGTAGTAGTATTATTGTGCTGATATTTTTTATTAAAAATAGTAAGAAAACCCTTCTTTTTTGACCCAACATGTTTTTTTTCATTTTTATACGACAGTTTTAATACAAAAGCCGTTAAAATGATAATCAAGATATAATAAGTGATAACAATCGCACTTGTTAAATGGCCACTGCTATTCATTTGGTTAGCTAGATAAATTTGAATGGTTTCAAATTGACCACCGACAAGTAAATTCGCAAAAGCAAATTCACCAAATAACATCGCAACTGATAGTAAGGTAGAAGCTAGAATACCAGACATAATATTTGGAAGCACTACTGTTCGAAATGCCTGAGGTTTTGTAGCTCCTAGTAATTCCGCTGCATCAACAAGTTGAATAGCATTAATTGTACGAAGACTATTACGGATACCTTGATACATAAATGGAAGTATGGTTATAAAATATGCCCCAATTAAGATCCATGGTGTTCCAGAAATTTGAATTGGTCCATCTGAATAGAGTTTTATTAATCCGACTGCTCCAACAATTGGAGGAATTCCATATGGGAGCATAGCAATTGCTTGAAGCAATCCTTCCCATTTACTGAAATAGATTGTGACGATGAAGATTGTCGGAACCATAATTAGAACACTAAGACCTACAGTTATAACAATCAAAATTAGCGTTCTTCCAAGCGCGTCCCAAAAACGTGAATCATGAAATAAATCACTATACCAATGCAAAGTATAACCGTCAGGTAAAATAGTTGTATCCCATTTATCTGCAATCGAGAATAAAAATGTTCCTACAATCGGGATCAATAAATACATTACTAGTAATCCAATAATAATTTTATATACGAGTTTAGAAGACTTCATCGTAAATCCCTCCTAATACGACGCATCATTCGTTCGTTGAACCACATTGCTGCAACCATTGTCGATGCTAGAAGGACTCCAAGCGCACTACCCAACTGTGGTTGTAATGTAACGTCACTTGTAACTAAAGAGGCTATTTGTAATGACATTAAGTTATAGTTGCTGCCGACCAATGCATAGGCTGTACCGTAAGCCCCCATCGCACTTGCAAAAAGAATACTAAATGTCCCTACAATACTAGGTAGAAGTACCGGAATACCTATACGAATCCAAAATGATAATTTTGATCCTCCTAATAATGCGGAAGCTTCTTTCCATTGTTGTTTTATCCCTTGAAAAGAAGGATAAATGAGCATAATGGCAAGCGGAATTTGAAAATAAACATAAACCAGAATTAAGCCAGTCCAAGAATATAAATTAAAGTTTCCTAATACATCGAAACCCATCTTGTGAAAAAGTAACGTAAACAATCCGTTGGTTCCAAGCAAAATAATATATGAAAATGAAAGGGGAATTCCCTCAAAATTCGAAGTCACATTTGATAACATTAATAATCGATTTTGTGTATTTTTCGAAAACTTAGTAAATGAATGTGCTGCAATTAACCCTATAATCACAGCGACTACAGAAGAGAATATGGCTATCATTAGGCTATTTTTAATGCCTTCCATGTAAAACTTACTATTAAATATTGTTAAATATTGATTAATTGTACGGTGAATTCCATCGTCTGCAAAAAAGCTATTATTAATCATTGCCACTAATGGTCCTATTTCAAATCCAATTACAAAGATAATAAATGGCAATAAGAGAGCTAATAAGTAAATTTTTTGTTTTTTAATTTTACGCAACACTTCTCGCTCCTCTATTTTTTACAATTTTGGAATTGGTTTAACAGTAAGTCTATTAAACCAATTCCAGGAAAATACTATTCTTTAACTATTTAATGTACAAACTATTAAACTATACTGTTTTCTTTTAGACCAGGTAATCGATATGAAATCATCTTATTAGATGGTTCAATATTTAAAAGCTCACACATTAGAGGTGCAATCGCTAATTGTGGAACCACTTCACTGTAGACACCTGGCTCAACTTTTGGACTAATGACGAAAAGTGGTACATCGCGCTCACCATCAGTTATGCCACCATGGTTGCCTGTTTCACTCATACCATGATCAGATGTAATTAAAATATGGTAACCTTCTGAGATCCAAGTAGGTAAAAGTTGTGCTAACAAGCTTGCCACTTTTAAAATTTGTTCACGGTATTCTTTTGATTCTGATCCGAAATTTTCACCTTTTACATCAACTCCCATTGGATGAATGTACAAAAAGTGTGGATCATACTTTTTACGTAATGCTTCTGCATCCATTATGACATGACTATCTGGGTAATCATCATCCCAATAAAATGATCCATGTTGAATTGGTTTAGACTCATCATGTTGATGACGGTCTTCAATATAATTGAAAGGTGCGCGATTATAAAGCTCGCTTACCCAGTAATAAGATGCCGTTGCATTTCTTAGTCCATTTTCTTGCGTAAGATGGAAAATACTTTTCTGTGAAGAAAGACGAACAGCTAGATTTGATGTAATTCCATTCATTGACGCAGGCGTACCAGTTAATAACACTTCGTATAATGGACGAGAAAGGCTTGGAAGTTCTGATTTTACTTTATAAAGTGCTGCTTGATTTGTTTCTACTAAATGTTGAATAAATCCAAGTGCCTCAATTCCTTTATCGTATCTCATTCCATCAACTACAATTGTGATTACTTTATTTAACATTTGATAACACCTCTTCTTGCCATTTTTGTGGTAAAGTACTTGCCGTTTTTTCCCAAGGTTTTTCGTCTATTGGTTTTACATTTTTGTATTCTTCTATAGGAATTAATTTGTTCTCTACATCTTTTGGAAGTTTTACATCACTACGAATTGGTCGAGCATATCCTTTTGCTAGGTTAATTTGTCCTTGATCACTTAGAATATATTCTCTTGTTGCCATCGCTGAATAAGGATGTTTTGCATATTTGTTAATGATTGTTGTATAACCACTCTTAACAGAACCATCACTTGGAATACAGATATCAAATTGGTTACGATTAATTTGATTTGCATAACCAAGTGCATTGAAATCCCAAACAATTGCTACTGCTACTTCACCTTTTTCAATGTTAGCTGGTTTTGCGTCAGTTAGACTTAAACGTCCTTGTTTAGCAAGCTTAGCGAAAAAGTCAAGACCCGGTTGAATATTCGATTCATTACCACCGAAAGCTTCTGCTGCAGCAAGAACTCCCGCTTGATTCTGAGCTCCTCGTTGAACATCTCCAATTGTTACTTTGTAGTTACCTTTTAAAATGTCAGCAAAAGATTTTGGTGGATTTTTCACTAGATTTTTATTTGTAAGAAATGCGATCGTTCCTGTGTATCCAACAACCCAATTACCTTTATCATCTTTCGCCCAACTTGGTATTTGATTCCAGTAAGACGTTTTATACGGAAGGGTTAATCCTTTTTGTTCAGCAATTGGTCCGAAAGACATCCCAACATCACCGATATCAGCTGTTGCATTATTTTTTTCAGATTCCATTTTCGCTATTTCTTCTGCACTAGATAAATCTGTGTCATTATGTTTCAATCCATATTGTTTCGTTATATTACCCCACGTTTCTCCCCAGTTTGCCCATGAATCTGGCATACCGACACTATCAATTTCTCCCTCTTTTTTGGCCTTTGTTTCGATTTCATTAAGAGATAACGAGTTTACTTTAGTAGTATCAATTACTTCTGACTTTTTCGAATTTGAACAAGCAGCTAATCCTAGAAGACTCATCCCTACCATTAAAACTTGAATCGATTTGAAACTCTTTTTCTTAAATGTGGCTTTCATTTAAGTGCCTCCCCATCAACGTGGTTTTTTTAATGTTTGTTACTGTTTCTTACGGTTTAATCATAAAACAGCAAAGTAAATCCCACATTAATCACATGTAAATGTTTTGTTAAAGGTATGATAGATTTCAGTTTACAAACTTAATATAAGTAGTTTAGTAGGCATTAATAGAGGAAAATAGTGGAATGCTGCAATGGAAGAATCATCGTCTGTAAATCCGAACATTAATGAGGATATCGTTAGAATCTTAACGAGAATATTAGTAGACATAAAAAAAGTTAGCATATGCGCTAACTTTTACTGTAATAGATTTTATTTTTTCAACTAGCTACTTAACTATTTTCTTCTAAATGCTTTCTTACTTTTGCTTCGAAATTAGTAATCAATTGTTCCAGCATTTGTAAGTCTTTGTCATCGATTAAAATCCCATCTTCATTAAATTTCAAGTTTGCTTGTGATAGTCTTACTTCAGGACGATTTACAGGATCCATATTTAGTGCAAACAGTAGATTTCTCAAATTAGTTTGAGCACGTGCAGTTCCAACTAATCCAGTTGAAGCTCCCATAATTGCGATTGGTTTCAAAGCAAGCGGTTTTTTCATTAGTGCTATGGATATCCAATCGAGTGCATTTTTTAGCACACCCGGAATTTGACCATTATATTCAGGTGTACTAATTAAAACAGCATCAGCTGAATGGCAGAGTTCTACAAACTCAGTTACAGATTTGGGTAAATTATTTTCTAAATCCTCATTGTAAAATGGAAGATTCGAAATTTCTGCTAGAGTAAAAGAAAAATCATCAGGTAAAAACTTAGACGCATGTCTAAGTAACATCGTATTATAGGATTTGCTACGTAAACTTCCAGATATACCAAGAACTTTTATTTGATGTGTCATTTTAAAAACCTCTTCTCATTTTTAATTTCTTACTATTATGACTCTGTAAACTATTCTATTAAAAATGATAAAATCCTTGTATTTAAGATATATACGAAATAAAGGTGTTACTACAGTTCGTAGTAACACCTACTATATCTTCAAGATTTAGTGAAGATATTTCATCAAATCAATATTAAATCTATACAACTAACATTAAAAACACCGATGCCTATCTTGCGAAAATCTCTCGTAAACCCCACATAATAATTGCGGTAACAGGAACTAATACCCATATACTATTACCAATAGAACCTCTATTTTGATAAGTCCGTCTTTCTAAATGATCTAGTTTGCTAGTAACTTCATCCAGCTTTTTAGTTAATTCATCTATTTTTTTCTCTAAATGCATTTGCTCATAATTTTTATCTTCAAACAACATGATTCCCTCCCTATTCTTCTTTTTACTTATATGTTATGAGATTATATATACATAAAATTACACACAAAATGTAGTTATCCTTTTAATACTCTTGAAAAATATTAAATTTTTTAGGCTGTTTTCGTATATATTGTTGCTATTTCAGTATGTGTAAGTTGATTTCCACTCCAGGATGCTCGCTTTCCTAGGTGTGTGAGCTGAGCCTCCTCGTCGCATACGCTCCTGCGGGGTCTCAGCCTTCCCGCATCTCCCACAGGAGTCGAGCACCCTTCCGTTCCAATCAACTTCTGTCCTTTAAATTACAAAACCTAAAGCAACAATCTTTAAAAAAAGAGCCATTTTTTAAGGGACTTAACTAAAACAATTGTGAACGCCCTTGTCTACTCAAAAGAAAAACCACCTATCTCTAGGTGGCATACATCATTTCTTTTTTCTTATGATATTTTAGGTAAATATCATACCCATTTCTTTTGAAAATCAGCAATGCTTTTATATTCTTCTCCTAATATCCTTGATAAACGAATAAAGATTGGCGTTAAATCTTCATAAATTGCTACATTCTCACTATTAGGAGTATGTTTAAATGTAGCTCCTACCATTTCAGAAACAACATTTAAGTCATCAATTTCTCCAAGACTGTATAAACCTAAAATTGCAGCTCCAAGACAAGAACTTTCAAAGCTCTCAGGTATACAAACTTCATGATTGAAGATATCCGCCATCATTTGACGCCATAACTCAGATCTTGCAAAGCCACCTGTAGCATGAATTTTTTTCGGCTCTCCAATTAATTCATTCAACGCTAAAAGTACTGTATATAAATTGAAAATGACTCCTTCAAGTACGGCACGGATAAGGTGTTCCTTTTTATGATGCATTCCAAGGCCAAAGAACGATCCACGTGCATTTGAATCCCATAATGGTGCTCTTTCTCCTGCTAAATATGGATGGAATAACAATCCGTCAGCACCAGGTGTAACTCGATTTGCAATTTCAGTTAACACTTCATAAGGATCTTTTCCTAAACGTTTAGCTGCTGCAACTTCAGAATCTCCAAGTTGATCTCTTACCCATCTAAAGATCATCCCACCATTGTTTACTGGTCCCCCAATAACCCAATGATTTTCAGTTAACGCATAACAGAAGATTCTTCCTTTTGGGTCTGTAACCGGGCGATCAGTAACCGCACGAATTGCTCCACTTGTTCCAATTGTTACAGCAACTACTCCAGGCTCGATCGCATTAACACCTAAGTTTGATAAAACTCCATCACCTGCACCAATCACGAATGGAGTTGAAGGAAGTAGATTCATCTCGCTTGCATATGTTTCATCTATACCTGTTAAACTATACGTTGTTGGTACTGGCTTTGAAAGCTGATTTGGAGTAACTCCTGCTACTTTTAGAGCTTCCTCATCCCATGTTAAAGAATGAATATTAAATAATCCTGTTGAAGAAGCAATTGAATAATCGATTACATATTCTTTAAACAGTTTAAAGAAAATATATTCTTTTATTGAGATGAATTTATAGCTTCTTGAAAATAACTCTGTATAGTCATTTCGAAGCCAAACTAATTTCGAAAGAGGTGACATTGGATGAATAGGTGTACCTGTACGACGATAAATTTCATGCCCATTCATTTCAGTCTTTATCTTTTCAACCCAATCAGAGCTTCTATTATCTGCCCATGTAATACACTCCGTTAACGGCTTGCCTTCTTTATCTACTGCTATTAAACTGTGCATTGCTGAACTAAATGAAACACAAATAATATCTTCAGGTTGCACATCGCTTTCTTGGATTGTTTTCTTTACTGTATTAAGGACAGCTCGAAAAATCTCTTCTGGATTTTGTTCCGCTGTTTCTGGTGTTGGTGAATGTAATGGATATTCAATTCCATTACTTGAAATAACCGTTCCATCTGCTGCAAATAAAACTGACTTTGCACTTGTTGTACCTATATCTACTCCAATTACATATTTTGTATTCACTAAGCTTCCTCCTTGCATAAAACCACATGCTTATAAGCTGTTATTTTTATCTAGTTAGACTTTCCCCGAATTCATTGGTAAATGCTCAAGGTTAGTAATTAGTTTCATATTTCTATTTCATGAAATTTTTTTTCATCTATTTAGTATTATAAGAGCATTTTTTTCATTTAGCAAACGTTTACAAGAAATTTTTTTTCATCTCACAACTATGCTATACTATACGTACCATTATGTTTGAAAGGAAACAGTAATATGACAGAAAAATGCTTAGGGAGAATTCGGTCATCTTATTCCAGATTTAGTGAAAAAGAAAAAAAAATTGCGGATTATATTTTAGAAAAGCCGGAACTTGTTATTCACCAAACAATAAACGAAGTAGCGTACGATTTAAACATAGCAGATGCAACTGTATTCCGATTTTCCAAGCGAATTGGATTTAAAGGGTTTCAGGCAATGAAAATTGCACTGGCTTCTGAAATAATGACTTCACCTCAACCTTTACAGGAAGAGGAAGTTCTTGAAGAGCATGAGAATTCTCATACCGAAAATATGTTTAAATCAACGATAAAAACATTAGAAAAAACGTTACAAAATATAGATAATGACTCTATAAATAAAGTAATCAATTTAATCATTCAAGCAAATAAAGTTGAAATTTATGGAACAGGGGATTCATCTTTTGTTGCAATGGAAGCATTTTATAAGCTAGTTAACGTTGGAATAAAAGCATTTGCTTTTATTGAACCACACTATCAATTAATGTCTGCCTCTCATTTAACCAAGGACGATGTAGCTATTTTTATCTCTCACTCAGGAGCTAATAAAGATATAGTTAATCTTTTAAAAGCTGCAAATGAAACTGGAGCCAAAACAATTGGAATTACTGGTTCCCCAAAGTCATTTGTTAGTTTAAATGTAGATGTAGCACTCTATACCAGTACAGATGAAACGGATTGCCGTAAAGCAGCATGCACTTCAAAAATAGCTCAATTAAGTTTAATAGATGCTTTATGTTTAAACATCAGCAATCTAAATAAAGAAGTATCAGAGACCTCTTTAGATCGGCAGTAATCTAATCTCACTTCAAAATATTAGGCCGTTTTCGTATACATTTTTGCTATTTTAGAATGCGTTAGTTGATTACAACTCCAGGTTGCTCCCTTTCCGTGGGGCGTGAGCTGAGCCTCCTCGGCAAGCCTGCGGGGTCTCAGCCTTCCCGCTATTCCCACAGGAGTCTCGCACCTTCCGCCCGAATCAACTTCTGTCTTTCAAGTTACAATTCTCAAAAACAACAATCTTTTTAGAAAAGAGCCAAATAATAGAATTAAATATCCAGAGAATAATCCCTTATAAATAACAAAGATATTCATCCCCGAAATAGTAATGTTCGATTTAAAGTTGATTCAAAAGGTTCTTTTCATGACATCAATGTATTACCTCCAGAAGAATAAAATCTATATTCAAAAATAAAATCGCTCCCATTTATTTGGAAGCGATTTTATTTTTAAACAAACATATTTAACACTAATGTCATTCCGAAAGCTACTAATGAAAGGATCGTTTCTAATACAGTCCAGGTCTTAAATGTTTCCTTAACACTAAGTCCTAAATATTCTTTTACCATCCAGAACCCTGCATCATTTACATGAGAACAAATTAATGAGCCTGCCCCTGTAGCAATAACAAGCAATTCTACATTTACCCCTGTCATGTGTTGAATAATAGGTGAAACGATTCCTGCTGCTGTCGTTAAAGCTACAGTAGCTGATCCAGTTGCGATACGGATTAAACCAGCAATCATAAACGCTAAAACAAGTGGTGATAATGACAAATGTTGTGACATTTGCGCAATTGTGTTACCTACTCCACTATCAATTAATAATTGTTTGAATCCTCCGCCTGCACCAATGATTAATATAATAGAACCAACTGGTAGAAGGCATTCTTCTGTATATTGTTTAATTCCTTTTTTATCAACTCCTTGTCGAATACCAAGGAAGTAAAATGCAACAAAACAAGAAATTAGAAGAGCAATAAGTGGGCTTCCAATAAAGATAAAGAATTTTGTTAAACTATCTGCTAATTTTAAATATGGTGCTAATGCGGAAAATAACATTAAAATTACTGGTAATAAGATAATGAAAAATGAGATACCTGTGCTAGGAAGTTTTTTTCCTTCCATATTATTAATTTTGATTAATTCAGGTTCACCTTCAGGAATAACTCTTTTATGAACCCATTTCGCAAATAGTGGCCCTGCAATGATTGCAGAAGGAATTGCAACGATTAATGAATAGATAAGCACTTTCCCAAGGTCTGCATTATAAATTCCAATCGCAGCAATTGCACCTGGATGTGGTGGAACTAAACCATGTACGATTGATAATCCAGCAATAGCTGGTAATCCAATTAATAAAATATTTTGTTTCGATGTTTTATGAATAGAGATTACTAATGGTAGTACGATTAAAATACCTACTTCAAAAAATACAGGTAGACCAATAATAAAGCCCGCAAGTAACATTGCCCATGGTAGCTTTTTAACTCCGAAAGAACGTACAAAGAAATCGGCAATTTTTAATCCAGCGCCTGACTCAGCCATCATCTTCCCTAAAATTGTTCCTAGCGCTAAAATACCTACTAAATGCCCTAAAACATTTCCGACACCCGTTTCATATCCACTAACAATCTTATCCATAGATAAGCCTGAAAAGATCGCAAGAAATATACTCGCAACAGTTAAACTTATAAATGCATGCCATTTAAACCAAGAAACTCCTAAAATGACAATTATAATTGCAATTAATGTAATTAATAAATGATACATAACGTTATTTCACCTTCCCCTTTTCTGTAACCCCTTACAAACATTTCTAAACGATATTTCACTTAGAATGGAATTAAGCTTATCTTTTGTAATTTGCAACTTACATATTACTTAAATAAGGTTACATTTTGTAAGCACTTTCATCTTATAAACTGATTATATGAAAAAAAATTTCTTTTATCAATATTATTTTTGAAAAAAAATTTTTTCTATCCTTTTTTTATTTGAATTAGGTTAAGTAGATTAATAGAAGTATTTCATAAGATAATTGATATAATAGATGATATTCTACTAGAGATGAGGTACCTATTTTGAAAACTAATTGCATTAGATGTTATGAATTTGGTGACCCAAAAGAAGTATTGAAAGTTGAACAAAAAGAAAGACAAGCTCCTATAAATGATGAAGTACTTGTTAGAATGCTACTCCGTCCAATTAATCCCTCTGATCTTATTCCTATTACAGGAGCATACTCTCATCGAATTTCCTTGCCTACTATTCCTGGTTATGAAGGTGTTGGTATTGTTGAGGATGTGGGACCAAACGCATCAAAAGAATTGATTGGAAAGCGTGTCCTAGCATTACGTGGAGAAGGTACTTGGCAAGACTTTGTTACAACATCGTCGGATTTCGTAGTACAGGTACCTCATTCAATCGATGATTACACAGCTGCTCAATTATATATCAATCCTTTGACAGCATGGCTTCTATGTACAGAAGTATTAAAGTTACAACCTGAGGATTCATTACTTGTTAATGCTTGTAGTTCTGCTATCGGCCGTATTCTTGTACAATTATCAAAAATAATTGGATTTAGACTAATTGCAGTAACGAGGAATGATGCTCATAAAGAAGATTTACTCAAATTAGGAGCTTCCAATGTCATTAACTCATCAGAAACACCGTTATATCAGAAAGTAATGTCTTTAACAAATGGACAAGGAGTTAATTATGCGATTGACTCAATAGGAGGTCCAAGCGGTACTGAATTAGCTTATTGTATTCAGCCTCAGGGCACACTCGTAACGATTGGTCTTCTATCAGGAATCCCGATAGATTGGCGGAAGATCTCAAACGAAACGAATATACAGATTAAATTATTTCATCTAAGACATTGGAACAAACAAGTATCTGCTCAAACTTGGCAAGAGACATTTAAAAACTTATTTTCACTAATTGTGGATAGAAAGTTAACACTTATGGAACCACAAGCTACATTTGAACTGACTGAAGTTAATAAAGCAATCAGTTTTGCTGAATCTCAATTAAAAAATAAGGGGAAAGTTTTTTTAAAGTAAGTTTTTAACTTACTTCATTTACAACCTCTGAATTCCTATATCACTATTTTTCAAATTATCATGACATAATTCGTAAAAAATTTTAAAAATAAGGGTGATACATATTAGTCATATCTAATATGTATCACCCTATAAGTGATTCATCCTCTATATCTAAAAAAGTTTTTAATAGCATCAAGACGTATTTTATGATTACAATCTTCACAACAAAATACCGTATTCTTATTTTCCTTGAACTGTTTATATTGAGTAGTTCCTTCAATAACTTTATACTTTTTTCTACAACTATAGCAAATTACCTCATATGAAAACATTTTTATCCCCCTCACATGATTGCATTACTTTGAAGTAGACCTATCGAAAATTATGTACTCATATATAAATTTTAGTACATTCGTACAAAAAAACACAAGAAAACCCACCTAGATGTGAACCATCCAAATGGGAAAATAACTATCAAATATTTTAGTTTATTTAATAGGAATCCAAATTTCAGAATATAAATCTGGACTAAATGGATCTTCATCTGAATAGACCTCTAATTCAGGACCGTGAGCATGTTCATACTTACTTGATGGAAACCATTCTGTGAAAATTTGTTTCCACGCTTTTTGCATAGCATCAGGCATAGCTCCATGAACTTCAAAAACAGCCCACTTTGCTGCAGGAATTTCAAGACTTAGTAATTCTTTAGGCGTATCACCTTCAACCTCTGTTGCTACCCAGTAATCCATCATTTGTCCAGAATGAGTACCTCGTTTATCAACACATACGCCAAGTACACCTTTAATTTGACCATTGTTTACCTTAAATAATACATCGGATGTTCCATTCGCATTCACTTCATCCCATAATTTCGGAATACCTATTTGATTTTCTCCGTTAACTAATGAAAACTCACGCTTAATCCCTACTACTTTAAAACTTTCTCTTTCAACAATTTTGTATTTCATTGGTTCTACCCCTTTCAGATTGACCTGAATCATCAGGCGATTATAAGATTTTAGCTTTCCAATATTTTTTCGTGCCTCACTAGGTGTCACCCCATGCTGCTTACGAAATGCTTTTGAAAATGCTTCGGGAGTTTCGTAGCCATATTTATAGGCAAGATCAATAATTTTGTGATCAGTAGTAGATAACTCTTCGGCCGCAAGAGTTAGACGTCTGTTTCGTAGATATTCAGCAATAGATAAGTCAGTTAAGATTGTAAATGTACGTTGGAAGTGAAATACTGAGGCATTTGCTTGTTTGGCTATACTTTCAATCGTAATATCTTCTAGTAAATTCTCTTCCATATAATCTATTGCCTTTTGTAAAGATTCAACCCATCCCATATCGCTCACTCCTTACTTACATACTAATATTGACCATGAAATAAATCCTGTCATTTTGTGCTTTGTATTGACCGATTTTCATTTACTTAACTTGACTCGCAATGAAAATGCTAACCAATTCCTCTAGATTATTAACAATATAAGTAGGATTTGAACGATTTAACTCATCCAATGAACCGTATCCATAAGTTACTCCAATCGAGTCAATTCCAGTATTTTCCGCACCAATGATATCATGTTTACGATCTCCAATCATAATAAACTCATCTTTCATATGATCCTTATACTCATCTAGTATGTATTGGATAATTTCTGTTTTAGATGATCTCGTTCCATCAAGATTACTTCCAACAACCAAATCGAAATACTGATCAATCTTAAAATAGTTTAGTATTTTTTCAGAGAATATAGTAGGCTTTGAAGTTGCAACTACTAACGTAAAATGATTTTCTTTTAATAAATTTAATAGAGATGGTATACCCTCATATAATACATTCTCATACATTCCTTTTTCCTTGAATCTTTCTCTATAAAACTCTATCGCTTTTGTAGATTGTTTTTCATCAAAAGCATAGTATTCAGCAAACGAATCCTGTAAAGGTGGACCGATAAAACAGTCAAGTTTATCAAGATCAGGCTCAACAATCCCCATTTTCTGTAGGGCATATTGAACAGATTTTGTAATACCGATTTTTGGATCGGAAAGTGTGCCATCTAAATCAAATAAAATAATTTTGTATTTTTCCATATTAAACACCTTCTTGTATATAAGTTATAAACTATTTATAAAGGCTGTTTTCGTATACATTGTGCTATTTTAGAATGCGTTAGTTGATTACAACTCCGGGATGCTCCCTTTCCTTGGGGCGTGAGCTGAGCCTCCTCGGCAAGCCTGTGGGGTCTCAGCCTTCCCGCTATTCCCACAGGAGTCTCGCACCTTCCGCCCGAATCAACTTCTGTCTTTAAATTTAATAATCTCAAAAACAACCTTTATTAATTACTAATTTAAACAATCGACTAATTATAATGAAATTCGTCATAAACTGGTTTTTCCCTCTTAAGGATGTGATTCTATTACTTACAAGTGATTATTTAAACTAAAAAAGGACCTTCGATTTTAGAAGATCCTTACATAGTATTATTAATCCATCACACCATAAAAATGCTACCTTGAATCTTAGTTACTTGTAGCAATCCTCAATTTTATATCTTTAATTTGCTCTATATGTCGCTGCTCATGTATAGATACTAAATCTATCCATTGATCTATAGGTAATTCTCCGAAAAATGGATGTTTCGCTGATTTTTCACTTAAGACAGAAGAATCTTCTACATTACTTAGAACAGTCATTAAACTATTTCTGGAATTGCTTAACAACTCAATAATTTTCTGAACTTCAAATGGCTCTACATCTGGTTTTACCATATCAGGAGCATTAAGTTTTACCGTTTTATCCGATACTACATAAATATTTTTCCGTTCTGTCTCATGACCATCAATTTTTTTCAGACCATATTCAATAGCTTGTGTAAACTTGGATTCTACTAAATATAGGTGATGACAAATTTGCGCAATACTCCATTCATTACTATTCGGTTTTTTATTAAATTCATCATAACTTAGTAAATTAATCTCGTTTAATAGATGGTTCCTTGTTTCAATTAGCTTATCATTTGCTAATGTATTCATAATCTATCTCCCATCAAATAATTTTTTTTACTAAGGTTCTCTTTTTGTTTATATTCACCAATTTTATGAATATTCCTTTATGGTCATACGGAGACATAGAAAACGAGATACCATTTCTAGAAATAGTATCTCGCTTATTCATATCTATTCATCTTTAGTTACTAGGCGCTTTATTTTTTCAGTTCATTTGATCCAACTAATGAAACACCTTTTCCACCTTTTGGAATCAACTTATTAATCATTTCCATCCCTGCAATAATTGGCTTAGCTCGTTGAATTAATGTTTTAGTTGATTCTAAGGTCAGAGATTCTTGATGAGCACTTTGACTACTCCATACCTCATAAACAAACACACTATCAGGGTCATTGTCGGACACATTGATCGTATAGATCTCACAATCATCCAAGTTTTCCATAGACTTGGCCGCTTCTAGCAATATTTCAACTAATGTATCACGTTTACCTTCTAGTGCAGTAAATTTTCCATACAACCCAAACTTACTCATCATTCTTCCTCCTTTAATTTTCTTATGTACATTATTTATATTACCAAACTTATCCATGTCTACCAATTTAAAATTTTGCTACATTAACCCCTACAACTTCTAACATAAAAATGATAAAAAAGGTACCTGAAGTTAACCAATTAAAAATATATTCCTTTTCATCTCTGTTATATTTCCACTCTTCAATGCCTCTTAATGACCAAATAAATGCAAACAATATCCATACTAGAAAATATGGTATTGATAAAAAATGGAAAAATAGATCACTTAAAACTACTAATAAAAATAGGATGACTGCCCATTTTTCAATGATTGGGTATATTTTATTATGACGTTCATCTTTCCCAATAAACCCTTTATTTTTTACATTTAATATTTTTCTTAATAGTAAATCACATACCAAATAAGCAGCCGCAACGCAGAGTAATATCATTAAGAATGCCCCTCCCTCTTCCTCTTTTTATGTAATTCATTTATATTTCTAAACTTTAAACATCCTAAAATCATAAAACCCTTTACTTCAACCGAAATATTTAAATATCAAAATAAAACAGACAGTCCCCGAACATAACCAACTTAAAACATACCCCTTTCCAGGTCTGCTATATATCCAATAGTCGATTCCTCTTAATAACCAAACTAATGCAGCAAATATGTAAGGTAAAAGATATGCATCTGCTAGAGAGTGGAAATAAAAATCACATAAAACTACTAAAAAAAATATGTAAAATGCAAATTCCTTCATTCTCTCAAAATTTTTATTATAAGATTCATATTTCCCCCAAAAATTCTTATATTTTATTTTAAAAATTTTTCTTAATATTGCTTCCATCAATATCATTGCCAACATAATACATATTACTTTCAAGATTTGTCTTCCTTCCACAACTAAAATTTCCTTGTTCACACAATTGGATTTCAACCCATTCTAATCAATATTTGATTAAAATCTATAGTTACTTGTTTCTATTATTTTCAAATAAATCCCTTTCTTTTTGTATCAAAATAGGCATTAAATAGATTTTATTTTAATAGAAATATAGGGAAGACTATTAATTCAAATCAAACTGGAGAAAGTTACATAGAAATTCCAAGAAGGTTATGAGATGCAAAGTTTTGGACAAGTTTAGAATTTTCACCGAATAGATTTTATCTATATTCAAGGAGGATAAATCAAAATGCAAAATTCTGTAATGATTCAAGAGAAAACTTCTTCCAAAAAACCTAAAAAAGTCTTTCAATCTTTTTTCAAACGTTTTAGAAAAGATAACGTTAGCGAACAGAGCTCACTTGCGGAGTCTTTAAATGAAGAGTTGAAACAATTAAAAGAACAGCTTGATTTCAAAGAAATAAATTTTAAACATGCTGAACCAGAATATGTTGATGTAGCCATTATGGAGTTAGAAGCCACTCGAATTAAGTATAGTATCACAGTAAGAAAATTAAAGAAGCTTTTTCCAGAAAGTAACTCCACTCCTAGCTTTAGTAAATGCACAGTTGATAAATAAAATAACCAATATCAACCTTAAAAAGGATCTTCAAATTTTTTTGAAGATCCTTTTTAATTCTTCTTATATTAGAACTTTAAAAATCGTTAAGATGAGGCCAATTATAAATCCGCAAATTGCCCCATTTACACGAATCCATTGCAAATCTTTACCTACATTATTTTCCATCATATTGATCAGTGTTTCATTATCTAGCTTTTCAAGATTTTCTTTTACAAGCTCGCCAATTTTAGAGTGATTTTGTTCTATTAAATAAACAATTTGATTTTGAACCCAATTTTCAATGTTTTCCATTTTAACAGGATCACTATTCAAATGATCTAGGAAGTTTTTAATAAAAGATATCACGTGTTGTTCAATAAAAGCTTCATCCTCAATCAGTAATAATAATTTATTCTGAAGTTGCTTCAGCATGTCAGTAATTTGAACACTTGGATTCCAATCGTTTATAAAAGAATTCTTCCATTGATTTAGTTCAGCTATCAATTCTTCACGATCTTGAATTGATTCTAACTCTTTACGAATTCTAGTAAGGAGTAGTTCCCTAAATTCATTATCACTTCTTTGCATCATGCTAATTCGACTAAGGAAGAATGATTGTAGGATTGATCCGATTTTTTCTTCATTTAACAAGTTAACAAATGAATTAATAGCAAACTTCATAAAACCATCTGCTTCAATGTTATCAAGCAATTGTTTTGCTATTGTCCCCATCTTTAATTTTGCTTCCTCTGTTACCATCCATTTCCCAGTCTCATTCAGCAGATAGTCTAAGGCTCTCTCATCAACTTTTTTTGAAATGGTTTGATGAATAACTGGTTGTAAAATCGCAGTAACATCTACTTTGTTTAATTTTGCTTTTAGCTCTTTCTCAATAATAGGAGCTACTTTTTCGATATCAACATTATTAATTATTTGCTTAAGAATAGATGCTATCCCTTTTTTAAAAGTAGATGAATGTAGTTCTTTATAAGCAAAATTCATCAGCATATCTGAAAAGTTAATTTGTTTGATTTTCCCTCGAATACTTTCTTTCGTTAGCCAATCATTTTCAAGCATTGAAATAAGGCCTCTAATCATTCGATCACGGTTCTTAGGAAGTAAAGCTGTATGTGGAATTGGAATCCCTAATGGATGTCTAAATAGAGCTGTAACTGCAAACCAATCTGCCAATCCCCCTACTAATCCTGCCTCAAATCCACCTTGAAGTAATCGACCAATAAATGAGTCTTGGAAAGGTAAACTTGCTAAAAATCCCACTGTCATAACGCCTAGTGAAATCTTTGCCAGATATTTTGATTTTCTTTCTTTTTTTGACATGTTTCTACCTCGCAAATGGATATATATTTTATATGTTTACTCTACCTATTTATTATTAGCATAGAAATCATACAAAGAAAAATGTTTTGAGAAAATACTCGAGGAGAATCATGAGGGATTAACTTATTTAGTGAAATTTGGAATATGAAAATGGACTAAGAATGAATGACAGAATGAGATAAGATAAGTTGATTGGAACGTAGGGATGCTCGCTTGGAGTGGGGCGGAAATCAACTTTTTTATCATCAGTTTGCTTTAATAAAATCTTTTTAAAAACAAAAATCTTTTAGTAAAGAGCCTTATAAAAAACAAAAGCCTAATTTCTCAGTATTATAAAGAAGTTAGGCTTATATATATCGGTTGAGCTACTAACCTAGAAGATATTATTTAATATTAGGGAATTGTTCTTAGAACCATGTGCTTGCTTGATTGATTTCACTACCTGATAATTGATGACCATTATTTTCCCAATGAACATGGACATCAGCATTAGCTTCTTGTAATAGATGGCCCAATTCTTGTTGAGATAATCTTTCACTGATGGAAGTTTCACAGTTTCACTTAATCATTTTGCTAAAATGTCATGATAATCTCTATTACGTTCAATTTGACTCTTCGCAAAAGTACATAAAGGGATAATGATTTTTCCTTCTTCACGAGCAAACTCTACTATTCTCTTGACTAATGCTTCTCCGACTTTTTGCCCTCTAAGACTTTCTGAAACAAATGTATGATCTACAATAATTTTATCCTCACCAGTCGGAACATAATGAATTTCTGCATCCTTTTTATTTTGTTCTCCTACATAAAAAGAGTTTGTATCTTTTTTAATATCAATCATTCTATTTCCTCCTTATCTTTTCTTATATATTCCAATGCACCACTTGGGCATTGATCGATCACTTCTGCAATTTTGTCAGCCTCTTCTCCATCTGTGTTAACCCAAGGCTTCTTATTTGTATCAAAAACGGTTGGTAATCCTCTCACACATCTTGCTGAATGAGCGCATTTTTCAGTATGGAAAATGACATCTATCTGTTTCCCTACATAACGTTTGTAATCATTATTCATAGAATTTCACTCCTATTTAAAAAAGCTTTTAATTCAGAAATCAGCTGTTCATGTGATTCAAACATACTCATATGACCCGCGTTTTTTAGTAAAGAATGTTTAATGTTTTCTTTCGTAACAGAAAACGTTTTTTCATAAGGAATAACCTGATCATGATCTCCAGCAAGTAAAAGAACAGGCAGTGTAGTGTTCTCAAGAATGTTATTTCGATCTGGACGATCTTTCATTGCTTTTAATGAACCAATGGCACCTTCATGAGAAGTTAAATAACCAATTTTTTTTGTTACATCAACGTCATCAGCATGTTTATTCAAATTGTCTGGAGAAAACAGATTAGGTACCAATCCGTCTATTAGAGTATGAATTCCCTGATGTTTCACTTTATCTATATTAGCCTCTCTGCCCTTTTTAGCTTCTTCTGAATCTGGAAAAGCAGTTGAGTGGATAAGTGAGAAACTATTCAATTGGTTACCGTATCTTTCCGCAAACGCAAGAGTGATATAACCTCCTAAGGAGTGTCCAAACATGTTCACATCCTTTATTTTCAACTCATCTAATAGCTCTTTAATAATGGCCGCCATACCTTCAATTGAATATCGCTCATTCATAGAGGTTGAATTTCCATGCCCCGGAAGATCCGGTGCTATAACTCGATATTCTTTTGACAATTCGGGAATTACTTTTTCCCAATATTGATGACTTCCACAAAAACCGTGAAGCAAAACAATTGGCTTTCCAACTCCTTCATCTCTATACGCCATAGTTAACTTTTGCAATGTAATGTTCCTTATCTTCAAGATCATTTCAGCTCCAATCTTTTTATCCAATGATTACAGGGCCATCAAAATTAAATCTATTAAATTTAATTTTATTATTATCATCAAGAGAAATTTCAAGATTAAACTCTTTAAAATGCCACGAGTATTTCAAAAGGAAAAAACATCATCAAAGTGATTATTGATGATATTTAGTATGCTTTGGTTAATCTAAATTAGGTATATGATCAATCCAATGAATAAATTGTTGTAGGTAACGCTGAAGATATCGTTTTGTTTTTTCATCAGTAAGTACCTTCTGATCGAAGTCAATCTTTTCATGCACTTGCGAAATTAGTACTTTTTGAAACGGAAGAACATGCACTTGCATGGCCTCTAGTATTTGTCTTGTTTGCAATTGAGAAAAAGCAGTACCTAAACCTCCTGGAGTAGCTCCGATTAGGCCAACTGGTTTTCTATTAAGAGCAGAATCCTTTGACGGTCTTGATGCCCAGTCCAAGGCATTTTTTAACACTCCTGGAATTCCAGCATTGTACTCTGGGCTTACGATAATAATACCGTCAACGTCTTGAATTTCTGACTTAAACGAACTGACCGTTACCGGATCACCGCCTAGTTCTAAATCTTCATTAAATAAAGGAAGATCTTTTATCTCAATCCAACGAAATTTAATGAAATCATCCATATCTATCAATGCTTGAGCTATGATTCGATTATAAGAATTTTTTCTTAAACTACCGCAAATAAGGCCAATCGTTTTTGTCATACAAATTCCCTCCTCCTTGTTTGAAATACATTTTCATCATACTATAATCTAAATAGTGATGGAAAGGAGTTCCAAAAATGGAAGATAAAAAGGTTACGTGGATAGAACTTTTTTATGACTTGCTATTTGTTGCTGCAGTTTCAACAACAACTAACGTTTTACTTCATGTTCAAAAAGGATCGATACCTCAAGAATATTTTATAAAGTTTGTTCTAATGCTTATCCCAATATGGTGGGCATGGACTGGACAAACCATGTTTATCAACCGTTTTGGAAAAGATTTTTTGCATCAACGTATCTTTATCATTCTTCAAATGTTATTTGTACTAGTTATGACATCTAGCTTATCGATTGATTTTGATCAATACTATCTATCTTTTCTTATTGGATACATTGGAATAAGAGCACTAACAGCCATTCAATATCTTGTGGTTCAGAACAACGAAGATGGAGATAGAAAAAAGGTTGCTATCTTTTTAGGAACTTGCTTTTGGATTGGAATCGGTATCTCACTTTTCTCTATCTCTTTTAACTCTTGGATTCGATACGCTGTATTGTATATAGGAATTATTGTTGATATGATTGTACCTATTTTAGGTCGTAAATATTTGGCTAAATTTCCTGCAAATACTTCCCATTTAATCGAACGATTTGCATCCTTAACATTAATCCTTTTCGGAGAATCTGTCGTTAGCACACTTTTTGTGCTTCATCCACAAAAAGGTGATTGGAATTCAATTTTATTTTCAATCACTTCATTTATCCTTATTATATCGATGTGGTGGCAGTATTTTGATAATGTAGATAAGAAGGTAAATAAGTCAGTTCAGAGAGTGGGACAATCTGTTATATACGGTCATTTATTTATTCTACTGTCTTTAAGTATGATCGCAGCCTCTATTAAATTAATATTTTTACATCAGATTCACTATTTATTTATCTTAATTTTTGTATTCAGTTCTGTATTCGTTTACTTCATATCAACTACTATAATTTTTCATCAATACAGGTATGAACAACATCGTTTGAAAATTTATCACTTAGGATTATTTTTAGGAATTTTAGGAGCCTTTTTTATATCAAATTTAGTAATAGTAGTTCCCAATATTATTATAATGTTGGAATTAACTTTGTTTTTTATCATCTATGCAAAATTGACAACGGCATAATGAAAACTAATAAAATTTAGAGGCTCCTTCCTGTCCTCAAATAAATTGAAGAAGGAAATGTTGGCCATTATATTGAAACATAGTAGATACAAAAAATATTTGAATAATGGAGATCAAATAATGGTTAAAAAAAATGTTCAATCTGACATTTTGAAAAAATATAAAATAGAAGAATCAGCTTTTCTTGGCAAGGGAATGGAAGCCGAAGTATATCTTTACGAGAATGATAAAGTATTAAAAATATATAATCCGAAAGCTACGTTAACAAAGCTACAGCTTTTAAAACAATTTTATGAATCAATCAAACCACATGGAATTAGCTTTAAGTTACCTCATATAGAGCAAATTATTGAGGAAAGTGGCAGAATCATAACCATTGAAAAACGAATTGAAGGAAAAAATATTCAAAAAGCCTTATCTCAATATGATGATGAAAGATTAAATGCTTTTTTGAAAAACTATCTATCTGTCATTCTACAAATTCAGTCAATCCAATTTGATCCTAAATTTGAAGGATATAAGTTATTGAATGATTATGATTTACCTCCTTCTCAGCAGAAGGATTGGAATTACTTTCTAAAACAATATCTAATTAATAAACAAGATGAAGTGAAAGACTATCTTTCAAAGGATGTTTTAAATTACCAAAATAAGTTTGATCGGTTAATTCGAATCTTATCTTCCGAGTACACGGGGGACAATTTCCTTATCCATGGTGACTTTTATCCTGGTAATTTACTTGTTAGCGAGGATGGAAAGATAAATGGAGTAATCGACTTCGGACTGATGACAATGTACGGGGATTACTTATTTGATGTTGCATTAAGTTGGGTATTATTTGATATGTATGACAAGCTAGGGGATAACGTGTTAAATAGATATCTAGATTTAATAATAACAGCATTAGGTGAAGAGACTAGAAGTACACTTTATCTATACGTTCTATTTTATAGTATTTATTCAGCAAATTTTTTCTCTGAAACATGCAGTGATGGTCATTATAATTGGAGCGTAAGACAATTAAATAATGAAACTTTTTGGAAAGGACTTGAGTAAGCCCTTTTTCTAATCCTTCTATTCCGTTTTATAGAAATTGATATTTTTTTGATTTCCCCATCATAAGTTTATAAAGGAATTTCCTGCGAAAGGAGTAGAACTTATGATGAATGATTCTAGAAATCCACCTTCGTTCGAAAATGTTCCACAACCGATTCGTGAGGACGGTGCTGGTGCTACAGATTATGGTCCTCGTGATGCCATGAGAGATCTTGAAAATCCTGATATGTTTATTCCACCAATAACAGATGCTGGTACAATTCCAAATTTAAAGTTCTCATTTTCGGACACTCATATGCAGCTTTATCATGGAGGGTGGTCACGGGAAGTAACAGCAAGAGAGCTGCCAATCTCAAAAACGATTGCCGGTGTGAATATGCGGTTAACTCCAGGTGGTGTACGTGAGTTACATTGGCATAAGCAATCAGAATGGGCATACGTGTTATATGGGCGTGCACGACTCACCTCTGTCGATCAGAATGGGCGTAACTTTATTGCCGATGTTGGTGAAGGGGATTTGTGGTTCTTTCCATCTGGAATTCCCCACTCAATTCAAGGGTTGGAGGAAGGGTGCGAATTTATACTGGTCTTCGATGATGGGGACTTCTCCGATCTTAGTACCTTTTCAATTACCGATTGGTTTGCGCATACTCCAAAGGACATTTTAGCAAGTAATTTCGGTGTACCTGAAAGTGCCTTTTCCCATATTCCAAACAATCAGAGATATATGTTCCAAGCAAATGTCCCTGGATCTTTAGAAAGTCAAAAAGTATCAGACCCTTATGGTACTGTGCCAAAGAGTTTCACATATAAACTTCTTGCACAAAAGCCGATTGTAACTCCCGGAGGAACAGTTCGAATAGTTGATTCTACCAACTTTCCGATTTCAACTACAATTGCTGCTGCACTGGTAGAAATTAAGCCCGGTGGAATGAGAGAAATGCATTGGCATCCAAATAACGATGAATGGCAATATTATCTTACGGGAACTGGACGCATGACCGTATTCGCTGCAAGTGGCTCGGCTCGAACTTTTAATTACAGAGCAGGTGATGTAGGATATGTGCCATTTGCGATGGGACACTATATACAAAATACAGGTAATGAAAGCCTATGGTTTTTAGAAATGTTTAAAAGTAATCGATTTACTGACGTATCATTGAACCAATGGATGGCGCTGACCCCAAAAGAGCTTGTACAGGATCACTTACATGTTGGACCAGAGCTGATGCATGCATTAAGAAAAGAGAAATGGCCAGTTGTCAAATATGATCGTAACTTAAAAACCCCTGAATAGTTAGATTACTAATTCAGGGGTTTTAAAAAAAGATATACCATCTTAATTAACATATTTCAGTTGCATTCTTTGGGAGGTTTCTTACTTGTTTCAGATAGTTAGTTACATTTTTATCTTCGTCATATCGATAGTTAAAATCAAAGTGATTAGCTACTTTGATTGCATTTTTTCGAAACAGGTCACACATTTTGAAAAGTGAATTCCATAAGTTCTCATAATTTGAATCAGAATATGTTGCCAAAAATTCATTCCACTCATCTTTTTCAAGAAAATCTTTAAAGTATTTACCGAGCTTACCTGCACTTTTTGCAAAGTTTGTATCAATTCCGATCGACCATTCAATCATTCGAATCAAAACATTGCGATTAATTTGTTCATACATAAACATGGCATAAGGTAGTTCCTCTCGCCAAATGCCTTTACTAATATTCATACAAATCCACCAAAACTCATTACAAGTATCTAGAAATTCCTTTTCAGATGGTCTTTTTATATGGTAATCACAATCATTTGAAGGAGGAAGTGTTCCAATTAAATTATCTTTATCCAAAAGCAATCTACTTAGACTATCTGGTTTCAGTAAATCAACCATTTTCTCTAATGGAATCAAGTTAAGATCGATTCGATTTCCATCAGTAAACTGCATAAGGTAAATAAAATGTCCAGATTGATCAGCAGGAGGTAGCATTTTATCCTCAGGCATCTGCATCATAATCCGCTCACCAAAAATATCTACCCAACTATGATCAGAAGTAAAAGAATCAATATCCTTTACAATATAGACAATATCATAATCTTGAAAAATATCTTTTTTTACATTTGGATTTGTACGAGAACCATTCATAATAACAGCACGAATTCTATCGTCCTGAATGGCTTTATTTATGATCAAGTCCATCATTTCTTGTTCATTACGCATTTTTTATTGCCTCCATCATCTTATTCCTATTTTAATCCTTCTTTTCGATATGTCGTTTTAAAATACCTTCTTAACGAAATAAAAAACGATACCTCTAATTGAAGTATCGAAATCTATAAAAATCTTTTTAATAACAACAACCTTCTAGAAATAAGCAAAAAAATAGAACTCACAAAAGTGAGTCCCCTATTATTAATTAATGATGCGGATTTTTCGGATCACAGCAAGGTAATTTATTTCCACTCTTATGATGGGTTTGATAATACACGATTCCACCTAATAGAATAGCTCCAATAATAATCATTCCTGTTAGTTTATTTTTCATATTTTGACTCCGTTTCATTTAATCAATGAATGAAATAATCATTTAGCCAATCCATTGTTTAATTGGTTGGATTCGTTTTATTACTAACCAATCCAATATTAAAGCAGCTAATAAAGATATTCCAACTAAAGGAAATACAATGCCAAGTATAATAATTAAAATTGCTACACTTTTTAATAATTTAAAGTCCTTTGGTAAAGATGGAGCACCTAATTTACCTTTTGGTTTACGCATCCACCACATATATACACCTGTCAAACAAACACCAATTAACACTAAACAAATAAGGCAGTCCAATAATTGGTTTGCGAGACCAAAGTAATGACCTTCATGAAGTGCAACTCCAATTTCAATAGCTTTTGCTAAAGAACCGTAATCTGCAAATCGTAGATCAGCTAACACTTTACCGCTGTATTGATCAATATGTAAAGTCGCTTCCTTTTTTGGTTCATCGGGGAATACAGCAACTGTATAAACGCCTTCTTTTCCTTGAGGAAATGTTATTTTATATCCCTTTTCAACATTCTTCTTGTCTACAATATTAATAATATTCTCTACAGGTAGTGGACTTGCAGATGTTTGTTTTGACTTAGGGACAGGTAAATTCTCTGCTGCCCAAGGTACTTTTGCAATATTCTTAGTTGGTACAACTGATTTAGGTACATTACCATCCCAAAGACCTGTTGGATAGCCAGTATGCGTTGCAGTTGCAAATCGATTAATGTAATCTCCAGATAATCCGGACCAAGGAATTCCTGTTAAAATAAAGAGTGCAATAAAAATGGAGAACCAAAAAGCTGGAACAGAATGTAAATCACGAAGAAAAATACGTTTCCCTTTATTTAACCTTGGGACGATTGTCCCCATAATTTTATCTTTAGTTCGTGGGAACCATAAATATAATCCCGTTAATAATAGAATAATAGCCCAACATGCTGACATTTCAACAATACGATCGCCAAGTTTTCCAACCATTAATTTCCCATGAAAATCCCTGATTTTGTTAAATATCTTATCGTCTTCTGATAATCCGCCAAGAATTTGACCATTATATGGATTCATAAAAATTGTCTCTTTTACACCATTGTTCAATATTCCAATTTCTGACGAACGATTCTTCTCAAAAGAAGGCTTATAGTCTCCAATAGTAGCTTTGGAATATTTTTCTTTTACAATTTCTATTTGTTTTTCTACTGCTAGTTTCTCTTGCCCCGAGTGAACAAAATAATAATCTTTATATATCATATTTTCTATTTGAGGCTTGAATAAATAGATGATTCCAGAAATCGATAACATAATGATAAATGGAGCAAAAATAATCCCAGCGTAAAAGTGCCAACGCCAAACTGCCCGATAAAGTGATGTAGCTTTTGTATTATTTCCTTTTAAATCATCTTCTAAGACGCTCTGATGTAATTCTTGAGCTTGAATAGACACAATAAAATCACCTCTCACAAACTTACGTATTTCGATACCATTCGAATGAACTGAAAAATTAACACGTCTTCGAGTATATCGAGCATTTGTGAATGATTTGTGAAAAAATTGTGTGTATTCTTAAAAATATCTATGAATTATTAATGAAATTTTCTTCTCTTATAGAAAATTGGTACAATCACCGCACATAACACTTTGTTTTGATGTGTGCGGTGTATTTATTTAATACAAAATTAAAAAGATAGTAGGGATGTACATCCTTACTATCTTTTCTATGTGAGTATAAATAAATCTTACTTAAAGACTGGGCTACATAAAATAATATTAATCACTTAAGCCCTTTACCAAGTTTTGCTAAGTCTTCTTTAGCTGAAGCTAAATCATTTGTTCGACTGCAAATTACGGAAACTAATTCTTTCTTTCCATACATATCGGATTTGTTAGCATAGACAAGGTAATCATGATTTTTTTGAAAAGGATAACCACAATCTCCTCCACCTAAACCTGTTGTAATTTTAATTTTTGTTACTTTTGATCCCTTCCAAGTTTGATTGACTTTAAATAAAATGACCTTTGAACCTTTCTCATTCTTAATACTAAGAACCTTCCCACTGAATACCTGATCAGAACGTGTTAATTCTTCCTTCACACCTTGTGGTTTTACACAAGAACACGCAAAAGTAGTTGAAGGTTTAAACACAAATAATCCTAAAGCGAAACTGACTAACAGAATAAAAATAGAAATTTTTTTCATGTAACTTATTCACTCCCCTTTTTATTAATTATAGGTTAGACGAATTGAACCTTCTTAAAGTTTCATTATCTGGAACTTTATTAGAAAAATCCAAAAAAAAATATCTTAAACAAAAGAGCTTATTAAAAAAAGCTAGCAATACTCCAATTTGAAGTACTGCTAGCATAATTACCAAACAAACAACCCAACAAGCATAGCACTTAATAACGAAACAGCAATTCCACTTACTAATAATCTCCATACATTCCTACCAATGATCGCAGATTTATCTCCACCTAAAATGGAACTAAATGTACCATAAATCATACCGACTGTACTAAAGTTAGCAAATGAAGTTAAAAATGTAGTAGCAACAGCAACTGTATGTGGTGCTAGTCCATTGAGCCGTCCTTTTAAATCCATCATCGCAACGAATTCATTAGTTGCCAATTTAATTCCCATTAATTGAGCAACATATGCTGCATCATGACCAGTTAGCCCAAGTAAATAAGCAAAAGGGCTAAAAATAACTGAGAATATTTTTTGAATCGTAAGTCCCTTCACAAAAAACTCTAAAATTCCATTTAGACAGGCAGTTAACGCCACATATCCTATTACCATTGCCACTATTACAATAACCATGTTGATTCCAACGATCATACTATTTGAAATCGTAGAAAAGAAATCTCTCTTTTCCTCTTTAGAAGGAATATAGACGATATCAGCTTCTTTACTAACAAATATAGGATTTAACATGCTTGCTAATAATAGTGCATTTAAACAATTTAATGGAATAGCAGCAAACACGTATTTAGCAGGGACCATTGTTAAATATGCTCCTATGATTGAACCACTAATACTGCTCATCCCCATAATACCAAACGTTAAAAGACGATTTTCTTTCAAAACTGCTAACTGTTGACGGATAACCGCTAAAGCTTCGGTATTTCCTAGAAACATCATCTGAATCGAAAAAAAGCTCTCCAATTTTGGCAATCCTGATATTTTTGAAATAACCCAACCAACTTTATCAATGATCCAAGTTAAAATCCCAAAATACGTTAAAATATCAAAGAATGTAATAATGAAAATTATAGGCATTAGAGCTGCAAAGAAAAAGTCTACATGTGGAATGGACATTGCAGAAGGGAATGCAAATGAAATTCCTTGATATGCACTTGAGACTAAAAAAGAAAAGAAGGACGCAATTAAATTAATTGTCCATGCCCCAAACTTAGTTCCTAACATAAACCAAGTAATAATCACTTCAACAATTGCTAAAACAATGATAGATCTCCACTTAACATTTCTTTTATTTGGTGAACATAAAAATACTAGACCAATCACAACAAAAATTCCTATTAAATTTAAGAAAAAAAACATGAGGTCAACTCCTGAATATGTATTATCTTCTAAAAAAGAACTCTCATTTTCCACAACTTCCCCCCTTAGAAAGAAAGGTTGAAAAATAAGAGATTGTGTAGTCTATCATGATGTATTTTTTTCTGTTAAAAATCAAAAGAAATATGATTACATAAACATAATGTATCTAGTATTCATCTTTATTATTCATACTTACTTATAATCCGGCATTTTAAATTCTGTAAATCTAATTTTTAAAAATGAATAGTTTTTAATTAAATCGTACATACTTTTATCGTCACAATTTAAAGGAGGACTTTTAAATGGAGAAACAACGTGCAAAAGAAATTGCTGCATCACCCGAAATGGCAAATGTAACACATAATGGAACACATATTTATATTCAACATGTAGACGATGAAAAAGACACAGCTAGAATTTGCGATCTTCATAATCGCGAGAATGAAAGAGAAGTTTCAGTAGATAGTTTATTAGAGCATTAATATCAAAAAAAAATAAACCTCCTTTAAAAAGGAAGGTTTATTTTTTTGCTTCTACCAATTTAGGCTTTCTATCATATGACATTTTGTACATTCCTGAACATAATGATTACTTTTAAATGTATGTTCACAATTTTTTTGGATTGCAGTCAACTCAAGTTTTAACTGATCAAGCTGAGTTTCTAACTGTTTAATTTCTTCTTTTATTTGGAGTACCCGATCCATTCGAATTCTCCTTTCCTTCCATTATGTTATCTATTCTGGAAATCTAACTTTCACAACTTCACTATAGTAACATTTAATACATCCTCTTATATTAGAAGTGGAGGTTTCATAAAAAACATGCTGACAGTTACCTTGTATCTGTTTCACATTCTCTCCTAATCTCTCCATTTCCAATAACAATTTAGAGATCGTTTGCCTATATTCTAAATCTGTTTGAAAGTGAATTAAATTATTTATATAATTCTGAGCCATTTGTGATAAATTCCGTTGCCTTTTCCTTCAACCCTTGATCAATTACATCTTCTACACCAAGACCCTTATCCCTCGCTAAATCACGAATATCCTGTGAAATTCTCATACTACAGAATTTTGGACCGCACATTGAACAGAAATGTGCTGTTTTAGCTCCTTCAGCTGGAAGTGTTTCATCATGGTATTCAATTGCTCGTTCAGGATCAAGTGATAGGTTGAATTGATCTCTCCAACGGAATTCAAATCTAGCTTTTGAAAGTGCGTCATCTCGCTTTTGAGCACCAGGATGTCCTTTTGCTAAGTCAGCAGCATGGGCCGCAATTTTATACGTAATAACCCCTACTCTAACATCTTCTTTGTTTGGTAAACCTAAATGTTCTTTAGGCGTTACATAGCAAAGCATTGCTGTACCAAACCACCCGATCATAGCAGCACCTATCGCAGATGTAATATGATCATAACCAGGTGCGATATCTGTCGTTAGCGGTCCAAGTGTATAAAATGGTGCTTCGTGACAAATTTCCAATTGTTTATCCATATTTTCTTTGATTAAGTGCATTGGAACGTGTCCAGGTCCTTCGATCATTACTTGCACATCATGTTTCCAAGCAATCTTTGTTAATTCACCTAATGTCTCTAATTCTCCAAATTGTGCTTCATCATTTGCATCTGCAATTGAACCAGGACGAAGACCATCACCTAAAGAAAATGAAACATCATAAGCTTTCATAATCTCACAAATTTCTTCGAAGTGAGTATAAAGGAAATTTTCTTTATGATGGGCAAGGCACCACTGTGCCATAATTGAACCACCACGAGAAACAATTCCAGTCACACGTTTTGCAGTTAATGGAATGTAACGTAAAAGTACACCAGCATGGATTGTAAAGTAATCGACACCTTGTTCTGCCTGCTCAATTAATGTATCTCGGAACACTTCCCACGTTAAGTCTTCTGCGATTCCATTTACTTTCTCTAATGCTTGATAAATCGGTACAGTTCCTACTGGTACTGGAGAATTTCGAACAATCCACTCGCGTGTAGTATGGATATTTTTCCCAGTAGAAAGGTCCATCATTGTATCTGCTCCCCAGCGTGTAGCCCAGGTCATTTTTTCTACTTCTTCTTCAATTGATGAAGTTACAGCTGAGTTCCCGATATTCGCATTAATTTTCACATGGAAATTACGTCCAATAATCATTGGCTCTGCTTCTGGATGATTAATATTGGCAGGAATTACTGCACGCCCTCTTGCTACTTCATCTCGGACTAATTCAGGTGAAACATTTTCTCTTATTGCAATAAACTCCATTTCAGGAGTAATAATGCCTTTTCTTGCATAATGCATTTGAGTAACATTTTCTCCTTGTTTTGCACGTAATGGTTTACGTGTTAAGCCAGGAAAAACTTCAACATTATCACGTGGATCATTGTTTTTATAACCATTATCTTCAGGCTTTATTTCTCTACCTTCATACTCTTCAACATCTTCACGCTCCGTAACCCAATTGCGTCGCACGGCACTTAATCCTTTTCGAATATCTACTGAACAATTTTCATCTGTATATACACCGCTCGTGTCATAAACACGTACTGGTGCATTTTCCTCTTCACCAAAAGATCCTGTTGAAGGACTTAACCCGATCTCACGCATTGGAACTAAAATATCAGGTCTTGACCCCTCAACATAAACCTTTTTACTTCCAGAAAAACTCGACATAATTGAAAAATTTAAATCAGATTTGTTATTCATGATTGTCTTCTCCCCTTAAGTAGATTGATTAGAAGGACAGAATCTAATTCAATGTGAGCATGAAAAAAACCGGATCTTTTTAAAAAGACCCGGTTACGGTTAGTATGTATGCAATAATGAACATCTGTCATTAAAGTGTAAATTCTAACTTCCCCACGCTGGTATGAACCAGATCAGGTCCTGAGGGTTAAGAAACTATATCGCGTTTCTCTCTCAGCCCAACTATTTGGACACCCCTAGTTTTAAAACTTATGAAATTGTCTGAGATAAATATAAACCCAAAAATGATACTTGTAAATAATTTTATTTCATTTTATTTTTATGCACCATATTGAATTTTAATGATTAACTATTGAAAAATATTGGAAATCACACCCTTTTTCTAAGCTCAATTGCTTGCTCTGTTGAATGGATTAAAGAGTCGTCACCTTTTATTTTTCTAATTTCTAAAGCCTGCTCTAAGTAGTTTAACGCTTCTTCAACTTTTCCCATTTCGAGAAAACACTTTCCTTGATGCTGATAAATAAAATCGAGGTAAGAATTTTCTTCAACACTTCTACTTTTCAGTAACGCTTTTTGAAAAAAATCCAATGCTTCTTTATGCTTATTATCATACTTGAAAGTTTCACCCAAGCGAATGAGAGACACTATTTCTTGTTTTGAATTTTTATTTACTACAGATTGCTCAAGAGCTAATTGCAAATAATAAATTGCATTTCCAGGTTCCCCATAAATCCTATAAAGATTACCTAATGTTCCGTACAAAAAATACAGAGTATCTTGATTTTTTAATTCATCTTCACTTAATTGTATTACTACTTTTTCCGCATCAAGGATTAATTGCATTAGCTTAGTAGGATTAGATGTTTTTTCACGTAGATAGTCATTTTGGTCAAAATAGATGATTTTTGATAATGAGTTTAGCTCTTCTTTTAATTGATCTAAATTCATATGATTACTCCTTTTTCAATCCACACGTTTTATTATCTTGAAATAATTTAATTTCTCTTCAATTTAAAGAAACACGCACATCTATGAAGAATTCTAGTTTGAACCAAAAATAATTGCCTGTTTTTGGATTTGTAGTTGCTAATTTCAGACTTTCAGTATGTGTAAATTGATTTCCACTCCAGGATGCGCGCTTTCCTAGGGGCGTGAGCTGAGCCTCCTCGTCGCATATGCTCCTGCGTGGTCTCAGCCTTCCCGCATTTCCCACAGAAGCCCGGCATCCTTCCATTCCAATCAACTTCTGTCTTTGATATTACAAAACCTTGTAGCAACAATATAAAAAAAGAGCACAACTATTAAATGTACTGAACTAGACATATAATAAGATTTTTTACACCTAAGATACTTATCTGTTAAAACTTCTTGGAAGATAGAATTAAATATCTATGATCGAATAGTTTTCGCAACTTCCTCCCGACAACCATCAAAGTAAAGCTCTTTGATTTTGAAATAAAATTATTTTTGTATATTTTTTCAGTTAAAAGAAATAACCTAAACCACTTACTGAATTAAAGATTGTCATCTAAAATTCCGAGTAACTTTTTATAATTAGATAATGTCTCAGGATCTTCAATCATTTGGCCAGAATCAAAGAATGTAATAGTTCCTGTTCCGTTATCAATCTGATTTTTTGCTTCTAAAATTCTCTTTAAATTTTTAGCAGTTCCAATGCTTCCGTCAATAATCTCAACATCATCAGCAAACAGTTTCTTCACACAAGATTTAAAGTATGGGAAATGAGTACATCCAAGAACAACAGTACCAAATTGCGTTAAATCAAATTGAGACAATGCCTCTCGTAAATATGGTACAACCTTCTCATCACTAAATTCGGATTCCTCAGCAAACTCAACAAGACCAGGAAGAGGTAAGCTTTCAACAATATCATCATTATCTAAACTTTTTACTAGATTTTGAAATTTTTCTTCCTTTAGTGTCAATCTTGTTGCTAAAACTAATACTTTTTTTCGTGTCTCTTCACTTCTTTGTACGGCCGGTTTTACAGCTGGTTCAATCCCTAAAATAGGAAAATCGTACTTTTTACGCAAATCATCTACAGCTATACTCGTTGCTGTATTACATGCAATAACAACTGCTTTAACTTCTTGTTTTGCAAGAAAATCAATTGAATCAAAAATATATTGTTTTACCTCTTCCTTTGGTTTTTCCCCATAAGGAACATGTATAGTATCAGCATAGAAAATATAATCTTCATTTGGTAAGAATTTTAATGCTTTATGTAGTACAGTTAAACCACCTATACCTGAATCAAAAAAACCGATTTTCACTACTTTCACTCTCTTTCATAGTCGCTTCAACTCTATTCTAGCACTAACGTAAAGATTATCAGTACTTTTTCATCTTAGATTATTTTAAGATAAAGATGAATTTATTCAAAAGAATGAAAATCTCATGAAACACAAAATTAATATTCGATATTTTATTTCAATTTTTATCATTTAAATTATATAAAAATAAAAAATGAAGAAGGAAAAGTCAAATATGTACTTAAGATTGCTACTAATATTAGATCTGAGGTTGCTTACGGCAACATAAAAAGGAACTTCAATCTGTTATTATCCCCTTATAGTTGACGGTACATTCCTTTTTTTAACTGTCTACTATAAGGGGATATTACAAAAGCGAAATTCCTTGTTAATTAATAGCTTTTATTCTTTTTTGATTTTTACCATTATTGTTTTCGTTACTTCACCAAATTAAGCCGTTGGTGTTGTAGGTTATTTTTCTTCTAACGTCTTCTTTAAAAACAAAGCTAATTCAAGCATTCCGTATTTTCTTGCTTTTGCTTCTGCATCAGAATTATAGTTCGTGTTTGTATTGATATCGTAAGTAAAAATTGCACCTTCAGCATTTCTGATAAATTCGATTCCTGCAACTTGAATACTATTCCTAGCTAGAACCTCTTTATATTTATCTAAAATTTCATCCTCGAAACCTTCAATAATTTGGAACTTAGGCTTCTCTTCTACTTCTTCTCCTACTGGACAGAATAAATCGCCAATTTGGCATACGTCCGCTGGACAAAGTTCAAATCCGTCTGAAGTATCAACCTTAACAGCATAAACAAAGTTTCCTCCTACAAACTCACAACGAGTTATGTAGCTTTCAGGAGATTGAATGTATTCTTGAATAAGGGTAATGCCATCAACTGGTTCTTCGAAAGTAGGTCCTTCCACATAAGCTTTTAAAGCTTCTATACTATGGAATAATTGAACACCTAAGCCTTTACCGGCACGGTTATGCTTCGTAATAAACGACTGTCCTGCAAATGCTTCGGCTGCCTTAATAATGTTTTGTTTTCCAACCGCTGCAATCGTTTTTGGAGTCTTAACACCATACTTGTTTAACTCTAAGTATTGTAAAACCTTACTAACTTCTAGCTTTAGAGCGTTCGTTCCATTTAACACCGTTCGGCCATGTGCTTCTAGCCAAGCTAATATTTGCCCAGTAAATTCAGCTGCAAAACGATGATCACGTGTATGAGAAGAAGCACTCATTCGGCTATAGAAGATTCCTTCTGGTGGTTCTGTCGATAAGTCTAATGTTCCTTCGTCTAAATGCCATTCTTCATAAGGAACACCAAGTTCCTCTAATCTATTCGTTAGATGGACTGTCCACTCACTATTTTCATGTATTACATATACTTTACTCATTTTTCGGACCCCTTTTTAGCTATTTATTAAACTACGTTTTTGTTCAACTAATGGCATAACCTGCTTTGAAAATCGTTCCATTTCCTCTAGTTGAGGTGAAAATTGTAATAACAATAAGTCTAAGACAAAAACCATATTTCAATTCTATTCTCTCATAGACTATTCTAATTACACAGTTTCCCTATGGATTAAGTTGGATTTATGAATAAATAAAAAAACTCTCCTCCTTAGAAAAGAGTTTTTAACTCTCTTCTCATCTTTCAAGCGATGTGCTTGCTGGAATTGGCACAGTATTCATAAGAACCTGCTGCCGAGGCTTCAAAGGGCCAGTCCCTCCACCTCTCTAGATAAGAAAAAAATGAATATTTTAATTAACTAATGCGATAATAGTTTAAATTTATCAAATTGTCAAACAAACACTTCTAAACTCTAAATGAATAACTGATTAACCCGGTAAAGGAAAATTTATCATTCAATCAAATTTAGTCTGAGAATAAAAATTCTCAGGATATGTTCAATTCGGTTAATAGCCAATTAAAATTTTTTTCGAGTACATTGAAATAATAAAGTATCACTTTCAACTTTAATAAATCATTTAAAATGGTGTTCCTTTTAACACACCTCTCTACTGATTTTCCCACAATTTTTGATGAGATTGTATTTGTAATGTTTCATTTTCCGCTTCCATCTTTTTTTGAATAGAATGAAATATCACAAAAGCAATAACACCTATTACAAAATAGATAAGCCATGGCCAAACTGCATAATGAAATTTACTTAGCCAAGCACCAAAATAATTCCCTATTGAGCCTCCCAGTGCCCAAGAAGTTTGAAACATTCCAAAAAATAAGCCAGCAGGTTTGTTCGTACTAAATTGTGCTACTGCCATTTCTCCTGCTGGTAAAACCATTGTTTCACCTAATGTATAAAGACACACACAACATAGAACCCAATAGATTGATGGAATAATAGGAATCATAGCAATGGCAAACCCCATAATCAAAACACCTATTTTTACCATTATAATTGGATTCAACTTGATAAATAACCCACGTAAGAAAAACATAAATAGTAGTCCTGTAATTCCATTAGCAATAAATATAGAGCTTACTAATTCTTTATTTTTAGTTAAAGCATAGGCTTTCAGTGGAAACGAAATATTCAATTGTGCAAACATGATCCAAAATAAAATCATGACACTTATAAAAGCTAAAAAATGTTTATTGGAAAATGTATATTTTACACTATCCAAGATCTTTTTATTGTCTTTGATTGTTGCTGGATATTGATTTCGATACATATAAACCGCACATGCTAACACTAGCATGCTAATACCTGCAATGGAAAAAGGATATATTGGACCTAATTTTACGAGACTTGCTCCTATTAATGGTCCTATGATAACTCCTGTGTTTAAAACTTGATTAAAATAAGTAAATGTTTTTTTTCTTACATTTTCCTCTTGAGAAGCAAAGAAGGCAGTTACTGAAGGATCAAACAATGCTCCTACAAGTCCTATAAAGAAAGCTGAAAACACTACAAACTCAAACTTTTTTGCAACTATAAATAAACAAAAACCTAATCCTCTTATTATAACTCCTAAAACAATATGTACAGTATGACTTCCATGATCGCCAATAAATCCTGTAATAAGTGGTAATCCGCGCTGTGAAATCAAAATTGTTGTTAAAACCGTTCCTATTTCTAAAGAAGAAAAATGAAGATTTTCTGATAAATAAATAGCCAAGAAAGGCATAATCATAAAACTTCCTGTATTCATAAATAAAACTGCTGTAAGTAAGATTTTGATCGAAACAGGAATTTTTAATGTCGTCAAATATATCCACCCCTAATATGTAACCACTTATCTTTTTAGATGGTTACTAATTGTAATATCATCATATCAATAGTAAGATAATAATGTCAACGACTAAAACGGTTAGGTGGTTAACATGGAACATAATCAATTAGCACCAGGAAGGTTGGAGATTATCCGTACCTTTTTAAACACTTGGGAAATACCAAATGACACTAGGGAACCAATCGATCAGTTAAAAGACGAAAAATATCTAACAATATTTATTAAGGAAAATTTCTCTTCTATTGATTTTAATAGTGCAAATTTAGATGAACTTTTTCAATTTCGTAATGATATTAGAAAATCAATTGAACATGGTGAACTAGAATTATTAAATGTATGGTTACTAAAAAAGCCTCTTCACGTTGTAATTTCAAATCAAAATATGCTCCAATATGCACCAGTGAAAGAACATGATATCATTTATGAAATGCTTCAAATTATTGTAGAAAGCATTGGATTAAATCAATGGCATCGACTTAAAGCTTGCCCAGACTGCAAATGGGTTTTTTATGATTATTCAAAGAATGGAAGCAAACGATGGTGTGGCATGTATGCAGGAAATCCTAAAGGTAGAGCCTGTGGGACGATTGCCAAAGTAAAAAGGTATCGAGAGAAAAATAAGAAAACTCTTTAACTATAATCCTTTCATAATTAATATGATGTCCCTTCAGTTTTGAACTGAAGGGAATTTTTATAAGAATATGAGTTACACCACAACACCTCAAACGCTTACACCTTCGAATTATCAAACAATTCAAGTGAAAATAATTGACATTCTTGTTAATAAGAATTACTATAAAATAAAAGTTTCCCTAAGGAAACATTTATTGCCTAGTGTAACTTTTTTTGAATAAGCAAACATATACTAATTATAAATAAATTAAAAAATAATCATGAAGAACGGGGTGGTGAAAATGGAAGCTGAAAAAGTTGAGTACGGTGGGGAACAAGGCTGGAAAAGAGAACGAACTAATAGTAGTTTAAATGAGGTTAATAAAAGTATTCCTGTCAAAAAAACAGGAAGCTTTTTTAGAAGATTACTATCTTTTATGGGGCCAGGATATTTAGTGGCAGTTGGGTATATGGACCCCGGGAACTGGGCTACTTCAATAGCAGGTGGGTCTGCTTTTGGCTATACATTACTTTCTGTTATCTTAGTTTCAAATTTAATGGCCATTTTACTTCAAGCTTTAGCTGCAAAATTAGGAATTGTGACAGGTAGAGATTTAGCTCAAGCTTGTCGGGATCATTATAGCAAACGTGTAGCATTCTTCTTATGGATACTCTGTGAATTAGCAATCGCAGCATGTGATTTGGCTGAGGTAATTGGATCGGCAATTGCGTTAAATTTATTGTTTGGAATACCATTAGTTTATGGGGTGTGTATCACTGCATTCGATATTTTATTAGTTCTTTTATTACAAAATAAAGGATTTCGTCATATCGAAGCGATTGTAATTACTTTAATTGTAACAATTGCTATCTGTTTTGGAATCGAAATGATTTTATCTAAGCCAGATATGGGCGCGGTATTATCTGGATTTGTACCTAACTCTAGCATTATCTCTAATCCAAAAATGTTGTATATTTCTCTAGGTATTATTGGAGCTACGGTAATGCCTCATAATCTCTATCTTCACTCATCTATCGTACAGACTAGAAATTATGGAGAAACAGCTGAAGGAAAAAAATCAGCTATTAAATTTGCAACTATTGATTCTACTGTTGCATTAATGATGGCATTGTTTGTAAATGCAGCAATATTAATCTTATCTGCAGCAGCTTTTCATACTAGTGGACATAAGGATGTTGCTGAAATCCAAGATGCCTATCATTTATTAGATCCTCTATTAGGAACAGGAATTGCTGCAATTGTATTTGGGGTTGCATTATTAGCTTCAGGGCAAAATTCAACATTAACTGGAACATTAGCGGGTCAAATCGTTATGGAAGGTTTCTTAGATATTCGATTAAAACCATGGGTTCGTCGCTTAATAACTCGTCTGATTGCAATCATTCCAGCAGTTATTGTCACATTAATATATGGTGAAAAAGGAACTGGCCAATTGCTAATTCTTAGCCAGGTTATCTTATCTTTACAATTATCATTTGCAGTTGTTCCACTTGTCATGTTTACAAGTGATAAAAAGAAAATGGGTGAATTTGTTAATAAACCGTGGATAAAATGGCTCGCATGGTTTGTAACTGCGATAATTATCGTATTAAACGTTTATCTTCTTTGGGGAACTTTCTTTTAAATTATTAAAATATAAAATGATTGAAAAAGGAGAAACTGACGGGTTTCTCCTTTTTCAATAAATTACTTATTAATTTATTTGCCGTTCCTTAATTTCTTTTCATTTTTTTCACTGTAATAGAAAAATGCATTTATTGAAAGGAAACCAACTATACCTAATATACCACAAAGAATTGTAACAAAAGTGGTCATTGTAAGTCCTCCATATATAACGGCTAGGCTAATAAAAATGATTTACAGAATACCTACAGACTATACAATATTCTTTCACTTTTAAAATTTCAATTTAGAATATTTGGATGTTTAGTTCGGGTATAACCTAGATACCTTGTGCCTTGAAACTCCAACTCTCCATTATCTCCTTCTACAAGCTGCCCATATTCTTGCCCTGTTACTTGAAATTCTACTCTGTCACCACTATCAAATTCGAACGTAACAAAATATTGATGATAAACATTAGTTTCTCCTCCACCACTAGTACTTGTTCTTTTTGTTACAACTTTTGCTTTCGTATTTATTCTAGGTTGGTGATTATTTTTGTTCCATGTAGAAATACCCTTAATAATCATTGTAAGTATTGTTCCCAAAATAATCACAAAGATAATCCCAATGAAATATGGACCTATCCTAAATATTAAATCTCCTTGATTCTCAAACATTTAATCTCTCCTTTTATTAATCGTTATTATTTTAGAAATATGTATTTATTAGATATTCAAGTCGAATCAATTACTTCCGATTACATCATTTACCGCTTTTTCAAAACATAAATTTACCGTGCGTTCTTTAGAACGAGTACGATGCATTGTATTTGCAGGTATTGTAAAAATTTCACCAGGCTTCAACGAAACAGTCCGATCTTCTAAATCTATAAAAAGCCCACCTTCTAAGACATAAAACAATTCATCACATTCATCATGTTTATGCCAATGAAATTCTCCGTCAATTACAGCAATCCTAAGTGCATGATCATTTACTTTACTGACAATAAAATTTGTGTACTCGTTTTTGTCTTTAATTAAATCTTTTAAGTTTAAAACTTCTAATTGTCCAATTTTGTTCATAACATAGTCTCCTATCGTTTTTAAACGTTCATATTGTGCTTTAATAGTGTTTCGAATAAAAACGCTAAACCTATTGAACTAACAATCTTTTATGCATTCTCGTTCATCTTTTTATATAGTCCAATGTCAAGTTTAGTAAAAAAGCTTTAAAATATATTTTGTTTAATTGAAGGTCATAGCACCACAAATCAGAAAAAGAATGAATATGGCGATTGGTAATGATAGAAAAAAACCTAGCGCAAAAAACTTTCTCCCAGTTTGAACCCATACAAGTATCCCTATTACAATTGGAACTAGTACTGCGAATAATGACAGAAATAATACACTTAACAATGATATGATTCCGAGTATGAGACCAAGAAAAAAATCTGCAATCGGTTGATGTTTTGTTGGAGTAACCATCCGTTCATCTCCTCTCAAGTTATAAAGCCTACTTTATCCTATGATAGTATAATATTCAGAAAAATAGTATCATAGTTTATAGAAAAGTTTCATAATTCAATTACTTTATAAGGATGTGATTGTATCCACACACCTGTAATGATTCCTATTTTCGGTCTTCACCTTCATCCACATCGTTTTTTCGAAAGTTTAGCTTTTTTTATTGGCTTTCGAATTTATTTACGATTCAGACGTAAAACAACAATTAGCGAAGAAAAGACGGTCTATATCTTAATCGGTGCTATTTTAGGTTCATTTATTGGTAGTGCATTAGTTGCTTCACTACAAGATATTTCAAAGCTAACCCATAGCATAGAAACGTACGGTTTTGTAGGTATTTTTCAAGGAAAAACGATTGTCGGTGGGCTTTTTGGTGGAATTTTGGGCGTAGAAACTGGAAAGAAAGTTGCTGGTCATACAAAATCCACAGGAGACGACATGGTTATTCCACTAGCTGTTGCTATGTGCATAGGCCGGATCGGTTGTTTCTTAACAGGATTACAAGATGATACATATGGAAACCCGACGTCTTTCATTTTTGGCATTGATGTTGGTGATGGTGTAAAACGTCACCCTACATCCCTTTATGATATCGCTTTTTTATTGGTTATCGTGACAGTGATACGGATCTTTACGCACCAAAAACCATATGAGGGATTTCAGTTTGCTTTATTTTGTACATCGTATTTTCTGTATCGATTTGGTATCGAATTTCTAAAACCAACGATTAAACCATATCTCGGATTAAGCAGTATCCAGTGGACCTGTGTTCTCGGATTGCTCTATTATTCAATTTATTTTATTGTGAAAAGGAGAATGAAATATGCCGAATCGCCCGTATACATACACTGATTTTACGCTATCTGTCTGCAGTAAATGTTTGCGTAAAGTTGAAGCAAAAATTATTATCGAAAATGAATGTGTCTACATGTTAAAACGTTGTAAACACCATGGAATGGAAAAAGTTTTAATTTCAACAGATGTTCCGTATTACGAATTGTGTCGTCAGTTCATCAAACCAAGCGAAATGCCGCATAGATGGAACACCCCAATCAAATATGGTTGTCCGTACGATTGTGGTCTCTGTCCGGATCATGAACAACATAGTTGTTTAAGTATCCTTGAAATTACAGACGTTTGTAACTTACAGTGTCCAATTTGTTATGCTGATAGTTCTCCTAAACGTACAACATGGAAAGACCTCGAGACGATTAAAAAAATGTTTGATACGATCATCAAAAATGAAAAAGAAGCAGATGTTGTTCAAATTTCAGGTGGTGAACCAACGATCCACCCTCAGTTTTTTGAGATTTTGGACGAAGCAAAAAAACGAAGTATCAAACATTTAATGATTAACACCAACGGACTTCGTATAGCAAATGATGAAGCCTTTGTAAAAAAACTTGCAACGTATAAACCAGGTTTTGAAATTTATCTTCAATTTGACAGTTTTGAAAAAGAAACATTATTAGAACTACGCGGTCAAGACTTACGAGAGGTTAGACAAAAAGCGATTGACCATTTAAACAAATACAACATAAGTACTACCCTTGTTGCTGTTCTAAAAAAGGGATTGAATGATCATGAAATCGGTAAAATCATTAAATGGGGAACAGAGCAAAAATGTGTTCGCGGTGTAACTTTTCAACCCATTCAACACGCTGGTCGAACTAAAAATTACGACCCTTCTACTGAACGCTTAACACTTAGCGAAGTTCGTCAAGAAATTATTCATCAAAGTGAATTTTTCTCAAGCGACGATATCATTCCTGTTCCTTGTCACCCTGATAGTTTGGCAATGGGATATGCGTTAAAATTAGGTGGAAAAATCACGCCCTTAACAAGTGTCATTGACAAAAATATTTTATTAGAAGGTGAACGTAACACAATTGTATTTGAAAGTGACGAAGCACTTCGAAACAAAGTCTTTAAATTGTTTAGTTTAAACCATTCACCAGAAAGTGGCTTCAAAGGTTTAAAAGACTTATTATGTTGTCTTCCGAAAGTAATCTTACCGAATGGTATGGGATATGAAAATGTATTCCGTGTTCTCATCATGAAATTCCAAGACAATTATGATTTAGATGTACGTAGTGTCAAAAAATCATGTGTTCACTTTGTGACAACTGACGATAAAATGATTCCATTTGATACGTACAATTTGTTTTACCGGGATGATAAAGAAGCATATTTAGAAACTCTTCGTGAAGAAATTACAAACTAGAAAAAATGACATTCTTAATATGAACTTAGTGGAAATGATAGGGCACATACAGTGTCCTATTCTTTACCGCATTCTAGCCTCTCGTTCTTTTACGTTAAATGTTAAGTGATCAAACAGAGGTACTGCATCAAAATATTTTTGAATGCATATTTCTTCATCAACAAAATAAACCGGTGCAAATATGTGACCATATCCTTTAGATTTCATATATTCATAGATTTGTTGTTTTTTAATGATTGAGAATACCCTATATCATTAAGATTCGCTTTTATTACGAAATCACCATAACGATATACCTTTCTTGTTGAACCTATTCCGATGAATTTTTCATTAATCCAGTATTTCTTCCAATCTTGTATAAGCCCTACAAGCACTGTCTATCCTCCTCAATTTCACCTTAAAAAGAGCTGCCGAAACAGCTCCACCGATTCTAGTAATCTCTTACTTAATTTTTCTTTTTCAAAATCGGTATCCATATTTCACTTTTAAAAGTTGGTGAGATTATATCTTTTTCTTCACACCACAAGATCTCTGGACCTTCTGTTTGTTCATAGTTAGAGGATGGAAACCATTCTGAATAAATACGTCCCCATACATTTTGTAGCGCACTTGGGAACGCTCCGATTGCTTCGAACACTGCCCAAGATGACGCAGGAACTTCAAGTTGTGTTAGATACTCTGGACACTCCTTAGTTGTTGCTACACCAATATAATGATCTAACTCTCCTTTTTCCTCCATCCTACCTTCAGAAAAGTTCGTGGATACATTTAGGAGACCAAAAGGCTCAACATTAGAAAGGTTTTTAAGTTCATTTCTTTTCTCACTATCTAAACTTTGCCACATAGACGCAATCTCTGGATTAACCCCATTGAAAATAATAGGAACTCTTTTCTTAATCCCAACAATGCGAAATGCCTCTTTTTCTTCAATTCGATAGTTCATTTCACTTCCTCCTTTAATTGTTAACTGGAAGGTCATTCTTGGATATGCTTTAAGTGGAAGGAAGCTATTTCTCGCTTCTGTCGGTGTTATACCGTGCAAATTTTGAAATGCTCGTGTGAAGGAATCTGGTGAGTTATATCCATATTTTATCGCAAGGTCAATAACCTTTATGTTGCTATCTTTCAACTCAAATCCAGCTAAAGTAAGTCGTCTGCGGCGGATGTATTCCGATAATGAAATACCAGCAAGGAAGGAAAACATTCTTTTAAAATGATATTCAGAGCAAAAAGCAATTCTTGCTACTTCTTTGTAGTCAATTTCGTTAGTGAGGTTTTCTTCAATATACTTTATTGCCCCATTCATGTTCTTAAGCAAATCCATCATATGACCTCCTTTATCTTAAGAATAGCAGGAGTTAAATGTATCTATCCGACATTTCGTGCACAATTGTGTAGGGGCTATGTTTACACTTGAAATCTACAAATTTCTGCAAAATATTATTTATACTATTTCTATATTTTACTTATTAAATCCTTTTAAAAAGAAAAAGAAGCTGATTTTCAACTCCTCGTAAATTGTTAATATTAAAAACTAAAAAAAGACTATCTAATAAGACAGTCTTTCTACACTTTGGATATATAAATATAATTCTGTATTTATTTTAAACCCATTTCATACTTGTTAGTTAGTATTCCGTTCTCAAAGTCAAGTGATGCATAGTTATCTCCCCAAGGTGCATCAAATGTATAGGTCTCGTAAGTTGTAGTGATGTTGTCTGAATCTGTATAGCTAGAACTTGAATCTAAGGTACCATGTATACCGAAGATCGCAATTACTTGGGCATAACTCATACCTATTTGCACATTCTTGTATTCTTCTAAAGTAGCTCCAGATAATGTCCATGTTTTGAACCAAACATAATCTTCCACTTTTTTAGTCAGCTTAATCCAAGTAGTCTGTATTTTAACTTTGTTAGAAGTAATGTAAACTGTTGACGATTTAGTTTGCTTTACCCATTTTTTACCTGATTTTTTATAATCAGTATATATGATTATACCTTTGAACCATTGGGAATTAACTTTAGATAACTTAGTATTTTTAATAGCTTGAATATTGATCTTTTTACCTTTACTGGTAAAGCCAGTTAGAGCTTTTTTTGTAGATGGTGCTGTAAATGCTTGGGCATTAGATGAAACAGTAAAATTGTATACTGGGTCGTAGTCAATGTATCTTGTCTCATAGCTGTTACCATTTAACATATTAGTAGCATCATCATATTCGGCTGTTTGTGTATCCAATGTTTTGGCATTTATTGTTTTTCCAGTAGAATCTTGAACTTGTAGAAATTTGCCATTTGGAGATAATGAGAATTCAGTACCAGCTTTTATTTTTACATTAGTTGTACTTGCTTCAGCTTTTGATGTAGTAATTCCTGTTAACAATCCTACTGATAATGCTCCAATAGTAACTACTTTTATTAATTTTTTCATCTTTATTGCTCCTTGCCCATTCACAATCTGTGATTTCTTAGTTGGTTGATTAAAGTATTGCCTATAAATTTTACAAATTTTTCATATTCCTTTCTTAGTTGTCGATTTTTATTATGTAAAATTTTGGAATCTTTCACATTATATTATTTTAAGAAAACACTTTCAATTAGAATAATAAAATATTAATAGGTATATTTATGATTGATAATAAACTAAAAAATAAAACTTTCCATTACTTCAAACCACCTAATTATTTACAAAATGCAACTATTTTCAATTGATAATTATAACTATACAGATTAATATAAGTATATACTTATATAAACGATTAATTATATGTTATAGACTTTTTGAACGGAGGATTTTAATGTTTACTTCATCATTACTAATTGAAGATGTTTCAAATGTATTGAAATTATTAAGCGATAAGACTCGATTAACAATGATTGCAATTTTAGTTCAACAAGAATGTTGTGTATGCGAATTTGTTGAAGCGTTTGATATGAGCCAACCTTCCATTAGTCAACATTTACGAAAACTAAAAGACGGTGGAATTGTGAAGGAAACTAAAAAAGGACAATGGGTTTATTATTCAATAAATAAACAGTCGGAGTTCTATCCTTTAATTTCAAATATTTTAGAACACACACCAACTCAAACTGAACTCATTGATAAGTTAATTAAAAATAGTCCTGTAAGACAGAAATGTTGTAATTAACAAGATAGCTATGAAAAAGGGAGAAATAATTTAATGAAGAAACAACTTACTGCAGAGTTTCTAGGTACATACTTTTTAGTATTTGCTGGAACAGGTGCAATAGTAATTGATAAGCTAACAGGTGAGCTTACACATGTAGGAGTTTCACTAACCTTTGGTTTAGTAGTAGGTGCATTAATATTCGCATTTGGACATGTTTCCGGTGCACATTTTAATCCAGCTGTAACAATCAGTTTCTTGCTTTTAAAGAAAATTGATAGTAAGTCTGCTTTGAACTACATTTTAATCCAGTGTAGTAGTGCCTTATTAGCAAGTATTACAATCGAATATTTATTTGGAAATGTAGCAAATTTAGGAGCAACTTTACCTAGAGGTAGCTCACAACAGGCATTTATTATGGAATTTTTATTAACATTTTTGTTAGTCATGGTGATTTTATCATCCGCTCTTCATAAAAAAGCTAATACTTCTTTTGCAGCTATAGCAATTGGTGCAACAGTTGGATTAGAGGCGATGTTTGGTGGTCCAATCACCGGGGCTTCTATGAATCCTGCACGTTCTTTAGCACCTGCAATTGTTTCAGGAAACGTATCTACTTTATGGATTTATTTAATCGCAACAACATTAGGGGCGATTGTAGCAACTTATGTCTATAAAATCATTCAAGAATAGAGGGTACTTAATATGGTAAAGAAAACAATCTACTTTTTATGTACAGGTAACTCTTGCCGTAGCCAAATGGCTGAAGCATGGGGAAAAAAATACTTAGAAAATGAATGGAATGTTCTTTCCGCTGGAATAGAAGCACATGGAGTAAATCCTAATGCAATCAAAGCAATGGATGAGGTAGGTATTGATATTCGCAATCAGACTTCAGATATAATTGATAATGAAATCCTAAATAATGCAGATTTAGTTGTTACATTATGTGGTCATGCGAATGATGTTTGTCCTGTAACACCATCACATGTAAAACGTGTTTACTGGGGTTTTGATGATCCAGCTGGTCAAGAATGGTCTGTTTTCCAAGAAGTACGTGACCAAATTGGTGGACGTATTAAAAAATTTGCTGAACTCGGTGAGTAAAAAATAAAGAACCTTCTAATAAAATAGGAGGTTCTTTATTTTTTACATCTTATCCAAAAGCCTGAGCTACGATTCCAAAATACGTGTTATTCCTTGGAGGTAATTGCATTGAGTTATTAATCATAATAGGAGGTTGGCTTACTTGAACAAAACCACGCTCTTTTAAATAGGACATAAACTTTTCATTCCCTGAAGGAACGTCAATTCTATACTTACCTTCATAACTTTTAATTAGATGGTTAAGGATTAAAGTCGCTGTTTCTGGATTATTAGCAACGATAGGTCCCAGAATTAAATTAACAGGTCCTAAAACAGTTAAACCATACCCTATTATCTCGCCGTCAATATTTTTAACAACTAATGAATCTTTTGATTGGGCAATTCTATTAATAAGAAGATTTTTTCTGTCCACACCAAATGCATCTTTATCTATCTTTAAGACTTGAGTTAGATCTTTCTTTTCCATTGGCATGATTGAATAATTAGAAACGTTAACAGTTCCCTTAAAAACATACTGATCACAAAGAAATTTATGAATACAATCTCTTGTAACAAACCCCATCTTTTCATACATTGGTTTACCCTCTTCTGTTGCAATCAACATAGAAGTCACATTGTTTGAAACTGATTCGATACATTTTTGAGTTACAATTCTTCCCAACCCTAATCCTCTATATTCTTCATTAACACTAACTATCCCAATCCATGCAAGCTTTGAATCATATTCAACAATTGCCGCACTAGAAATGATTTTTCCATCCTCATTTTTGTGCCCATAAATTATACCAGAAGACATGATTGTTTTTAGTTCATCTGTATCATAATCCCATCCCATTGAAGCTGTTAATTCAATTAGTCCAGGAATATCATCAATTTCTAACTTAGTTAAATTCATTTCTTTTATTTTTAGATTCATAAACGACACTCCAAATCATTGTATTTGAGATGAAAACTTAACTTTTTCACCTTAACTTCTTTATCTTTTTCGTATTTCGAAAACACTTTAAAATTTATTTTAAATCATTTTCAATTTTCTAACTATATGTAAATTCAAGTTGATCTACTAGTTTCCTTTTAGAAAAAAAAACAAAAAGAGCTGATTACTTTCAACTCTTCAAAAATCGCTATTATATAAGCATTTAAATTAATACTTTTTCTTCATTAACTTTTTATTATAAAAAATCCCTGTCAATTTTACAGCGAATATCGAGGATATGATCATAATCAAAGCAGCTAGAAAAATCGAATGTGCCACTCCTATTTTATATAGTAGGAAGGATATTACTGATGAAATAATCATGTATAAAACAAATTGCAATCCAACCCCCATACTCAATTTACCTCCTAAGCTTTTTATTTTTTGTAAAACAAAAGCTTATTTTAACTTAACTTACTTTATCTTATATATTATTTAAAAGATAAAAAAATGCACCACTTATTTATTCATTATTTCAAAACAAGTTAACTCCTACTATCATTTTTCATTAGCAGGTGTTAATCATATTTCTTTTATCTACTTTTTGACCAATTTATCTAGCTTATTGTCAAACTAAGATATACTAACATTTAAAGTGCAATTGAATTGAATAAAACTAATTAATTATCACAATGTAATTTCGCTAACTAATAAACTGATGCCTTCTACTATTAATCTTAGAGCTGATTAAACAGTTCCTATAATTTTTTAGCACAAAAAAACCTCACAATTGTGAGGTTTAAGAAACTAAATTTATTACTTTATTGATACACCTAAAATATTCGCAACTGTGTGCAGATTATCACGATTCACTTTAATCAGCTCAGCAATTTTGGTTGGATTTTTTGATTTAATCGCATCTTGTAATTCATCATATTTACCATGAATCTCTTCAGCATAAGCTGTGCCTTTCTTATCCTTTAACGGTGGGAGAATAGCAGCGTGAAACTCATTGTGCAAATTGTCCGCAATCGTTGTAGCATCTCCAAAATTTTTGTTCTTTACATCTTGTTCAATTTTTGTAAATCCATTTAATTCATCTTGAAATGCTTTCGTTAAAGCTGTATGAGATTCACCCATTTTGTTATGATCCATTTTCATATTATTCATTGATGTTTTATTCGAAGTATCTTTTTTTTCTGCATTACCACATCCTGCTAATCCTAGTACTAAAACTGCTCCAATTGCTGCGACGATTTTTTTATTCATGGTAATTTTTTCTCCTTTTTAGTTGATTATGTTTAGTCATTCTTGTATTAACCCACATCCAAATCCCACTAATGCTTAAAACAATCATACAAATAGCTCCAAAATCAGTTACCCATACAATAGATACATTGCCTACTGTACCTGAATGAAGTCCAAAAATAAAATTTTGTAATTTCATTTCTGCATCTGAATTGTAACCAATCAATGAACGATGATTTAATAATAAACCTGAAATTGCCATTATCAATACTATAATTGCTCCTATTAACCCTGTTACTCGATGAACAATTCTTAAAATACGATACATGTTAAACTCCTTAAATCCAAACAACATTTATACAAAACATTGAAGTAATATTATTCCCACTCTAATTGATATTATTTTCCAATTTCCCAATACTTGAAATAATTATCATAAATACTTTCCTACTATATACAATAAATGTGAGAGATTTGTGAAATACCTTTGTTTAAATAAAAAATTGTTACTATTTTAGAATATGTTAGTTGATTACAACTCCAGGATGCTCCCTTTCCGTGGGGCGTGAGCTGAGCCTCCTTGTCGCTATCGCTCCTGCGGGGTCTCAGCCTTCCCGCTAGTCCCACAGGAGTGTCGCACCTTCAGCTCGAATCAACTTCTGCCTTTAAAATTAAAAATCTCAAAAGCACAATCTATTAGAAAAGAGCAAAAAAAAAGACTGGAAAACAGTCTCAAATTTGTTAGAAATAACAGCCTTCAATATTATTTAGTTTAGTTGCTATTTTGTAATTGCTGGCTATCATTTGACATAAGTGCATTTTTCACCTTTTCTATTTTTTATACATACCTATTCGGTTATATAAGTTATTTTTCCTTCTAGAGCTAAAAAGGAGCTGATCAGCTCCTTCCCTTTTCCAACCTACTATGACTTACTTTCTAACATCGGCTCATACATCATAATTGCATAGTTTTCTGTAAGAAACTCATCATCAATTTCGATAGATTGCGCATTATACACACGGCGATGAATTGTATTATAACGAATATAATTACCCCAATAGGCCATTTCTATTTTATGTGTTGCTTCGTAAACCTCATAATTGTTCAATGGTCGTTGACTGCATCGCCATTCTCCAACCAGGTGCGTGTCAGTTACGGTTAAAAATAATTGATAAGTATCGTTCGTATTATTTTTAACTTGTAAATCAAGATAGTTATAAGAACATGTTGCACCGCTGCCAAATGGCTGGGTTCGATTACTATCTGGAAAAACATCAAAGCTATGTCTATACCGTTCAGTTACTGTAAGTGGTGTGTGAATTGTCATCCAATAAATTAGATTAGATAACTGACAAAGTCCTCCCCCAATACCAGCTTTAAATTCTCCATAGTGGAGAACCATTCCTTCAACATAGCCTTTTCTTTTAGTAGGTTTCCCAATACAACGCCAATATGAAAATGTTTCACCAGGTTCAATTGTTAAACAGTTTAATTTTTGAACAGCAATTTTCAAATTGATCACTTTATTATGCTGATACCACATGTCCACATTTTTTAATTGACGTAATAACGGCGTTTGATGAGAAAATACTTGGAAGGGTAATTTTTCAACGCTCTTCTTTTTCACATATTTTTCCCCATCAAAATACCATTTTAAAAATCTTTTACTTCTATAAAAAACTTTCCCTAATTGTATCCTGAATTTCGAGCGTTTTTTCGGACGAAAATCAACTAGATTCATTTAAAGCATCCTTCCATTTATACTTTTTAACAAGAGATTGCTTGAAAATGATTCTAACAATATTATTTCGGGTCAAACTTCCATTGATCAGAATAAACATCCTCTAAATCTAATAACTATTCCATTCTTTAAAATAAAAAAACTTCTATATTTAAAAGAGGAAAGGAACAATCAAATACCACAATTCATCACGTGGGTTACCTGTTGTTCCTGGGGGTTACTTACTATTAGTCTTACAAAAATAGGATTCTTTATATCCAAATATATAAACATTATTAAACTATTAACTTTCTTTAAATAGTCAGCTTTATAGTTTAATTTATGTTATTAACAATATTTATCCCTATTGTTTCATTAATAGATTACAATCTAATAAATGCATTGTTGCTTCTTCAAAGCTTCCAATATTAATTAAATACTTTGCTAGTCTTTCTTTGTACTCAATAATTTTCTTAAAGTTATTATCTAGAATCATTCTTGGAATTACTACTTTGTCCAAGTAATTCATATACTCATTTTCATCTCCACATGATTCTAAATAAAGACAATAGATTTTTATATATTCAGAGTTATCATTGTTGGTCATTTCTGTAAGAGTAGCTCTAGAAAGCTCTTTCGCCTCTACTAATTCCCCTAAAAATATAAGGTTTTGAATAATATTCGTTATTAAACTCAAATAACTACTTGAATTTTTTTCAACTAATTTTAAAGCTTTGAAATAATATTCATTCGCCATTTCAAATTCGTTTTTTTGAAAGTATAAGTAACCTAAATTATGTAACGCTGATTTTTGGATGATTTTATCCTTAAATAAAATAGCATTCTTATATACGCTATGTAATAATGACTCAGATCTTTTTAAGTCACCAGTCTTTATTAATTCAATCGCAAGTAGTATTTCAGTATCTAAAATTCTCTTAAAATTATGTTGTTTTTCAAATACTGAAAGAGCCTTATAGGAATAGTGAATAGATAATCCGTTTCTTTTTAATTGAGCACTTATTAATGCTCTATAGAAATAATACTCTGTTAGCTTTTCATTGGAAATTTGAGAGTCTTTACATTCACTTATTTTCTCTAAATAATCCCAAGCTTCATAAATAGAGTTTTGGTGAAAGCGATACAATGCAATTATAAAGTAATATAAACATCTTTCATATTGGGAAAATTTTTTATTTAATTTTTCCAGCTTTTCTAGTAATTTATCTACCATTTTAAAGTTTTCTGTTTGTATATAAAACCAAGCTTTAGTTAATCCATATAAGAAAACGTATTCCGTGTGTTTTAAATAAGTCGAGTACTTTTCTATTGTTCGAAGTAATTGTCTACCCAAAGTGTAATTTTTCCTTTGTATAGAATCAGCAATATCTTCAATAATTATTTTTAGTTCCTCTAACTTTTCTTCTTCTAATTCAATTGAAACGTTTAATTTTTGTAACAATTCCTCTATTAAATCAAAATGCACTTCTTTAGAACCATTTTCTATTTTACTGAGATGCGTAACTGAACAAATATCTTTGCAAAGTTGCGCTTGACTCCAGCCCTTTTGCTTTCGATGATAATAGATCATCTTACCATAATTCATTTCTCTCTCTCTCCAAATTATTAAAAGTCAGTTCAATAGGATTATGATTCCCAATTATTTCCATTTAATTATCCACCAGTAGACCGTATAATTCAAACTACTTTTAATAATAAAAATTTTCCCAATACTAAAAAACATCTATTTGTTACTATAATTATTTTATTACATGGTAGTTTTCGTAAATTTTGTTGCTACTCCAAAAAGGGGATCTAATTATGAGACTTCAATATAAAATAATAGTGACCATACTATTTCTTTTAAGTTGTTCATATATTTATTATTTAAAAGTTCAAATTCATACGATCAGAAAAAATTCAATTCCAATCCAAACAATTGAGAGTTCTTTTTCCAATACATTAGGTAGTTTTAATAATAAAAAAAATAATCCTAAAACTGCGGAATATCGGAATCAATTGATCATTAGTAATAGTAATGACCTTGCTCAATTTTATGGCATTTGTATTACTTTATTTAGTAAGGAAGATAGAAATTTCTTTGAATTAACCTATAAGGTAGAAGATTATTATTTCTTTATGAGAGATTTGGCTTATAAAGTGGAGAATAAGGAACCATTAACAGACTATGAAAACGAGAAATATCAACAGATTTATGCCAATATGAATTTGCTGAAGCGAAATATTAGTGAGCAACGGAGAAATCATGGAACTTTTAATGACTTAAGTAAATTATACTCAAATATAAAACCTAGATGGATTGATGTACGATTCAATTAATTGAATCAAAAAAGGGAACAATTTGCTTCTCTTTTTTTGTTTACTTTATGTTTTTGAAGATTAATATATTTAAAGGAATTTTGTACCTTTATGAAGAAATTTAGTGATATATGCCTTTTCAATGAACATTATAAGGAGTTTTTAAGATGGATAGCCGTTTATCTAGATTAGCAGATGTACTAGTTAATTATTCTACAAAAGTTCAGCCTGGAGATCATGTGTTAATTCAAAGTGTCACTGAAATTGACCACTTAGTCGTAAAGGCGATTGTAAAAGCGGTTGGAGAAGCTGGAGGGCATGCTCATGTTTCAATGCGCGATACTGCAGTTACACGTCAATTGATTCTATCAGGTTCAGAAGAACAGTTTAAAATGTATGCAGATTGGGAGTGTTATCGTCTAAGCAAAATGCAAGTATATATCAATCTTCGTAGCCCTCGAAATGCGTACGAATTAGCAGATGTACCTCCTAATAAATTCAAGTTATATCAAACGATTTTCGGAAAAGCACAAAGTGAAGCTGTCTATAAAACAAGATGGGTTACAACAAGAATTCCTAACCCTTCTGCTGCCCAAGAAGCCAGAATGAGCACAGAGGCTTTTGAAGATTTTTATTACAATGTTTGCACCGTTGACTACAAAAAAATGTCTAAAGCAATGAATCCATTAAAAGAATTAATGGAAAAAACTGATATGGTAAAAATCGTTGGGAACGGAACAGATCTTAGATTTTCTATTAAAGGAATTGGTGTATTAAAAGGTGATGGCACAGATAATATTCCAGATGGTGAGATTTACACAGCTCCTGTAAAAGATTCTGTAAATGGTGTGATAGCGTTTAATACACCTTCTATTAATCAGGGGTTTGCATTCGAAAATATTTCGTTAAAAATTGAAAATGGGAAAATAATCGAAGCACATGCAAATGATACTAATCGAATCAATCAAATACTTGATACAGATAAAGGATCAAGATACATCGGTGAATTTGCATTGGCTTTTAATCCATATATTTTACATCCCATGAATAATACTCTTTTTGATGAAAAGATAAACGGAAGTTTTCATTTAGCTATTGGTGACTCATTAGAGGGTGCAGATAATGGAAATAAATCAGCTATTCACTGGGATTTAATAACAATCCAAAGACCAGATTATGACGGTGGAGAAATTTGGTTTGATGATGTGTTAATTAGAAAAGATGGTCGATTTGTATTACCTGAATTATATGATTTAAATGAAGAGAACTTAAAATGTAAATAGTTAAGATTTTAAATCCCCCTTGAATCTATTCACAGGGGGATTCATCTATCTTCGCTAAAACCGTATTAATAAAATCCGTTTTCCCTAAAGTATAGGATGCTCTGGCATTTGCAGTCTGTGACAAACTTTTTTTCAATTGTTCATACTCTACAACAGATTGTGGATTTTTTCGTAGATAATCTCGAAATGCCAAATGTCTAACTAATTCTTCACTATCTTTATGACAGACATATAGATGATGCTCCATCCAATTTATATTTCTTCCATCCCAAGGCACTGAAGTATCTTTTCTTCCAAAGGCTTCTCTACCTATAAAACTCCAATTTTCTTGATGATAATAACCAATTCTACTAAGCCCTTCTATCACAGCAGGCAGAAAAGAATAATCTTCTATGATAACATCAATATCCAAGATGGGCTTTGCTCCAAGCCCTTTAATTGATGTACTTCCAACATGCTCCATTCCGATCATTAAATCTCCTAGAGTGGATTCTAATACTTGTTTTAATGTGATAAATATTTCAGGCCAAAGTTCATCATATTCAACAATCTCTATCCCAGATGGGTTACTTTTTCCTTCAGTTTTCATAGGTAAACCTCCATAGCCTAGTGATATTATTAGATTTCTACCAATCTACATTCTAAGCATTATAAATCACTTCTCAATTTTCATATGAGAGCGAGTCGTAAATTAAGGAAATTCCTCTTAAAATATTTATCTAAATGAGTTCTCCTCATTTAAAAATATACTTACCTCAAACCCTAATTAATTTCCTTCACTAAAACATCAAGTGCATTACTTTGCTGCGCGAGCTTCATGGCTTTCTTAAAACTCTCCTGATTTTGTGCTAGCTTATCTAAATCATCAAGTAATTTTCTGTCATCCAGATTCTCTTCTTCCAACATAATGGCATAGCCATTTTTTTCAAAAGATTTACCGTTAAGTATTTGATCTCCTCTACTTTGATTCCTGCTCAAAGGAATAATAATCATTGGAATATTTAGAGCTAAAAACTCAAAAATTGAATTTGATCCGCCACGTGTAATGACAAAATTAGTTGCCGTTAATATATCTGCAAGTTCACCATGAAGATATTCAAATTGCTTATAGTTTTTTTGATGTAGCAATGATTCATCAAGATTACCTTTTCCACACAAATGAACAATTTGATACTTTGATGTCAATTCGCTAATTGCACCTCGAACTTTATCATTAATTTTTTTAGCCCCTAAACTACCTCCCATTATCGTTAAGATTGGTAATTTTTGTGTGTATCCTAAAAAGTCTAACCCTTTTTGAGCTGAGCCATTAAACAGCTCTTTTCGAATTGGGGAACCAATTGTTTTTGTTTTATTCTTAGGAAAAAATTTTGCTGCTTCTTCAAACGAAGTATAAATTCTTGTTGCGAAACGTTGAGAAATTTTATTTGCAAGACCAGGTGTTATGTCACTCTCGTGGATGTAGATTGGAATTGAAAGAGATTTTGCAGCAAGAATTACCGGAACTGAAACGAATCCTCCTTTAGAAAACACTAACTGAGGTTTTAACTTTTTTAAGATCCGCCTAGCTTCAAAGCATCCTCTCAACACCTTAAAAACATCAATGACATTCTCAAAATCAAAATAACGTCTTAATTTTCCGCTTGATATACCAAAATAAGGAATGCCCTGTTTTTCAATTAATTCTTTCTCTATTCCTTTTTTAGAACCAATATAACTAATTTCCCATTCCGATTTATTCAATTCATTTATAATTGCAATATTAGGTGTCACATGGCCGGCTGAGCCACCACCTGTGAATACGATTCGCTTTTTAGCCATTCTTTTAAACCTCCGTTTAATGCTATATCTTAGTATGTATTACAAATGTTCTAGAATTTCCGAACTATAATCAATTTGTTCTTTATCTTAATCAAATAAGTAATTCATTTATACTATTACATATTATCATGATTAATTTTATCTTAGTCACTATTATCAGAGTCTGAAGCAATGAAAAAAGAGATGAATTTTCATCTCTTTTTATTGTAATAAGATATTACGATATTCTTCAATTTATTAATTTACTAATTCATTTTTTGAATCAACTAATGATATTGTAGACCTTCACCTTTTTCCAAATCGAATCCCAATTCTTTTTTACAACTCGAGTATCGTAGATATTTTCAAGTTCTGTTGACTCTAGAAAATATGGTGTAGGCTTTACTTCAAAATTAATAACATCCTTAACTCCCCAAGGTGCCGCTAAAATGACATTGTTTTTCTGATCTAATTTAACACCTAAGGCTGTTGCTGTTTCTGGAAATTTTGATATACCATCAACGGAAGAAATATATGGTGGCAAGTTATTTATAACGTGCATTCTAGCTTGATTTTTTACAGACCACGGTATTGTGGGCATTAGTGATTTTAAATATTCCTCAATTTTCTTTTCCTCTGATTCATCCATATTAATTGAATCAAAATAAATAACATCAATATCAGGGATAGGTGTCCTTATGCCGAAGTTATGTAATACATCCCAAATTTTCGAACGGATAAAGCCTGCACAGATCCAACAATCAGGCAAATTCAACGTTTTTACAATTCTTATTAAACTCATCATCCATTCGTCTTCTCTAATAATACGTACAATATCTTCTTCATTTTTGATCGTCAATTATTTCACCTTCATTAGGAAATTTTCAAACTGCTCTCTCCACAACCTTACACCATATTTTTCTACCTAATTATTCATAATCCTTCTACTAATTAAGAGCCTCGTTAATTAATATCCCTTCAAAATTAACAATAAAGTGAAACTTCCATCAGTGGGGGTTTTCTTTATCCCCCACTGATGGTTAGCCCGCCCAATCGGTCTTTTACGGGCAGTTATCCCCCACCTATCTTCTTCGCCTCTCTCTCAAATCTTGAGGTGAGGGTCTTACTGCCCGTTAATGCGGGATAAAATATTTTAAAACATATGAAATAAATTTAGTCATATTTGGGGAAAATCTTACATAATAAGGAGGCAAAAAAATTATGCTGAAAAAGTTTTTTTCTTTTAATAACCCAGTAGGTCTAGTCTTAAGTTCAGCTGTGCTGATCTTGACGGTATCTCCGCAGGCTAGAAAAGGAACTAGAAAGCTGTTAGTTAAAGGAACAGGTGCCGTATTAGCACTGGGGGATCAAATGAAGGGACTTACGATTGGTGTTCAAAAACAACTAGGATCATTTATGGAAAAAGCCAAAGCTGATAGAGAGCTGACAAACACTCCTCATTTGTCCGAAATGGTCAAAGAAGGGGTAGATATGGTCAGACACGTTGTAGAAGAGGTAGCTACAAAACCAAACTATTCAATGGAAATTTCAAAAGAAGCTGCCGATGACTTTTTTGAAGATTTTATGGTTTCACATGCTTCTGACGAGCCAGTTTCAAAAACAAATTATTCAATGGAAGTTGCTAAAGAGGATACATCTGATGCCTTTATTAAAAAAATTAGACCCGTTGAAATAAAGAAACAAATTACCGCTTACAATGTTTTAAACGATCATACTTTCAAAATGAAATTAACTAAAGTGGACGACCAATTACATTAATAAAATAAGGTTGACTCAAAAAAGTTGCTAAACCCAACCTTTTTGAGTTAACCTTATTTTTTGCTTCATTTGTTTCTTAATACGGTTCATCTTGGTTCACTTGGTTACCTAAATTATATAATTCCAGTTGGCTTTCTTTATCATACTCTCCACTTTTTTTCTTAATATAATGATAACATCCATTTTCATCTTGTATTCGTGCTTTTACATTATCCTCTAAATAAATATTAAGTATGTGTAAAATTCTATCCTTTAAATCGGTATTATTTATTGGAAATAATATTTCAACTCGATTTTCCATATTCCTTGTCATTAAATCTGCAGAAGAAAGATACATGGCAAAATTTCCGTTTTGATGAAAATAATAAATCCTGCTATGCTCTAAAAATCTCCCAACGATGCTACAAACACGAATATTTTCACTAACATATTTTATACCTGGACGAAGACAACAGATCCCACGAACAATTAAATCGATTTGAACACCTACTTGTGAAGCTTCATAAAATTTAAGAATTAATTTCTTCTCGGTAATTGCATTCATTTTAGCAATAATTCGGCCATTCCCAAATTGTTTATGATACTTAATTTCCATATCAATTAACTCAATAAACTTATTTCGAATATCAAGTGGTGAAACTGAAATACTCCTAAAGGCTGGTTTGTTCATAAATCCACTTAAGTAATTAAAAAAATTAGTTGCATCAATACCTAACTCATTCTTTGAAGTGATTAGTCCTAAATCAGTATAAAATTTAGCCGTTTCTTCGTTATAATTTCCTGTTCCTAAATGAACAAAACGCTGTATTTCCCCATTTACTTTCCTAACTATTAATGTTATTTTGCTATGGGTTTTTAAACAAGATTTTCCATATATGACCTGACATCCTGATTTTTCTAGTTCTTTTGCCCAATGGACATTATGCTCTTCGTCAAAACGAGCTTTTAGTTCTAAGAGTACTAATACTTGCTTTCCATTCTCAGATGCTTTTTTTAATGCTTCGATAATCGGAGAATTTTCACTAACACGATAAAGAGTCTGTTTAATAGCCAATACATTTGAATCCTCAGCAGCACATCTGATTAAATCAACAACAGTTTCAAATGAGTCATATGGGTGATGAAGAAGAATATCTTTTTTTAGGGCAATATCAAAAATACAATGTTCTTTTCCCGTTGCATCCTTAGTGATATCCTTTCCTAGTTGAGGTATCAATTTTTCATATATGAGATGCTCCTTGAAAGTAGATAATTTACTATAAAATCTGAATAAGAAAGTTAAATCAAGAGGACCATTTATGAAATATGTATCTTCCTCATGTATTTCTAATTCTTGTAACAGATAGGTTAGGATTTTATAATCTAAATATTTATTTGAAATTTCTAATCGTACGGATGCTCCCCATTTTCTCATTTTTAATTCTTTTTCTATTTTTTTTAAGAGGTCCTCAGCACCTTCTTCATGAATTTCTAAGTCTGCATTTCTTGTGATCCGAAACTGTGTTATCGACTCTACACACAAGCCAATAAATAATTTATCAATATAGTGACTAATTACATCCTCTAACAATACATATACCTTTTTTTCATTCAGCCTAGGTATTTCAATAAAACGATCCAATCCTCTTGGAATTTGTACGATCGCTAATTTTTTCTGATACTCTACATCTTCTTTCTCATCAAAAAGAACAACTGCAATATTCATACTTTTATTAGCTAGCATTGGGAATGGACGATAAGCATCAATTGCCATTGGTGTTAAAACAGGGAATATGACTTGATCAAAATACTTCTCAACGAAAAATAAATCCTCTTCTGACATTCCCTCAATAGATAGGAAGGAGACTCCTTCCTCTACTATCTCATTTATCAGCTCTTTATAAGTATTGTACTGTGTGAATACCAATTCATGGGTAATTTTCGATATTTTACCTAATTGTTCTTTAGGAGTCATACCTGCTTTATTTTCTGGCTTTGTTAATCCTGCATTTCTTTGATCTTTAAGGCCGGCTACCCTGACCATCATAAATTCATCCAAATTATTACTAAAAATAGAAAGGAATTTTAGTCTTTCTAACAGTGGATTACGTTGATCCATCGATTCTTCCAATACCCTTTTATTAAATAACAACCAGCTTATTTCTCTATTATTAAAATAACTTGATTTATTGGTATCTATTATGTGATCCATTGTTTTCACACCTTTTAACTACAATTACTTGTAACTAGTTTTTTATTTATCCCGCATTAACGGTCAGTAAGACCCCCACCTCAAGATTGAGAGAGTGGCGAAGAAGATTGGTGGGGGATAACTGCCCGTAAAAGCCCGATTGGGCGAGCTAACCACCAGTGGGAAATGAAGAACCCCCCCACTGATGGAAGTTTCACTTTATGTGAAAGAAACCGCAAAGATATTACTCTTTACGGTTTTAAGTCTAGAATTTTTTCAGTTTTGGGAACGAAATAAGACTTAGTAAATTAACATTATTTTCTTTTCCCTTTGAACGAACCTTATTAAAAAAAGTACCTAAAAATTCTTCCCAAATCTTACCGATTGATTTTTTTGAACTTGGATTTTCTTTTAGTGAATCTATCGTTAAACTAAGGGCAGCATCTAAATGAGAGATTGCTTGCCGTAAATGACTTATCACATTTTCATTTTGTTCCATTACTTTCCCCCTCTTATTGAAAAATTCTTTCTGATACTTCCGCTTCTGAATCTACATATTCAATAGACATATCTTTATCTAATTGCTTCTTCATCCGTTCAAACTTGACTTCTGCTACCATATCTTCAAGTCCTTCCTTTGCTGAAACAATAAAATACTTCATTTGCCTCGATAAATCTCCCATAACTGGGCGAAGTGTTTTTCTTGCAATTGGTATAATCGCTGTTGATGCTATTAATAGTGCCGAACCAACAATCACTCTTTGAACGTTTCTTTGAATCATCATAAACCTCCTGATTGCTTTATTTTTAATTTAAATCAATATTGGAATTTTTATACTATGCAGCTATTAATCCTTGATTTTGGAACGTTAATGATCTTGGTTTTACAGTTTGAATCTTAACGATATATTTTGCAATAATAGCAGAGCAACTTGCGACTCCTATTATCGGTAACCAACTTAATAAAGGTAAGGTAGTTGTTCTAAAAATTCCTCCTAAACCTGGAATGTAAATAGTCGCCATTAAAGTTAACCAAGAAGTTCCTAATGCGCCAACGAGAAATTTATCCTTTGACCAATCCTTAACGTTTTGAGAAGTTCCCTGTTGTCTCCAAGAAAAAGTTTGAATTAATTGACCTGCAACTAATGTAGCAAACGCAGTTGTTTGAGCTACCGCTAACGATGCTCCTGATGCTAAACTTGTTGCAAATAAGCCTAAAGCGCCTATTCCAAGAATAAACCCACGAGTAATAACTTGTTTATACAAAGATTTATCTGCAATTTCTTGACGTTCAGTTTGGTTGGATTTATTACCTGGATTAATCGCTAACACCATTGCAGGTAATGCGTCTGTTAACAAATTCATTAATAGGATTTGAATTGGAATCACCGGTAATGGTAAACCTGCAATTACCGCAGAGCTTGTAACAATAATTTCAGCAAGGTTCCCGCTTAATAAACACCCTAAAGCTTTCCTGATGTTACTGATAATTGTCCTACCCTCTTTAACCCCTTCAACAATCGAGCCAAAATGATCTTCCTTCAAAACGATATCTGCAATTTCTTTTGTGACCTGAGTACCAGTTTGTCCCATTGCTATTCCTATTTGGGCTTTTTTAATTGCAGGTGAATCATTAACACCATCACCTGTCATCGCGACAATATGCCCTTTATTTTGTAAAATTGTCACAATCCTTAATTTATGCTCCGGTGTTACCCTTGCAAAAACAGCAACATCATCAATCATACGACCAAGGTCTTCATCATTCATATTTTCCAAATCGTGACCTGTAATAACTTTTTTACTTCCATCACAGATGCCCACCTTTTTAGCAATGGCTAATGCAGTTATTGGATGATCACCAGTAATCATAATTGGCTTAATACCAAGTTTTTGTGCTTCAAGAATACTATTCTTAACATCCACTTTAGGAGGATCAATCATACCAACCATTCCTACATAAATAAGTTGGTCTTCAATATCCTCCATACAATGATCAGGTTTAATAGGTCGATATGCAAAAGCGATTACACGAAGAGATTGGTTTGCAAACTCTTCATTTTGATTCAAAATTAAACCTTTTATTTCTTGAGTTAAAGGATATCTTCTTCCATTTTTTTGATAATGAGTACAATGCACTAAAATCTTTTCAACTGAACCTTTTGACATAACAAAACATTGCTTATCTGAATTTTCATTTTTACATACTACAGTCATTTTCCCACTAGAGGAATCAAACGGAATTTCATGTAAACGCTTCCAATCATCGTGGTTTTCTTTTTTAATTCCCCTCTTAGCTGCTAGAGTAACGATTGCTCCTTCAGTAGGATCTCCCTTTATACTCCATTGATTGTCTATGTTTTCAAGCGTTGTATTACTACATAACAATCCAATTTTTAATAATTTTTCTAAATCTTTTGATTCACTTTCAGCACCTTGTAGATTAACTATTGTTCCTTCTGGTTTGTATCCATCTCCTGTAACTTTAAATTGCTCTACAATGGTAGCAACTCTCTTAACTGTCATTTCATTTTTGGTTAACGTTCCAGTTTTATCAGAACAAATAACTGTTGCTCTTCCTAATGTTTCTAAAGCAGATAATTTTCTTATCAAGGAATTTTTTTTAGCCATACGGAAAATTCCAGCTGTTAACGCAATTGTGATTGTAACTGGAAGCCCCTCAGGAATTGCAGATGCGGTTAAAGCCAATGAGGTTGTAACCATTTGTGTCATCGGAACACCTCTTAACAAGCCTGCAATAAACACAATTCCCCCTGCCATTAAGGCACCTTTCATGAATTTTTTACTAATTGAGGTAACTTGTTTTTGTAAAGGGGTTTCTTTATCTTCTTCTTCAGATAATAGCGTCATTATATGACCCATTTCAGTGGCATTTCCTGTATGTACAACAATTCCTCTTACTTTTCCTCTTGTTACATGTGTTCCCATATACAACATATTTAAACGATCAGATAGTGGCTGCTCTTTAGCAACTACAATATCTTTTTTCTCAACAGGTAATGACTCCCCTGTTAGTGATGACTCATTAGCCTGCAAGTTCCAAGCTTGAATAATTCTCAAGTCAGCAGGAACTAGTTCACCTGCTTCTAAGTCAACGATATCCCCAGGAACTAACTCTTGTGCAGGGATTTCCTTTTTATTTCCATCTCTGATGACATTACAATTAGGTGGAACAAACTTTGTTAATGTTTCGACAGCCTGCTCAGCCTTTCGTTCCTGCATTGTACCGATTCCAGCATTTAGTAATAAAATTGTAGACATCGCCAAACCATCGAACAAATGACCTGTGAAAATACTAATCAAAGCTGTTGAACCTAAAATAATCGTTGTAAATTCTTTAAATTGTCCTAAATAGCTTTTTATCCAATGTGGCTTAGCTTTTGGTTTTAGTTGATTTTCACCATATATTTTGTAGGAATCTTTGACTTGTTCTGTATTTAAACCCGTCTTAGTACTACTTTTTAATTGATTTATAATTTCAAAAGTACTCAATGCATGCCACGGCGTTTGCTTTTTTTGATCCATTGAAGTTGATGATGGACTATCGTTTTCATTATGAAACAATTTTTCTGATACACGTTTTGACTTCGTTAAAAAGCTTAAAGTAAGTGCGTCTCCTATTAGACTGATTAAAGGTGCACTAATCATTAATGGCACTGCAATGATTGAACCAATAAAATTCCATAAAGAAGTTAATCGCAGATTTCGATGTACCAAGTGATTTATTGCTTTAGCCTGTTGATATGTTTTATCTAATTTAGTTAGATTTGAAAGGGATACAGTTGGATAATAAGATACAATCCTACTATCAAGACTTCCTGTATCAGATGTTACAAATAAAACCTCTTCTTTTTGCATTGAAATGGTATTTAAATCTTCAAGTAATATAATTTGATACTTTTCATCTAATAGTTGAGATAAATGCTGTACATCAATATGATGTTTGTTAAATAAAAACGCCACTTTTGAATCCTTATTTAATCCAGAAAGGAATTGATGATTTTCTATTCGAATACCGTTTTCATTTAAAAGAAGGGATACATCTTCATAAACAACTGTATTTAAGTGTGACAATTGATAAATTGAACCATTTTTAGGTATAAAATTTTTATTTTCCTTCGCAAGCATTTCTGCTTGTTTCCACGTATATTCCGTAGAAGTTAAAACTGGTCTTGGATTTGCAGCTAAGAGAATGGCTAATGATGAAATAGGATTTCGGGTTAATGCATAATTAATTCCAGCTGTAGCAAACCCAAATCTACTCATCCTTCGACTATATGTCTGTATTTTAGGAGGTACATATGGTTGATCGAGTATTTCATTATTAAAGCAATTCTTACGTTTCCAATTTAAATATTGTAAAATGCTCAAACCAGCTAGAACAATAAGGTTTTCTCTAGCTAATGCTAAGGCAAAGGAACTAACCCCCAAAATTAGGTCCGTATTGATTTTTTTGTGACTACCTAATGACTGAATACCTCTCCTCAGAAAGGGATAACCTGTCCCAATAGCCAGTGCTCCACTTAAATAAAATGGAAATGGATGCCTCGCTAGAGCAGACCTTCCAAAAAATAATTGTTTTATGCCTAATACGCCAAGTCCAGTTATACCTAATGTTAATGAGAGTGGTGGCTTTTCTAACTTACCATTAGTTAGTTTTATTTGTGGGATGGTATTTAAATAAGATTCACTTGAAGCCAAAGGTGATTCAATAGTAACAGCGACTTCTTTTTGAGCTATCTCAGATTGATCGTCATTATCCTTTATTTCATCAAATTCTGTTTTTAAATATTTCTTTTTAAATACTGCTTCTTCAAACCTTTTTATATATAATTCTAAAACGGTTCTAGAGAGCTTTTCTTCATCAAAGATTAGAAGGACTTTACCAGTATTAACATTTGCATGGACGATTGAAATGCCATCAATTGAGGAAAAAATCTTCTCAAATTTATAAGAAACTTCCATATCATTTAGTAGTCCAAATAGTTCAATCCTTAATCTACCAGGAATCCCCCGTGAAAACCGATGTTTAAATGATATCTCTCCCATTTACCGATTTTCTCCTTTACATTAAATTTACATTTACCTATTGTTAACAAAATTCAATTCTTTATTCACATTAGGTTTTTATATTGGAAGATTAAAAAATATAAAATATGGATAAAATTTTAAAATTAAACTTAAGTATAAGGAGAATAAATATGTTAAAAAAACTATTTTCATTTAGTAACCCAGTGGGACTTATTCTTACAACTGCAACTATTATCCTTACTCTTTCACCTGAAGCTAGAAGAGGTACAAGAAAATTGCTAGTAAAAGGAGCTGGGGCTGCTTTAGCTTTAGGAGATCAAATGAAAGGGTTAACAACACAAGCACGTCTGCAATTAGACTCAGTTATGAATGAAGCTAAAGAGGAAAAAGAAGCAATGGTGCTTCCTGATTTTGTTGGTATGGCTAAAAATACAGGTAGTAAAATTAAGAACAGTTTTAGTGCAGGAACTGAAATTAGTAAAGATGGAATTGAAAAAGCTGGTGAAAGCATAGAAAAAGCAAATGACTCTTACGAAAAAACTCAAGGTTTATTTGATGATATCGAACCAGCTAAAACAAATGAACAATTCGCATATAACGTTTTAAATGACAATGTAATTATTGACAAATTAAATGAAATAGACCAACAATTCCAATAAAAAGAGCCAAACGGGCTCTTTTTATTGTGGTTGATTCTTTAATAAAAATGGATCATTATACTCTAGTTGTCTAATGTCGTTTTTATTTGGAAATAGTATATTACTTGCACCGTTTCCGACTGTTTGTCCGACACGTGAACCAACTACATAACCTACAAAGCCTCCCACTATGGTTCCTACACCTGGAAGCAAAGAAGTTCCTAACATTGCACCGTATTCAATCCCAGCTACAGCACCAACTGTTTCTGTTACATTTCTCGTAGTATGCACACCTAATTCTCGATTATTGATTTTACCATTTTTTAACAAGATAAGATCTTGGATTAAAGTTAATCCTCCCGAAAAGGCTGCTGACCAAACGATAAATCCTTTATGCATAATCATATTCCTCCTAAACAAATAATAAATAATGTTCCCAAGTTAGAAAAAAATAAACTTATCTTTTAGATAACTAATTTAAAATCAGTTCTTTGTTTACATCTTATTTATCTATTTTTTGATTAGGTAAACATTGAAGGATTTCTTAAAAAAATAAAAGGCTGTTTTCATATACTTTGTTGCTAACAAGGAGATTAGTGTTCCACTCCAGGATGCTCGCTTTCCGTGGGGCGAGCGGTGAGCCTCCTCGGCGCTATCGCTGAGGCCACTGAAAAAGTATCTTTTGAACAAAAAATTCAATTTCCAGAAAAATCGTTTCCCAAAACACCTCGACTTTTTCTAGCTATAGTGGGGACGAAAGTTAATTTCCAAGTCAGTTTAGCATCAAAAGTGGGGGTGGTAATTTTTAGGGATTTTGTTTTTTTAAAATGATGGACTTTTTCAGTTCCCTCGCTATCGCGCCTGCGGGGTCTCACCTGTCCCACTGCTACAGCAGTCTCGCAACTTCCGCTCAAATCAACTTCTTTATCAACAGTTTCCTCATCAAAATCTTTTTAAAACAACAATGTTTTAGAAAAGAACCAAATAAAAACTAGTTATGAGGAGTGAAATGTTCCCTATAAAGTGGACTCTTTAAATAAGAGACCCGCACATTATGCACATAGAATTTGGCTCCAGTATTGAACCGGAGTCATTTTATTTAATGTCCATTGTGGACGGTAGTAATTATATTCTTCGATATAATTATAGATACACTCTTTTAATTCAACGAGTGTTTGACAACTTCTATAATCAACTTCATCTTTCATATGACCAAAGAATGATTCAATAGGTGCATTATCCCAACAATTTCCTTTTCTCGACATTGACTGAATAAAGCCCATTTCCTTTATTCTTCTTTGATATTCTGGATTGGTATAATGAAAGCCTTGATCGGAATGTAGTATTGCTCCTGGATAGATAGAGTCATCAAGTATTTAACTTAATTTATCTAGAGTTGAATAGACTAAGTCCATTGTTAGAGACGATGATACATGGGCTGCTAGAATTTCTCTAGTAGCACAGTCTTTCACACAAGATAAATACGCTTTTTGTCCTTTACCGTAGTAAAGATATGTAATATCGGTTAATAAAGCTTTTTGTGGTATATCTTGTTTAAACTCACGATTTAGAATGTTTTTACACGTTTTATGTTCCTGAGTAGCTTTCGCTATTTTTTTATATGGATTAGCCCTTCGAATTTTTGTATATAGGGAATATTTTTTCATAATACGATAAATACGTTTTAGGTTCATTGTTACCCCGAACCCTGCCAGACTCAACTTTATTTGACGAATACCTTTCTTTTGTTTTGATTTATCGAAGATATTCTTTATTAGTTGGTAGTCTATTTCATCTTGTTCTTCACGTTCATGTCGTGTTTTTTCTGCTTTTAAAAATGCGTAATAGCCACTTCTACTGACGCCTGCAAGCACGCATAAATAAGAAACCGAATGTAGGATATTATGGTTTCTTATCGTTTGTTCAATCAATTCAAACTTCTCTGTTTTAGTTAACGTTTCTTTTTCAGCGACGCCTACATTTCTAGTTCGTCGAGCTTTTTTAGAAACGCTACTTCTGCCTCTAGAAACGCTATTCTAGCTTCTGCTTTTTTAAGTTTCTGCTCAGATGTTAAATTCCTTGAAGAAGGTCTTCCAGTATTGCCTTTCCCACGTCTTTCATTATAAAATCCTTCTTCTCCATAGATTTTATATATATTACGCCAACGGTCTAAACAATGTTTAGGCTTATCTTTACCAATGATTTCTAAGTCAAATCCATTTTCAATAAAGATTTGAATAGGACTTTTTCCATTCTTATTATCTAACACAGCTTTTAATTTGAATTCTGGTTTATAGCTGATCGAACGATCTGATACTTTTTGAACATTACTATTTTTTTCAAGTTGTTTCATCTGAAAACTATTAAAGATTATTTTACTCATTTCCCCGACCTCATATATATATCTTATTTTTATTATAAACGGGATATAAATGTCGTGGACATAAAAATCCCCGAATAATAGACCTCTTTTAAAGTGTCTATTATTCGGGGAACATTTCAGGAGATGGTGGTAGTTTTTATCAAGGATTCAGCAATTCTCACCTGCTTCTCAATAATCCTAACTTCACTAACCTTTCGAATAATGACTATTTCATATAAAAACACTCCTATATTATTAAATGTACATCATTTTATAAACACAAAAACCACCTATCTCTAGGTGGCTAAAATTACGGTGGTACTTTCGTACTGAAATGTAAATAAACTATGAAATATACTATCAATTAATATGCACTGTTTTAGGTTTTGTACTATTAATACCTTCTATTCTGTGGAGAATTTAGTGGGGTACATTATTTTCACCTTCAAAAAAACTACCAGTTGGCATTACTTTCTCTAATCATGAACTGCTTCCCAGCCTTTGTTCTCTCAAAGATCTTCAATCAGTAACTTAAACGAGCGTATGATTTAGTTCATTAAGTAATTGGATATATTCCGTTTCTCAGTATTTTTTATTTAGGATCTTAACTTTAATTTGTGTTCTTTGAATCATCCTTTTTTTTAGAACCTTTGCTTACATAAGGTTTCGCATTCTTAGCTTTTTTGGCTTTTGCTTGCCAACGATTCCAGCCCTTTTTATCTGTTCCTCTACCTGTTCCGCCTTTACCCTTAGCTTTACTCATATTATCCTACCTTTATAATTCTATTTCGAGCTACCTGCCCTTGGTTAGCTTTTCCATTTCACTTGTTTTTTAGATATGCTTTAAGTAATAAACAATATCATAACAGTCTGATATTGTATAGAAATTATAAGCAAATACTAAGATGCTCTTTTATTCAATTAAATTGATTACTTTCGAAAACTTGATTATCTTTACGTTTACTGTTAAAGTGATACTATTAGTGAGTGTGTAAACCACTCTAGGAGGTAATAATAATGGAACAAGGTAAAGTTAAATGGTTTAATGCAGAAAAAGGTTTTGGATTCATCGAACGTGACAATGGCGAGGATGTATTCGTTCACTTTTCAGCTATTCAAAGTGAAGGATTCAAATCTTTAGATGAAGGCCAAGCAGTTACATTTGAAGTTGAACAAGGCCAACGTGGTCCACAAGCGACTAATGTTCGTAAAGCATAATTGATTAAAAATAGACTCTATATCAGAGTCTATTTTTATTTTTATTAAATACAATCCCCCGCTATTCACAGAAGAATATAGGATATAATTAAGTAAAGAAAATGGTTTAAAGTAATATAACATACAGCATTAGTATGCAAAAGGAAAATCATGAAAAGCATTTTATTAACACCAAAGCAATAATCTCCACGGATAAACCTCCAATTAATAAATTAATCCATATTAACTTCTACTCTGTCACCATTCTTACCTACTTCAATCCAACTCCCCTTTCTTACTTTTCCAAACAAAAACCACCTATCCAGGTAGCTTTCAAAGAAATATGAATTAACAAACAATATCTTACTTAGATAACATCTTAAAATTCTACAAATACTTAATAAACTATATTGCTATTCCAACTTTCTTTATCGTAAAAATGAGAAAACGCTAATTCTTTTACTTTTTTGTTTTTTTATCAATGAAACATACTCCTTTACAAGGAGTATTAACTATTATAGCGAATATATATCACTTTAAAGATATCAAACGGAGGAAAACAATGAAGATTAATACCTACCTTATTCAATTCGCTCTAACACTTATTATTATATTCGGTGGTACACTGCTGCTAAAGTATATCAAAACAAGCGAGATTTACATTGATCAATTAATTGGGACTATTATCGGTATTATCATTTTAATTTCATCGACCTTGTGGAGGATACGTGCGAAACATTCATGAAAAAGTAATGAAAGATAAAAACTTACTAATCTTTTGGAACTGGAGAATTAATATGAATAAAAATAACGATGAAAAAAAGCCACTCACGGAGACAGAAGTTTTAGATGGTTGCTCAGGTTGTTTGTTAGTTGGTTGTTTACCATTTACAATACTTATTTCCATCGTTTTAGGTACAGTTTTTTTCTACAAAGATCCCCTTCAAAATTTATTGTATATGGTTTATGACTTTATCTTCTAACCAAAATATTTCAGTTGGACATTCCCTATCATCAAGACTAACTATTTCTTGTGATTAGCTTTCAAACAATTACTCCTGAATAATTGGTCTACCATCTTTATCAAAATACATATATTCAAAACTATAGCTATTGTCTTTCGATTTAGGAATATTGATCATTGAAACATATTTTTGACCTATACTGATTTCTTTTACTATTTTTTGGCTATTAACCTTTATAATGATTTTGGCAATATTATTTTCTTGATTAGTAATGAGTAATATTCTATATTTAGAATCTATATGATTTTCTAATAAAATATGGAATAGTCCTAATGATTCACCTGAGCCATTTTCAGCATTTGTCCATCTATAATTACCTTGTTCGTTTTTTACAAATTGAATATAAGCAGGTCTATTATTATATAGAAAAGCAACAAATCTATCATTCTTTATATCTACAATTTTTAATACTTCGATTAACTCTTTATTTTTATATGAATCAATTGATTGAATCACTTTTATAATGGACTTCTTATCATTTCCATATATTTGTGAATTTGATCTGTAATAAAAATAACAAATGAATATTATTAATATAATCGTGATAACAGTTCCTTTTTTGTTCATTATCATTCCAAAACCTCCTTATAGTAATTCATCAGTGAATGCTTTAAAAGTCTTCAGAGGCTATTTATGCTAGATCAAGTTAAAATATAAATTCATTTTATTTTGTTAAAAGTAAATAATAGTATTTTGCTGAATTTATTGATGAATCCAAGTCAACAAAAGTCACAATACTTTTAAAGAAAGCAAATCCTCCTAGTAAAATAATAAATATTAAAGCTCCCTTTGGAATTCTTACTTTCTTTTTCTTTAAGAATAGGAAACTGCCGACAATGATAAGTAAATAAAGAAGACTTGAAATTAGTTTGACTTTTTGCAAGCTTATCTGATTAACATCTCTTCTAAATCTGTCTAAACTCGTACCATTATTATTATTTTCTTTAAAATATGCAACTGAATCATTATGTCCAATTTTCCATTTAAATGGTTGTTGCTCTACATTTACTGAATAGTAATATCCTCCTGCGGTCCTCTCAAAATTCTTTCCTGAACTCCTATTAGCCAAACCACTAATTATTATGACAATTAAAATCACAAAAATAATTAATACACTCAAAAGAAACTTTTCTAACGTTTTTATATTTTTTTCTTCTTTGCTAAGAATTGTGTTCATCATTTTTCTACTCCAATCCGTTTAATAAAAAAGAGCAACTCGGCCTTTCCACTTTAAATACTATTTTATCGGCATTAGACTCTCCCATAAAAAGTCTTCTCGAATCACTATACAAACTTTCAACTTTTAAAATATTTTCCATATAACACCAGCTCCATGTACTATTCCAAAATAACATTTAACTCTACTTTGAATGCAAATCCTCTATCTAGATATTCTATTCATAATTCAAAGAGTCCTTTACTTTTTGAAACAAAAAAGTTCAGTGATTTTATATTTTCTCACAAGGACTCCTTTTAAAATTCAATCTAGATATTCCTCAGTTAATACTGGATTTAAATACCTTGCCATTCCTGTTTTAGTTTTTTTTAATCCAAATTTTCGGTAAAATTCTTCATTTCCTGTTGTAGAAATTAGATGAATGCATGAAACATTTTTCAGTTTCTCTAGTAAATATTCCATTATTCTTTTTCCGATTCCTTGCTTTTGATAATCATTGTGAACAACAACATCATAAATAGCAGCGTTAAAAACACCATCTGACATTGCTCGACCAATACCGACTACCCGATCATCAACTGTTACAATTGCAATGACATTACTTGATTCGAAAATTTGTTTAATAATCTCATTTGTATGCTTAGTCCAGCCAACAGAATGATAGACTTCCTTAATGTCATTCAGATTTAGATTTGAAACATTATTGTGTATTTGAAATTTCATATTTCCTCTACAATTTCCCCGTTGTATTTACTAATCTTTTCTACACTATATTATTTAATCCTTTGAAAATGATTTAGAGGTTCAAAAAAAATAGGACCGTTGAAACGGCCCCATTTTCCTATTAACCTTTTTTATATTTGCTTCTTTTCTTAAAGATTATTGCTTTGAGATTATTAATTTTAAAGACAGAAGTTGATTACAATGGAAGGTTCGAGACTCCTGTGGGAATAGCGGGAAGGCTGAGACCCCGCAGGAGCGTATGCGACGAGGAGGCTCAGCTCACGCCCCACGGAAAGCGCGCATCATGGAGTTGTAATCAACTAACGTATTCTAAAATAGCTACAATGGATTCGAAAGCAGCCTTATATTTTTAGAAAATATCAATGCTTTAAATAATATCCCCAAAGTAATAAAGGGGTGATAAGAAACGTATAAAGCACTATCTGAACAACAATTATAGGTTTTAGTTCTTTATAATCTTCTGACCAATACCGTGAAAAAAATGCGTAAATAACGATTTCAAATACAGGTCCAAACATGATTAACCATTTCATCTTAAAATCTCATTCTCCCCTTTGTATTTCTTAGCTGTCTAATTTCTTTCAATACTAATAGTTTAATAATTTATTATAGCATAACTTTTCCAACTAATCTGCATCCTCTTAAATAAGCCTTTAAACAAAAAATAAAAACTAAAATAAACTCCCTAAATTATTATTCAAAAATAATTCCCCAACGTTAATACATCAATTTTCAACATAGTTCAAACACACTTTTACAAAAATTAAAAAATTTTAACAAAATTCTAAATATTGTTACACCAAAATAAATTATGTTATAATTTTTCTAATTTTTAACCATTTTTTAAGGAGATGACCATCATCATGGACAAAGAATCACATTTAAAGAAAAATATTGGCTTTTTCGTTTCAACTTCTTTGGTTATCGGAACTGTTATTGGTTCTGGGATTTTTATGAAACCTGGTATAGTGCTATCATCAACAGCTAATTCTACTATGGCTCTCCTAGCCTGGTTTATCGGTGGAATTATTACGCTAGCAAGTGGTTTAACCATTGCTGAAGTAAGCGTAAAAATTCCAAAAACAGGCGGACTTTATGTTTATTTAGAAGAAGTTTACGGTAAAATATGGGGATTCATATGCGGTTGGGTTCAAACACTTGTTTATGGACCAGCTATCATGGGGGCACTTAGTTTATATTTTGGGTCATTAGTGTCCAATTTTTTTGGTTTTCCTCAAAGCAGTAAACTGATGATTGGGGTAATCACTATTATCCTACTTGGAATTTTGAATTTACTAGGAACACAATTCGGAGGATTCATTCAAACTATAACAACAATTGGAAAACTGATTCCTATTATTCTCATCGCAGTTTTTGGTATCTTTAAAGGTGATGTCTCAGTTTTTAATGCAGCGAGCGGAAGTTCACAAGCTACATTAAGCATGGGGGCTGCAGTTTTAGCAACGCTCTTTGCTTACGATGGCTGGATGAATGTAGGTTTTATGGCAGGAGAAATGAAAAATCCTTCAAAAACTCTTCCAAGAGCCATCATTTCTGGAATTGTAATTGTTATGATCGCTTATTTATCTGTCAATATTGCAATGTTTCATGTATTGCCTGCAAAAGAAATTGTTAAATTGGGTCCTAATGCAGCAGCTACAGCAGCTTCTTCACTATTTGGTGCATTTGGTGGGAAAATTCTTGCAATCGGAATATTAATTTCAATCTTTGGATGCTTAAATGGAAAGCTTCTTACTTTCCCAAGAGTTACTTTTGCTATGGCTGAAAGAGGTTTTCTACCTGGTGCAAAGATTCTATCTAGTATTCACCCAAAATTTAAGACACCTGTAGCATCTACTATTCTTCAAATCTTACTTGCCATAATAATGATGATCTTTTGGAATCCTGACCGCCTTTCTGACATTGCAATGGTTGCTGTATTTTTATTTTATGGATTAGCTTTTAATGCAGTATTCTTGCTTCGAAGAAAAGAAAAGGGTCAAAGCTCTTTATATAAAGTACCGTTATATCCACTAACTCCTATTATTGCTATAATCGGTACAATCTACATTATTGGAAGCACATTAATTAATGCTCCCGTTGATGCTCTAATTTCAGTAGGTATTGCATTAATTGGTCTACCTATATATTGGAAACTTAAGGGGAAAATTAAAAGTGACCAAGAGGTTAAAGCTAGCTAATTCTTGTAGATATTAATCCTATTATTCTGTTACTTTCCAACCATAGTCTTTTCGGGCGTGGAATAGATTTATTATTCGACATTATCCTTCCTGCATTTACACAGTAAAATAGTAATACTGTCTATCTCAGGAAGGATTTTTTGTATCTAACTATGCTATTTTTCATAGTATTCATCTAGTTTTTTACTAATATTATGAAATATTTACCTTTTTAAAAAAAATGTCGAAAATTATTTGAATAATTCTAAAACGTGTGATAACATAAAACCACTTAATCAATAACGATTAACGCAATTAATTGTCAGAATTTTCACTTTTTTATACAAAAACATGAAATTATCTACAATGAGAATATTTCAGAGGTGGTATTTATGAATTTATTTCGAAAAAAATCAGTCACTGGGGGTTCAACCAGTTCGCTTAATAAAGTTTTAGGTGCATTTGACCTAACAATGTTAGGAATTGGAGCAATTATTGGTACGGGGATTTTCGTTCTTACCGGTGTTGCTGCAGCAGATTACGCTGGTCCGGCACTTGTTTTATCGTTTATTATTGCGGGATTAGCTTGTACATTCGCTGCATTATGTTACTCAGAATTCGCTTCAATGATCCCAGAAGCTGGTAGTGCATACACTTATAGCTATGTTGCTTTTGGAGAAATCATTGCTTGGATATTAGGTTGGGATATGGTACTAGAATATGGACTAGCTTCTTCCGCAGTAGCGAGTGGATGGTCTGGTTACTTCCAAAGTTTATTAGCAGGATTTGGGATACATTTTCCAACTGCATTAACTAGTGCATTTGATCCTTCAAAAGGTACATTTATCGATTTACCAGCCGTATTAATTGTTTTAGTCGTTACATTCATCCTAACTAGAGGTGTAAAAGAATCAGCAAAGCTAAACACAGTAATGGTAATTGTTAAACTAGCTGTTGTACTTCTTTTCATCGCAATTGGCGTTGGATATGTTAAGCCATCAAACTGGACACCATTTATGCCAATGGGATTCTCAGGTGTAGCATCTGGAGCTGCAGTTGTAGTATTTGCTTACTTTGGTTTTGATGCTGTATCAACTGCTGCTGAGGAAGTAAAAAATCCTCAACGAAATTTACCAATCGGTCTGATTTCAGCATTAACAATTTGTACAATCCTATATATTGTCGTTTCACTAATTCTGACTGGGATCGTACCATTCAACAAACTTGGTGTTAAAGACCCTGTTGCATTTGCTTTAAGTTTTATCCACCAAGATTGGGCAGCTGGATTTATCTCACTTGGGGCAATCATTGGTATTACAACTGTATTAATCGTAATGATGTTTGGACAAACTCGCTTATTCTACTCGATTAGTCGAGATGGACTTCTTCCAAAAAAACTATCTAAGGTTAATGCAAAAACTCAAGTTCCAACTTTCAGTACATGGGTAACAGGTGGACTAGTTGCAGTATTTGCTGGATTAATTCCATTAAATAAATTAGCTGAATTAACAAATATCGGTACATTATTTGCTTTCTCATCTGTATCACTAGGTATTTTAGTATTAAGAAAAACTCGCCCAGATATTAAACGAGGTTTCAAAACTCCTTGGGTTCCAGTTATTCCAGTATTAGCGGTAATATTTTGTGTATATTTAATGCTTCAACTTTCAGCGTTTACTTGGGAAGGATTCCTTGTTTGGTTAGTAATCGGTTTAGTGGTTTACTTTACTTACGGTTATAAACACAGCCGATTAAATCAAAGTAGCAGTCCGGAAAACAAAACAAATAAACCTGCATAAATAAGGCAGATTAACTTCACACCGCTGTTCAAGTTAATTTGAGTAGATTTCTAACTTATAAGTTTAAGCCCTTGGTTTTGCTAAACAGCTATGCCAAGGGTTTTCTGTAAATTCAGATTATGAACCATTAAAGATTGATCTCAATCATCGAACTAATCATACTAGCACTTTTTTTGCAAAAAAAAATCAAATAAAAAGTTATAAAAAATGGGGGGATTAACTTGGAGACACAAGTACTTATTTCAATCTCAATTTATTTTATTTTTATGTTAGCTATCGGTGTATACGCTTATAAAAAGTCTACTGATAGTTTATCTGATTACATGCTTGGAGACCGTGGACTTGGTCCAGCTGTTACTGCACTTTCTGCTGGTGCAGCAGATATGAGTGGATGGATGCTGATGGGCTTACCTGGAGCGATGTATTCGACAGGGGTCTCTTCTGTCTGGCTTGCAGTTGGGCTCTCGATTGGGGCGTATTTAAACTACTTACTTTTAGCACCTAGGCTTCGTGTTTTTACAGAAGTTGCAGACAACTCAATTACAATTCCAAATTTCTTTGAAAAAAGATTCCAAGATACATCTAGAATTTTAAGGATCGTTTCAGCCATTGTTATTATTATTTTCTTTACGTTATATTGCTCTGCAGGTATGGTATCTGGAGGAACATTATTCAAATCTGCATTCGGAGTAGATTATAAAATTGGACTATTTGTTACAGCAGGAGTTGTTATTGCTTATACATTATTTGGTGGCTTCTTGGCTGTTAGTTTAACAGACTTTGTTCAAGGATTAATTATGTTTATTGCTCTAATTTTAGTTCCACTCGTTGCCTTTACAAATATTGGAGGTATTACACCTGCATTTAACGAAATTCATCATATTAATCCTAAGCTATTAAATGTCTTCACTGGAACTTCCGTTATTGGAATTATTTCTTTACTTGCTTGGGGATTAGGTTATTTTGGACAACCTCATATCATTGTTCGCTTTATGGCGATTTCAAGTGTAAAAGAATTAAAACCTGCTCGCCGCATTGGAATGAGTTGGATGATTTTCTCTATTGTTGGTGCAATGCTTACAGGACTAACAGGTATTGCCTACATTTCAGTACACCATTTAACGTTAAAGGATCCTGAAACCATCTTTATCTACTTCTCTAAGGTGTTATTTAACCCTTTAATTACAGGCTTCTTGTTATCTGCAATTTTAGCAGCTATTATGAGTACAATTTCTTCTCAACTTTTAGTAACATCAAGTGCATTAACTGAAGATTTATATCGTGTTTTTGGCAAACGAAATGCAACAGAGAAAGAGCTTGTCCGAGTTGGTCGATTAGCAGTCTTTATTGTTGCGATCATTGCACTTCTATTATCATTAACACCTAGTGACACGATTCTAAACCTTGTTGGAAACGCTTGGGCAGGATTCGGATCAGCATTCGGACCAGCCATTCTATTAAGCTTGTTCTGGAAACGCATGACTCGTTGGGGTGCGCTTGCGGGGATGATTGTTGGAGCCCTAACCGTTATCCTTTGGATCAATGTCGATATTATTAAGCAAACCATTAATCTATACGAAATGGTACCAGGCTTCTTTTTTAGCTTAATTGCTATTATCGTAGTTAGTCTACTAACTTCAAATCAAAGTCAAAAAATAGAAGAAATGTTTGACGAAATGGAAAAAATACTTTCAGAGGAACAGTTTGAAGAAACTGAAAAACAACTAGCATAAACGGAATATGTAAATAAAAAATCGGGGTTACTTAGTACACCCCGATTTTTTATATTCTAAAATGTCTTTATAGAATGCAGATTTAAGAGTGGACTCTGATCTATCTTTTCATATATTTCATCTATACTTTAAAACCACCTAAATGTTTTAAAGCTATTTTGACCAAAATTTTAATTAATATTAGCAGCATTTTTTAAGAAACACTTTGATTTTACTTCAAACAAAAACCTTCTCTCCATAACTGATGAAGATGACTTCTTAACCATCTTTTAGTTTTCATAAGATACTTCTTTTAATTCAAGGCTATTTTGTGTGTTTAAAGGAAAATATATTTTGTCTGTCGAATGATAAAGAAAATAGGGGGGATTCAAATGAATTATAAAAATGAAAACCATATAAATAACCATAATGAATCATTCGATACAAAAATGATTCTAGATCAATTAACAGCTACCTTTTTTGATGCGTTTACCAATCAAAATGGAATTAAACCTAAAGTACGTGTATTGTACGAATTATTTGTTCCAGAAGCTGTGATCATTAAAAATACAGATTCCTCTCCTGCCATTTACGATCTTCAGCAGTTTATCGATCCTCGTGAAAAGCTATTGGGAGAAGGAAATTTGATTGACTTTAAGGAAGAAGAAACGTACGAGATCACAGAGATTTTCGGCAATATCGCTCATCGATTCAGTCTATATCGAAAATCTGGAGTGTTATCTGGCGAGGCTTTTGTTACATTGGGCATGAAAACCATACAATTTATTCACACCCCTAATGGTTGGAAAATTAGTTCAGTGGCTTGGGATGATGAAAGAAGTGGCTTAACTATTCCAGAGAAATATCGAAAATAACCACTCATACAGAAGACTCTCCGTTTGGGAGAGCCTTCTTCTTTCGATTTGCTGTTAACTTTGTATCAAAGGTGCTTTCATCAAGAAAATGAATGTATCCTTAACCCAAATGAAGATCATTATCTTCCTTTAAATGAAGATTTCGTCTTTTTTACGAATTATCTTGAAATTTTTAAAAAACCACCACAATGAAATATTGGATGAAACTCGCATTTAGATTTGACTTATTCTATAGATGGAAAAACGTTAGAGGAATTAAAAAAATAGAGATTAATAAAGGGGTAACATTTACTTTATAGAAAAAATCCTGATTACAAAATGGATAGATACATTTTGTAATCAGGATTTTTCGATTCTTACTATATTCAATAAGAATTAATCATTTTTAGAAAATAACTTCATTAAAATCTGTGAAGTTTTTAGACAAGTGATTTCTGAAGGCGATTAACTTCTGCAATGACTTTTTCTTCATCAATCGTTAAGCATTTTCTGTCTTTCACAATTGTCTTTCCATCAATAAATACATCACATACATCACTTCCGCGTGCAGCATACAATAAATGTGAATATGCGGCACTTACTGGTTGTAGATGCTCTTTATCGTAAGGATAAATTGTAATAAAATCTGCTTTTTTGTTTGCTTCAAGAGAACCAGTATGTCCCATTCCAATTGCTTCAGCCCCAACTCGTGTTGCTAAAGCTAACGCTGTTTGTGCAGGTAATTTAGTAGCGTCTTTATACATTCCTTTTTGTAGTAATGCCGCAGTTCTTACCTCTTCGAACATATCAAGGTTGTTATTAGAAGCTGTACTATCAGTTGCAATCCCTACTATAATTCCAGCATCTAATAGACTAACGACATCCGCAACACCTGAACCAAGCTTTAGATTACTAATTGGATTGTGGGCAACTCGTACATCATATTGTTTTAAAATTGCTCTCTCTTCATCGTTAAGAACAACACCATGTGCCATTACCGTTGGTTGATCAAATACTCCTAATTTACGAAGATGTTCAACAGGTCGATTTCCATAACGTGTTAGGATATCTTGGATTTCATAATCTGTTTCTGAAACATGGATGTGCATCATTAAATCATTTTCCTTTGCAATTCGAACACATTCCATTAGTGCTTCTGGTGTACATGCATAAGGACTATGAGGTGCTACCATAGTTGTTAGACGGCCATCTGCAAACATTTTGTATTTTTTAGAGAACTCCTCAGCACCTTTTATATTCGCTTTCTGCTGTTCTTCTGTTCCGAAGCTAAAAATCGAGTATGAAAATGCTCCACGAATTCCTGTTTCTCCAATCGTCTCCATCACAACATTCGAATCAATTCCATTTGGATTAAACATATCTGAGAATGTAGTTGTTCCCGATTTTACCATCTCTAAAATGCCAAGTTGTGCACTTACAGAAGCAATTTCCGTAGTATATTGACTCTCAATTGGCCAGATTTTCGTTTCAAGCCAAGGTTTTAGCAGCATATCATCACCGATGCCACGTAAAAGAGTCATTAATATGTGAGAATGTGTATTTACAAGACCAGGCATAACCCATTTTCCAGCAAGATCCACTACTTGATCTGCACCCACCATTAGCTCATCAGATCGTTCACCAATATAAGAAATTAGTTGATCTTCTACAACCATCATACCGTTTTCAAAGATATGATTCTCTTTATCCATAGTAAAAAAAGTAGCGTTAACATAAATTGTTTTCATCATTATTCCCTCCACAATCATTTCACAAAAATAGAAAAACTTATCTATATAAATCATTTTAGATACAATAATGTTTTATTGATAAAATTTACTGTCTGAATAAAACGAAATACAAATTCCTCTCCTCATTTTCTTCTCCTTACTCATTAATCATTCATAAATCTCTTGGAAACTGATCACTCGAAAAGAATCTGAATTGTTAAAATAAGTCGATTTTTGAAAATAAAAAAAAATCCTGATTACAAAGAAAAATGTAATAAATACATCTTTTTCTTCGTAATCAGGATTTTACGGTTCCTGGTAGAGACCCTCATACCATATTAATGAGGTTATACTGTACTGTTATTTAATTTATTTATACTATAAATCATTAATTAGTAAAGTTCAACATTTCCCATAATTTGTCATTCTTATAAAATTACTCTGTTGATTCATAAATTTCTTAAAGAATGAATCCATTTTATTATTTCTTATCTTCATTGTAAATACCTAAATTTTCAACACTGGACATTTACAAAAACCAAAAATATTAACAAAATTCTAAATATCTTTACAATAAAATTATTATGGTATAATTTTCTTAACTTCTTAACCAATATTTATACAAGGGGAGATGGGGAAATATGGACAAAGAAGTACAGTTAAAGAAAAATATTGGTTTTTTTGTATCAACATCTTTGGTAATAGGTACTGTTATTGGTTCTGGGATCTTTATGAAACCTGGAATCGTGTTGTCTTCATCTGGTAATTCTACAATGGCTCTTTTAGCTTGGATTATTGGTGGAATTATTACACTAGCAAGTGGATTAACCATTGCTGAAGTAAGTGTAAAAATTCCAAAAACAGGTGGACTATATGCTTATTTAGAAGAAGTTTACGGAAAAATGTGGGGATTCTTATGCGGTTGGGTCCAAACATTGATCTATGGACCAGCTGTTATGGGGGCACTTGGTTTATATTTTGGATCATTACTGGCAAACTTTTTTGGTTTCTCTGAAAATAGTAAAATTATAATTGGGATTTCAACTATTATTCTACTTGGAACTTTGAATTTACTAGGAACACAATTTGGCGGATTAATACAAGCCATATCAACAATTGGAAAACTGATTCCTATTATTCTCATCGCAGTATTTGGTATCTTTCAAGGCAAAGAAGCAATTTTTAATGCAGCGAGTGGAAGTTCCCACGCTACTGTAAGTATGGGTGCAGCTGTTTTAGCAACTCTATGGGCTTACGACGGCTGGATGAATGTAGGTTATATGGCGGGAGAAATGAAGAATCCTTCAAAAACTCTTCCGAGGGCAATTATTTCTGGAATTGTAATCGTTATCATAGCTTATTTATCTGTAAATATTGCAATGTTTCATGTATTACCTGCCGAACAAGTCGTTAAACTAGGACCTAATGCAGCAGCTACAGCAGCTACTTCATTATTTGGTGGAATTGGTGGAAAAATTCTTGCAATCGGCATTTTAATTTCAATCTTTGGATGCCTGAATGGAAAAATTCTTACTTTCCCAAGAATTACTCTTGCAATGGCGGAAAGAGGATTTCTTCCTGGAGCAAAAACTCTATCAAGTATTCACCCTAAATTTAAAACACCTGTAGCAGCTACTATTCTTGAACTTGTTATTGCAGTAGCAATGATGATTTTTGGAAATCCTGACCGTCTTACTGATATTGCAGTTTTCGCAGTATTTCTCTGTTATGGTTTGGCTTTCTTTGCAGTTTTCAAACTTCGAAAAAGAGATATTGGTGATAAATCTTTATATAAAGTACCTTTATATCCAATAACTCCTATTATTGCAATTATCGGTACAATCTACATTATTGTTAGTACTTTAATGAACTCTCCAATGGATGCAGTAATTTCTATCGGTATCGCTCTAATTGGTTTACCAGTATATTGGAAACTTAAAGAAAACATGAAAGATGAAGAAGATGTTAAAGCAAGCTAATTTTGTAGTAAAAGCAAAAGACTACTTTTCATTTTGAATTTGATCTAATCCTTCCTGGCAAAGACAGTAAAGTTGTTAAACTGTCTTTGATAAGAAGGATTTTCTTTATCTAAATTTGTAAATCCTTTCTAATCATATCTCTCCATTTACTGATGTTATTTATTGCATTTTTCTCTCCGTTAATATAAATGTCCTCAATTGTCATTGACCATTTTCTATATATACGTTTTCTTTTATGGTTTGGCAGTGGATTGGTTATTTTACCGATTTTTAAAACGAGTTCCCTATTTTTCCTAAGAATGTAATCAGTACCCCACTTATTATCATAAGCATGAGTGAATAATTTTATCAAAAGATTATATCCGTCCTCGGTATAGTTTGAAGGGTGTTGAATCATATAACATGAAACAAGCCAAAAATGTAAATCATATAATTTTGGGTCGTTATGCTCCCAAACAAGTGGGAATTGAAACATTTCGTAGCAGGAAAGTCCATCTATTCCCTTTGCCCCACATTCAATACAAATACCAGATTCCATTATTGTATTATTATCAACCATTGTAGATTCCTCCACATAATAATAACTATTTTTATTTATTTTACTCTTTAACGTAACGTAAAAGTCTAGTTCAAAACCGCAAACTCTTATACTTTTCTGAAGGCAGACACTGAAAAATTTGAATGAAGATTTTAAATTCGTGAAAACTAACATCAGAAAAGAACATTTACCACTTTCTTTCCAACAAAAAATGGAGGTCACTTTAATGAAAAAAGATAAAAACCTCATTAGCAAAGAACAAATGACGATTACTGCGAACTTAAACAACTTAGAGCCAGGTGATTCTGTGGACAAACATCGAGCAATCGAAGCTGGAAATATTATTTTAGCAGCTGAAGAAATAAAACAACAAAATAACAATCTTTAAACAAGAAGCCTCCAACGGAAAGTTTGGGGGATTCTTTCATTTTTCACATTATAAAAATACAGAAATTAAAAATTGGTTAAGTATAACAATTAACTTAAGAATGGACTGCCTAAAAGCAGTTCTTTTTCTTATTATGTTTGTGCTTCCCCATCACCATCAAGTTAAGAAATTTATTGTTCCCCAAAACGAAAAAAACGAGCTGAATTTACATAAATAACTGTAGAGAGAAAAAATTTCGTTTGGGAGGTACTTCAAAAAATTAGCTTGATGGACATGTATGGTGACTCCTATTACTTATTACTGTTTTGGAAGCAGTTATTATGGATTCAGTTGATTTTAGTAGGGGTGCTCGCTGTATATAGCTTTGTATTAGTTTAAATTTTAATAATTGACAAAGATTTATCACTTCGATACAATGATTTCAATAGGAAACACCGTTTCTGTAATTGCATGTAAGATTTATTTTTTAAATTTTTTTAAGGAAGTGCATTGAATTATGTCTAAGTTATCGCATTCCTATAAAAGCTATTCAGAAGTGAAGCTTGAGCAACAACAATTGCTTCGTAAAAATGTCATTGATGCCGCATGTCTCCTTCTTTTAGAGGAAGGCCCTGAGTCAGTGACAGTACGACGAGTCGCTCAGAAATTAAATTGTTCAACAAAAATTATTTACAGTCTTTTTGGTAATAAAGATGGTCTTGTTAATGAAATGTACATGGATGGATGTCGGCTATTAGCTGAAACTTTTCAACAAGTACCGGTCACAGAAAAAGTCCTTGATGATTTGGTTGCTATAAGCTGGGCTTATTGGCAATTTGCACAACATCATTCTGGTTATTACAAAATGATGTTTGGCGGAGAGTTATCTGATTTTAAGCCGGATGAACAAAGTCTTGAAGGCACAATTACTGCATTATCCCGAATCCAGCAAACCATAATACGTGCTATTGAACAAGGCGAATTTGAAGATAATGATCCGCTACTGGTTGTCAGAATGCTTTGGTCTGCTTTACATGGAGTCATACATCTTCAGTTTGCTGGTCATTTTTCTAATTTAAGCATGGCTCAAGAGGTCTATGAATTCACATTAAACAAGACGCTTTCTTCATTTAAGACATCCTCATTTCAATCATAGAATATTGAGCATACTGAAGTCCTTGTAACAAGGGACTTCAGTTGATTATTGCTCATCGGTAACAGTGTTACCAAATTAAAATATTGTTTCTAAGGAGGTTAATTATTATGTTTATTTATTCAAACAAAACGGCTCTCATCACAGGTGCATCATCTGGTATTGGTGAAGCGTTTGCCTATTCACTAGCAGCAAAAAAATGCAATCTCATTTTGGTTGCACGTAATGAAGCGAAATTGAAGACGTTAGCTACAGAGCTTTCAGTTACACACAAAGTTAAGGTAATAGTAATTGCACAGGATCTTTCCGTACCAGGTGCGTCACAAGCTTTACTGCATGAGGTTCAAAAACAGCATTTGAAGGTTGATCTTTTAATTAACAATGCAGGCTTTGCTACCTATGGGTACTTTGAGCAAGTCTCAGGAAAACGGCAGCATGAGGAAGTGATGCTTAATATAGCTGCTTTAGTGGATATCACACATGCATTCATGCCTGATTTATTACGTAATCGGGATGGCGGGATAATTAATGTTTCTTCCACCGCCGCCTTTCAGCCCGATCCTTATATGGCTGTTTATGGAGCAACAAAAGCGTTCGTGCTCTCCTTTAGTGAAGCGCTTTGGGCTGAAAACCGTAAACGGGGGCTTAAAGTCCTTGCGCTCTGTCCAGGTGCAACAGAAACCTCATTTTTTGATGTTGTTGGCTCGAGCGAAGCCTCCGTTGGCTCTAGACAATCCCCAAACACTGTTGTAAATAACGCTCTACGAGCACTTGAGAAAGGGCGTAGCCATATTATATCTGGTTGCCAAAATTATTTAGTGGCCCAAGTCTCAAGATTTTTCTCTCGTCGCTTTATACTAGGAATTGTTGAACGTACTCTCCGACCACGTAATTAAATGTAATTTACAAATTATGGTTTTGCAACACTACTCTTTTATCCAGATCTAGTGCAGTAAATTTATATTTTTGATGCTACCTTATGTAGAAAACAATACCCTAAACATATGAAAATATCATTATCATATGAGAGCTTTTCTGTTGTAATTAATTTACCTAGATAGAATCACAATTTTCTATTTTTGATACGATGAGCCCATCGCTATCAAACTAAGGTTTTACACTACCCATAAAGCAAAAAAGACGTTATCCTTTCTGTAGAATTATAAGAAAGGATGGCGTTTCTTTATGAATCTTTCGATACTTGATGAACTTCAACCGATTGCTGAAGAATTACAACGACACATGTCTATGAAGGATTACAAAAGGACATCCATGAATTATTAAAAATTTTTTTACGTTTGTTTTATCTTTTAGAGAAAAACGGACGAAAATCCCACCGTTACGAAAAGAAAACAGTCTTTGACATCTTAGACGTTGTATATGATTATACTTTGTCACAGAGTTTCAAAGTTGCATAATATTTTTTAAAACACCTATTTAATAGGTTTATTTGTTATGCACATCTTTAATGTAGTCGTAGAAATTTTTTTAAAAAAACTCACATATACCTTCTTGGCACCCTTAGGTTGATCGTGATGTTGTGCTACCCCCATATGGAAATTTAGTTGAATTAGGAATGTGTTAAGTAATAATTCCAATGAGTAAAATATACTATCGAGAACTGTCTGTTAATTTAAGATAGAAACAAAATTATTGATTTCCAATTAAAGTTTTTGTAATATAGTTGATACATCAATAATTGATATATCAACTATTTTGTTTTAAAAGACTAAAAGGAGGGATAAATTGACCTATTCATGTTCAAAGGAAGCGATTATTTTATATAAACTACATTTCCTCAATAAAGACATCAGTTCGAAATTTGAAGGTTGTACGGGGATCAGTCAGTCTAGACTTGAACTTTTACATCAACTTTATCAAGTAGATGAAATAAGTCAAAAAGAACTTCAAAAAGAAGTCAACATCGACAATGCAGCAATTACTCGGCATTTAAAGCAACTTGAAGTTAACGAAATGATAACAAGGCGTAAAAGTCCGAATGATAATCGGGTAACTCTTGTTAGTTTAACAGATGCTGGTCGGAATAAAATTCATACCTTTCAAGAGGAAAAAGAGAGCTTTGCCGCTTCTGTGTTAAAGGATTTTAATGAAGGAGAACGGGATGAACTTCTAAATATGTTAAATCGCATTCAAAAAAATATAAAAGAATTCTAGATGACAGAAAGAAGGAGTTTTCAACTATGATTAACACACAAAAAACAAATGATTTTACAGAAATTATAACAGGTCGTCGTTCTATTCGAGCTTACGATCCTACTGTAAAAATTAGTAAAGAAGAAATGACAGAGATCCTTACAGAAGCAACTCTTGCACCATCTTCTGTAAATATGCAACCATGGCGCTTCTTAGTAATTGATAGTGCTGAAGGAAAAGCAAAGCTTGCACCACTTGCTAAATTTAATCAACGTCAAGTAGAAACGTCAGCAGCAATGATTGCTGTTTTTGGTGATTTGAATAATTTTGAAAATGGTGAAGAAATTTACGGTAAAGCAGTTGAACTAGGATATATGCCTTTAGACGTAAAAGAAAGTCAAATGGAGAAACTTACAGCTTATTTTTCAACAGTTACTCGAGAAGAAATGAAAGACGTAGTTTTAATTGATGGAGGACTTGCAGCGATGCAACTTATGCTTTCAGCTCGGGCTCACGGATACGATACATGTCCAATCGGTGGATATGAAAAAGACAAAATTGCAGAGGCATTTGGTTTAGATAAGGATCGCTATGTACCAGTTATGTTAATTTCAATTGGAAAAGCAGCTTACAGTAGCCACCAATCAGTTCGCCTTCCAATTGATAAAATCGCTCAGTGGAAGTAATTATAAAAAAAAATCACAGGGTTTCATGATTTTGTTTGATTAACTTTTCATTGATATAAATAGAAGTGATAGGAGACCGTACCATGATTATTATCCATGCTAGATTTCATGTAGATTCAACAAAACAACAAACATTTTTAAATGAGATTCAGCCGCTAATTAGTGGTTCAAGAAAAGAAAATGGAAATATATCTTATGATTTGTATAAGGATATCGAAAAAGAAAATGTCTATACAATGGTAGAGGTGTGGGAAAATGCAGAATCAGTTGCTAACCACAATACGAGTGAGCATTTCACGTCTTTCGTTGCCAAAGCAAAACAATTTTTAACTGCACCACTAGATATAAAAGCTTTTGATGGACAACCATTAAAAGGGTAATAAAAAATTAGAGATCCTAATTTTTCCACCTAGAAAACTTTGATGACTCTAGTAGGAGCCATCGAGGTTTTTGGATAGATAGAGATTCAAACATAAAATTCGCAATATCACATTTATAAGGGATTGATATTGCGAATTTTATAATTTTACGTGTTAAATTACAGTTCTGGTGAAAGTTTACAAGTTACATTCCCTTCTCCATCTAAAAATTCCATTCGCGGCACATCATTTTCATCAACTACCATTCGTATTCGGGGATTACCTTTGCTATCAGATAGTTGAATCGTAACTTCTCCTTTTGGATTTTTCCCCATAAAGGCACGTTGAGTATTTCTTTCCCATACTTTTTCTAACTCTCTACCCTTCTCTTCTTCGGAGAGTTCGGAATTTATAATTTTATGATGTTTATCCAATAATTCTGGTAACGGTGTATTTGGTTTATCATAAACTGAAAATCCGTAATTCATTTGACTATTTTCATCTGTATAATGCATTTGTACAACTTGGTCTTGTTTATATTGGTCCAATGTTATACTTCCACCTGATTCATAATTTCCATTTTCATCTTTTTTGCTTCCCAAAATAAGCCCTCCACACTCATCGCCTTCTCCGTTGTAAAACATTAACCCAGCGATCGGATCGTCCTGCCTATGGCCTGGAAGAATGTCTTTCCCATCCATAATATCTGGCATTCTAGTTCCCCCTATTTTTCAATATTATAGGGTTTCTATAATCACTTGCGATTTTCCTTTTTAAATTTCAATATTTCATGTCAAATCCTATTTAATACAGTTCTAGATTTTGTGCTACCTTACAGTTCAGTTGAATAAAAATAAATGATTAGATAATGCAGAATAAGTCTATTCTTCTTGTCATTCATGACTATAATAATGCTGAAACAAAAAGGAGTGAAGTTGTTGAACTTTAGAACAATAGAACAAATCTTAACTGAACAACCGTCGATTGATCGAAAGATAAAGTACAGAGGAAAAATCTTCAAGCTTACAAAAACAGCCCATGATATTTCACATGGGGGCTATTCGGATCTCACTCGTTACACATATCAAAATGAAGAAGAGCACCAAAACCTCTTATTCTTTTGCTATAAAGGAAAGATCGTCTTCGTTGAAACAGAATTGGGTTGATGTAAATCACGATATCCCTACTCTCCCTTTAGAACTAACTTTTATATTACTCAAACTTAATTGCAAATAAAAAATAATAATTTTATGAACGAACTAATTATCGATATAATTTAGTCGGATTATTCATAATAGTTAATTATTTTTCGTTTAAAATGTTAACCATCCGCGAATAGTCAAATATAATTCGGAAGAGGGGATATTAATGAGCAATACAAAAGCAGTATCAGCATTTGAAGCAAATCATGTAAGTACAGAAGATTTACCTTGGTTTCCTTACTTTGGAGAGGCAAAATTGAAATTAATTAAAGCCAACCCTGTAACAGGACAATTTATTACTTTGTTAAAAGTCCCAGCTAATATGCAACTCCCTTCACATTTTCATCCTGGACCAGTTACCGTTTATACGATTCAAGGAACTTGGAGATATATTGAGAATGATTGGGTTTCTAAAGCCGGTGATGTAGTTTGTGAACCTGCTGGATCCAAACATACACCTGAAGGTTTAGGGGATGAAGATGTTATTACGTTTAATATCGTTGACGGAACATTAGACTATTTAGGTGAGAATGACGAAATTATTGCAAGAGATAATTGGGAATCGGTACTGAATAAATATCATGCCTATTGTGAGGCTGAAGGAATAGAAGCTGTAGATTTAACAAAATATTAAAAGTACATAAAAAGAGAAGCTTATCTTTTATAACAACTAAGAGATGCTTCTCTTTTTTCTTTTTAACAAGTAATAGTTTCGGATTTTAAATAATCAATATACTTTTTAGCAAGAGTCGATAAATTTTTATCCTCTGGTAGCACTAATCCAATAGAAAAATTTACAGGTTCATGATTTACTAAATCAATTGGAAGAATATCACCTTTTATAATAGGTTGATAATTTTTCATAATGAAATCTGGAGAAAATGTAATAGCCGAATTTTCAATAATAGCTTGGAGAACTCCCTCAATATTATTTGATGTAAATAGAATTCTTAAAGGCTTGTACTTGTTAAAGAATTCTTTAATAAAATACTGCATAAATTCACCTTTGTACGTAACAAGAGTTTGATTTAGAAGTTCCTGCGGCGTTACGGAACTAAGATTGGCTAATGGAGAATGTTTAGAAACATATACCTTCTGTTTCCCTTCAAATAGTACTTCAAAAGATACTCCTTCCAAGTTTATGTTCCAATCAGATGAATAAGTAATGAGTCCAATATCAGTCTTATGCTGGCGAACATCTTCAAGGACAGCTGAAACATTTTTTTCGGCATACTCCATATGTACATCTTGAAACTCATGGTTAAAAGTAGACACTGCTTTTACTAGAAATGTCGTCAATCCAGGAGATGAAGATATTTTTAGTTCCTCAGCTTCTGTTGAAAGAAACGAGTTAGCTGTCTCTTTTATTTCTTCAACCTTCCTAATCACTTCGTAGGCTTGTTTCAGAATAATTTTACCTTCATCGGTCGGAACAGCACCTTGTCCACGAGATCGATAGAAAATTTTAAGTCCTAATTCTTTTTCTAAGTTGGTAATAGCTTGGCTAATACCGGATTGGGTTACATGGAGATTCTGTGCTGCAACAGATAAAGACCTATGCTTTGCAACTTCAACAATATATAAAATTTGTTCAAAGGTCATGCCTTTTCCCCTATTAATTATTCTTAGTTTAAGTATCTATATTCTTTCTTAAACTGAATAATCCTTTATTATCTATCTTCACTTCACTAAAATGCTCTGTTTTTACTAAATCTATCATTCTTTTCTCTCCGCATACAAAAACCACATATATTAGGTGGCTTAAATATCCTTTGGTATCCCAAAGCCTTATTAAATCCACTTTGCAAACCAAGCAACATAATATGCAGCTGGAATAAATAGTAACTGAGACAAAATTGTACCCAAAAATTTCGAACTAATCATCGTCAAAGAGTAACTCTTTAAGTAAATATAATCACATTGTTTTTTCATTACTCTATCAGCTAACACAGATGCCTTAGGATCAATAAATAAAGTTAATAAGATTGTAGAAATACCATTAATAATTCCTGATGACATTAATGCAGCCTGAGAAAGATCTTTAGGAACTAACATTGATGCATAGATCGCCGAAAATATCGCAATCGTATACACAGAAGAAATAATAACATTCACAACAAAGAGACGTTTTGGGATTGTTTTAATCAAGCTTAATTTTTGAAAACTCCCTATAACGAAAATTTTACCTTTTCACAATTATTTATGAGAGTTCGGCTCATTTTTTTCGTTTTGAGTGTACTTATATATCTAGATTTTATCTTTTTGCACATCTCTCTAATCATTAGTAAGATGTACTAATAGCAGTAGCATCCATCCTTTATTATTTGATAATATTGACGAAAGGAGTGATTTTTTATGAAGTATTCAGAACAATATTTTATTGAAAAATTGAATTTAGCAGAGCATCCCGAAGGAGGTTATTATATTTCCTCGTTTAGAGCATCTGAGGATATGGCTGTAAGGGATGTGCAAAGACCGATTTATACGAGTATTTATTTCTTACTACGTTCCCAGGATATATCGCATTTGCATCGTTTGAAATCGGACGAGCTTTGGTATTATCATGCTGGTAGTCCGTTAACAGTCCATATGATTTTCCCGGATGGTACATATGAGGCGAAGAAACTTGGATTAAATGTAGAGGCAGGAGAAGTACCTCAAATAGCAGTACCTAAAAACACTATATTTGGCTCGTCCGTAGAGGATGCAAATACATTTAGTTTAGTAGGCTGTATGGTTGCACCAGGCTTTGATTTTGAGGACTTTGAATTATTTACACAAGATGAGCTGATAGCTGATTATCCACAGCACGAGACAGTTATTCGAAAAATGGCTTACAAGACAATTTAAGAAAAGTGAGGCTGGGACATAAGTATATTTTCAAAGCAAAATTGAAAAATTTCACATCAGAAAAACGCGAGAAATCAACGTTTCTAAAATTGATTTCTCACGCTTTTAACCAACAGTGGCTATACTGATCTCACCCGTTACACATATCACAACGATCAGAGTCTCATATTCTTTTGCTATAAAGGAAAGATTGTTTTCGTTGAATCAGAATCGGAATCGAAATAAATCCAGTTATCTAATTGCATTCCTTCTATCACTATTACCAGCACAAAAACCACCTAACTATAGTAGGTGGCTATGAAATTTATATCTATTAAAAACTGAAAGATTCTACCCTTTCATTTCCTGATACCATGTCCTTCACTTTATACTGATTATTTCTTACTTCATCTTCACCAATGATTACAACGTAACGAACATTCTCTTTATTTGCCCGTTCCAATGCTTTACTTAATTTTTTATTCCCCATTTCAAATTCGACATTATTACCTGCTTGTCTCAAATAGCTTGCAACTAATAGACTTTCTCTTTGCGTATTAATTGGTACAACATAATAATCAATTTCGCTTTCAACTAAATTTCCCTTTCCTATTAAATTCATAGCAGTATAAATGACATCTAAACCAAAAGAAATACCAACTGTTGAAAAAACTTGATTCGTTCCAATTAATCCTCCAATCGCATTATCATATCGTCCACCACTACCAATACTAGATTTAACACTTTGATTTGTAAGGAAAATCTCATAGATTGTGCCTGTATAAATTTCTAATCCTCTTGCTAAAAACGGATTAAAAATACAGTTATTTTCTAAATTTAAGTACTTTATATAAGACATTAATTCTTTCAATTCTTCAATTCCTTGTATAAGGGTTTCATTATCCTTCGCATACTGTTCAAAATATTGTAAGTCCTTGTTTTGAGAATCTACTATTAACTCTTTTATCATCGTTACTGTTTTGATTGATAAATCTTTTTCCAACAGTTCCGCCTCTACACCTTCAACTCCAATTTTCTCAAGTTTGTCTAAAGTTAAAACAACTTCATTTATTTTTTCACTTGGAGTATTCAGTAGTTCTAACATCCCCATAAGTAATTTTCGATTATTAAAATGGATCATGACATCTAATTCAAGTTTTTTAAATACTTCCACTGCCATTTCCATTAATTCTGCTTCAGCAATTTGAGATTCAACTCCTACAATATCTACATCACATTGTGTAAACTCTCTAAATCTACCTGTTTTAATAGGGCCATCACGAAATACTTTTCCAATTTCATACCTTTTAAAAGGCATTCTTAAGTTTGGATTCATTGCTACTACCTTTGCGAAAGGTATCGTCAGATCATAACGTAATGCTAATTCTCTTTCACCTCTATCAGATAAACAATACATTTCTTCTAGAATCTCGGCTCCTCCACCATATTTTGAAGATAGTAGTTCCGAATAATTTAAAATAGGTGTTTCTAAAGGTTTACATCCATATTGAATAAAAACATCTTCTAACGTTCTCCTTACTTTTCTTCTAATTACTTCTGCTTCAGGTAAATAATCCTGTGTACCTTTTACATTTTGATAATCCATTTTTTTCATAAACAAAACCTCCATTTTTTATAAAATAAAAAAACCGCTATAGACTAAGTTTTATACTCAATCAATGCGGTTTTAATGATGAATAGCCTTCCTATATACGATTTTTAAAATCGAAATAGCAAGACTAGTTTTTATGATGATGAAGTTGATTTACAGTAAGTTTTTTAATAAAAAACATAATGATCACCTCTTATTTTTAAACACTTTATCATTCTTTATCTGAACATTCAATGTTTTTTAAGGTAAATTTCTATATAGTTAGTTAATTACTAATTGTGGTCCCCAAGGTGCTGGAGCAATAGAAGGATCATTTACTTTTTGTCTCTTTAAACCTAATTCCTTAGCATAATAATCGAGTATTTCAAAAACCGTAAAACGATGAAAATCTCCGTTACTAAATAGTGGTTCATTTCTTCTATTCGGATCTATCTTCCAAAGAGACATAGATACTCTTCCTTTTTTATCGAAATATTCATTAATAGGAACACTAAAGTTTATATATTCATTGTACCCTTCTGCAACAGAAATAACGGTTACTTCCCCCATATTTTTCATCGGAAACCTATTATCTCTAAGAACAGTAACAGGAATATTCACTTCTCCCTTAGAATCAGTTAAAGATGTGGCAATGATTTTTCCTAATGAATTGATGACAATAACTCGACTATTTTTGATTGGAAAAGTTTTTTCCTCTAATTCATTAACGATAGTTGTCACTTGAACAGTTAATATACCAGATACAGTTTTTTCGATGGCTGTTGCTAAAACTGATTTTATAGGAATAAAATTGAGGAGGATAAGGAGCAAAACAATTTTTTTGACCAAGATATCACGGCTTTCTAATTAACTTTATCCTTAGTATTTTTTGATTACTTATATTTATACAAAGTTCCTGTTCGTCGATTCGTAATGTAAAAAAGGAACCCCAAATTAATTGAAGTTCCTTAAGAATAATTTTTATAGTTTTTCTCCATTTGAAGCAATTACGTCTTTATACCAGAAGAATGACATTTTCTTTTTACGCTCTAAAGTTCCGCTGCCATCATCCTGTTTATCCACATAAATAAAACCATAACGTTTAGAAAACTCTCCAGATGAGGCACTAACTAAATCAATGCAGCCCCAACTTGTATACCCCATTAAATCAACGCCATCTTCTATTGATTCACTCATTGCTTTAATATGTTCACGAAGATAATTAATTCGATAATCATCAGCGATTGAACCATCTTCTTCTACTTTGTCATATGCCCCTAAGCCATTTTCTACAACAAATAATGGAACTTGGTAACGATCATATAATTGGTTTAAGCTAATTCGTAAACCTTCCGGGTCGATTTCCCAACCCCAATCACTTGCTTTTAAGAAAGGATTTTTTACGCCGCCAATGAGATTACCTTGTGAATTTTCTAAATCAGATTTATCTTTTTTCTCTGTTCGAGACATATAATAACTAAATCCAATATAATCTACAGTTCCTTCTTTAATTAAATCTAAGTCCCCATCCTGCATTTGGATTTCAATATTATGTTCTTTAAAGAAACGTTTAATAAATGCAGGATATTCACCTCTAACCTGAACATCTGCACAAAAGTAATTAAAAAAGCGTTCTTCTTGCAGTGCATACATGACATTTTTAGGATTGGAATCATAAGAGTAAACTGGTGCATACAAAATCATACAACCAATCTTTGCATCTGGTATGATGTCATGGCAGGCCTTTACTGCAATGCTACTCGCAACAAATTGATGATGGAAAGCTTGGTATGTCGGTTGGTATTTGTCTTCTTCTTTTTGAATTGCAAAGCCAAGACCCATTATTGGCATAATTAACCCACTATTAATTTCATTAAATGTCATCCAATATTTTACTTTATTTTTATATCGATTGAAGAGCGCATTAACGTATCTTTCAAAGAACGTAACAACTTCTCTATTTCTCCAACCACCATATTGTTTTACAAGATTTAGTGGCATTTCATAGTGAGAAATTGTCACCACAGGTTCGATTCCATACTTGTGTAACTCATCGAATACACGGTCATAGAAAACCAGACCTTCTTCATTTGCTTCTAACTCATTACCATTCGGAAAAATTCTTGTCCAAGCAATAGACATACGGAAAACTTTAAAACCCATTTCTGCAAATAGCGCAATATCTTCCTTGAAACGATGATAGAAATCGATTGCCTCATGGTTTGGATAACTGTATTTCTCTCGATCGATTTCAAAATTAAAGCCAGGAGATTGTAAAATGCTAAGTCTTTCTTTCCCTCCAGGAAGGACATCAGCAATATTTAATCCTTTATTCCCTTCATAAAAACCGCCCTCTATTTGATTCGCAGCTGTAGCACCACCCCATAAAAAACCTTCTGGGAATCTATACTGTTTCATTACATTACCTCCCCATTTTTTCATAGTATTAACGAATTGTTTTCATTCAATTTAAAGCTGAGTTATTAGTCTACAAGGGAATAATAACGACAATTAGAAAGATAGTAAATAAACGAAGAGAATCTAGTTTTTTATTACAACGGAAAACACTTGTTACGCAAATGTAACACTATGTTTCATATAGTGAAATGGTAAAATAAATGGTATAAATCACTTTATTTAGTATAGAAGGAGAAACATACAGTAATGTTTTCAAACGATATAATTGCTTCTTTCAATGAATTAGAAACTTCTTTATACAATTATATTTCTCAAAACATGGAAAAAGTCTCTTATATGCGAATTCGAGAACTAGCAGATGAAACACATGTGTCAACGGCAACGATATTACGTTTTTGTAGAAAACTAAATTGTGAGGGTTTTTCCGAATTTAAAGTAAAACTTAAAATGGATATGGAAAAGAATAAACGGACGATTATAAAAAGCTCCCAACATTCGATTGTTGAGTTTTTTGAAAGGACACTAAAAGGTGATCTCGAAGAAAAAATCAAAGAGGCTGCTATTCAAATAAATAATGCTGAAAATGTTATTTTTATTGGAATAGGAAGCTCAGGCATTCTTGCTGAATATGGAGCGAGGTATTTCTCAAGCTTAGGCAAACTTTCACTATACATCAAAGACCCTCATTTTCCGATTCATTCCAAACTCCGGAATAATAGTGTAACGATAGCTTTATCAGTCTCAGGAGAAAATAATTTCACTGTTAATCATCTTAATTTACTAAAACAAGAAGGCAGTAAAATTATTAGTATTACGAACAACAAGCTATCAACAATTGCAAAAATTTCTGATATAAATATTCCGTATTATGTGACAGAGGAATACATTGAAGAAGCTAATATTACAACTCAAGTTCCAGTAGTTTATATTCTTGAGTCTTTAGCTCGTGAAATATATAAGCTTAATCAATAGATTGTTTATTCTATTCATATTATGACATCATAAAGAATCACATTAAAATATACTCTCTTGTTCATACTAATCTAGGGAGGTTTACTAATTTATGATACATACATGGATTGCTGGACTTTTATTATTAGCCCAACCAATTGATCTTCCTGACAGCTTAACGGTTACTCAGCAAGGGCAAACAATTGCAATTGTTAACCGGATGAACTTTACATTACCTATTCCTGGAACTCCAATGATGGACGATAAAAAATACGATCAATTTATCGAAAAACTTGATCAGCAAATATACCGTGAGCCCATTAACGCCAAAATTAACGAGCAAGGAAAAATCCTATCAGGACAGGTTGGTTATAGACTTTATCGAAAAGAATTTAAAGATCGATTTTATGCCTATTTTTTTGGAAATGGTCCTTCCAAGATAGAAGTACCGGAGCTAGACATTTATCCGAAAGTTGACAGTGAGTTACTTGCTCACATACGAACTCAACAGATTGGTCATTACGTGACTTTTTTTAATTCTAGTAATCAAAGTCGATCACACAATATCTCACTAGCTGCAAAAGCAATTGACAATCATGTTGTTTTCCCTAATGAGATTTTCTCATTTAACAAAGTTGTAGGAATGAGAAGTGAAGAAAAAGGGTATAAACGTGCTCCCATTATTGTTAGAGGGGAATTGTCTGAAGGAGTTGGCGGAGGAATTTGCCAAGTTTCATCAACATTGTTTAATGCTGTCGATCGTGCAGGGCTACAAATCATCGAACGCTATTCCCATAGTAGACATGTATCTTATGTTCCATCTGGACGAGATGCTACTGTGAGCTGGTACGGACCTGACTTTCGTTTTCAAAATAAATATAACCAACCAATTTTGATTCGGGCTAAACAATATGGAGGAAGTATGGTTATTACGATTTATTCTTCTGATATGATTAATTACTCGGCAAGAAAAGTTCCTAATGCTCCACCAGGGTTGCCTAAAGAAATCAATAAGGAGCCAGAAATAAATATTTCTAGTCCATCTAGAAAAGGTAAATCATTGTTCCCATAATGGATGGATATTACCGTTTACTAAAAAAGTTCGGCAAATGTCGAACTTTTTTTATAAAAGAGTGATTCAATTATTCTTCACGTACCCCACACTCATAAACAAGTTCAGTTTGTCATCTTCATCACGAAAAAGTCTTCCAATCTTTTTGGGAGGTAAAAATTAGTGTCCCTGTAGGTGGTTCTGGATGTGTTGCATGAACTATAACCCCTTGAAAATAGATTTCATATGATATTTCACTCTTAAAGGATGATTTTTTACGGCCACTTGAGTAGAACAAGCTGACATCACCAAACCTAGTAATAGTAGTAACATCAAAAATTTAATTTTGTTTTTCATTTTTCATCTCCTTAAGTTTCATAGTCAATTTATTTCTATTTCCACTCATTAACCATTTCATGAAATTAAATACTATCCTATTAATTCATCTACCTTACTTGCTATTTCTAAATACTTCTCACTCCAACCATGATTTTTTAAAATCAGTTAAACGACATGGACAATCGAAAGTGATGAAGGAGAATCCATCAATATTGAAAGCAAAGTAACAGTTTTAAATTGAAATACAATAGTACATTTTTTGAAACTTTCATATTGAATAAAGGAGCTTTCATTGAGTCTATAATAGAGAGGTTAAGCAGTAAAATTAATTCCATTTTATTAAAGGCATAAAAAGTCTAAACCACACAAAGATAAGGATTTCTTTATTCATACAGAGATACTTTACTTAAATACTCTTTTGACGCCTGTTTTTATGAAGACTTAAACATTTTTATAAAAGGAAATATTCACTAAATTATTGAATAGGTATTTATATAGACCTAAAGGAGGCGTTAAAGATGAAACAACGTCATGAAATTTTCTTTAATCAGTTAGAAAAGATTAGAGGCTATCTACTAAAAGTGGCTGATGTAGCGAAGGAAGAAGCTGAGGTTATTCCTAAAGGCTTTAAAAATAACATTCGGTGGAATCTAGGTCATGTTTACTTAGAACAATATATGTGGATTAAGAATGTAACTAGAGAAGAAGTTGATGTACCTAATGAATATGACAAATGGTTTGGATGGGGCAGTTCTCCAGAAAACTTTACAGCTGAAACTCCTTCACTTGAAGAGTTAAAGATTTTATTGAAAGACCAACTTCCTAAAATTAAAGAAACATATGGTGATAAATTAGAAGAAGAATTCGAACCAACTGAAATGTGGGGAATGACTACGATTGAGCAAGTTCTTATTTGGACGAATTTTCACGAGGGTATGCATCTCCAAGCAATTTTAGATATTAAAAAATGTATGAATGCTTAAAATAAAAAGTGAAAACTATTGAGGGGTATATTTTATATCCCTTTTTTACACCCAATATAAAAACCACCTATCTCTAGGTGGTTCAAAGATACTTCTAAATTAAGACATATTTCTTAACAGTTGCACTTCATTATTCAATTCAAAATCAAATACTTTTTCCACATGTACTTGATGCCATAACATAAACATAAGAATTGTCCATATTTTTCTACTATTGTCTCGCTCACCTTTACAATGTGCATCCAATAATTTTAAAATTTCATCCTTATTAAATATATGATCTGTTTGACTTGTTGTTATTAATGTTACCGCCCAATCATGTAACTCATTCTTTAACCAATGACGAATTGGTACTGGAAATCCTAATTTTTTTCGATTTAGTACATGATCAGGAACAATTCCCTTAACTGCTTGTCTCAAAGCAAATTTAGTTGTACCTTCTCTAGTTTTTAATGAAGGTTCTAATGTAGATGCAACTCGAAATACTTCTTTATCTAAAAATGGTACACGTAACTCTAATGAATTTGCCATTGTCATCTTATCTGCTTTAAGTAAAATATCCCCTCTTAACCAGGTATGAATATCAATAAATTGCATTTTATTAATTTCAGGATAAGACGATGTTTTTTCATATAATGGATTTGTTATATTTGTATATTCATTCCCACTTATAAAACCTTTGAGAATTTGTTTCTTCTCTATCTCTTCAAACATCTTTGCATTCCCTATATATCTTTCCTCTAAAGGTGTACAACCTCTTATTAAGAAATTCTTACCTCTTATTACTTCAGGTAGATTCATTGCAAAATGTTTTATCATTTTTTTGATAGTCGATGGAATATGATTAAATACATTTAAAGAAAGAGGCTCTCGATAAATATTATATCCCCCAAATAATTCATCTGCTCCTTCACCTGATAAAACAACAGTAACATGTTTTCTTGCCTCGCGAGCAACAAAATATAAAGCTATTGCAGCAGGGTCTGCAAGTGGATCATCTAAATGCCATACAATTTTAGGTAATTCTTTCATAAATTCATCAGGAGTAATAATATGACTAATATTTTCCAATCCTAAGGCATCTGCAGTCTCTTTCGCAACATCTATCTCACTAAATCCTTCACGCTCAAATCCTACAGAAAAAGTTTTTAAACTTGGATGAAACTCTTTAGCTATTGAAACAATTACTGAAGAATCAATTCCACCTGACAAGAAAGATCCTACAGGAACATCGCTTCGCATATGCATTTGTACGGAATCATACAATACATTTCTAATATTACTGTAAACATCTTCTTCAGACTGTACTTTAACTGGTAGACTACTTGTCCAGTATTTTGTAATTTTTAAGTCTTTATTCATCTCTTTTATAAAATAATGGCCAGGCTCGATCTTTTGAATAGAATCAAACATCGTTGCTGGTTCAGGTACATATTGGAAAGATAAATAGTGTTGTAATGACTCTTGACTAATATTACCTATATTTTCTGAGCCTAGCATATTTAAAATGATTTTTTCTTCAGAAGCAAACATAGTCATTTCTTTATTTTCATAAAAATATAATGGCTTTATACCAAAATGATCTCTTGCTCCGAATAAGCGTTTTTTCTGTGTATCCCATATTGTAAATGCAAACATACCTCTTAATTTTGATAAGATACCTTCGCTCCAAGCACTATATCCAGCAAGAATGACTTCTGTATCAGTATGCGTTTTAAACTCATAACCAATATCTGTTAACTCTTTTCTTAATTCCAAATAGTTATAAATTTCACCATTAAATATAATCCAGTAACGTCCATCTTCATAAGATAAAGGTTGATGACCAGCTTCAACATCTATAATGCTAAGTCTTTTAAAAAATAATGATACATATTCATCATCATAAAACCCTTCATCATCAGGACCACGATGCGTAATTAAATTATTTATTTGTTTTAGTTTATCTAACTCTAATTTTGTATTTTTCTTTGGTGTATTCCTTACTATTCCATAAAATCCACACATGTTGTATTCCACCTTCTTTTAAAACTTAAAAACTCATAGTAGCAAAGAAAAGTGAAAAACAAATGAAGAAATGTAGGTATTTTATCATTCTTCTTTTAAAACCTACTACCTTTTTCTCATTTCTCTTTTGTTTCACCTTTAATTGCAATTTTTTAAACACATACGTTATTTCAAACTGTTTATTTTTCTTACTAATACATAACTTAGAGTACCTGCAATATTCATACAATAAGTATAAAAATCACTATTCAAACACTTCTCATCTGTTAGATTTAAAAGTTTGAACGAAAGTCTTCTCTAATTGCAACTTAATATGGAAATGGATGCTCAATTTGCTTTAATTTTAGTTATTATTTGCAAATGATATTTATCACTTCACCCTTTTCCAGAAAACAACGTTTCTATTTTACCATGAAGTCTCTCCATATTAATCAGTAAATTTACTAAATTAATAAGTTTTAATAAGTTTTTTATACCTTGCTTATTATTTCACTGGATAATACTGGGCATATATGTTGAGTAGACCTAGATTAAATGCTAATCTTACATAACAGTATTTATTAAAGGAGCTTATGCCATGTCTAAGATTTCTCTTGCTGAAGCTGTCAAACTAAAAAGCTTATTATCTAAAAGAATACATGAATTAGAAGAAGAAATGGATCGCGTAGCTTTTATTGAGATCGAAAAAGGAAGTAAAGTTCCAAAACAGGTTCGTACAATTTTGGATGTTGAACAGGAATTAGAAGAGGTCCGAAAAGATTTTCGTTTACTTGACAAACTTATGTATCAAGCAAATATCGAAAATGAAATTACTTTTAATGATGAATCTTTGACAATTGTTGAAGCAATTGAACTTGCTACACAATTACGAGCAAAAGCTCGAAAATTTAAGGAGTATGGTTCAGCGCAAAAAGAAGAGTATTCATACTCTTATGGTGAGGGTGTATCTCTTATTAAAGTAGCAATGTTCGAGCCAGAAACATACCGATTAAAAGGTTTAGAAATTGAACGTCAAGCAAATAGACTGTCTAATTTAATCAATGCAAAAAACTACGCAATAGAGTTAGATTTTGATAGTGAAAAATATTTCTAAACCTTGAAGAGGTGAGACTCCACTTCAAGGCATAGAAGGAGAAACATTTGAGTACACTAGTATCCTAGTAATGGCAAACGATAAAACCAATCATCCAATGACCAGTTACAATTTTACCTGTTACCAATAACCAACTATAGCAATAGAGGTCGATGACCAAGCATTCGTTTATATTTTTCACTCCTTCTATGAATCCCCCGCCTATAAAGGATGGGGGATTTTTTTATTTTAATACTTATTCTCTTTATGACATATCGGCATGAAGACGGTGTTGTTTACAACAATTACACTGAAACAATTAACCTTGAAAATGTCCATCTTTAACTAGCGTATTTTTAAATTCTTCATTTGATAGCTGATATTCTTTACAAATTCTACTATATCATCACTTAATTCGTTTTCTAGATGCTTTATCTCTTCCCATCCAACATACTCAATAATTGAACAGAAATCTCCACAATGACTATGCCAATATTCTTGTTGCTATCCTGTAAACCCTGGAGTTTTATAAATTAATTCAACTAAAAATTCTTCTTTATCAACGTCATCACAAGAATATGCATCTTGAAATTCACCATCATATTTTTTTGCTGCTGAACCATCTGCTATACACCAAGGACAAATCCCTTCAACCTCATCTTCTGAAAAAAATGGTCCTTCATAGACATAATTTTGTTCCTTCTCACAAACAGGACATTTTGTTTCTTCTTCAAATATTACTCCTAATTTAATTGGATCTGGATTGTATTTAAAAGCTGGTAGTTTCATTATTTTTCCCACCTATTCTATGTAGTTTTGAAAAATAGTTTATTATTGCTTCTTTTTGAACTGTCACCTATGTGTTAGACACAACCAACTTTCATTTCTAGGTGGTTCCAAGTATCGTATGAGTTTAATAAGTGAAAACATTAATTAAATCAGCATCATTTCAAAAATAACGACTTTTCCAGCGTTTCTATTTTGCCTACATGGTAGAGCATTTGAATAAAAATAATCTAATTTGGATAACGTAAAATAAGACTACTTTCATCAGGACCAAATTAATGATGGAACAAAAAGGAGCGAACTTGATGGATTTTATATCGATAGAAGAAATTTTGACAGGACAACCGCCAATCTATCGAAAGATAAAGTACCAAGGAAATATTTTCAAAATGATTAATACAACCCACAACATCATACATGGTGACATTAAGGACCTTACTTGTTATACATACCGAAACGAAGCAAAGAACAAGAATCTCTTAATTTTTTGCCAAAAAGGAAAAATAGTCTTCGTTGAAACAAATTTGGAATAGACATAAATTAGAATATGTGCCCTAAGCTTAGTCTTTTACGACTTTTTATGCTTCCACTATAAGAACCTTCCATGCCTTTATTTAAATGTATTTTGGATTCATTAGCATGTTCATTCTTTCATAAACCTCGTTTGATATTAATTGTCCCTTTGTTAACGATAGCATGAGAAAATCAATAAAAAATTCATTATCTTTTACATCAGATTAATCCACACTTAAAAAACTGTTTATATAATTAAATTGCATTGAGGCATTACTCATACTAGGAGGAACTATGTTGCTTATAAATCTTTTAACCGAATTCAAAAACTGGTGGTTTGGTGAGTTTAAAGTAGAATTTGAAGAAATTGAACGCCTTGAATCCAAACATACTAGAGTTCGTTTTGATTTTGACGTTCATGAACTAATCCGTATCCATTAGCAACAGCAGCCTTCCTAATTACAGGAGGCTTTTTACTTTAAAGCTTGTCATTTGTTACTATTTGTACCAAAAAAGACATAACCATAAAAATTGATAAAATAATTTATTTATGCTATAATTTACATTTATATACTTCGATTATATAATAGGATTCTCCTGGCCAGGGGAATCCTATTTTTTTGTTCTAAAATGAAGGAGTGTGTTTGAATGAAAAAAGATGAGTTCAGTTTAACTTCATTAGTATCAGCTTTTGGCAGAGCATATCATAGCCAATTCGATACACCTAAAATCTTTAATGACTATTTAGCCAAGGATTTAATTTCACAAAAAGAATTAAATGACATCAAAGAGAATATTGTTCAAGGTATCCATTTCTTCAACAAAGACATAGCGCAAAAATTTAAGGAAGATACAGATGAAATATTAAAGTGGATTACACAGATTCAACTTTCTCCAACACCCTTGGCTCGTGCTGCGTTTTGCGAACAAGTATTACTTCATGAAGTTATGCTAGGATTAAAACAATATGTCATACTCGGAGCTGGGTTAGATACTTTTTGTTTCCGACATCCAGAATTAAACAACTCCCTAGAAATATTTGAAATTGATTACCCTGCTACACAAGAATTTAAGAAGAAAATGCTGGAAATAGCTGATTTTAAGATCCCTAGTAATCTTCATTTTGTTTCTATGGACTTCGCTAAAAAGTTTTCCTATCAAAATCTACTAGATGAAAGGTTTGATAACAAAAAAACTTTTTTTAGTCTTCTAGGTGTTTCTTATTATCTAACAAAAGAGGAAATTTCAAGCTTGATTGATCATTTGTTTGCAATAGTACCTCCTGGAAGTTCCATCGTTTTTGACTATGCCGACGAAAACCTATTTAAAGAAAAAGGGGTCTCTAATAGAGTTGAAAACATGGTAAAAATGGCTTCAGCTAGCGGAGAACCAATGAAATCATGTTTTTCTTATGTTGAAATTGAGAAAATGTTAGAAAAATTAGGTTTACTAATTTATGAACATTTAACACCGGCTAATATTAATGAACTTTATTTTAAAAATAGAAATGATTACCTATCAGCTTTTGAAACCATTCATTATGTTCATGCTGTAAAAAATTAAAACACATTATAAATAAAACGAAATAAAGCAAAATGACCGAACAATCTCTTGCTAGAGTTTGATCGGTCATTATTTATTAAAGCCAAATCACTTAACTAATTTGTACATAAGGATATCATCCATATATTCATTATCATTAAATTTAAATTCATTAATTTTACGACCTTCTTCTAAAAAACCCATCTTCTTATATAACGATATTGCCCTATGATTAGTTGAGAAAACTCCTAAACTAACTTTTTCAATGTAAGGATTCTCCTCTGCCCAGCCTAACAATGCTTCCAAAAGCATTGTTCCAATTCCCAAACCTCTGTAATTTTTACGAATCAACATTGTTATAGAACCAGTATGTAATAATCTCTTTTTATTATTTGAGCGAAAAACAATCCACCCAACAACTACACCATTCATTTCGGCAACAATTAAAGTTTCTCTTTCATTTTCTAGATTACTTTGTACCCAGTCTCTTTGCTTTTGTATTGGTGTTTGTTCTAACTCGTCGGACTCTGCAATGAAATATTCCCCTTCAGATATAACATCATTCTCTATATCTAAAATTGCTTCTGCGTCTTCAACCGTTCCAGTCCGAATTTTATATGTAACATTATTTTTGGATTCTAACATTTAAATCCACCTCCCGAATGTTACTTTTTATTAAAATTCTATCTCTTCAAAAATTCCCCTTCTCAAACCACACATAAACCCACCTATTTCTAGGAAGACAAATATAATCTTAATTTTGAATAAAGATGTACTCATAAAAGGTAAGTTGTTTATCGTACTAAACAAAGGTGGAATAAATTATGTAAATAATTTGGTATTTTCTGTAGAATATACACTATAGTCATCATTTAAGATAGGAGATTCTTTATGGATAAAAGGCAGCTGCATTTATTTGCAGGTATCATGTTTTACATAAGTTCATTATGTTTTTTATTAAGTGGAATGTTTGGACATAGGTTTCCCGGTTCCGGATTGTTTTTAGGATTTTTTTCACTCGGAACACTCAACATAATCCTTTATAAAAAGAATAAAGATTCATTCGATAAAAATTAAATTTACTCATCTTTTTAAAGACCTAGTTCAATATAATGCAACTTTTGGGTGGTTTTCTTCGAACATTTATAATGCCAACGAACAAAAAAAGAGCCTGTATTCAATTACAAATTATTGTCGATATAGGCTTTTAATGATATTTAAATAGTCTTATCATTATTCATTTTCTCTTCATACTTTATATTGTGCTTAGTATCATCTATCAGGATATCTTGCTTAATTTCAATCTTACTCCCAATCGTAATTTCATCATATGGTGTATATCTATTGGGTGGTACTGATTTCTTATTAATCAAACGATAACAAATTAGCCCAATAATTAATAAAACTAGGAAAGTATAAATATATGCCATTTCTTATATCACTTCTTAAAAAGAAAATATAAGTAACTTCTATTTTTCTCTTACACTTTTTTTGAGCTCTGACATATGCGCATTCAAAAGATTACGTAACTCACGCACTTCCTTTTTTGTTGTAATCACTATATAAAAAAGCCATATCCAAACTAAGAGAATAATAATTGTATAAACAAAAGATTCACCAAACATCCTAATCCCTCCCTTTATATATAATTCTTCTATGATATTTCTATTACCTTCATAAACTAAAGTGCCAAATTTGAGCTGATCAACATTCAGCTTATAATCCTTGTTCAACGAATACTTGCGTAACCTATACTTTATTTCATCACTTATCTATAATAGAAAATTCCCTATTTATTCATAAACTTTTCTATACAAGATTTACAAATACAAACCTTTCCCATCTTATCCTCAGGAACTAGCTCTAATAAATGTCTTGAAACTTTTACTGTTTCACACCAGCATCCCCCCTGACCATGTTGACAATTATTATCCTGACCACAATTTGGACAAATTCTCTGTAATCCTTCTACGCTCATATATTTCACTTCTTTCCTTTAATGAGTATTTCCTTATATCCTTCTGTTCTACTTGCTCGAATCCTATGTTACTTCCTTTATAAAAGCTTTGTAACTTATGATAAGTTTCACAGAAGCGTACTCACATAAGACGACTTTCTAAACATCATCATTTGTTATTTCAGCTCATATGAATGTCTGTTCCATACTGAACTAATTGTAGTTTCCTTGCCACAGATTGGGATGCGAAATTGTCCATAGAAGTGCTATATAGAGCAATTCGTCCTTGTTTTTGCACCTCTGCCGCCCAGGCATTTGCAACTTCTATACCATACGCTCTTCCACGGTATTCTTCATGTGTAAATACACTTGCTTCATCTGCTTTTGAGGTCTGCCTTGCACTACAACAAATTGAAACAGGTATGTTATCTTCAACTATTACATAACAAGGTTGCTTATACTCAAAATCCTCATATGTATATGGGAAATGAGACTTTAAAATTTCTTTATTTTTATGAGTTACTTTAATTGCTTTTGTATAAGTCCTGTCCCTAACGTCAGGAAACACATACGCTGGTCCAATCCATAAATTATTTACTAGTCGGTCTAAACTTAAAACCTTTATTACTTCACCAAGATGAGCACTAGGATTTGTCCATATAACCTTTTCTAACTTTTCTACAATGCTCCCATCTAGCGAATTTGAAAACCTTACTATACTACCCACTCTAGTGACACCCATGAAAATTCTTGGTGCCACATCGTAAGGTGATTCATTCACGACTGTCATTCTTTTTTCAGTATCGTGTCTAAATAACACATTAATATGAAGTTCCATCAATTCTATATGTGATAACATTCGTATACCTCCGAAATAACTTCTTCACTCCAATATCCAAGATACTTCTGGTATTTCCCTGCTTAATAAACCGCTGTTTCCTTCAAATAAAAAAACGAGTTGCTGCGTGACAACTCGTGATCTTCCTCATTTTCCGTTCAATTAACAAAATAGAGAATGATTGCTCACCCTCTAAATAATCTTCATTTTAACCCATAAGTTAGTTCAATTTGGCTTTATTGTTTAACCTTTAACCCGATCAACGTTGCAAAGCCAATTGCTTGTTCAGATGAAACTTCACAGCCATTTAAACTTTCCAAAGTCACATTAAGTCTATCAAATGTACATGTGCTAATATCGATTCCTTTTAGTAAAGTATGAGTAAAATCAACATCATTAATATCACTTTGATAAAATTTCACTTTACTAAGTTTACAATCGAAATAGTTAGCACTCTGTAACGATGAACTATCGAATATCACTTGTTTTAATCGAGCGTCTGAAAAACTACTTAAATTTGCAATACAATTTTCAAAAGAAACATTCCCCAGACTACCTTCTGAAAAATCTACGCCCAATAATTTACAGTCTTTAAAAGTGGCTCTATGTATCATACCTTCACTTAATCTGGCATTGGACAGGTCACAGTTTTCAAAAATCACATCAGTCATATCAATCTTCTTAAAAGAAACATTTATAAATGATACATTTTTAAAAATAACTTTTGAGAAAACTGCCTTATTAATATCTTCGTCATCAATTATTGCGTTTGTAATCATACAATTTGATAAATATGGTTCTTCTTCATAAAAAATATCTTGAAAATTTGCTCTTTCTAGATTTGACGGGATTTTTGGAAGTTCAATTTTGAATCCTTTTATCATATATACACCTTCTATTGAGTTACTTAATTAATAAAAATATTACATAAAATTACTCTACATAAAAAAACTTAAATTTATAAGTCTTTAATTATTCACGTAATTATGTCCAAATCAAATGTATCAAACCAAAGAATTTATACCACATCATATAATTGATAAAAATCCTTTTTACGGTCAAGTAAATCATTCATAAATCTTCAACTAACACATTCTTTAGTTGAACAATTCCTAATCCACTATTACATATATGGTTAGTCTTTGGCAATTGTGGATTTTCAACGATAATGGATTCCAAATAAAAAAGCCTAGCTTCTTATGGCAAAACAAGAAATTAGGCTTTATTTTTTAATTTTAATATCCTTATCATACATAAAACTCTTCGAACAGTACCTATTTCATTCAAAAAGAGGAACAAAAAGGCCTTGTGAACAATTATATTAAGTTAACTATTTATCTCATCCACTATACTATTAATTAGTGCAACAAGAGATTGCTTTGTGTTCTCATCGGATACTTTAGCATCATTAGTAAATTTGGTTCCGACAGTTGGGACTAGTAACGAACCATTTTTAACAATAGTAACATCCAACATACCGAGCGTAAGCAGTAAAGATTCATGCGCTTTGTCTCCACCAGCAATCGATGGTGAAGCCGTTATAACAGCCACTGGTTTTTTATAAAGTTCAGCAGATGAGACAAGCCAATCTAACGCATTTTTTAAGACTCCTGGTACACCTTTTGCATACTCTGGTGTACAGATAATAAGCGCATGCGATTCATCTAACGTCTTTCGAAAATCCTCAACAACAGCTGGCGGCTTCATTCGATCTATATCTGGGTTGAAATGAGGAAGATCTTGTATTCCATTATAAATAATATAATCAATACCCTCGGGAATAAAAGCTGATAAAGCTTTTAATATATTTGTGTTGGATGAACCTTCTCGGATGCTTCCTGAAATAGCTACTATCTTCTTTTGTTTGGTCATATTATCACCTCTACAAATAGGATACTTCATCGACTACAGAAGAATCAAAAATATTGAACTATTAAAAAAAATCCAATGATTTTCCCTCAAGTTAAGTTAAGTAATCTATGTACCTCACAAAATATCTACCCCTGATACTTCTTATAATTTAGTTTTAATAGACTTTTAAAGTCTAGTTCAGCAATAAGTACACTTAATAATAAGAGTAAAGCCCCTAAATAACCTCTAGAGGTAAGAGTTTCACCAGTGAAAAAGAAAGCAAAAACAGATGAAAAAACAGGTTCTAATGAAAAAATAAGACCTGTGTGGGTTGAGCTTGTATGTTGCTGGGCAATGATTTGAACAATGAAAGTGATTCCCGTACAAAATATACTTAACACAAGGACTGCAATCCATGATTCATAATTGTTAGGAAGCTTTGGTTTTTCCATAAAAATAGAGAAAATAATACTAAACAATCCAACAAAGCCAAGTTGTAAAACTCCAAGGGAAATGGGATTAACATGCTTAGCCACTGCTCCTGTAACCATTACATGAACGGCATAGAATAAAGCGCTAAGAATACAAAATAGATCGCCAAAACCTATCTTTAATTGGTTATGTAAGGTTAATAGACCTATTCCCACCATCGATAAAACAATTCCGAAAACAACTTTCTTTTCAGGCTTCTGTTTTAAAAATATCGATGATAATACTGGAATAAATATGACCGTCAGACTAAATAAGAACCCCGCATTAGAGACGGATGTATACTTAGTTCCGAAAGTCGCAAACACATAAACAATAAACAAAATAAATGCTAATATAAAAGCATATTTTACTGTTTTAAAATCTGTCTTAATTAAGTTCTTGTAAAATACAATCCCCGATAAAAGAAATGCAATACTGAAACGTAATGTGATTAAATTATATTCTTGCAGATAGACGAGACCAATTTTGGTAAGTAAAATCGATCCACCCCAAAAAAATGTAATCATTAGTAGCATTAAATCAGCTCTAAGTTGTGATTTCATCTGTTTTCCCCTCGTTATATATCTTGAGCTAAATGTCTGATTTGGTTCAAACCGATTTCTCAAAATTGAATTATTTTAGATATATTCTATATTATTTTTCAATTAACCTGCAACCTTACTTCAATAAGAAAAACAGCATCTGTTGATGAGATGCATGCGATAGTTTTATATAATTTTAATTATTAACTACTTCAGTCCATTCCTGTTCCAAAATACTATATAAAAGTGAATCACGCCAACCTTCTTTTAATAACAAATCTTCACGCAATCTACCTTCTTTAGTCATACAGATTTTTTCTAATACTTTTGATGAAGCAATGTTCCTAGGGTCACAGGTAGCATAGATACGATGGAGATTAAAGTGTTGAAAACCAAATGCAAGTATAAGGTTCGCTGCTTCTGTTGCGAATCCTTTCCCCCAATAGTCTGGATTTACAATGTATCCAATTTCTCCAGTTCTATTTCTAACATCTCGTATATTAAACTCTACTGAACCAATCATTATTTCATTTTTCTTTTCAATAATGGCAAAAACAAATCGAGTTCTCGGTTCCTTTTCAGCATCTTCAATAGCTTCTTTTACAAATGTTTTAGATTCAATCTCGGTGTTTGGTCCCCACGGTTGGAATTGGCATACAATTTCATTTGAAGCATACTTATGCACATCTACCCAATCTTTTTCTTTAATTTCTCGTAAAACCACTCTTTTGCTTACTAGATTTCTAGTCATTCAGACATCTCCCAGCCTTGTTTCTCTTAAAAGGTCTTAGTTAGGTACTCTTCAATTTAATCAAACCAATTAAATAAGATTCTATGATATGTTCTTTATATAAAAATCATAAATACTTTTATCAATATTGAAACCATTTCGGTGCTGAACCATACAGTTGTTCAATATCATTTACTAAACTATTCTCTAAATATCTAATCACTACACTAAAGTTTTCAACTACTTTCTCAAGGGTATCAAGATCTGATATTGGAAAAAAGTCACCACGAGAATTTTTAGTACACGGCAATTCAATTATCCTATGTTCCCAACCAGGTCCTTGAATAGTAATGTTACAACGCAAATTATAAAATGTAGAGCCAGAATCAAGTTCGATTATTATTCTATTATTTTTCTCAGTTAACTTTCCAAAAACAATAATACCTGAGCTTCCTTCAACCGTAAGGAAACATAACTTTGTTTGAAATTGCCACCATGTTTTTTATATAATTATTCTCTATTATCTTTCTTCCTTTTTTATTCAGTTCTTCTAGAATACTTTGTTCCTCTAAACTAAAAGAAAATTGAAGAGAATTCTTCTTAATTTTACCAAGGCTACTCAAAGATTTCTTTACTTGTTCAGATAGTGATTTCACCCCTGCCCCCTCCACAACAGGAATTAAACTTGAAACTTCCGCCCTTAAAAATCTAGCTCTTTTAGGCATCCACCAATCATTAATCAACATTATGGAATCACTATCTAATGAAAATTCATTATAAGTATTATCTGCCCAACCAATTTCACCAAATAAGAACAAGGCTTTATGACAAGGATAAGACCTTGGTATTCCTTCAGCTATTTTGTTCAATACATCAAAGCTTACATTTTCAAATACGTTTCACATAGTATAATCACCATAATTTAACGGTAAATTAGAAAGTGCTTTATACTTTAACTTTTCATCTCCAATTTGCTCTTCTATTTCTATTTCAAACTTCGATAATTCAGGAAATTTCTTAACTATGCGTTGAACAGCAGATACCCGCCCTTCCGTTCTATAATCTGAGAAATAAAAATAATTAGGTGCATCCTGTTTTCTATATTCAGTTAATATTTTTTCTATTCTCTCAAAGATAACTTTCATAGTGTCTTTTTTTTCCAAAGTATAATCAAACCTGTGAAACAGTCTCAACGAAAATCACTCCTTATCATTATTGGTTTATATGCAGAGTTTCTAGTAACTGTATTCTTTTAAAATCATAATAATCCTTTATGATGTATTTAGACTTTTCAATATTGATCTGCATTCACTTAGTTTTATTCTACATTTTCTGTTCCCACACAAAAAACCACATATCTCTAGGTGGCTTCAAGAATTGTTTAATTTTAAACTACTAAATTTATCAGATGTTATATGTTAACTTTTTTTAAAAATTTAGTTGATATATAATTTAAAGATTCACTATTATGATAGTTATTAGTACATATTGAATATTAGGAGAGTAAATAATGAAAGTAATAGGTTCGATCGATAACCATACACGCTGTAAACATTACCATACAGATATTGATATTATTACCATCAAATTTAAATGTTGTGATTCCTATTATGGATGTTATTTTTGCCATGAGGAAGAAGCTGACCATCAACCAATAGTCTGGAGTAAAGAGGAATGGGGAACAAAAGCAATTCTTTGCGGTAACTGTCATAAGGAATTAACAATTCGAGAATATCAAGATTGCAACTACAAATGCCCAAATTGCCAGTCACACTTTAATCCTAGGTGTAAAAATCACTATCACTTGTATTTTGAGTGAGTATGAGCTATTGAAGCTAAAATACAGCCTTCCAAAAGTTGATTTCTTTCCCATCTATAGGGCTTGACCTTCTCAACATACTTAATATCAAGCTTCATCGACACATAATAATGCTTCAAATAAAGCTCTCCATTTTTTAAATAACCTCTGCCTTTAACAATAATATACGAAAATTCTCCATTTTCCCTGCTAACAATCAACTGATCAAGTAAAAAACCGGCAACGTCATTTCGATCACGTTACCGGTTTTTAAGATTAGGTTATTACTAGTGAATCTAATCTTAGATTTTAGTGCTATTATTCATTACTTCATTCCCGCATCGTTAAGAACATAATCTAATGGCTCAAATATTCTTCCCATCATAACTAAACAGCTTTTGTTTCAATCTGTGTCTGAATACCAACGCACGTGTTAGTTGAAAATACAATATTTCACAATCTCCCTAATTTAACCGTGTAGCAAAGGAATGATCCCATCAATTAATATCCATAAGCCTAATAATCCAAGGACAATACCCGCCAATTTCTCAGCCCATTCGCCGAGAAATGGTTTTAATTTCGAACCAAAAGTAAGACCTAAAAATGTAAAAATAAAAGCCTGTAACGCAATTAAACTAATTGTTAATACGATAGGAACACCGATAAGACCAATAGAAAAGCCAACAGCCATTTCATCTAAACTAATGCCCAGTGCCGTAAGTATTAATGTCCATCCGACAAGATTTCTTTCCAGTTTTTCTTCCTGATCGTCTTCATCTTCAAAGAAAATGAGCCATACAGCGACAGATAATAATGCAAGCCCACCAATTAAAGAAGCCCAACTCCCAATAAGATGACCAGCACCTTTTCCAATGAATAAACCAATTAAGGGCATTAATGCTTCTGCTGTGGCAAATGTTAGAGCAATCTTTACTTTCCCTTTAGTCTTAATAAACCCAAGTGATATGGATAACATTAATGTATCTATACCGAGTGATAGAATTAGTGCGATCATTTTTAATAAAATCAAATCTTCTCCCCCCAATTACTTATTAAATGTTTAATCCTTTATCTAATAATTGAAATGACTCCATTAAGAAATCTTTCTTTTACTAAACCATTATGAAAAGAGCTACTCCAACAACTCACTATTTGATACAATCACCTGTTAGTTCAAGTAGATATTTTCATTAAAGATTCCCCAAATCTCTAATAACTTTTTTCTTTTTTCGATACCATGCAAATAACCCTGCACGGAAAGCGTTATCAGCAGCAATTGAAATCCATACAGCAGGTAAACCAAACCCAAGCTTCCATGCAAATAGATAAACTCCAAAAGTTCGGATAACCCATATACCAATCATCGTGACTATCATCGAAAATTTACTATTTCCGCCTGCTTGTACTACGGAAGTATCGATTGTAACAGAAGCTAAGAACGGCTGGGAGATCGTATCAATAAATAAAATTATCATTAATAAGTGAAGTACCTTTTCATCATGTGTAAACAAGATACCTATCCATGGACTAGTGAATGCTAATATACCCGTTATTGAAGTCATAGCTATTGCTGATAGAATATAACTCCATCTACGATATTCTTTAAACCACCCATCCACAGGCGGCTTAAATATACTTCCTATGAATATTCTTTACCTTAATGACTTTCAGCAATGTGAACAATTTTTTGAACAACTGAATTAACCTCTTCACTATCTTTTATTACAAATAAATGGTCCGCTTCACCTTCTATTGGGTTAACTACATCTTCCTTAAATGATTCACCCTGTTGCCTAACAAGCACTTCCTCAAAATTTGATGCACTTCTAAATATTTTCGTACTTCTTTGACTTTGTGCAACTCGTTCTTGAAGAACATCATCAGGAATATCAAAATGAACCAATATACGGACAAACTGATCAGTATTAAACAACTCTTCAAGCAAATACAATCGTCCTTTTCGACTTCTATTTGAGTTACAAATAATAAAGTGAAAATCAGTGTTTTCTTTGGCATAATCGACAATTAGCTTTGAGAGAGAATGTTTAAGTGTATTAGGTCCTTGTTTTGGTTGTAAGATCTTATAATAAGTACTAATAAATTCAGCGTGGTTATCTTGGTCCATAACAAAAGAGTTATTTAACTGTTTTTCTAAAGCATTTGCAAATGTAGTTTTTCCAGAATGGGTTTTACCTACTGTAATAATTACTAACCTTTTCATACTTCAACTCCTTCTAGAAAAAGTTCTAGAAATAACCAAAATATCCTTTTATTTGCGTTCTTGTTAAACTAATCTGCATTTTTTCCAATAAAAAAGAGCCACAAAGTGACTCGAAATCTTCAACTAATGCAGGTTAGTTGCATTTGATATTTGATGTATAATTGTGTTTAATGATTTTTTTCTTCCCAAGTTTTCATTAAACTTTTGTGTAATTCTGTTGGCTTTTCAATTAATAACCAATCGATAGAATGAGCAGTTGTTGGCATCCATTTCTTACGACGGATTCTAATCTTTTCATGATTTGTATAATGAGGATAAATCACAGTAGACTTCATACCTTTTACATTCGAATATTTAATACTTTCAATTTCATTCCAATAAACTTTATTCCCATTTCGAGCAAAAAAGAAAGAGCTTGTTTTGAAAAAAAATTGTTCAAAACAAGCTCTTAATTTATTTAATTGAATCATTCTTTTATAAAAAAGTCTGATTATTTATGTACTCCTTTTTTCATTAAAGCACCCTTTAATGAAAAAACTGTAGCAATATGCCTCATTCTTAAAATCACTTTATCCTTCTCAACTAACACATCCGTTACGTTACTTCAATAAAATTTTGGACAGATGTCTTAATAAACACGTGCTATATATTTCTTTACTTCTGCTGGAAGTGGAGAAACATACTCCTCACCGTCACGACGTTCAACTAGCTCTGCTTTTGCTTTCTCAATAATATCTGGACAATTAATCGCTTCTATCGCTGTAGCTGCCATCACTTTCCCTGCATGAAGCATTCCTTTATGAGCAATAGAAGTTGTTCCAGTTGCAACGATCTGCCAAGTATGAAGTGGTGTTCCAAGTGGTTCACATGCAGTCATACATTGCGCTGTCGGTACTACCCAGCTTACATCCCCAACATCTGTAGAACCTGGCAGAACTTCATTTGCAGGAGAAAATGGCTCGATAAGGTCTGATAGCACTTTCCCTGCCAATTCTTTATTTATTTTTACTTCTAAGTTTTTATCAGCATCCGAGAGTGTTTCACGAATATTTTTTGCAAATTGTAATTCATCTTCATTATGCATTGGTACACCCAATGAAATGAAGTTATCATGTATAATTTTTTCTAGCGTTGTATTCGGTATTACATTAGAAAGACCTGATGCGAAGTCAATTTCTACTTCAGTTCCTGTCATTAATGCGGCCCCTCTTGCAATGTCACAAACACGCTGGTAAATTTCTTCTGTTTGTGACACACGAGGTGCTCTTATAAAATATAACGTTTCTGCATTTGCTTGTACCACATTTGGTGAAAAGCCACCTGAATTCGTCACTGCATAGTGAACCCTTGCCTCTGGAATAATATGTTCACGTAAATAGTTCACTCCAACATTCATGAGTTCAACAGCATCCAATGCACTTCTTCCTAAATGAGGAGTAGCAGCTGCATGTGAACTTTTCCCTGTAAATTTAAAGTATACTTCGTAACATGCAAGTGAAGCCATAGACATTACACCATTACGTGTTCCCGGATGCCATGTTAATGCCAGATCCACATCATCAAACAATCCTTCCCTTACCATAAACGTCTTTCCACCGCCAATTTCTTCTCCAGGGCAACCATAATAACGAACTGTTCCTTCTATATTGTTTTCCTCCATGTAGTAACGAAGCGCAATTGCTGCTGCAAGCGAACCTGTTCCGAGTAAATTATGCCCGCAACCATGACCATTTCCACCCATTTCCACTGGATTATAATGCGATTCTCCACCTGATTGACTTAACCCTGAAAGAGCGTCAAACTCTCCTAAAAACGCTATAATAGGGTTTCCGCTTCCAAAACTACCTATAAACGCAGTATCAATGTTTCCAACACCTTCTTGAACGATAAATCCTTCATCCTCTAATGTTTTACATAACAATTGTGCAGATTTATCCTCTTGAAACCCAAGTTCTGCATAACCCCAAATTTTATCACTCACTTGAATAAGCTTTTGACGCTTTGCTTCTATTATTTCTGATAGTCGATCGCGAAAATCCATATCTCTCACCTCTGTATAATTTGTAATAATATTCACAGTATCTTTGATAAAGCGTAATAAATGAATGTAGCTTACGCATCCTTAGATGAAGCTCTTTCAAAAATACCATTATTATTTTTCTCAATTTTTAACATTAAAGAACAAACACTCGTTATAACTAATGCTACCTCATTTGTACTTTTTCCATGGGTGTCTCCCTTAATAAGCATCTTTTAAAGAACATTCATGTACCCTATAAAAGATTTGCTCTCCTTTAATTTGATTTTAGGTCTATTTTAGGTTATGTCATTAATCATAGCACATATTTTGCATTTTAATAATTTATTATGAATAAATATTCATTTTCTTTTTCAAGGTTCTAATACTCAATTTCTTTTAAACTATATAAGGGAAGGAGCGAAGAACATTGAGTATATTAATTACTAGGTTTACTTGGACCAAGTGATTCCATTGAAGTATTACAAGAATATTTGAAGAAATACAACGACATAACTTGTATTCCAATAGAGTGCTTAACCGAAGAGGAATTAGATAAACGTGTTTTTACCGCATAAAAATGATATAACAATGCGGACCATGGTATATGACCTCAACACAAAAAAACCACCTATCCCTAGGTGGCTCAAATATACTTCCGATGAATATTCTTCCCATCATAAGTAAACAAAACAGCTTTACTCTCAATCTGCGTCTCAAGATGTACCCCTCTACCCCACAGCTGATGGATATACGGCATAACCTTCTCCACATACTTAACATCAAGCTCCATTGTTTCATAGGAATGCTTCAAATATAGCTCTCCGTTTTTCAAATAATCTCCGTCCTGTACGACAATGTATGGAAATCCTCCGTTAACTCGACTAACAATCAACTGATCACGAACTGCTTCCCAACCTTTATCAATGACCTTATATTCCTTACCTTGGCGTTGGAAAAGATACATATCTTCTCGCATCACAAGCTCTTTTGTCAGGTAGTTTCGTAGGAATGAGCTATCAGACTCTAACTCTCGTACTTCAAACATTTTTTCTCTTCCCGAACCTGGTTTGACACCGATTTTCTTCATATCTTCAGTCGGATTGTTGTAGCGTTCTTCGATGTCTTCAAAAATACGGACTCCAAGGTAGTATGGGTTGATGCTTGTTTTGGATGGTTGGACGACTCCTGCGTTTAGTTTGGCGTATTCGATTGCTTCGCTTGAGCTTAAATTTAGTTCTCGCATGATGCGCATATGCCAGTAACTTGCCCAGCCTTCGTTCATAATTTTCGTTTCAAGTTGTGGCCAGAAATATAGCATTTCTTCGCGAAGCATGGTCAGTATGTCTCGTTGCCATTCTTCTAATTCTCTTGAATATTCTTCGATAAATAATAAAATATCTTTTTCTGGTTGTGGTGGGAATTGTCTTTTTTTGATTGGGATTACATTGTTTTCTTTAGTAGATTGTTTATTTTGGTCAATGTTCCAGAGATCATCATATGGGGATGTTGGTTTTCGTGTCTTAGAACGTGTTTCGTTTTCAATGTCATATGCTAATTTTGGACGTACTAACGATGGATCGATGTGTTCTTGTATCGAGAGTACTGCGTCTAAAAATGTTTCTACTTCTTGTTTTCCGTAAATATGTTCATATTCTTTTATTCGTTCAGCTGTTGCTGCCATACTTTCAACCATATCTCGCTTTGTGTTTGAGAATCTTACGTTATTTTTAAAGAAATCACAGTGTGCAAGTACATGAGCCACAATTAACTTATTTTGTACGAGTGAATTTGTATCAAGTAAAAATGCATAGCAAGGGTTTGAGTTAATCACTAGTTCGTAAATTTTACTCAGGCCTAAATCATAATGAATTTTCATTTTATAAAATTGCTTTCCAAAGCTCCAATGTGAGAAACGTGTAGGCATGCCGTAAGCTCCAAATGTATAAATGATATCGGCTGGACAAATTTCATACCTCATTGGGTAGTAATCTAATCCAAACCCCTTAGCAATCTCCGTAATTTCTTCAATTGCATATTCCAGTTCTATATGTTCACTAGCTCTCATAAATCTCCCTCCCCTATCCTCTAGTATATTAGTTTATGAAAAGGTTGTTAAAATAATGAAGAGAGAAATATATCAATTTCTTTTGACACATATGAATGATTGTGCATATAATAATAGCAACAAATATATGAATACTTGTTCATACGTTCTTATAAGAAAGGATGCAGACGATGATTAAAGATAAAAAACAACTAAATGAAGTGTGTGATGAACAATGCACACAAACTGTTATACATGAACATGTCATAAAGCACGTGAAACAGCAAATGCCTGATGAAGAAGTACTTGCTAGTGTAGCTGATCTTTTTAAAATTTTAGGTGATAAAACGAGAACACGAATCCTTCAAGCATTAGTTCAATCTGAAATGTGCGTATGTGATCTAGCTTATTTACTTGGAATGACACAGTCTTCTATTTCTCACCAGCTACGTGTCTTAAAACAAGCAAAATTGGTCAAAAATCGTAAAGATGGAAAAGTTGTTTATTACTCGATTGCAGATGATCATGTCATGCAGATCTTTAACCAAGCATTTGAGCATGTAATTGAATAATGGTTTGAATGGGGGAAGAGTTATGGGAGCTCAATCACAAAGCCAAGTAAAACGTGAATTTTTACTTGAAGGATTAGATTGCTCAAATTGCGCAATGAAAATAGAAAACAGAGTAAAACGAGTAGATGGTATTTCTACATGTTCTGTAAATTTCGCGACAAAAACAATGACGCTTACAACTGATTCTAAAAACGAAGAATCAGTTATAGAAAATGCTAGTCAAACAGTGAAAAAACTTGAACCGAAAATTCACATCATTGATAAAAATAAACCAAACGATCATGTCCATTCTCACGATCATCAACAAAATGAAACGAAGAAAATTGTTCTTCAATTAGGAACAAGTGGACTATTACTTCTTCTTTCTATATTTGGTTCTTTTGGTGAAAGTATTTCGATTGGATTATTTATTATTGCCTACTTGATTGCTGGTTATGAAGTCGTGATGAAAGCGATTCGAAACATTTTTAGAGGTCAAGTTTTTGATGAAAACTTTCTTATGGCTCTTGCGACAGTTGGCGCATTTCTAATTGGTCAATATCCAGAAGCTGTTTCAGTTATGCTGTTTTATCAATTAGGAGAGCTTTTCCAAAGTATTGCAGTTAATAAATCTCGTAAATCCATCACTGATTTAATGGACATTCGACCTGAATTTGCCAATGTAAAAGTTGATGGTCAAGTGAAACAAGTACAACCTGAAGAAGTATCCATTGGAGAGATTATTCTTGTTAAACCTGGTGAAAAGGTTCCATTGGATGGCATATTAATAGCAGGGAATTCCTCTCTTGATACATCAGCACTTACTGGAGAATCTATACCACGTGAAGTAAATGTAGGCGATGAAATCTTAAGTGGAATGATTAACAAGCAAGGTGTTATTGAGGTAAAAGTAACAAAACGATACAATGAATCAACTGTTTCAAAAATTATTGAATTAGTTCAAAATGCAAGTAATCGGAAAGCAAATACAGAAAACTTTATTACAAAGTTCGCTCGTATTTATACGCCAATTGTCGTAATCAGTGCACTTCTTGTGGCTGTTATCCCTCCATTACTTCTATCTGGAGCAACTTTTCATGAGTGGATCTATCGTGCACTTATTTTTCTAGTTATTTCTTGCCCTTGTGCACTTGTTGTATCGATTCCACTTGGCTTCTTTGGGGGAATTGGCGCAGCATCACGTAATGGTATTCTTGTAAAAGGAAGTAATTTTTTAGAAGCTTTAAATGATCTTCAAACAATTGTATTTGATAAAACAGGGACATTAACAAAAGGTGAATTTAATGTCGTTTCGATTCATCCTTCTTCCAGCTATTCAGAAGAAGAGTTACTAAAAACCGCTGCTTACGCTGAGAAACTATCAAATCATCCAATTGCTCAATCGATTGTAAAACAATTTGATGACAACATTGATGACAACATTCTACATGAGTATGAAGAAATTGTGGGGCATGGCATATCAGTGAAACTCAATACTGAACATGTATTAGCTGGTAATGAAAAGTTGATGAATAAATTCAAAATCCCATTCATCCAAACAACTGAAGTTGGAACAGTTGTCCACATTGCAAAGGAAAATGACTATTTAGGGTATCTTGTCATTGCAGATGAGCTAAAGGTTGATTCTCAAAAAGCAATTAAGTCATTAAAACAATTAGGCATACAGAAAACAGTTATGTTAACTGGGGATGCTAATAAAGTGGCAACCTCAATTGCCAATAAACTTCAATTAGATGAGACTTATGCTGAATTGCTACCACATCAAAAGGTAGAAAAATTTGAAGAGATTGAGAAGATGAATAGCAATCACGCTAAAATTGCGTTTGTTGGTGATGGCATGAATGATGCACCTGTACTTGCTAGAGCAGATGTCGGAATTGCGATGGGCGGTTTAGGTTCAGATGCAGCCATTGAAGCTGCTGATATTGTTATTATGACAGATGAACCTTCAAAAATTGCGGATGCCATTAAGATTGCAAAAAGTACTAGACGAATTGTCTGGCAAAATATCTGTTTTGCACTTCTTGTTAAAGGTTTCTTCTTATTATTAGGTTTATTTGGTATTGCTACTATGTGGGAAGCTGTCATTTCAGACGTTGGTGTAACTGTATTAGCAGTACTTAATGCAATGCGTATTCTACGTGTTAAAATAGTATAAGGAGTATCCACTCATGAAAATGGGTGGATTTTTCATGTATCTTAAACTGTGCTTTTGAATTAACTATAATAATTGAACAAACAATAGGAGATTTTGTATGAAAGCAGTATTCTTGTTTATTTTGGCTGGACTTGCAGAAATTGGCGGAGGCTACTTAATTTGGTTATGGTTAAGAGAATCTCTGTCTGTTTGGTACGGAATTTTTGGAGGTATAATTTTAGTTGTGTATGGCATTATCCCTACCTTCCAGCAGTTTCCTAGTTTTGGAAGAGTTTATGCTGCATATGGTGGAGTCTTTATTGTTTTATCCATCTTATGGGGCTGGTGGATAGACGGAAAAACTCCTGATTTATATGATTGGATCGGTGCATTTATTTGTCTGATAGGGGTTACAATCATAATTTGGGCACCTAGACAGTAAATTTTAAACGAATCTAACGTGTTTTTTTCCTAAAAAATGTCAAGGCTAATGACTGAATTGATTATGGAGGTTAAGAAATGAAAGCATCAAAAACTGCTGCATTATCAGTTTTCAGTAATTCATTTATTGTGATATTAAAATTAGTCATTGGCATCGTAACTGGATCAGTTGCTATCATTTCAGAAGCAATCCATTCTTCATTGGACCTCATGGCTTCCATGATTGCTTTCTTTTCTGTTCAAATTGCAAATCGACCTGCAGATGAAAAGCACGCATATGGACATGGAAAAGTCGAAAACATTTCAGGAACTATTGAAACGATTTTGATATTTGTTGCTGGAATTTGGATTATTTATGAATGCATTCAAAAAATTCTTCATCCTGAACCAATTCAGTTGCCATTTTTAGGAATTATCATTATGTTAATTGGTGCTTCATTAAATTTCATAGTCTCAAGAAGAGTAAAAAGAATAGCAGAAGAAACAAAATCTGTAGCAATGCAATCAAACGCATTCCATTTACTCACAGATGTTTTCACCTCTTTAGGCGTTGCAATCAGTTTAGCCCTAGTTACAGTTACAGGTTGGACAATACTTGATCCTATTATAGGGATTGCCCTGGCAATTTATATTATGAAAGAAGCACTTGAGATGTGGAAGGTTTCTTTTTCCCCTCTTTTAGATGAACGTCTGTCAGAAGAGGAAGAAGATAAAATTCGAAAAATCATTGAATCTTATCGTGATCAATATATTGAGTACCATGATTTTCGAACTCGCCGATCAGGAGCAGAAGAACACGTTGATTTTCATTTAATTGTTCCTTCAAATATAAGCATTGGGATTGCTCATAGACTATGCGATAAAATTGAAGCAGACATAAAAAAAGTTCTTTATAAGCCTCAAATTTTAATTCACATTGAGCCAGAAGATGAACAGAAAGGTGATGTCACTTAAGACGTCACCTTTTCTATTTTCTCTGTTTTATTTTGATGTTGTTTTTAAAAGACTGTTTTCTTAAACTTTGTTTTATCTAAGAGGGTGATAAGTTGATTTCCACTCCAGGACGCTCGCTTTCCGTGGGGCGGGCGTTGAGCCTCCTCGTCGCTATCCCTCCTGCGGGGTCTCACCTATCTCGCTGTTCCCACAGGAGTCTCGCACCTTCCGTTCCAATCAACTTCTTTATCAACAGTTTCTTTAAACAAAAGCTTTTTAATATCAACACTTTTAGTTCATTTTATTTAAATGCGTAATAATTTTATGCAATTTGTTTTGAATTGAAGCTTTTAACGTGATCGGACTGATCGAAACAATAGACTTCCCATAACGTAAAAAATATTCTGAGATAAAATCTACTTCGTCCAAATTGTAATAACCCGATACTATATAATTATCATCTGTTTTTTGAATTGACATTGATGGGTAATGTTCCTTATCAAATAAATCCTTTCCTCTATCTGTTACAACTACAGAGAACTGAATAGCAATATCTTGTTTGTGATAATTCTCTAAAAGGGATAATAAATACTCTAATTTCATTGAATTCTTATCTTCAACCACTTCTAATGATACGATTTTATCACAACGTAGATTTTGGACTTTTTGTTTATCAACATTGTAAATTTTAGAATACCATTGCCCGAATTTAGAGTTAATCTTAATAAACTGACCTATTATTTGTATTTTTTCTTTATTTTTCAAATAGGTTACTTGATAAATTTTTTCGTCAATAATACCTTGAATCAGATCTTTTAAATAAGGATTAAAATTACTGTGATTAGTCATTTCCAGGTTTATTAATTCCTTCATCTTCTCAATATTGTCTTTAACTTGACTTGGTAATACTTGTTTAAACTTATCCTCTAATTTACTTATTTCATATTCAAATGGTTTTGCTTTATATCCTTTTAAAGTCAGCATAGCAAAATAAATTGCATACATTTCATCAACAGTAAAGATAATTGGAGATAATATACGATTATCTAATACCAAATACTTCCCATTTCTACCTTGTTCAGCGTAAATTGGCATTCCCAATAATTCTAATGATTGAACGTCTCTAATCGCTGTACTTCTAGATATGTTATACTTTTCCATCAAGTCCTTTAGGTTAAAAGTCTTTTTACCATTTATAAACTGCAACATGTCATTTAATCTTTCAGACTTATTCATAAAAAAACTCCTTAAAGGGTGTCATGATTTGATACCTTTTAAGTGTATTCTAAAAGTGAAAAAAATAATAGGAGGTCTTTACAATGACATTAGAGATTGCCGTTTTTTTATCTATGAATGGAAAAGCAAGTGAGGCAATTAGTTTTTATAAGAAACATTTAAATGCTAAGGAGTTATTACTTGTGACATATTCAGATTTGACAAAACGTGATAGTTCATTTGTATTAACTGAAGAAAATAAAGATTATATTACTCATTCGGTACTTCAAATTGGAAAAACGAAACTTATGATTGCTGAAAATACAATGAAACCTAGTGAGATTTACAATGTAGGTAATAATTTCTCGCTTTGTATTCAAAGTGCAAACTTAGAAGAAATACAAAGCTTTTATACTAATTTAACAAGTGATGAAAGGGTTCAAATTATTGTCCCTCTTTCTAAGAATATTTTTAGCGAAGCTTATGGTATTGTTCAAGATCCCTTTGGTATTCAAATTCAACTTATGTATGACCGTCGTTTAAAATAATGAGTGTTTTAAGAAAGTTATTAAACTTACTATAATAAATGAACGTAATCTTAGTATTAATGGCTTTTGTGAAAGAATTTTTGATTGAAGGTATGGATTATGCAAAAATGATTTATTTTGGTTCGATTGTTGTTTTTGAGGTTATAAATTTTAAAGATAGAAGTTGATTACAATGGAAGGTGCGGGACTCCTGTGGGAATAGCGGGAAGGCTGAGACCCCGCAGGAGCGTATGAGACGAGGAGGCTCAGCTCACACCCCACGGAAAGGGAGCATCCTGGAATTGTAATCAACTAACGCATTCTTCCCCCCGTTCTATCTAACGATGGTATACATAATTGAATAACTTTATTTTCATTATGATTTAGAATAAAGTTCACCCCAATGTAAAGTATTGCGAATAAAATGAAACAATCAATTATAAGATAAATTGTATTTCTGTTTTTGTTAGAGGAATTTCTATTGTTTTAGAGAATTGGTTATACATAATACTTAAGGAGGGTTAATATGTTCCAAACAATTGAAGGCTTTTTAAAGATGTGGGAGCACGAATCAAAATTAACACAGAAAGTATTTGCTCAACTAACTGATGAATCACTAAAACAAGAAGTCGTTGCTGAAAATTGGACGTTAGGAAGTCTTGCATGGCATATAACTACTGCAATTACAGGACTTTGTCCAATGGCAAACTTAAACTTTGAGGCAACAGCAGCAAACGCTCCCGTGCCTTCATCAGCTCAATTTATTGCGGAGAGCTATCGTAAAACATGTGATGCTTTCGTAGAGGCACTTCAAACGCAGTGGACTGATAGTGAATTAAACACTGAAGTGGACTTTTTCGGTTTTAACATTTCAAAAGGTCAATTCCTAACGTTTTTAATCCAACATCAAACTCACCATCGTGGCCAAATGACTGTACTTATGAGGCAAGCAGGCTTAAAAGTTCCAGGAGTTTACGGTCCATCAAAAGAAGAAATGGCTGAATTTCAAGCTTCAAAAAACTAGTAATGAAAAAGAGTGTAGAAACTTTTATAGTTTTTACACTCTTCTTAATGATTCCTCTATTGGTTCTCCGATTAAAGTGGAAGATCAATTTCAACAGTTGTACCTTTTCCATACACACTATGAATGGTTAGATTTCCATCGTATTTCTCGACCAATTCTTTTGCAATGGATAAGCCTAAACCATTACCACCTTTTTCTCTGCTTCTTGCTTTATCAACTCGATAAAAACGATCAAAAATATGTGGTAAGTCTTCTTCTTGAATACCAATTCCATTGTCACGAATTTTGATTTTCAGGTAGGAATCTATTTTTAATACAGACAACTGAATTTTTTTATTTTCAGCGCTATATTTTATTGCATTATCCAGAATGATAATTAATATTTGAATAAAATGCTCTTTTGAAATTAAAACTTTATATTCTTTTTGTTCTAGGTCATCAAGTGTAATTGCGACATCGTTATAAAGAAGACGATAGTTCGTTATGACTTCTTTTAATGCCTCCACTATATTTGTTTGCTTAATGACTGCGGTCTCTTCATTCGATTTCTCCATTTTTGACAACTGTAGTAATTCTTTTGTTAAAACAATCATACGATTTGTTTCATTTAAACAAGCATCAATTGAATTTTCTAGTACTTGTTTGTCATCCTTACCCCATCTTTTTATAAGTGATAAGTGACCATGAATAATTGAAAGAGGTGTTTTTAATTCATGAGATGCATCTTCAACAAATCGTTGCTGTATTCGAATCGATAATTCCAATTCATCCATCATGTTATTGAAAATTTCACCGAGCTCGGAAAATTCATCTTTTGTGTTATAGATTGTAACACGTTCTTGCAATTCATTATTCTTAATTTTTGTCATCGTTTGATTCATATCTTTTAACGGAAAAAGCATTTTTTTCGATAAATAAATACCACTTAATCCACTTAAAATCAATGAAAAAATCGTTCCAAAAAGTAATACTAATGATACTTGTTCTTCCAAATGTGAAAAAAGTTCCATATTCATACTAAACTGAAGCATGAAATTCTTATTTCCTAATTGAACTGGCGTATTTAATACAAGGATTTCATCATCATGTATTACTGTTTTATAAAATCCCTCTTTATAGGAATTAAAATGCAATTCATTTTGCAAATCTTTTGAAATGGTAAAGATGGCAGTCCCATTTTCATCAACTATTTTTATCTTTTCATTAGGCTGAATGATACTTTTATAATATTGTTCTGCGTCTGCAAATGCTTTTTTCTCATTTGAATGCTTTTCATATGACTGTTCAATATACGTAGTCATCATTTGAGCCTTTTTTCCTAATGTATCTTGTTGTTGATTAAACGTAACTGTCTTTATTAATACTAATTGTATAATATTGCATGTAATAAAAATAAGAAACATAAACAATGCCGATAAGATGGTCATTTTCCATCGAATTGTAAGGTTGTTAAACCACTTCATTATTAGCACACCTTTACTTTCTTAACACATATCCAGCTCCTCTGACCGTGTTAATATATAAATTGTTCTCTTTATCATCTAATTTTGTACGTAAATAACTAATATACACATCGACTACATTTGTCTCAACTGATGTATCATAACCCCAAACTGCTTCTAACAACATCTCTCTCGTTAAAACTCGATTCACATTTTTCATAAATAAAAATAACATATCAAATTCTTTTTTCGTTAAATCAATAATCTCGTCACCTTTTTTTACAATTCGTGCAGCTGGGTCAAGTGACAAATCTTTATATACTAAATAATTATTTTTTTCGATTTTATTAATTCGTCTAAAAATCGCACGCATATGGGCTAGAAGCTCTTCAATCACAAATGGCTTAGAAATATAATCATCTGCCCCACTATCTAAGCCCGATATTCGATCAAAAACGGTATCTCGTGCAGTAATCATTATAATAGGCGTGTCTTTATTCATCCTTACTCTTCTGCATATTTCTGTTCCACTAAGACTTGGTAACATTAAATCAAGTAAGATTAAGTCAAAATCTTCCCCTAAAGCTTTATTTAAGCCATCTCTACCATCATTTTCAACAGTTACTTGATAGCCTTCGTATTCTAACTCTAATTGAATAAATTTTGCTAGCTCTTTTTCATCTTCTATAACAAGGATTTTATTCATATTTTCTCCTCCCGATCACTCTACTCATACAGGAATATCTAATAGTTGCTTTGTATACTTGATTTCACTCTATTTATTTTTACATACTTATTCAATCTATACAACCAATCATACTTGCTCGATTTAAACACTATCTTAACCAATATTTAAAGAATTCTTTTCTTTATGTTAATTTTTTTTAATCGATATTTTCAATAAATTTATCGGCGAGATAGCAATCAATGTGAATTTAAACTGGAATAATGCGTCAAATATTTGATTTCCCTACTTTTTAGATACTGTTAATTTCTCTCAAGGCTAATTCGATTTATTTCACATACAATAAAAGTACCCCCTAAAAGGAGGTACAGCATGCAATATCAATCTGATTACGATTTAGCGCTATATTATACGTATTGTTGTCAGTGGGATAAACTCCTTACTTTAATGGTGAATACTAAGGATGAAGTATTTTCAAAACGAATTGAACATTTTTTACACGCTTTTAAATATGAAAGAAATATATCAGTTATCGATGAGAAATTAAAATCCATGTTTCAACATATAGACCATGCAACAAAAAATGAAATGATTTCAGAAGATGAATATGTTACTTCAGAAATCTAAATAATGTGCGATTCCTATTTAGGGATCGCATTTTATATGACATTTTGTCCCATGAATGATTCTACAAACAATGTGAAAACTATCGTTAAAGGAGTGGATACAATGCCAGAAATACGTTGTAGTGTATCAAATTGTACACACTGGGGACATGGTAACTTTTGCCAAGCAAGTTCAATTATCGTTCAATCAGATGCTCATGAATATTCTAATGATTATAATCAGTCATTTGAAAATGCTGTTTTAGATGGTGAACTAACAAGTACTGCTGGTAATAGTGGAGAAACTTGTTGTCATACTTTCGAACCAAAATACTAGGACATAGGAAGATATTAGGAAGAACACAGGTCTTAGGAAGTTCTAAACAATTGAAGGGCACTTTTTTTAGTGCCCTTTTTCTTATCCATTTACGATTTCTCCACCATTAACATGAATCACTTGGCCTGATACATAGGAAGATTCTTCACTTGCTAAATACAAATAGGCAGGTGCAACTTCAACAGGCTGTCCAGCACGCTTCATTGCAGTTGTTGTTCCAAAAGTTGCGACCTGCAATGCATCAAAGCTAGATGGGATAAGCGGTGTCCAGATTGGTCCTGGAGCTACTGCATTCACACGAATTCCCTTTGTACTTAAATTTAGTGATAATGATCGAGTAAAAGAAACGATTGCCCCTTTTGTTGAGGCATAGTCAATTAATTGTTCATTTCCTTTGTATGCGGTAATCGATGCAGTATTAATAATGGCATCCCCAGCTTTCATATGTGATAAACAGGCCTTTGATAAGTAAAACATCGGAAAAATATTTGTCGCAAACGTTTTATGTAATTGTTCGGCAGTAATATCTTCAATTCCTTTTTGCGGATATTGGACGGCAGCATTATTAATCAAAATGTTAACACCATTAAAAGTGGACATTGTTTGCTGTACAATTTGCTGACAAAAGTCTTCATTTGATAGATCTCCTTTAATACAAAGACATTTCCCACCATATGATTCAACATTCTTTTTCGTTTCTAGTGCATCTTTATCTTCATTAAAATAAACAATGACAACGTTTGCTCCCTCTTTTGCAAAAAGAATGGCTACTGCTTTTCCAATTCCACTATCTCCACCAGTAATAATGGCAGTCTTACCTATAAGTTTATTCGCACCAATATAACTTGGATTATCTGTTACTGGAATTGGATTCATTTCATGTTCTATTCCTGGTTGATTTGCTTGATGTTGAGCTGGAAAAGACGTTGGATAGTTAGTTTGGCTCATCATAATCCTCCTAATAATAAAGTACATCCATAGGATACCCATTCCAGCAGTTGGGAAACACTATGGTAAAAAACAAAAAAGAATGATTAAAACACTTGTCTTTTCACTTAAAAACGAATATTATTAATAACTGTTGGTAAAATTATTCGTAATTACAAGGAGATTTAGTATGTTTGGATTAAACAAAGCAAACACATCAATTAAAACTGAAGTTACAGCAGGGTTAACAACGTTTCTTACAATGGCTTATATTATTATTGTAAACCCGATTATTTTATCTTCAGCTGGTGTACCTTTCCAACAAGCATTTACAGCAACAATTATTGCGACAATAGTTGGAACACTTTGTATGGCATTTTTAGGAAATTATCCGATTGCTATCGCACCAGGAATGGGATTGAATGCGTATTTCGCGTATTCTGTTGTCTCAAAAACACATGGAATTACTTATCAGTTAGGTTTCGCAGCAGTATTCGTTACGGGTATTATTTTCTTGCTTTTATCATTAACATCTTTCCGTACGAAACTAATTGAAGCAATACCTGACACGTTAAAATATGCGATTTCATCTGGGATTGGCTTATTTATCGCATTTCTAGGTTTACGCCTATCACATATCATCGTTGCAAATAAAGACAATTTAGTAGGTTTAGGAAATCTTCATTCACAAGATGTTATCTTAACATTAGTTGGTTTAGGAATTACAATAGTGCTCTTTGCTTTAAATGTAAATGGCGCACTGTTTATCGGAATGGCAGTTACGGCAATTATCGCCTATTTTACTGGTCAACTACACTTTAATGGTGTTATTTCAGCTCCATCACTACCAGATAAAATGATCATTTCTAATCCAATTACTGCTTTTTCAGATGTAATCAGTCATAACTTATACTCCGTTGTATTTTCATTTTTACTTGTAACAATTTTCGATACAACAGGTACATTTTTAGGAGTAGCCTCTCAGATTGGATTATTAAAAAATAAACAAGAATCTCGTATGGGGAAAGCAATGATTTCAGATTCCCTAGCTACTACAATCGGTTCAATGTTTGGTACATCACCAACTACTGCATACGTCGAATCAACAGCTGGTGTTGCAGCAGGTGGACGTACTGGTTTAACAGCTCTAACAGTTGTCGTTTTATTTGCATTCGCAGCTTTCTTTAGCCCATTAGTAAATGCTATTTCCGGGGTTGAAGCGATAACTAGTCCATCATTAATTATCGTCGGAAGTTTAATGATTGGTAACGTAAGACACATTGAGTGGGAGCAATTCGAGGAAGCATTCCCTGCTTTTATGGTTCTTATTACAATGCCACTTACATCAAGTATTTCGACTGGTATTGCACTTGGATTTATTTCTTATCCATTGCTTAAAATTGTTAAAGGAAAAGCAAAACAAGTAAAACCAATTATTTATGTATTTGCTATTCTTTTCTTAATTAATTTGATCTTTTTTACACATTAAAATAATAAATAGTTTAATCTTAACGTTTCGCAAAATTTATTGCGGAACGTTTTTTTATTTTGGTAGGACAGACAGTAGCCTGTACCTTATCCCTATTAGACGAATATAAGTAATATGTAGGTAATTCAAGGAGGTGTTCCTGAATGTGTAATTGTAATCGTAGTTCTCGTAATGAATGGTCAAATGTTCGTAGCTCTTCTTCACGTAATCGTCGAAGAGAATTTAAAAATTTTGACAACGACTTTGATGAAGATGATCGTCGTTTCGATCGTGACTGTGACTTTGATTGTGACTTTGATTGTGATTTTGATCGTGATCGTTGCCACCGCAATCGTTTTGAAGACTGTGACTTTGATGATTGCCGATGTCATAGATGTTGTTGTCGTAGGCGGAGAAGATGTTGTTGTAGATTTAGAAGACGTCACTGCTTTGGTTGTATGAAGCCATTTCTTGATTTTGATTTCACGTTTGCACAACATAATCAACGAGAAGATAATAATAAAAAATCTGAAAATAAAGATAATGATGATTAAACATTAAATAAAAATAGACTCAGTTAACCATTATTGTTGATATTCATGCAAGTCCGCCATTTTGCGGATAAATAAAACAGAGTCAAAACAAAAAATCGACTTCAGCAAGTCGATTTTTCTATTTGAAGAAATTCTTGTAGAGCTTCTATTTGTTTTTTTGCGTCTTCATAGCCTTGTTCATACAAATTAACCAAACGATCACGATTTCGTTCAATTCGACCAACAACTAGCTTTTGCATAGGACGGATAACAAACACATTTCCTTTTTTCTCTTGTTCTTCAATATATGCAATTTGTTCATTATACATACTATGGCGATTGGCTACTGCTTTTGCCAAATTTGGATACTCTTTAAATTGACGATTCAATAGCCAAGAAGATTTTGATTTCTTTTTTACATATCCTGCATTTCTAGTCAGCACAACAACATTTTTATGATTTCCATCCATTTCAGATTTCTTCAATGGAATTGGGTCTGCAATGCCACCATCCAATAATTGATAAGTATCGAATTCAACGATTGGTGCCATTAAAGGAAGTGAGCTTGATGCACGGACTACCTTTAGTAAATCATCTTTTTCACGAATATCATTTTTATCAAAATACACTGGTTGTCCTGAAATGACGTCTGTCGCTCCAATCATAAACCGTTGTTTACTCTCAAAAAACGATTCAAAATCAAATGGATCCAATTCATTCGGAATGATATCAAATAATAAATCCATTCCAAACAATTGTTTTTTTCGGACTAAATTTTTAAATGAAATATAATCAGGGTGCGATAAGTATTCTGTATTTACTCTCTTATTTCTTCCAATTTGATTCGAAATATACGAAGTACCATTACATGCACCCGCAGATACTCCAATTACATATGGAAAGAAGAGATTATTTTCCATAAAAAAATCTAAGACACCAGCTGTATAAACGCCTCTCATACCGCCGCCTTCTAGAACTAATCCTATATTATTCATCTTATCGCCTCCTTTTTCTATTAACTATTTTAGTACATCAAAAAAATAAACTCTAGTAATTGAACTTTAGACTAAGTTAAAAAAAGGCAGACACGAAAAGCCAATGTCTAGCCTCATCTATTCATCTTTTATTTACTTCTTGTTAGGGACTAAAATTTCCTCTATGCCACTAACATTATTTCTTGTCGTATGATATGTTCCATAAGCCCAATCTTCCATTTGATCACTATACCATTTACTGCCTAAATTTCCTGCCTGACCCGGACCAACAATATTCTCTGACTTCGTTAAATCAGTAAAATCAACTACTGTTCTCCAAGAAGCGCCGTGATCCACAATCCCATTTTCGTCATATCCTGCAGCTTTAACAGTTGTAGTACTGCCACCTACTGGTATCGGAGATTTTGCATTAAAGAAATAACTCAATACTTTGATACTTGAAAGTGGATGTTTGAATGCAATTTTATGATGGTCTCCCCATTTCCATGATGCTACATTTTGCCCATCAGTTTTCTCGATGTTTTTCATTGTTTTATGGTATGCATCAAATAGAAACCGATCAATTCCACCTTTTTCATTTATCCAAATCACTTTTTTACCTGCTATTGCATCGCGAAGTAACTGGTCAACAATTACTGTTCGATCCTTAAACAACTCTAACATTTTTTCAGAAATTTGCTTTGAAAAAAGCTTCGTATTCATTTCGCTCATCCAAACTTGAAAAATAAGTGGAGCTGAGGCATCTTTATCATCAACATAATCCCATTTCTCAAGTTCCTTTAATCCTTGCTTTTCTTCTTTATCTAATTGTTTTTCATTTTTCTTTAATGACGCAATAAATCCTGGAACAAGCTCTTTTGCTTGTAAATTTTTTTCATCCATCTGAAGTTCTTTCATATCGTTAACGGTTAGTTGATTGCTTTGATTTAACACTTCACGAATACGCATTTGCCTGTAAGGTAGTGCCCATGAGTTAGAAATATGATAAGGATAAGAATTATCTACTACCTTATTATTCGCTGTTGAAATAAACCCTTCTTTTGGATTCACTAAAGTTGGTAGTTTTTCAAAAGGAATATAACTCTTCCAAGCATATTCACTAGTCCAACCTGGAACAGGTACTAGTCCGTTTCCTTTTTTCCGAATAGGTATCTTTCCATTTGCCCGGTACGCAATTGTTCCATCCTCTGATGCAAATACAAAGTTCTGTGCAGGAGCTTCAAATAAACTTAATCCTTTTTTAAAAGAATCCCAATCAGTTGCACTGTTTAATAATAAGATGGCTTCGAGCTCCCTAGTAGGCTGAAGAGCTGTCCACTCTAATGAGAAAGCAGTGGATTTCCCTGTATCTCCAGCAAATTCAGAGATGATTGGTCCATGCCTAGTAATGGTAACTGGCAACACTTTATCCTTTTGACCTTTCACTTTGATGCGTTCATTGATTACATGTGCATTTTCCCATTTCCCATCATATAAAAATTCATTCTTGTCAGCAGGATTGCGTTTTTCAATGTATAAATCCTGCACATCTGGACCAACATTCGTTACTCCCCACGCAATGTGCTCATTATGACCAAGAATGATTCCTGGGACGCCAGCAAAAATTACTCCAGACACATTCATATCATTCGCTCTTAAATGCGTTTCGTACCAAATGGCAGGTGTTGCTAAACCTAAATGTGGATCATTTGCCAATAACGGTTTACCCGACTTAGTTTTTTTACCGCTAACAACCCAGTTGTTGCTTCCATTCCATTCAGGTGGTGTAACAACGTCAGCAAAGCTTTTTTCTACATCAATTTTCGCAATTCCACTCGGGATAATATACGGGTCCAAATCATTATCTTTTGGAAATAATTCCAAAGCCTTCTCTTTCGGAAACTTATTCATTACATAATATCGAAACGCCTGTTCCTCCCAATGTCCTCCTAAATCAAATGCCATATACTTACCGATCGATAAAGAATCAATTGGAGTCCATTTCGTAGGCTGATATCGTAAAATTTTAAACTCAAGAGGCAGCTTTCCATTTTTAATAGCCTGATTACGAAATGCATTTACTCCATCTGCATACCATTCGAGAACATTTTTAGCTTTTTGAGAGTACCCGCTATATGATGCTTCAGCTGCACGACGTAATCCTAATGTACGAAAGTATGCATCGCGATCAACTGTCGCTTTACCAATTACCTCACTTAATTGACCCGAAGCTTGTCTTCTACTTAAATCCATTTGAAACAAGCGATCTTGTGCAGTTACAAATCCTTGAGCCATGTACAAGTCATGTAAATTCTTCGCCGTAATATGGGGCACACCTTTTGTATCACGAACTACTGTAACTTCTTCACTTAATCCTGGTAACACTAGTTTTCCTTCAATCGTAGGTAATGATTTATTTGCTACATAAAAACCAGTTATCGACAAAATTAGTACAATACTAACTAAAACAGATAGTGTGATTTTTAACCACCTAGGAAATCCTCTTCTTTTCGGTTGAAGCTCAATGTTTGTATTCATTTATTCCCTCCTTAACATGATTCTCATATTTGCTATCACTACTTAGCTGACTTTTTACGTATATAACTGGTTTATATTTTATTTTTATGCTCAAAATATATTCGAATTTTCTTAGTTGTAGTCCAAAATAATTGGAATCTATTTACAAGTAAATGAGTAAGAATTGAATTATAATGATAGTAAGTAAAATGATATGGAGGAAATAGAATGACATTACTTCAATGGTTTGAAAAAGGAATGACTTTTCAGCTATATGTGGATTCAATGAATGTAAATAAAGAAGAATTACAGTACATATTTGATCAAGTTAAAGTAGAAGAACAATTAGCTCAAAAATTGGAAGACTTAAAAACTAAAAACTGGAAAGTTGTAACTCTAACTGCTGATTGGTGCGGAGATGCACTATTATGTGTACCGATTGTCCAAAAGATGATGGAAATTGCTCAAATTGAAACACGTTTTTTAAACAGAGATGACAATCTTGAACTAATGGATCAATATTTAACTAATGGCACTTCTCGTTCAATTCCTATTTTTATTTTTATGGACCAAGATGGAAATGAAATGAAAGTATGGGGACCTCGCTCTTCTGAAGTAGAAGCATTTGTAGCTGAAAAGAAAAAAGATATTCCTCATAAAGAAGATCCTGACTTTCAAGCGAAGCAAATTGTAGTATTTAAAGAAATCCGTTCTACATTTATGAAGGAAAGTTTATTTTGGGATTCTGTTATGAAAAGCGTTGAAGAGAAGTTATTTTCGTAATGCAGTTAGACAAATATTCATTATACGAAAGGCTATCCATTTAACACATTGGATAGCCTTTTCGGTTCTTGCTTTTTACTTTGAACAATCTTGATACATTACTGGATTTGTTCTTTTCTCACAGGATTTAGGTAAATCGATTGTAGGGTCTTGTAATGATAATTCCTTTAATGAAGGATCATAAAATGTCTTTATCACAATATTTGCTACAGATTTAACTGGAGCACTTGTTAAAGAAGACTGATCATTTTTTCCTGTGAAATTTACACTTTCGACTTGGATAATTCGAGTCGATTTTTCTATTTCCTGCAAAAAATCGTGAAGTTGTTCATAATACATATACTTCACTTGAAGAGAAAACGTTAAATCTTTCACAGCAGTGTTTGTCTGTTTATTGGTTATTCCATTTTGCTTAGGTTGAATTGGAACTGTATTTTCTTGAATAACATTTTCTAATTGTCCGGAATTTTTGTCCCCAATACTAGCTGAACTTATTGATGAAATCAGTACACCAGAAAGATCCTCCGCTTTTTCAATAGTTAATAAAAACTGAGCCTCTAACGGTTTTACAGGTAATTGATGTTGTAACAACGCCGTACTAATCTTTATCCCTTTGTTTTGATTAGGAGCTGTGACAGATTGATTTTGTGTTAATAGTCTTTGCTGTAATTGAAGTTGACTTGCTAAATTTTCACGTTCGTTTTTAAGAGGTTGAAGAACAATGAAATAACAATAACAAACTAATCCTACAATAAAGATTATACCTAAAAGTGAAAAAGCAAGATGCTTTCTAGTAAATTCGATTGTCATTTAGCATCCCCCTCTAGTTTTCTCACTTTTTCTTTATTTACTTGTATTTGATAGTTTGCTATATAGCCAGAAACCTCTTGAACTTTTGATGTTTGTTCTATATTTGATACTTCTACTGCTTCAATTGAGGAGATGTTGACTTCCTCTATCCAGCTTTGTTTTTGTAATCTAGCAAAATAATAAATAGATTCACGTTTATCATTAAATTGAACCTGTAAAGTAATAGTGCCTCCGCTCTCATAATTCAAAGACTGAAATACACCATACATCGGTAGCAGTTTTGTTAATTGATCAATAATGGTAGTAGTTGAAACTGTTGATTCTTTTAATTGATTTACTTCATTCTGCAATTTCATTTCATCTGAAGGATTTTCTGACAATTGCTGATTCTTTTTTTGCTGAATTAACGCAGCCTGTGTTGCAGCTAACTGTTGCTCCAAACTTCCTTTCTTTTGCTCTTCATTTTTTTTCATCATATAAAATGAGAGACACGTTACAAAAATGCACACAAAAACTGTAAGCAATAGTATGTACATTACAACATTTCTTTTTTCTCGTTGAGGTAATAAGTTCACATTTACAATCATGAATTACACCTCTTTAAGTCCAAGTCCAATACAAGCATAATACTTCATTGGAATTTTTTCGTCTTCATTTCCTTTATCGAATCCATAATCCATCTCAACAACTTCATATGTATACTGAGACTCAAGCTTTTTACGAGCTAATTCTATTAATGAGTGATCTCCTGATAAAATAATCTTATGCAAATCCGTTGTTCCACCCATCATATTATATTTATAGAAATGGATAACACGACCAATACTTTCTATCAATTCATCAAGCGGTTCAATAAGATTAAATTGGTTAGTCTGTAAATGATCAGATTCTTCATAATGGGAAAGAATTTCATTTTGAATAAATAAAGGCAATCCATTTTGATAGATTCCAATATTTGCACCAAACTGGTCCAACTTTAAAATCATGACATTTTCTTCCTCATTCACATTATCCATTAGTTGATATAAACGAAATAACGATAAGGAAGAGATATCTGCTGTTAAAGGATGCAATGAGCATGATTCAAAAATGTTTTTGTACTCATTCATTACATTTTCTGGTGCAGCATAAAGTAATATTTCATGAAATTCTTCCGTTGATCGTAATACAGTAAAATCAAGAATTGGATCTTCGAACGGTAAGTGAATAGTATTTCCAAGTTCAATATATAGATAGCCCTTTATCTCTTCATAAGGTAAGTAAGCTGGCACTTGAAGTTTACGAACAACAATTAATGGATCTGGAACTAGAAACTGCATAGCTTTTCGTTTAATTCCCCATTCCTGAACCGCCTCTTCCATTAATAGCTGAAATGTAAGCTGATCTTGAATTTCCCCATTTTTTAGCACTCCCTCTGGAACTACTATTTCTCCATATTTTTCAGGTTTCGGAGGCATGCTATTTTTCATTTCAGTAAATCGAATGACGTGGTCTTTTATTTCTAAATTAGCTAATCTTTTTTTTCTGTTTAGTTGAAATAACAAAATTCATAACCTCCCTTTATGCGATTAATGAAAAATACCAATTTAATAGAGAACTCCCATAAAAATAACTCACGAGTGCTCCAAAAGCTATAAATGGACCGAATGGAATAGGATTCCGTTTTTGCACTTTTCCTGCCAACATAAAAGCTAAACCAACAATCGTACCACTAAAACAAGCAATCATAAAGGTAAGTAGAATTAACTTCCATCCTAAAACGTAACCTAGTACCCCAAATAACTTAACGTCTCCACCACCCATTCCTCCCTTACTAACAACTGCAATAAGGAATAGAAGTAAAAATGCACCTAATGCACCTACTAGGCTACTCCACCAAGGGGTTAATGGGTTGAAAAAACGTTCCACTAGAAACAAAGGTAGAAAAAATAACAAAACTCGATTCGGAATAATCATATAAGTTAAGTCAGAAACAACAACAATCACAAGTAATGAAATAAACGTAAGTGCTACAAGCAACTCAGCGTTTATCCCTATTCGATAAACTGCATAAACAAATAAACAACCAGTTAACAGTTCAAAGAATGGATAAACAGGAGAAATTCGAACACTACACTTACGACATTTCCCTCTTTGAATGACATATGATAAAACTGGAATTAGCTCTCCAGTCCGTAAAGTATGACCACAATAAGGACATGCTGATCGCGGAGAAATAATAGATTGCCCTACAGGAATGCGTAAGCCCACAACATTAAAAAAAGAGCCAAACACGAGGCCTAATAGAAAAAAATAAAGGTAGATGAAAACCATGATACCCAAATCCTTCTTTGTAGATTAGTAGATCCGAAGATCAGTAGATAGGAAGAAAGGGTATGAGGTTGTAGAGCTCATACCCTAGGAACATTACTTAACAATACTTATAGTATCACTATTAGTTTTATCATCAGAAATATCAGTTGATGTGGCATTTTTTATGTTAAAAGAAATACCATCGATACTTTTAGCTCCTTGAGTAAATGGAGATGAATTAGTACCTGAATCAAATTTAAAAGTCTTTCCAGCAGCATCTACTTCGACCTGATAATTATCGCCCCATTTATTATCACTAACAAAATCAGCTAACTGAGCCGACGTAATTACACCCGTACTAGGTACACCATTTGCAGCAACATAAGTTTTCGCAGAACTCAATATTTGTACTGCATCTGCTTTAACTGCATCAACTTTACTTTTATGTATAATATTCCCTACTGCAGGAATCGCAATAGCCGCCACAATCCCCAAAATAACAATAACTGCTAATAACTCAATTAACGTCAAACCTTTTTCATTCTTTAAAAACCTTTTTAACATTTTCAATCTCTCCCTTTTCAGACTTTTTTTGTTTGAATTACTAGAAAGAATTGTAAAGCTTGAATAACGGAATAATAATTGCTAAAACGATAACACCAACTATTGATGTTAAAAAAATGATCATAACTGGCTCAATTAGTGCCTTTAAACGATCGGATGTGTATTCCACTTCAGACTCATAAAATTCCGATACTTTTATAAGCATATGGTCTAGTGAACCTGTTTCCTCTCCTACCGAAATCATTTGAGAAACAAGTGGTGGAAATACCCAATGTTCCTTTAATGGTTCAGAAAGAGCTTGTCCCATCTTTAATGACGTCCGGGACTTTTGGAGTGCACGACCAACTACTTCGTTCTCGACAACATCTTCTACAAGTGGCATTGCCTCTAAGATTGGGACACCACTCGACAATAAAGAACTCAATGTTCTAGTTAGTCGAGCAATGACGCTTTGTCGAAATAAACTACCAATTATTGGTAGTTTTAGTATAGCATAATCTAGATAATATTTACTATTCTTATTATTCTTAATTAACAATAAAGCCACGTGTAACACAGCATACAGTACAAATATTGACCACCAGTAGGACTTCATCCAATTACTAGAATGAATAATAACCTTCGTAATGGTCGGCAAATCTTGATGTAAATCAGCAAACATTTTTACAAATGTCGGCACAACCTTTACTAACAGAAAGGTGACAACAAGTATTGATAATATCCCAACTGCGACAGGATACATCATTGCTGCTTGTATTTTTTGTCGTAACCGTAATTGTTTTTCATAATAATCTGCCATACTATCTAAAGCTTCATCTAATTGGCCTGTGCTTTCTCCAGCTTTTACCATATTAATAAATAATTTATTAAATAGTTTTGGATGTTTTTGATAAGCAACTGACAATGGTTGACCAGAACGCAAGTCTTCTTCTATATTTTGAAGTGCCTGTTTTAATCCTTTTGCATCTACTTGAGAAGCTAAAATCTTTGTTGCATCAACGATTGTAACACCCGCTTTTATTAAAGTTGCAAACTGCCTTAAATACATCACAAAATCTTTTAACTTAAGTGGCTTACCAAAAGTTATATCGCGAGTAAGTACGGTTTCTGGGATTTCTTTTAATTCTAAAATACCAAGCTTTTTCTCTCGCAATTGTTCATATACTTCTCTTTTTGAAGATCCTTTTATTTTTCCAGATTGCTTCTTTCCAGACTGGTTCCGTACGACATATTCAAATTGTGGCATTTTACATAATCCTTTCTTCTACGTACGGTGCGACACTACTTTTCGATAAGATTCCTTTTCTAACTAGATCAGTTAAAGATGTTTGAAACGTATGCATTCCTTGCGCCTTGGAAGTTTGCATAACGGATGGAAGCTGATGGATTTTATCCGTTCGGATCATATTTGCAACAGCAGCATTATTCAGCAAAATTTCTGTCGCTACAATTCTCCCTTTTGTATCAATACGGGGAAATAATTTTTGTGAAATGGCTCCTACTAACACATTTGCAAACTGTAACCGAATTTTCCCTTGCTGTTCAGCAGGGAATACATCAACAATTCGCTCCACTGTTGCAACGGCACTCGATGTATGTAAAGTAGCCAAGACTAGATGTCCAGTTTCTGCAGCTGTAATTGCAGTACTAATTGTCTCTAAATCTCTTAACTCACCAACTAAGATAATATCTGGATCCTGTCGTAATGAAGCGCGAAGACCGTTCGCAAAGCTTTCCGTATCAGTACCAACCTCTCTCTGTTGAATGACACTATTTTTATGCGTATGGATATATTCAATTGGATCTTCCAGCGTAATGATATGCTTTCGTTTTGTTTGATTAATAAAGTCCACCATTGACGCAAGTGTCGTAGATTTCCCACTCCCTGTAGGACCTGTTACAAGAATCAAGCCATGTGGCGCTTCTACAATTTGTGAGATGACATTTGGTAAACTAAGATCTTGTAATGATGGAATGCTCGTAGAAATTGGACGAATTGCTAACGAAGTCTTTCCACTCTGTAAAAATAGATTCACACGAAAACGTTGCTGTTCTTCATTACTGAATGAAAAATCCACTTCTCCTTTTTCTTGGAAACTTTTCCATTGCGTTTCAGTTGTTAAATTCTTTCCAAATTCTATAATCTCATCATTCGTAATAATCTCTTCGTTCTGCCTACGAAGTTCCCCATCTATTCGTAAGATTGGAGGTAATCCTACTGAGAGATGTAGATCAGAAGCGTTTAGATTGATTGCAGATTGAACTACTTGTTTTAATTTCTCCATTACCCGAACTCACCTCTTATTAAGACATTGTTACACGTAATATTTCTTCAGTTGTTGTAATCCCTTGCTTGACCTTTAACAATCCATCCTCTAAAAGAAAGATTGTCTTATTGTTATGTGCAATTTTATATAGAGTTGAGAAATCAGCACCATTTGCAATTTCACGTCGTAATTCATCATTAATGAGTAGTAATTCATGAATTGCAACCCTACCTTTATACCCCGAATAATCACAAGTAGAACATCCTTTGCCCCGATGGATCTTATCGACTGTCATTCCACTTTCTGCAAAAATATCAATCTCTCTTTTCGTAGGTTCTATCTCTTCACTACAATCCCGACATACACGTCTAATTAGACGTTGTGAAACAACCCCATTTAGTGATGTTGCTACCATGAATGGTTCAATTCCCATATCAATTAAACGTGTAACTGTACCGATTGAATCATTTGTATGTAAAGTACTTAATACTAAGTGGCCAGTTAAACTTGCTCGTATCGCAATTTCAGCCGTCTCACGATCACGAATCTCTCCGATCATGATAATATTTGGATCTTGTCGCAAAATAGCCCGCAATCCAGTTGCAAACGTCATACCAGTTTGTGGGTTTACTTGAATTTGACCAATACCTTCTATTTGATATTCAACCGGATCTTCAATAGTAATAATATTTACTTCTTCCGTATTTAATTGGTTTAATGCTGAATAAAGTGTTGATGACTTCCCACTTCCAGTTGGTCCTGTAATCAACATGATGCCATGTGGCTTTTGAATCAATTGCATAAATCGTTCCATATTCAACGTATTAAACCCTAGCTTTGTTACATCATTCAAGGCATTCCCTAAATCTAGTAGCCTTAAAACAATCTTTTCTCCATAAATCGTAGGTAACGTAGAAACACGTACATCAACTTCATGAAAATCGATTGTATATTTTAATCTTCCATCCTGTGGTATACGAGATTCTGTAATATCCATTTGACTCATAATTTTAATACGAGCATTTACCATCCCTTGCATATGTTTCGGAAAAGATCGTTCAGTTTGTAGCTTTCCATCAACACGATATCTTACAATTACTTTTGATTCATATGGGTCGATATGGATATCACTTGCCTTTTGATGAATGGCATGCTGCAGAATCTGATTTACAATTTTGACCGCAGGTGAATCTTCTTCATTTAAGGATCCTTCTTTTAACAAAACATTCATTTCATTCGACCATTCTTCAAAGGAATCACTATCCAAAAAGCGATTGATTGTACGAAGCAAATCATCCTTTAAAGCAAAAAGCGGAACAATTTGAAAACCTGTCATCATTCGTAAATCATTGATGACAAAGTAATCTAACGGATCATTCATTGCAACATATAATTTGTCCCCCTGTTTTTTTAATGGATAAACAAGATGACGCTTAGCCACATCTTTCGGGATGACATTTGTTAACGTTTCATCAAACGGATATCGATACAAACTAACATGAGGAATTCCAAGCTGAAACTCTAAAACTTCGATTAATTGTAATTCAGTTACTAAGCCTTGCTGAACTAAATAATCTCCAAGCTTTTGAGAAGGTCCTTTTTCATTTAAGGCATTTTGAAGTTGATCATCTGTAATAAAACCTGCTGTAACCATTAAATCTCCAAGTCTTTTTCTAGTTTCCTTCATAAAAAATCCTCCTTTACTTGATGCTATTTAGTCGATTTCCCATTTGTTTTATCTTGTTTTGTTCCATCCAATCCACTGTTTTGACTAGGTGATTGCGCTTTAGAAATTTCATTTTGTGGACTAGAAGTTTGGTTACTTACATCTCCTGTTAAATTTGTCTCTTCTTTGCTCAAAACAAGTTCATTAGTAGGTAAATATGTATCTTCACTAATGAATTCTTTCTTGATAAAGTTTCCATTTAGATCATACACATTTCGGTAAACATCTACCGTTTGACCAGCAAGTCCAGCTTGAATAGTCCCGTTATTCTGATTCGACTCGTTCGTAAATTCATTCTTCACATTTATCGTTTTAGGATTAATTGTTTTCTGCTCACTTGTATCAATTGAGTAAGAATTAATAAAAGGTAACCCTTTTAACGAAACAGAAACTATATTCCCATTATTTTTAAACAAAAGCTGATACTCCGAATTGTTCCCATTATAAAACTTAAAATCATTTACACCCTTTTCTACACGAACTTCTTTTCCTAATTGTGCATATGTAGGTAACGTTGTACTGATATCACGTTGAATTAGTTGAAAATTAGATTGCAATAGTAATTGGTAAATAGAAGATGCAATGATACTCAGTGATTGATTATCTATTTGAATATTTTTTTCAGAAATAAACTGATTTAAAGAAAAGAGACTATTTTCCTTTATTAAAATTTCACTTCCCTTTACAAGAAATTCATTGAGATTTTGTTCATTATTTTTCATTGGAATAGTAGTAGACGCAATGATCTTATCTTGATTTTGATTACTTATAAACTGAGATAAATCTATACTATGATATACAGAATCTAATGAAGAAGCTGTTCGTTCTACTTCTTTTTGAAGCCCCGATACATTAATTAGTTTACTAACTTGAAAGCCTAATCCCTGCTCAAGTATTCGATTTATCTCTCTATTATCACTGGACACCTCAATCGTATTATTTTTACCATTTTTTAAATGTAGTACACTATCTTCCACATCAAACGAAAGAGTAGTTTTTGGTAACTCAATTTGATTATCTTGATAAAACAACATTATTTTATTTTGCTGTTTCCATCGCGCTATGGTTTTCTCTAAAACCTGAATTGCTTGCTCTTTCACTTTCCCTTGTAAAGGAATTCCTGCAATATATGTACCCTTTATGTATCCATCTGTCGTTTCAAACACTTTTAAAGAAACAGCTTTTATACCAGTTTGAACTAAAAGTAAAATGGAAGTACAAATAAGAACGATTAGAAATAATCGTAATGATTTCATCTTTTTCATAGGACCGTCTCTTTTCTTATTTGTTGATTATCTTTTTCGAATAGTTCTTCAATATTCCTTACATCATTCATATCCTTTTCAAAGAATCCGTTTGTTTGGTTCTTCAAATTCTTTTGGTTTGTATTTTTTATTGATCTGCTAGTTTCTATAATAAGTTTACTAACTTGTTGTTTTTGTAGAAAAATAAGATGGTTTAGTTTATTTTGTAATAGATAAGAAGTGGCTAACATAAGAATGAAACAAATTGCAAGACTTTCATATAAATTGTAGGTTGATGATAAAAAATGGCATAACTCACTGAAACCGATGGAAATACAGAAGACAATGATTTTCCCAACTTTTGTCAGCTGTAAATTTGTAAAAAATAAGAGGAAGAATAAGACAAAAGATGCACAAATTACATAAAAAAATTCACTCATTTTTACACCTCTCCACAATTTTCGTTTATACTATTATTTATCAAGCATAAATATTGGAAATATTATTTATATTTTACCATTATTTAGTAGAAATGAGTGAAAAAATGAAGAAAAATGATGAATTAGGCCTAACGTTGATCGAAATACTAGCTTCAATTACTATCTTTTCGATTATTGCAATTAGCCTTTTTTCCTTTTTTCCACAAGCATATAAATATACAACTAAAAATCAGTCCAGAACTCTTGAAATAAATGTTGCTCGCGGTGTAATTCACTATGTTGAGCAGCAAGATTATGATGTGATGAAAAATATGGTTGAAAGAAATCCAGAAAAATTGGTCTCTTTTGATTCAAATACTATTTGCAATACACCATATAATGAATCACTTTCTCTATTTCCTGACCAAACTAGTTGTTCATCTCTTTTTAACCCTATATTGAATAACCATACATACACGAATCACAACATTCAGCTTTTTATTGTTCCTTACACTTGGACTAAAGAGAATGACGACACAATTATGAATACGCTAAAGAACACCTTTCCTTCTAAAAAATTTGATATCACTAGCAAAAAATTAACTAGTTTAAGAGAGAAACGAGATCAAGAGGCGAGTTCAGCTTATCCAGTTTTAACAACTCTTGTATATGTTGATTTTAATCCTACAGATCAAATACCTGGTGTGTTGTTAGAGGGGAGTATTACGAGTGAAATTACTAATTAAGAGGATTTCAAATCAGAATGGATTAACAATTATAGAATTACTCGCTGCACTATCCCTTCTTTCTATGGTTCTATTATCTATGAATGGTTTATTTAATCTCGGTTTAAAAACTTATAACAAGGTTACAGTTGAAGCAAGTTTAAGAGATGAAGCAGATTATGTCGTAGCAATGGTATTAAATCAACTATACTCTACTCATTATGATGATATTAAACCCAGCAATGATGGAAGCTTAACCTTCTCTGCTTTCAAACAACCTATCATTAATCAATACGATGATTTCGCAAATACGAACGAAGATATTTCGAATTTAGCTCAAATTGGCACTTTAAAAATTGAAAATGGTACTATTCAATACACCACTTTGTCTGATAAGAATGAACAACAAGCCCAAAAATATCAAACAGATAGTAGTATTCATTTAACTGAAAAATCATCTATTTCTATGACTTGTACGAAACAAGAGAGTACAATTCTTATATCTAACGGAACGAAGACAAGTGTAGCAACTTGTAAAAGTGGAATTTTAGATTTGAATCTAGTATTTGAATCGAACCACTCGGACATTAAGCCTTATACAGTCAAGACAGAAATAGGTTTTTAAGGAGAATTAGAAATGAAGAATGAGCGAGGCTCTACTCTTATATTAGTCATGTTAATTAGCTTAATATTTGTTGCCTTAGGCTTAACGATCTTATCTGTTTCGATAGAAGGTACAAAGAGAACAACTGTAAGAGAAAACGATGTTGTAACATCTCAAGATGCAATTCTCGAGATGTCTAAGATTCTTTCTGACTTTCATACTAAAATAAAAAATGTTTCTATTAAAAATAAGGATAATTTAAAAAGTGGTCTCTATCAAACGAATTTACAACAAATAATAGATAGTCTTCCAACTGCTTTATCAAATCGCAATGCAGATACTTCAAAAACTAAACCCGTCTTAACAGTTACCGATGAAACAAGAAATTTTTTGAGTGATCCAGATTATACAACAAATTATTATACGAGGGTATATTTATTTAAGCTTGATTATTTCGGTAAATTATACTCAAATACACCTGAATTAAAAAAATCGATTTCTAAAAGAGTCTATCTCTCTCCTACACCTAGCTTTTTGCAATACGCTGTTGGATCAAAAGAACTTTTATTAAACGGCGCTTCTAATATAACAGGAAATTTATATGGTAGTGATGTCAGTATACGTAATCAAGCAAATTACGTTGATGCAAGTACGAAAACAGAAGCAGAAACACCCTATCCAACAATTACAGGTAGTTTAACTGTTCAACATCAGCTTCAACTATGGAGTCTATTAACAAATCAACCAGAACATATTTATAATTCAGATGAAATTCCATTAATTAACCAAACCAAGTTTGCTAATTATTTTTATCAAAAGCTTCCTCCAATCATCAAGAAACCAGATGAAGAGTTTGTTAATATGGACTTCGAACAAACATTATTCGATAAATTGAATGTAGCTATGTCACCAATTATATTAGATCCAAACCTGCCACTAGATTCAACTTTAGGTGATACGATTGTCAATTCAATCTTTAAAACGAATAACATTGAAAAAAAACAAGAAAATGTATCATTATTTAATTCTAATCCTGATTTTAAACAGTACATTGTCGATAAAAATATGAATCCCGATGATATAGCTAATGATATTCCTTCATCTAAAAAAGTAATTGTGATGACGGATTTATCAGATCAAAAAACACAAGGAAAGAATAGTCCTCCTTTTATCATTAAGGACAATCTCCATCTACAAAAAGATCAATGGTTAATTGTAAATGGTGATTTAGAAATCTATAATGACTATAATACTTCAAAAGCTCCATTAGAAATCCAAGGAAACATCATCGTTTTAGGAAAAGTTACCATTCATGGTTTTAACGATGATTCAGCCACAGAGCATGATGAGATAAAGTTTGATACTACGATGTACGTAACGGGTGATTCCAGTATTTATAGTACAAACATTACAGGGTTAAATGAAAAGCAATTAGTCTTGTTGTCAAAAGGTAATCTTTTAGTGAATCGGACAAATGAGTTTGCAACAATAACTGACAACGTTATTCCTTTGAAAGCTTTTCTATACACTGATAAAAGTGCCACGCTTTATGGTGTTGGATCTGCCATTTCGATCAATGGAGGCATTTTTGCAAATGAATCATTAATAATTAATGCAATCAGACAAAATACTGTACAAACTTCAACACCAAATATTTTAATTATACAACCTGAGGATTTTCAAAAAAATCAATCTTCTCGATTTACAGTAACTTATGATAAATCAATTTTATTAAGCCAGCTCGATGGATTGCCAACTGTGGATTCATTAAGGATGATTGTAGACCATTACACTTTTTCTAAATAAAAAGACTGCTATATCAAGTTATGATCTTGTTATAGCAGTCTCTTTTTTTACCATTTTAAATTAGAACTCGCACTTCCATTATTTGATCCATTTGGATCAGAAGGATCATACACATTGATGATGATTGAAGCCTGGTACTTTCCATATTCAGATATAGCTGTAACCGTTGCATATCCTTTTGAAATTGCATGGATAGTGCCGTTCTGGTCTACCGTTACAAAACGCTTATCATTACTTATCCACTTAGAAATTCCTTTTTGGGTTGTGTTTATCGGTTGATATTCTAATTTTTGATTTAAATCATATTTTTCCCCTGCTTTAATATCTAAGCTAGCAGGTAATTTAATTCCTGTTATTGGATTTACTATTTGAACTTCAAATTGATTCGTTATTTTACTTCCATCTAAAGCTCCTACTAGAATCTTAATCATATGGCCATCCGGTGTTGGAGCATTCGCTGTTAACATTCCAGAATTAGTTAAATCAACATAATTTGTATCACTATTATTGATAAGCGAATAACTAACTTCCTTATTATTTGCATCTGAAGGAAGTACAGTCGTTTTACCTAGAAGGTTTAAATTCTGACCGACTGTCATGGTAATTGGTGATTCAACAGTAATCGATTTAACAGGTTGATTCACGGTAACAGTCGCTGTACGAACAATTTCATTATTTTGCGCGTCGGTTCCTTTAACCGTTATGTTAGCAACACCTTTTTTTAGGCCAACAATTTCCCCTGTTAATTTGTCATTAATATCAATTATTCCTGGTTGATCGACAGTCCAAATTAATTTACTTGCTGCACTAATTGGTGTAACTTTTAAATTCAAGGTGCCCGTATCTCCTACATTTAGAGTTAATTTGTCATCCATTGAAAATGCTTGGAGTGGGTTTGCAATATTTACGATTGTTGTAGATTCTTTACTATTTCCAAATATATCTGTAACTGTAACTTTTACTGCAGCAGTCTTTGCTTCTTCATTCGTAGCAGCTCCTGGTTTAATTCTTACTTCCCCATTTTGATTGACTTCAATAAGATCCGTTCCAGCCGTTACTTGCCAATTAGTTTGCTTGATTATTCCTTGATTTAATGCATCAATTGGATTATATTCTACTAAAATCTTCTGAGGGGTCACACTATTAATATTCATCGTAATCGAATCAGGAGTTTTAATCCCTCTTAATTCATCCCTTGCATTAATATTTATATTATTAAATGCCATTGATTTTTGAGTGTTATCGACTGCTATAAAAGATAAAGTTGAATTACTCAAAGTGTTATCTCCAGAAACGGTTGGTGTAAAATCAATTGAAAAATTAATTGGATCTGCAACATATTGATTATTACTGTTTTTCGTATAATTAATCCTCCCTAAATCAATTGAAATAGTTTTAAGTTTTTTAGCACTATCTGTGTCAACAACTACATTTGATTGTGAAGAACTAACACCAAAGCTACTAGGTACTGTTTCATTAAACTTGATTTGTTGGACTTTTAAATTTTGACTGGTTCCAAGATTACTTCCATCAATTGGATTTGGAGTAATCGTGTAATTTACACGGGCAGTTTCTCCTACCTTTAACATACCTGTTTTGTTTATTGTCCTAGAAACTGATAGATTTTCGTTCAGCTTTTTAACTTTTATCACTAAATCTTTTTGCTGAGCTTGGGCACCAGACAAGTCCCAAGCTTTAATGGAAATTTTAACACTTCCATCATTAACTAAACCATGTGGAATATCCATACTGATCGTTTGTCCATTTATTACGCTACCAGAATTGTAGGGCACATCATTTACAAGAATACTATAATTTAAATTTTTATCATTAACGTCAATATCATCTACTTTAAATGATAAAGGAATTGATTGAGTCGTTGGTATTTCTTTCGTAGTATCTGGTGAATATACCGTAATCACTGGCGCTTGGTTTGCACCGATAAATGAAGATAACATCGTATTTACAAATAATTGTTGCTCATCAACACTAAATGTTGAATTTGTATGTCCTGCCCCTGAATACGTAATATTTTTTCGTTTATAAATATAGTACATATTGTAACTATCATTCAAATCAATTGTACCGTCATATAAGTTATACAAAGGAACAACTTCTGGATCTTCCAAATTTAAAGCAAAGTACTGTGAATGGGTAGTAGCTAATGAGATTGTATTTCCTAACGAATATGGAAAAGAAGTTAGTAAATTATCATTCACTTTTTTAGCTTTTGTAACAGTGTAGGTTGCATGATACCCTATATTTGTTTCCATATAATACTTACCTGGCGTAGCTAGCTTATCTGCAACAATCTTTTGTTGCCAATCCTTTGTTACACCTAGTTCATACGTTTGGCCAGTATCTGGTAAAAAATTGGTGATCCATGAGTTAGTGGATTCATAATTATTATTTCCACTCGCAGAAATTCGTTGTATCGTATCATGTGTAAAAAATACACTCTGCCCAGATGCAATAAAATCCTTCACAGCTTTTTGTGCATTTGTATTTGTAATTCGAACATTACCATATGAATCTTCAAAACCAAAAATAATCATATTATACTGACCACTATTAATATTTTTATAGGTAGTATTGTTAAAATCATCCATACTAACTACATCGATTGTTATATTATAATCATCTGTGTCAATGACATTATTTTTAAGCCCTACTGAAGTTAATACCTTTTTCAAACTTCCATTTTGTGCTGTTGTTTTTGTTACTTGTAATACACGAATATTTACTTTTGCATCTCTGAAACGAAAAGTTCCTGTTTTATAATCCTTTAATCCATTTTCCCCAACAATTTCAAGCTTCCACATTCGGATTCCAGAATAACCTTTTGGAAGAGTATAATTCAATGTATATACATTTTGTTGTTTTCCTAATTCTGAAACGTAGTTTTGCTTTACTAGTTCACTTGGTTCATATTTCCCATTAAAATTTGAATCAATATAAAGATTCGCCATTAAACCATCTAAGTTTCCGCTATCAATTGAAAATGAAAAGGAAACAGTATTACCTGTTGTATAATATGGTGGTTGGGCAATCGAGCTTTCTGTTGGTTTAGAGGTTAATGTAAATCTTGGTCTACTAGATATCATATTTGTAATATTATTAGGATCATCTACTAAACTTACATTCGGATATTGAGTTGTTTTGTACGTAGTAGCTAAATCTTTTAAAACACATTGGTAAGTTGGTTTCAAATTCACATTACATGTTTGATTTTTTACAGATGAATGAAAGATAACAGGTAAATTGCGTTTAATATAGTAATTAATTATTTCATTTGCTTTTAAAAGAGTTAAATCATTCATTTTTGTACTAGTCTTATTACTATCTTTCCGATCGGTATCATTTTTGACCAATAAATCTGGATTTGCACTGGTTGGATCAGGATCAAGTCGAACTAAATCTGTAGAATAAGTACCTTTTGCAAAGTATATAGCATCATATTTCCCATCTAAATCAGAACGATCAGAAACAAATCTCTTAATTGGCATCGTTGTAACAACATAAGTTGATTGCTGTGCTTGCGTAAGTGTAGAAGTTTCAGATCCATCAGTTATTTCAAGTAATTGTATTTTAGGCGTCGCAGCTTGTACATGTGTATGAATTGGGAATAATATCGGACAAAGTAAACAAAACAGTAACAGCAATGAATTGATTTTCTTTTTCATTCCGTACATCTCCTCTAATAAAGTTTTATGTAAGCTAGTCCTTAGAAGTCATATTTTTACTTTACTCAAATAAAGCTTCAATCTCAGTTAAATGATAATCTTTTGCATACATTTTCGCAGTTTTACCATGAGAGTCTTTTATCGATGGATTGCTCCCTCCGTTCAATAACTCTTTAACAGAATTCACATTTCCACTTTGAACTGCAATCATTAATGGAGTTCTTCCTTCATGATCTTTTGCATTTATAATTTGTTTGTTTGAAAGTAAAAAGTTGATTACAGCTGGTTGATTTTGAAGAGCTGCTACATGTAAGACTGTGGATCCATCCATTGAATGATCTAATGGATTTGCTCCATTTTTAATGAGCCATTTTACGATTTCTAATCGGTCTGGTTCAGAAGAAGTAGGAGCTATTGAAAGTAATAAAGGAGTCATTCCTAAGTCATTTTTCATATTAATATTTACTTTCTTCTGTTTAAGCAAATAGTGAATCAAATTTTTATTTCCATTGATTGCTGCAATTTGCAAGATATTATCCTCGTTAACATCTTTACTTTTCCAGGATGCACCAGCCTTTAATAAAGCTAACGTAATATTCTCTTCATTTAAAGTCGCTGCTAATACTTCTGGTTTTGTTTTCTCTTGTGTCGGTAGCTTTCTATAATTAGTCGAGTCTAAGATTTGTTTTACTGTTTTATAGTCATTTTGATGAATGGCCGTATATAATTGTTCACTTAATTTTTCCTTAGTGGAACATCCTGATAATAGCATTGATAAAATTAATATGCTTATTACCAAATTTCTACTATATTTCATAGAACACCTCAAATTCCCCTATATCTCTACAAATCTATTATAGCATTTAGACCCTGTTATTGTTTAACAATTTTAAAATTTCTATGTATTTATACCTATAAAAAAACAACCTAATCCTACAAAGTAAGGAAAAGGTTGTTTATCATTTACTATTCTTTATTATAATACACTAAACGTACCAGCATATTTACTATTCCAATATGTATTTTCTAAACTTACAACTGCAACACCTTTACTGCTAGTTGCTGAAATAAATTTATTATCTCCTAGGAAAATGCCTACATGGCTAATTCCAACTTTATATGTATTTTTAAAGAATACTAGATCGCCAGCTACAGGTTTTTTTACTACACTTCTCATTTGATACATTGACTCAGCTGTTCTTGGTAACTTAACTCCTGCTTGTTTATATACATAGTTAACGTATCCCGAACAATCAAATCCTCTTGTAGTTGTACCACCAAATTGATAAGGTACACCTTCATATTTTGTGGCAATTGTTGAAATTTGTCTTTTTACAAATTCGTCGTCTTTTACAAATAGTTTTCCATTTTTTATGGCAGTAGAGAATTCTGTTAATGAAACATTAAATAATTTTCTCGATGTTTCATCATTAAAAATTCCTGTTACATGTAATTTTTTCTGTGCTTGATAGTTTTTCAAATATTTTTCAGTATCTTTACCGAAAAGTCCATCAGTCTCTGCATTAAAAAAGCCTTGCTCTTTTAGCTTCAATTGTAATTGCATAACCGCTACACCAGATGAACCTTTTGAAAGTTCATTTGTTGCAGCACCTGCTCCGGATTGCTGTCCAAATAAGAACATGAATCCAAAAATTAATGTTAGCCCGATCAAAAGTTGCCTTTTCATTTCTGTACGCCCCTTTTCTTTGTTACTAATAGTCTACCAAAGGGACTTGTCGAAAACCATTACAGGCATGTTACAAATTGTCGAAAACTTTGTTAACAACTTGGAAATAATTTCTAGGTAGGGGCTTTTCTCCTTCAATTGCTTTTTTTGAAATGACCAAGGAGGTAGTGACTGAATGTAACCACTAAGAAAAACAGCCTAGTATTTAGAACTAGACTGGATTTTTCTTATATATACCGGTAAACCCTTGCTTCGAATTGGCTAAATGACATATTTTGAATTAATTGATTTGCTGGCACATCGTCATTTGATAATAAAAGTTCTGTGTTTTTTCCAACGTACTCTTCTGGTAAAGTAAATGATTGTTCTTCTTTTGACATATTTACTATGATTAAATACATTTCATTTTCATCTTTTCGTGTGTAGGCAAAAATAGGTTCACTATCAACTTCGACTAATTGATATCGTGCATAAACAAGTCCTTTATGTTCTTTTCGTAATTTAATCATTTTTTTATAAAAATGGAAGATCGATGATTCATCCTTTTTCTGTCTTTCCACATTAATGCTTTCATAGTTTGGATTCGTCTTCATCCAAGGAGTTCCTTCTGTGAATCCCGCATTTTTTTCACTGTTCCATTGCATTGGTGTACGTGAGTTATCACGCCCATTTTTCCAAATAATATCCAAGATTTCTTGCTCAGTCGAACCTTCTTCTTTCATAATTTGGAACATATTTTTTGCTCTCACATCATTGTAGTCATCAATCGATGTATAGTGAACATTTGTCATCCCGATTTCTTGACCTTGGTAAATAAATGGAGTCCCCTTCATAAAGAAATACATCGTTGCTATTGCCTTCGCAGATTTATTCCAATACTGAACATCATCACTACCTAATATACTAACCGCCCGCGGAATATCATGGTTTTCAATATAGAGCGCATTCCAACCTTGGCCTTCTAAACCAGCCTGCCATTTCGTTAATACTGTTTTTAAATCAGCGATTGAAGTACTTGAATCATCTGTTTTATTCCATAAATCCATGCTTTCAAATTGGAAAATCATATTAAATTTGCCCTTTTCTTCTCCTACCCAAAGATCTGCATCTTCCATTTTTACACCATTTGCTTCACCAACTGTCATGATGTCATATTTTGAAAAAGTTTCACATTTTAATTCTTCAAGAAACTCGTGAATTCCATTCTGATTCATATGCATGTCAAAGGATGCAACGTATTTTTCCTTCTTTGGATTAGGTAGATCTGGGAATCCTGGACGTTTTTTAATGTGGCTAATTGCATCAACACGGAATCCATCAATCCCTTTATCTAACCACCAATTAATCATCTTATAGATCTCTTGGCGAACCTCTTTGTTTTCCCAGTTTAAGTCAGGCTGTTTTTTAGAAAATAAATGAAGGTAATATTGATCAGTTGTTTCATCATATTCCCAAGCAGAACCCCCAAATATACTTTCCCAATTGCTAGGTTCATGTCCTTCTTTTCCATCATGCCAAATATAATAATCACGATATGGATTGTCTTTTGATTTTCTCGACTCTAAGAACCAAGGATGCTCGTCACTAGTATGATTAACAACTAAATCTAAGATTAGTTTCATTCCACGATTATGAACCTCATTTAATAGTTGATCAAAATCTTCCATCGTACCAAATTCATCCATAATATCTTGATAATCTGAGATATCATATCCATTGTCATCATTTGGAGACTTATAAAATGGACAAATCCAAATTACGTCAATTCCTAAATCCTTTAAGTAATCTAGTTTAGATATAACTCCTATTAAATCACCTATTCCATCTCCATTGCTATCCATAAAACTTCGAGGGTAAATTTGATATGCAACCGCTTCTTTCCACCAACTCTGATTTACCATTTTTATACTCCTCTCGCTAATAAAAAGCGCTTTCATTTCTTTCTATAACTACGTTCAATCAAACACGAAATACATTTATTTATAAAAAATTAATTGCAATCGTTTGCACAAAATTATCATATCATTAATAGAATACACATTCAATCACAAGTTTTCTTACTATTTAGACTCAAATTATGGATTTTCTTCTATAAATTGATTTATAATTGAGTATATTCCGTCAATTGTGTACAAAATAAATTGTCTAAAAATAATAATATAAAACTTTATAAATAGAACTAGATAAAAATGTAATCGCTTTCTTCGAAGACTTGGTGCAGATTCTGCTAAATGATGATTTAAACATACTAATTATTGTTGGAATCGGAGGAATTGAAATGAAAAAGAGTAAATTATTTATAGTAATTAGTCTCCTTAGTCTTGGTGTAGCATTGTGGTTATTAATTACCGGTAAAAATGAGTGGGGAATGTTTATTGTTTTTACGATTCTCGCATTTCAACAATCTAATTTTTATTTCGAATATAAAAAAAGTGAAGATCAGAAATTAAGAGCAAAAGCAGCACAGACAAGATTCGTAGCTATTTTAATGGGATCTGTCAGTTTAATGATTTTAGTAGTGAATTTAATTTTTCTCTAAACATAAAAAAGGCTGACTTTTTAAGTTAGCCTTTTTTATGTAAGAAGAGAGTTAATCTCTATCTTCTATTCTTACTTTTCTATTCTCTTATATTCTTTAACTTTTGCAGAAGAATGTATTTGTACGTCTTCTGTATATTCTACTAAACCAATCGTACAATTCTTTCCAATTGTAACAGTATCTCCTCTGACCACGTCAGCATTTGTATGGTCTAATTTAATAGCACTTCCTTCTATGGATTTTGTTTTAAATCTTACTTTACCTAAGAACAGTGCCGAAAATAAATTTCTAAAAAAGTTTCTAGGTGAATACAAACTAATTTCGATTGTTTCTCCACCTAACTCTGGCACAAAGCTAAATCCGCTGTGAGTAATTTGAATACTCTCAGCATTTAGAAGCCCATCCATATTTAATTGGCCGTTTACTGTAAATAACTCACATTCGCACCCTTTTTTTGCCGAAAATGATCCAGAAATTGAAACAGTTTCCGCTTTTACCGAACCTTCCGTTTTCATTGAACCAGAAACCTTCAATCTCTCTACTAAAACATCATCTTTCGTTTTAAAGCTTCCACTAATATCAACATTATCACTTTTAAGTTTTCCTTCTACAAATGATGAACCACTGATACTAAACTTATTGGTTTCTACATCACTTAAACATTTCGTTGAACCGCTGCAATCAAATCGGTTACTTTTAATCCGTCCATTAAATTTCGCTGAACCACTAACTTTTATATCTTCACATTCAATGTCCCCTAATACTGTACCACTTCCACTAATTTTCAAATCATTATATACTCCTGCAGAAATAGTACCTGAACCACTAATTTTAACATCTTGTTGTTGCATAGTACTTGTCATCATTCTTTCTCCTCTTTCATTATTTTTGTATGCTTTGTAAATAAGATAATACGGCAACACGTATTAGTACTGCGTCTTGGTCGTCGATAAACGTAGCTTGTTTCCGTCCTAAAATCCATGTTCCGATACCAAATTTTCTAACGTAAATGAATTCTGTCTCATTTACTTCCAATTTATCTTTATAGGTCTCAACAAATAAGAAAAATTGTTTTATTTCTTCTAATGTCAACGTTCCTTTTTGTAGCCAATCATTAGCAAATAGTAGTGCTATTACTTGATATTGTTCGTACTGATTTTCTTTCACTAACGGAAATAATTTATGAAAAATTGTTTTTGTATGGGAAGAAACTTCTACCGAATCCAATTTCAACTGAACATTTCCTTCAGGTGTTTCAACAATGTCCGAAAAAGCTCTTGCTATATCGTCCAATGATTGATCATCTTTTAATTCTTTAATTTTTTCAATGCGGTCCAAAATTAATTTTTTAGGAAAAAACGTTTCTTGCCCAGTAAAGCTTGATTTCTTCATAAACCAATCTTCTGGAATGATATTTTTTCTCTTCCATCGATACAACTGTCCATAAGAAATACCTGTTAACGTTAATAAATCCTTCTTAGATATTAATTCTTCATTCATAAATTCAATCCTCCTAAAACGAAAGGTGAAGCAGACTTGTTTTGCTCCGGCAGACATTGGAGCAAATAACAAATGAAGTGTGCAGTTTCACTTCATTTGTTATTTGTGAAATGGCCGAGGAGCTAGTCTGCGTAACTAGACAACAATAAAAGCGGAAGCAACCCGTTTATCTCCGAAAGGCGTTGGAGAATATTTTATACTTGATAAACACAATATAACAAAACAATGTTTTGTTGTAAAGTTTCAAAAGAAAAAAATCATTGGTTTTTTGATTTCATTTTACTAATCTTATTCAAAGAACGTAACATTGTTACATAAAAATTGTGCAAGTAAGAAATCTTTTAAGTACTATATAAAGAACGTTTTTAAAGATTTTTTGTAATACTGATTCAACTTTTGAATCATTTGTTATACTCCACTATTTTTTTATAAGGCTACCCTGAAAATAACATCTTAAAAGATAATTATTATAGGATGAAGGAACATCCTGGAGTTGTAATCAACTAACGCATTCTAAAATAGCAACAATGTATACGAAAACAGCCTTTTATAAAAAACGAAATTTAACCAAAATTGTATAAGTAAAATTCTCTTTTAATAGAAATACTATGTCTTGTCATAATACATAAATCTTTAAATGACTTCATTACATTAGTTGATTTCTTGAACAAAAGAACAATTAATGGCTATAATAACTATAAAAATTCGCAACATGAAAGGACTGTTTATATGAATATTAATATCGATAACAAAGCTTTGGATTGGTTTTCTTCTGAAATGAATGTACAACCTGGTGATACTATTCGTTTTTTTGCACGTTATGGAGGAGATAGTTCAATTCACTCTGGTTACTCTTTAGGTGTAACGAAAGAAAATCCAATTCAAATTGGTGCTTCTGTTCAATTAAATAATGCAACTTTTTACGTAAATGAAAATGATTTATGGTATTTCGCTAATCATGATTTAGCTGTTTCAGTAAATCAAAATGGTGAATTACAATTTGACTATAACGAAAACCGTTGATTTTATAAAAGTAATATTTTAAAAAGGTCACTGATGAATTTTTTTATCATCAGTGACCTTTTTAATTAGGTTCTAACTACATTATAAAGAGAATCTTCTACCTAGAAATATAATGTTGTTCTATATTCATCCATAAGCCTTCTCTCAAAAAAGGTAAAATTCTCTTTTTACAAACAGCCCATCAATCCGCGCATCATAAGACCACGTGATCTCCTTACTCTCCAATCAGTTAATCCAGTCGTTCCAATCTCATAATCCACTATAGACCGCAATGTTTGCAGCGTCCTTGTCTTCGATAATAATAAAAAATCGTAGCGATTCCCAGTGCGATCCCCCAAACCGGATACAGCAGGAGTGGCGTCGTCGCTCCCCAGTTAGTGAAAATTTCATTACTGAAAGCTTGCCGGACAACTTGGATGCCCGTCACTGTGCTCATGATCGAGACAAACGTAGCAGGAACTACGGCCAACGAAGGGGGTACTCGCTTTCCGGATAACAATGGAATCCATCGTGGGAAGTTCTCGCCCCATGGCTTAATGAGCCCATGCGTCAGACAGGCACCGGCAATCGATACCAGGGCAAGGCCCGCTCCCGCCCATACCGCTCCCGTATCCTGAAGGCTATACATCAATTCATCCGTAATCCCTAAAGGAATTCCCAGCAACCATGCGATGCGAGTTACTTCATAATAAGCAGGGGCGAATATCGCAACGTAAGTGATTCTTCTTCCCCAGCGCAATGCCGACTCGGAATCAATCCAGCGGTCCACAGCGCTCTTGCGTCCGCAATAGCAGCATTCCTCACGGGATTGGCGCTGGAAGGATAAGGCCGTCGCTGCCCATAGAAGCCCGCCGGCAATGCAAATGAATTGGTTAATCACCGGCCAAGTGATGGTATCGAAATAATGGACCGGCCACCCGAAGATAGCCATAATCAGACAAATGGGAGCATAAGCCACGACAATAAGCGCGCGGGCATCCGCAATAGCGAAACAGAGGATTGCCGCGATGCTCCAGGCATAAAACAGTAAAACTTTATGTGCAAATCCTCGAGATTCGCTTTTGCACTTGAGGAGTACCCATACACCTATGAAGCAAAGAATCGTCATGATTGGCGCTCCGACTGAAGCTTTGCTAAACATCGTACCCGCTGCCGACTGGTCATTCCCCGGACCTACGTGAAAACTTGAGTTTAGTGGATATCCTAGGCCTCCCAGCGACCAATACAGCCCTAGCCCACCATAGAGAAGTGTCCAAACGATAGCCACCTTGTGTACCCATTCAGGCCATCGTCTCCACCAGCGAATAGAAGATTTCGTTTTAACCATCTCGTGTTGCGAGTCCCCATTCCTTTTTATCATTACCATATCTATCACAACTCCTTATACTATGTTTCTTTTAGTATATGGAGCGCAGGTAAACAGAAGGTAAACAGAAGATCAACTTCACCCTAACTTTGCGCTAGCGGCAACTTGATCGATAAAGAAGTTCCTTCATCCCTCTTACTGGTAATGACCAGATCTCCGCCATGCGCAGCAACTAGCTGCTTGGCAATAGACAGCCCCAGACCGGAATGCTGGGAGGATGCTGCGGCATCGTCCTTAACGATCGCTTCGTTAAACCCGATCCCATTATCCTCTATCCGGATTTCCGCCGTCTGATTATTGAGAAGTGAAACACACACCTTAATCTCAGTACCTCCCGGATTATGCACGACAGCGTTAACGAGCAAATTGCGGGTAGCCCTAGTCAATAGCTTTGAATCATACAACCCAAGAATGGCATGTGGCGCTGGCTCCATCGTGAACTGATGGCCTGTCGCCCAAGGCGCACTTCCAACATCTGCAACCGCTCTACGTACAAGTTCCACCAGATCCTCTTTTTCTTTTTTTAGGGGGATCTGTCCCTGAATCGTTTCATTAAGATCCTGTACCAATTCTTGCAAATGAACCGCTTTTTGTTGAATAATTGCCAGAAACTCCATCTCTTCAGTTTTACTCCACCGGTACTCCTTATTAATCAGCATCGTGGAATAGCCGGATATGTATGTTAACGGTGTTTTTAAATCGTGAGATATTCCACGAATCCATTCTTGTTTCGCTTGTTCGGACTTCTGCAGGTCGTTTTCATTTTTTTTGAGTGTACCTGCCAACATCCGTAAATGCTCAAACAACTCCTTATAGACCGCATAAGGTATTGTCAGCGCTCCGCTTTTTCGGGAGTGAATTTTATCCCAGCGCGGGGGAAGTTCATAGTTGCCGCCGGCCAGCCGTCTGATCCAAATCATCATAAAGTAAATCGGTTTACCTAAATACCATCCGATCAGGAACAGGGTCAGAAGAAAGAGAACAGAGCAAAGGATAAACACAAAGAGGCCAATACTCTGTGTATTTGTTTCCCCCTGTGGCCAAAGATAGCGAAGCGTTACAATTAGGATCGCTTGAACAAACGCAAACAAACCAACAAAAGCCAGCAGCAGTTGCAGGACGATACGAAGTGTAAAGTTCATTCCGTTACACCTCCCAAAGAGGGGACGAACTTGTATCCGATCCCTCTCACCGTCACAATTAACTTAGGGTCGGACGGATCGGCCTCCAGTTTTTTACGAAGTCTGGATATATGTATAACGACCGTTTTCTCATCCCCTAGTACCATGGTCCCCCATACTTGCTCGTACAATTGCTGGGCGGTGAATATCCAGTTCGGATGTTTGCAAAAGTATAGCAATAATTCTAGCTCTTTGGCTGGACAAGGCGTAACTACATTGTGGACGGTAAGTTGTCCAGCAGATCGGCTTACCGTAAAAGTATCATACTGATACAACTCCTCTGTGCTTAAAGCATCTGACGCATATTGAGAGCTCCGTCTCAAATGGGCTTGTATCCGCGCGACAACTTCCATTGGATTGAACGGTTTTGTTACATAGTCATCTCCTCCTATGTACAACCCCTGCAGCTTATCCAAATCACTGGAACGGGCAGTCAGGAACAGAATCGGGGCACTTGTGGTTTTGCGCAATTCCACGCACAAGGAGAATCCGTCCATATCCGGGAGCATAACATCAAGTACGATCATATCAAAACGTGTCGTACGCACAGCCGTGAGCGCCTCAGCAGCGGATTCCGCTTTTGTAATACGGGTATACCCTTCTTTCCGAAGAAGGTTCTCAAGCATGATGAGAATCCCTTTCTCGTCATCGACCAGTAGTATCCATTCATTCCTCACGATATCGACCACCTTAACGAACATATTCAGAGCCAACTTAGTCCACTACAATCGTTCCTTATTGGAACTTTCTACTTTTATTAATATTCCATTCTTTTAATATCTTTTTGTTTTATGAATGTCCATTAGCTAAACTAACCGTGCCTCAGTAAAAATGCAGCGGTCACTCCATCATCTCCATAATTTCATACTATTCTATATTGAGAAATATATTTCCTTCTGGGGTGTTTTAGCCAAAAACGCAAATAATAAAAGTTGGCTATTTTAACCAACTCTTGTTTTTTTTTGAAACTCTTCGAACCTAGGGATTTCATTCAATGGATAACAAATAGCTTTTTCTTAAATAATGCACCTTTGTTCTTGTGCTTTAAATCCTCACATTCTTTTAGATGGGTTCTTCAAGTAAAACAAAAACACTCAATATATAAAATTACAGTTTAAAAAAATTTTTTTGGATAAAATGGATAATATGATTTGATATTTTCAGTAAGAATAGAAGTGTGTACTGCCTATTATTCGAATGAATTGGTAAATTTAAAGCTTTTAAATTAATAGGCATCTAGTGATTGTTCTTTAAATTTCATTATTACTTCTTATAATAGTTAGGAGCATCTTATGAACAGATTTACAATTCACAAAGCAAGCTTATTGAAATTATTAGTTGTTTCATTATTATTCATTGTTTTTATTTATGTTGGTAGACATTTTTTAGTAAACTTTGATTTTAAGACTTTTTTTAGTCATCTAAACGATCTAACGCTTTTGCAATATTTACTACTTTTTGTTGTAGGTATGTTTTCAATTTCACCTATGCTTTTATATGATTTTGTCATGGCCAAGCTATTAGAGTTGGAGTATTCGAAAAAAGATTTGATTATTTTTTCATGGATCGCTAATACGAGTTCTACTTTAATCGGTTTTGGAGGAGTAGCTGGAACTTCAATACGGACGTTTTATTTTTCTAAAAACCGATCAAAAAAAGAAGTTATCAAAACAATTAGTGGTGTCAGTGTTTTTATGCTTTCAGGAGTGTCTGCATTAAGTTTATTATTATTTTTACCCGTATTTAATACATCTTTATTACATACCTATCATACTTTAATGGTCAGTTGGATTGTTGCTGTTTGTTATTTTCCAATCATGTTTGTCATTGTATATTTTAAACGATCATTTTTCTCAGAAAATTTCACACGAAGAATTATGTTCTCTTTAGTTGGTATCTCAATCATTGAGTGGATGTGTGCATTTCTTCTGATCTTTTTTATTTGCAATCTTCTTTCGATCAATATTCCATTTACACATCTATTACCGATCTTCATCGTATCCGCAGTTGCAGGAGTTATAAGTATGATCCCAGGAGGATTGGGATCATTTGATTTTGTTTTTATTGTCGGACTATCCTACTTTAATATCAGTCAAGAAACTGCTTTAATTGCTATGTTATTTTACCGAATTAGCTACTACATTGTTCCGTTTGTTGTTGGACTTATTTTTTCATTAAAAATTTTATGGAATCGCTTGAATAAATCGTTTAACAATCTTCCTAATCAAATGCTTAGTTTCGTTAGCCATAAAGCATTGGCAATATTAGTCTTTTTATCAGGCGTTATTTTATTACTATCTGCTGCCGTTCCTGGTATTTTAGTTCGTATAAAATTTTTAAAACACATTTTGCCTTTAACATTTATTGATTTATCTCATGTTCTTTCGATTAGTATTGGGTTTGTTCTTTTGGCTTTATCGAGAGGGATAGACTACAAAATAAAACGAGGTTGGAATGTAACAGTTGTGATGTTAGTGCTAGGGGCTTTAGCAACATTCTCAAAAGGTCTTGACTATGAAGAAGCCATTTTTGTTTTAATAGTAGCATTTATGCTTTTTCAATCAAGAAAACAATTTTATCGAGAAAATTTCATCTTAACTTGGGGAAAAATAGTAGTTGATAATTTCATTTTATTCATTTTCTTAATTGGTTATCTTTTTATTGGTTATATTAACTTACCTAACACAAAGATTGTTATTCCAAATAAATATCAGCAATATATTGTAGCTGATCCAAGAGATTTATTATTAAGTGCGTCTATTGGTTTTGCTATCGCTTTAATTTTTATCTACTTATATTTCTTTAAAAATCGGTACAATAAATTTCCTTTTGTAGAATCTAAGAATCAATCAGAGAAAATTAGAGAGCACTTAAATAATTACTCTGGTAATGAATTATCACATCTAATTTTCTTACATGATAAATATATTTATTGGGCTCAAGATGAAACAGTTTTATTCGCTTTTCAACATTTTGCAGATAAACTAGTTATTTTAGGTGATCCTGTTGGCGATAAAGATCGAATTTTTGAGGCCATTGAGGAGCTAATGATTACTGCTGATTTATATGGTTACTCTTTAGTATTTTACCAAGTTAATTCAACAATGCTGTCTTATCTACACGAAAATGGCTTTGATTTTTTCAAGCTAGGTGAAGAAGGTTTTACAATCGTTCAATCTTTTTCACTTACCGGTAAAAAGAAAAAAAGTTTACGCGCTTTAATCAATAAATTAGAAAGGGAAGGCTATACATTCGAAATAGCCGAAGAACCCCATTCTTCCCAGTTTTTAGATACCTTAAATGAAATATCTGATGAATGGCTAAATGGCAGAAAAGAAAAGGGGTATTCTCTTGGGTACTTTGATGAAGATTATCTAAATTTAACTTCAATAGCCATTGTTAAAAATAGCGATAATCAAATTATTGCTTTTGCTAATATCATGCCATTATACAATAATAAAACTCTCTCAGTTGATTTAATGCGCTACAGTAAATTAGCACCTAGTGGAATTATGGATTTTATGTTTTACCATTTAATTGAAAAAACAAAAGATCAATCTTATACAAGTTTTAATATGGGGATGTCTCCACTTTCAAATGTGGGCGGATCAAAGTTTTCATTTGCTAGTGAAAAAATTGCTGCACAAATCTATACCTATGGCCAGTATTTTTATTCCTTTCAAGGGTTACGTCACTTTAAAGAAAAATTTGTAGACCATTGGACGCCTAAGTTTTTAGCTTATCGTAAAAAAACATCTATTCTCATTACGATGCTTCAAGTTACTGCATTAATATCAAAAGGGAAAGATGAGGATGAATAATAAATTTCATTTCTTGCTGGCTCAATTTATGAGTCAGCAATTTTTTTGAATCAAAATAGTTGTCTATTTAAATTTCAAATTATATAATTGTATCAAATTTAATTGTGCACAATATAATTTTATTGAGGTGTTTTATGAAACAAGAAGAAATTTTATTACTAGAAAACCAACTCTGTTTTTCGGTCTATGCTTGTTCAAGAGAAATCATTCGTTTATATCGTCCTTATCTAGACGAACTTGGCATTACTTACCCACAATATCTTGTTCTACTAGTATTGTGGGAGCATGAAACATGTTCAGTTAACGAACTTGGTCAAATCTTATTCTTAGATTCAGGCACATTAACGCCAATGCTAAAACGAATGGAAACTGCTGGACTTTTAATAAGAAAACGATCTATTGAAGATGAAAGAAAAGTGCTAATCACTTTAACTCGAATGGGCATAGAACTAAAAGAAAAAGCATTTTGTATTCCTACTTCTTTATTCGAAGGAACTGGAACAACTGAAAAAGAGTTTCTGCAACTATTAAAACAAAATAAAGATTTACTTCAAAAAATACAAAAAATTAATCAAGGGAGAGAATAAAATGGAAAAATTATACACAGCAACAGCAACTGCAATTGGAGGACGTAATGGAAAGGTTGTTTCTTCAGATGAAATGATTAATCTAGCTGTTAAACCTCCAGTGGAATTAGGTGGTCAAGGCGGTGCAACGAATCCAGAGCAACTATTCGCAGCTGGATATGCAGCTTGTTTTGACAGTGCATTAAATTTAGTAGCACGTAATCAAAAAATCAAATTAGAGTCTACTGCAGTAACGGCTAATGTAACCATCGGAAAAGACCCAGCAGATGGAGGATTCAAACTAGAAGTAGAATTAACCGCTAAAGTAACAGGTGTCTCAACAGAAGTCGCAGTTGAACTAGTAAAAGCAGCACATAAAGTATGTCCATACTCAAAAGCAACTAAGGGGAATATGGACGTTAAATTAAAAGTTATTGGATAATTAGAAAAGTGAATTCGAAAGACATTGGGGGTATAAACAAAACTAAAAAATAGTCACATATACAGCTTGTACATGTGACTATTTTTTAATGATCTTTTTTTAAAGATTGTTGTTTTTGAGATTTTTAATTTTAAAGACAGAAGTTGATTACAACGGAAGGTGCGAGACTCCTGTGGGAATAGCGGGAAGGCTGAGACCCCGCAGGCTTGCCGAGGAGGCTCAGCTCACGCCCCACGGAAAGCGAGTATCCTGGAGTTGTAATCAACTAACACATTCTAAATAGCAACAATGTATCGAAAAACAGCCTTTTAAATTAATTATTAACTTTTAACTACTAACTATATTTTTATACTTCCATTTGCTACCATCACAAAGCTGCCTCTATTTGTGATGTAGTCTATTTATTTTTTGAACGTAGAAATCTTTCTGCATATATTATGTTTCATTTCTTTAAATACATAATCATATGATCTTGATCCCAGTATTGATCGTTATATTTAAGATCATTTGGGCTTTTCGCAAATGTTTCAAACCCTATTTTTTCATATAATTTTATAGCTGGTTCATTTCCTGATACAACATCTAACATTATTTGTTCTAATCCAAGCTCTTTTGCTAAGTGAATAATTTCGTCAATTAATTTCCTTCCAGCTCCAAGACCTCGTGACTTTGGAGAAACATATACTGCAACAATTTTCCCTTTATGCACTGATTTTTCTTTATCACTTGTTTTTAGGGTAGCAACCCCAACTAGGTCGCCCTCATCAGTAAAAGCTCCTATAGTATAATCTGATTCTTTATCTAAGAAATTTGCCTTATATTCAATCGGATCATCTTTCTCCATAATGTCATCTAAAGTTGTGCTGAATACTTCCGGATTTTCTTTTATACCTTCTAAACGTACAGCTAAATAAATCTCAGCATCTTCCTTAGTTAACAAACGAATTTTCATGTAAATCCCTCCGTAGTTTTGTGCTACCATCAAAGTGTAACCAATGAAAATCGAAGTTTCAAGCCGTCTAATCGGATATCCTTTATGTAATGTTTTTGTAAAATAGTTAATTCCATTCAGTCCTATCAACGGATTGACCTAACTTTCCAATAATTAACTTCCAGATGAAATATCATTAAAATGTAATCTTTGAAACATATATCTTTCTTTATTTTTTACGATATTTTAGGTAAAAATAAGTAAAGATTTATTTTGAGAACAATTTTTTTTTGAGAGGTGGTTTATTTAATGATCATCCCGCTATCGAAAGACTTTTACCAAACTTCTGCATTAGAGTTAGCTAAAAAACTTTTAGGTTGTCAGCTTATAAAAGAATCATCTGAAGGTGTTACTTCAGGAATCATTGTAGAAACAGAAGCCTATATGGGACCCATCGACCGTGCAGCCCACAGTTATAATAATCGTAGAACGAAGCGAACAGAAATTATGTTCCATGAAGCTGGCCATATTTATACATATGTAATGCACACTCATTGCTTAGTCAATATCGTTTGTAGTGAAGTAGACAAACCTGAGGCAGTTTTAATTCGAGCTGTTGAACCTGCCCATGGAATTGAACTTATGAAGAAAAGAAGAAACCAAACGAGTTTAACGAACTTAACAAATGGCCCAGGTAAATTAACGAAAGCACTCGGCATCTCAATGGAAGACTATGGTCATGTCTGTTGGCTTCCCCCTTTATCTATTGCAGAAGGTAGCAAACCAACAAACATCGCTATTGGACCTAGAATCGGCATAGATAATAGCGGTGAAGCAAAAGATTACCCTTGGAGATTTTGGATAGAAGATAATCCTTATGTTTCAAGGAAAAATAAAAGAGCTAAGTCGTAGGTTTTTAACAACTAGCTCTTCCATTTTCTTTATTTGTATAAATATAATTTTGAACTGCAAACAACACTGCTCTTACTTCTTTACAACCAAGCTATTTAATAAGTCGCTCCCGAGATAAACTTGAAAGCGTAGTTTGTACCATCACGTTTTCCCCATAAACACGTAAAAAGAGACCTCTACAAACACAACAATAGCAATTGTCTTGTGTTTGCATGGTCTCTCCAATCCCTATAACCTATTAAAGAATTATCCTATGATTCCATTTTATCTTATAGCTATATAACTCCCACCCAAGGAAGCCCGAACTTTATTTAAAAGCCATTGTTGCATGAACTGCTTTTTTCCACCCACTATATAGTTGTTCAGTTTGTTCCTTTTCCATAGTAGGTTCATAGCATTTGTCTAAATTCCACTGCGCAGCAATTTCATCTTGCCCATTCCAATATCCAACAGCTAATCCTGCAAGATAAGCAGCACCAAGAGCTGTCGTTTCATTTACAACTGGTCGATCGACTGGAACATTCAACAAATCACTTTGGAATTGCATTAAGAAGTCATTTTTAACTGCTCCACCATCAACTCGTAAGGTTGTTAATGATATGCCAGAATCTGCTTCCATTGCTGTTAAAACATCTTTCGTTTGATATGCTAATGATTCAAGCGTTGCACGAACAAAATGCTCTTTCGTTGTTCCTCTTGTTAATCCAAAAACAGCTCCTCTAACATCACTGTCCCAATAAGGTGTACCTAACCCAACAAATGCAGGTACTACATATACCCCATCAGTAGATGATACACTCGTAGCATATTTTTCACTCTCCGCAGCATCTTTAAACATACGTAGACCATCTCTTAGCCACTGGATTGCAGAACCTGCAACGAAAATACTTCCTTCAAGCGCATATTCGACTTTTCCATCAATCCCCCATGCAATTGTCGTTAATAATCCGTGATTAGATTTTACAGCTTTTTCACCAGTATTCATTAACATGAAGCATCCAGTACCATACGTATTTTTCGCCATTCCTTGTTCAAAACAAGCCTGACCAAATAGTGCTGCTTGCTGATCACCAGCAATCCCTGCAATCGGAATTTCATGACCGAAGAAATGATAATCAACCGTATGTGCAAAAACTTCTGATGACGGCTTAACTGTAGGGAGCATTGATTTCGGTACAGTCAAAATATCGAGTAACTGATCATCCCATTTCAAATCATAAATATTGTACATTAACGTACGTGAAGCATTAGAGTAGTCTGTCACATGGGCTTTTCCACCAGAAAGCTTCCATACTAACCAAGTATCAATTGTACCAAATAGAAGATTACCATCCTCAGCTTTCTCTCTTGCACCTTCTACATTGTCTAAAATCCATTTTACTTTTGTACCTGAAAAATACGCATCAATTAATAAACCTGTTTTCTCACGGAATAGTGCATCATGCCCCTGCCCTTTTAATTCATCACAAATTCCAGCAGTTTGACGTGATTGCCAAACAATCGCATTATAAACAGGCAACCCTGTTGTTTTATCCCAAACGACTGTCGTTTCACGTTGGTTTGTAATCCCAATCCCTGCAACTTGCTCTGGTTTAACATTTGCTTCTGCTAAACACCCTGCAATAACTGCTAAAATTGATCCCCAAATTTCATTTGCATTATGCTCTACCCAACCTGGTTTAGGAAAAATTTGAGTGAATTCTTTCTGCGCTGAATGTACAGCTTCACCTTTTTGATTAAACAAAATTGCACGTGAACTAGTAGTCCCTTGATCTAGTGATAAGATAAATTTCTCCATTTTATTTCTCCCCCTATATTCTTATAAACTTTTCCCTTTATTTACTGATGCAGAACTTGATTTTGGACTAGCTAAATAGGCTAACAATAATACAACGATATTCGCTGCTAATACCCACCATAAATGACTAGATGACTTTTCTAAAAAAGCTGCTTGATAAACTACAGCTCCTAAACTACCTCCCAATAATGGGCCAATTACTGGAATCCAAGCATATCCCCAATTCGATTTTCCTTTTCCAGCAATAGGTAAAATAAAGTGTGCAATACGCGGTCCTAAATCACGAGCAGGATTGATGGCATAACCAGTTGTTCCTCCTAGAGACATACCGATTGCTACAACTAAGAATCCAACAATAAGAGGATTAATTCCATCTGCAAATTTATTGGCACCAATCGCTAAAATTCCTAATACTAAAACAAACGTACCAATAATTTCACTGATTAAATTACCAAATGTATTTTTAATAGCTGGTGAAGTAGAGAAAACTCCTAATTTAGCTCCTGGATCTTCTGTTGCTTTCCAGTGTGGTAAATAATGTAAGAATACTACAATCCCTCCAATAATTCCTCCTAATAATTGTCCAGACATATATTCAAATACTTTATCCCATGCAAGATCTCCATTAAGAGCTAAAGCAAGCGTTACTGCTGGGTTCAAATGAGCACCACTGAACTTTCCAACTGCATAAACAGCTAATGCAACCCCAAGCCCCCAAGCGAAAGTAATTACCACCCAACCAGCATTATTTGAAAAAGTCTTCTTTAATGAAACACCTGCTACAACACCACAACCAAAAATGATTAAAAGAGCCGTTCCAATTAACTCTCCCCAAAAAGCTGACATGTACTACTTCCCCCTTTAGTTTTAGTAGTCAATCATACCTGAGGTTAGACAAAAAAAGAAACCCACACAAATACTCTAAAGAATATTGTGCGGGTCTCCATTTTCTCTTCCCAGTATATTAACTTAATATTAAGAATAATCCGAATTGTAAGGGTTGTCAATAGGGCTGTCAATTTTTTTTATTGATTATAAAGTTTCCAAAGCTCAATGTAAGATGTTGTAATTGCAGAAGCACCAGCTTCTATTGCCTGTTCTACTTCATCACTTGTTTTAATTAAACCACCTGCAAAAATTTGTTTCCCGGTACTATTTTTAATTTCTTTAATAATTTTTGGTACAACTCCTGGAAGGATTTCTATATAATCTGGATTTATCTTATTTATCATTGAATAACTCTTTTCTATGGAGCTAGAATCGATTGCAAATACTCTTTGAATTGCTTTTACTTTTTTTTGTTTTGCTTTTAAAATCACATTTCCTTTTGTTGAAATAATTCCGAAGGGCTCAATTTCTTGACAGATATATTCTGTAGCATATTCATCACTTTTTAACCCTTGTACTAAATCAATATGCAAAAACATTTGTTTTCCATTCTCTCTAGCTAAAGAATACAAGCTTCTTAACCTTGAAATATGAATGTCCAAAAATACTCCATACCTATATGAGAAATCAAACATTTTTTCTAAATCTTGTACACTTCGAATTGATGGAATAATCTTCTGATCGATGATTTCCATATGTACTGATCTTCCTCCTATTAAGAAAATGAAAGTAAACTTTATTCTGAGCTAGAGCTTGTTCGACCTAATCTTGATTCTATTTTATGAGTCAAAATATCTATGTAGAATAGATTTATATTAAAAGGCTGTTTTCGTAAACATTGTTTGATATTTTAGAATACGTTAGTTGATTACAACCCCAGGATGCTCCCTTTCCATAGGGCGGGTGGTGAGCCTGTTCCCTGTTCCCTTCTTCCTATTCCCTGTTTATTTAGGAATAAAAAAAGCTATTCAACAAAGAATAGCTTAGATGGAAATCTATTAATTTATAATTTTATTTGATTAATAAGAGAAACTTTCCAAATAATAGTATCAATATTGCTACAAAATCACGACAATATTTCCCAAGAAATATCAGATTTTGTCTTTCCTTAACATCTACTAAAAAGACTTATTATTGATATTTCCGAATATCCGCACCTTTTCTAAGGATGAACTGCTTAATCTAGTAGGGTTATAGAGAAAACATAATCTCAAAAGTAGATCCTTCCCCTTTTTTACTACTTACTTTCATTTTCCCATTATGTTTACTTACAATCCAGCTTGCTATTGAGAGACCTAATCCTAGTCCTTCAGCTTCTGTTCTAGCATTATTTACTTGATAAAAGCGATCAAAAATTCGGGATAAATCTTCTTTTTCCATTCCAATACCAGTATCCGAAACTCTTATTACAATATGATTTTTCATTTGAGTGCAAGTGAGTTGAATTTCTCCGCCCTCGTCTGTATACTTCAATGCATTGTCCAATAAAATGACAATTAACTGATGAATACGTTCTTCATCACCTTGAAAAAACATTGGAGAATCAGTTTTGAGCGATAAGGTTTTCCCTTGGAAAGTAGCGATTTCAGTAAATTGTTCCGTAATTTTATTAAGCAACTCATCTAAATAAAAGGTGGTTATATTAAGTTCAATTTGATTTGAATCTGATCTCGCTAAAGTAAGCAAGCTATTTACAAGCTTTATCAGTCGTCTACTTTCTCCCATGACGATTGAAATTTCCCCTGCACTTTCTTCTATTGTCCTGTCAGGCTTTTGTAACATTAATTCTAGCCTTGATTGAATAACAGTCAAAGGAGTACGCAATTCATGTGAAGCATCTGAAACGAAATCCTGCTGTTTTTTCCATGATTTTTGAATTGGGATCAATGCCCTCCCTGCTAAAATAAAACCAGCTACAACAGCCAAAACAACACCTGCTATACTTCCTAATAGGAGAATTGTTAGTAGGTGATCAAGTAATTCAATTTCTGAATCCACATTTCGAATTAATTGGATTGTCACTTTTCCAATTTCAGTTTCTTGTGAATATGCAATCGAACGATAATGATAATTTCCAATCGATACATCGAATAAATTATTCAATGTTGACGGATATTTAATTTCATTGTTATACGTCGAGAAAGTAACTTCATTTAATAAGTGATGTTGACTATCCCAAATTAAAACACCTATTCTTGGATCATGATTATTAAAGGGTGTATGTCCTAATGGTACACGGATTGGTCCATTAAATGTTTCCATTCGTTTTTCCATGCGAAGTAAGTTTTCATCAATTCCTTGGTACAATAATTTTGAAGTAGATGTATAAATAATGAATGCTAAACCAATTAATATTACAATAATAATCACTGCATTTAGAGCTGATAATTGCCTCCTAGTTTTTTCAAACATCTGCTTCTCCTTTTATTTCTCCTTAAGAATATATCCGATTCCTCTTACTGTTTTAATACATTGATCATAGCCAAATTGCTCGAACTTTTTACGTAATTGATGGACATATACTTCAACAATACCGATCGTTGTATCTGAATCATATCCCCATATCCGATCAAAAATTTGTTCACGTGTTAAGATTTTCCCATTATTATGAATTAAATATTCCATCAACTCATATTGTTTACTTGTCAGTTTTACCTCTTCTCTATTTACACAAATAGGGTTCTCTTTTCCTAACAGTTCGATTCCAAGAAATTTTACAGTTTTCTCGTTTGTTAAACTTCCACTTCTCCTAAGTAATGCATGTACTCTTGCAGTCAATTCTGCCGCTTGAAATGGTTTTACTAAATAATCATCTGCACCTAAAATTAAACCGTGAACACGATCTTCAAGTGAATCTTTTGCAGTTAATAATAATACAGGTGTCTTGATTTGAGCATTTCTTAATTCCTTTACAATGTCAAACCCATTTATTTCAGGTAGCATAACATCAAGTACAATGCAGTCATAAATATTTTGTTGCGCTAAAAATAACCCTTCATCTCCTTGGGTAGTAGAATCTACTTCGTAATCTTCTGATAAAATAGCTACAATCGTATCTAAAACTGTTTTATGGTCTTCTACAACTAAAATTTTCATAAAGTCCACTCCTTTTTAAAAGTAGAAAAGAAGCGTCATTTCAACGCTTCAGTATTTATTATTCAAAACGTAATGCTTGGATTGGTCTCATATTCGAAGCTTTATAAGCTGGGAATACGCCAAAGACTACTCCAATCACAAATGAGAATAAGAATGACATAAGTAATACGGATAACGAAAATGTTACCGTTGTACTCATAAAGACAGCAAAGACTTTCGTCAATAACATTCCAAGACCTACGCCAATTATACCACCTAATGAACTTAGAACGACCGATTCAATTAAAAACTGTGTTAATATATCTCCTCTTTTAGCACCAATTGCTTTTCGTATTCCAATCTCTTTCGTACGCTCTGAAACCGAAACAAGCATAATATTCATAATACCGATTCCTCCAACTAATAGGGAAATACTTGCAATACCACCTAATAATAGAGTCATCGTATTCGTAACAGAATTCATTGTTTGCATTAAATCTTCTTGAGTTGAAACGTTAAACCCATCAGTTTTCCCACCAAAATGAGTGGCTAAATTACTTTCGATGCTGTTTTTAACAAAGTTCACATCACTTGTAGATTTTGCAGAGATGTACACTGAACCAATATTTGTATCTTGAATAACTCTTTGAGCAATGCTTAATGGTAATATAACCAAATCATCTCCACTACTACCTAACGAACTACCACTTGATTTTAAAACGCCAATTATTGTAAAGGATGTACCATTGATTTGGACTGATTGTCCAACAGGATTACCAATTCCAAACAACGTCTCGGCTGTATTTGCTCCTAAAACAACCACTTTACTTCTATTTTCATCATCAATATCTGAAATAAACCTTCCAGCCGTTACATTCGTATTTTTTACTGTTTCATAAGCCGCATTTGTTCCAATTAATGAAACATTACTTGAGGTCCGATCTTTTTTGATTGTAACACTACTAGAAACTACAGGTGCTATTTCCTTTACGCCAGCTATTTTTGATAATTCTTGTGCATCTTCAAGTGTATAGTTGGAAGAATTAGAATTACTACCAAAAAAATTAACTGATATTAAATTCGTTCCTAAAGCCCCAATTTGACTTGAAATTTGATTGCTTGATGCTTTACTAATCGAAACAAGAACGATTACTGATGATACACCAATAATAATTCCAAGCATCGTCAGAAAAGAGCGTATTTTATTGCCCCTGATACTCCTCAATGCCATTATGACTAACTGAAAAATGTTCAACTGCCTCACCTCTTGTTTCATATAATTGCCCATCTTCAATTCGTACAACCCTATTTGCCTCTGAAGCAACTTTTTCATCATGAGTTATTAAAATAATCGTATGGCCTTTACGATTTAACTCCTTCATTAATGCTAGTATTTCTCTTCCTGTTTTCTGATCTAATGCTCCTGTAGGTTCATCCGCTAGTAAAATTTCCGGATGTCCAGCTAATGCACGTGCAATTGCTACACGCTGTTGTTGACCACCTGAAAGTTGATTAGGGTATTGATTTAAACGATTTTCTAAACCTACTTCTTTCATGTAAGCAGTTGCTACTAATCTACGTTGTTTTTTCATCATTCCACGATAGATTAATGGCAATTCTACATTCTCAATAGCAGTAAGCTTTGTTAATAGGTTAAAATTTTGAAAGATGAACCCTATTTTTTCGTTTCGAATACTCGCTAGTTGGCTATCATTTAGAGAATTCACATCTCTTTCATTTAATAAATATTTACCTTCATCTGCTTTATCTAAGCAACCGATCATATTCATGAAAGTCGATTTTCCAGATCCAGAAGGACCTATTATTGCGATAAAATCTCCTTTGTTGATTGTTAACGAAACGTCTTTTAATGCATACAATACTTCGCCACCAATTTTATATTGTTTACTCATATTTGAAATTTGTATAAGTGCGTTACCCATATTTAGTTACCACCTCCATTTTTTGACATTCCGCGATGTTGAAGTCCGTTTCCTTTTCCACCGAACATCATACGGCCTCCTCCACCGCCACCGCCAAATCCAAATCTAAATGAATTAGTGGAAGACTGTATTTGTGGAAGAATTACTTGATCTCCTACTTGTAAACCACTTTTAATTTCAACATAAGAATCCGTTGAAGAACCAGTTGTTACCTCTCTCTTCTCTGGTGAAGTATTATTAGGATTATTTGAACCCGTTAAAACATAGACAAACTTCTTATTATTTTGAGTATGTACAGCTTCTATTGGTACATAAAGAACATTCTTTTTCGTTTCTACATTAATAGTAGATTCTGTCGTCATACCAACTTTTGCATTTTTCACTTGATCTAACAGGACTGTCACGCTAAAAGTCGAAACTCCATTGTTTACTGTCCCTTCGTTTGCGATTGATGTGACTTTACCTGTATAGATTCCATCAGGATCAGCATTTAATTTTATACTTACTTTTTGTCCTACTTTTACTTTTGTAATATCTAATTCATCTACATCAATTTTTGTTTCTAAGTTATTATTATTTGTGATATGTGCAACTACCGTTCCTCTATTTACTTGATCTCCTACAGCTACTGGTAAAGAACTAACCACTCCTGAAAACGGTGCGGTGATAGGATCACTTCCATCCGCAAATGTAATTAGCTTTTCTCCTTTATTAACTTGTTGATTTAAACTAACTTTAATTTGATCAATTGTAGAATTTGTCGATGTCATTAAATCCTTACTATCAATTGCATCAATTGCTCCAGAACCACTAACGTTTACTTGTAAATCTCCCTGTCTCACTGCATCAGTACGCATTGTTACATTATTTGTTTGTGTTTGTGCTTTTGACTTTATGACATAAAAGGCTCCACCACCAAATACCACTATTATCAAAATCCCAATAATTAGCCATTTTTTCATTTAGTTCATACCTCTTTCTTATTAGTTTGAAATAATTATTGATTACTAGAATTACCATTCTGTGGAGCCCACGACCCATTAAATCTTGGGAAATTTTGCATCATTTGACCTCTACTTACCTGTTTATAAACTAGATAACCAACACCAGTTATAGAAATAATCGTAAAAATCAAATTACAAACTAATAAACTAATAACTAACTTCTGTTTTAGTTCATCCACATTTTTTCCTCCCTGCTTTGTGATAACGCTATTATGAGTTATCTATCTTAAGATTTTCTTAATAAAATTTAAGGTTAGACCTACTCAGTTTGTAGTTTTCAAATTTAGAATAAAAAAAAGCTGCTTATTCAAATGAATAAACAGCTGTTAGATTTGATAATTTATAAAAAAGCTATTAAATAAGAAAGAAATCTAGCAAATAATATTAGTCAAAATTATATTTTTCTTTATCTATGTAATTAATTACAATTTTACCGCTCGCACAAGTTGGAGCTTTACATATTTAGGTATATCACCTTTGATTACAATTCTTCCATTTTGTAAAGGCACTTTTGCACCCCAACCATTTTTAAACTTCTTAATTTTAACTTGTAATAATCTAATATCGATTAAGCCCAACCCAGCCTTATTTTTTATTTCAAGTTCAGGTGTTTGACTGTTCCCAAGCCCAGAAAGTACTAATTTTAATTTCAATTCAGGTTCACTATCACTTTTTACTACAACAAAAATATTTCCCTCTTCATCTTCTCTAAACCGATCATATGACACAGAAAAGCTTTTTGTACTTAATAATATTTCTCCTTTATCAGTAACACGATAAACTGGTGTAAACATTGCCTCTTCTCCTTGTCATACCATTTTAAAAATAAATGGATAAATTCTTTTTTAACACGAAAGTTTTATTATACTCCATTTAACCAGTACTTTTAAATTTTTTAACATTTTTTAATAAAACCTTTTACTAGTTTGTCTATAAATGATCGAAAAGTACTTTCCAATATTTAAAATGGATAGAACGAAAGGCGGAAACGACCCGCTTATCCTCGAAAGGCATTGGAGCAAATACAAAAGGAAGGGCGTACTTTCCCTTCATTTTGTTTTTGTGAAATGACCGAGAGGATGGTCGTTGGAGCTAGATCATACGAAAGGCGGAAGTGGCTTGCTTACCTTCGACAGACGTTGGAGCAAATACAAAAGGAAGTGTGCTTTTTCACTTCATTTTGTATTTGTGAAATGGCCGAGAAGGTAGGCGCTGTAGCTGGACAACACGAAAGGCGGAAACGACCTGCTTATCCTCGAAAGGCATTGGAGCAAAAACAAAAAGAAGGGCGTACTTTCCCTTCATTTTGTTTTTGTGAAATGACCGAGAGGATGGTCGTTGGAGCTAGATCACACGAAAGGTGAAAGTGGCCTGCTCACATACTAATTATTCCTACCTAAAATAGTGTGGCTTAAATTTTGCTTAGTATTACAAAAAAAGAGCAACCTATTAATATAAGGTTACTCAACATTTCATATTATTTTGAAGGGGTTACATTAATAAAAGGTGTCGCACCACTTGTAACTTGTGGTAACTTTCCATCCCATTTTTCAATTGCTTTCTCTTGATTTTCAATTTCTTTTAATCTTACTAGTTCAGGTGTAATTTCCTGTTTTTTCAAATGAAGTGCCTCTGCCTCCGCTTTTGCTTGTGAGATTTTTTGCTGTGCTTCTATATTAACACGATCTAAGTCACGCTTCGCTTTTAAAGCTTGTTGTTCAGCAGCAGTTTTTGCTTCGATTGCATTGTTAAACGTTTCACTAAATTTAAAGTCCTTAATATTTATTTCTTCTAATTTCATGTAATAAGTATTCAGACGTTTCCCTAACATATCTTTTATTTCTGAGCTAACTTCAGGTCGCTTTGTTATTAACTCTTCCGCAGTATATTTTGCCATTACAGCTTTAATTGATTCAGCAACAGCTGGGTCAATTATTCGAGTTCGGTAATCTAATCCTACTTGCTGATACAATTTATTTACAGACTCGGGTGATACACTGAAGTTTACTGCTACAACTGTAGAAACTGTTTGTAAATCCTTTGATGAAGCTGATTGATTAGTTTCTTCTTTTTGTACACGTACTTCCATTTTTTCTACTGAAGTGATAAATGGTAATTTAAAATTAAATCCTTCGCTTAGTACTCCTTCAACTTTTCCTAACTGAACTAAAACCCCACGATATCCAGCAGGAATAATTGTAAATGATGAGCTTAAAACAACGATCACAATAATTGCAAGTGCAATAAACCCTAACCATTTTTTTAAATTGCTACCAATGTTTTGATTATCCATTTCTTCTCTCCTTTTTTCCCCTTGTCATTATTATATATGAAAATTCAATTAAATTTAACTATTCTAAATTTAATTTATTCCCCTGAATATTTGTTAGGATGGTTCTTTTTCAAAGTTGTTGAATTAAAAAGAATTTATATAGGAATCTGTTGACACAGAAGTTGATTGGAACGGAAGGTGCGAGACTCCTGTGGGACAGCTGGACAGGTGAGACCCCGCTGGAGCGATAGTAGGAGGCTCAACGCCCGCCCTACAGAAAGCGCTTCTTGCGATCAAATTTACAAACAGTCGAAAAAAATAAAGAAGTGCAGAAGCACTTCTTTCAGATTGAAGATCCTTTTTCATCGTTTAACCCAAACATAGTCTGAACCAAGCTTGATTCGGTTCCAGTTCCCAAATGATGCAACGCTTGAATACTTTCCAGGTTTTAATGTGCCAATTGCTTTGTTACTTACTGGTGTCATGTAATAAGGTTTCTTCGCAAGTTTAAGAGAAATGGTTTTAATCACAAGTTTTCCATTTTGAACATCGCTTTCCCTTACCCAGCGAATGCCTTTTGAGGATTTTACTTGATAAAAATGATTCACTACAGATAAGACCGTTAAATTTTCAGGCGAAAGCCATTCATTTCGCTTTGCTCCATTCATCGGTTTGTTGTAGGGATAAATCGGTCTAAACATAATCACGTTTCCGCTACGCGGCTTTACCAACTCACCATTCTTTTCAGATATATAAACCGTCCCGTTTTGTCCCGCTAATTCAATATACCCATTTGCACGTCCTCTGACTGGGTAAATGCCTTCTGGTAGTAATCCTTCATCTGTCTCTTCATTCACTGGTGATGATTTGTATTTCGCTTCATTCACATAGAGTGTGCCAGATGATTTTACTACTTCACCAACAATGTAAGGAGGAAGTGTGATTGGTGTATACTGTTCTCCGTTTTTCTCGTATGTCTGATTTTTTTCATCCATATAGATCGTGTGAACACCTTTTTTAAACGATCCTTGATCTTTAAAAGTTGTAATCTTAAGCGGACGATAAGTGACAACTGGTGGTTTAACTGGCGGATCAATTGGATCCGGTGGATAAACTAATGTTTCAATCGTTGCGCCAGGATAATAAAACGACAGGATCTCACGGTACGAATTATTTTCTTTACTCATTTGGTACGCTCCCCACTGGCTCATCCCAATTCCATGTCCCCATCCAGCCCCATTTATCGTAATCGATGAAATGTCATCGGCAATTGATGTAATAGTTGGTGATTTAAAGGTATTCACACCAATCGCTGAGCGAAGCTTGTCATTTCCAATTGTGTACGTACCAGTAAATAACGTCGTGTTCCCATTTCCATCACTAACGATGCTATTGTCTGCTGCTTTTTTTACATAAGAGAACGTAAACGTTGTCGTTAAGTACGTTGTATCGGATATTACTTTTGGTGAAGTAATACTGGTTAGACCAATAATTTTCGTATCTGGACCACTGGCATTTTTCATCCCTGTTAGTAATGCTTGGTAAGGGAATGTTTCATTCGTATTTTGCCACCACATTGCTTTTGTATCTGGTGTATACGTCGCTAAATCGATGATCATTTTTTGGAATTTAACACTCCAGTTTTTGTTGGTAGCACCGCTTCTAGCGTCATATGGGTCTGATTTGTATACAAGATACGGAAGACGCGTAGTGTTCCAAATATTCGTATTACTATACACATATCCGCCGTTTGATGAAGAGAATAACGCATCGGCATAGTCTTTTCCGCTTTTTAACACTTCTCCGCTTGTTTCGTCGACCGCCGCATTACTTGCGGTATATTTTTCACTGTATCCGCCGTACACTTGGTAAGAAACGGTATCATTGATCACTTTTCCGCCTTTTGATTGACGTAAGGCATATGTACGAGCTGCAACTGCTTGAGCTTTTAACGCATTTTTCCCGCCATTTGCACTGCTTCCCCATGAATCGCTCATTTCGTTTGGTACAACGCCTTTTACATAAGTTTCAAGGTCAATCGTATTTACTAGTCGAAGCACGTTAGCTTCAGGTGTTAATCGAATCGTTCCCCTATACAAATGGTTGCTATATGTAATGCTCCCCTTTTGATCTACTGGAGTAAGCGTTGGTGAATCGCTAATGCCTATCAACCCACCATTCACAATGAGAGAAACGCCTAAACTTGTCGCTTCTCCAATCACAGTTGATCCGGCCGGAATCACACTTCCTGTAATATTTTCACGGTAATCTCCATTTGTCATAAATGTCTGCGTATTACTAGATGTGGCATAATTCTTTAGGGACACCGAAATATCTTCAGCTTGCACGTGGGCTATCGTAATTCCAAGTGTCAATAGACTAATTATGGCTACTTTCTTCCAACTATTCATTCTTCTCTCCTCCTCTTTTAACCTTACTTGACTATCAAAAAACCTCTATTCCTTTGCATTCGGCAAAAGTGGAGAGGTTCCTTTCTTATTTCGTTTTGATCCACGAATGGAAATCTAGCAAAAAGCGTTCATGCTGCTCATTTTTGAGCATGCAATTCATTTGTGTATTTATAAAGTACATCGACACGTTTTTGAATGAATTCAAGGGTGTAAGACCAACATCTTGCATCCTGGAGCGGAAATCAATTAAACACACTGACAATAGCATCAAGGTATCCAACCCCAAAAACACCTATCAACTTATATAAAGTAATTAGGTGTGGAAAAATAACTTACTTTCTAATTAAGCGATTTTTAGGTTATAATGGATTTAATGAGGTGAATAATAATGAAAGAAAGCAAAATAAATTTATGCCCTCTTGTTCAAAAAGGGATGGACTTAATCAGTAAAAGATGGAATGGTCTTATCATCCAGACACTTTTAACAGGATCACATCGTTTTTCTGAAATAGAAGCAGCTATTCCGATTAGCGGTAGACTACTTTCTGAAAGATTAAAGGAATTAGAAAAAGAAGGAATTGTAAATCGAGCGGTTTTTACAGAAGTTCCAATTCGAGTAGAATACTCCTTAACTGAAAAAGGATTAGCACTTACTCCGATTATAAGAGAAGTCGAAAACTGGTCAAAAAAATGGGTTTCATTAGAAGAAGCAGAATAATACTTTTAAGTTGTTTGTTTAGTTAAATCAAAAATACTAACAGACAACTTTTTTTTATTTGGCTAACAATCCTAAAAATAAATTTTTTGAGAATAGTCTTTATGACTTATTGAATGCATTTTATTTTCGTTATATTCTAAAAATTGTTTATAATCTACTTAGTTAAACATTTATGGAAAGAAGGAGAATAATTTGCCTTACACAAGTACGACCGTTAAATACAATGAGATTCAGAGTATTCGCAATGGTGCAGCATCAACTGTTGCGTTAAGCTTAACAAACAATTTTTTTACCGTTTTTGCAATTCTGGTACTCGGAGCAACGGACTATCAAATTAGTTTAATTTCTTCTCTTCCTTCAATTATAGGAATGTGTGCTATGCTTCCTGCAGCAATTTACATAAACCGATTAGAAAGGAAGAAGGAATTTACTGTTTATACACTTTTTCTTACCCGTATCTTTCTATTGTTTATGGTATTTATTCCTTTTATTAAGCCTAGCCTCTCTTCTTGGATCTTTGTTGCTTTAATTGGACTCATGAATTTACCTGGTACATTCTTAAATTTAGGTTGGCAAGCACTAATTGGAGACTTGATTCCTGATAATAGACGAAATACGTTTTTTGGAAAACGAAACAAATACTTAACGTTTATTGGAATGGTCGTTACTTTACTGGTTGGATTTTGTATGCGTGGTGTCAATTCTAAATCAGCATTTCCTTACCAAGCATTATTTTTCATTGCCTTTTTATTTAGTTTAGTAGAGTTGTACTATTTAAAATTACACAAAGAAAAGCCTGTTAAGACTGAGAAAAGTAACTACCAATCACCTTTTTCAAAGAGAATTTTTAAAAACAAACCATATGCTGCTTTTTTAATTTGTGGTTTATTTTTTAATTTTGGATGGCAAATGGCTTGGTCTCTTTTTTCGATTTACCAAATTCGTTATGCTCATGCAACTGCTTTCTGGATTAGTTTATTCACGGTGAGTAACCAAATCTCTCAAATCGTTAGTTATCCTTGGTGGGCTAAAATGGCAGATAAGTGGAGTAATCGAACATTGCTTGTCTGGATTTCAATTGGTATGGCTTTAGCACCAGTTTTAAATATCTTATCAATCAATTATGGTTATTTATTATTTATTAACTTCTTCTCAGGATTTTTCGTATCAGGTACTGTCCTTATTTTATTTAATAGTTTACTAGAAGTTTCTGAGGAAGAACATCGAACATCCTATATTGCAAATTACAATTTTTTATTATCAATCGTTGCATTCATTGCCCCACAAGTAGGTGTCTATTTACTAGAAACGTTTAGTATGAATACATCCATGGTTCTTTCAACAATTTGTAGAGGATTATCCGCTCTATTCTTTATTTGGATGGGATGGTATTTGAAAACTAGTAAAGAGCAAATGAAAGAGTATAATCAGCAAATTAATAATATGTGATTATAATACGAAATGAAAAAAGGAAGTCAATTAACTTCCTTTTTTCATTCAGCCAGAGAAATATTACCTTGAAGGATTGACATATGTATTATTAACTTTTACACCAATGCCATCTTCGTAAACCATTTTCCCACCGTAATACCCTACTGAAAAAATAAATACGACTGCGACAACTGAAATAATTAAATACAAATATTTAAGCTTTTGAAACAATACTTTTCTGTTAGTAATAGTAAGCCATAATCGATAAGCTGCAATCACAGAAACAATGATGGCCGTAATATCAGCAAGAGTAGAATGAATTCCTAGATAAATTGTATTACCGTGGGCATGTTCCTCAGGACCAGTTCCAACTGATATCCACGCTCCAATTACTGCTATGATCCAAAGTGCTAACCCTCTTTCAGGTAAAAATGCTCCTTCTCTAAATGCATTGAACACATCGTATAGAAAAGCAATTGTAATGATTGCTATTGGAAAATGGACAATAATTGGATGAATATGTTGTATAACTTCAGTTAACATTATTTTTCTCCTTTTTATAACATAAGCTTTATTGTCATTATCGTTAAATCTCATTTAATTAATACATTCATGAGATGATAAAAAAAAACTAACCTCATTAAAGAAGTTAGTTTTTCTTAAAACTTACATATTCTCTTTTAAAATTTCTAAAATTGCTTCTTTCGGTCTGTACCCTGTGATACTCCCTAGTGGTTCACCATCTTTAAATAAAACCATCATTGGTATACTCATAATCTCATATTTGCGGGCAGTAATTGGATGTTCGTCTACATTTAATTTTACAATTTTTAATTTATCACCCATTTCTTGATCAATTTCCTCTAAAACTGGACCAAGCATTTTACAAGGACCACACCAAGGTGCCCAAAAATCCACTAATACCGCTCCATTTGCTATTTCTTCTAAAAAAGTATGATCTGTTGATTGTACAATTGCCATTTGAAATTCCTCCCTATTATTCAATATCCCCAAGCTAAGCTGACATTCCACCTAGCAAGTTCCAATCTTATATCCTCATTTTTCGTTTCCTATTAAATTACTTTTTATACCGTATATTGTTTCGTATAATTTATAGCCACCATCCAAATTAATCGCTTTGAAACCATTCTCTGTTAACGTACGACTTGCTAAGTAGCCCCGCATACCTAGCTGACATGTAATATAGATCGGTTTGTCTTTTGGTAATTCATTTAAACGATGTCTTAGATCATCTAATGGAATATGAATTGATCCAGGAATCATCCCTTGTTTTAGCTCATTAGATTCACGAACATCAATTAAATACCCACCATTTTTTACGATTTCATCGATCTCATGCCATTGAACTGTCTCAACCAAACCTTCAACAATATTTGTTGCTACATACCCTGCTAAGTTTACTGGATCTTTTGCCGAAGCAAATGGAGGAGCATATGCAATTTCTAATTCAGGTAAATTAGTTACTTTTGCCCCTAATTTCATAGCTGTAGCAATGATATCTAAACGTTTGTCTACCCCTTCTTTACCTACAACTTGCGCCCCGTACATTTTGCCAGTTTCTTTATCAAAAATTAATTTAATTAATACAGGGAAAGCACCTGGGTAATAACCTGCATGAGAGTTTGCTTGTACATGAACTACCTCATATGAAGTACCTTGCTTTTGAAGTGTTTTCTCATTAGCTCCAGTCGATGCAACCGCCAAATCAAAAACTTTTACAATTGATGTCCCCATTGTACTTGTATATTTTGCATTTCTTCCATTAATAACATCAGCTACTAATCTACCTTGTCGGTTAGCTGGCCATGCTAATGGAATCATTGTTTCAGCCCCTGTAGCAAAGTCAGTAACTTGGATTACATCCCCTACTGCAAAAATTGACGGATCAGATGTCTGCATTTTTTCATTTACTTTAATCGTTCCTCTAACACCAAGCTCTAAACCTGCCTGTTTTGCAAGTTCATTTTGAGGCTGAACACCAATTGATAAAATAATCATATCTGTTTTAATTGATTTTCCACTTTTCAATTGAACGAGTGTCCCCTGTTGTTCAAAAGATGCTACTCCATTACCTAGTATTAACTCAACTCCGTGATCTTTCATATGATTCTGCGCAACTGTAGCCATTTCTTTATCAATAATTGGTAGGATTTGATCAGCCATCTCAACAAGCGTTACTTCTATTCCACGTTCTCGTAAAGTTTCAACCATTTCAATTCCAATAAATCCTCCACCGATAACTGTCGCATGCTGAGGTTTTTGATGATCAACATATAACTTTATTCGATCTGTATCTGGAACATTTCTTAAAGTAAATAATGACTTAGCTTCTTCAATTCCAGGAATTTCTGGTTTCATTGGTCGTGAACCAGGTGAAAGGACAAGAATATCATATAATTCAGTATATGTTTCACCCGATTGATGGTTCAAAACTGTTATCGTTTTTTCTTCACGATTAATTGCAATTACTTCATTATTTACTCGTACATCTATATTAAATCGCTTTGCCATTCGATCAGCTGTTTGCACTAGCAATTTTTGACGCTCTTTAATTACCTCTCCAATATAATAAGGTAATCCACAGTTAGCGAAGGAAATGTACTCCCCTTTTTCAAATAAGATAATTTCATCTTTTTCATTCAATCGGCGTAAACGAGCTACAGCAGAAGCCCCACCTGCCACGCCTCCTACGACAAGAATTTTTTTACTCATATATTAATGAGCCTCCTTTGATTTATATACTTTCAACTGAAATGATATACCCTTAAGGGTATATTGTAAACTAGATTGTTTGATTGTTTTTTTATATTTGGTGGTTCTCTTGGTGGTTCGGCAGAGTGTTTCGTAATTCGTGTGATTTGCTTGGTTATTCGGCCGGTTTGCTCCGAAATTCGGCCGGTTTGCTCCGAAATTCGGCTGGTTTCCAATTATTCGGCCATTTCACCAGATAATTCGACCGGTTTGTTATATTATTCAGCCGTTTTTCCAGTTAATTCAACCATTTTTCACATTGTTCAACCGTTTTTCCAATTAATTCAACCATTTTCCTCATTGATTCTGTATACCCCAACATTATATCAGTCGGTAATCCAAATTTATCGGTCATTTCCTTCAATATATCAGTCATTTCATGTTTATATCAGTCATGTTCTAACTTTTATCAGTCGATTTACCAATTTTATCGGTCAAAAGGAATTATTTAAGTCATCTATGAAAAATTTCAAACTATCTTTCATCCCAAGTAACTAACAGATCAGTTTTTATTTCAAAAGAATGATATAATAATTTAATAGTCGCAAAATTCTTTCTATTAAAAAGGAGTAAGTATGGTTACAGAAAAACTATTAAAAGAAAAATTAATGAAACTAAAAGAGAACAATTATATTTTAACAGAAGAAGAAAATGCATATGATCTTGCTATTGAAATGCTAAAAAATATCGGCTCTGTTGATCCCGTTTTACGTGACGATTTGATTTATTCAATCCTATCAAAATGGATGATTAATGATGTATTTACAACTGAACAGTTACAGCATCTATTATTTATCTGTATTGATGAAAATCACCTCCACTATAAATTAGGTGAGATAAATACTGATTCCATCTTTACTAGATCGTTTTCTATATTAATAACAGCTGTTATTTTATATAAAGAAAATGAAACATCATTTTTAACCTCAAAAGACATAGAAAATGTGAAGGAGAAAATTTTTCAATATGCTATTCAAGAAAATGATATACGTGGATATGATGAAGAAAAAGGTTGGGCTCATTCAATCGCACATCTTGCAGACTGTTTAGATGAACTTGCAAAAAATCATCAATTGAATCAAACAGACCTACAAATGATGTTAGAAATTATTTGCACACGTATCATGGAAAGTAAAAATGTATTTACCTGTGAAGAAGACGAGAGAATGGTAACTGCTGTTTGTGCAATTATAGAACGGAATCTACTATCTGAAGAAGATATTAAGAATTGGATAGTAAGATTTAAAGATTATAAAAAAACTGATGACTATAATAAGAACTATAATATTAAAATTAACTCCAAACACTTTTTAAGAAGTTTGTATTTTAGATTAAAACCAGTTGAAAAAGAGAAATATTCCATGATTTTAAAAGCATTAGATGAATTGAATACATACTAACCACCGGAACACAATTTTTCTTAATCTAAATTAAACAAAAAAGAGACACAAACCCATATGCTTTTGTGTCTCTTTTCTCGTGCTCTACTTCTTCAACATTATTAAGCTAAATCGTATCCTTGATCTTCAATAGCCTCTTTTACAGTTTCAATCGAAGTAGCTTCTCTATGGTTAATTTTCACTTCTTTACTTTCTAAATTTACATCAACTGATTCAACACCACTTACTCCCTCAACTGCTTTTGTAACTGCAGCTTTACAGTGATTACAAGTCATTCCTTCTACTACTAAAACTGTTACCATGATTATTCCTCCCATATTCTTTTATTTCACAAATCTTTTCACAACGTCCATTAACTCTTTTACTGATTCTTCACCATTTCCACTATCTACGGCTTTTATCATGCAATGATTCGCATGACGCTCCAGCAAGGAAAATCCTACTCTTTTCAGCGCAGCTTCAACTGCTAAGATTTGGGTTAAAATATCTATACAATAACGGTCTTCTTCAACCATTTTTTGAATTCCACGTACTTGGCCTTCGACTTTTCGAAGACGTTTTACTAAATCTTGTATTTCTTCCTCAGACCGAGGAACCATCTTTTCGTCATGACAATTTTCCATATTGTCACCTCCTTATTTCATTGTACTAATAGGGGGTATAGGTGTCAATTTTAGTAAGTATTTTTATATTTAAAATCTATTTAAAAATTCACAATTATTTTTTTATACCAAACCAATTCGGTTAAATTAACCTTTTAAACTATTTTAATTAAATTTTAAAAATTCAGCTATATAATAACAAGAAGATTCAATACACAAACTATCAAATAATGACAATCAGAACGGAGAAGCTTTTATGTTAACAGATTGGATTAAAAATTCTAAAGAGAGGAAATTAGTCTATCTTGCAACAGTTATTGCACTAGTCATTTTTGGACTTGGCTTTTGGACGATCGCGCATCGACATTCTTTGGAATCAACTGTTCCTAATCATTTTAAAGATCCAAGAAATTTATTAACTTCCTATGCTCGGAACAAGGCATCCCTTGGACGACTTTGTGTTTTTGCAGCTTTTGCAATGTTCCCTCTTTACTTTTTATTACGAACAAAAAAAATAAATTTAACGAAAGAACTAAAAAAATTCATTTCACTATTGCTTAAATGGGTTAAATTGTTCCATGTACCGATTTCAGTTATTGCTTTTGCTTTAATTACGGTTCATTCAATTATCATGGTTTTTTATGATTGGCATACTGACGCAGTAGATCTTACTGGGGTACTTTCTTATCTTTTACTTCTTCCATTAGGAGTATTTGGTTTTTTACGATATAAACGTAAAGACAAAAACTGGCATTATTATTTATCATTTGCTTTTGTTTTCTCTATGCTACTTCATACTTTCGTTTGATGATCACACTCATTATTCTTTCTACAAAAAAGACTACATTCCTCTCGAATGTAGTCTTTCTTTTGATCTATATTACTGAATTGTATTTAATAAATTTGCCATTTCAATTGCTGCAACAGCACAGTCATATCCTTTGTTTCCAGCTTTTGTACCTGCACGTTCAATTGCCTGTTCAATATTCTCAGTTGTCAGAACACCAAAAATAACAGGAATTTCAGTTTCTAAAGAAATACTTGCAACCCCTTTAGCTACTTCATTACAAACATAATCATAATGAGTTGTTGCACCGCGAATTACTGCGCCAAGTGTGATTACTGCATCATATTTTTTTGACTTCGCTAATTTTTTTGCTATTAATGAAATTTCAAAAGCTCCAGGTACCCATGCAACATCGATTTGATCTTCATCTACTCCGTGACGTTTTAATCCATCAATTGCTCCGCCTAATAATTTACTTGTAATAAATTCATTAAATCGACCAGCTACAATCGCAATTTTTAATCCACTTCCAACAACATTTGCTTCAAAATTCATTTTAATAGCCTCCTATAATTTGACAGAAAATAAATGTCCCATTTTTTCTTGTTTTGTTTTTAAATAATTTACGTTACCTTCAACTGGTGTAATTTCAAGTGGTACACGCTCGACTATATTAATTCCTAACTCTTCTAGACTACTAATCTTTTGTGGATTATTTGTTAATAATTTAACGTTTTGAATCCCTAAGTCTTTCAAAATTTGGACACTCACAGTGTAGTCTCTAAGATCCTCTGCAAATCCAAGATGTAGATTTGCATCAACTGTATCCAACCCTTGCTCTTGAAGTTTATACGCCTTTAATTTATTTAATAATCCAATTCCACGACCTTCTTGGCGTAAATAAAGGATAATCCCTCGACCTTCTTGTTCAATTTTTTGAAGTGCTAATTCAAGCTGAGGACCACAATCACAACGACGTGATCCAAGTACGTCCCCAGTTAAACATTCTGAATGCAATCGAACTAAGATCGGTTCTTCCGTTGACAGATCTCCTTTATAAATGGCGATATGCTCTTTATCATCAAGAAAATTTTTATACCCAACTACTTTAAAGTCTCCATAAGAAGTGGGTAAGCTAATTTCAACTTCTCTTTGCACAAGCATTTCATTTTTCTTACGATAGTTAATTAACTCTTCAATTGTAATCATTTTTAAATTGTGTTCTTTTGCAATGACTTTTAAATCTGGTACTCTCGCCATTGTTCCATCGTCATTGATAATTTCACAAATTACACCAGCAGGCTTGCTATCACAAAGTAATGCTAAATCAACTGCTGCTTCAGTATGCCCTGGACGTTTTAAGACTCCACCATTTTTAGCGATTAACGGGAATACGTGACCTGGATAACGAAAATCTTCGTGTGAGCTTTCACCGTTAATAATCGCTAACATCGTCGTCGATCTTTCAAACGCACTAATTCCAGTGGTTGTATTCATATGATCTATACTTACAGTGAAATTTGTATGATGGTTATCCGTATTTCGTTCAACCATCGGATTTAAGGCTAAACGTTCTGCAATGTCTTCATGAATCGGAGTACATACTAATCCTTTTCCATACTTAATCATAAAATTAATATTTTCAGGGGTAGCATGTTCGGCTAAACAAACAAAATCGCCTTCGTTCTCTCGATCTTCGTCATCGCAAACGATAATGATTTTTCCGTTTTTTAATTCTTCTAAAGCTTCTTCTATTTTATTAAACATATGACCGTCCCCCAAAACTAGAAAAATCCATTTGATTTCAAGAAATCTTCAGAAAGTGATTTCCCGCTATTTTTGTTCAAATGATGCTTCACGTATTTTCCTAACATGTCTGTTTCAATATTGACGACATCCCCAATGTTTTTTAGACCAATAACAGTCTGTTCAAGGGTATGAGGAATAATTGAAACAGTTAAGATGTTATTTTTTATACCGAAAACTGTTAGACTCGTGCCATCGATTGAAATTGATCCTCTAAAAATAATGTCATCAGCAAGATGATCAGAAAGTTTAAAATCCACATACACAGCATTATCTTTTCTAGTTTTTCGCATGATGGTAGCTGTACCATCAACGTGACCAGATACAATATGTCCGCCAAATCGTCCATCTGCTTTCATCGCTCGTTCAAGATTTACTTTGCTACCAGCCTTAACAGTTTTTAAACTTGTTGCATAAACCGTTTCAGGCATCACATCGACTGAAAAATAATTTGGAAAAAGACCAGTAACAGTTAAACAAACTCCATTCACACTGATGCTATCTCCAATTTGAGTTTGTTCTAACACTTTTTTTCCTTGTATGTGTAAAACATAACTATCATTCTGTCTAGTAATATTCTGTACTGTTCCAATTTCTTCGACGATTCCAGTGAACATTTAGCATGACTCCTTTTCTATTAGCTTTGCAGTAATCTTCAAATCTGGTCCTATTTGTTGGACTGATTGTAAATCTAGTTTCATGGCGGATTGCATATTTGTTATGCCTAGCTCACCAAACGAACTAAAATTACCTCCTACAATTTTCGGAGCCAAATATAGATGTAATTCATTTACACAATTAGCTTTTAGAAAACTTTCATGAACTCCACGTCCACCTTCCACATATAAAGAAGTGATTCCAAGTCCACCTAGTACACTTAGAACTTCCTCTACTTCTGGACGATCTGTTTTCAATCTAATCACTTTGACAAAATCTGATTCAACTTGCCCTATTCTTTCATCTGCTACATTCTTTCCGACTAAAAGAATCGTCTCAGCCTTTTTGTCATGTAAAAGAGCAGCACTTTCAGGAATACGTAAATTTGAATCGAGAATAATTCGTTTTGGTGAAAGTCCTTCACCATTTGTTAAACGGGTTGTTAATAAAGGGTTATCTGCAATAACTGTATTTACACCAACCAATATGGCGTCGTAAATAGTACGGTTTTGATGAACATCTTCGCGAGCTTCCGAACTAGTAATCCACTTACTATCTCCACTTGTAGTCGCTATCCGTCCATCCATTGTCATCGCACACTTAATAGTCACATACGGGGTCTTATGCTTAATAAAATGTAAGAAAAATTTATTTAAATCAATTGCTTCTTGCTCTAACAATCCAACTTCCACAGTGATACCAGCATCTTCAAGCTGCTTTATACCATTCCCACTAACTAAAGGATTTGGGTCGAGGGTAGCTACTACTACACGCTTTACTTTATGCTTTATAATCGCATGTACACATGGAGGTGTTTTACCAAAATGGCTACATGGCTCTAATGTCACATATAAAGTACCATTTTCGGCTTCTCCTTTTTTTGCCATCTTAAAAGCTTGCACTTCTGCATGATCTTCCCCAGCCTTTAGATGCGCTCCCATTCCAATGATTCTGCCTTCTTTTACAAGAACAGCACCTACCACTGGATTTGGAGATGTTTGCCCAAGTGTATTTTGTGCAAGTTGAATTGCTAATTTCATATAATCTTGATCTTTCATACTTTCACCTACCTTCTCTCGAAATGTGCAGCAGACTCGTTTAGCTTCGACCGACATTGGAGCAATAACCAATTGAAGTGCGCTTTTCACTTCACTTGGTTATTGTGAAATGGCCGAGAAGCTAGTCTGCGGAACTAGACAAATAGAAAATAAAAACCCGTTAGAAATAATTCCTAACGGGTCGTGTAAGTGAGTAGTAAAAATGATATCTCATATACTTTTATAGAATAATAGGTACACCTAAATAGAGGTACGAAAATTGTATTTTTCCGACCAAAAATAGGTTGCACATTTTATAAAAGCAATATGAAACTAAGCCTATACAAAAGTATAAACTGTCCATGTTCACTCTCATCCTTCTCCCATCCAGACTATACTGTCGGCTCTAGACTCTCACTAGATCAGCAAGTTAACTAATGCTAACAAGCTCACAGGCTTTGAAAGTATATACTCTCATTTACTGCCGGTTAGGAATTTCACCTGACCCCGAAGGACAAAATGTGTCGATATATGATTTTAGTTAACTAATGTCTCCATTAGTTGAGTTAAGACTAACATATAAAAATTCGTGTGTAAAGGAATACATATGGTAAAAAATTAAATCCTTTTTTCTATATTCATATAGTAAATTTCTATATTTATGATTATTTCAAGAGGATTTTTTATCATAAATTGCATTTTTAGGGTGAAATCAAATTTATGGGCGGTTTTCTAAATTATATGGTCCTTTTTCCAACTTTATTGAGCCATTTTCTAGCTTTTATGGTCCTTTTCTTAATTATTTATGAGCCTTCTGCCATAATTCTAATAAAAACTTTTTTATTTTTTGATAATTCAAATATAATAGATTCATACTGACAATTATTGCTATCAAAAAAAGTGAACAAGAAAGATAAGGTGAAAACATGGGATTTAGTGCGATATTTCTATTAGGAATAGCTTGCGTAATCATAATCACTCTATTAAAAAATCGTATTCTACCGAATATAAACACAGAAAATAAATTAACAAAAAAACTTCAACATACTAAGTGGTATCAAAACCATTATTTAAGTGGTGGGTTTGTTTTTATTATGAATGCTATCCTTTTTAGCTTAGCAGTATTAATTATTTTTCTAGTAAGCATGTTACATATACCCTTTCTACATCTCTTTGTGATGGGTGCTGCGACGTTTATTAGTATTTGGTTTTGGGCCCTTATTAATGTCTCTTGGAAAGGCAGGAAAGGAAATCGAATTAAGATGGGAAGCATTGGAAGTAGCTTTTACTTGTTATTAGGGATATTTTTCCTTTATAAATTAATGACTTTAAAACCTTCCTATCCAGGTGAAGATACCTTTATGGCCGGAATTGGTCTTTTATTCGGTATTATCGTTACCTTAGTAGCTTGGATTACTTGTTTTATTTTTACAGCTTTAGTGAAAAAGATAAGGGAAGTCTGATGAATTTCTCTTCAGAAATATACAGTATAAAAGGCTAATTCATTTAAAAATTAGCCTTTTAGTCATGTCATTTACTTTTTTATAGGTGATTTTCTAGCTTCTATGGTCCGTTTCTTACTTTTTATGGGCCATTTTCCAAAATTCCAGACTAAACTGCCTATTCTTTTATTTTTTTACCAAATTCAACTATAATAGAGCAATATTGACTAATTATTGCTTTCAAAAAATAGTTTTGTGAAATAGAAAGGTAAGTGAAGAAGTTGATTTTTTTTCCAATTTTATTATTAGGTGTGGTATACGTAATCATTATGCTTCTCATTAAAAATAGTATCCTAGCCAATATAAGCACTAAGAGCAATTTATCATTAAAGTTCCAAAGCACTGAATGGTTTCAAAATCCTATTTATAGTGGTGGGTTTATATTTTTCATGAATGCTATCTATTTTAGTATAGCTTTACTATTAATTTTCCTACTAAATAAAACAGGATTACATTTTCTCTATTTCTTAATTGTGTTTGCTGTAATGTTCTTGAGTATTTGGTTATGGTGTCTAATTAATGTCTCTTGGAAAGGACGTATTGGCGATCGAATCAAGATGGCGAGTTTAGGTAGCAGCTTTTACTTATTTGTAGGGTTATTTTTCCTTTATAAATTTATGAATTTGAAGTCTTCCCATCCAAGTAATGGATTTGGTCTTTTGCTAGGTGTTATTGTTTCCTTCATAGCCTGTATTACTTGTTTTCTCTTTACTGCTTTAGAGAAAAAAGAAAAAAAGGTCTAATCAACTAAAAATTATTAAAGGCTAATTTCTCTAAATGAACAATTAGCCTTTTTACTTAATCATTTATGTGAATAGCTCAATCATACAGACATCTCCAAAGATAAAAAGCAACGTACGCTTCCCATCCTTTCCAGTTTTGAGCTAATTGCTCAATCTCTTGAATACTTGGCTTTTTACTTAATCCTAAAATGCTTTTTAACGAATTGTGTATGCCAACATCAGCGATTGGGAAGGCAGAATAGAAATCAAAACATTTCATAATGACATAATCTGCTGTCCAATTTCCAATCCCTCTAATTGAAGTTAGTTTATTCTTTAGCTTTTCATAGTCTTTCTTTAAAGCCAATTCTTCTTTTTTTATTGCCCCTCTATCTATAAGTTGAGCTATTCCGATCACATATTCAGCCTTTCTAGAAGAAAATTGAAGCTCTTTTAAATCTTCAATTGTTAGGTGCGCAATGACTTGAGGAGTCGGAAATAAAAAATACTCTTCCCCATCGTATGTTATTTTTTCTCCGTATTTTTCTACAAGTCTCTTTTTTAACGTATAGGCAAATTTCAAGTTAATTTGTTGCCCAATAATTGCCCAGCTAATTACTTCAAATAAGTCGTCAATTTTTATAATTCGTAATCCTCTATATTTCTCAGTTACTAATTGTATAATCTCATCCTTATCTGCCATTTCATAAAATGCCGTTAAATCGGTACCTAAATCAAATAATTCCCACACGAACTTCGCTACTTGTGCTCGAACCCATTTAGGAGGTACCCCAGTTAAAAACTCAACCCTTAAGTTATTATGTGATTCCCCTATTTTTAATAGTAATTTATAATCTTCAATTTTGATTAATTTATAGACTTCATGATCTTTTACTTTATGGAGGCATTCTTCGTTAGACCGATTTAAGTAGACTAGACACTCTGCAAAACTAAATTCGTTCGGTGGAATAACCTCTATCGCACTTTTATCGTCATGCCAATGGACTTCGAGGACATTCGGATAACATTTCTTACACGGTCTATAACCAGCTAACTCGACCTCATGGATATCATAAAAAAATTCAACGTTCTCTTTTGCAGGCTTTTTACCATAACAAGAGGGAAGGCAATATATACCTGTTGTTTTGACAGCTGTAAAAAAATGACCGTCGTAATTAGTTAATTGACGGGTCAAAATGTCATACATTTGTTCATGAGTTAACATTTGTATTATTTCTCCTAATTTATTTTTTTTACTAAATTTACACACACTCAGTATATGCGCACTTTGTTATTATTCAAACCTAGAAAAAATGAAGATACAAAAAATGTTTTTAAAAACAACACTCTTTTAAAAAAGATGTTTTCAAATACATTGTTGCTTTTCAGTATGTGTAAGTTGATTTCCACTCCAGGATGCTCGCTTTCCTAGGGGCGTGAGCTGAGCCTCCTCGTCGCTATCGCTCCTGCGGGGTCTCAGCCTTCCCGCATCTCCCACAGGAGTCGAGCATCCTTCCATTCCAATCAACTTCTGTCTTTTACTAAAACCAACAATCTTAAAAAAGAGCCTTTAAAAAAGATTATTATAAAATTCACTATTCTTTTCTCAAACATAATATTCCTTCATTACGAAGAAGAGAGCATGTATAAAAAAGAACGGAGAATATCCGTCCTTTTTATGTTCATTTATAATTTTGTTTCACGATTAATAACAGTGAGAATCGGTTATTCCACACGTTTTCATAATGATTTATTTTTTTACCACAGAACACTATCGTTTTACTTTCTCTTCATTTGTTTTGGTAAATCTCGTTCTTCTGTTCACGAAAAACTCCCCAATTGCAAAAAGCATGAAGTAATACACTATATACCACAACACTTCGTCTAATTTTTGTCCAACGAAAATGAATCCTGATATAAAACCTACTATGAAATACAGTACGAACCTGATTATTCCTTTAATTTTAAAGGCATCAAAAATATATGAGAAAACAATGGCCAAGGGTGCCTGAGTGAACATTAACACGAGTAAAGCGATCATAAACATAATATCTGGGCTTAAAAGACCACCTTCTGGTAATGCTGCTCGTTCTTGTGGAGTATAATCCAAATAAGAAGAGAGACCTGATATAAGAGCCAGTACAAGTGCTGACCCTAACGCGATGAATACTCTTTTCTTAAACATGATTTTTCCTCCTCGAACACATCCCTCTTTTCATTGTATTTAAGGAGGAACGCATTAAGTATGGGTATTAATGAGCCATGTGCTTGGTTTTACTCATTAATTCTACTACCTTGTATATCCTTGCCCCTTTTTACCTTGTCACTTCCTAATTCCTTGCCCCTTTTATCCTTCCAAAATTCGTTTATAATTTTGTATCGCGATCAATAATAGTTAGGAAACGATTATACCAGATGGCTTCATGATGTTTTATGATGCCATTAGCATTCAAAACTGCTCCGTCTATTGTACTTTGTGTATCTTTTACTAGAAGATTTTTTTGAAATCCTAAACTATAAGCTGCTCTAATTGTTGTATCAAGACAAAACTCAGTTTGAGCTCCGGCAAAAATAAGTTGTTCGATTTTGTTTTGTTGCAAGTAATCTAAAAGTTCAGTTTGATAGAACGCATCCCATTTTGTTTTTTGGATAATTTTATCAGTAGCTGCTCTTTCTAACCCTTTATGTAACTGCCAATCTTCTTTCCCTTCAAAAAGTAAATCCTGTTCATCTTGATCTGTATGTTGAATAAAGATGACCGGAATACTTTTTTCACGAGCCTGTTTAATTAACTCGTTAATATTACTAACCAATTGTTTGTAATTAAATAAATTGTACTCGGGATGATTAAAGAACACTTCTTGAACATCAATAACAATTAGAGCTTGTTTCATTTAAATAGCACTTCCTTTAGTTTCTTTTAAATTATAGCAAATGAAACAGAAGCTGTATTTGAAATTTTCCAACAAATAATCTTTTATCATAAAAAATAATTTAAAAATTTCCTTTTATGAAGGATAATCAATCAGTTAAAATTAAATAAAAATATGTCCAAAATAATGAGGTATTCAATGGAAACAATTTACTTAGTTTATGGAAAACGTTACAAAGATGAAGAATTAGTATATGTTGGTACTAATAAAATTGCTGCAATCAATTTCTATTATGCTTGTCACCAATTGGATTTAGATACAGATCAAGATATTAGTTTAAGTCTTAATCATCATGATGGATGGATTCAAGTTTGGGTAGATGGAAAACTAGAAGAAAACGAGTGGAGACCAAGTTTAGAAGGTATTGAGTAATTGAAAATGCATTAATCTATTACTAGCAAATTAGTTGAAGACTAAAAAGTAAAATATTTATTGTAAAAGGACACTTTTTCAAGTGTCCTTTTACATGTTGATTAGTTTGAATTAGCCAACTTTAAAAGTTGCTCTTTCACGTTTTCTTTGATTACTCCACCATGGTAGCAAATCACTGTTTCAATATCGTATTCTGTTAATTTCTTAATTGATTGTAGAGCTTTTTCCATATCAGGGGTTACATGTGGTCTTGGCCCCATTAGGATGCCATTTTCTGCTACTAATGCATCACCCACAATAAGCGTTTTGCTCTGATGATGATATAAACTAATGTGACCTGGAGTATGTCCTGGAGTAAAAATAACAGTAATTCCCCCGCAGTAAGGCAACACGTCTCCATCACTAATTGTCTGATCAACTTTTGCAGCTAATGATATTTCAAACATAGCTTTTACCTTTTGACGTTGTTCTTCAGGAAGAGATTCTACCATTTTAGCTACTCGTTCTGGGTTCATCTTAATGAATGGCTTGTCACCTTCGATATACGGCTTATCTTCTTCATGTGCAAAAACTTCAATTTTATGGCCACTAGCCTTTAGAATTTCTGAAAGACTGCCAATATGATCAATATCTTGGTGTGTAAGAATAATTTTGCTCAGCTTGTCAAAAGAAACGCCAGCCTTTTCAACCGCTTCACGAATCTCTCCTAATTGACCAGGAATTCCAGTATCCACTAAAATAACTTCATTTTCATTCCAAATAAGTGTTGGATGAATCACACTTTGTTGCCCCATCATGTTCATTACTAGTTCAATTGATTCGATGCCATTTGCTATTTTCATTTTACGGTAAAGCTCAGAAAGCTTTACCCCACCTCCCTTTTATCACTTTTAACTTCAATTAAATTCTTGAAATGGAAAATATAAAATCATCTAACATAAATTGAAAACTATCTTCTAAACTAACTGGATTTTGAAAATATCCATTGAAGCATAACGAGACATGGCCATGTAATAAACTTCTTAATGCTCGTCCTTTATGGATCAAAGGCGTTTCATCCTTAGTATAAAAACCTAATATTTGATGAAGAATGCTACCGAATTCTTTCAATAAACGATTTACTTCCTCATCTTCTATACTCGGTATATTCATAAAAAGCCCATAAGCAGTTTTGTTTTCAAAAGCAAATTCTCGGTATCCGTAGGCAAATTCTCTAACAGCATCCTCACCACTTTTACCAATTAATCTTTGCATTAGTTTCGAATTTAATTGATTTAAAAGGTACTGCGTCATTTTTATTTTTAAATCATCCATATTCGTGAAATGATTATATAAAGATGGATATTTTATATCTAGTTTTACGGCGATTTTTTGGAAAGTAACTTGATTAAGCCCAATTTCATCGGCCAATAAAAAAGCAGATTGAATAATTTTTTCCTTCGTTAAATTACGTTTTCGTACCATTCCATCACCTCCGAAGCATTCAACTTTGTAACATAGTTTAACATGATAAAACATAATAAGTAAACTACAAGTTATAGTTTACAAACTACAAATTATAGTTTAAGTTATTAAGTATCATATTACTTCTTACAACAATTGAGATCTAACAAAAGGAAATGAGTACGCTATGAAACTATGGAAAAGAAATTTAATCGTATGCTGGTTTGGAATGTTTGTAACGAGCATAGGTATGAGTCAACTTGCTCCAGTATTACCTCTTTTCATCAAAGATCTTGGTGTTCATGATCCAGGTTTAATTGCTCAATTTTCAGGTATTGCATTTGGTGTGACCTTTATCATTTCAGCAATTTTTTCACCTATTTGGGGGTTAGCTGCTGATAAATTTGGTCGAAAGCCAATGCTTTTGCGAGCAAGTCTTGGTATGGCAATCATTATAGGGTGCACAGGTTTCGCACAAAATGTGTATGAACTGATCGGATTAAGGTTATTACTAGGCGTCATTGCAGGTTATACGACAGCTTGTACTACGTTAATTGCAACTCAAACAGATAAGGAACATGTGGGAAGGGCTTTAGGTACACTTTCAACAGCAAGTATTGCAGGTTCATTGCTAGGACCTATGATCGGCGGTTTTATCGAAGAAAACTTTGGTTTACAAAATGTATTTTTTATAACAGGTGCACTACTGTTGATTGCATTTTTTGCAACTGCCCTTTTTGTAAAGGAATCTTTTACTCGTGAAGATAAAAAAGTGCTTAGTGCAAAAGAAATATGGAGAACACTTCCTAACAAAAATATTATTATTACACTGTTTACAACCTTTTTTGTCATAACATTGGCATTATATACGATTGAACCAATCATCACTGTATATATTTCCCATCTGTCTCATGATACAACGCATGTTGCCCTTTTAGCCGGACTAGCATTTTCAGCCTCAGGATTAGCAAATATAATTGCTGCACCTATACTTGGAAAAACATCTGATAAAATCGGTGCACATAAAGTTATTTTAGTCGCTCTTATAGTAGCAGGAATCATTTTTATCCCACAGGCCTTTGTAAGTAATACTTGGCAACTAATAGGTCTCCGCTTTTTATTAGGATTAGTGGCAGCAGGATTGTCCCCATCTGTTAACATCTTAGTCAAAAGATTGACACCAGATTCTCTTACAGGTAGAGTTTTTGGTTTTAACATGGCAGCTGGTTATTTGGGGGCTTTTGGAGGATCAATCTTAGGTGGTCAAATAGCTGGCTGGTTCGGTATTCAATACGTATTTCTTGTTACTAGTGGGCTTTTATTGATTAATGCAGTATGGGTTTATTTTAAGGTGTATAAAAAATTAAATCATTCAAAATGAAAAATTTATGAGTAAAACAGCCTTGCAAAAAAGGATAGGAAAAGCAGATAATACTTCTGCCTACCTATCCTATTTCATCTTTATTGCCTTCTATAGTAAATATCTAAAATAAATATAAATTTGAGAAATGACTAGAGAAAGAATTGTAAATGGTAATCCAATTTTTAAGAAATCCCAATAGCCAAATTTATATCCGTCACGCTTTGCAATCCCTGCTGCAACAACATTTGCAGAAGCTCCAATTAATGTACCATTTCCACCAAGACACGCACCAAGTGATAGAGACCACCACAATACTTCAACTTGCGGTGAATGTGGTGATAACCCCATTCCTACTGCCATATCCTGAATTAATGGAATCATTGTCGCCACAAACGGAATATTATCAATTGTCGCTGACGCAATACCAGAAACCCATAATATTAGTGAGGCTGCGGAATTTATATTGCCTCCTGTTACCTCTAATGTTTTTTTCGCAAATGTAGATATTAAACCAATATCAACTAGCCCTCCCACAAGTACAAATAAACCTGCAAAGAAAAAGATCGTTACCCATTCAACATTCGCAAAAACGTCTTCTAAATCTTTTTCTTTTACCCCAATCATCATCAAGATGGTAGCACCTAACATTGCTACAAGTGCAGCATCAAGGTTAAGAACTGAGTGAAGCATAAATCCAAGTAGAGTAATCCCTAATACAATAATTGATTTAATCATCAAAGGACGATTTTTAATGTATTCTTTCTCGTTGATTGACATCAATTTCTTTATTTGAGTAGGTGTAGTGACTAACTTTTTTCGATAAATAAAATAAATACTCACTGTCATAACAGCTAAAATGATCAATATGACAGGGCCTAAATTGAGTAGAAAATCATTAAAAGATAATTGTTTATTTGCAGAGCCAATCATGATATTTGGAGGATCACCAATTAAAGTAGCAGTTCCTCCAATGTTACAGTATAGGACTTCTAATATTAAATAAGGAATTGGATCAACTTTTAATACTCTCGTTATAGATAATGTGATTGGGACAATTAATAGAATAGTAGTGACATTATCCAGTAATGCTGAGCCTAAAGCAGTTAATAGGGATAATGTGATTAATATTCGTATTGGTTCTCCCTTTGATATCTTCGCCGCTTTAATTGCAACAAATTCAAATAGACCTGACGTACTTGTTATATATACGAGTATCATCATACCAATAAGAAGAGTGATTGTTTCCCATTCAATGTGATGGGTAAACGCATAGTGAATATCGACAACCCCTATTATGATCATAGCTGCTGCACCTAATAAGGCAATTAGTGCTCGATTAAATTTTTCTGTAATAATAAATGCATATGTAATTAAAAATATTGCAATAGCTCCGTAATATTTCCAATCAGAAATGTGATGTGTATGTTCCATGTTACCTCCTATCTTTGCCATTCCCGAATTCAATTTTTACTATGTTTCTCTGTTTTAATTATACCCCATTCAATCAAATAATGTATTTTATATCCAAATACTCACATCTATTACTTTAATACCTTTTGTTAACCAAAGTAACATTTCTAGTTGACATATATTTCGGAAGAGTGATAAATTATCTTTAATTAAAGATTTAGTAAATAATAGTATGGAGGGAAAGAGGATGAACTGGACTACGTTAGCAAATGAAGTCATTCTAGGAAAAACACTAACAGACGAAGAAGCAATGGCTATATTAACTTGTGATGATGATGAGCTTTTGCCACTATTACAAGGAGCTTTCATCATTCGCAAACATTACTACGGTAAAAAAGTAAAATTAAATATGATTATTAACGCTAAAAGTGGTTATTGTCCTGAAGACTGTGGTTATTGTTCTCAATCATCTATTTCAAGTGCTCCAATTGAAAAATATCCATTTTTATCAAAAGAAGAAATTTTACAAGGGGCTAAAAAAGCGTTCGATTTAAAAGTTGGTACATATTGTATTGTGGCAAGTGGTAGAGGTCCTACAAATCGTGATGTAAACACTGTTTCAGAGGCAGTTAAGGAAATAAAAGATCAATACGGCTTAAAAGTATGTGCATGTTTAGGACTATTAAAAGAACAACAAGCAGAAGAACTAAAAGCAGCTGGTGTTGACCGATACAATCATAATGTAAATACATCAGAAGCCCATCATGACTATATAACTTCATCTCATTCTTACCAAGACCGAATTGACACGATTGAAAAAGTAAAAGCAGCTGGCATTTCTCCTTGTTCAGGGGCAATTATTGGTATGAAAGAAACAAAAGAAGATGTTATTTCAATTGCTCGTGCAATTAAAGCATTGGACATTGATTCAATTCCAGTAAATTTCTTAAATGCTATTCCTGGTACAAAATTAGAAGATGCGAATGAACTTAATCCTCGTTACTGTCTAAAAGTACTTGCTCTTTTACGTTTTATTAATCCAACAAAGGAAATTCGTATTGCAGGTGGTCGTGAAGTTAATCTTCGCAGCTTACAACCTCTTGGATTATTTGCTGCAAATAGTATTTTCCTAGGTGACTATTTAACAACTGAGGGTCAAGAAACAAATGCCGATCATCTCATGTTAGAGGATTTAGGGTTTGAGGTTGAGTTAGTAGAAAAACAAGAAGAATTACTTTCAGTAGAATAAGATTATATTTGATCTGATGAGCCGATCAAATACTATCGGCTCATTTATTGTTTAATCGTCCTGATTCTAGTTTATACGGACAGGTTCTCACTTTTTTCGGCCGGCTCTGGAAAAAATATCGGTCGAAACTACAATTTTATAAGTCATTTTTTTGAAAATATCAGTCATTTTCAAAATATATCAGTCATTTTGTAATTTTATCAGTCAAAATCCATAATATATCGGTCATTCTGCAAAATTCGACACCGTCAATAACACGCAATAATCTCTCAATGAACTCCTTTTCCGAAGAAACTGAGACTCAACATAGATGAATCCAAAACCGTTTTACAACATTTCCATCTTCCTCTATGAAGCTTTCATCTTGAATTCCGCCATTTTTTAAGATCGTTTTTTCAGAACCGATATTATCTTCATCACAAACAACTAGAACTTTTTGTATATTAAACTCTCTTACCTTTTCTAAGGATAAAGATAAAATTTTAGTAGCATACCCTTTTTGTCTCTCAGATGGTCTTATTCCATACCCTATATGTCCTCCACAATTTAATAGTTTTTCAGTTAATCTATGACGAATATTAACAGCTCCAACAATTGTTTTGTTTTCATCAACTAACCAAAATGTAGAATCTGGTACCCAACCTTCTGGAACATTAATCCCTTTTTCTGCATTTAAAAGATCTTGAACCATAATTTGAAAGTCTGATGGATCTTTACTGATTACCCATGGAATCATTGACTCTCCGCTGTCTTTCCACTCTTGATAAAATGACAAATATTCCTTCTGTAAATCCATTGTTGGTTTTGTCAAAAATAGATTATTCTCCATAAATAAATACTCCTTACAATACTTTTTCAATTGCCATTTTCCAAGCAGAATAGAATTCTTCAACTGACGTATATCGCTTACTTCTATCCTTTTCTACTGCTTTTATTACGACTTCATACAATTCTCGTCCTACATCCCATTTAGAATATGAATGATCAAGTTCTCCACCTAACAGACTAAAAGCCATTGAACCCAGATTAAATACATTTGTTTTTTCATCAATAATCGCTCCAAGTTCAAATTCCTCAGGTGACATAAATCGAGAGGAACCCCAAAGTCTTCCCATTGTATTTACAAAAGGCTTTTTTTGATAGTAATCAATATCACAAATCTTCGTTATGTGATTAGTGAAATCGTATAAGATACTCCCGTCATAAAAATCAACAGCAACATAATTTTTACTTTCTACATAAACGTGAAAATTCAAAATTAAATCCATAGAAGTTAGCCGCAGCTCAACTGGAAGTTGTTTAAACCGAAAATATGGTGAATTTGGATGAATATACTTAGCTGGTGGCGGAAAAGCCCAATGAGGATGAAGACATTCTCCTTCAAACCAATCAAATACAACAGCATAACCTTGTTCAATGTCAAAATGATCTATTAATCTGACCAAGTGTTGATGGGTTAATTCTTCATAACGTAAAATCGATTGTTTTAGACGTAAAACTGCCTCTTGTGGATCACCTGAATAATTTAGCGTTTTAGCCCCCGCAAATTTTATAAACTTTCTTTGTCCATTTTTCTCGAGCCCAAATGATATATTTCCTGAATCCTGTTGATCAAAGACGCAAAATACTTTCCCAAGACTACAAAGCCAATCAAAATTATGCAATTTTTTTAGTTTGAATGAAATATTATCTACATTATGTATTACTGGTGATTCACTCATTAAATTCCTCCGATTTCAAAACTACTTGAACGTTATGTAATCAGATATTTTATTCTCTATCCCTGTGAAATAATCCTTTATTAGAGAACTTATTCATATATCGTAATCTCCTTCTATTAACAAGAAAATTGACAGAATTTGAGAAAATTAACATATCTTTATATTGGAAAAAAAAGGGTTTTTGTTCACTCTGTCAAACTTTAGTATAGTGACCATTTTCAAGTAGCTCGTCGAAAGAAGGGAAAATATGAATCAAGCCGTAGCATTAATTGGTGAAAAAATAAAAAAGTGTAGTCAACTTTTGAAAATGAAATTATCAGAATTTTCAATACAAACTGATTCTCACTCCTTATGTAAAACCGGTATAAATTATCAAGATAAAAACTACTGTTGGGAAAAATTTTTTTCCTATCTTGGTGAAGCTTTATCTGGCGACTACGCCGTAGCTTATAATAGTTTAATCAAATGGACTGATTCATATGGACAGAAAGCTGTTCAGATTGAAATACCCTTTGAACAATTTATGAATACTTTTCATTTATCTCGATCTATCTTATTGGAGTTTCTTGAAGAAGTAGTAGATAGTTCACACATTTCAGCAAAAACCTTGCTTGAAGTAATAAAATTGACAGACCCTCTTATTGATCAAGTTGGAATTTTATTTACTAATCAATATATTAAATACTCATTAAATTCAAAATTTACTTTAACAGAGAATGAAGATTTAAAAATCACATTAAAAGAGCTTAATGCATTAAAAATTGCTTTAAATGAAGCAACAATTTTTGCCGTAACAGACACGAATGATAACATCATATATGCTAATGATAGATTTTGTAACATATCAAAATATACAAAAGAAGAGTTAATTGGAAAAAATCATCATGATATTTCTTTTTCTGGATATCATTCTAAAGAATTCTTTCAAAACATTTGGGCTTGCATTCAACAAGGGTTAGTATGGAAGGGAGAAATTCGAAATAAAGCGAAAGATGGCACTTATTATTGGGTAGATACAACTATTGTTCCATTTGTCGACCATGAAGGTAAAACTTATCAGCATATCTCAATCCAAAATGATGTGACTGAACAAAAAAGAACAGAAGAAATGCTCATTAAATCAGAAAAATTATCATTAGTAGGTGAATTAGCTGCAGGTATTGCACATGAAATTCGAAATCCTCTCACTACGATTAAAGGTTTTGTACAATTATTGGATCAAGATTCAGAAGATAAGAAACACCTTTACACAGATACTATTTTAAATGAGATTGACCGAATTAACTTTATCGTGAATGAATTTATGGTTTTAGCTAAACCTCATGCAGTATTTTTTAGCAAATGTAATATTGTTGAAATTATAAAAAGTTTAAAATATCTATTAGAAGCAGAAGCCATTTTAAAAAATGTGATTATCATAGATGCATATGAATCAGATGAAATGTTTCTCTTTGGTGAAAAAAATCAATTGAAACAAGTATTTTTAAATTTAATAAAAAATGCAATAGAAGCTATGCCATTTGGCGGAATTATTACTATTTCAATAACAAAAACTGCCCAAGACATATTAATCTCAATTCAAGATAATGGTGTTGGAATGTCTGATGAACAAGTTAAAAGAATTGGAGAACCATTTTATACTACTAAAGAAACTGGAAATGGTCTAGGGCTAATGATGTGCTATAAAATCATTCGAGATCACAATGGAAAAATGTCTGTCCAAAGCCAACTTAATAAAGGAACAAATTTTCTCATAACATTCCCAATTTTAATGGATAACAAAATTGAATTTTAATAGTAGGTTACGGTCTTATACTAGTTTATTATTATTTTTACCAATTTCATGTTTTGTCAATGAACAAAGCATTATTAATACATAATAGAAAAAGCTGAATACACATTACATAGACAAACAGCTTTTTCTATCAAAAAAGATAATTTACCTTGGATGAATAAATTAAAGATAGTTACAAAATTATTTTGAGGAAATAGCCCGTTGTAATCTCTTAATTGTTTCAATATGTGAAGCTTCATGATAGAAGCTAAATAAAAACATCTCACCGACTGTGTTAAATGTTATTCCTCCTTTATTTGTGTAAGGAGTAGGTAACTTTTCTTCCAAACGGCCTTGAAGAAATTCTTTTATTCTTCCTTTTTGTTCTGATAAGACTTGGGAAATCTCCTCAAATGATGGTGGCGTTTTATCCCATTCTGCTGGTTTTGTACCAGGACTAAAAAATTGCTCGTATTCTTTCGGAATCCCCATTGATTCTCCTAATAATGCAAATACAATCTTTTCCTGTACGTATGCAATATGACCGAAGTTCCATCGAATATTGTTATTAAAGCCATAAGGAATAAAATCCCATATTTCTTCTGGAATTTTATTCATATTCACTTCAGTTACACCTCGTACTAATTCCATATGGTTCATAATCATTTTTTCCAAGAAAATTCCTCCTTTATTAAAATGAATACCTAAACCATCATCCAAGTTGCTAAAACAAAGTTCTTTATATTAAGACTGTTTTCGTAAAGAAAAGAGCCCATAATTATGATAACAATCTTTCTATTGTATCTTCAACAAAATCGATTTATCACCAAGAAAAGTGCAGCTGGCTTGGTTTACTCCGACAGACATTGGAGCAAATAAGCAAGGAAGTGTGCAGTTTCACTTCATTTCTTATTTGTGAAATGGCCGAGGAGTTAGCCTGCGGAACTAGACAATCGAAAAGTGCAGTGGGCTTGGCTTACTCCGACAGACATTGGAGCAAATAACAAAGGAAGTGTGCAGTTTCACTTCATTTGTTATTTGTGAAATGGCCGAGGAGTTAGCCTACGGAACTAGACAATCGAAAAGTGCAGCTGGCTTGGTTTACTCCGACAGACATTGGAGCAAATAAGCAAGGAAGTGTGCAGTTTCACTTCATTTGTTATTTGTGAAATGGCCGAGGAGTTAACCATTTGTAAAAGTCACACAAAAATATCATTATATTAATATTAATTTAATAATATTTTGATAAAATTTATTTTAGAATAAATTAATTAAATTTTTATATTGGAATTGATGGTGAATACATGGAAATTATTGATAATACACAGTTACCTATTGAACTAAAAGACAATACACTTATAGGTAACCCTAAATTAACAAATTCAAAGATAATCTTTAAGGGCAAAGGAAATATATTGTATTGTGATAAAGACGTTCATTTAGTAAATAGCACTCTGTCATTTAATGGAGATAATTCGATTGTTTTTCTATCTCAAAATAGACATAATTATGTACTAAATGTAGCAATTAATAACGATTCCGTACTATATTTTGGTAAAAATAATTACATAAACGGTAGGTTAAATTTAATTATTTCAGAACAAAAGAATATTATTGTTGGAAATGAATGTTTATTTTCTTTTGACTGTTGGTTGAGGACCGCGGATGTTCATTTAATCTACGACTCTAATACAAAAGGTAGAATTAACCCAAGCAAAAGTATTTACCTTGGAGACCACATTTGGATTGGTCAACACACGTTTATCTTAAAGGGAACCCAAATCGGATCAGGAAGTATTTTGGGCGGACTATCTGTAGCTTCAGGTAAAAAAATTGAATCAAATTCATCTTACGCAGGAAATCCAGTAAGAAAAATTAGAGATTCTATATTTTTTTCTAATGAAAGTGTTCATACATACAGAGAAACAGAAACAAAAGAACATTTATTTTATGAAGACGATCGATATGTTTATTCTTATATTGAAAAGGAAATGCTTCCGTTTTCAGTAATTGAGAAATCAATTGAGAACTTAAATTCATCCAAGGAAAGACTAGATTATTTAATAAAAAATCTTCAAAATAACAATAATAAAAATCGTTTTTTTATTGGGAATTCTTCAGAAAAACATGGTTTTTTAAAAAAGGTTAAGCATTATTTAAAACTTTAGTGGAAATTGGTTTTATTTAAAGGCAGTTTTCGAATACATTGTTGCTATTTTAGAATGCGTTAGTTGATTACAACTCCAGGATGCTCCCTTTCCGCGTGGCGTGAGCTAGCCTCCTCGGCAAGCCTGCGGGGTCTCAGCCTTCCCGCTATTCCCACAGGAGTCTAGCACCTTCCATTGTAATCAACTTCTGACTTTAAAATTTATAATCTCAAAAACAAAAATCTTTTAGAAAAGAGCCTATTTAAAAGAAGTCAGCAAAATGTTGGCTTCTTTTAAACATTAGGTCGAAAATGCGAAACAACAAACCACGAGCAAAGGGGGGAGATTTTGCTCATTATTACAGATAGGAAGTATGTACTTTCACTTCATTTGTTATTTATGAAAACCTCACTCTAGCTATACAAAAAATACACCTCCAATTGCTAGATTGTGTCTAACAATTGAGGTGTATCTCACTATTACAAAACTGGTTTCGTATAGATATTACTCGCCTAAGTCAACATTGTGGTAAACTCGTTGAACATCGTCTAAGTCTTCTAATGCATCAATCATTTTTTCGAATTTTACTTGTGCATCTTCTGGTATTGTTACTTCATTTTGTGCAAGCATTGTTAGTTCTGCAACTGTAAATTCAGTAACACCAGCATTTTTAAATGCTTCTTGAACTGCATGAAATTGATCAGGTTCTGCATAAACGATAACTGAATCGTCTTCTTCTAAGATGTCACGTACATCTACATCTGCTTCCATTAGAATTTCAAGAGCGTCATCTGCTGTTTTACCTTCAAGACCAATAACAGCTGTTGCATCAAACATATACGCAACAGATCCGCTTACTCCCATGTTACCAGCATTCTTACTAAATGCAGCACGCACATCTGCAGCAGTACGGTTTACATTATTTGTTAGTGTATCTACGATTACCATTGATCCATTTGGTCCGAAGCCTTCATAACGAAGTTCAGTATAGCTTTCTTCTGAACCACCTTTTGCTTTTTCAATCGCACGGTCAATAATATGTTTCGGTACATTGTATGTTTTTGCACGCTCAAGTACAAATCTTAAAGCCTGGTTTGATTCTGGATTTGGTTCACCCTGTTTTGCTGCTACATAAATTTCAACACCAAATTTTGCATAGATACGACTTGTATTTGCATCTTTTGAAGCTTTTTTCTCTTTAATATTGTTCCACTTACGACCCATACTGTTCCACTCTCTTTCAATTTTCTATCTACATTAAATTATTAAAATGAAAAAACTACTTTGCAACACCTTTTTAAAATCGATCTAAATAGTATGTTAAGATTGCTGACCAAACAATACTAATTAACATGTTGCATTTATTTACTAGAATATTATACATCAACTGTATAATTTTTTTCGAGTTTATTACTAAAAGATTGTTGTTTTTAAAAGATATTGTTATAGATAACTGTTGATATAGGAGTTAATTGGAGTGGAAATCAACTAATCATATTGTTAAATGAAACAAAGTTGACGAAAACATCCAATATTTTAAAGTACTAAAGGAACTCTATCCATGCTTTGCAATTTCAAACCAATTCTTGTCGATTTGTTTTACTTTCTCCTTCTCTTTCTTTTCAACTTTAACTTTTATCTTTGTTTCTCCCATTAACTCTTCCATTTGTTTATAAATCATATTCATCATAAAAATTGAAATGGCAAACATGAAGAGTGGAGCTAGTACAATCCATGGAGCTATAAACAATTCAATACGATTTGCCCCCATTAATCCAGCCCATTCATTTGAAAAGGAATAAACAGAATTTGTGCCCATTAGTGGATCATTGGTTATTCTTCCACCACCAATAAAAATATTGAAAATTCCTAACTGAGTTAACAGAATCATCACTTGGCTACATTGTTGAAAGAATAGGAGAAAAACTTTTCCTTTTATATTTGGCCAAACATGTTTCCGAAAAATGAAAAACTTACTCCCACCTAATATACTCGCACTAACAATAAATTCCTTCTTCATAATCACATCAATTTCATTTGCAACGTATAAAGATAGCGCCGGGATTGCTACACCAATTAAAATAATGAGTTGCTTTTCTATAATGGCTAAAAATTGGTGTACACCTCCCCATTCATAACTTGCCATTGGCAAAAACGAGATTATTAGGACAGTCGGGATATAATAGAAGATTTGTGCGAAATTGGCAAACGTCTTCCGTATTAATACGAAAGAATTGGAAAGAGCCACCCCTAGTATGGTCGAAAATAATATTTGGAAGACACTAACAATTAATACAACTCCAATTGTATATTTAGCACCTTCAATGACCTTCCAAAATAAATTTACACCACCTCGATCTGTTCCAAACGGTGGAAATTGCGTAGGTGAATATGGGACGGAATGAAGTACCCCTAAAGAATCTCTATAAAATCTTTTGATAGGAGGTATATGGTCTTTTAAATAGAAGGAATAGAAAAAGCTTAATAAAATTAATGAAATAAAATATAAAATTCCTAAAATAAGACGTTTTTTAGTTAGTATAAATTTAATCAATGACCTCACCTCCAGACCATTTACTAGCAATGAATAGAAACACTGTATTAATTATGTAAAATGGTGTAACTAATAAAAAGAACCAAATTAGGCAAATATCAAATGTGAAAAAATAATAATTTCTAATTGCGTTCATATAGCCTTGAATATTAAATAAAATTTCAATAATGATTAAGTTCGATAACATGAATAGAAAAATCGACCTTGAATAGTTTAGTAAATTGATAATGATATTAGGAAACATATGGCGAAACAAAATGTATGTTTTACTAAAACCTTTAGAAATCGCAAATTCCACATATGGTTGTATCCGTTGATTTTCAGTTTCAAGAACCATCATACGAAATAAATAAATTGTTGGAACAATTGATAAACAAATGATAGGAAGCAAATACGTTCGTTCCTCTCCAAAAACAACAATGTCCGCAACTAAATATCCTGTTGCCATAAAAATGGATGCAATTCCTATTTGAAGAAGCATGACTAGCATGACCTCTGGAACTGATTCAAATACATCTAATAGACTTCGAATAAATTTCCTAATTCTGCTAGATGAAATCTCAAATAAATAATTTAAGAATGTTGCACATATAATTGCGATTATAAAAGATACAAACAAGAGAGTCATAGAATAAGAATACTTATCAAGTAAGAGTGGCAATACAAATATTTTTCTCTTAGTATTAAAATCAACATAATTGATTGAAAACGGATGTAAAAGATTCGTTAAATTTAATGGAGGAATACCCTTAAATCCAGAGAAATAAAATGGTACTAACAAAAGTAAAAATATCGAAACATAAATACAAAGTAACGAAACAAACTTCTTCAAAACAAATTTCACTTTTTTCACCAACTTGTATACTTTTTTAATTTTGTATATATTTCGACATTAACCTTTAGATTTCCTTTTAACTCTGTTTTCTATATCTAATATAAGAAGGACCTTTTTTGATTTTAGGCTGTTTTCGTATACATTATTGCTATTTTAGAATGCGTTAGTTGATTACAACTCCAGGTTGATCCCTTTCCGCGGGGCGTGAGCTGAGCCTCCTCGGCAAGCCTGCGGGGTCTTAGCCTTCCCGCTATTCCCACAGGAGTCTCGCACCTTCCGCTGTAATCAACTTCTGTCTTTAAAATTAAAAATCTCTAAACAACAATTTTTTAGAAAAGAGACATCCATGCTAATAAAATTCGCACCATTGCCTATGAAAATAAGGAATTCATTCTATAAGGATTGTCTTTTAAGATGTTATTTTCAGGATAGCCTAAATTTATTAAGTACGAACTAACCCCCATTCATTGTGAATGGGGGTTACCAAGTCTATTAGCAATTAGATATTTTGAAAACTCAATTTTATAAGAAGATGTCAATCGTTGTTCCATGTCCAACTAAACTATTAACTTTTATCTCTCCACCATGTGCAAGGATAATATCATGAGCAATCGCCATTCCGAGTCCAGAACCTTTATGTGACTCTCCAGTATTTGTTCCTCTGTAGTAGCGGTCAAAAATTCTTTCAAGTTCTTCCTTCTTAATTCCTTTTCCATTATCTTGTATCTTAATATGTGTTCTCTCATTAATTTTCTCTACAAATACAATGATTTTTACATTTTTATCATTATGAACAATTGCGTTGTATATCAAATTATTTATCGTTCTTCGCAATAAAGTTTCATCTACATCCATCTTAATATTCTCGATTTCATACTGGAATTCAATATCTCGATTTGAATATTTCGTATCATTTAACATATCAATTATGATATTTCTTAACAGTGCCACAATATTAATTGTTTTTTTATTTAATGATAAGTCTTTATTTTTTAATCTTGTTGATAGATTTAAATCTTCAATAACATCTTTAATATATAATGATTTTCTTTCAATAATTTCAGCATATTCCCTTAATTCTTCTTGTGAGAATTGATATTCTGGATCTTTCATTAGTTCGGCGTAGCCTTGAATAGAGGCTAACGGTGTTTTTATATCATGAGAAATGTTTCCAATCCACTCCTCTTTCAACTTATCTAATTTTTTTCGTTCAATTTCATTTGCTTTCAGCTGGTAGGATAAATTGTTAACATTATAAAAAACATCTTTGTATACTCCATTAGGCTTTAAGACTACATTGTATTCTTTATTTGCCAAACCTTTAATACGATTAATTAATTTATTGATTGGCAGAGTAAGTCTTCTGCTAAATAAATAGCCAATCAGTAATGCAATAGCTCCATCTACAATTAATAAAATTAAACTTCCAATTTTAAATGCATGAACGATTTGCCTGGAATCGTAGGAGAATACAACTTTATTAATATTAGGATTCGTATATCCAATAAAATAACTATAATGTTTTTTATTTATTATTTTTTCACTAGCAAAAACAGTGGAAAATACGTTTGCTTCTTTATATTTATATAAATTGATACTTTCGACTGGAGTATACTTTTTCTTTACTCCTTTTGGTGTCAGGTAACCATACATCTCTTTACCATTTTCATCCACTATTTGAATCCAGGCTTTCTTTTCAGCAAGCTCTTTTTTTCCTTTTTCAGTAATTGTCACTTTATTATTTGAAACAATTATTTGATCTTGGAATCGTCTTGTGAATATTTCTGCAGATATTTCCTTATTCTGAAAGATTGGTATATCTAATGTAGTTCGACCAATTGCTAAACCTATTAACAAAATAATATTACTAATAATAACTAAAATAACAACTAAAACGATTGATAGAAGATACCTTCCTGTTATCCTCCATTTCATACGTTACTCATCCTTTACTACAAGTTTATAACCTAAACCTTTTACTGTAATTAAGTGGATTGGATTTGATGGCTGGTCTTCTATCTTCTCTCTAAGCCTTCTGATGTGAACCATAATTGTATTATCAAAGCCAATAAAATCTTCACCCCACACCATATCACAGAGCTTTTCTTTACTCAAAATTTGATTCGGGTTTTTCAGTAAATAAGTTATTATTCCGAGCTCTTTTGGTTTTAAATCAATGATATTACCCTTCTTTTTTAATTCCATTCTTTGTTCATTAAATTCAAATGGACCAGCCTTTATTACTGGATCGATCTTTTCATCCATTTGAAGATAATCCGCTCTTCTTAATTGCGCTTTTACACGGTAAGCTACTTCTTTAGGGCTAAATGGTTTCGTAATATAATCATCGCCACCAATAGCAAATCCTAGAATTTTATCTATTTCTTCAGCTTTTGCGGACAAAAATAAAATAGGCACTTTGGAAGTGTTTCTTATTTGTTTACACACGTCATATCCTTCACCATCTGGTAACATAATATCTAATAAGACAATATCAGGTTGTTTTTGTTGAAATTGAATGATTCCATCACTTGCAGTTGTGGCCGTATAAACATGATCTATTCCTTCTTTTGATAAAACCGTTTTAAGAAGTCTTAGTATATCTTCTTCATCATCTACGATTAATACTTTTTTGTTTTTAAATGACATGAATTAACTACCTCCAATAATTCGAACAATTCATTCCTTCATTATAGTAAAAGAACACCTTAAATTAAACTGATCTTGTTTTCTATACAAAAAGGCTTTTTTATGATTAAAGAATGAGGCTCGTAGATTTCCACTCCAGGATACTCGCTTTTTTCCGTGGGGCGGGCGGTGAGCCTCCTCGTCGCTATCGCTCCTGCGGGGTCTCACCTGTCCCGCTGCTCCCACAGGAGTCTCGCACCTTCCGTTCCAATCAATATCATTTTTATAAGATTGCATTAACAAAATCTTTTCAAAAAGCAACAATCTTTTATCTTACAAAAAAGAACCCTTTAAAAGGATTCTTTTTCTAAGTTAAGATTACTTATTTAATTTTCCAGTTACTTTTTCAGGTAATTCATCTTTTTTGACTTCATTATAAGATGTTACTTTTGTTTCATCTTTAACGTATAGGCATAGATATGCTTCTTCGCGAAGTTGTTTGCTAGCTGTAAAAGTTAGCTTTTGTTCTTTTTCATCTTTATTAAATGCTGACAAAGTGTATTCATAATATACATATTTCTCACCGTTATCTGCTTTATCTATATGCTGGTGACCTTTACCTTTAATCTGAACATAATATTGATCTGCACCGATTCTGTTAATATTAATATTTTTCATAAAACTTAAAAATCCAGCTCCTAGTACTAGTAAAAATATAATTGCTATGATTAATTTCTTCATTATTCTTCCCCTCTTATACTATATTATTTTCTATTTGTCACAATTTTGTAGTAAGCATTAACTGTTAAGAAATAATACACAATATAAATACATGCATACACTCCTATGCAAATGACTACTGGAGTGACTAAACTTGTTTGCAGTAAGTTTGATAAGGCACTTAAAGCAACTGCACAATGAGCAATGCCTACAAGTAATGGTAAAGCAAAAACAAATAAAACTTGTTTTGCGATTGTTTTTCGCATTTCTTTTTTATTAACACCAATTTTGTGTAAGATTTCATAGCGCCCTTTATCTGAATGCGCTTCGGTTAGTTGTTTGAAATAAATGATGCTACCAGTTGCTACTAGGAAGACTAAACCAAGGAATCCACCCATGAAAATCAATAAGCCTGATGATTCTATACCAGCAGAGTAATCAGCATAAAAACTTGAGAACGCTGCTTTTTCAGGCATAATTGATTTAATTTCTTTTGTTAACTGTTTTGCGTCATCCTCATTCGAAATGTTGTACACTTCCATATTGACTGGTCTTAGTTCTTTTTCTACCTTTTTAAATAACTCATCACTAACAACAATTGGTGAGTAGGCAGTATAAAGATTAAGCACACTATATTTTTTCATCTCATTAATCTTGAGCTTTTCATCATGATTTTTCACTTTTAAAACAGTTGAATCAGAATATTTTGGTGAAATACCTTCCATATAAAATGGATCTAATACAACTGCTTCATTCGTTTTTAAAGAAAGTGATTCATTTCTATCTTGTATTTTTGCTAACTTATTAAAGTCACTGTTTGATAAAAGGGTATATTCCTTTTGATAATTATCAGTAGCAGCTTCATCTACTATTAGAGTTTGTAATGAAAAATGATTTGAAATATCATGGTTTTTATCTTTTAAAATGATTTCTTTTACTTTTTTCGTTACATTCTCGTTTGGAGAAATAAACGTCATACTATTTGGATCTACTTTCTTTACTGTGCTTTTGTTGTTGTAATATAAACTGTACGCAGTCCCAACAGCTGTTAATGTTGTCGCACTAAGAACAGCAATGATCGTTAATGTACGAGCATTTCCTTTAATACGATATAAAAGCTGGGATGTTCCGATTAAGTTAATCCCTTTCCAATAGCTCTTTTTATGATTTCTTGAAATTTTCAAGAGATAAACAGTCAATGTACTAAATAAGAGATACGTACCTAGAATTACTGATCCTAAGATAACTAATGGGGCAATCATAAAACCTAAGGTATGCCAAACTTGTGAAGTCAGTAAGTTTTGAGTTGCAATCCAATATCCAAGCCCAATCAACAGAACTGAAAATAAAGCAATGATAAAAGATGCTTTTGGCTCTTTTTCACCTTCTTTATCAGCTCTGAATAAATCAATTAATTTAAAGCGGTAAATTAGTCTATACCCTTGAAATGATGTAATAAGTGTAATCACTCCAAAAACAATAACCGTGTTAATGATGGCTGAATTAGAAACCGAAAAATGAACTAGTGCTTCATACCCCATAACCTTCATTAAAATTGAAACAAAAACCTTTGATAAGACAGATCCTAGTGCTATTCCAATAATCAGTGCTACAATCCCCATAATAAAGTTCTCATAGAAAAGCATACGACCAATTTGTCTTTTACGTACTCCTAATAAGGAATATAGTCCAACTTCTTTTTTTCTTTTTCTTGTAAAAAATGAATTAGAATACCAAATGAATATTGCTACGAAAATCATTAATACGAATGCTGCGCCACTAAAAGCAGAACTAATTTTAGGTGAGCCTTCAGAGGTAGCTTGAATCGTATGATCATATTTTAATGAAACGAAAGTAAAGTAAATGACAATACTAAAAATCATCGAAGCAAAATATAAGAAATAGTTATTTAGGTTTTGTACGATATTTTTTTTAGCAATACTAAATAACGTCACTATTTTCACCTCCAAGAGATGCTAAGACACTTAATATTTTTTGGAAGAATTCCTTACGAGATTGTTTTCCTTTTAAAATCTCTGTAAAAAGCCTGCCATCTTTTATAAAAATAACTCGTTTACAGAAACTCGCTGCATACGCATCATGAGTAACCATCATAATGGTTGAGTTATTTTGTTCATTAAGTTCGCTTAAACTAGTCAATAAACTTATAGCAGATTTTGAATCCAATGCACCTGTAGGCTCGTCCGCTAAAATTAAGCTTGGATTTGCTACAATCGCACGTGATGCAGCAGTACGTTGTTTTTGACCTCCTGAAATGTGATATGGATATTTATCTAAAATTTCACGAATACCAAATGTATCAGCAATTTCATTCACTCTTCTTTCAATTTCTTTTACTGGAACCTTTGATAAAGCTAATGGAAGTAAGATATTTTCCTTTACCGTTAAACTATCCAAAAGATTATAGTCTTGAAAAATAAAACCAAGCTGATTTCGACGAAAATCAGATAATTGTTTCTCCTTCATTTCAACGATGTTTTTCCCCGCTATCGTAATTTCTCCTGATGTTGGGGTATCAATTGTAGAGAAAATATTTAAGAGTGTAGATTTACCTGCACCCGACGGTCCCATGATTCCGATAAATTCCCCTTCTTGAATTTCCAGATTAATATCCTCAAGTGCTGTATATACGTTCCCTTTAGAGCCGAATACTTTTTGCACATTCTTTGCTTGTAAAATTGTTTTCATCTATTTATCTCCTATCCTTTCAATCAAAATTTCACCAAATCTTTAACGAGCAATTTCTTATTACAAAAACAGTATAAGCCTCTAACCTTACACCATTTTTTTTCTAACCTTACATAAACCTTAAACTTGAGAAAAAGAATTCAGTATAAGTTTTCATTAAAAGGTCTGTCCTAAGAATGTTTAATTATTTGAACTCTACATTTAAAAAAATGGTTATTTCTTACAGACAAGGAAATAATAATCGTACCATTGATGTTTTCTTAGGTTTTCAAATAAAATTGAGGCACTGTATTTAGGTGATGAAATATGTTAAAAAAGCTTCTTTCACTAATACCAGACTATATCGTTTTTATACAAGCAGGAATAACCTTTATCGTTCCTTTTGCATTATCAAAGTTTTTTAAATGGCTTCATTATATTGAGAAAGAGTGATTAAAGTGAAATGGTGGAGATTCAGGGGCAAAAAGAAGAATAAAAAAGAAAATCAGAATAATTCTAAACAACAGTCTCAAGAATCTTTCGATAAAATGACTAACAATTTCAACAAAAATATAGAACAAATTCGTAACGAAATTGGTCATAATTCAGATGTGAAGTTTCGCGGATTTAAAATGGGGCAAACAAATATCCAACTAGCTATCATCTATGTAGAAGGATTTGCAGATATCGACCTTATTCAAAATCATATTATGACAGATTTATTGTTGGCTACACCATTAGAAACAGGAAGTGGTTCTTCTTTAAAAGATTTTATTAAAAACAAAACCCTATCAGTTAGTAGCTTCAAGGAAGTCCATACTTTCCAAGACTTAATTTCTGGTATTATGTTTGGTTCGGTTGCTTTATTAGTCGAAGGGCTATCAGAAAGTTTCTTATTAGGGATTGGAAAAGCAAAGACTAGGGATGTTAGCGAACCTCCTACTGAATCATTAGTTCGTGGTCCTAGACTTGGGTTTATCGAGAATTTGAGTGATAATACTGCTCTTTTACGCCGACATGGTAAAGATCAAAATTTAACAATTGTTAGTTATCAAGTAGGAGAACGTTCAAAAAAAGATTTAATCATTGCATATATGAAGGATATTGTCGACCAAAAATTAGTCGATGAGGTCACACAAAGAATTAGGCGAATTAAAATTGATGATATACATGACTCAGGGTATATTGAACAATTAATCGAAGATAACTACCTCAGTCCATTTCCACAAATTCAAAGTACAGAGCGTCCAGACCGTGTTATGGCTGCTCTAATGGATGGGAGGGTAGCAATTCTTGTTGACGGCTCCCCCTTTGCATTGATTGCACCTGTTACTTTTAACATGTTATTACAGTCACCTGAAGATTATTATGAACGCTGGTTAGCTGCAACATTAATACGATTATTGCGTTATTTCGCATCCTTTATCGCTTTGTTTGTTCCTTCCTTATATATTGCGTTTATTTCTTTTCATCCTGGTTTAATTCCAACGAAGCTCGTTTTTTCGATTGCTGCAACGAGGGAAGGTGTTCCATTTCCACCTCTTATTGAGGCATTGATTATGGAAGTTTCAATTGAAGTATTAAGGGAAGCAGGATTACGTTTACCCAAACCAATTGGCCAGTCTCTTGGGATCGTAGGTGGTTTAATTATTGGCGAAGCAGCAGTACAAGCTGGAATTGTTAGTCCAATCATGGTTATCGTTGTTGCGGTTACAGCTATTTCATCCTTCACCCTTCCTCAATATAGTGCTGGAGTTCCTTTAAGGATGCTCCGTTTTGCTTCTATGTTATTTGCAAGTGTCTTTGGATTATATGGAGTCGTTTTATTTTTCCTTTTAACGACGACTCATTTAGTAAAGCTTAAAAGTTTTGGAATACCATACGTTAGTCCAGCTGTTCCATATCGATTGAGCGATTGGAAGGATTTCCTGGTTCGTTTACCCATGTTATTTATGAAACGCCGTCCGCAAATGTTAAAGCCAAAAGATTCATTTAGAAAAAAGTGAAGGTACGAAAGGAGTTGGCTGATTATTAATACCAGTCCTATAGATCGTATAACAACTTCTCAAGCAACTATATTTTTAATAAATTTTATACTTGGTGCAGGAATTTTAACATTACCAAGATCGATAACTGAAAAAGTCAAAACACCTGATGGGTGGATTTCTGTTATTATAGGTGGAATTATCATTATGATAATGGCAATCGTTATATTAAAACTATGTCAGCGATATCCAGACGATACATTCTTCCAATTTAATAAAAAAATCCTTGGAAAATGGATCGGTTTTATATTAAGTATCATTATTGTTATTTATTACATTACACTTTCTGCATATGAAGTTCGAACAATGTCAGAAACAATCCGACTATTTGCGTTACAAGGAACTCCGACATGGGCAATTATGATGCCATTTTTATGGATAGGTCTTTACTTAGTTCTTGGTGGCATCAATCCTATGGCAAGACTGCTTGAAATAATCTTTCCGATAACGGTTTTATTCTTTCTTTTAGTTATGTTTCTTGGGATTGAATTATTTGAAATCGACAATTTACGACCAATATTAGGAAATGGCATAAAACCTGTCTTAAAGGGGTTAACGACTTCTTCACTTTCTTATGCTGGTTTTGAAATTCTTCTATTTATTTTTATGTTTATGAAAGAAAAACAAAAAGTACTAAAGGTTCCTGTTCTTGGCGTTGTTGTCCCATTTATTTTCTATACGATAACAATCGTTATCATAGTAGGTTCATTTTCAATTAAAGGGGTCGTTTCAGAAACATGGCCAGTCTTTTCATTTATTCGAAGCTATGAAATAAAAGGCTTATTGTTTGAACGATTCGATTCTCTTCTTTTAGTCATATGGATAATGCAGTTATTTTCTACTTTTGCCATTTCTTACTTTATTGCTGTTTTAGGACTAAATCAGCTTTTTGCTAAAAGTACGCATCCATTTATTTATACGGTTTTACCAATCATTTATATCGTTGCAATGATTCCTAAAAATCTTAATGATGTATTTACCATGTCAAATATCATTGGTAATTTCGCTCTTTATACTTTTTTCATTATGCCACTGATACTTTTAATTGTTTCAATTGTGAAGGAAAGAATACATGAAAAAATTTAACAAAACTCACAAACTTTATCTACTTTCAATGTTAGTGTTTTTACTAATATTTCTAACAGGTTGCTGGAGTTCTACCCCAATTGAAGATCTTAACATAGTCGTAGGCTCTGCTCTGGATAAGGCAAAGGATGGAAAAATTAGCTCTACTCTTCAATACGTCATTCCAAAAGCTATGAGTGGAAATACACCTAGTGGATCGTCACAACAAAAACCTTATATTAATGTCTCAGCCACGGGAAATTCGATTGAACCAATTGGATGGGAAATAACTTTAACTAGAGAAGGACCTATTTCTGGAGCACATGAAAAAGCTGTGGTAATTTCACAAGAGCTTGCTAGAGAAATACCGCTTCAACAAGTTACAGATTTGTATTATCGAGATATTGATATTAGAGGCAGTACTCTCATATTTATTGCTAAAGGTAGAGCCGATAAAATTTTAGAGACAAAAGAGCAAAATGTTATACCAGCAATTCGCTTAACAGAAATTGCTGAACAAGGTTTAACAACAAGAGAATTGAGACAACAATCTCTAATGAAAAGCTGGAGTAAATTTAATTCGAAAGCAAGCTTGCTTATACAAGTTGTTGAGTCCAAAAAAGGCGGAATTGAGTTTAATGGAGCAGCAGTCATAGACGGAAAAACAAACAAAATGATTGGGATATTAAATAAGAGTGAGATTGAAGGAATTAACTGGATAACTGGTGAAGGTAAAAGTGGAGCATTAAAGGCCTACACAAAAGAGTCAGAAAAACCAACCTATTTTCAGATAGGAAAGATAAAAAGTAAAATTAAACCTCATGTGAAAGGTGACAAAATTTCTTTTGATGTTCATATTGAATCTCAAGGAAGACTCGCTGAGTACTGGAATCCCCATTTCAAGCCAGCTTTTAAGAATTCTACACTGAAAAAAATACAAAAAGCAGCTGAAATCGAAGTAATGCGGAAAGTTAAGAAAACAACTAACGTAATGCAAAAAAAATACAAAGTAGATGTCGGGGGATTTGGTACTCAATTAAGTATTAAATACCCGAAAGTATGGAAAAAAGTACAGAGTGATTGGGATAACAAGTTTAGTCAGGTTCCTATTAAATATCACGTGAAAATTTTAATTACAGACTATGGAATGATTGGTTCGAAGAAAGTTAAGTAAATAAAGAACTTTCATAAGTGGGGGGTCTTTCTGCCCGTTAATCGGGATAAATGTTTCTTCAAGCAAAAAATAAAGGGCTGAACTGAATGTTCATCCCTTCATTTTTTGCTTTATTTTGTATTTGATTTCTTCGCTAAATCTTGTAATTTGCTATGTGGTTCTGTTGAGATTTCAACATCTTTTCCATATCCCTGTGGATTAACGCTTGGAGCTTTTTGTCCTCTTCCAGTTGATTTTTTGCTCATATCCTTCACCTCCAAGGATAGTATTACCTAACATAATTGATTTATGTAGTACATACTTGGAGTAAAAATCATAAAAAAGTCCCCTTCACAAGTTGGAAGGGGACTTCAATTTCTATTAACTTATTGCTTGCTCTGAAAGCTTACCATCTTCAATATATACGACACGGTCACATAAATCTAACATACGTTTATCATGAGTTACCATAATCGCAGCTTTATTACTTTTCTTCACTTCATCAGCAATCATTTGAACAACTAAACGGCCACGTTCAGAATCAAGACTTGCTGTTGGTTCATCGGCAAAAATAACTTCTGGATCGTTCATCCACGCTCTAGCAATTGCTACACGTTGACGTTCTCCGCCTGATAATTTTTCTGGATAATTATTTTTACGATGAGCTAACCCTAGACGTTCTAGTAGTTCATCAGCTCTCTTTTCTGCTGCTTTGTTACGATGTCCAGCTAGCTCAGCAATTAACATTAGCTGATCTTTAACTGTTAAATATGGGATTAAATTAGAAGCTTGGAATACAAAACCAATTTTTTCTAATCTAATTTTATTTAATTTATTTGCTGGGAGGCTATTTATTTCCTGATCATCTATTAAAATACGTCCACTAGATGGAGATAACAATGCTCCTGCAATTGAAAGAAATGTACTTTTTCCTGATCCAGAAGGACCTACAACAGCTACAAATTCTCCTGCTTTAACTTCTAATGAAATCCCATCAAGTACTTTTACTGAAGAATCTCCATCACCATATACTTTACTTACATTATCTAAAACAAGTTTATTATTCATTAGAATGCCCTCCCAATCGCTTCAATAGCATCTATTTTTGCAACACGGTATAAGGATAATAAGGAGCCTAACACAGCTACTAATAAGAATAATCCTGAGCATCCCAATACAAGTTGTGTATTCAATATGAAAGGCATACTACTTGGTAATATTTTTGATATTCCATAAGTTAGTGCAACACTGATAACCAAACTTCCCAAAGTAAGTGTAATGACTTGAGAGATAATATTTTTTGCTAGATAGCTTGTTTTTGAACCAATCGCTTTTAATACACCAAACTGATTGATTTTTTGGATTGTAATAACGTAGAAGAATACAGCTAATACAAATGCTCCAATTACAAATAGAAATGCAATCATCATAATTAAAGAGCCTTGTTCTTCTTGATAACCTGGAATTCCTTTTAAAGCATCTGTTTTACTGATAGCTTGAACACCTGAAACATTTTTCTCAATCTTTTGAGCATTATCAGCATTTGCTTTAATAGCAATTGCATTGTAAGTTTTGTTATTTTGGTTTGATTGAATAATAGAAGACCATTCTTTATAGTTCATATGAATTACTGGAGCGTGACTGAAAGATTGGTTTTCTGTAAAGCCTACAATTTTGAACTCTTTTCCCGAAATTTGATCTTTAATAAGATCTCCAATTTTTAAACCATTATTTTTTAACGCATTATCAACAACTACTTCATTCGTCGTATTGTTGTTAATCATTTTACCTTCAACAACTTTTGGAGCAATGAAACTATCCGCATTAATACCAAAAATTGTTGTATCAATTTTATTAGAAGTTCCTACTTTTAATATTGAAGTCATTTGAACGCTTAATGGAGTTGAATCTTTTTTATCAACATATTGTCCGATTTTATTCATTTGATCTTCAGTTATTACTGAGTGACTTATTCTTTTATCTGCGTCCTTTTGTAGAACTAAATAATCCGTATTCATGTATTGGATTGATGATGCATTAGCTGAAGATAGTCCTTTCGCTAACCCTGAAACAAAAAGAACAAGCAAAGAAATTAATATCATAATCGATGCGATTAATGTATAGCGTAATTTAGCATGTTTAAATTCACGTAGTGATAGAAACATTTTCCGTTCATCTCCTTATTTTTAATCCATGTTTATATTCATAAGAAAAGAATGATCTAAATTAAATCATTCTCTTACTTTCTAAACACAGTATAAAATTGAAAAGTGAACGGAAGATGAACAACTAATTACATTTGAGGAAGATCAATAATAAATTCTGTTCCTTCTCCAAATTTGCTTTCTACACGAATTTTTCCATTATGGAGTTCAACAATTTGCTTTGTAATGGATAAACCTAATCCAGTACTTGATTCTTTACGAATTCTTGCTTTATCTGCAATATAAAAACGATTAAATATTTGTGGAAGATCCTCTTCTGATATTCCTATTCCTGTGTCTTTGATTGTAATATGACACATGTTTTCACTTGAAGAAACATTAATAGAGATTGAACCTCCATCATGATTAAACTTAATACTATTTGTGATAAGGTTCGTCCACACTTGATGAAGTAAATGTTTGTCACCATATATAAAGGTTGAAGGTAATTCTAAATCAATGGCAAGGTTTTTTTCTCGCCAACTAAATTCAGTTGATAAAAATACTTGTTTTAATTGATCTGCAACATCAAATTTAGTTTTATGTAAAATATCTTCTTCCTTATCTAAAGATGCAAGTGTTAATAATTGTTTACTTAGCAATGACATCCGGCGACTCTCATCTTCAATAATTGAAAGATAATGTTGCCTTTGATCCTCTGTTAAATTTTTGGATTTAAGCGTTTGGGAAAAACCTTGAATAGATGCAATTGGCGATTGAATTTCGTGTGAAACGTTTGAGACAAACTCTTGTCGCATCTGTTCAATTTGTTCTAATTTCTTTGCCATTTCAGAAAAATGATTTGCAAGTTTTCCAATTTCATCTTGTCTGTTTATATTTAATTGAACATTATATTTCCCTTCAGCAATTACTTTTGTGGCATCAGTTAACTTAACGACAGGATTTACAATATACCTTGTACTAACTAAAACAAACAGTATACTTAGTATAATGATTAAAACAATCAATATCGAAAGGAATATATGAAATTCACCAAATTGAAGCTCAATATTTGGACGGAAAAAAAGTGCATAATGATTATCACCAACGTTAATTGGAACACCGATTGTATTAATTAGAACATTATCAAAAAAACCTGTTACAAATATTGATGTTTTGAATTTAGAAACACCATGATAAACTTTTCCATCTAGTACAGATTGAATAACGTTATTAGACAGTTTACGTTCTCTAAACTTTCCTCCGTAAAATGATTGATTTCCATTTTTATCAACTAAAAAAATCTGATAACCTAAGTCCCCTACATCCTTTAAATAGTTATTTAAATTAACCTCTGGATTTTCTTCATAAAAAGACTTAATATTTGTCGCCATTTTCGTCAATTTTTGATCATTATAAGATTTGAGTTTGTAATGATAAAATATATTCGATCCAATAAAAGCAAGAAAGCTACTTAAAGTCATTACAAAGATAGTAGTTAATACGATTCGTAAATATAATGTCTTCACTTCTTAGTGACCTCCAACTTATATCCAACACCACGTACAGTTTTAATACTAAAATCATCTGTTAAACTAGTGAAACGTTCACGTAATCGTTTAATATGAACGTTGACTGTACGATCATCACCATCGAAGTCTGCTCCCCAAATAAGGTTAATTAGTTCTTCACGTGTGAAAATTCTATCAGGGTAACTAGCTAATTGAGAAAGTAACTCAAATTCTTTCATAGGTAACATAAGTAACTTTCCGTTGCAGTACACCTCATAGCTTTTACGGTCAATTACCGTATCGTTTAGATGAATTTTCTTCGCACTTACCATTTGATAACGACGAAGTAATGCTTGAATACGGAACAGCACTTCTTTTGGCTCAAATGGCTTCGTTATATAATCATCCGTTCCAACAGAATATCCTTTTTCTTTATCGATCAGTTGATCTTTCGCAGTTAATAATATTACTGGGAAATCATAATAGCTTCTGATTTCTTCACAAAGCTGATAGCCATCTTTATTAGGCATCATGACATCAACAATTGCTAATTGGATTTGTTGTTCTGTAAGAAGGTCAGAAGCTTCTTCTCCATCAGATGCTTCAAATGTTGCGAATCCTTCTGATTGAAGATAGTGTTTTAATAATTCACGGATGTGAGCATCATCATCTACAATTAAAATATTGATCATATTAAACTTTCAACTCCTTGAAAATAAATACTTGTTTTCAAAAAATATATCATATTTTATATTTGAATACTGCTCATTTAGCTAAAACTTAATTCAGTAAATACTGATATTGTTTAGAATAAGAAAATAGTCATACTATTGCTTTCGAAATAATATACTCATTTTCATAATAATTGCCTGGCCATCGACTGATTTTCTTAACAAGAAAAAAGACTTCAGGATTTTCCTGAAGTCAAAAGTTTATTTTATATAAACGTAAACATTGTTGCTATTTTAGAATGCGTTAGTTGATACAACTCCAGGATGCTCGCTTTCCGTGGGGCGTGCGGTGAGCCTCCTCGTCGCTATCGCTCCTGCGGGGTCTCACCTGTCCCGCTGTTCCCACAGGAGTCTCGCACCTTCCGCTCAAACTAACCTCATTTTTAGCAGTTTCTCAACAATCTAAAAAAAGATTCTTTATATAAAATCATATACTATCTAATCATTTAAGCCGATTGATCCTGTTGCTTGTTTGCTTTTTTATTTGTTAGATAGCGAGCACCGTAATATGAGCCTACTACGTAAACGACAGCAATGACTTGAGCCGATAATGTTTGTACTGTTGGGAATATACAGAACCAGACACCCATCCAATCAGGAATATGTACATTAATTGTCGTTGTTCCGATCCATCCAGCTAATTGCATCTCTTGTACTGTCTCTCCGACCATAACTGCTAATACTACTACTAAAAGTGCACCTGTAAATACTAACATCTTTTTAAAAGGAAGACGTTTATGAGCAATAAATGTAAGAACTCCAACTATCATCGTCAATGCTACTCCAATGATTGCTCCTTGTAAAATCACATCAGATCCTAATTTCAAACGTAAATTTTGAAGAAATAGAACTACTTCAAATCCTTCGCGATAAACTGATGTAAGACCAAGTAAAAATAGAGACCAAAACGTGCTTTTTGCTACACTCTCACTTGAATTGGTAGTTATTTTTTGTTTTTTTCGATTATGAAGGTTAATCCAGCCTGTCCAATATAATTTATGGAAGAACCAGTTCATAATAATACATAAAACAATGACAGCAAGAATACCAGTTGCAGCTTGAATATGTAGCTCTGATGCATTAACCGAAGAAATAATCGCTACTACAATAAACCATGTCGCAATAGTTGCTAAGAAAGATACTCCCGCTCCAGCAGTGATTGGTTTCCAAAAGTTATCTTGTTTCTTTTTTACTAAACCAGAAATAATTGCAGATAAAACTAAAACTGCCTCTAACCCTTCACGAAAAACTAGGATAGCTGTATTTAACACAGCAGCACCTGGAGTTAAATCTTTAGCAGTAGGATCAGGATTTCCTTGAAAATTAACTCCTTGCCAAACTATAACACCTATTAATAAAAGCAATGAGATTGATATAAGAATTGTTTTGAGATTAAAGAATTTCTTTAACAATGTACTTCCCCCTAAAACAAACGATTTTATGATAATGATAATCTTTATCAATTATTAACTTAACCAAGTTTAATTTAATATTTCTTAAGTGTCAAGATGCGTTTTAATATTAATAAAAAAACTGTTTTCGTATACATTGTTGCTATTTTAGAATGTGTTAGTTGATTACAACTCCAGGATGCTCCCTTTCCGTGGGGCGTGAGCTGAGCCTCCTCGTCGCTATCGCTCCTGCGGGGTCTCAGTCTTCCCGCTATTCCCACAGGAGTCTCGCACCTTCCGCCCGAATCAACTTCTGTTTTAAAATAAAAAATCTCAAATGCAACAAAAAAAGATCTCCAATATGAAGACCTTTCAAAATACTTATTCATTTAATAATTGTAATTTTAAAGTTTTCACGTCAAAAGAAAGGCATTAATATTCACGAAACAATTAGCTTAAGCCTTAGCATAACGTTCAGATAGTTTCTTCTTATGAGAATTAAACACTTCTTCTAAAGGAATATCATACTTATTGGCAATCACAATTAAATTCCCTAAAACATCGCCTAATTCTTCTGTTAACTCTTGTTTGTTTTCTTCGTATGTAGTACTTATTTCATCTGGTCTATCCCTGCCAATTTCTAGAGCTCTTATAGCACGTGCAACTTCACCTGTTTCTTCTGCTAAAAACCCTATACGAATAAAAATGTCTAGATCAGACCAGCCTCTACTATCATAATAGTCTTTTACAAATTGTTGAAATTCTGTTACGTTCATTTATTTCCCCTCCACGTTAATAGTTTATCAAAATAAAAGGCTGTTTTCGTATACATTTTTGCTATTTTAGAATGCGTTAGTTGATTACAACTCCAGGATGCTCCCTTTCCGTGGGGCGCGAGCTGAGCCTCCTCGCTATTCCCACAGGAGTCTCGCACCTTCCGCCCGAATCAACTTTTGTCTTTGCAGTTACAAAACTCAAAATAACAATCTTTTAGAAAAGAGCCAAATAAAAAGAGGTCTAAATCATCTTTTACAATGATTTCTTTAGAAAATGAACTTATCCAGAAGTAACGTTTCATACTAAAAATTCACTCCGCTACAAAGGCAAATACGGACAAAGGCTTAATTTCACTATTATTTATAAAATCTTCTAACATTGTAACTTCAGATTGAATCAGTCTTTTTAATTTTTGGGGCATATTACTAATTTCGCTAAGCTCAACATCTAAATCAGTTAATACTTTATTAACTTCCCATTTACCATCTTGTAGGTCTGGAGAAAAAATTGTCTTTTCACTCATAATGTTCCAACCCGCACTTTCAGCTATTAATTTTATATCACTTGGAGTAAATAGCGTTCGTACATTTGAATCACTCTTTTGCTTAAATGATTCATATTGAGCCTGTATTAAGATAGATAATAAATGAGGGTACTGCTCAATCGAATTCAATCTCGTATCCCATTCAGCAAAGCATAATTTTTTTCCCCATTTTCTAACCTTCTTCAATACTTCATTAAATTCTTCAATAGATTTTAAGTACCAGGAACAATGAGATAATATGATATAGTCAAAGAAATTCTCAGGAAATTCTACATTTGGAGATAATAAATTCATTTCAAATTCTATTTTTATTTGCTTTCCTACCTTTGATTTCTTCAAAAACTTAGCAGAATCACCTAATGATATTGGACTTCCATAATCTGGAGAACCTATATCTATCCCATGAACTAATCCTTTTTCACCTACAAAATATGCCAAAACGGCTGTTGTATCTCCTTGTCCACAGCCTATTTCAAGCACCCTTTTTCCTTCTTTTATATTCCAGAATTCAGCTAGTTTAAAACGGTGTTCTGTTTGTACTCTTTGAATATCGGACATTTCTATATTTGAAGCCATGCATTCTATAATAAAATCTATTGTTTCGTTATTCATTAAATCCCTCCAAAAATAATAAAGTGAAACTTCCATCAGTGGAGTTTTTTTTCATTCCCCTATGATGCAGCCCGCTCAATCTGGCTTTTATAGGCAGTTATCCCCCACTTATCTTCTCCCTCTCTCAATCTATAGGTGGGGCTCTTACTATCCGTTAATGCGGGATAAAAAAACAGAAAAACCAAATCCTCAGTTTCTCTGTTTCTCGGTTCTACTTATTCCAATTTTTATTTCCTTTTAGTGTGTTATGCTTTTATCCACTGCCTGTTCTCTTAAGCGGAATTTCTGAATTTTCCCTGAAGCAGTCATTGGATAAGCATCAATAAACTCGATATAACGCGGTATTTTATGTTTGGAAATTTTCCCGTTACAGAACGCTCGAATTTCATCTGTGCTTGCTGTCGCTCCTTCTTTCAAAATGACCCAGGCCATAACTTCTTCTCCATACACATGATCTGGCACCCCGACAACTTGAACATCCAAAATTTTAGGATGAGTGTATAAGAATTCTTCAATTTCTCGAGGATAAATATTTTCGCCACCACGGATAATCATATCCTTAAGTCGACCTGTAATTTTTACATAGCCATTATCATCCATAATTGCAAGGTCTCCAGTATGTAGCCACCTTTCTTCATCAATGGCCTCTCGGGTTGCCTCTTCATTTTTATAATAGCCCTTCATAACATGATATCCTCTTGTACATAGCTCTCCTTGAACTCCCCTTGCTACTTCAATTGATGTTCCAGGTTCGACGATTTTCACCTCTACATTAGGTAGTGCTTTTCCTACAGATTCTACCTTTAACTCGATTGGATCGTCCGTCCGAGTTTGAGTGATAACTGGAGAAGATTCCGTTTGTCCATAAGCAATTGTAATTTCTCTTGCACCCATTTTTTCTATAACTGCTTTCATTACCTCAATAGGGCAATTTGATCCTGCCATAATGCCTGTCCTTAAACTAGATAAGTCATAATTCTCAAATTCGGGATCATTTAACTCCGCAATAAACATCGTAGGAACACCATGAAGCCCCGTACATTTTTCATCTTGAACAGTTTGCAAAACTCTTTTTGGACTAAATTCTTGTACTGGTATCATAGTTGCTCCAACCGTTACACAAGCCATCGTTCCAAGCACACAACCAAAACAATGGAAGAACGGAACTGGAATGCAAAGTCGATCATCCTTTGTTAACTCCATACAATTAGCAATATTGAACCCGTTGTTAACAATATTCGAATGGGTTAGCATGACCCCTTTCGGAAATCCAGTAGTTCCTGATGTATATTGCATGTTTATTACATCGTGAGGATTAGTTGATTGAATCCGTGCGTCTAATTCATCATCTGACACATCCTCAGCTTTTTCGATAAGGTCACTCCATAAAAAAGTACCTGGATACTTTTTATCTCCTAAAACGATAACATTTTTAAGTTTTGGAAGACGGCTACTATTCAGTTCTCCAGGTGTGGAATCTTTAAGCTCGGGAACAATATCATATAGCATTTCGATATAAGAGGAATCTTTAAATTGATCCATTAAAATAATGGTTGTAGAGTCGGATTGCTTTAGAAGATATTCAAGTTCAGAAGTACGATAATTGGTATTAACTGTCACGAGGACAGCTCCCATTTTTCCAGTAGCAAATTGTGTCGTTAACCACTCAGGGGTATTACTCGACCATATTGATATATGCTCGCCTTTTTGAATTTTAAGACTCATTAATCCCCTAGCGATTGTTCGGCACTGGTTATCAAATTGCTCATAGGTCATCCTTAAGCCTCGATCGGCATAAACAACAGCTTCATGCTCTGGATGTAATTTCGCTTTTTCTTCTAACAGTTTCCCAATCGTTACATCTAATAGCTTCATTATCTTAGCCTCCCTTAAATGAAAGCAACAAAGACTTTCATTTAAAATTGTTTATTTATGAATATTCTATATTTTCAAATTATAACCTTTTTTCTCTATAAAAAAAGCTCTTCTAAATTGAAGAACTTTTTTAGATGAATATATTTATTCTGCTTTTTGTTGTTTTAGCAATTCTTTAATCTCTGATAATTGGTTTTCAATATTTTGAAGACGAACTTGTGTCTCATTTATTTCTTCCTCTGCTTGATAATTAATCGCAAAATCGATAATGGATTCATGTTTATCACGTGCAGCTTGTCGGTTTTGGCTCATCATAATAATTGGTGCTTGAAACGCTGCTATAAAAGAAAGGACTAAATTTAGTAAAATAAATGGTGGTGAATCAAAATGCATGCTTTTTGTGATCAACAGACTGTTCCAAATCGTCCATGCACTTAAAAATAATCCAAAACAAATGATGAACCTCCAGCTACCTCCAAATTGAGCAATTTTATCTGCTAACCGATCTGACCATTTAGTATGGTGTGAATAATCGTTATCCAATTGGCGAATGATTTCAGCTTGATAATGACCTACTAACTGGTCTATCCGCTTTAATCTTTCTGGATGTAGTTTATTATCATCATTTTCAACTTCCGTTAATTCTTCTTTTTCTACGATTTCCTGTTGGTTACCATTATTTTGATCCACTCAACAATCCTCCTATGTTTAGCACATTTACCCTAGTTGTACTTACTATAAATTAAACTTTTCTTTAATAATAGTAGCAACTTCTATTGCACTCAAATTTGTATTGTTTATTCTTATATAGTTATCTCTTGTAATTTCACCCTCAATTGAATTTAATCTAAATTCTTCCATAGTCTTTAATAAATTTTGTTCAGACCATTCAACGTTTCGCTTAGTAGGCTTGTGTTCTAGTCTATGGGGACTTTTGTTCCGATCCAATCTCTCTTCTAAATCAGCCTCTAGCTCAACAAAATAAACTGTTCCACCTTTTGATTCAAAAAGATTACAAACATTATTTATATAATCCCAATCTGCTTGATAATCAAATGCCCAAACATATGTGAAAATTAATCCATTTAAATCACTTTTTGATACTTCCTCAAATATTTCTTGGCGAAATAAATTTACTAATCTTTTTCCTTCTTTTGTACCGTAATCGAAAAAAGGACTGACCAATTCAATCGTCATATGATTGTGAAAAAGTTTTAAGTCTGTTATTTTTTCAAGTTCTTGCCCTACTGTCATTTTTCCAACTGCCTGTGGTCCAAACACTAATACAAATTTCATTTTATTTCGCCTCACTTAATCAATAAATATTCCGAATATTATATCATAAGTTTTATTTTACAAACCATATTAAGAAAAAATCTCTTCTTTTTACTCCTATATCAAAAATATTATGGCAAAAATAAAAAACAGGAAAACCATCTTTTTTGGCTTTCCTGTTTTTTAGCTTCCAATCTATTCACACTTATTAATTAGTCATACATAAAGTACTATTCTAATATCAACCACTAATTACTCGTCTTATCTTCTTTCTTTTTTTGCTACTCTTTTCATAAATTCAGTTTAGTAGATTGTTTAAAGTTTATTCGTTATTGTGGTTTTTCACTAAAAAAGCTGAAGCATGATTAACCGATTTGTCTTCTCCAATTTTAACTTCATTTAAGTCCCTTACCATAATCCCCTTACATGAAATACACAATGAGACACCATCTGTTAAATTCTCTCCACATTTAGGACAAGGTATACCCATGTTCGGGAAATGCCTTTGTAAAATTTTCCCTTGTCTTACCCACTCATAAATCCAATCTTCATTTACTGCAGTTGCATTTAAAACTTGAACGATTGTAGCCATACGATTTTCTCTTTTTCGTAGATAATTTAGTACGACTTCTAACCATGCATTATCGATTTTTGTACACTTTTGACAAAGCTTTGATTTACCGTTTTGTACAGTAAGGCTATAACATCTAGCACAATTAATGACATTATCCATACGTATTTTTTCATCCCCATAAAGATTTTAAATGTTATGTATTTCTAAAAAACGCATTTGAATGCATCTCATCCTTCTGAGAAAAAGATTGATGATCGAATAACTTTTAAAAGATTTAATACATAACTTTTTCATTTTCCATGTATGTGCACTTCTATGATGAAATAATAATTACTAAATATTGCCAAATTTCATCCTGTCCAATGAATGATTATATAGATTTTCACAAAATTTATCAATATTCAATTAATAAAGAATCTATTTTTTCGCTAATTTAATTAGCGAAAATAAATGCAAATGAGCAATATCGTGATTTTATATCCATTACATGACCCATTTCATTTTTTATATTGATGCAATCTTTTTATTAGTTGCGGAATGCTTGTTACATTAATCAGCATCTTGCTCGACAATCGTTTTCCAACCTACAGCTGTGATACCAGCTTCTAAACTTAACCGGCTAACAATTTTTTCAATAAGTGCAACTTTTTTTGTATCACAATTTAAAAATGCTCGTACAATAACTTTTCTTCCTTCTTCAATGTCTTCACTAAACAGTTCTTTTATCCCAATTCCTTCTGTATGGACCATATGCATAAGCAAGACCCTAATATGTGATTCATCTTTATCTAAGCAAGTTGCAGATATCATATAGAGTAAATTTTCCGATGTCTGTTCTCTTGCTTTTTTACTCATAAACACTGCCATTGGACGAAGTAAAATGTTTACTAAAACAACCCCAACAGAACCAATAATGCCTGCTTTTAAAAACCCTGCCCCAACAAGAGTACCAACAGCAGCAGCGCACCATAATGTTGCAGCTGTATTTAATCCACGAATACTAAATCCTTCTCTTATAATAACTCCACCACCCAGGAAACCAATTCCGCTTACAACCTGAGCAGCTATACGAGTCGGACTTCCTTCTCCAGGAGTCAAAACAGATAATAATACAAACAAACAAGCTCCTAGTGAAACTAGTGCGTTAGTCCGTAATCCTGCCATTCGGTGACGCCATTGACGTTCTGCTCCAATACAGGCTCCTCCAAGGGTAGCAACAATTAGGCGTATTACAATATCTTGCCATGCCATATTTTTCACCTCTATTTATTTCATACATAGAGAAAGGAGGATTACAGAAGTAAATCTCCTACATTTATTCCTAATGATTTTTATTAAAAATAGAATATTATTATAATGTCCATTATTTATCTTTTGACTTTAACAAATACTTTATTCCTAACAAATAGTAAAGAGGAGAACATCATGTTCTCCTCTTTCTACTAACGTTAAGAATATTCACTTACTAATAATCATCTTTTCTCTTTGTCACAAACTTATTATTCTTCCTCGTTAATCTGAAATGCAGAAATCTCTTCTTTCAACTCCGTCGCTAATATTGCTAGTTCTCCAATATTCATACTAATTTGGTCTGTCATTTTTATTTGATCTTTTGTACCTTCGCTTGTAGCCTTTGTTGCAGTAAATGAGCTAGTAGCAATATTGCTTACTTCATTGAATGACGCGGAAATCTCTTCCGTTGATGCGGAAATCTCTTCAGATGTAGCCGATACTTCTTGAATTTGTTTATTTACTTCAGTAATTGAATGCAATATTTTATTGAATTTCTCACCAGTTTGAGCAATTGCATCTAAGCCTTTGGCTGTTTGTTTTTCTTCAAGTTTCATTGCATTAATTAATTTAGTCGTTTCTTCTTGAATAGAAGATAGAATCTCCGAAATTTTGCTTGTTGATGTTTTAGATGCCTCTGCCAGCTTACGTATTTCTTGAGCAACAACTGAGAAACCTTTACCGTATTCACCAGCTCTAGCAGCTTCAATTGAAGCATTTAAAGCAAGTAAGTTTGTTTGTTCTGAAATACCTTTAATCACATCTATAATCACATTAATCTCGGATGATTTTTGACCTAATTGTTGAACTAAAATTGAATTCTCTTCCACTGTTTTACTGATGTTTTCCATTTCTGAAATACCTTGTTGTAAATAGATATTTCCTTCTTCAGCATTATTTGTTGCTTCAGTTGAAGATTCACTTGCCTCAGATAATTTTTCAGCTACATATTGAATGCCAGATGCTATTTCATCAGTTGCAATAGACGACTCATTAATACTGGTCATTTGTATTTCAGCACCTGCAGCCATCTCTTCCATTGATTTATTAACATTGTTTGTAATGTCACTTACTTGAGTAATATTAATAGCAAGGTTCTCTGATGATTGTGCTAGTTTATTCGAAGTCAAATTCAATTTTGAAATAAGTTGAATTAATGATTCGATCATTTCATTAAATGCTTTTCCTAATATACCTAATTCATCATTAGATTTGATAGGAACTTTTACGCTTAAATTACCTTTACTTACTTCTTCAGTCACATCGATTAATGAATTAATTGGCTTCATAATCATTCGAATAATATAGTAACTAATCAGTGCCCCAAGTACTAAGAACACAGCAACTATGATTCCAGTCGTCATTAAAATTGGCATAGACTCGTCCGTAAATTCTTGTTGCTGAATCGTACCAACAACTTTCCAACCTGTTAATTTATTCGTTACATACACCAATTCTTTTGCAGAATTATTAAATGTATAAGAAAATAAACCTTTGTCATCTTTCAAATTAGACGTAATTTCTTTCGGAAGAGAATCACCTGGTTTAATTGTTGGATGAATGACACTTTTGTAATTTTCATCTATTAATGCTGGGTAGCCTGTTTTTCCAATTTTTACATTTAGTACCATTTTCTTTAAATTATCTAATGTAATATCTATCGCAACAACTCCACTGTTATCTGGTAATACCTTTGCAATTGTTACAATAATTGATTTTGATGCCTTATCCTCATAAGGGCTAGTAATAATTATTTCTCCTCTATGGGCTTCAGCTTTTTTGTACCAACCTCTAGCTCTCGGATCATAATCTGCTGGAAAATCTGCATGAGGGTAAGTAAAAATCTTCCCATCTTCTGTACCGACGTAGGCTAGTCCAACTTCATTATTAATATCCACAATATTTTTGAAATTATCTAGTAATGTAGGTAAATTTGCCCCATTATAACTAGTTTTATTAATTGTTCTAGAAAGTAAATCAATCATCTTAAAATGATTTGAAATGGTTTCAGTAACATTATTATTAATCAGCGTTACGTTTCCAGAAGCACTTTCAATCATAGTTTGTTGGAGCTTGTTTTTTGCACTAATAAAAGAAGAAATGCCAATTACCGCACTCGGTAATACGATTAGAATAGCTAAAAATACTAATAATTTTGTTTTAATTTTTATGTTCTTCATCACACTTTGCCTTCCTTTTTGCTTTGAAATAGCATGGTTTTCATTTTTATTTCGGTAAATAGATGAATGAAATTAATGAATTTTAATAAAAATAAGTCTTTCTAGGTACATTTTGTATATAATTGGTAGTTTAAATTGGTGAATTAGTTGGTAGAAGTATTTTGTAATGTGATTAGGTGAATTAATTCGAGTTTTTTTATTAAGTCATAAAAATCATCATCAGTTAGATCAAGGCGCTGTAACATTAATAGAATAGATCCCTTTTCATTCTCAAGTGAACTAAGGCTCATTCCGTTTAATAAATCTACATAGCTTTTGGAAATCCCCATATATCTATGTTCCTCCATTTAATTAAATTAAACACACAATTTCATATAATACACCTTAATTTTTGGAAAATCTTGCTAAATTAAAAATTAAATCTATTAAAATTATTCAGTATTTTTTAAGGATAGTATTTTATTAAAGAAATGTATTAATTAATGGCTGTTTTCTTAAACTTTTATGCTATTAAATATGGTGATAAGTTGATTTCCACTTCAGGTTGCTCGCTTTCCGTGGGGCGGGCGCTGAGCCTCCTCGTCGCTATCGCTCCTGCGGGGTCTCACCTGTCCCGCTGCTCCCACAGGAGTCTCGCACCTTCCGCTCCAATCAACTTCATTATCAACATTTTGTTTTAACAAAATCTAAAAAAACAGCAATCTAATTAAAAAAAGAGCTCTTTTAAGAAAAATATAACTTGAATAAATCAGTTAATAGATTGTTTTACAAATGCCGTCTTCTTAATATTTGTTACTATTTTATCTATTTAAAACAAATATCTTTTAGAAAAGAACCTTAACAAAAAATAAATTTTTAGGATAATAATTTTTTATATAATCAACATCCACAATTCAATTTTATTCATCATAAAAAATGGATAATAAAAAAAAACAGAGAAATCACTATTCTGATTTCTCTGTCTATCATTTCCTATTCTATTTACAATCTATCTATCTTTCAATTATTATCTGAGAGGCAAATTCTAACCTAAATTAATTACTTATCATAATATCATCAAAATTGATTCTCTGCCCAGTTGTACCTGAAACGACAATCCTGAATCTTACAGGAGTCGTTTGAGTAAGGTTAAATGTTTTAACTGTTAATGTGGATGAACTAGTATTAGTGCTGCCTACGTTTGTCCATGTGGATCCACCATTAGTAGACATTTGAAGCTGCCAATTCGCACCGCTATCTGTATTGAAATTTGCATGAGATACTTGAACACTTTTTGCTCCGCTAACATCAAAGTTCATTGTAATTGCACCATTTGAACGCACGCGTGCAGACTGTGTACCATTTTTCTTATCTCCTGCTAAATTTCCAATAAGGGCATTGTCAAAATACCATGAACCACTTGAAAGTGTTACATTTCCTGAAGTATAAGCCGCTTTTGTGCCTGACTCGAAATTTTCGTTCAACGTTGCAGATTGAACAGGTCCACCTGAACCATTGCCATATGAACCTGGCTTAAACGTTGAAGGATCGTACCATTTATACCCTGCACTAGGTGTTGCCCAAGGCTCCGCTACTGGTTCAGTAGACGTTTGTGGATCCTCCATAGCAAGCAAAGTAGTTGGCTGGTCAAGCTGTAATCCGCTTACTTGGGATAATGACGTATAGCTCTCTTGATTAGATAACCAATCTATCATGTTTACAAGTAAAGTACCATCATTTTGTTCTTTAAAACCATCATAAGTTGTCTTTGCTGTTCCAGTTTCCTCACGTAAATATTTAGGAGTTGCATCCTCCACTGGAGATGAATCACCAATAAACCCTGCCTTCCCTAAACCTAGTTTGGAGACCGCCACGAATGGACCTTCAGCTCTCCCTCCGCCATCGTAAACTCCTTGGTCAACAGCACTAGCCCAAGACACAGATGTTTTAGGAAGATAGACAATTCCCTTTGCCTTATTTGGATCTGTAATTGCTAATGTTGATCCTGCATGCATTGCAACAGTAGAGACCCCACTTGTAATCCCGAAAGATTGACTTGGCGCTACGATATCATTAGCTGTAACATCACCAATCGCATTATAACGGAATCTAATTCCAAAGTTGGTTGATAACCAGTCAGACCCAGTTACGCCTTGCATCGCTGCAGACGCAGCCTCCTCTGTTCCCATTCCTTTTGTAGGATTGGAATATGCTCCCCTACGGTAGCCGTTAAAGACCTCAGAAGCATCAAATCGGTTTTTATTGCGGTCAGCATTATAATGATCAGCTATAAAAAAGAGACTTCCACCATTTTGGACATATTGTATCATCGCATCTTGTTCAGAAGTCTTGTAAGGTATATTTGCTTCACCAATAATTAATACATCGTATCCTTTTAAATCATCGTATGTAATTGGCGTAGTTTTTCTTAATTCTTTTGCATAATACCCTTTATTAGCTAAGGCATTTGCATAATCAGAAAATCCACCATCCAAAACCCAATCCGCTGCTCCAGCTGTTTGTCCATGAGTATTATCAAATAAAATCTTTTTCCCATTCGCAATTCCTATTGGCTGTAACTCAGGAGCAGGATCAAGTGCATTTTCGGCTGAAACATGAGGTGTAACATAATAAAAAACTGGAGATAAAAGCAAAATCATTAATGCAAAAATTGATACTTTTTTACGAATCATTTGTTTCACTCCTTTTTAATGTATTCTTTTAAAAAATAACATACTATTATTAACCAAATGTTGGGAATATTGTAAATTTAAGGTTAATGTCTTATGTATTCAATTAAGTAGATCTTAATTCTAGACAACTTAGTAAAAATTAGAGATTAGTAGACCAGATAAAAAAGGCAGTTTTCTTAAATCTTGTTGCTATTTAACAATGCGATAAGTTGATTTCCACTCCAGGACGCTCGCTTTCCTTTGGGCGGGCGGTGAGCCTCCTCGTCGCTATCGCTCCTGCAGGGTCTCACCTGTCCCGCTGCTCCCACAGGAGTCTCGCACCTTCCGCTCCAATCAACTTCATAATCAACAATTTACCTTTGAAATAACAATAATCTGTTAGAAAAATGTCAAAACAAAAATTACTTATTAATTAATAAAAAAACAGAAAAACCAGCAATTTAGTTTCTCTGTTTTTGCATTTTCTATCCTATTCATACTCTATTTGCTTTCCCTTTAATTTCTGTAAGAAGGGTTACATATCCAGTTCATGTTTACTATTTTTATTACCACTTCGAGACCAGATAACAACCGGAATGAGTAATAAGGACATAATTGCTCCAGAAAATCCTAAAGTAGCATAACTTGAGTTTGCAACAACCATTCCAGATAGCGCTCCACCAGAAGCTCCTGCTAAGGCAACAAAAACATCCACAGTACCTTGCGTCTTAGCGCGTGTTGACGGGTCTGTTGAATCAACTATTTGAGCAGTTCCACTTATTAATCCAAAATTCCATCCTAATCCAAGTAAAGAAAGGGCAATGACTAAAAACGTCATAGAATCACTTGGAGCAACAGCTGCCAATATACCTGCAAGAAGTAATGTAGCTCCTGAAGCAATTGACATGGCTGTTCGACCAATTTTATCAACAAGAATTCCCGTAATAAGGGAAGGGAGATACATAGAGCCTATATGAAAGCCAATCACTAGACCAACTTCACCTAAACTGTGACCATGATGTTTCATATGTACAGGTGTCATTGTCATGATCGCAACCATCACAATTTGAGTAAGTACCATAACAGTGGCACCAACTACAATACCCCTTTTGTTGTTTATTCGGTCAATAGTTGTTAAATTTTCTTTATGATCAAGTCCTTGTTTGTTCGCTTCGATCATTTTAGCAATAATTAATGGGTCTGGACGAAGCATGATGAAAAGTACAAGACCTGCTAAAATAAATGCTGCTGCTGATAAAATGAATGGACCTGCTAGTGCTGGAACGCCAATCGAAAGAGCAAAACTGCCCATTACTCCTACTAAATTGGGACCTGCAACTGCACCGAATGTTGTTGAAACCATCGCAATACTAATCGCAGTAGCTCTCTGGCTCTCATTTGCTAAATCTGTACCAGCATAACGAACTTGCAAATTGGTCGCAGTACCTGCACCATAAATAAGTAGAGAAGCAAACAACAAAATAACACTATTTGTTGCAGCTGCAATCATAACACCAATTGCTCCAATTCCTCCAGTCATAAAACCCGCTGTGAGGCCTAAACGACGTCCAAAACGCTGTGAAAGTCTACCAACTATAAAAGCTGCTCCAGCTGATCCTAACGTTAATAATGCTGCTGGAAGTCCTGAAAATGCTTCCGTTCCGAGCATTTGCTGTGCAAGAAGTGCGCCCACAGTAACCCCAGCAGCCAATCCAGCCCCACCAAAAATTTGCGAAAGACAAACAATCAAAAGTGTTCGTTTGTATAGTACTTTTTGTCTTTCATGAGAATCCGTATATCCTTTGTCCAAACCGTACGCTTTACTCGACATTTATAAACTCCTTCACTTAAAAATTTCTCTAAGAAGTCTGATTATTTTTCATATATATATTATTTCTAAAACAACTTCCAAATGTTATTTTCTCAAAACATGATTTATCCTGTCCAGAAATTGAACTTACAAAATTTTCAATCATTAAAGTTTATTCCCTTAGATAAAAAAACAGAAAAACTATCAATATGGTCTTTCCTGTTTTCTTGATTTCTTGTTTTCCTTTCCACTTGCATATAATGCTTTAATTTGATAACATAACTTACGAACGGTCGTCAGGTACATTTATTACGAGGTGAGTTTATTGAAAAGCAATGAAATAAAAGAAGCCGCTCTAAAGTTTTTCGCCATTCATGGATATGAAGGAGCGTCTCTTTCTCAAATAGCAGAAGAAGTTGGCATGAAAAAGCAATCCATTTACGCACATTTTAAAGGTAAGGATGATCTTTTTCTAAAAGTATTGCAAGATGCAAAAGAGGCTGATCTATCTTCAAAACTAAACTATTTCAATCAGATTGATTCACAAAATCCAGAAAAGGATTTATATAGATTTCTACAATTAATTATCGATACTTTCCAAAAAAGTGAGCAGTTAAAGTTTTGGTTACGTATGACGTTTTTTCCACCTGCACATCTAGGAGAAGCAATTGAAAAGGAAGTAAACGATATTGAGGAGAAAGTTCAAGCGATACTCGAAAATAAATTTCAAGATTGGATCGATACGAAAGTAATTGTCGCTGATGTAGCAAAAACACCGACCCTTGCTTTCTTAGGTATAGTCGATTCCCTTTTGGTGGAGCTTGTATACGTTAATGATGAGAAAAAGCTAAAAGATAAATTCGAAGCATCTTGGAAAGTGTTTTGGAGAGGTATTTCACATCAATGATTCTTTCAGAAAGAGGTGTTGATACATGAAAAAAACAATAAAAGAACAAAAGACTATATTAATTATTCTTCTAAGTAATCTATTTATTCCGTTCCTTGGAATTGGTCTCATTGTGCCTGTTATGCCATCTTTTATGAGTATGATGAATTTATCAGGAGAAACGATGGGTTATCTTATGGCTGTCTTTGCGGTAGCGCAACTACTTATATCACCAATTGCAGGTCGCTGGGTTGACCTTTACGGTAGAAAAAAAATCATCATTATCGGTTTATTCCTTTTTGGAATTTCAGAACTGATCTTTGGTTTAGGTACGAATGTATCCATGCTTTATCTAGCAAGAATTTTAGGTGGAATTAGTGCAGCCTTTATTATGCCCGGTGTTACTGCATATGTTTCAGATATCACATCAGTTCAGGAACGTCCAAAAGTGATGGGATATGTTTCAGCCTCTATCAGTACTGGCTTTATTATCGGACCTGGGATAGGTGGTTTTATTGCAGAATATGGTGTACGCATGCCATTTTTCTTTGCAGCCGCTATTGCGTTACTAGCTTGCATTTCATCGATATTTATTTTAAAAGAGCCACTAACAAAAACACAGCTCGCAGAAATATCTGCTAACACTAAGCAAACAAGCTTTATTGGTGATTTAAAAAGATCGCTAAATCCCCGTTACTTTATTGCTTTTGTGATTGTTTTTGTACTCGCTTTTGGTTTATCAGCATATGAAACTGTTTTTAGTCTATTTACTGATCATAAATTCGGTTTCACTCCTCAGGACATTGCAACTATTATTACGATCAGTGGAATCTTCGGTGTGGTTGTACAAGTATTTATGTTTGGTAAATTAGTTGAAATACTTGGTGAAAAGAAATTGATTCAATTTTGTTTAATTGTAGGTGTAATATTTGCGGTAGCATCTACCTTCATCTCTAGCTATCTAGCAGTACTGGTAGTAACTTGCTTCATCTTCCTTGCATTTGACTTACTTCGTCCAGCATTAACGACATTTTTATCAAAATCTGCTGGAAATGAGCAAGGATTTGTTGCAGGAATGAATTCTACCTATACGAGCTTAGGGACTATCGTCGGCCCAACAATTGGCGGAGTATTATTTGATATAAACATAGATTACCCTTATCTTTTTGCTGCCATCATTATGATCATTGGCCTCGGTATCACAACAATATGGAGAGAAAAACAATTAGTAGAAAGTATAGCGGGATAATTAAACCAACCAAAAACTTATTTGGTTGGTTTTTTGTCCACTCAAAAAGGACAAGTAATATAAACACATTACTTGTTCTAAAAACTTTCTATTAGACTAGTACTAGCATTTGAAGAGATCCTTTTCCTAGGCTTTTACTCTTCTTTTTTATAGAAACGTTCTCCTGTATCAGGATTATAATAAACTCTTGTTTTCTCACCTGTAACTGGATCAAGATTTACCTCTTCTGTTCGCTCAAATCCTTTTGGAATGTCCACACCGTGATTCCGGTTAAACCGTTTATCATAGATAAAGTATCCAAGTAAAATGAAGATTAAAGCTGCTAAAGCTTCGATAGCAAAAATTATCACGATAATTTCTCAACAACAACTGCTGTTCCATATGCTACAATTTCACTCATGTTTTGGCCAATTTCACCTGAGTCATATCGCATCATGATAATCGCATTTGCATTCATTTCACTTGCGTTTTTGATCATTCGATCCAATGCTTCTTTCCTTGCGTCCTCTAGCATAGCTGTGTATTGTTTAATTTCTCCACCTACAAGGCTCTTTAAACCAGCTAGGATATCCCCACCTAGTCCTCTACTTCTTACAATTACCCCAAAAACAGGTCCTTTTACCTCAACAACTTTATAACCTTCAATTTTTTCTGTAGTTACCGCTAACATATTCATCCCCCTGACTTTACTTTTTAATTTTTAATTTCCCTCAAATTAAACTCTTAAAAATACTAACTATAAATATATATTACATTAAATAGTAAAGAATCCTTCTTTTTATGAACTATCCTGATATAAAAAAACTTCCTTTTCATTATTTACTTAAATGCTGGAATTACATACTTTCCAAATAACTCCATGGATGATAGTACTTTATGATGCTCTAATCCTCCAAAATTCAATACTGCCATCAAGTTCGTAACACCTATTTCTTGGTAGGATTGAATTTGTTTAATAACTTCATCAGGACTTCCGATTATTGGATTAAGATTCTTTTTAAGGACTTCATATGAAATATTTTTCCCACTCACTGTATTCATAAATAATTGATATGGACCTTTTGCATTTGCTTCCGCTTCTGCCAGTGTTTCACCAACATGAACATGGAAGGCAACAGGAATATCTAATTGTTCTGGATTACCATGACCAGCTTTCTGATATTCATTTTTATATGTCTCAATCAGTTTAGCTAACTCATCTTTTGATTTACCAAATCCAAGTGCCATGATATTACTCCCCATATTCGCTAGATGGGTTGCACCTTTTTCACTAGAGGTTGCAATCCAGTTAGGAGGAAATGGAGTTTGAATTGGTTGAACACTTAGCTTGATATCTTCATATTGAAAAAAGTTCCCTTGATGAGAAAAGTGCTTTCCTGACCATGCCTTACGTAACACTTCTAAAGACTCATTAAATCGTTGCGCTTTATCCTCTAATGAAATATGATAACCTTCAAATTCCTTCTGACTATATCCACTACCTAATCCCAAATCTAATCTCCCATTTGATAATAGATCTACAACCGCATAATCCTCAGCAATTCGTAAAGGATTATGTAGTGGAAGTACTGAGACACCTACCCCTAGTCGAATTCTATTTGTCCTTTGAGATAAAGCTGATAACAAAACTGCTGGGGAAGGACAAATCCCAAAATCTGCGAAATGATGCTCTGTAAACCAAACTCCATCAAAATTCATTTCTTCAGCCCGAACAGTTTGTTCCATTACCTCATCATAGAATTGTTTAGGCGTTCGAGATAATTGATTTGGATAGTTGTCAAATATCGTTAATGTACTAAATTTCATATAATCTCACTCCAAGAAAATTTATTTAACTGCTTTGCTTTACTTATAGACTACAAAAAATCATAATAATAACTTGGTTAAAAAATCTATTTTTCATACTCTACCAAAAAATTAGTGATTTCTAAATCATAATTCATTCCATAAACTTCTTTTATTGCTTTAATCTTTTCAAGACTCTCCTGATCAAAAACAGCTTTGTTTTCAAATGCACGCAGAACAATTATTTCAATAAGATTTCCTAGTGAAATATCATGATACTCTGCCATTGCTTTTAAAACTTTTACCATCCTTTTTTCCATCCTCATGCCAGTTTGCACGCGCTCAAGTTTAATATTTTTATCTTTCTCAGTAATTTGATCGTTTTGTTGTTTCATAAGATACCATCCTTTATATAGAAACTTTAAAATTGTTATCTTTATAACATTGTACCAATATAACATTACAACATTTTTATTTCAATTATTTTTACTATGAATTGAATAGTCAGACATCTTTGGAAACCTCACTATGGAAATTAAACTTACTAAAAATGTCATGTTAATATAAAATGTCTAATTGTTTCAGTTTTATAAAAGTAACTAGCTTTAAGGATTCCCAAAAACAAAAAAAACAGAAAAACCAACATTCTGGTTTCTCTGTTTCTCAATTTATACTTTATTCACCATTTATTTCTCTAGCTTAAATACTATACGATTTAAATATAATGCCAGAAGATTAATTCATATCACGAATTAAGTTATAAACATCAGGTGTACCAATACCTGAAGCCATATCATAACCAGCTGTTGCTGGATAGTACAAGTTAGTTCCAGTCGTTACGTCATGATACGCTGGATATAGTTGTGTCGTATTAAAAGCTTTATACAAGGTTGGATTCGCTTGACCAAGGTTAGCTTTGCCAGTCGCTGCCGCATATTGATTATTAAGTGCAGCAATTCCCGCCCATAATGGTGCAGCAGCTGATGTACCTCCAACTACAGTCCAAGAACCTTGGCTATAGATTGAGTAACCAGTGCTTGGATCAGCATCTGCGGATACATCCGGAACTTGACGTTTACCGTTCGAATAACTATTTTGTACACCAGGGCCTGACTGCCACGAAGGCATTGCATATACTTTAGATAAACCTCCGCCCCCGCCTGTTCTGTTTGTTTTGTTGCTCCAAATTGATTCAGAGCTATAAGTAGAATTGCTAAGAGTTAGGTGAGTACCTCCAACTCCAGTCACGTATGGATCATTTGCAGGACTGTCTACTTCTAATGTTCTACCGCCAGAATCGTAGGCACCATTGTCACCAGCCGCAGCAAAAATACTTTGTCCTTGTGCAGCAAATTGTTGGAAAATCGTATGCAAGCTATTCATAGTTGCACTTGAACTATGTTGCTCACCTATTCCCCAGCTTACGGAAATTGATTTTGCTGTATTATCCGTAGCGATTTTTTGATAAGTATCGATTAATCCTTGATCCGTATTTGGTCCCTCATATACGACCACTTGGGCTTTTGGAGCAATCGCATTGATTACTTCAATATCCAGTTCTACTTCTACTTCGCCGCTACCAGCAGCACCGCTATAACCATCAACATATATATTCGTTGGTGCAGGGCTTCCAAGGCCATAGTTATTGCTATAAGTAGTAATGTTCGAAGCTTTATAACCATCTAGCTCCATGACTGCTACGGTTTGACCAGCTCCCGTGTAGCCTGAACTTGCCAGTGGATTGATATCATAAGCACCTTTCAATTCAGCTGGTGTATATCCACCTGCAGGACCGCTACCCACATTTGGTGTAACAGCTGCAGGGTTAGTTAATGGTTTACTGATTCTTGGATGAGTATAATGTCCTTCATTATTCAAACCTTCAATATCAGTGATTACTCCAGAAAATTCTGCAGGGATGCTAGGTGCTGTGTCATTTGAATAGTAGACTTCGCCCTTTGCATTTTTATAATTATTAATTGTTATACCAAATGTATCTTCCATCTGACCAATTGTACCGCTAATGGTAACAAACGCATTATTCGGTGAAATATTTTGCACTTCAAAGCCTTTACTTGTTAAAAAGTTCTTAACGTTGTCTACTGTTTCATCAGTTGCTCCGTATTGGCTTTTGAATTCCTCAGGAGTTATATAATGCTTATAGTTCGGGGATGAAGGGTCGTTTAGACTAGCAATAAAATTGTCTAGTTTATCACTGTTTCTTAATTGAAGAGCAACCGTTAATGAAGCAACTGTATTACGACTTGTATGGCCAACTAAGGTGCCGTGCTTTGCAGCCATTGGATCCGCTTTAGTAAGTTGAACTTTGCTAGGCGACGCGGCAAAGCTTGAACCTCCAGACATATACACCGTCAAACTTATCAATGAAGCAACTGTTGGTACTAATAATTTTCTTTTAGCTTTTTTCATCCTTTTCCTCTCCCATTTCCCCAAACAAAAAATTCTTTCACCATTGTAGAATCTTATTACCGTTTGTGGCGGCCCGACTACCGCGGAACTGGTGCATGCTGACAGTTCTTAAGGCACGTAGCTTTGCGTACCATCTTTCCAATGATTTTACTTTTTTATTTGGTATAATTTTCTGAAAACTCAGTTTTCTACCAAATCTTACTAAGTGGATTTAAAGGCGTAAATATGCTTTTTGATTTATTACATTTGTGATATACATAGGGAAATAGACCTATAAGTGTTCTTTCAAAACTATCAATTTATTTGAAAGTAGTTGCTAGAATAATGTTTTTACTTCTAATCTAAATTTAATGAAACCTTTTTACATAAGATACAGAGTTGTATATTAAAATTTTTTAATTGATTGGTTCATCCGTCATTTCTGGTATTTTCTGAAAAATAATGAAAAGCCTGTATTTTTAATCACAGTGTAATTAAAAATACAGGCTTACTTATCAGGTTAAAAGATGATGTTTTTCTTTAATTTGATATTACGTTTTTTCCGTCTCTGCAAAGTAATTTTGTTCACTATCTGCAAAGTTAATCTCTTTGTTATACAAGGTGTTCAATAATGTAAAGATTTATCCTTCTAATATAAATCGACCTTTAAACTAAATAGAACGATTAAATTTTACCTAATCGTTCTCGAAATCAATGTTTTCAACTCACTCGATAGACTTTAAAGCTTTTCTCACTTTCTTTGCAAAAACTAATGGATCCTCAACAGCTTCAATGTTAACGTAAATTAAATTCGGATTATCGAAAAGCCACTCATTGTGTATCGATGAAACAATTATTCCATGTTTAACAATAGAAGCGACAAAATTCTCAACTTCTGTTTGTAAGAGTGCTACCCTACCTAGACACAATGCTTGTTTAGTCAAACTGTCTCTTGATTCAAATGAAAAAGATGAGGTTACACTGAAACGTTTTCCTAAAATTGTTGCATGTATTTCATTTCGAGTTATGGTTGCCACACATTTTCCACCAGCAAATCCCTCTTGTCCGCCGATTATTCTAGCAAACTCTTTACAAATTAATTCCTCATTAGACACCATCTATTCATCTCCCCCTAGTATTATTAGGATATGAATAGATGGATAGATTTGAAATGGATATGCATCTATTTTGGGATTAAAACGATGAATGCATGTGTTATTTTGCCACTACAAAAAAAGAAAAACCTAAAATGAACCTTCCCCCAGGTTTTTCTGCTTCTCTTTTTAAAATTGAAAAAACTAAATTTTTTTAACCCTAATCGGACTTACCATTAAGAAAGCAAGGATTAAGGTAATCCATGCATTGCTATATGAAAACATTCCCATACCAGCCAATGTTAATCCAGCAGCTGGAATAGGTAATCCTTTAAAATAGCCAATCGTTGGTTTAACACTAAACTTAGCTAATCTTAATGCCCCCATCGTAGGGAAAAGGATAAATGCCAAAGAAGTTAAAATTGATGGTGTTGCAATTGTATGAAATAGAAGTGCCGGAGCAACTCCGAAACTAACAATATCAGCTAAGGAATCTAATTCTACCCCAAATTCACTGTTCACTTTTAATTTTCTCGCAATCCTTCCGTCAAGAAGATCTAAAATAGCCGAAAGGAAAATAAAAATGGAGGCTGTATCTAAAAACCCACTCATATTAAAGGTAATTGAAAGAATACCGCATAATAAATTTCCGATCGTAAATAAATTGGGTATAGTTTTTACTATCTGACTGTACAAAGTAGCCCCCCTGACTATTCCAATCCTATTCATTTTTCGTAGTATTTTCTTTTTATTCTTCCTTTATTCTTAAAAAGAACTTCTATTATTGGATAAAAATTTCTCTACGGTTTTTTGAAGACTCAATGAATTAAACCAGTTCCTTGTATTTCAACATTTGATTTAATATTAAAACTAAGATTTGTATACATTTTGCTCCATGAAACCTCTTTTCTATCACCACTACCCCTAGACAAAAATCTCAATCCAAATCCAATAGGATCTATGTTTTGGTTCTTTATTTTAGTAAGCAAAACTTCAGTCTCAGCATTAATTTTATCTTCAACTTGTTTTCTAATTACTGCAATCTCATTATCTTTAATTTCTCCAATCCCATTTATTTTTTCTTCAATGATAGCTTTAATCTTAATAGTATAAAAAGCCCCAAGGGTTTTATTTTTAACGATAAGTTTGTATTTTGCTTTAGCTCTTTTTAAGTCAATTGCATATAAACCATTCTTATTTCTTACTTTTAGACTTCCATTATAAATACCAGTTGTTAATAGGCGAAAGGTTTCTGATTCTTTTGGGTTTAACTCCAATAGCATTTTATTTTTGTTAAAAAGAGCCATTTGATTTACTTTTATTTTCTTTTTAGTCGCTTCAATTATTGGCATGGCTATATTTATTCCATCTTCAGTTTCTCTTCTGTAGGCATCAAAAAGACATAAAGTATTTATGTAAGGTGATTCCATCTTACTGTATTCAAAAATTGAATTTAAGAAACTTCCCGCTACGTTTTCTTTTTGAGGTTTAAAATTAAGCACTTCAAGGATATTCGGTTTTGCAACACTAATATATGATGTCTTTTGAAAATCGGGTCTTCTTACAAAATATTCTAATATTGGTTGGATATCACTTTTGGCTATTTTTTCTCCAATTAATATTGTTTTATTATGTCCATATACTAATTCCTTATCTATTTGAGACTTCATTTGTCTAAGGCCATCGGTAATTGAATCTGTATTTGTTGAAAGAATGATAAAATTGGATTCCGGTGATTTTGGATCACCACTAGGAATTGCAACTTTTATCATAACATTATATTTTTTATCAGATTTCTCAGATTGATCAATACCTATTGACGTTACAAATGCTCTCTTGTCAATATCTTTAAAAGTGCAACCTGATAATAATAAAGTAACACCAGTGATAGAAAAACTTAATATTACGAGACCTGCTTTTTTTTTATTAGTACATACATCAATAAAATAACTAAGAAAAAATCTGAGATTGCACGAAAATTGAAAAATACAATAAAATATTTTATTAAATCTATTTCCCTTATAAGTTGTAGGAAGACTGTTGTTACACAAATGAAGAAGGAAATTAATAACCATTTAAACTTTCCTCCAAAATATATATTTAATGTTTTGAATAGTGCTAATGATGTATGCCAACTAAGTATTATATAAATTAAGGAAATGACAATATGAACAAAAAGAATAATATAACTAACTCTTTCAACAAATGAGTACTCAAATCGCATACTGTCTATTGTTGTTAGCCAAACAAAAATTGCTTTATGAACTCCTTTTAAGCCTAGATATCCGATAGGTATAAAATATAGACATAAGAGTATAAAAATACCCAGGAAAAATATTCCTATTATATAGCTCTTTCTTATAAAGTTAATATTAATTTGCTCATTAAAAATAATTAAATTTGAAAAACCAGTAAACAAAAATAGTGCAGAAGTAAATGCACTGAATTTTGGAAAATGGGAAATGTACTTAATTGATTGATAGATAGAATCTCCTAAAACAAAATGATCAGTTAAAAATCTAATTATTATAAATAAAAAAATGGGGATATGTAATAAAACCACTATTTCTGTAACATATAATAAAGATTCTGTTTTAAGTGATATTGCAAAAGTTATTAATAATAGAAATATAAAATAGGTTACAATTATAGGCGTATCAGGATTTATATATATATTAACAACATGAATCAGTGCAATAATAAATAAAGCACCGGTCAAATACCATAAAATAAAACTATAAATTACAAAACACTTTCTAAACCACTTGGGAACTAAATTTTTTAATATTTGATTAATATTTTGTTTTGGAAATTGAACAATTACTTTTTGTATTATATAAATAAAAAAACCACCTACTATAGCAGCTAAACACATACTCAAAATACTACCGTTTACACTATTCTTGTACAATATTTGAGGAACAAATGCTGTTACGCCTAAAACAGCATTTAAATAAAATAGATATGTAATATATCGCTTTCCTAGCAAACGGATACACCTCTTTATTCAATTATTATTAAAAAGTGTCAAATATGGCTTACCCAAACTTCTCAAATTACATAAATAACAAAGTATAGCCAATACACTTACTATGACACCCAACATCCCAAAGAGTGAGGCAAGAATAATAATTGGATATCTAACAACTCTAATCGCTTGATGCATAGCATTAATTGGAATTATAAAAAGAGATAAAGCTACGAGTGAAACTACAATAATCATTACATCTGCTACTAACCCTGCCTGTGAAGCTGTTTGCCCCAGTATTAATCCACCTACAGTTGTCGCTGATGAACTTATTGATTTAGGCAGTCTTATACTTGCTTCAGTTAAAAATTCTGCCATTAACATTAAAAAAAGAATTTCAATGTATGAAGGAAATGGCACTGATATTCTACTTCCGGCAATGAGTAATGCAAATTGTACTTGTAAAATTTCTGGAGAATAGGAGATGATAGCCACATAAATTGCGGGTAATAATAAAGTATTTAATAAAGCTATAAAACGGATAAAAACTAAAAATTTCGCAACTAAAGATAGCTCTACAGAATCATCCATAGATTTAAAAAAATCAAAAAAAGATGCAGGACCTATTAGTGCCCAAGGAGAACCTTCAACAAGCATAATAATTTTTCCAGATGATATGTTTTTTACAATTCGATCAGGACGCTCCGTTGTTAGAAAAAGTGGAAATAAGGTCCATTTTTTATTGATTAATAATTTCTGGAGCTGTCCACAAGATTGCAAAACCTCTACACTTAACCCTTTAATTTTGCCTTTGAGATTGTTATAAACTTTACTATCTATAAGATCCCTATCATATAAAAAAACTACTTTTGTCTTTGATAAATTACCTACAATATAATTTTCTACCTTTAAAGTGCTTTTTCTATATCGATTACGGATTAAATTTATTGATGTGTCAATTTTCTCATTTAAGCCATCCTTAGGACCTTGCAGCACATTTTCTTCAATAGATTCAGCTACAGCACTTGTACTGAAATTACTTACTGAAACAGAATAATTTTTTTCATCTAAATTTATAATAATGCTTCCATCCAGTATCTTCTCAACCATAATAGACTCTTCAGTAACAATTTCCCAGCCCTGTAAAGTTTCTAGGTAATTTTTATATATATTAAATTGTTCAAATTCATAAAAAGGCTTAATAATTAGTTTATTAATTTTATCCTCGTCACAAACTGAACTTAAATAGTAAAAAGTTATAATTTTTTCATACTTTCTCAGGCTACGATTTTGAAAATCACTATTATTTTGTAGAGTTCTAAACTCCATATGATCCACCTCATTATTAATTTGTCCTTATTCCTTTTTGATATTCAAAGTACATCCATAATTGACTATCAAAACATTTATGAATCTTATTGAGCTATATTGCCAGTTTGCATAATAAAAAGGACTGCTTTTTTTAACAGCCCTTTACTTCTTTTGCAATAGGTAGATATTTTCTTGCTTCCTCTAATGCTCCATCTAAAAATGGAATAGTAATATATTCAAATTCATTTGGAATAAATACCTTTCTATTGGAATCACGAATATACCTCAAATTCTTAGTATATTGACAAAAAAAAGCAGAAAAACCTTCCCCCAGGTTTTTCTGCTTCTCTTTTTAAAATTGACTAATACCATTAAGTGAGCCAGAATTAAGGTAATCCATGCATTGCTATATGAAAACATTCCCATACCAGTCAATTCTACTCCAGCAGCTGGTTATATTTATTTAGAGATGGTATCATTTTTTTTAGGAAATAATACTGTTAATATCATTCCGACAGCAATACCTGCAAAAGCTATCAAAGTGCAAATTCCCACCCCCATGCCTTCCCAGCCACCTATTCCAAAAATGCTATACAATAAAACAATGAAGCATATTGCAGAAATCGATAAAGAAACTATGCGAAAAGTTTTTTTACTGGCAAGAATATTTAAAAGATAAATAAAAAGCGCGATTATTACTATAATAACGATAATAAACAGCATTTAATTACCCCCTTAAAAAAATATAACTCTTACTATTTATTCTTTTTGTTTTTAAAACAGTCCTTTGTCTTGTTAAAAAAATTACTGTTCACATCAATCTCATTTTCCATTGTTATTACCTTAGTATTTATGACAAAAAAACAGAAAAACCGATACTCTGGCTTCTCTGCTTCTCACTGGTAATCAAACTTTATAATATTCTTCATATCCAACAACTCTACTTCGCAACCTTTTCCTTCTCCGCACTGAAAAAACTCTTCATCGCATAAAAGACATCGGATTTTTGTTTTAAAATATAATAGCGAAATTTCTCGTCATTTATGTTTTTATAGGCGGACATTAGTGTACTGTGCCTATTGTATTGGTACACCTGTTAATGATATAACCAATAAGGAATTTAGTAACAATGCCTATAATATAAATGGATTCCAATGATTTTCACTCTTTTTAAATTATACCAAACAGACTTTCATCACCGAACTTTTCATCCAAATTGACTTGATATTCAATTTTCACTTCATTAGGTAATGTATTGAGCTTAATTTTATTTCCTTCGTTTTTATGTTGAGATTCTTTAAAGATTATATTTTCTCGCTGTTCAATTTCATGTTCTTCTATTGTTGCTTCTTTTTTATTATTATAATATGTTTCATAATCATTTTGTAAAAGCCTTTTTAAGTGTGCACTCATATTCGTAAATGTACATAGATAATCATATAACTTTTTTTGATACGGATCTTCTAAATTTAGAGCGCAAGCTGGACGTACAATGATTTTTGATTTACTTACCATATACCTTCTCACCTACTTCGTACATTCCCCAAGCATTCGCAAATTCAGGATGAGCAATAAGTGTTTTACCTTTTTCATCCGTAAATCCAGGGCGAACAATATCAGCATTAATATAATACTTTTTCAGAATCGATATAATATCTTTTGTGCATCCGCCCCCAACAATGACATTATCGTTTTTATTCCACTTTTTAGACATATTAGAATAGATACCTCTTGCTAATGATTCAAGGTTAGCATCTTCATCGTCTAGCCGTGTTTCAGTTCCAAAGTTTAAAGTGGTTGATTGATCTTTAAGACAAACTCCATCTTTAAAAGTTAAACAGTTAACTGTACCACTACCTATATCAATATAACGAACTATCCCTTTCTTAATTGGATTGATAAAGAATAGTCCTGCTCCCTCTGCTAAAACTGAAACATTCTCTATAGTAAACGTTTTTGCTATTGGTCCATCTCCATAATCTACAGTTACTAAATGGGTACCTTTTAATGAACTTATAATTTCTTCTTTCTCCAAAGAATGAAACTTGTAAGGTTGGGCTACTACAATATTTAATCTATCGCTCTTTGCATAACGATAAACAGCTAACAAGACTCTTACTTTACCTTCATCATGATTCTTTGTGTTACCATAAACTCTTCCACTTCCATATTCTCCTTCCATGTCAGCGATATTTCCAGCTACTCCATAAAGGATATCTCCCTGCATTGTTTCTATCCTAAATCTCATATCATCAGGACCATACCTTTGATCAAGTTGACGACCATCATATAGCAATACTGCTGAACAAAACTTTTCTAAGTTAAATCCAAATCGGACTTTTACATTGTAGTTACCTGCATCAATTGCCATTAGCTCAGTTTTATTTGATAAAACATTAAGTGGTTTTTTCTTTACCTTAGAAATCAAATTGACCGAAGTATTCATACCAATCTGTCCTCCCATTCAACTAGTATATAATCAACGATATCCTTGGCCATTCCTTTTCCATCAGATTGAACTTTTCTAATGTAATCGCACATTAAAGAAGCTATGACAACCTCAACTGTATACCCATGTTTTTTGTAAATGTAATTCATATCATCAAGTAAAACTTCTAAACGTAATACGACATTATAATCAAAACTAACTGTTATTGGCCTAAAATCATTTTTGTGATTACCAGAAATTATTAGGTGCTTTTTTTCTTTTTCGTTAGGAAAAGATGTAATTATATATCGATTGATTTCTTGTAATCGACTATATACATCTTTTGGATCACTTTGTTCTCTCATCCACTTAATAAAATTTGAAACAAGAATTTCAAATAAATCACTCAATTCATACTCCCAGTACTCATTCATTTCAGTTACATCCTCACAAAATGCTCTAGCACGTTGAAGGACTTTATGAGGAATATCTAAAGTTAAATATTGTTTATTTTTATAGTACTTCGCATATTGTTTTTGTTCCCTCCGAGTGCCGTTACGTAATTCTTCAATTTCTAGTAAATTTAAAGCACTATACATTAGATCACCCCTAGTACATATCCATACTGAAACATTCTATGTGTAGCTTCTCTTATACTGCATCTCCATTCTGCAGCACGTCTTACTATTTTTTGATAAAGTATGGGATTTACACAAACATGAACCATGTATGCAGTTTTTATATAATCTACTTTTGGATAGTCATGTAAACGATTGGTTATTGTTTCAAGTACATTCGTGCAATATTTAGTTAAACTTACTTTTTGTTTTCTAGAACATTCTCTTAAATAAAAGTCTTCTTCTTCAGTAACGTAAAACTTTATATCTACTAAACAATCAATATGTTTTTTCGATTTCACTTTATGTTCATAACTTCTTTTTATATTTGAGATTGGATTTAAGTACTTCTCCACCACTTCCTTACCCCTTTCGTATTTTGTAATTTTTACATGGTCGGTCGGTCAGTTGGTCAAAATTCACCTCTCCCCCATTAAATGGTTATGAACTAATTACTAACTACCTCATATCTAGTTCACAACTCTATTTTTGTTATGAACTAGTTACTAACCACCCTCAACACTAATTTATTTAAGTTAATAACCTTTTATTACTTTTTTTAAAATTTATTAAAAAGAAGGATTTTTAATGAGATTGTAGAATGTTTAATTCTGAGGTGAATAAAATGAAACTACGTTGCAAACTTAAGTCTATATTTGCAGACAGAGGAATTAGGCAAAAAGAATTTGCACCTAAAATTGGACTAAGTGAATCAGGATTAAGTGATCTTGTTCGAAATATTAGTATCCCTAAATTAGATACAGCTTTGCTAATTGCGAACGAATTGGATATGGATGTTAAAGAAATTTGGGTTGAAATAGATGATATCAGTTAAAGAAATGAGGGGATTAAAATGAAATTAGGTATGAGGAAACCAAGTATAAGAAAACGTATTTCAGCTAGAACTAGTATAAAAAGACAGGTTATTCATCGTATGGGATTAAAAATGCCAAGAGGGTATGGTTGGATGAGAAATCCTAAAAAATACGCATATAATAAAGTTTATAATCGAACTACATTTGACATATTTAAGTTGATTAAGAAAATGTTCCGTTAGAATTTGAAAGGACAAAAGTATGTTACCACTTAAAAACTACTATGAACGTTTCATCAAGGATGATGTTATCGGCAGAAAACGAGAGGTTGTACTAGATCGCCTTAATCATTTACTTGCTTGTGCTGTAATCAGCAAGAACACTAGAGATGTCGTTCATATCAGATACTTTACATGTACCATAAATGATGAACCTACAGATATTTATTTAGGCACCATTGCCATAAGATTTGAAAATGGTTATGTAGTTGAAACTGCTATTTCTGTTCCAGAAAATAAAAAAAGCCCTAATAAGAAATAATTAGGGCTTAATAACCTATAATTCAATTACTGAATCTTGATTTACGATTACAATAGATTTATTAACGGTACTACAGAATTTATTAATAGCAATTAAATTAAAATTGTTCTTAAAAGTAACGGCATCTAATTCACCATTAGAATTTAAATAGTTTAAAATTAAATAGGTATTTGATGGACCTTTTTTAGTTTTTGTACCGACCCCACTCATACCACCAACGATCGTTCCAAGTCCAGGTACAATTAAAGAACCAATAAGTGCTCTACCTACAACACTTTTATTCTTCTCAATCAGTTCTTTTTCAGTTTTAACAACAGCAGCTCTTAATTTTTCTAATTTAATTTCAAACTTCATTTTCTTAAACTGGGATTCGATGAGAATGCGATCCTTAAAAGTGTATAATTCACAAGGTTCATTGTTGCTTATTCCCAATCCTTCAATATGCAACGCGGTAACTACACTTTCTGCTCCGAGTTGTTTTCCTTTTTCATTTATTTGCTTCTGTTTTTTAAACCCTAAATAAGCCATATAAAATGCTCCTACGGCAATACATAAAAACAGAATAAATAATACAAACTCCACCTATAACACCTCCTTTTATAAGAAAATTATAATAAATCACTCTAATTATATATATAAAATCATTAAATAGCCATATTGCATAAACTTCTACTCATTTTATCGTTCACAGATTATACATTTTTTTTAATAGGTTGAGAAGTTTAATTATCGAAATTTTAAAAAGAGGTGATTAAGAATGAAATGTAATTTAAAAAGAATTTTACTTGAGGAAAATATAAACAAAGAAAAGTTTTTAGAAGAACTTGAACGGTCGCGGATAAATAGTTTTCGACGAAGGAAATTTTTGAAATCACATATTGCTAGAATTCTTAATAACGGTCAATTATCACTAGAAGATGCCTTAATTATTAGTAAATCTTTAAATAAAACTGTAGATGAAATTTGGTATATAGAGGAATTTGATTTTAAAAAAGCCCCTACCAAAAGGTAAGGGCAAATCACTTAAAACATTTTACCCCAAGTTAACTTACCAACAACAGAATCAGGCACTAAACCGTTTTTTGTTTGAAAAGATTTTACAGCTTTAACTGTATTCGAATCAAAAATACCTGTTTCATTAATCCCCAACCGTCTTTGTAGTAACTTAACTAATCCACCTTTATCTCCACTTTTAACAATTCCTGGATACTCAGGCTTGTCCGTTTTTACATCAATTTCATTTGGCCTTAATAACGCTCCAATAGATTTTTTAAAGTCTTCAAATAACTTACCGTTATTAACAAATGGCGAAGGACAATCTTTATGAGTAACATCGTAGTGACGTACAATGTCATTTTCTGTTAACTTATACATTTTACATAGTTCAACAAACACATCTACTGTACGGTTAATAGTCGCTTGCGAAATAGTTCCATCTTTTTGTACACACATTTCTACACCTATTGATTTAAGATTCGCATTAGGTGCAATTTCTGGAACTCCACGATATGGAACCCCATTTACCATTTCATTATTTCCATTTGCATGATAAGCAACTTCATTTAATGGGACAATACAAACTGCTTCATTATCGTCTACAAAGATATGAGCTGATGCAGCACGTTGTTCATGAATACATGTACCGTTAAAATACTTTTGGTGATTAGCTGCACTTGATCCAGGATTGGCGGTCCAATGAAGTACAATTTTTTTTACTGAATTTAATAATGTACCTGGTCTAGTATATTTGTTTTTTTGTACGAAATCATTTCTCCAATTACTCATTAGTATCATTATCCCCTTTTACAAAAATTTTTAATTTATCCATAATGATTCCTGGAAGATTAACATCAATTAGTTTTAAATTTTCGTCGATGCTCCCACCTTCTTTATAAATGAATAATCCTAAAGTAAAACCCGTTAAATAAAAGTTGAGACCTAAAAATAAATCGATGGCTAGTACAAATATAATGCCAACTAGCTCTCCTATCCAACGAATAATACCATCCCGCATTACCCTTGATTTATATTGTGAAACACCTTTCCATGTTTTTAATAAACCAGTGATAAAATCTAGTAATTTAAAAAGGAAATATAAGATAAACTCTCCTTGAATTAAGCTTGGTAACAACGAAATTAAATTAATTCCCATATACAACCTTCTTTCAATTAAAATAGCCACGCTTTTAAACGTGGCCTTGTTTTAGATATAAAAAATACACCTATGAGTCAGTGGTGTTTAAGGTAATTGTTTAATTTTGCTAGTATCTGAATCTATTAGCCATTTAAACCCATCAGATTCCCATGCTCTGCATCGATCCCCGTGATTAACAGATAACAAACAAGTTCGCTCTCTTCCTTTTGGAATACTGCCATTGTCAACAAAGCACTTTTGAGAGCAGCTGCAGTTCATTACAATTCCTTCTGCAGTCTGTCTAACTACTCCATCAATAGCCATAATTGTACCTCCTAGATGTTGCACATAATTGTCCTAAGTTGCAATTTAAAAAGAGTAATCAAATGATATGATTACTCTTAATTCTCATAATTATTTAACCAAGTTACATTCCAAAAAAGTATCATTCCATCTCTTTCGGGACTATAATCGACTACTTTAACATCGAATCCTTTAATACCATTACTATCTCTAATATCAAGACTATGATACTCGCAAACTCTACCATGTTTATTTACTATAGTTAAGCTGACAAAATTTTGTTTATTAAAATTTAATAATCCATAGACTTGCACTAAATTTCCGTGAGCACTTGACACTGATGTAGAACCATTGGCATAGAGGAACTCCTTATTTTCATCAATGATATTTTGTATTCTCCCATTAACCTTTTCGATTCCTTTTTCTACGCCCATGCTAACTGCATTCTTTACTAGAAAATACAGTGCAACTAATAGTACCGTAACAATAATTGTCAATACCATATAAAACCATGTGATATTATTGTTAATATTTTGTTGAAAACTAGTCATATTATCTTTCAAAGAATCAAATTTTAATTGTAACTCATTTATTTTTCCTAATATGTCCTCTGTCTTCATGATTTCCCCTTCCTCGTAGGTTGTTACAAGGAAAGTATATCATTTTCAGAAGATAATAAAAAGTTGGACTAATGCCAATGACAATGAAAATTCCAAACATTATGGGTAAAAAAGGAGGGTGGTTGATAGCCCATTCCATAAACGACATTGATTAATCCCCTTTCTCAAACATAAAAAATAACACTTTTTCAGTGTTTACTTTATGCTTTATTCTTAAACTTTATTAGTATTATTTTGTCCTAAGTTGTCACATAGGTATCCCTCTATCCTTTTCAATCGACTTAACGCAATGATCTTTCTCGAATAAATTTAAAAACTTACAAATAATATTACAAAATGGACAATCATGCTTAGCAAGATGTTTCCCCATTCTAGATGACATTGTTTCGTCTGGATTTCCACCTAAGACAGTATTGAAGAATTGGTCAATCGAAATTAAGATATTCCAAATGTACCGTTTCATTTTTCTCACCACAAGATAGTTTCTACTTGTTCTTTTGTTTTACAGGCATTTACTTGTTGTCGTAGTTGTTCGTAATGGAATAATTTTTGTTCCTTTGCTGTCAAAGCTTCGTTATAAATCGATAACCAATCGGATCTAGTGTGTTCAATATAGCCGACATCTTCAGTCTTCCACATTACAGTTTTGATTGAAGTATCACTCATAAGTTGGTTGTATTTCCCTAAAAAGTTAAGCTGGTCATCATTATTGGTTCTATAAGTATGGTTGTTTAATTTAGACACAAATCCATTATAAATATCTTCTTGACATTTCTTTTTCAATTCTTCTATTTTAAAAGTTTTGTATTGTTCAAGATTAAATGACGGATCATGATTAAACTCAATTTCTTTTGTTGTTGGATTCACTCTGTAACTAGTACATTCGGCAAATTCTTTTGAGAACTCTCCATATTCAAATTGAATATAATCAAAAGTTTCTCTGTTTCTTTCAGATAACACTTTAAAAACCTCTATATCCTGCTCAACAGTTGTTTCAATAACAGAACCTTGCATTTCACCTTTATCTAAGATGACGTTTCCAGTGGCTATATCGAAAAAAATTCTACGTCCGATTTGCATAATACCCCTCCTTTATTCAATTGCTAACCATGTATAAGTGGCTACACTAGCTACTGGAATAGTAAAACTTCCATTAACAACACTGGCAGGAGATACATCTCCTTTGTAGTTAACATTATTCTGTGCCCCGAACATACCACCATTAAAAGCTGTTACTTTAACTGTTTTTGGATAAAAAGAATCACTAATTTCTGAATATATGGATATATCTCCGTATTGTGAATCTACTGCTATAATTATACTTGGTTTAAATGTTAAACCACTTACAGTCAGTTTAGTAGATCCCAAAGTAGAGGTAGAGCTTGCGTATTGAAAATTTCCAGATCCTCCACTTCCCATTGCTCCAGTAGCCCATCTTTTTCCAGATATGGCACTTCCTGCTATACCAAAAATACTAACTCCGCTTAATATGTTTGCTGCAGTTAAGTTGACATCTCCAGCAACTATGCCACTTCCGTTATGGTATCCGGTAGGAATTGCTTTTGCAGTTGTTCCTGGTGTTATACCAACTGCTCCGTTATTCGGCATTGTACCAACAATATCTCCAGCATCCGTACTTGCGGTTTTACCAGAGAGAAGGTCGGATGCTATTGCGTTACCTGACGCTCCTTCACCCTGTACAATAAAAGCCCCTATACCACCATCAGCAGACGGATTATAACGTACTGTATAAACTCCATTTGCTTTAAGGTTAGATACTTGAGTACCGTTTGCTTTAAGTATTTTCTTAGCACCTAAACTATTAACATTTAATGTGGATGCCCCAGTTGAGTCAATGTTAATCGTCATAACTACTCCCATATTGCTTACATAAGAAGCAGGAGCAGGGTTTAGAGATATTGAATATGCATTAGTAGAATTGGTTGTCGTGCCAACTCCAGGATGCTTTACATAATCAGCCAAATGTGCACCAACTGAAGTGTCAATTTGATCTAAAATATTATTAAAATTTGCTCTGTTAAAGTTTTCTGTACCTAATGGTTTAGGTATCCCTAAATTGGGTGTATTTGTTGGCATATACTCACCTCGTTAAAGTGTTTCAAATTGATCCCATGTTTTTGCAAGTGTATCAATTGCATTCCAAGTGTATGATTTTTTATCAACAGAATCCCATGTACTATATGCATAAACATAGGTTACATTCAAATGTGCAGGTATTAATTGATTAATAGCATTCTGTAAGTCACTTAAATTAGGTGGGATTCCTTTGACTGCTGTAAATTTAATTTGAATTTCATAATTACTTGGTATTTCAATTACCTGTACGTCTCCATTAGTAAATGCATCTGCAGTTCGCTTTATTTGGTCAATATTTACTACTCCGATACCACGAAGTTTTGCCATAATAGTAGATTGTCTGTCAGACGTTAAAATTCCAGGGCGGTTAGGTAAACCAACGATTTTTTCCCAACGATCTAATTTAATATCAGAAGTTTGGACAAAAATTTGATTTATAAAAGTGTCTAAAGTATTTTGCAGATATCCAAGTTCGATGTCTTCTGTATTCCAAAGTGAAATCATAATTTTGTTATTTTCATATATTTTGGGATATTGATCACGTAACATTTACTGTTCCCACCACCGCTACTTGTGTATTAGTAATAGCAATATTTGATGTACCTCCATTTATTGTTAAATTTTGATAATCAATTACACCATCTACCTTTAGTATTTGTGAGCCAATTAAAGCATAAGAAATTGTGTTTGTTGTTAAAGCGATTGATTGTAGATAACTAGTTAAAATATTTGTGATATTTGATGTTACTTGTTGATTTGTAAAACCTGGAGCTAATGTAATCTTGACTGAAATATTAAGAGGTAATTCTGTAGCTGATACATACGTAACAGTAGCGCCGATTGGTCTTTTTGCTTCAACGTTATTTTGTAACGCAGTTAAAAGACTTGTATCGGCTGCTCTCATAGATGAATTTACGATTACACATTTAATAGTACCATTACCATTCCAAAGAGGTAGGATAGTAACACCGCCAACACCAGGAACTTCTAGACACCATCTTCTATAGTCATTAATATTGCCACTTGAAGGTGGTTGTTGAATTTGTACATATGCTCTTGACCTTAATAAATCATCTGTTTCTATATCTGTACCATTATTTACTGCTGATGAGTTAGTAATGTTTATCACACCGGTAATTGGATTTACAATGTTAACTATTGAATTTGCCGGAATGTTTCCTTGTGTGCCTGCAACTTCACATGTAACTGCTACACTAGCTACTCCACCACTTATTGTAGCTCCTGTAGTCGAACTAAAATAAATATCATTAGCGTAAAATCTAGATCCTGTTGGGATCATTGTCCCGTCTACTCCACTTATTGTAAGAATTGTAGTAGATTGTGTGGCTGATTTACGATAAATTCCAAACATTCCAACTAGCCTTTCTAAATAACTATCATAAGAAGTATCTAAGAATGCTTTGTCCAAAAATGAATCTAATTGAAAATAAGTGTCTTCTAATGCAGTCGCTACAGCTGAAATTGCATCAAATAAAAAAGACCCTTGGGAAGTATCATAATTAGGTCCTATTGCTGATATCATCCTTTGCATTATTTCTAATTTAGTTGCCATTTACTGTCACCACCCCATAGAGTGTGTTTATTGTAATATTTGCTGTTACTTTATCATTTATTGAAGTAACTTCAACATTATCAATACTAATAATATAAGCATTGATTAATAGTGCTTCCTCTGAAAGCCGTTTTACTTCTGACTCTATAACATCTAAAGTGAACCCACTTCCTATTAATCCTTCATATTCAACACCATACTCGTCATCATATGAACTAAATCGAAAACGTTCAGTCTTTAATGCCTTATAAGCCCATACTTTTACTGCTTCTAATCCTTCTACAATGTACATTTTTCCATTTTTTAAATCAAAAGTATTATTAATGTAATTCCAAGCCCACTCACGGGCTAACGGTAATGTTAATGAGTCATCTTGTTGAATATCTTCTGTAAAGGGAAAAATGCTCATTCTACCACCTTCATTACAACGAATTTTCCTTTATCAATTGTAGGAAATAAAATAACCGTTTGCCCTTTAGCGAACGGTTTTACTAAATTTGCTATATTATTAGTAGTAGTAGGATTTGATAATGATATTTGTTCATTTGGTAAAAAGGAATAGACTTTAAATAACTGATCATCTTCAATTGTCATTCCTTTTACATCTACACTTAAGGGATTTTCATTTGAAACTATACCGATCATTGGTAATGGTGTATTCATTTTTTCTCCTTCTTGACGTACAATTTGTATTATTCGATCATAAGGCATTATGAAGCACCGTCCATTATATTTTTAAAATTTAATGTTAAATTCATTGTATATACACCATTTTCCCAATTGTGTTCATCCTCTTCAATATAAAACAATCCAATTAGCCCTGTATAAGGTTCTTTTATTCTTACTCCATATCCACTTATACAACGAGTATCTCCCATTGCTGAAATTGTTGCTTGTAAATCAGCTCCATGGAAAAGTTTCTTTGCTTCTATTTCGACATTCTTTTTTTCTTCTTTTTGATAAACACATTGAAATATTCCCCATTTATTTTGATTACTACCGTTGTAAACTCCGATACGTTTACCTTTATCATCTACAGCGATTACTCTATTAATCACATTTTCAATCGTTTCAGTATATGTGCTATCTGATATATTCTTATAGTTTTCTAGAGAAAAATTTTTGATTTCTTTCCCAGCATTTAATGCATTTAATTTCCCACGATTTATTGATAAAAAATACTTTTCTTTCGTTATAGCACTAACTTTTTTGTAAACATCCATAATAATGTCATAGTAAGAATAATCAATGTAAACATCAGTCTTAACTGTAATATATGCATCTGCAATTGTCCCAACAGAAATTCCTGATTCATTTGAAATCTTCTTTAACATTTGAGATGGTGTTGTTGTTTTTAAATTATATGCTGTTTTACTTTTTAACAAATAAATCAAGTAGTCATAGGCAGTTATTGAAATTGTGTTTCCGTGAAAACTTTTCTCCTTATAAAACACAACTCCTCTAAAAATTTCATTTCCAAGCTCGTCTATATATATAACCGAGTCTCCTGCAGAAATTGTATATTTAGGTACATTCACGTCTTTTGGAGAACTAGGTAACACAATACTTAGCGAACGTGCTGCACCATATTTAGAACCTTTCCATGAAACTGAGATAAAATGCATTTCTTTTTTGTTTATAAGAAGTTTCATAACATTAGTACCTTACCAGCCTTTAAATTTTTAGGATCTTTTATATTATTTTTACTTGCTAATGATCTCCACTTACTTCCATCTCCATAAACTTTTCTAGCTATTACAAACAATGTATCACCACTTTTAACTGTGTATGATTTACTTGTTTTTCTTGGCTGGCTATTCCGTTTTTTAGTTGTACTTGAACTTACATTACTAGGTTTAGTAATATAACGAAATTCGATTAAGTTTAAAGTGAATTCTACATCTCTTGAACCAGCTCTTTCTCCATACTCGAATGATTCAATTAAAAATAACCGATTTATGTTTGTTTCTGTTACAAGTAATTGGATTGGGTAATTTGATTCTTTCCACTTCTCAATTTTACTTACACAATCATATGGTTTTGGGACAGGTCGATACTGACAGAAATAATAATCTTGAGAAGGTAATATTGAGGTAATTGAAATTGAAATTGGTTTCCTATCTGCTTTAATTGGAAAATCCCCAATTTCGTTTAAATTAACAGTTTGTATATCATGACTATTGTTTAATTTAAAGTCTCCAGGAGGTACTGGAAGTTGAAACTTTTCTTTTCCTTGATTACCAATTAACCACCATTTCATTACAATACCTCCTATATTGCTGATCTAGCACGATCTAATTTTATTGCTAGTGCATGTGCTATTTTATCAATATCTGCTTCTTCTCGTACATGAAATGTGTTTCCTGTAATAATAACATTTGATTTTTGTTTATTTTGTTGTGCCTCTTGTTTTGTTAATACTTTTTCTCCCTCGTGTAACATAGCAGGATAATTATCGTAGGGAACACGACTTAATCCAAATGCATGTTTGTGCTGAATTACACCATTTCCGCCTAAAAACTTAGGTAGTCCAATTTTAAAACCAGTTAATTTTGAAAATGAATTTATTAATTTGCCAACTGCTGCCACTACTAATCCGATTGGTCCCGTTAATGCTAATAAAATTGGGATAATGTGTTTCTTTATTGTTGCCCATAGACTCATAGCTTTTGCTTTTATCGTATCCCAATTTTTCCAAAGTAATATTCCTATAGCAACAACTGCTGCTATACCTGCCGCTATTAAACCTAATGGATTTGCTAACATTACTGCGTTCATTAATGTTTGAGCTACGGTTGCAGCTCTTATTACGGTAATAAACAACCGAACTGATTTTACTACTGTAGCGATTACAGTTAGCGTTGTAAAAGCTACTCTAAAAGATACTATAGCTGCTGTTACTGTAATAATGGTTGTTGATAGTGGTCCCCAATTGTTTTTAATAACTGTTGCTACTTTTTTAGCTACTTTCCAAACGTCCTCTATTGATTTTGCTATTTTCTTTAAAGCAGGCATAGATTTATTAACAAAGTTAACTGCTTTCGTTCCAGCATCAGCAAGAGCATCTCCAAATTTTCCTGATTTAACGACTAATTTATCTAAGACACCACTTTTATTTAAATTTTGCAGTAACTTAAATCCGGCTTCTTGTAATCCACTTTGTAAATTTCCTGTAATTGTCGAATATTTACCACTTGAAGATCTAGATAATTCATCCGCACCACCTTTAAAATATGGTGATAATTTACTGCTTACTAGAGTTCCATATGCTTTATCTGTTTGAGCCGATGTTAAGTTATCATTTTTACCCTTTCCAACAAAACCTTTAAATTGCTGAGCAGTGACTTTAAATCCAAACTCTTTCAATCTCTCAAATTCGCCAGTCTTTGCATCGGCTAGGGCTTCTAATGCATCCATAATACTTTTTCCTGGTGTTAATGATGCCATATCTCCTGCTAGTTTAACTAATTGATCAGCCATTTTAGTATTTCCGCCAGAAATACCTATAGCTCTATTAGCCCCTTCTAATACATCGCCTGTCTCGAAAGGAGTTAAATTAGCATAGTCTTTCATTTTAGAAATATACGAATTCGTAGTTTGCTGCACTTGTTGTTTATTTAAATTTTTGTTATTTACTCCAATGAAATGATTCATAGATATTTGGTACTTTTCTAATTCAGCTCCACTTTTTAAAGCCATTGCACCTAAAGCTGTTCCTGCTGCACCGACTGATAATGCAATCCCTTTAAAAGCCTCTTTAATTTTCCCAGCAACTTTAGAAGCAGTATCTCCTAATCTTTCAAAAGAACTTCTTAGATGGTCGTTACTATTTGTATTGTATCGCCTATTCACTTGATTTCTAGCTTGTTCCATATTATTTCTTAATCGAATTAATTCATTGTTCATTCGTTGTTGATTTCGTGTAATTCGCTCTAAATTAGCTGATGCACTATCCCTAACAACTATCTCTGCACCTAATTGTTCTAGATTCGACATAGCTTCACCATCCTAGCATACCAGGGCATATTGAACCTTCTGACATTGCTTTTCTTTTTTCAACTTCTTCTTTTAATTCCTCTTCAAAAAATGCGCTTATAATTGCCATTTCTCCTCTAGGTAACTCAAAAAAGAATGATGGCCTAATCCCTTTTTTCTTCCAATACCAATACATCATTTGGGTTAGGCCATCATTTCTTATTGCTTTTTTACTTCTTCTACTACATTCTCTCCATATCCATTTAAAACTGAGATTTCGTTGTAAATAGCATCACGTTCTCCTGAATTAAAAAGTTTTTTAATTAAGTCATATGGTGTAGCAGCACCATAATGCTTTATTAAATTTTCATCTTTAAAATTTGGCTCTATTACACCATTAAGTACAGTTGCTAATTTTAATTCAGTTAAATCAAGATCCAATTCCTTAGTTGTTGGATTTATTTTCATAGCCATATCTTGAATTTCGTCCATTATTGGTTGTGGTATAGCTTGTACCTTAAAAATGATTGGTTCTCCTGCTGCTTGACTTAATCTTTTAATCTCAATTTCTTTTGTTTGTAATTCAAGTTTGTTCTTATCCATTTTTAATAATAAATCAACTACGCTCATTTTATTTCCTCCTAATTAAATGTGGTAATCCACCTTTTTATGAAATTAAGTCCAGTAATTCAAAATCATCAAATGTAAAAGGCTTTTGTTCTGTAATAATCTTATTAGCCGACCAATCTGCTAAACTAATATCATCAAAAGTTACATTTTTTAAAGCAATACGTTCAGCTCCATTAGAAGCAGGATCTGCTAATTTACTAACAATAGTAACAACAAGAGATTTTCCAGATTGTAGTGCTTCTACTTGTTTTTTTAATAATCGAGAATTAACTTTTGTTAATTCGATACTCCCTTTTCCTTCCCAACCCATTTGTTTTTTACCTTTACCATTTTTTGCTCCACAAATAGGTACATCTTCTTTTAAAATATCAATTTTTGCTTGTAATCCAGTTGCTTCTGCAAACTTTTCACCATCAATCCAAACTTCTCCAAATGTACCACTAATGGCCTTATCTGCAATCATTTTCTCCATCTACCGCACCTCCTACATGTAAATATTGAGTGTAAAGTCTTCCATTGCATCCAATGGTGACACCGTTAGCTTTAGGAATACTTTATCATTTGTGTTGTATTCTTTTATTTGTTGATCAGTTAAATTTGAAATATCAATTCCAATAGAAGTTAAATACGTTTTTGTAGCTTTGATATCTATTTCAGCGAAATTTTTTCCTTTTTCTAATAGTCCTTGAGACTCTAAACTTTCGAAGTACCCTTTAATCACGGTACATAAAATAACTTTGTTATCGTATGAATTGTTAATATCTCCTATCCAATTATCTTCTAATGTTTTTCGAACATCTGAAGATATTAAATCTAGAATTTCTACAATTTTTATTTTTTGGAATGGAGCACCTTTTGAAGTTGTTAATGTTTTTAATGAAGTTACTCCACGAGCAATTTTCACCTTTTCACCATCATTAATTAGAATCACTTCGCCATTATCAATACGAGTTCCAGCAGCTGTATTAGATAAACTTTCAACACTAGCTACTTCAGGTAATACAACGTAAGTGATAGCTTGTGTTAACGGTGTTCCTGCAATAATTCCAGCAATCCTAGCGCAATAATCTCCAATCGTTGGTGTTGTATTATCCTTTAAAGTAATATTTGCAGCAGTGAAATTGTAAATATATTCTTTATCAGCTGCATTTTGTGGTGAAACGAATCTAAAAAACTTGTAATTCTGACGTTGAGTAGTTACCCAAGGATTTACAGTTGATAGATCGCCTGCAACTATCTCTGGAATAACAAATAAATCAAATTTAACTGTTTCAGCCCATGTTAAACCAGCATTCCAGTTTGCTTCATTTCCAACTCGAATTAATATTTTTGAAGGAGTTGTTACATTTCCTATCAAGGCATTTTTAATACGATTTTGGTTTGCTGATGATATTGTACTAGGTATATCTGTGGGACTTTGAATGATATATGTTCCTAGCCCAGCTGTATCTTTTAATAACATACAAATAATTCCGCGATTTCCTCTTTGAATAGCGCTCGCAGCTAACTGTTGAAATTGTATATTAACTTGTGGTAATCCCATTGCTCTACCTCCCCTAAATAGAAATCTGAATATCTGACATTGAATTTCCAGTTTGCTCTGGCTTTAATATGATCATAAAGTTTACTTCGAATTGGTAATGAAGCAATCCATCTACAATAGATGATTTATTATTTAAGAATGAAGCTTCATGACCATCTACTAAACAAGAAACTAAATTACGTCCTAAATTTTCTAATACATTATATAAGTTGTTTTTAATGTCTTTTTCTTGATAAAAAGTCACATTCACCATATGATGATGTTCCTCTAAGTTTTTAGCTGGACGATCAATCGATATAGGCTCTATTTCTACAAAGAAAGCTGTTTTACTAATTCCGTGTGTTCTGTTTTCTGTGTACACTTTGATTGTTGGATAAAGTTCATTTAATCTCGCAACAACACCATCTTTTAAACTGTTAATCATATGCCATCAGCCAATCTATTGAATATTTTTCGTAGTCTTCTTGGAATTTGTTTATTGATTTTTCTTTTAGGAACTGCAAACATGTGGACACCTCTTACTCTTCCGACTACTATTCCGTTTTTGACAATCTTGTGACCAAGTTCTAAATGCATCGCAACATGTTCTTCGTTCCAAACACGTATCTTAAATACCCCATTTTCCCTAACAACTTCTGATTTTCTCCAACTCTTTTTGATATGATTTGTTTCAACAGGAGTACGTTGTTGCGACATTTTAAGAAGTGATTTTCCTGTATCATCTAAAATCGATTCAACTTCATGTGGGAAGTTTCTTGTAAGAAATTCCATTTGTTCTTGAAATCTATCGAAATTCTTCAGTTTCATTTCATACATTATTAACACATCCCCATGAACCTATGGGGTCCTAAAATTGCGCTAATTCCAAATGGCATCTCTCTTGTACGTTCAGTTAAAATGTCCCTATTTTTATACCAATGATGAATCAACATCATTTGTGCTATTTGAATTTGACTTGGGACTGTCCATTTATTTTCATCCGTCATATTATTAGGATCTATTGGTCTATTTAAATGTGACTCGATAAAATCTTTTGTAGCCGTTATTAATGTATTTAGAAGAACGTCATCATTATCAAAATCGATTTCTAAATAGGATTTAACGTCACTCAGTTGTAGCATTATTATTCACTACCTCAACTGAAGGAGCAGTTTCTACTACTTCAGAATTTAAAGTTTGTGAAGATTCTTGCTGTTCATTTTCAAGAATGTTTGTATTTTCTTCTGTTGTTGTATTGTGATTTTGAATGTCTTCTGATAGTTGTTTAATTTTTCTTTTATCCGTAAATGCTTCTGCAATTCCGTTTTCAATCCATGCTTCAGATACATCATCTGTAACAAGTATTAGATCACCAGCAACATAAGAAAAATCTTCACTAACCATTGCAGTTTTCATTTTTACAATCGGCATAATATATTTCCCCCCTAAAAATAAATAAAGGAAGCCATTGATTAAATGACTTCCTTTTAATAGATTAAGTTGCTGAGTTTTGGTAATAAGCAACTGGATTAGAACCAGCATTAACTAATTTTCCATCAGCTCTAGAAAATGCTGTAAAACCAATTTGCCCTGAATCCATGTATTTTTCGTTAAAACGTACAACAGTAATTCCTAGTACATCACGAATATAATAATTTGAAAAATCTCCAAATAAAAGGGATTTAGTGTTTGCAGCCATTGTAGGCATATCATTATTGATTGTAAATTTAAAATTATTAATTGTATCTGGTTCACCATAAGCGAGTCCAGGTAAGAATAATGGACGACCTTGCGAATCTTTTAACTTTTTCAATGCTCTTAATGAATTATCATGTAACATGAATTGAGAATTATTTCGATAAGCAGGATCAACTGCATGGATTAAATCGATTAAATCATCAAAAGTTAAAGAAGTAGTTTGGCCTGTTGCTCCAACTTTCCCTTGAGTTGCTCCTGTAACCACACCTTGGGGTTGACCTGTTCCAGTACCAATTGTGAAATGGTTGTTATGAATTCTTCCAATACGAGTTCCTAATGCTTTTGCTAAATAGTCTTCAATATTAAATGCAGAATCCTGAAGTAACTCAAGTGAAACTAAAACTAAGTTTGATGTATATTTATATGCATTTAATGTGACTTGGTTAAATGCTACATCTTGTGTAGAAATTGCAGTATTTTCAGCTATGATTGAACCCATTTGAGCTGTATCATTAACAGTAGGAATTGGCAATGCGTTCCCCATATCTGTTTGAATTACATTTGCAACTGATCTCATACCACCGTAGAATTTAAACGCTTCAACTAATTTGTTATAAAACCCTTGAGGAACAGTAAACCCACCACCTGCACCAGTACCAACACCTAATGCACGAGTTTCGTCATCAGAGGAACGATTTGATAAGAGAATATTTCTTTCTTCTCCATTTAAAAATTCCATTCCACCTTTTACCCATTTAGCGAAAACATCTCGGTATTCTTGACCTTTTTTCTCTTCTTTTTCTTTGTTATGAGCTTGGAAACGGTTTTCATGGCCAGAAAGTGATTTGTTCTGTTCTTCTAAATACTCTTCACGTTCAATTTTTTTTCGCAATTGCACTTCTTGATCGTGAAGCTTATTTAATTGAATTTCTTCTTCTGCAGTAAGTTCACGTTTTTCTTCCTTAGAACGATTTAATACTTCCTCATATTGATTAACTAATTTTGCACGGTCTTGGCGCATTTCTAAAATCGAATAAATATTTGCCATTTTAATAATCCCCCATCTTCATAAGTTTTAATTGGTAATCAAAAAAACGTTTTGGCTCTAACGGTTTCTTCCGTTGCTCAAAACGTTTTTTTATACTTTCTTCTTCAATTTCTTCTGTAGAACGTGCTGAAACAGTAGTTGCTTGATAAGCTGGAAAAGTAACCACTGATACTTCAAAAAGATTTACATCTAGTAATTCCCTTAAATCTGTTCCATCAGCAAGAGTTTCCCATTTATCATCATTTACAGTAAATCCAAACGACATTTGGTTAATATCTCCACGTTTGATGGATTCAAGTAAGTCTTCGGCCCAAACTGCATCTGGAGGAGTAACTTCAAAATAAAGACCTTTTGCATCACTTGTTAGTTTCAATGTATTGCTCACTGTTCTTCCAAGAACTTTGGAACTATCATGGTTAAACAAACATCTCACGTCGTTATTTATTGAATTGTCAAAAGCTCCTGGGCGTATAACCTCTTTAAAAAATCCGTAAAGTAGTTCAGATTCAGAATTATAAACAGCAGCGTAACCACTTATTTTAGGAGCTGACTTTCCTTCATCTCCATCATTCTGTGATTGTCGAATCTGTAGGTCCTGAAATGTTAGAGTTCGCTTTTCCACTTTCACTACCATCACCCCCTTCCATTAACGTTTTAATAGGTACCATCGCGCTATTCACCATGTAAACATCTCCCCCCTCTTCTTTAGGTATAGGGTCCTGATTCTCTTGAAATCGAATATCATTTCCACTTAACCAACCGTTTTGTCTACCAATCTGATAAGATTCATATCTACTTTTTAAATCTCCACGCAATAATGCATCTACATTGAATTCGCTATAATACTTTTTCTTATCTCTAGGTGTTAGCATTTTCATATTTATTGCTTGTTCGATTTTTACAACCCATGGCCTAATAGTATGTTTTACAAAATCAATTGATTGGTGTTCTATGTTATTATTTGTTGAACGATCTAATTCACCCAGCATATGAAGTGGCACTCGATATATACGTGAAATCTCAGCAATTTGAAATTTCCTAGTTTCTAAGAATTGTGAATCCTCTGGTGGCAAACCGATTTGCTTATAGGTTAATCCTTCTTCAAGGATTGCGATTCTATGAGAATTTTCAAGACCAACATGTGTCTGGTTCCATCCGTCTCTTAAATTATCTTTTGCAGTTTTAGATAATGTACCAGGATGTTCTAAAATTCCACTAGGCTTTCCACCATTACCAAAGTATTCAGCACCGAACTTTTCGATTGCCATTGATAACCCAATAGACTCTGCATGAATTTTTATTGGTGAATAGCCTCTTAAACCATCAAAACCTAATCCGTATATATGTAATACTTGATAAGGTTTTAGAACCTTAATTTCACCATTAAAACTAACTCTATATTCTAATGAATTATTTTCATAGTTAACATAAGGGAAACATGTATCTGGTCTTAATGGCCATAAAGCTTTAGGATATCCATCAGCCCCCCATTCAATTTCAGCGAAACAATTTCCCCACAAAAGAATATGAGATATCATCAATTCCCAAAACACCATACTAGTCATGAATGGATTAGGACTATCATGAATAAGTGGATAAACAGGATGGTTAACTGCTAATTTTCTTCCTTTGCTTTCCCTTTGATAAAGGTTAAACGGTAGAGAACTAATACTTTCAGCAATAATTCTTACTGCAGCACTAACACCTGTATTTTGAATGGCTGTATTTTCGTTAACAATCATTCCAGTACTAGAGGTTGGTGGACTCATACTTAGAACATCTACATTGCCTGTCAATCCACTATATGAAGTGTTAATTAAGAAGCGATTTTCTATAAACTTTTTGATCCGCTCAAATGCCATATCTTCACCAACTTTCTATAACAAAAATAAACTACTATCTTCGTAAATACTTTTAGTATTAATATTTAACATTGCTCTAACATGAGCGTTTAGTATTGAGGCGATAGGATCAATTCTGTCACTAGCTTTACTTTTATCTAGCATAATGTTTTCATTTGGGTCTTGTCTTGTAACAGCATTTCCTATTGCCCAGGTTAAAACTGGATTATTATTGTGTTTTACCCTTTGTAAATAAACTTTTTCTCTAAAATCTTTCGTAGGTGATCCAAGTGTTTGAATCCCTTGACGAATTTCAACAACTGTATATCCTTCACTTTCTAAATCCTGCATAAATTGAGTAGCATTCCATGGATCAGCACATACTTCAGTAATATTGATGTTGTATTTTACTTTGATATTTTCTAAATAAGATTTAATAAATGTATAATCAACTACGGCTCCTGGAGTTGTAGTGATCCACCCTTGTTTAACCCATAAATCATATGGTACTTTATCTGTTTTCATTTTGTATTCAAGAGTATCTTCAGGCATAAATGAGTGGCTGAGCACATGATATTCATCATTAGACTTGAAAATAAATGAAATTGATGTTAAGTCTATTTTGGCTGATAAATCTACACCTACTACACATTCACAACCATTAAACCTTTCAAAATCGAACTCATCAGCACATAAATTCCATTTTTCCATATTCATATAACCATTTTCACGCTGATTTACCCATATGTTCATATTTTTAGTAAGGAAATTACGCATTTTTTCAGGTACATCAAGAGCAGCTTTAAGCTCTCCACGTAAAAAAGCTAATCCTTCTTCATAACTACAAAGAATTGGATTAGCTTTTTCCCATACAGATTCATCTTTTATATCATCGTCTTTATCTAACTCGTTAACCATAATGAAATATTCATCATTTTCAATAGGATTATTAGGATTTAGTATATTACTAACATACTTGTATTCGACTGAATAACAAGGGTTATTTAATTCAAAACCAGCTGTTGTAATAATCATCATTAAAGGTTGAGGTCTTGCACCACTTCCAGAAATTAGAACATCATAAATCTCAGATGTTTTATGAGCATGGTATTCGTCAATAATTCCGCATTGTACGTTTAAACCATCACCATTTTGACCATCTTCTTTTGATAGTGCTCTAATAAATCCTTCGCTTTTATAATGTGTAATACGTCCGTTTGCAATCTTAAATTTATCCTTAAGAAATTTACTACCATTTATTTGAGCTTTTGTTTCGTTCCAAACAATTTTTGCTTGTTCTGTTTTAGTTGCCCCGATATATACTTCACTCATTGGTTCACCAATGCCACTTGATTCATAGGATCCAACACATGAAAGAGATTGTGATTTAGCATTTTTACGACCAACTTGCCAGTACGATTTCTTAAATCTTCTTAAATTTTTTTCTTTATGAATCCAGCCGTATATATTACTAAATATAAATATTTGTATAGCCTCTGGTTCGATTCTTTTCCCTGCTAATTTACCTTTTGTGTGCTTGAACAATGCCATCCAGTTCAAGAAACGAAGTGCTTTTTCTTCGTCAAATATATATGGAAAATCCTCTGTTCCTTCACGTTCAATATCATTTAAAAAACGAAGACATGACCACTTATGTTTTTCGCACGCGATCACATCTCCGTTGAGAACATCATGACAATATTCAATTAACCATTGTTTTAACATTAGACATCACCAAACATTTTTTCTTCATCAGATTCTTCTTTTTCATTCAGTTTAGGAATTGCAATTTTAGCTCTTGCTGCAGGTGTTAGACCAAACTCAGTCGATAAAGATTTCATCTGTTCAAATAATGCTTTTTGTTTTGTTAATAATGGATGAGGGACTTTATTTGTTTCTGCTGCTTTATTTGTGTATTCAACCATCAAACCCTCTTCTTGAATAACTTTCGTACATTCAACGTAGTTGCCATAGGCATCACAGTAAAGAGCAAGTGCATTCACATCTACATTTGTAACTAGATCTACTTCTTTTAATTCATTAACCATCCGCTTAAATTCTTTTTTCGCAAAAGAAGATAGCCAAGAAGGCGGTTTTAATTTATCTGTTTTTGGTTGAATTAATTTTTCTCGTTCAAGACGTTCTTGCAATTGTGCTTTTGAATATTTTCCTTTATTTCCTTCTAATAATTGAAGAACTACAGGCTTTGCAGATCTACCCAAATCAGCTACCCCCTTTTACGTTTTTTTTCGGACTTTTTTTACAGAAAGCTGGGCGGCGGTCTAGAGCCGATAGGTCTGAGGGATTTTGATACCCCCTACCTATTAATTACCTATTACCAAACCCACCATCTTCGGTAACGGTCTTCACATCATGATGATGCTTACATAACGGTTGCCAATTTTTCTTATCCCAAAACAAATTCATATCACCTTTATGTGGTTTTATGTGGTCAACAACAGTAGCAGAAGTATATTTATTCTCATTTAGACACCGCACACACAACGGGTTCTTCTGTAAGAAAGACAGCCTAGCCTTCTGCCATCTATAATTATATCCACGTTTATTAGCATTTCCACGTTCATTATCATGTTGTTTGTTTAACTGTTTATGTTCTTCACAAAAACCTTCATTAGTTAAATTGATACAACCTAACTTCCTACAAGGTTTCATTGGTTTGCTCGGCATGATTAATCCCGCTCCACCTTATAAATTTTAATTAAACTAAAAAAATCACCTATCGTTTGATAGATGACTAAAAAGGGATGAACGCTAGATGAACTAACTTCATACTATTACTATAACACTCTATTAGTGAAATGCTCTGCCAACATTCTGCCAAAAGTCTGCCTTTTATTTTATTGTCTAATAATGAATTGACCTTCGCTATTAATTTTAATCAAATTTATAATATTATCCATTGATTCATTTATAGGTATTGTTATTTTTACAATAGCATCAACAGACTGCTTCTTTGTTTTTTTAATGTCAAAATCCATTTCTAAATTATTTATCTTCATCAACCTACCAAAAAATAACCATAAGTCAATTTCAGGATCAAGTAGTTCCACTTCAAGAGAAAAACTTTTATGAGTTCCCTCGTCATAAACAGGGACTGCTCGATAACCTTTAAGGTTAGGTTGTGGAATACTTTGTTCATATTTATTAACAGGGACTATTCGATAACCTTTAAGATTAGGTTGGGAAATGTTTGGTTCAAACGTTCTCATTATTCTCGCTTCTAATTCATCCATTCGTTTTAATATATTAAATGCTTCAGGATTTTGTTTTTCAACTTCTTGTAGGATTGTTGTTTCGGTAGATGCTCTATATATTGGATTATCAGGTTGGCTATCTTTCATTGCTTCAATAACCATACTTTCAAATCTGTTTTTCACTTCAACAACACCAGCCATATCATTGGTGTAAAAAATTGTTCTTTCTTCATTTATATCGAATGGTAATTTTGTTCCATATTCACAAATTTGAACTAATGGTTTTCTTACTGCGTGTCTAACTGCAAGTTCGTACATTACATTTGGATTTAGTCCTGTTAGATTCGCAATTACCAAATCATCTGTAAGTATTTTTGATAAAACCTGTTTTGTTATTGAACCTGTATTGTACATTCTATGTGCAACAAATACATCAAATCCTAATTCGTCAAGAACTGGCTGTAATACCGAATCAATGATTCCTTCAGCAGCACGCCTTATTTCAGTATTTTCTCCTCCTATTGGAGTGATAATAAAACATTTTTTATTCTCTGACATTTGATTCTCTCCCTATCTATTCAATTACCCATATCTTATATTTTGTGTAACTGCCCCTATCGTTGAATACCTTGTTATTATTGAAGTTATCGTGCTTGTCTTTTTGAGTTACACATTCACTTTTTTATGTATAACTGAATTATAGCAAATAAAAAAAGCGCTTGAAATGAATTCAGCGCAGTTTTCAGATTATACTTTATATTTTATATTTCATCATTGCTTTGTCCATGCCATCTTGATTTACTCCAATGTATTTCAAGGTAATATCTGGTGAACTATGATTAAATATTTCTTGTAGCATAGCAACATCTTTAGTTTGTTGATAGAAATGATATCCAAATGTTTTCCGTAGAGTGTGAGTTCCTATATCTCTTAGTTTAAATTCTCCTGCTGCTTTCTGAAGAATTTTGTAAGCCATACTTCTTCCGATTGGCTTATTATTACCTTGCCGACTTTTAAATAGAAATTCTTGATCATCTCTTTCATCAATCAATTTCTTTAATTCTCTTTTAAGAGATGGAGTAATCCTTATCCATTTTTGTTTACCTGTCTTTTGTTCCCTTAGTATAATGTGAGTGTTTTTTACATCGCCAACTTTTAACTTTAAAATGTCAGAAATCCGAAGACCTGTATTAATTCCCATTATGAATAGTAAATAGTTCCGTTCTGAATCATTTTTAAAATACTGTTTTAATCCTTCTACCTTTTCCTGGTCTCTAATAGGTTGTACGAAATTCATAGATTACTCACTTCCTTGCTCTCTTCATACACTTCTATTTTTAGGATTAATGCTAACTTGTAAAATGCTCTTGCTTTTACTCTGTAATACTTTCGCTCCGACAAGTTTAATTCATTATATACTTCATAATCAAAAACATCATCTTGATTTAAATAACGTTTGATTATAATCGCACGCTCCGGCATACTTAATCGATTTACTGCAGAAAATGCTCTTTTCATGAAATTTTTTCTTTTGTTTTCTAGGTCAATATTATTTATAGCAACTGCTTCTGTGGAAGAATGAATGGTATTTGTATTTGAAGGTGGTACTAATGTGTAGGTAGCTGTTGTTTTTGGAAGCATGAACAAATCTTCTGTTAAAACTATAACTCTATATCTCTCCAAAAATGCTTCCACTGCTTCTTTAGTTTTCTCCTTATCGATTGTTGGTAATGTAAATTGTAATTGATTCATCTAACTTCTTCCCCCTTTTTATTTTTGACGAATTGCTCCACGTCTACGAGAATAACGTGGTCCGTATACACCCATTAGTTCTTTTATCTCTCTTTCGCTTAAAGATCTATTTTTATTTTTCTTTATTGGTTTTAAATTAGGTCGAGAATCTTTCCATTTAATAATTTCATTTTGAAGTGTTCCCATTATTTAACCTCCTGAAAATAGAAAAGAGGACACTAACTACAAAGCAAATAAATGCTTGTAATTAGTGTCCTCACGCTCTCGGTCTTGGACGATTATTGAATTATACTTCCAACCCATCCACCTGGATTTAAATGATAGTGGCCGATTCCACCTGGGTCTTGTCGGAATCCGCCCCCGCCAGGGTCTGATATGTGACCACCAGTACCAGGATCATAATTAGGATTACCAACTCCACCTCCTGGATCAGAGATTAACTGTTTAGTTCCAACTGAACCTATCGAATCTTTATGTAGTTTCATAGAAGCTTACCTCCTATCTTATTTTAATTATATTTTACATTAATTTTAGTGAAATTTCATAGTTTTTCATAAATTCTTTCTCCAAACTGCGACACTATTCTTTTTCTTTTCCTGCTATTCCGATCTCGCTAACATCCGCAACAAAGTAATTTTCAATCACAACATCTGTACTGGATAATGGAGTTATCATATCTGCTCCAATCCCTTCTAATGTACTAATGCACGTTTCGATTTTAATGTTTTCAACTATACAAATTTCTTGATAGTGTTGTTCTTGTACTGCTTTAATAAATTTGTCAGCGTTGATAAATTCACTTACTTTACCGTATGCTACGTCTCCATCTTCTGAAAAAATAATATTATTTAATTTCATACTCTTCGTTCCTCCTCTAATTACCGTAATGTTCATCAGTCCATTAATACTTTTTTGACTTTCTCATACCATTGATTACCTTCGTACTTTGAGTAACTTACAATTTCTTTTAATATCTTTTCGTACCTTTCAACCATAGCCTTTTCTCGTTGAAGTTCTGTAAAATGTACCGCGTGTAATTTTTCTACAAATGCCTCTAAACGTTGGTTTTCTTTTAACAAATTATCAATATCTCTTCCATATCGATTGACTTTTTCTTCCAACTGTTCCGCTTTCTTTCCCAATTTATCGCATTCAATTTTATAAAATTGATAATCTCCATCTAAACCAGAATTCACTTCTTCTAAAAGTTCCACTTTACTTGCTTCTTGAATTACCCATGTCTTATCTTCTATTGATAAATCTTTATCTAAATCTGTATGTTTAGAAATGATTTCATCTAATCTTTCTTTATCAGTCATTCTACTCTCTCCTTTCATGAACATTATTAATCTGTAATCAATCTCTGAACTGTGCAATTAGTCTTTATAAGGAATTACTTGCAAAATTTCACATCCAACAAAATTTGGATAATCAATTTTGAATCTATCTTTTGCTTCATTTTCATTTTTTGCAGAAACAAAAGCCATTAGAACAATCTCTGGCTGTTCTGGAAAACAAAATTTTAATTTATAAGACATTTGTATCATCCTTTTGTTATTGATTTACATACTGGGATTCACCGTAATATGACATATACCTTATTTTGTTTCTTCCACAATAATAGATTTAACAAACAATAATAATTCTTCAATCTTAATATCCTTTCGATCATCATATCTAATTTGAGATTCTAAAAATCCACTCATAGCTGGATAGAGATATCGTTTTTTATCGGATGGCATACTTTGATACATTTTAAAAACTTCTTTTGACATCAACAATAAATCTTCTTTATTCATTCCAGACACCCCTTATTTGTTGTACTTTATTAACTGAATGATAAAATCCCTCGCTTATCCCAAAATAATTTCTTTGATAATCATGAAAAATATTTGTAATTGGTAATAAGTCTTTTAAATTTATATCCTTGCGATATTTTGAAACAGAAGAAATAAGAATGGCATAACTTATACAAACTTCATCATATTTATTGGATTTTGATAAATTAAATTTTTGATCTATATTTTTAATTTGTTTGTTAAAGTATTCCGTCATTGTTTGAACAAATTCCACGGTATTTTCACTCCTAAAAATCAATTTTCATATATTAAAAAAGCTCACTCTCTTCAAATTTAACTCTTGCAACTTTCCCTTTAGCAGTTTCTATAATTGTATGTCCATGCTCTACAGCTTCAGTAACTTTAACTTTACCTTGAATTCCATCCAGTACTAGGACGATTACTTTACCAGGTTCTAATTTATGTTGTACTGTCATATCATTACTTAATTCTAATTCTATCGTTCTCAAAGAGATCGCCCCCAATAATTTAATATGTTATAATATTAGTAAGTTGTTTTTTTATTGGCAGGGAGCGATCTCCTTGCTTTTTTTATTTTTCTCTATTTAAATAATTTATTTAATGCGGATACCTGCGGTTCTTCTCCGTAATGTTCAACTAACCTTCTATGCTTGAAGATATAGCAGATATTCTATCGTCATGTTCTTTACATTCCCTACAAATCTCTAAATCACCATATATTTCTTGTGTTTGTTTCAATTTACTACAGAAATCACATTGCTTTCTTTTCTTCTTCTTAATACGTTTATTCATAATTTCACTCCTTCACAGTTTTAACCTTTTGCGCACTTATAATTCGTTTACCCCCAGGTAATCCACAACATTTTGTGGATAGATACCTTGTTTAGATACCCTCATTTTCTCCGGTATATTTGAATCTATAGCATTTTTAAGTTTGACCAGTGCTTCTGCCCAACTAAACCCCTTAATAATTGATCTATAATACTTCCAAATCATATAAGCATAGTGCTCAAATAACTCGTACTCATTGCTTCGATTACTCTGCTTAGCTTTATTTGGTACGTATGCAATAACATCCACGCTTCTAGCCTTTATTAGTTTTTTACTATCAAAGTCTTGTGTTTGCGATTCAGTGTCAAAAATCGTGAATTGCTTTGGCACATTAGATCACCAAGCCATTCTTTACTGTTGGGTACCAACCATTTATAAATTTTGCAGCAGTTTCAAATTCTTTTCTTGGAATTTTATCGTACTTTGCTACACCAAAATGTCTTTTTAGAGCACCATAGATTGCCTGGAAACTAGATTCATATCCTTCATTCCTTAGACCGTAAACTCTTTTTCCTACCATATCTTTAATTTGTTGCTTTTGATGTTCTGTAATCCAAACTTCATTGTCTACAACTAACTTTAATTGAATCACTTCTTGTTCTTGTTTTTGTTGCCATTGCTTTATTTGTTTCAATTCATTCATGCTATAAATTACAGCATCTTCAATAGTGACAGGTTGCCTATTCATAAATGCCTGTGCTAAAGTGTCTTTGGCTTTTAATTGATATTCAACTAATTTGGTTTGAACATCTTTATTTTCTATTATGCTTACATTGATTTTCGCTAACCATAAAGGTAAGTAATCCAAATCGATACATAAAATATTTTGAATACCACTGTTTGTTGGGAGTTGCATTTTTGCAATACCTTGTTGAAGGACCATATCTTCATTCAACTTTCTAGTTTGATTTTGGTATTGCCCATCTGTTAAACCCATTCCAGCACAAATCCATTTAACAGCAGCATAGATTTTATTATCATTAGCCTTTACAGTAACAATTTCAGAACCGTTAAAATCAACTACTTTCTGTTCAACTGGTAATAAGTTCATGCTCTCACCTTTTTCTTTTTATTTTTTTCTAGTAAACTAATACCTTCATTCACTAACCCTTCCAACTCGGTAAGAGAAAGTTCATAAAGTTGTCTACCGTCTGGCATTTTTGTAAATCCTAATTTTAGTAATTTATCAATAATGATATTTTTACGAAACTCAACTGCTTCGTACAAGATTACCATACTCTAAAGAACCTCCCTTTTTTGAAGCAGCGTATACTTCATCAAATTTTTCACACCATTCTACAAATGCTTTTTTTCTATTTTCACGAGCCAATTTTGATTGTTCACAGTTACATACTTTTATTTCCCAAGCTCCGTGAAATACTTCAATTAATATTTTTCCTGTGTTATTGCAGTTAGGGCACATACAATCACCTCATTTAGCGTTTATAGAGTAACTCTTGCAAATCTTCATTTTCTGAACGTGCTAGTTTCTTCCGAATTGATTCTTCTGGCATCGCTACTGGAAATGACATTTTTTCAATACGGCTGCTTACACGCCCTTGTTGATACTTCATGTCCAATTGTTCGATTGTAAGATTACTAGTGAAGATTGTTACCTTTTTATTTTGGAGTCGATAATCTAGTACTCTTGTGAAAGTTTCTTCAACCCAATCTGTTACTTTTTCTACTCCGATATCATCTAGCACCAATAGGTCAGCAGTCTTTACTGCTTCTAATATTTGCTCCGATTTCACTTTTGAATCTGAATTAAATGTCTTTTTAATTTCTTCTAGTAGATCTGATGTGGATGTGTAGTAAAACCTTAGAGGCTTGTCCAACTTATCACTAGTTTTGACAACTGCATTTAAGACACTTGCAGCCAACCTTGTTTTTCCACTACCTTTAATTTTGCTATAAAAATAAAGTCCTTTACCTTGATTCATCATTTCTTTGAAGTTTTTCACAAAGTTTACAGTTACAATTTTTGCAGTTTCAGCAACTTTCTTAGCTTGAGGAGTTTGATAAATATCAATCTTAAAAGAATTGATATTAGCTTTTTTAAACTCTTCCGGGATTTGAGCCGATTTTAATTTCCGTTCAATCTGCTTAACTGCCTTACATTTGCATTCCCTCATGAATTCACGTTTTTCTTCATGATCCTTTACAAAAATTAATCCAGTTCCATCGCACTCTTTATACATACAGTCATCAGAAATCGCACTCAATATCTCGAACCTCTCCGTCGATAAGTCCCTTTGATTCTGCAACCTTTTCGAGTCTTCTAAGTTCTGTTTGATCATTGGATTCTGTTCTGCTATCGCCTGAATGATTAGATTTAGGTCTTGCATTTTTAGCCTCCTCTCTACTTTGCTTTTCAGTGAATCGGTCTAAGATGTATGGTACACAATAACTAAAAGTGCTGATATAATCGCGATTATGTTTCGGTTTATATGTTTTAAAACGTTCTTCAAGCCAATTAAGGATATCGTCTGTTGAAATACCAGCATTCATTACCTCTTTAATTCCGTTGTAATCATCTGGCTTTAGGTGAAATCCTCTTGCCCGAAGCATTATAAATTTATCTGCAATAAGATCAACATTATCGAAATTAGATGTGTGTGCAATTTCGTTACTAGGTAACTTTCCAATTAGGTCGGTCGTAGGCACCCCGGCACTTTCATCATTTTCGTTTATGCGCGTTTCAGTAGAGGAAATATCTGAAGAACTCTCTGAAGTATTCTCTGTAATAATAGATGTGGTCACTTTGTCCAAGCCATCTGGACAATCAGTCCTTGTGGACTGGTCATTCTGTCCAGATGGACTGGTCACTATCGAAAGTTTCTCATAATCAATGGTGTACCATTTTGTTTTATCACTTTTCTTCTGATTGAAATTCTTTGAAATAATAATTCCATCAGTTTCTAATGCTGTGATAGTCCTTCTAATTGTTTTATTTGACCAAAAAGGAAATTGTGGTTCCCATTCCTCATATGTGTTATAAATCCATTTTCGGCCATTTTTTATATGTTTACTTTTCTTTAACCAATAATGTAATTGTTGTAGAATAATAGATTTATTTAATCCTATACAAGTAGCTAATGATGGGATGATCACGAGTGGATTTTCATCCAGTAACAAATTACTCAATGAGATTCTCCCCTTTTTATTTATTTTTTTTATGAACAGCTTGTCCACTCTTAAAATTTTTTGTATAATTAAATTAGGTTATTAGCCGTTTGCGATTATGCAACGGTTATTTTTTTGTCTATTTTTAAGTGCTGCTAAAATTATTATTTGACGGATACGAATACTTCTTTTCATTAATTGATAGATTTCCAAAAGTGTTTTTTCTTGAGTGCAGTTAATTCTTTGTTCAATTTGCTTTTCAATTTTCACTAATTTTTTATAATCAGAATGATTCGGATTGTTATAATCAACGTACATTCCCACGCTAATTCACCTCACATATCCATTACTTTTTAATTTCATGTATTGTTTTTTCCACATGGTGGACCATGAGAAATTATATTCATCGCAATAAACTGCTACATAGTGATTAAGTGCGATAATTGCATCGATTGCTTCTAACAGTGATTTTTCTATTTCTTGAATTTCTTCATCTTTTAGGAATCCAGGCTTCTTAAGTGATGATATTTTTTGAATAGCTTCAATAGCTTCTTTAGCTTCTTCTATAGTTTTGTGTTGTACTGTTGTTCTGTGTAAATCAACAGCCTCGCCATCCAAAACTGGGACCCAAGCTCCGTTAGCATCTTCCCTTGCGATTTGCATTGCTAACCATGGGTCATCTAATGTTTCCATTGACCGTTTTTTTATGTCGTTTGGAACAGTCCTCTTATCTTTTTCATATTTTGCAACTGATTCACGGCTCACCAAAAGTTCTTCTGATAATTCTTGTTGTGTTAATTCCTTTTTCACTCGAGCCTTTGCTAATTCTCTACCGAGTGTCATTTCCGCATTCCTTTCTTGTACCATTTAGTTACTTATTTGGTACATTGCTATTTTGTATAATTTATTTAGATTCATTACTAACTGTGTAACATGCATCAATTGCATCAATCATGTTTAGAATAATTGGATTATTATCTTCATATTGTTCCTGGAACCAATCTTTTTGTTCTTGATCAGTCATGTTAGCAAGTGGAGAATGAATAATTACAGATGTATTACCAAATTTGTATTCTTTCATGTCTATCTTCCCCCTCATAACATGTTTATGAGGTTCAGAAGGTAGGACAACCTGATTTAAAAGTGACAAATTTTACACCTCTTTTCCTTTTGAAATCAATTTGCTATTTTAGCAAATGATGGGTATAAAAATAACTCATTTAGAGTACAATTTAACTTAGAACAGATAATTGGTAATTGATTTGCTTTAAAATCACATACACCTTTTTCATAATTAAAATAGGTAGATGCATTTTTATATCCTAGTTCATCAGCCATTTCTTCTAAAGTAAAGCCTAATCTAAGCCTTCTTTCTTTGATGAACTCAAGATTTAATTTGTTTTCCAATGTGTCACCCCTTTTCTATTTGCTAAATTAGCAAACCTTATATATTTATAATAATTTGCAGATTTAGCAAAGTCAATATTTTTTTGTTGATTTAGCAAAAATATTTTTCTGTTTTAGAAAAAATGGTAATATAAACTTAAGAAACTATGTGAAGGTGAGTGCCTTGGATATTGTTGGAAAAAAAGTTAAAGAATTAAGAGAAAAAAGAGGTTTATCTCAACTTGACTTAGCAGAGACTTTGGAGATTAATAACAGTGTACTATCACGTATAGAATCGGGAAAAAGACCCGTTGAAGATGTCTTAGTTATAAAATTTGCGGACTTCTTTAATGTTACTTCAGATTATTTATTAGGTAGATCTACTCACCCAGAATTAACTAGAGAGCAAGATATTATAATAAGTAAAAAAACTTATGAACTAATTGATGCTATAGAGAAATTGCCTCAAGAAGTTAGAGAAACAATCGAAAAATCTGTATATCTATATTCAGAACTTTCAAAGAAACACAAAAATTAGAACCCCTTTATCATCATGATATAAAGGGGTTTTCTTTTATTTCATTTTCAAATGTGGAAAGTCGTTGGATAACAAGAAGAACATTCGTATCATCATTTATATTTTCTTTACCTACCATATCGATTAGTAACTGTTTATATTCTTCGTACCCCACCTCAATACCCCCTTGCACTATCTATGTTTAATATTACCAAATATGTATTAAAGATATCAAGTCAATACAGGAACAAATGTTCTGTTTTTTCTCATGTATTTTTAATAAAAGAAAAGAATCATATCAAAATCTAAGATATTGGAAATTCTTTTAGCTACTTTCCAACTTGGAATTTTTTCTCCTCTTTCTATTTCTCCATAGTAACTAACGGAAATTTCTGCTAACCTTGAAATTTCCTCTCTAGTGTATCCGAATTTTAGACGTTTTTCTTTTAACCAGTCTTTCATAAGCCCACCGCCAATGAATATGTTCGTTTTATATTCATTATATTACTCAATTCACGTCATGAATAGACACTTTTCGGGGAATATATCGAATTTTCTTTTTGACGCTCCTAGCGTCATTTATAATATATGTATATTTCATTTATGAAAGAGGTGTGTGTCTTGTTTAGGATTAGAATTGTAGAATTAAGGAATGCTAATAATCTTACTCAACAAGATGTAGCCGATGCGCTAAATATGCCACGCACTACTTATGCTGGATATGAAAATACTGATAAAGAGCCTGATTATGATACATTAGTGAAGATTGCTAATTTTTATAAAGTAACGACTGACTACCTATTAGGAAACGAAGACAATACTAATTTTATTCCACCTGAACTACTAGTTTATGTCAACGATGTTCATCCATCTTTGCAGAGAAAGTTTTGGGATGAAGTTACCGAATTTGCAAAATACATAAGCAATAAATATTCAAGTAAATAATATTGTAAAAGACTTGTCATAAAGACAGGTCTTTTTTTGTACCAATTTACATTTGAACTTTTTTTTAACATAGTGTATATTCAACTCAACTTATTAATAGGAGATGATATAACCGTGAGTTACAGACCACTTAATCTAGATGTCTATATTTACTTACGTAAGTCACGTAAAGATCAAGAACAAGAACGAAAAGCAATATCTCTAGGTGAAAATTATGACACTTTAGAAAGACATAGAAAGCGATTATTAGAAATTGCAAAAAATGAATCTCATAATATTATTGAAATTTTTGAAGAGGTAACAACTGGAGAGAATATAATAGAACGTCCTATGATGCAGCAGTTGTTACGAAACGTTGAGTCAGGAAAAGTGGATGCTGTATTGGTTATAGATATTGACCGTCTTGGCCGTGGTGATATGTTAGATTCTGGATTAATTGATAGATCATTCAGAGAATCAGATACATTGATAATTACTCAAACTGAAGTTTTTGATCCATCAGAAGAAAGCTGGGAACTTATTTTTGGAGTAAAATCATTGCTATCAAGACAAGAATTAAAAGCGATAACAAGACGTATGCAAAATGGTAGGGTCGACTCTATTAAAGAGGGTAAACATATTGGTAAAAAGCCTCCATTTGGATATATACGAACTAATGAATTAAAATTAGTTAAGGATCCTGAAACATATTGGGTAGTTGAAAGAATTTTTGAAATGATGGTCAATGGTTTTGGAAGGGTAAGAATTGCTAAAGAATTAGAAAAACTCGGTATTAATCCACCGGATCCTAATCAACCAAAGAGGAAAGTCTCAACTGGTTGGCGTCCATCGACTATTTCGGAAATCTTAAAAAATGAAGTGTATATTGGGAATTTAGTGTGGAAAAGAACTCGTTATATTAAGCGAAATGGAAAATATAAACGAATAGATATGCCGAGGGAAGAATGGATTATCAATGAGGGTACACATGAGCCAATTGTGGCTAAAGAATTGTTTAAAGCTGCTAATTCAATTCATAGTGGTAGGCATACACCTAAAACTAAAGAAGGTTCTGGATTAGTTAATCCACTTGCTGGCCTAGTTAGTTGTCAAGTTTGTGGACATGCAATGATTTATCAACTTAGAAAAGATAGAAAAATACCAATTTTAGTTTGTAATTATGCTGGATGTCGTGGTATCCAAAGAACTGTACGTTTTCCATTAGTGCAAGATCGTATACTACAAAGTTTAAATATCATTTTAAAAGAGATTGAGACCAAACAATCTAAAAAGAAAAATTCACAAGTACAATCTATGATAGAAAGTAAGCTTAAAGCTTATGAATTAAAAAAGAAAGAATTAGAAGAATTAGAAACTCAGCGAAATAATGCACATGATTTTCTTGAAAAAGGAATCTATTCTATTGAGATATTTCAAGAACGACACAAAGTTATTTCGGAAAAAATCAATTCTATTAGTGACGAGATTCAAGCACTGGAAACTGAGATTGAAAGTGATAAAATTAAATTAAAAAATGTAGTAGAATTTGTTCCAAAGATTAAAAATGTAATTTCTGCTTACAACTCAACTGATGATATAGAAACGAAAAATCGCCTTCTCAAGTCAGTTCTTGAGAAAGCGACCTTACTTCGAACAAAAGATATGATTGAACCAGATGATTTTCAATTGCAAATATACCCTAAATTTTAGTGCGTTAATAAAGACGCACTTTTTTCGGTTATATGATTGCATGTTGTATTGATTTACTTCTCCATATCCAAACATATTACTTACTTTCATCAGTTCTTGAACTAATTTAACACAACGTGCATTGTCTGATGTTAAATTATCTCCATCTGAAAAATGGAATGGGTAAATATTGTATTGTTCTACAGGGTATTTACATTCAATGACTTCGAGAGCTTTTCGATAGGCTGATGAACAAATTGTTCCGCCGCTCTCTCCTTTTGTGAAAAACTCATCTTCCGTAACAACTTTTGCTTCTGTGTGATGAGCGATAAATTCAATATCGACTCTTTCATATTTTGTGCGTAAGAAACGAGTCATCCAAAAGAAGAAGCTACGAGCCATATACTTTTCCCATAACCCCATAGAACCACTTGTGTCCATCATTGCAAGTACTACTGCTTTGGATTCAGGTTTAATAACTTCATTCCAAGTACGGAATTTTAAATCCTCTGGTGAGATTGGATAAAATGCCGGATTTCCGTTCATTGCGTTCCGTTTGAAGGCAGTCATCATTGTACGTTTTTTATCGATATTACCCATTAGCCCTGTTTTTCGAATATCATTGAATTCAATATTCTCGACCGTTTGTAAGTCCTGCTGTTTTCTTTTTAGATCAGGTAGCTCTAATTGACTAAACAGAGCTTCCTCTAATTCCATTAAAGAAACCTCTGCCTCGTAGTAATCTTCTCCTGCATCTTTTCCTGCTCCTTGACCTTTCCCAGCACCTTTTTGTGCATTTCCATTTTGTGGTGATCCATCCCTTGCTACAACATCACCAATTTTACTATCTCCTGTTCCTTGGCCTACATGTTTATTTTTATCGTAATTGTAACGGATTTTATACTCATCTAGAGAGCGAATTGGGATCTTTACAACATCCCTTCCATTGGATAGAACAATGCTTTCTTCTGTTATTAAATCGGCTAAATTTTTCTTGATCGCCTCTTGTACTTTTTCCTGGTGACGCTGCTGATCATCATGACCTTTGCGATGGAGGGTCCAGTCTTCTTGTGAAATGGTAAAATTATGCTTCTGTTCAATATTTTCATTACTCATTTTCTTTCCCCCCTTTTCATGAAGTAATAAAAATCTATTTTTCACATAAAATTGTCACACATGTTAGATTCATTGAATAAACTATTTCGGTGGTTATATTTCTTTTCATTTTTTAAGGATTACTCTATCATATGCAAGGATTATCATTTATTGACAATGATTCTACATATTTTCATACCCATTTTTCAGAAAAATGGACAGGCTAAAGTGGTTTTAATTCATTTTTTTGGTGTTTTCGTAAACGGTGTTTCTATTTTAGAATCCGTTAGTTGATTACAACTCCAGGTTGCTCCCTTTCCTTGGGGCGTGAGCTGAGCCTCCTCGTCGCTATCGCTCCTGCGGGGTCTCAGCCTTCCCGCTATTTCCACAGGAGTCTCGCACCTTCCGCCCGAATCAACTTTTGACTTTAAATTTAAAACTCTCAAAATCAAAAATCTTTTAGAAAAGGGCCTTTAAAATTTAAAAGGAAATAACAGAATTACGTTGAATAATAGAAAAATCATTAATTTTTTAAAGGAGAAAAAAGATGGATCAATTAATCCCTAAGCTTTCATCTATTGAAGTTCCTGTTCAATCACTTAAAGCTTCTATTGAATGGTACAAAACAATTTTAGAATTAGAGGTCACTTATGAAGGCGAACATGATGCAATGTTGCGTTTTCAGTCAAAAGATCTGCCAGGACTATATTTAGTCCAAACAGATTCTACCGAAAGATTAGGATTTACGGATTCAAGAACCCAAATTAAGCATAGTGTAGTTGATTTTTATACTCCAAATTTAGAAGAATTGTATAAGGATTTAATTCGTCAAAATGTACGTGTGACTGAATTAAATCTTAATGGGGAAATCGGTGGATTTGGTTTTTATGATTTAGATAATAATTTATTTGGTGCTTGTAATATCTCACATTAAAAAAAAAGAGATTGTCGTAACTAAGACAATCTCTTTCCTAACTTTTATGGTACCGGATGACCCATTGCAGCTACATAAATTCGGAACCATTGCTCTCTTGATATTGAAATGTTAGTCGCTTCAACGGCTGTTTTAACTCGTTCAATTTTACCTGAACCAACAATTGGCATCATTTTTGCTGGATGTGCAAGCAACCATGCATACATTACTTGATCAATCGAAGTTGCCCCTACTTCTGTAGCGATTTCTTCAAGCATTGCTCGTACTCTAACTGCGTCTTCTTTCTGACTTGTAAAAATTTCACCACCTGCTAAAGGTGACCAAATCATCGGTGAAATTCCTTTTTCTAGCATTAAATCAATTGTCCCTTTTTCAAAATGCTCTAATTGCATTGGTGAAACTTCAATTTGGTTTGTCACAAGTGGCATGTCTAAATGTGCTTGTAGCATACGAAATTGAGATGGAAGGAAGTTAGAAACTCCAAAATGATGCACTTTTCCTTCTTTATGAAGCTGATTAAATGCGTTAGCTACTTCTTTTGGATCCATAAAAGGATCTAGACGATGAATTAACAATAGATCAATATAATTAATCTGTAAGTTCTTTAATGAATTTTCTACACTATGTAAAATGTGTTCTGTACTTGTATCGTAATGACCAATTCTTAGCTCAGGAAATTTTGAAGAGCAAAGCTTTATGCCACATTTTGTGACAATCTGCATTTTCTCTCGTAATTCAGGTTTAAGTGCAAGTGCTTCTCCAAAAATTTTCTCACAGGAGTAATCCCCATAAATATCTGCATGATCGAATGTTGTAATTCCAAGTTCTATACAATCTTCAATAAATGTTACTAGTTCTTCTGAAGTCATATTCCATTCACTTAATCTCCATAAGCCATGGATAATTTGAGAAAACTGTAAATCCCCAGCTAGCTGTACCCTTTTCATATACTAGCTCCCTTCTAATTTAAAATCCTACTTATTATAGTATATTTTCAATTTAGATTAAAAAGAAACGGTCATCCTGAAAAAGAAGATCAATAACAATAAAAAGTATATATATTGAAGTTAAAGAATATGATAAAGCAAGTCATTATTATAGATTTGATTCGGTATGATGTGCTTAAAATCAATTTGTATGATTTACTCACGTTTATATTATGAAAGTAGAACGCTCGCTTTCGATCACTTTACTAAAATCACTGTAATCATCTACACCAAGGAATAGGAAATAGGGAACAAGGAAAAGGTTTACCGTACACCCACGGAAAGGGAGCATACGGGGAGTTATATCAACCAACGCATTCTAAGATAGCAACAATGTATATGAGAAAACAGTCTATAAGAAAGAAAATCATGTGATGACGAGGTGATGAGATGTGGGACACTGGGTTGTAACATTAAAAAGAAAAGATTTGATCTCGATTGTACTGATTGTGTTTTTTACAACATTGTTTGTGATTAGTTTTTCTCCATTTGTCATTAAGTGGGTTATGGTGAATATTTCACTGTTCTGGAGGCCAGTTTTTCAAATCGGTTATATTATTTTATATGTGTTTTTGATGGTTTCTGCACTACTTCTCCAACGCATGTCAAAAAACTAAAGGGTGAGGTTTTTCCTCACCCTTTTTATATGTCTATTAGAGCTTAAAAATCCCCATCAGAATTTTCCCTTTATATAAATATGATGTTTTGAATCTTATTAGATGATAAAAAATAAAAAAGATTACCTTCTAGAACGAAGATAATCCAATAATGTTTACTTTAATCTTTTACCATAAACAACTGTATAACTATTCCAATCAATTGTGCTTAATGATACAACATGTTTGTATGCATTAGAATTATAGGATTTAATTAAATTAATAATCTCTCTCTTTGTTTTTGCACGTTTCGCTAAACTTGTATAGTGCTCAAACTCGTATTTATGTGTAGAAGTAACAAAATGACCGCCTAATCGATCAGTACGACCTCTGTAAGCATAAGCATGATTTGAAAAGTTTACAAATAATATAATAGCTAATACAAAAGAAACTAACCATTTTTTCATATAAAAATCCTACCTTCTTCTCGTGATGTTTTTCTCCTAATTTCAAAACCTTAGATATTTTACCAATTATTACTAATATACAAAACAGGTATTTTTTTCCATTTGTTACATTTGGAAATAACGTAGGTGAATAATTTATTTCATAAAAAATCCCCCTATGTATTTATTTCTATACAAAGGGGGATTTTTCTAAAGTTTTTTAATACTATAGCTAGACAAAAGGCGGACTTCTACACTCTGAAAACTGTCACCCATAGAATAACCGATTAAAAAAGTTAGCGATTTAATAGAGAACCTACATAGCGTAAAAGTTCATTCGCTGACGTAGAATTATAACCATATTCATCAATTAATCGGCTGACCACATCATTGATTTTCTTCAACTGTCTTTCATCCGGTGTTTTTGTGGATGTTGTAATTTTCACGACATCCTTTAAATCCGAGAAAAGCTTTTTCTGAATGGCTTCTTTTAATCGTTCATGTGAATTGTAATCAAATCTTTTTCCTTTCCGTGCGTAAGCAGAAATGCGAATAAGAATTTCTTCTCGGAATGCTTTTTTCGCATTTTCGGAAATACCGATTTGCTCTTCAATTGAACGCATTAATTTTTCATCTGGATTCATTTCTTCTCCAGTTAATGGATCTCTTAACTTATTTTTATTACAATAGGCTTCAACATTGTCTAGATAATTATCCATTAATGTTTTTGCTGACTCTTCATATGAATACACAAATGCTTTTTGAACTTCATTTTTCGCAATGTCATCATATTCTTTTCTTGCGATTGAAATAAAGTTCATATACCGCTCACGATCTTCATTTGAAATGGATGGATGCTGATCTAATCCATCTTTTAATGAACGGAGTACATCTAAAGCATTGATAGATGGTATTTCTTTTCGAATGATTGTAGATGAAATGCGGTTAATAACATAACGTGGATCAATCCCGTGCATCCCTTCATCCAAGTGTTCTTTTTTCAGTTCATCTAAATCAACTTGATTATATCCCTCTACTAACTCTCCATCATACAAACGCATTTTCTTAACTAAATCAATATCCCCACGCTTTGGTTCTTTTAAGCGCGTTAAAATTGTAAACATCGCTGCAACCCGAAGCGTGTGCGGTGCAATATGAACATTCGCAACATCACTTTCTGAGATCATTTTTTGGTAAATCCGCTCTTCCTCAGTTACACGTAAATTATAAGGAATTGGCATGACAATAATCCTTGAATGTAAGGCTTCATTTTTCTTATTGCTAATAAATGAACGATATTCCGTTTCATTTGTATGAGCAATGATTAGCTCATCTGCAGAAATCAATGCAAATCGGCCAGCTTTAAAATTGCCTTCCTGAGTTAATGAAAGTAAGTGCCATAAAAACTTTTCATCGCATTTTAACATTTCTTGGAACTCCATCATTCCTCGATTTGCTTTATTTAATTCTCCATCAAAGCGGTAGGCACGTGGATCCGACTCTGAACCGAATTGCGCAATTGTAGAAAAATCGATACTACCAGTTAAATCAGCAATATCTTGAGATTTTGGATCTGATGGACTAAATGTTCCAATTCCAACGCGGCGATCCTCTGAAAGAAATATTCTTTCAACAAGTACATCCTCAATTTTTCCATTATACTCTTGTTCTAGACGCATTAAATTAAGAGGAGATAAATTTCCCTCTATTCGGATTCCATATTCCTGATAAAAGTCATCGCGTAAATGAATAGGAATTAAGTGAAGTGGATCCTCGTGCATTGGGCAGCCTTTAATGGCAAAGATCGCTCCTTCATCATTACGTGAATATGCTTCTAAGCCTCTCTTCAACATTGTTACTAATGTAGATTTCCCTCCACTGACTGGTCCCATTAATAATAAAATTCTCTTTTTCACATCTAATCGTTTAGCAGCAGGATGAAAATACTCCTCCACTAACCGTTCAAGAGCCTCTTCTAGACCATATAAGTTATTACTAAAAAAACTATATGTCTTTCTGCCATTTACTTCCTCAATGCCTGCACCTTTAATCATATTATATATTCTCGAATGTGCAGTTTGAGCAACCCATGGTTTTTCTTTTAAAAGTTCAAGATACTCTGAGAAAGTACCTTCCCATTTTAGTCGCTGTTCCATATGTCGATGTTGCTCGAGCTTTTTTAAAATGTCCATGGACACGCCTCCTCCTTCTCATCTGTAAGAGAGATTATTAAAAGATATGCTTCCCGGCTCTTGCACATGCTATTTCTTGAAATGTAATAAAAATTTTTAATAGAATGTAAATTCAATTCATTTTTATCATTCAAATTCTTTTTCTTTTTCTGTATAATAAAAAGTAGGTAAGTGGGATTTTTAATGAGGGGGATACATAAATGAAATTAACGTTAATTTTATTTGTTATTGTCGTTTTCTTAACAGCAATTTTCACAGCTGGTTACAACGATAAGCCAGGAATTAAAAATAAGTAAGTAGAAATGTGGAGCACTATAAATACACCCTAGAATATACTTCTACTGACTCGAGCTTTGAAATGGAAGCAAGAGGACAGGCTCGTTAAGCTCTGCGGAACTGAACAGTAAAGAAGAAAAAGGCCTTCGTCTATACGAAGGCCTTTTTCTATTTAATCTTGACTATAATCTTTTACTTTTAACAAATCACGAAAATCTTGTTGTCTTAATGCTTCATAAATTAAAATGGAAGCTGTATTTGAAAGGTTTAATGAGCGAATATGATTCGTCATCGGAATTCGCAAACAAGTTTCTAAATTAGCTTGTATTAAATCTTTCGGAAGACCAGTTGTTTCTCTTCCAAAGACAAAAAAGATATCTTCCTCTTTATTTGTAAAATTAAAATCAGAATAAGTTTTTTCCCCAAATTTGGTAATAAAATAAAATTTTCCATCTTGATACTTATCAAACAATTCATCTAATGAATCGTGATAATGAATATCTACATGTTCCCAATAGTCTAAACCAGCTCGTTTTAACATTTTATCATCAGTTGAAAATCCTAATGGACGGATTAAATGTAAACTAGTATCAGTACCTGCACATGTACGTGCAATATTTCCAGTATTTGCTGGAATCTGTGGTTGATATAATACAACATGTATTGCCAATACGGTCACCTCATATATCTTAAAAATATACCTTATTATACCAAAACTATTAACTGTGTATATGGATTCAGCACTTCATGAATTTTCTTATCCATCTTTCCCTAAGCCATCTGTAATATGGAAGAACTTATACTTCATATTCTCCGTAAAAGCTGAGGAATCATAATATGACCAATAACGTTTTCGACTATTTTGAGTATGAGCATTTACAAGAGGCTCTCCATCTTTGTCTTTACTCACAACCATTGTACAATGATTCCAACGTCCGTCTCCTTCAAAGTCATATAAAATGATATCTCCAAGTGAGAGTTCTTTTTGATCATTTACCTCTATACCCCTAATGCCAGTTTGTGCACCTGGCAAATACCATCTTAATGTATTAGCCACTCTCCAACTATAGCTACTGGAATTAAAATTCTTATACCACCATCCAGCAGACATATTTGGATACCCAGCCATCGGAAATTCACCTGCATAAAGGCACTGTGAAATAAAATTTGTACAATCATTTGCATATAGTGGATACTTTTTATTATGACCATCCCACCAGATTTCTGCATACTTTACTGCTTCCATTCGATTATAAATCGCTCGAGTGTCATTACCATTAGGATAAAAAACAATTGGACGTTCCAATAAGTCAACTTGTTCTTCCTCAATCGGAATCTCTACATCACTTATAATGACATCATTTTTAATCTGTAACTGTCTTTCCTGTACCTCTTCTTCAAAGTAATATTCCTCTTGTTTAATAAAATACTTTAAATGAAGTGAATAATTAACAAATGTTTTTTCTTCAAAATCCCAGTGTTCTCTAACTGTTAAGTTTCCATAAACCTTTATTAATTCTGCTTCTCTTTGTTCAAGTAAATTAATCTTTCTACGAATTGTCTCTAATTCATGTGCTGAAAGATAATGATTTCTTAGATCTTCACCTAGATAAAGTTTTATTCTTTGTTTCACAAACTCTTCTAAAATGTCTCTATTTAACAATTAAACCCCCTCCATTTTAACATCGCTTATTCTATACGATGTCAAAATAAAGGAGATTATTCATGGGAAATCAGTTTAAAAATTATCTATCGCGTTCTTAATTTCTTCCATTACAATGTCATCGTTCTCAGTTAGTAGGCAATTCTCTAAATATGATTTACTTTTTTCACCTTCAATTTTTGAAATTGCCCAAACTGCAGTACCTCGAATAACTGGACGAGGATCTTGTTTAACTAGTTGCTTTAACTCATCCACTGCACTTTCATCTTTAAAATGAGCAAGTGCAATGATTGCGTTGCGCTGAATTGGATTTTTCCCTCTCCATGAACCAGATAAATAACCATACTTAGTTTTAAATTCACGATTACTTACATTTAATAATGATCGAAGTAATGGTTTCACTGTCTCTGGATCTGGCTCCATTTCTTCATGAAGATGGAAATCTAGCCCTTTATTTTTTGGACAGATGGTTTGACATGAATCACAGCCATAAATTCGATTCCCAATACGCTCTCGAAACTCTAATGGAATCATTTCTTTTGTTTGGGTTAAAAATGAAACACAGTGCTTTGCATTTAATTGACCAGGACCAACAATCGCACCAGTTGGACAAACATCAATACACTTCGTACATTCACCACATTGGTCTTCAATTGGGGTGCTTGGGGAAAATGGGATTGACGTAATGATTTCACCCAGGTATACATAAGAACCGAACTCAGGTGTAATAATTGAACAATTTTTCCCACTCCAGCCAATGCCTGCTCTTTCTGCTACAGCTCGGTCTACCAGCTCTCCAGTATCAACCATAGATTGAACCTTGCTATTAGGTAAATGTAATAAAATATATGCTTCTAATTCGACCAGCTTTCGCTTTAGAACTCTATGATAATCCTCTCCCCATGAAGACCTACAAAATATCCCTCTTGTTTCGCCTTTTTTACTTTGAGGGGCTCCTGCCATCTTATTTGGGTATGCTAAGGCTATCGAAATGATGGATTGAGCTTCACTCAATATCTTTTTTGCATCGGTTCTTGCATCTACATCGTCAGATTCAAATCCTGATTGATAATTAAGTTTCTTCTGAAGCTTTAATCTCTCTTTTAATTGGATAAAAGGATCCGCTGTTGTAAAACCTATTTTATCAATTCCTATTTCTTTACTATATTCAATTAATTGTTCTTGAAAATCTTTTATATTTATCATATAAATCACCTTATATTTAACATTCGACATATTAAATGGTTTTTAATCATTAATTATCAATAATAGAAAATCATTTAAATCATTAAAAAACGCAATGTACCGTTCTTCTATGGAACAATACACTGCGTTGATATCAAAGTAAGAAATATGAATCCAAGCGGGTGAAGAGAATCGAACTCTCGACCAGAGCTTGGAAGGCTCTTGTTTTACCACTAAACTACACCCGCATAAGAGGAAATTACTATTTTGTTAACTTGTTAATAAATTTATCACAATTTATTAATCTTTTCAATAAAAAAATCACTTTTTGTCGAAATTTAGCACATAACAATTTTCCCCATAGTTTAATAGTACTAATAAAAACGCCTATTTAACAGGATTTTATAACCAATTTCGACTAAAATTTATTTATTTTATTCGTAAATTTTATTAAGAAAAGAATAAACTATATTTACAAATCACTCATCAGTAGTTCATAATTACTAGCTTTATTTTAAAATGTTCCGTTAAGCAACATTAATAATATTCACAAAATAAAAAACAGAGAGTGTAAAAACACTCTCCTTAACCTTTTAAAGACTTAGAGTAGTCTTTAACTGTTTATCCCTACCTAGCCATCCTTTTAAAAAGCTAGCTTGAGTTTTGTCTTTACTAACTATGTTATAACGAGATCTCATTCGTTCAAGAATGATTCTCTTTGCCAATTCATTTTCCTGGCTGACTGAAAGATTGTTAAAACTGTAATCCGTTAGCTCACCCCAATTTAGAGCTTGAGCCTCTTTTCCAACAATTCCAAGTGCTCTTTGGAAAATAACATATGCATTTCCATCACCAAAATTAACTGCAGTATCCAACATAACAGTTGCTAATTTAGGACTCATCTTACTTGCATGAACATCCTTATAATAGCTATTTCGGTAAATATCTTTTACTTCATTAGTGGATATCGCATTTACACTCTGATGTGGTAACTTAATCTTATCTCTATAGTTATCATAGACAACTTGAGTAATACCATATCTTGTTTTACCACCTTTATCTGATGGGTGATCTGATAAACCTTTTCCTTCAAGCATTAATACTGTTTTTACAGCTTGATCAAATACCGCATTATCATTCGTTCTAGGTTTTTTTACTTTTTGTACCCAAACTTTTTTATTATTTACTGCTATCTTGTACCAATTACCTGGCTTTTCATCCAATATGCTGTATGAAATTCCTCTTTTAACTAATCCTGTCTTATTCATGCTACTTGGATCATCATAAGACATTGTATCTACATCTAATGTAATCATTCTTTGCCAATCTGGTATAAAATAAGTCTTATTGTTATACGATACTTTGTACCAGCCAGTCATTGAATAACCAACAATATAAAAAACTCCTGTTGATGGCGTAATCTTATTTAGTTTAGAATTAGTTTTCATCGGAACTGAATATAAAGTAGTTGGTTTTTCTATTTTTCTCATCGAACCAATCTGATTTATCCAGCCTTGTTGGTATCGACCGAATTGATCCATAAACTTTACTTTCATCCATTCCGTGCCAGTTTTCGCATTACCACGTTGCAATACAACAACATTATCCTTTGGCTTTATATCCCCCACAATTTTGGATTTAAAACTATTCGCCTGATAAACATATGTTGCTTGATTAATAGTTAATTGATTTGTAGCAGCTTCACAAGTAGTTTTTATGTTTACTAGCAAAAAGCTAAATATGAATAACAAAGAAATAATCTTTTTCAAATCGTTTCTCCTTTGTGTTTTTATTTTAATTATAAGGAACTGATAGCCAATAATAAATAGGATTTAGGAATATTAAGGGATAAGGGTTGCACAACATAACAAAAAAAGAATCTTGTATCTCTTTAAAACCTTTTTCCCTTTTTCTTGGTTTATTCGATTGAATATCTAATAACTTAGTGGATAAATTGTTGATTTAGAATCTTATTGGTGATCAATATGGATAACTTAAAGTTCTAACGAGGATAATAATATTGAGGTTAAATATTTTGAAGTATATTACGATTTACTTTCTAAATTACTTTTCAACTTATAAAGTATTTTAATAAATTCTGTAGCTTCTTTATCAAAGCTTTTATGGGTTTCTTGATCTATATAAGATCGATCTAACGCTAAGTCTAAACATGCTTTCACTTCTGCCAAACTACCTAAACAAGTTGATAAGTGTGTTATTTCTTTTTTCTCATAACCCTGACCATTTCCTTCAGCGAGGTTCAAATAAACAGAGGAAGATGCTCTTCTCAATTGTGAACCTAATTCTCTTTCTTCAAATTTCGGAAACGTAATTGAAATCCCATAAATACCTTTATCATAAGCACGAATCCTTTGTGAAACATTTAATTCCCTAAAATCTTTATACATTCATATCTCTCCTTAAGTTACTCAGGATATAACAGCAGTTAATCCCTGTACTCCCATGTTATCCCAGGAGAAAATATAGGTAAATAGAAAAAAGGTTATTATGCTAACTTCGAATTTTCCCTTCAAAAAAAAGAGTCATGCATCTCACAAAACTCTCTTTCCTTATCCCTGTTTAGGATTTAGGAAATTAAGCGTTTAGGGTTTAGGATTTTGACTTTTTTTATATGTCCCTAGAATCTTTAAACGTTGTTATACACGATATAACACAAAAAGAGTCATGCAATCTCACAAAGCTCTCTTCCCTTATCCCTATATCCTTTCCCTGCTTTTTACCATATAACAAAAAAGAGCCTTGCATCAATGCAAAACCCTTTTCTCTATTACCTATACCCTGCTTTTTTGATAGCGGTGACAGGACTTGAACCTGCACGTCCAGAGGACACTTGATTTTGAGTCAAGCGTGTCTGCCATTCCACCACACCGCCATGAGTCAATATATATATTATATAGAAAAAAGCTTTATTTGTCTAACTTTTTTATAGATAATTATCCCATTTTTTAGTTGTAACTATCTACTCCAATTAGGATAAATCTCACTTAAACAAAATAAAAAACTCTCACAAAAGTAAGAGCTTTGATGCCGAGGGCCGGACTCGAACCGGCACGGTTGTCACCAACCGCAGGATTTTAAGTCCTGTGTGTCTGCCAATTCCACCACCCCGGCAGGTGATAGATAAAAAGGCGGCAACCGGATTTGAACCGGTGATAAAGGTTTTGCAGACCTCTGCCTTACCACTTGGCTATGCCGCCAATATATGGAGCGGAAGACGGGGCTCGAACCCGCGACCCCAACCTTGGCAAGGTTGTATTCTACCACTGAACTACTTCCGCATAATGGCTGGGCTAGCTGGATTCGAACCAACGAATGACGGAGTCAAAGTCCGTTGCCTTACCGCTTGGCTATAGCCCAATGAATGATTAATTTAATATATATGGGGCGATCGATGGGAATCGAACCCACGAGTGTCGGAGCCACAATCCGATGCGTTAACCACTTCGCCACGACCGCCATTATATTTTTTATTGGCAGGGGCAGTAGGAATCGAACCCACACCAAAGGTTTTGGAGACCTCTATTCTACCTTTAAACTATGCCCCTATAAATGGTGGAGGGGGACGGATTCGAACCGCCGAACCCACAGGGAGCGGATTTACAGTCCGCCGCGTTTAGCCACTTCGCTACCCCTCCGGTTTAAGAGTGCCGACTAGAGGACTTGAACCCCCAACCTACTGATTACAAGTCAGTTGCTCTACCAATTGAGCTAAGTCGGCGTATAAAATTAATATAGATGGTGGCTCGGGACGGAATCGAACCGCCGACACGAGGATTTTCAGTCCTCTGCTCTACCGACTGAGCTACCGAGCCATCTATAATGGCGGTCCCGACCGGGATCGAACCGGCGATCTCCTGCGTGACAGGCAGGCATGTTAACCGCTACACCACGGGACCATTTGGTTGCGGGGACAGGATTTGAACCTGCGACCTTCGGGTTATGAGCCCGACGAGCTACCAGACTGCTCCACCCCGCGATAATGTGATATCCATCAATTTGGAATCATTAATAATCTATTTAGTTTTATATGGTGGAGGATGACGGGCTCGAACCGCCGACCCCCTGCTTGTAAGGCAGGTGCTCTCCCAGCTGAGCTAATCCTCCAACATAAATGGTGACCCGTACGGGATTCGAACCCGTGTTACCGCCGTGAAAGGGCGGTGTCTTAACCGCTTGACCAACGGGCCAATCTATACTGAGTGTCCTCTATAGTTTATATGGCGGAGAGCAAGGGATTTGAACCCTTGAGACAGGGTTACCCGCCTACACGATTTCCAATCGTGCTCCTTCGGCCACTCGGACAGCTCTCCAAAATGGCTCCGCAGGTAGGATTCGAACCTACGACCACTCGGTTAACAGCCGAGTGCTCTACCACTGAGCTACTGCGGAATATTTCATTACAACCAAGCGACGTCCTACTCTCACAGGGGGAAGCCCCCAACTACCATCGGCGCTAAAGAGCTTAACTTCCGTGTTCGGTATGGGAACGGGTGTGACCTCTTTGCCATAATCACTTGATCATTTTGTCAACTTAGCGACATTTATTATTATAACATAATATATTTCGTAGTCAACAGTTTTTTAAACTTTTTTTAAAGGCTTATACCTTCAAAACTAGATAATGTCATATTGAATGTTTAGTTAAGTCCTCGACCGATTAGTATCAGTCAGCTCCACGTGTCACCACGCTTCCACCTCTGACCTATCAACCTGATCATCTCTCAGGGGTCTTACTAGCTTACGCTATGGGAAATCTCATCTTGAGGGGGGCTTCATGCTTAGATGCTTTCAGCACTTATCCCGTCCATACATAGCTACCCAGCGATGCTCTTGGCAGAACAACTGGTACACCAGCGGTATGTCCATCCCGGTCCTCTCGTACTAAGGACAGCTCCTCTCAAATTTCCTGCGCCCACGACGGATAGGGACCGAACTGTCTCACGACGTTCTGAACCCAGCTCGCGTACCGCTTTAATGGGCGAACAGCCCAACCCTTGGGACCGACTACAGCCCCAGGATGCGATGAGCCGACATCGAGGTGCCAAACCTCCCCGTCGATGTGGACTCTTGGGGGAGATAAGCCTGTTATCCCCGGGGTAGCTTTTATCCGTTGAGCGATGGCCCTTCCATGCGGAACCACCGGATCACTAAGCCCGACTTTCGTCCCTGCTCGACTTGTAGGTCTCGCAGTCAAGCTCCCTTATGCCTTTACACTCTTCGAATGATTTCCAACCATTCTGAGGGAACCTTTGGGCGCCTCCGTTACTCTTTAGGAGGCGACCGCCCCAGTCAAACTGCCCACCTGACACTGTCTCCGAGCCGGATAACGGCTCTAGGTTAGAATTTCAATACAGCCAGGGTAGTATCCCACCAATGCCTCCACCGAAGCTGGCGCTCCGGCTTCACAGGCTCCTACCTATCCTGTACAAGCTGTACCAAAATTCAATATCAAGCTGCAGTAAAGCTCCACGGGGTCTTTCCGTCCTGTCGCGGGTAACCTGCATCTTCACAGGTACTATAATTTCACCGAGTCTATGGTTGAGACAGTGCCCAAATCGTTACGCCTTTCGTGCGGGTCGGAACTTACCCGACAAGGAATTTCGCTACCTTAGGACCGTTATAGTTACGGCCGCCGTTTACTGGGGCTTCAATTCAGAGCTTCTCCCGTAAGGGATAACCCCTCCTCTTAACCTTCCAGCACCGGGCAGGCGTCAGCCCCTATACTTCGCCTTACGGCTTCGCAGAGACCTGTGTTTTTGCTAAACAGTCGCTTGGGCCTTTTCACTGCGGCTCTCCCGGGCATACACCCAAAAGAGCACCCCTTCTCCCGAAGTTACGGGGTCATTTTGCCGAGTTCCTTAACCATAGTTCTCTCGCACACCTTAGGATTCTCTCCTCGCCTACCTGTGTCGGTTTGCGGTACAGGCACCTATTTCCTCGCTAGAAGCTTTTCTTGGCAGCGTAGAATCAGGAACTTCGGTACTATATTTCCCTCGCCATCACAACTCAGCCTAACAGTGAGCGGATTTGCCTACTCACTAGCCTAATTGCTTGGACGCGCATATCCAGCAGCGCGCTTACCCTATCTTTCTGCGTCCCTCCATCGCTCAAACGGAAATGAGGTGGTACAGGAATATCAACCTGTTGTCCATCGCCTACGCCTGTCGGCCTCGGCTTAGGTCCTGACTAACCCTGGGAGGACGAGCCTTCCCCAGGAAACCTTAGGCATACGGTGGACGGGATTCTCACCCGTCTTTCGCTACTCATACCGGCATTCTCACTTCTAAGCGCTCCAGCTGTCCTTCCGGTCAACCTTC
>NZ_JAGIYQ010000006.1 GCF_017814275.1 Gottfriedia endophytica
CCCGTCCGCCGCTAACTTGCAGGAGCAAGCTCCTACAAGTCCGCTCGACTTGCATGTATTAGGCACGCCGCCAGCGTTCGTCCTGAGCCAGGATCAAACTCTCCATAATAGATTGTTTATCTTGTGCTCTAAAACTAATAATTGACGTTTACTTCATGTTTTGTTTAGTTTTCAAAGTTCATTCTGCCGCTCGGGAGCGACTTCTTCATATTAACATCTCATCTAAGGAGTGTCAACATTTTCTTTAATTACTTTTTTTACCATTTCCGCCTTTGTCTTGGCGACGGATATAAATATAACATTATTATTTTTATATGACAAGCCCTTTTTAAATATTTTTTTATAAAATGTAAGATATTCTAAATTTATATAGGAAATATACACGAAATGTCGATATTATTATCATAGAAAGTCACTGTTTAAATATATTGTTGATAATTAATATAACCGAGTTTTGAGATAAAATCCGCAAGACTCATGCGTAAAAAACAGACAGCCGATACCCATGAGATAGGTACGAGCAAGGAGGCTCAGTGGTTCGTCCGCAGAAAGTGAGTGGATTTTATCGAATATCAACAATCTTGTATATCATAGCCTAAAGAAAAAGAAAAATGAGGAGAAACAAAATGGTTCTACATCTAGATATAGACATTATTATTAAATTACTTATTTCAGCAATATTAGGTTCTATAATTGGACTAGAAAGAGAATTGAAACGAAAACCTATTGGTTTAAAAACTTGTTTAGTAATTTCAATAGTAAGTTGTTTGCTTACAATTGTATCAATTAAATCCGCTTATCTATTTCATAGCAGTGAATTTTTAAATATAACAATGGATCCACTAAGGCTTGCTGCACAAATTGTGTCAGGTATTGGTTTTTTAGGTGCTGGGGTTATATTAAGGAGAGAAAATGATACAATAGTCGGGCTAACAACAGCAGCAATGATTTGGGGAGCTTCTGGAATCGGTATTGCAGTAGGTGCTGGTTTTTATGTAGAGGCATTAGTTGGGGTTACTCTTTTAATTATTAGTGTTGAGCTAATTCCTATTCTAATTAATATTCTCGGACCAAAGCGATTAAAAGAAAGAGAATTAATTTTAAAAATAACTGTTAAAGGAATCGAGAATATCAAAAGTGTCATCGATCAGATTACATCTCAAGATATTACAGTTAAAAATATAAAAATTAAAGATTTACAAGACAATGAACACTATATCCAAGTGAAGATATCTGTTTTTAATAAACGAAGAACTACAGAAATTTATTATGACATTCAGCAAATTGATAATATAAAAGGAATTGAAATCGAAAGTATTTAATTCCACTGGCCTCTAACAAAGTTGGAGGCTTATTTTAGTTTTACGTAAGAATACATCTTATTTGGATAAACTACCCATTACAAGAATGTAATGGAGGTATCTTCAGGTTGAAATCAATAAGAAGCGTACCAACCTATATAAAGACGTATACATTAATTAAAGTCACTTGCATTATTTTTGTTATTATCTTTATTTTTGGTGTCATTATCCATGTGGCAGAACCCTATACTTTCCCTTCCATTTGGGATGGTTTATGGTGGGCAATGGTCACAACCTTTACAGTTGGCTATGGCGACTTTGTCCCAGTATCACCAGCAGGTCGTTTTTTTGCTGTTATTTTAATCTTACTCGGAACCGGGTTTGGATCATATTATATGGTTTCATTTTCAACACAAGCCTTTAAAAATCAAATTGCTCGTTCAAGAGGTCAAGTTAATTTTAAAGAAACGAATCATATTGTAATTGTAGGATGGAATGAACGAGTACGAAATGTCATATTACAACTCCAAACGTTATCTCCATATCAGAGGATTGTATTAATAGATGAAAGTCTAAATGAAATTCCTTTACATTATAAAAATATATTTTTTGTTAAAGGTAGTGCTACTAATGATGAAATTTTGTTAAAAGCAAACTTGTGTAAAGCAAATACAATCTTAATAACTGCAGATCAAAATAAAAACGAATACGACGCAGATATGCAGACCATTCTTACAATCCTTGCTGCTAAAGGGGTATGTAAAGAAATTACATGCCTAGCAGAAATACTTACTTCACAGCATGTTAGTAATGCTATTCGAGCAGGAGCAACCGAAATAATAAGAGCTCATCTTCTAACTTCATACGTTATGTCGAGTGCAATTTTATATCGTGGAGTGACAAATGTTTTTCTAGCATTAGCTAATCAAGAAAATAACAGTTTACATTTAGAAGAAGTGGAAGAACATTTAAACCAAAAATCGTTTAAAGAAGTACTACAATACGGACTACAGAAACAATTGCTTATCCTCGGAATTATTCGTGGATATGAAACAGTTCTATATCCAAAAGATGATTTTTTAATCCAAAGAGACGATTTCCTTATCACAATTGTACAAAAATAAGCACAAAGAATTGTTAAATTTAAAAAGTCGGCTACAATTAACATTGTGGTAGCCGACTTTTTCTCATTATTTCAATCTTTTTTCTAATTGATTTCTTAATTCTTCAAAACCAGGTTTTCCTAATAACGCAAACATATTTTTCTTATATGCTTCTACACCTGGTTGGTCAAATGGATTTACACCTAGTAAATAGCCACTCATTGCACAAGCTAATTCAAAGAAGTAAACAGTGTATCCGAATGTAAATGCATCTAACTTAGGTACAGTTACAACAAGATTTGGTACTCCTCCATCAGCATGAGCTAAGATCGTTCCTTCAAATGCCTTTTTGTTTACAAAATCAACTGTTTTCCCAGCTAAATAATTTAAACCATCCGCATCATTTTCTTCCAATTCAATTGTTAACTCATGTCTTGGAGTTTCCACATTTAGAACAGTTTCAAATAAATCACGACGACCTTCTTGAATATATTGTCCTAAAGAATGTAAGTCAGTTGAAAAGTTAGCTGAAGAAGGATAAATTGCTTTTTGATCCTTCCCTTCACTTTCACCAAATAATTGCTTCCACCATTCACCGAAGTATTGAAGTGATGGCTCATAGTTCACTAACATTTCAATTGTTTTCCCTTTGTTGTAAAGAGCATTTCTAACAACTGCATATTGGTAAGCTTGGTTGTCCTCTAATTCAGCAGTATCGTATTCTGTAAAGGCAGCCCCAGCACCTTTCATCATTTCTTCAATATCAATTCCGGCAGCTGCAATCGGAAGTAATCCTACCGCTGTTAAAACAGAGTAACGTCCACCTACATCATCAGGAATCACAAAAGTTTCATATCCTTTTTCATCAGCTAATGATTTTAAAGCACCACGGGCTTTATCAGTTGTAGCGTAGATTCTAGTTTTTGCTTCCTCAACGCCATATTTTTCTTCTAAAATTTTTCTAAAGATACGGAATGCAATAGCAGGTTCTGTTGTCGTACCTGATTTAGAAATCACATTAATCGAAAAATCTCTATCCTTTAAGACTTCCATTAAGTCATGCATATAAGTTGAACTAATATTATTTCCAACAAAGAAAACTTGCGGAGCTTTTCGATCTTCTTTTGAAGCTACATTAAAAAATGAATGTTGAAGCATTTCGATTGCAGCACGAGCACCTAAATAGGAACCACCAATTCCGATTACTAATAAAATATCGGAATCTGATATTATTTTTTCTGCACTTTTTTGGATACGAGCAAATTCTTCTTTATCATATGTATCAGGTAATTCTACCCAGCCTAAAAAGTCATTTCCAGCCCCAGTTTTTTCACGAATAGTATGGTGATATAACTTTACCGCATCTCTCATATTCATTATTTCGTGATCTTGTACAAAGGGTTGCGCATTTGAGTAATCAAATTTTATATGCGAAGCCATGATATACCTCCAGTTATTTTATATTATTTTCTTTTATACTTTTTCAATGTACAGAAATACTAACAACAAATCAAGTTGAACGCATATAGCATTAAAGTCTTTTTCATTTATTTGTATTTTGTGCAGAAAAATTTTTTTTAACGATACATATTCTAATCAAAATTAGAAAAGCTATTTGTGAAGGTACAGAAAAGGAGGAAAAGCCAAATGAGTACTTTACAAAGAATTGCACTTATTTTTACAGTTATAGGAGCAATTAATTGGGGATTAATTGGATTTTTTCAATTTGACCTAATTGCAGCAATCTTCGGCGGTGCTGATACAATTATCTCACGAATTATCTTTGGCATTGTAGGTATTTCAGGATTAATTAATCTTGGACTAGTATTCAAACCTTCTGAAGAACTTGGTACAAATCCTGAAGTTAGAGATGTAAGATAATCCATTCGATTACTTTCCTTATAATTAAGGAAATATGAAATTAAAGAGGATTCCCAAAGTCCAATTGTCAACTTGGAAGTTAATGGGGAATCCTCTTTTATTTCGTCATATTTTCATTTTTCATTTCTAAAGAAATCCATTCTTTCAGTTTTCTTCGGAGTGTTTCAAATCCATCAGGCTTTAATTCTCTTAGTAATCTTGCGGTATGCTTCATATTATTCTCACCGTTATCAAGCCCTACATCATTTGCAGATTTTAAAGAAAGGCTAATTTTACCAGTCATTTCATCAATTGATAATACCCTTACGTTTACAGTTTGACCAATTGAAATATAATCCCGAATATCACGAACATACCCATTAATAATTTCTGAAATATGAACCAAGCCCTGCGTTTGTTGATCTAGGGATATAAAAGCGCCATACGTTTGAATACCAGTCACTTTCCCTTTGTATACTTTTCCAATTTTGTAGTTTTCTGGCATAAGGAACACTCCTAATTTCACGTTCATAAACTTAACTAAATTTTAACATAATACTATTCAGTTTAAAAGTCATACAATTCTAACACTACCGTTCATATTCATTATTTTGATATGTAAACCAAAACGAAATCTCCTATTTAATACATTATAGTCTTTATAAAGGTTGTGTTAGTTCAGTTATTTTTTGTTCTTTTTCTTTTTTTATGAATGTATACATTCCTTTTTTTAGGATAAACTGTATTCAGTATCATCTAATCATGATATTGGCTTTCTTATATCCCCCTGTTTTAAGACAAAGTAAATTTTACTTTGTCTCTTTTTTATTTTCTGCCATTTCTCTACTCCGAATTTTATTACATAGCTTGGACATAATAATCAGAAAGTAGAGAGGAGTGTTCAAAATGTGCTCGCAATTAAACCCAATTTATTCAACTTTTTCTATTGCAGGCCATGATGTCTACTACGAACTCTATAATCATTCACATGAGCAGAGAGACAACAATCAGACAAAGGTATTTGTTTTAATCCACGGATTTTTATCATCTTGCTTTAGTTTCAGACATTTGATTCCTTTGCTATCAAAGGAAGGTACCGTTTTAGTAGTTGATTTGCCTCCATTTGGAAAAAGTGGTAAAGGGTTAAATTACACTTACTCATATAATAACTTCGCTAACATTGTGATTTCACTGATTGAGCATTTTCATTTTAACAATATTTATTTAGTTGGACATTCAATGGGCGGACAAATTTCACTTTATGTTGCTAAGAAAGCTCCACACTTAGTAAATAAAATTATTCTATTATGTAGTTCAGGCTACTTAGGAAAAGCACAAAGACATCTTTTATGGTCTTCGTATATTCCCTTTTTTTATTTAATTGTAAAACGAAAATTTGCTAAACAAGGTGTCATGCAATCCCTTACTGACGTTGTTTATGATGGTTCTTTAATTGATGATCAAATGAAGCAAGGATATGAAGAGCCTTTTACAAATAATAATGAAATTTTCCGTGCATTAACAAAAATGATTCGAGATCGAGAAGGTGACTTAAGTCCACAAGAAGTACGAAATATATCAGTTCCATCTTTATTAATTTGGGGTGAGGAAGATAAAATAATCCCAATTGAAGTCGGAAAAAGACTTCACAGTGATTTACAAAATTCATTATTTATTTCATATCCAAAAACAGGACATTTAATACCCGAAGAAATACCTTCCAAAATCTATGAAAATATTATGTCGTTTATTGGATAGGCATGCGAAAGAATACTGTTGATATTATAATTAGCGTTGATTGGAACGTAGGGATGCTCGCTTTAGGGCGTACGATGAGCCTTCTAATTTAAACGAAATGTAATTTTGTTATATAATGGGCAAAAAAAGAAACTTGAGGATTTACAAAAATGTTAAACCATACAACAGGAGAAGACATTACTGTTTTACATGCGGAATTGGTTGACAATGAATGTATTGCCGTAAAAGTTCAAATAGATGATAAAATCGGGATGTTATGGTTGCGATATTGGGAACCATTCATTACCCCTGATAAATATAGCCCTTACCGGTTAGAAATACTGTTTGAACTAAGTAACTATATTAAATTGGAAGATACAACATTTCGAAATCGATTTGAATATATGAGAATGAAAATTTTGACGTATGGTTAATAAGATCAAACGATTAAAAAGAGGATGGAACTAAGTTCATCCTCTTTCTTATTCAAAAATTGGTAATATAATTAAAACCTTCAAACCATGATTAGGTTCACTTGTAAAAAGTATTTTGCCATCATGTAATTCAACAATTTGTTTTGCGATCGCGAGTCCTAATCCAGTGCCACCTTCTTTTCGGGATCTAGCTTGTTCTACCCGATGAAATCGCTCACCCAAATGTTCTATTTGTTCTTTAGGTACCCCTTTACCTTCATCTTGAATCTCAATGTAAATAGAATCGGTTTCCTTTAATGTGACATAAATAGATTTTCCGATTGGAGAATAACGTATCGCATTCGAAATTACATTATGAATAACCTGTGAGAATCGATCTGCATCTAAATTTGCGATGATTGAATCATCTATATTTTTAATTACTGTAATTTGTTTCTCTTTTAAACTATTTAGGTATGGGGTAATTGCCTCTTCGATAATTTGTGAAAGTACATTTGGTGCCTTTTGAAGTGGAAATTGCTCACCTTCTAGGCTTGCTAAATCTAATAAATCTCTTACTAACCGCTGCATTCGACTTGCCTCACTATGTATAATTCCAACATAGTGCTTTAGCTCATCTTCCTTTACAACACCATCGAGAATTGCTTCACTATATCCACTAACATAGCTTAACGGAGTACGAAGTTCATGTGATACATTTGCTAAAAAATCTTTTCTATTTTCATCTTCTCGTTGCAATGAGTCAGACATTGAATTAAAAGCCAAAGCTAGTTTACCAATTTCATCTCCTGTGATTGATGTCATTCGTTCTGAATAATCACCTTTGGCCATTTTATATGAAATTTGCTCCATCTTAGACAATGGTTTAATCATTTGTTGAATAATTCGCCTTCCAATCAATAAGACAATTGTTGAAAAGAAGAATGTACTAAAAACTAATAACCATTTGGATTGATTCACTAATTCAGTAATACTTTTTAATGGTACGCTAAGATAAATTATTCCTTCTAAATTTTCACCTTTTAAAATCGGAACTACAACGCCAACAATATTTCGTTTAAACCGATCCACATATCCAGTCTTGGAAATAACTTTATCTTTTAATAACGTTTCACGATCATCCTCAGTAATAAAAGATTCATGGTGAACATTATATGGGAGACAAGCACTTAAGTCTCTTGGGTTACTAATATATAGTACGCTTGCATTTGAAACTTTATCATAACTATTCAGAAACTCGATAAATTTTTTGTTGTCTCCTAGATTATGATAACGCTCAACCAAACCTTTTCCTTCATTTATCAAAGTAGTTTGTACATACGAAACATATAATTGTTTATATGCAAACTGAAACATTAGAAAAAAGAATAAAACTGTACAAAGAACAATGAAACAGATTGTCAGCCATAATTTTTGTAAGAAAGATAACCCTGTTACAATTCTTTTCATTCTTGAACTCCAAATTTGTAACCTACTCCCCAGACAGTACTGATATAATCAGCATCATTTCCAAGCTTTAATCTCAGGGTTTTGATATGAGTATCAACTGTACGTGCAGTACCAAAATAATCGTAACCCCATACTTGTTCAAGGATTTGTTCCCTCGTAAACACTTGGCCCTGGTGAAGACAAAGATATAATAATAAATCAAATTCCTTCAATGTTAAATTGATTGGTGTATCTTTTATACTAACCGCTCTTGCACTTTTATTAATTCTAATGATTCCTACTTGAGTGAGATTGTTTGATGGTTCTTGATTTCCAATCGATCGACGAAGAACTGCATCTACTCGGGCAATTAATTCACCTGGACTAAATGGCTTGATAATATAATCATCAGCTCCCATTTTTAATCCGTTTACTTTATCCCACTCCTCACCCTTTGCTGATAAGAAAATAACAGGTATTTGTGATGTTTCACGAATTTTTTTACAAACAGCCCATCCATCTAGGTTTGGCATCATGATATCAAGAATGACCAAATCAAAAACTTCATTCGCTAATAGTTCAAGTGCTTCAATTCCATCATTTGCACTTTTCCATACGAAACCATTTGTTTGTAAGTACATACCTACCAGCTGGCATATATTTTGTTCGTCATCGACAACTAAAATCTTCCTGCTACTCATGTTTTTCTCCTTCTCTTAAAAGCAATTGAAACGGACCTCTTCCAATTGAAATCTCTTTTTCAACAACCATTTTCTGCGAATTTATTTTATATAATTTATTCAAATCATAGCTAGTAGCATAAGCAGTATGATGATCACCAACACCTGCATATGGATTAGAACCTACTTCAATAAATTGAGTTTGTTTTTGAGCAGTTGGATCTAATTTGTAAATCTGGTTTGTACCGTGAGCGATAGCGAATACTCCATCTTCATTACTAAAGAAGTTGACAGGCATTAGTGGTACTTTTAGAACCGAAAGCTGTTTCATCGTTTTCGTAGAATAGATTCGGACTTCATCATTTTCGTTTTCACCATTACCATGTCCACCAGCTAAAAGACGTTCTCCATCATTTGTAAGAAACAACCCTAATGTCGTAAGGGGAACTGTTATGGAGTTTAGCTTTTTATTATTCACTAAATTAATTACAACGATTTGATTTTGATCAAAATCTGACACATATAATAAACCGCGCTTTGCATCCTCTATCATTGAGATAGGTGTTTTTCCAATCTTAATCGTCGATATAATCTTTCCGTTAAAATCTACAATTTGAACAGTACCCTTTTTTCCATTCGCAACGGCTAGCTTATCATTATGTAGAGTAATAATATTTGTAATCCCTTTACCTAATTTCCAAGAATGTTGTTTTTTCCCTTTTGATAAGACATATGTATCTACATATGGATCTTCATGATCATAAACAACAATTTCTCTTCCATTTTTTATTAATACTGCTCCGCTAACGTTACGATGTAAGTCCCATTCAGATAGTTTACGTAAAGTATCATTTTGAAGAAATGTTAAACTCCCTGCTTTTTTATTTACGGAAATTAAAACATCCTTATTTTCCGGAATATGATCATAACTTTGAAGTTGGCAGCTTGAAACGAATAAGAAAAGAGCAATAAGTAAAAATACTATTTTTTTATACATGCTAACTCCTTTCAAACAATCTCCAATTAAAAAAATATATAGAAAAGCTATCCTTATAAAAGGATTGTACCTCTCCTTCCGAGTTTACGATTACTACATAATCTCAGTAGGAAGTCCTTTACTCTAAGGATAGCCTAAAAAATATGATAATTAAATTCAATCTTTTAAGAAAGATGTATTGTAAAGTTTGTTGCTAATGATGATTTCCACTCCAGGATGCTCGCTTTCCGTGGGGCGGGCGGTGAGCATCCTCGTCGCTATCGCTCCTGCGGGGTCTCACCTGTCCCGCTGTTCCCACAGGAGTCTCGCTCCTTCCGTTCCAATCATCTTCATTGTTAAAAATATGCTTTAACAAAATCTTATTAATAACAACAATTATTTAGAAAAGAACCTTTAAGAAAAAAATCAGCTTCAATCACAATATTATATCGAAACAGATTAAGTTCACTTTATTTAACAGTAATTTCTAGAACAGTATGTTCATGTATGCCTGGCTTTTCAACATGAGCTTTAATTGAGTATTTACCAGCTTTAGTAAAAGTTTCTTTTACTTCATATTCACCAGCTTTTACTTCTTTCGCATCAATAAATTCATGTTTTCCATTAACATCCTGCCAGCTTTCTAATCTTACATTCGCTTTAGAAATTGGTTGTCCATGTTTATCTTGCACATGGATCATAAACATATTTTCTTTATTTGCAACAATATTTTCAATACCCATTACGTGGATGGTTGCATCACCATGATGATGTTCTTCACCATGTTGATGTTGAGCTGGTTGTACTGTAGTAGTTGGATTTCCTACAGTAATTAATTCTTTTGGCATCATATGCATATCCCTTGCTGTTACATGAGCGACTACATAATAATTGCCATCTTGTTTAAATGTATAGTTAACAGAATATGTTCCATCTTTTTGATTAGTAGCATCTAGCATTTCTGAGTTTTGTTGTCCGTTTTCCCCAATTTGGAACTTTACTTCGTCAGCATCTTTTACTGCTTGTCCACCTTGAGTAACCTTTGCTTTAATCGTAATTTGCTCATTTGCTTTAATGTGTCCATTTGGCAATTCAATTTTAACATCGATTGGTTGATTCGATACGTCTTTAGCTTGACCTTGATCATTATTTTTATAAATAAAGACAACTGCTGCAAGAAGAACCACAATTGCTATCCACATAAAATATTTTTTCATGCCTATCCCTCCACTTTTTTTCTCCAAAATAAATCATAGAACATAAATGTGATGAAAATGTGATAAATTTTAAAAATTTTTAATTTCAACTAAATTAAGAAAAAGTGGATTTACAACTGGAAAAACACTTTTACTTAAACAAATTACTAAATAAAAGAACAGAACATAAAAAAAAGCCCTCATGGGCATTTTTTAAGAATGGTTATGCTTTTGATTATTTTGATTCATTTCTAGCATCTCTAATCTTTTCTCTTCTCTTCTTGATGCTTTTCTAATCGCATTGAAAGTAAGAAATGCCCCGATGAAAAATATAACTAATGTGATAACTGCTGGAATATATTCCGCCTTATTTTTTGGAAAGTACAAAAAACCCATATCCATCATCATTCACCCCTCTATTAAGAATTATAGCAATACTCTTACAATATGAGTAGCAATCAAATCTAAAATATGGCTCTTTTTTAAAGATTGTTACTTTTAGGTTATGTAATTTAAAAGACAGAAGTTGATTGGAACGGAAGGGTGAAGGGCTCCTGTGGGAGATGCGGGAAGGCCGAGACCCCGCAGGAGCGTATGCGACGAGGAGGCTCAGCTCTCGCCCCTAGGAAAGCGAGCATCCCTACGTTCCAATCAACTTACACATACTGAAATAGCAACAATGTAAACGAAAACAGCAAAAAAAATAAAAAACCAACCGAGCAATGATCTCAATTGGTTTTTAAATTGCAGAAGTTTTATTTAACAGCTTTGAAAAATCTACTAAATCCCCTATTTTTGCAGGTTCTGGTTTCTCCATATATTGTTTATCCTTTTCTACTAGTTGATAAATATGATAGGTTGTTTTTGCATCATCTAATGCTTTATGATGCTTTCCAGTCCCATCTTTTCCATATTCCTTTAAAGCATTCCATAGTCCTGTTTGGTTTTGATTTCCAAAAAAGCTTTTATATTCAAGACTTAGATCACGAAATTTCCCTGTAATCGGAAAATCAATCTTCATCGCTTCACAATTATGCTTTAATACCTTCATGTCCATATTTCCCCAAGTAATAACATTAGTATCATGCAACACTGTTGCTTCATGTAATTTTTTACCTAAATCTTGTATTGATATTCCTTGATTGACATTATCTTGTGAGATGTTCAAAAAACGCTTGCAACGTTCTGTTAAAATTGGAAATAAATTTGGTTTTACAAAAGAAGAAAAAGTTTCAGTAATCTTATCATCAATTACTGAAATGTATCCAACTTCAATAATTTCTGGATAAAATTTTATTCCATTTTTCTTCCCTTCAGGCATTGTAAATTCGAAATCAATAAATAATAACTGTTTTTTCATTCACACACCTCCAATAATCATTAATTTTCTGACTTTTTATCTATTTTCTTATAAGACAGAATAGAATTCAAGTAATGTGTTAGATATTCATGAATATTTATTTATTTTTCGTAGGCTCTGATAAAATACAACATAGCCTTTTTACAAAAGAACTAAACGGAAAATTACACCTCGCTTTACCATTACTCATGCTAAACATGGTAAAATAATAGAAGTTCTTTATAAGAACACATTCGTAAAATGAAAATAAAAGTATAGTAGAGGAAAAGTATGAAAAAATATTTTGGTTTTATTCTTATTATAATAGGCTTTATTGTCTTTTATTTCATATATAAGAATGCTTTTTTAGCGTATGAGACTTCTAAGACAATTCCTAAAAAATCACCTCCAGCGCTCCCAGTTGTTTCTCTATCACAAAATAGTATCTTTTATGATCGAAACGACACGCCATTTTATATGCCTGGTTCTGGAGAGTATCGTATTTATGTTAAAAGCAACGACATACCTCAAGTTGTAAAGGATATTTTTATAGAAACAGAGGATCGAAACTTCTATAAACATAAAGGTATTGATATTGTAGGGATTGCACGGGCATTCAAAGTAAATGCTAGACATAGTGAATTAGCACAAGGTGGAAGTACAATTACACAACAGCTTGCTAGAAATCTTTACTTATCGAATGAAAAGTCTTTTAAACGAAAAATAAAAGAAATACAAATTTCTTTACAGTTAGAAAAGCAATATTCAAAAGATGAAATATTAGAACAATACATTAACACGATTTATTTTGCAAATCGAAATTACGGAATCGAAGCAGCAAGTGAAGCTTACTTTGGAAAATCTATAAAAGATTTAAGTATTGCTCAAACTGCTTTTATTTGCTCAATACCTAATAACCCGTCGTTATACGATCCAATTAGACATTTTAATAATACAAAAAAACGCCAAGAGAGAATTTTAGGTATCTTAAAAGAATCTGGTAAAATTACAAATCAACAGTACATAACTGCAATGAAAGAAAAGATTAAACTAACTCCAGGGAAAAAGATTCAAAAATTCCCCGATTACTATACGTACGTGGATTATGAACTAAAACAAATTTTATCTGGAGAAAAAGGAAACTTCCAAACTAGTAAACTAACAAAAGCTCAACAAAATAAGCTCAGAGAACTAAAAACAACAGAAGATAAAGTGGATTACTTACAAAATCAAGGACTTAAAGTTTACACTAGCCTAAATCCAGGTGTTCAAGAAGTAGCTGTAAATTCTGTCTATAATGGAACTGCCTCCACGAATACGGAAGGCTCTGCAGTAGTTGTTGACAACAATACTCACGAAATAGTTGCTCTTGTTGGTGGACGTGATTATCAACCATTTAATTTAAATAGAGCATTTCAAGATTATCGTCAACCAGGTTCGACGATTAAACCATTGTTAGTTTATGCACCTTATTTTGATTCTATGGGAGGAACCCCAGATTCAATCGTTAGCACTGATACGATTTGTATTAAACTAGGTAACGGTAAAGAACACTGCCCTAAAAACGATAGTGGAAAAGTATACGGCAATGTAACATTCAGAACAGCTATGAAATATTCTTATAATACCGCTGTACTTCATTTATTCCAACAAATGACACCTAGCGTAGGATTTTCATATTTAGATAAGTTTCATTTCCAAAAGGTTGTTCGAGCAGATCATAATCTGACTGCTGCACTTGGTGGATTTACGAACGGAATGTCTCCACTCGAAATGACAAGTGCATATTCTACCTTTGGCAATGACGGCAATTATTACGAAACAGGAGCTATTCGGAAAATTACTTCTAAAGATGGGACTGTTTTGTACGAAAACAATCCATCACCAACTAGAGTTTATAGTCATCAAACCAACGAGTATATTAGAAGCATGCTAAATTCTGTTGTCAAAGAGGGTACTGCACGTAATATTTACATGCGACTCGACTATATTGGAGGAAAAACAGGTACAACGAACAATAACACTAACTTATGGTTCGTTGGTTTAACTTCAAATTATACAATTGGCACATGGATTGGAAATGTTAAACCAAATAAACCAATTCCTAAAGCATATCAAACACCACCACCACAGATTATTTGGAAAAATATCGTTGTAGATAGTGGATTAAGATAGAACGAAATGTGAAGCAGACTTGCTTAGCTCCGAAAGACATTGGAGCAATAACTAAGAGAAGTGCGGTTTTCACTTCACTTAGTTATTGTGAAATGGCCGAGGAGCTAGTCTGCGTAACTAGACAACTAGAAAAGCGGAAGCAACCCGTTTATCTCCGACAGGCGTTGGAGCAATAAGCAAATGAAGTGCGTTTTTTCACTTCAATTGCTTATTGTGAAACAACCGAGGTGATGGTTGCTGTAGCTGGACAAACAAGAAATGTGAAGCAGACTCTCTGCATAACTAAAAAAATATGCATGCTCTCAAAAGCATGCAGATTTTTTAAAATGGTATATTTTTTAGATATGTACTAACTAATGTAAAATAAATATATGCAATTCCACTTACGATTGATCCCCAAATGATTACTTGAAAAAGAACAAATCCAAACATCCCTACTACGGAAAATGATTTAGATTGTTTAATTAAGAAATAGATCAAATAGGCAATAAAAGTGGCACCTAGTACAGAAACACTTAATAAAATTGAGCTATTTAATGGTACTGAAATTAGTCCACCAATAATAAAAAGATAAGAAATTTTCTTGGAAACAATTAGATCCGCCCCTGCTTCATCCTTAGAAAAAAATAAAAGCCCCATTTCCCAAATTGTTTGTCCAAGTATTTTTAATGCCGAAAATATCGCAAAAATAACAAATAAAATACCAATAAATAGTAATATCCGTATATCTTTTTCTGGCATGATTCCCTTTAAAGGTTCTAGCATACCCAACTTCGATATAAAGTTGATCGCTAATTGAAAAAAGTAGAGTGTAAATGAAATTCCAAAAAACAATATGGAAAATAGTCCAAAAAAACTAGTGTAGTAAATATTCTTCAAGAGTTCGTCTCCTTTCAAAAGTATAATCTATAGCTCTAGTACATTTTTATCTACTAATTATAATAAAGAGAATAGATTAGAAGATTAAATTATTAATGACTCTCAAAAGCAGTTTACTCACTATTGTAACATATAGATGACCTAAATTCAGTTATTATCCTTTATGTATCATTTTTAACCGAGAGGCAATGAATGGATTTAATTGCTCTCATCATGAGTGAAGTTTTTGAATAGAACTGTTATTTCGAAAACCCAAATATATATCTATTTCTATAACTATATGGATCTTATTAAAAAAGCTGTTCTAAAAGTATATCACTTTTGAACAGCTTTTTGATAATCCTATTTTCTTTTCTCTTTAATCGCTACCGTACAACGTGAAATGCAAATTAATTCTTCTTTTTCAGAGCAAATTTTTATGTCCCACACCATCGTTGACTTTCCTTTATGCAAAACCGTTCCTATAGCTGTAACAGTTCCTTCTCTTACAGAACGTAAATGATTAGCGTTAATTTCTAAACCGAATGCAAGCTGATTCTCTTGATCAATCATTGAAAAAGTCCCAACACTCGCAACAGATTCTGCTAAAGCTACTGAAGCACCACCATGTAAAAAACCAAATGGTTGATGGACTTTTTCAGTTACTTCCATTTTCATGATAACTTTCCCCTCTTCAACCGATTCGAGGGTCATCCCAAGAGCCTTCATTAATGTCATTTTTTCTTCAAACATCGAATTTCCTCCTTCTTTTTTAAGTCGAAACCATTGTCTGTACCTCCAAGTTTACAGAAGTAATTCGAATTTTGAAAGCGTTTTGTATTTAGATTTTTGACGATTTATTTCCTCAACAATTTTATTAAATATGTATGTGTTAACAATTAGAAAGTCTTTAAATGGTCTAAATTAATGTATTGACACAATTTAACTAACAATTTATTATATTGTTAACCAATTACAAAAGAGAGGTTAACAATTATGAATAAATCATTTTTTTCTGTCCGAGATATTACATTTTCGGCAATGTTTATTGCACTTATGGCAATTGGAGCAAATATCGTTTCTTGGATACCATTTTTAACTATCGGTAGTGTACCACTAACATTACAACCATTTTTTGCTGTTTTAGCAGGATTACTTTTAGGAAGAAGAGTAGCATTTATTTCAATGGTTGGTTATCTGTTAGTTGGTTTAGCAGGTGCTCCAGTTTTTGCTGGATTTTCTTCAGGACCCGCTGCTCTTATCGGACCAACTGGAGGTTTTATCTTCAGCTTTCCAATCGCAGCTTTTTTAGCAGGCTGGTACTTACAAAACAAACAACAACCTAATTATATTCACTTTTTGATTGCTGCAACTATCGGGATTATTAGCATTTATCTTATTGGAACAAACTATATGTATATGATCCTTTCAACAAAAATGAATTACGCAACTGCTTGGATAGGAATGGCACCATTTGCATTAAAAGATGTTGTATTCACTTTTATCGCAGCATCAATTTCTCCTTCTATTTATAAAGCGATTAACCCAATGGTATCTAAACAAAGAAATTCAAATAAGTCAGCTTAATAAAAAGGAAAAGAAGGCTACTCATAATGAATATTATGGGTGCCTTCTATATTTTTATACGGTTACTTTAACTGTTCCATTTAATTTTGTTGACGAAACACCTGCATTGATTGGTGCTCATTTAATATCTTTAGATCACTTTCTGAAAGAGTCCCATTCCCTTTCTTAATTAAGTATACTAATGCTGTTTTCTTACCCCAATGCTCATAAACATCACTTACGGTATTATAATATAAATCAATATGATGTCCTTTTATAGCAGATCCTTTATCGGAAACGACACCATATCCATACCCTGGAATAAATAGTATCGTACCTAATGGAAAAATCTTCAAATCTGCTGCAATTGTCGAATAAATATCTCTTTTTACTTTAACACCTGAATAGGTTATCCCATACGATTTATCAGTAGGTCTTTTTCCAGTTGATTCAACTCCAGCTGTATAACCAGTAGCTGTTACTGAAAAAGATGGATATTCCCTTAAATTCGTTTCATTTTCAATATTTCTTGCGATTTGCTTAAATCGAATTTCATTATTATGGTTATTTATTTTTGTGTGACTACTTCTCAATGTTCCTGAGTAACCAATCTTTTCAGCAATTACCCCTGATAAATGGAGCAAACTAAATGAAGAATAGACTGCTACTAAAAGTAAAATTGTAATCCCGATACGAAAAATGCGTCTCTGTCGAATTTTCAATCTTATTTTTCACTCCTTTTCATTTTTACATGATGCCCAAAAATAAAAAAGATATGAAAAAAACTGTTCCAAAACTTAGTGAATTTTACACTTAGTTTTGAAAACAGTTGATTAAAACATTTGATATCCGTTCTTGCGAAGTGATTTGATAACAACCCCTGATAAAATTGCTCCAAACAATCCGCTAGAAAGAATAATAATATCAGCAGATCCTAGTAATTCAATATTTTTAACTAATGAAGAAAAAGCCTCTTTAGTCTTTGTGAAATATTCTACCGTGCTCACTTTATCAATAATCATTACTAAAATGATTGGATAAATCGCAACCATAAACCAAGTTGTTCGAAACAACATATTCGCCAAAAAACCTATTCCAAATGCTAGTACAATTGCTAGCAACATTGAAATTAATAATATTGGTATACTCATCCCCATAAATAACACCCCTTAATTTCTCTCTCCAATTAGTGTAAAACGTCTAGAAACAATCGTCAAATTAAAGATGGTTCGAATTGGACATACTTATTTTATTAGATGATACGTTGTATAGTTAAAGTGATCCCCTGGATCTAACCCCTTAATGATTTCCATCTTATTCATAGGGGGATTTTCAATTAAATAACGAATCAATAAAGATGAGCTATTATCCTGTAGTAGCTCTTGTTCGGTCATAAATTTTGCCTCAGACAATTCTTTCTCTTGTATTGTCACTACTATCTGATCTGTTTCTAATAAAAATAACAACATGTTATCACTAATTTCTCCTTTAATGACTCCTGTTCGAACACCCATCAGACCAATCATTTTCGCTTCAATACCGGTTTCTTCCTTGATCTCCCTTAGAATAGCTTGATCAACCGTTTCAGTTTCTTTCACAAACCCTGCTGGCAATGACCACATATCTTTTAGTCCACTGTATTTCTTTTTTACAACTAGCCATCTTCCCTTTTCATCCTTAACTAATCCACCAACTGCTATCCAGACATTTCCCCGTTTACTCACCTTTTGTCACTCACCTTTTTCATCATACAAATATAGTAACATATATTTAGAATGTTCGAAATGTATGGACATATTGAGATGAGTAATCTTTTTTGATTATTTCATTAGACACAAAAAAACTCGGCAAAATTGCCGAGCTTTTACTACTTATACTATGCATTAAAAAATATTGAATTTACCTTTTTTAAGTACTAGGCCTAATCCACCTAAAATGAATAAATAACGGTTATCGCTCATTTTTTTCATAAATGAAGCACTCCAACCTGTTAATTTTTTATCAAATGCTACACCAATTGCATCATCATGACCTAATGAACATAGAACACCTTTAAGATCTGGTTTAAATTCTTGTAATTCACCTTTTCCACGAACTAATACAGCAAGGTTATGTGCAACATTAAAGCCTTGTTGTATTGCAATTTGTGCAGTTGGTGGGTATGGACGATTAATTTCTTCGTTAATGATTAACGCAGAATCACCTACGATAAATACGTTGTCATGGCCAGGAACACGCATATGTTCTGTTACTTTTAGACGACCACGCATAGTTTCGAATCCAGCTTCTTCTACTAAAGCACTTCCTCGAACACCTGCAGCCCAAACAACTGTTGCAGCTTTAATTTCTTCAACGTCATCACCTTTTGCAACAACGATTCCTTCTTCAGTACATTCTTTAATTGCAGTACCGATTTTAAATTCTACGCCTTTTTTCTCTAAAGCAGAAACAGCATATTCTACTAACTCTGGATCAAATCCAGGTAATACCATTGGCGCTGCCTCAACACAAATAATTCTTACTTTTTCACGATCGATATCAAATTCTTTGCAAAGCTCAGGAACTCGGTTACCTAGCTCTCCAACAAACTCAATACCAGTGAAACCAGCTCCACCAACAATGATCGTTAATAACTCATCACGTTTGTCAGCTGGTGTAGTATGATATTTTGAGAAAGTATATTCAATATGCTCTTTAATTTCACGAGCTTGGTTAATGCTTGCAATTGAGAAAGCATGCTCTTTTAAGCCTTTAATTCCGAATGTTTCTGATTCAAAACCTAAACCAAGTACTAAGTAATCGTATTCTAACTCACCGTGTTCTAATACAACTTTCTTTTCTTCATGTTTAATTTCAACAACAGTATCTTGGATGAAGTTAACTTTATTTGGGTTAATTACGTCTTTAATTTGAATACGAGTACGATCATGGTGTAAAGTACCTGCTGCATTTTCATGTAACCATGTAGTTTGATAATGGTAACTATTTTTGTTTACTAAAGTGATTTCTGCTTCATTTGCAGATAACGTTTTTTGTAGACGAGTTGCAGTGATAATTCCGCCGTAACCTGCACCTAAAATAAGAATTTTTGGCTTGTTCATCTGTTTTTACCATCCTTTAATCTAATAAATTGTTTTCAAACAACATAAGAATAAGTTCTAAGACTTTTTACAATAGTGCAATAGTGAGCAAACTAAAATATGAAAGTGCAATAGTGAGCAAACTATTATATGTATAAACTTTTAATCACAATTCTCCTAATTGTTTCACTTTAATTAAATTATATATTAAAATAATTTTCACAAAATGTTAACAATTAATCTATTACAATAGTACGGTTTTTTGATAAGGATTTCAAGTATAATCAATCTATTTCACCTGTTATTTACGAACATAGACTATAAAAATAGTAAAAATGTAAGTGTTTTCAAAATTCGCAATTTACACCCTTGTTTAAATTATATTTTTTTACAATTTTGTATGCGCTTTTATAAACCATTTAAGTAAAATATGTTATTATGTGATATGTAAGAAATGATTGATCTTTGAGGAGGAAATCCGTTTATGAAAGATGAGAAAGTATATGATATTACAATTATCGGTGGGGGACCTGTAGGCCTCTTTACAGCTTTTTATGGTGGAATGAGACAAGCTAGTGTTAAAATAATTGAAAGTCTTCCACAACTTGGAGGACAATTATCTGCGCTTTATCCTGAAAAATATATATACGATGTTGCAGGATTTCCAAAAGTTAGAGCACAAGAATTAGTAAATAACTTAAAAGAACAAATGAAAAAATTTGAACCTACAGTATGTCTAGAACAAGCTGTACAAGAAGTAAATAAACTAGAAGATGGTACGTTCCATATTATCTGTAATGACAACAATGAACATTACACTAAAGCAATTATTATTACAGCTGGAAATGGTGCTTTCCAACCACGTAAATTAGAAATTGAAGGTTCAGAAAAATTCGAGAAAGCAAACCTTCATTATTTCGTTGACGATATGAATAAATTTGCTGGTAAACGTGTTGTTGTATTTGGAGGCGGAGATTCTGCTGTTGACTGGTCATTAATGCTAGAACCAATTGCAGAAAAAGTAACATTAGTACACCGTCGTGATAAATTCAGAGCACATGAACACAGTGTTGAAAACTTAATGGAATCTAAAGTTGAAGTGAAAACTCCGTGGGTTCCAGTTGAGATTGTTGGAGAAGATCGCATTGAAAAAATTATTCTTGAAAATGCAAAAACTGAAGAAAGAGAAGAAATCGAAGTTGATGATGTAATCATTAACTACGGATTCGTTTCTTCACTTGGACCAATTAAAAACTGGGGATTAAACATCGAAAAGAACAATATCGTTGTTAACTCTCGTATGGAAACAAACATTCCTGGTATCTATTCTGCTGGTGATATTTGTACGTATGATGGAAAAGTTAAGCTAATTGCTGCTGGATTTGGTGAAGCACCAACTGCAGTTAATAATGCAAAAGCTTATATTGATCCAAATGCTAAAGTTCAACCAGGTCATAGTTCTTCAATGTTTTAATTAGTAATTGGAAAGGTCAAATCGTTGTATTTCAATGATTTGACCTTTTTTTTGGGGGAATAAATTAAAACAATAGGCTGTTTTGTATACAATGTTGCTATTTAACTATGTGTAAATTTCCACTCCAGGATGCTCGCTTTCCTAGGGGCGTGAGCTGAGCCTCCTCGTCGCATACGCTCCTGCGGGGTCTCAGCCTTCCCGCATTTCCCACAGAAGCCCTTCACCCTTCCGTTCCAATCAACTTTTGTCTTTAAAATTACAAAACCGGAAAGCAACAATCTTTAAAAAAAGTGCCAAAAAAATAAAAACAAACTAGTAATCCTTGTTTTTATTTTTTCTATTAGTACTCATCCGGTGCAAACTACTTTTCCAAATCTATTGTTTGTTCCATTGTAATTTTTGAATACTCCTGTTGGTTAGACATTCTCCAAACTGGCTTTCGTTTTACTCTCTTGGTTAATACCATAAAAAAACCTCCCCAAATAGTAATGTTTATGACATTGACTATCGAGAAGGCTTTTAATTAATAGCACTAAACATCTATTCTCTAATTTAGCACTCTTCAGGAGTTCCAGCATTTGTAGCAGTTCTAAAGCTTGAACCACAACCACATGAAGCAATTGCATTTGGATTATCGATCGTGAAGCCACCACCAAGCATTGATTCTTTATAATCAATGACAACACCTTTAATAATCGGTAAGCTCTCTTTATCAATAATGATTTTTACACCATTTTGTTCTACTACTGTGTCGTCTTCTTGTTTTTCTATATCGAAACCTAAGCCGTAAGAAAGTCCTGAACAACCTCCGCCTTTTACTCCTAGACGTACAAATGCATTTTCATTTCCTTCTTCTTTCATCATTTCACTAATTTTAAGTGCTGCTTGCTCAGTAACAGTAATCATTTTTCTCACTCCTTATAAATAGTATATGCCATCTGTGATCGTAACAGCTGGACCTTTCATCCAAACGTTACCATCAGACGCCCAGGTTATTTCTAAATCTCCACCTTGTAAGTGGACAGTAATTGGTTCATCTTTTTTACATTTTCCCTTTTGGATCATTGCTACAGCAGCTGCACATGCACCTGTACCACAAGCTTCAGTAACTCCCGATCCTCGTTCCCAAACGACGAAGTTAATTTCATTTTCACTCAAAAATTCAATAAATTCTACATTTACACGTTCAGGGAACCATTCATGTTGTTCTAAAATTGGTCCAAGTGTTGTTAAAGGTGCTTTTGAAATCTCTTCTACTTCAATAACTGCATGCGGATTTCCCATTGAAACAGCTTGGAAGTGATATTCTTTTTCTTCAAATTCTATGTTGTCTTCAGCAAATTCTTGCTCTTGTCCAGTCATCGGAATGAGCGAACGCTGAAAGATTGGTTTTCCCATATTGATTGTAACTTGGTCAACCTTATTTTGTTGTATGTGTACCGTTGCTTCTACAATACAAGAGATTGTTTCAATTGTAAAAGATTCTGATTGAACAAGACCATGTTCAAATGCATATTTTGCAACACAACGTAAACCATTCCCACAGTTTTTAGCTTCTGATCCATCATTATTAAAGATACGCATTTTTACTGAGGCTATTGTTGAAGGACAAATTAAAATTAATCCGTCACTACCTATCCCCGTATGAATGTTTGAAACTTGTATTGCAATTTGAGGTAACATTGCTTCTTCTAATTGTTCTTCAAACATGTTGACATATATATAATTGTTTCCAAGTCCATGCATTTTTGTGTAACGAAAAGAATTCATAGTCATTACTCCTAAAAATATTTTCTTATTTATATAGTATAAATTTTCATTCAAGTGAACACAATAATAACATCCCCCGTTTCTCGATATAGAAACATTCGTTGAGCTTACAATAAAATTGTAAGCTCTTTTTTATTACCGGTTCTTTTGAACTATTTATTTCTTTGATTTTACTTGTTAACCTTCTATTTCCATTTAATCGTATTACATAATTACTTAAACCTCCAAAACTCACCAATTATTTTTACCTATTTTTTATTTTTTCTCTCAAAAATTACTAATTCTATATTCTTATGAGCCGATATATAGGAGGAGAAATATGTAACAATTCACTAATCAAGGAAGTTGAAATTATGAACGAAAAATCACCTATATTCACACGAAATATGAAATGTCCAGCGTGTACAAGCACGTTTCCTACTACAAATGTCAGGATTTCTTATCCTAAAACACATGATATTAGTACTGATTTTTGTGTAACTTATCAAGATGAAGTAAATAGTCCTTACCTATATTATGTAAATGTTTGTGAAAGTTGTGGTTATGCCTACACCAAAAATAGTCAACCATTAAACAGAGACTCAGTCCAAGTCATACAACAAAAAATTTCAATCAACTGGACTCCACGCTCTTTTGGTAACAAGCGTTCTTTAGAGGATGCCATTACTGTATATAAATTAGCTGTTTATACTTCAATTATAAAGAACGAAAAGTTTTATATGCTTGCGGGTTTATTACTAAGATTGGGTTGGCTTTATCGAAAAATGAATAATATAGAACAAGAGGAACGTTTTATAAGAAAAGCATATGAAACATACAAGAAAAGCTATGATCTTGCAGATTATTCAGGTTCAGAAATGAGCGAAGTCCGAATCATTTACCTTATTGGCGAACTTGCTAGAAGACTTAATGAATTCGAACAGGCCATTTCTTTCTTTTCAAAAGTAATCTCACATCCAAATGGACATTTGGAAAAGGGAATTGTAGAAAAAGCTAGAGAACAATGGCATATAACACGAGAAGAAGCAAAAATTGTTCAAATAGATGGATAAAAAAAATAAAGTGCCATATGCTATTTCTATACTAATTCATAAGATAGAAATGAATCTATGGCACTTTAGAAGGATCAAATTAACATATTTTCTTCTAAAAAGCTGTAAATATTTTTAACCAATTCATCAGGTGTTTCACCTTTTATTGGTTCGCCTTCAACAACGGCAAATAAAGTTTGGGCACAAATGCCACAATACCCTAAACACCCATACTCTAAAACATCTATATTAGGATCACGTTCAAGCTGTTCAAGTGCTTTCTGTGCTCCATTTGCTAAATTACTTACACAAAATTCGACTAATGGTCTCATAAATTCACCCCTTACATTCACAAATTACCTTTTTTTTGTATGTACGTCAATATTTCGATAGCGGATGTCGAATGGACGCAGATTTTTTACTTTTTTTAAGAAGTAAATCGACAAATACGAATGTGTCTTATCACGGTCATAACGAACATTTCTAACTTTCCGTTGTTATTTGTTCACAAAATAGATATAATATTTTATGTCGAAAATTATAAAAATTACTATTAGTTTATACACTTAAAATTACTATAAAAAGGGGGCTAACAGCAATGAAAAACCTTGTCCTATTAGGTGGCGGATACGGAAACATGCGTATTCTATCCCGATTATTGCCTTCTAGTTTACCAGAAGATGTGCATATTACATTAATCGATAGAAACAGTTATCATTGTTTTAAAACTGAATACTATGCTCTTGTAGCAGGTACAGTTCCTGAGCAGCATATCCGTATTCCATTTCCAACTCATGATCGATTATCTGAAGTTTATGGTGAGATTACAAAAATTGATATTGAAAATAAAAAAGTAATCTTAAAAGATCATGAACCGGTATCTTACGATGACTTAGTCATTGGATTAGGTTGTGAAGACAAATACCATAATGTACCTGGAGCAATGGAGCATACGTTTAGTATCCAATCTATTGAAAACACACGTGTTGCTTATGAACGTGTAAATAGCTTACCTCCTAATTCTGTTGTAAGTATCGTTGGTGCAGGACTAAGTGGTGTTGAAGTTGCAAGTGAACTAAGAGAAAGCCGTAGCGATTTAACGATTTACTTATTTGATCGTGGTGATCGAATTCTTTCTATGTTCCCTGAAAAACTAAGTCATTATGTTCAAAAGTGGTTTGATGATCACAATGTTAAATTAATCAGTAATTCAAATATTACAAAAGTAGAAGAAAATATATTATATAACCATGACGAAGAAATTCAAAGTGATGCGATTATATGGACTGCTGGAATTCAGCCAGTTAAAGTCGTTAGAGACATACCTGTTGAAAAAGACAACTCTGGACGCTTAGCTGTTACAAAATATCATCACATTCCAACACATGAAAACGTATACGTTGTTGGAGATTGTGCAGCATTACCACATGCTCCATCCGCTCAATTAGCTGAAGGGCAAGCTGAACAAATTGTTACGATACTTAAAGCGCGTTGGAAAAACGAAGAGCTACCTGAAACAATGCCACAAATTAAATTAAAAGGCGTCATGGGTTCTCTTGGTAAGAAACATGGCTTTGGTTTATTTAATGAAAGACCACTAATTGGCCGTGTACCAAGATTAATTAAATCTGGAATCCTTTGGATGTATAAGTATCATAACGGTTAAAAAAACCAAGCCAAATTGGCTTGGTTTTTTCTATTCCTATTCTTCTTTCTGATCACTGCGAACTACTTCTTTAATACTTTCTACCATACCTAATAATTTCGTAGCATCTGTTGGAATAACTAATTTTGAAGATTTACCATCTGCAACTTTAACTAGTGCTTCCATTGAGCGTAATTGAATCATTGCTTGAGTAGGGTTATTTTCTTTCCATACATCTAAAATCATTTTTTCACCTAATGATTTTGATTCTGCAATTTTTAGAATTGCACTCGCTTCACCCTCAGCTTTTAAGATACGGGATTCTTTTTCCCCTTTAGCTCGTTCAATTTGGCTTAAACGTTCCCCTTCAGCTTCAAGAATTTTTGATTGCTTTTCCCCTTCAGCTTTAAGGATTTTTGCTTCTTTTTCCCCTTGAGCTTGTAATACTTGTTGACGACGTGTACGCTCAGCTTGCATTTGACGTTCCATCGCTTGTTGGATATCAGAAGGAGGAATGATGTTTTTCAATTCAACACGATTTACCTTCATACCCCATTTATCTGTTGCTTCATCTAGTACAACACGAAGTTTGCTGTTTACAGTATCACGTGAAGTTAATGTCTGATCCAGCTCTAATTCCCCGATTAAATTACGTAATGTTGTAGCAGTTAAATTATTAATTGCTCCGATTGGATTTGCAATTTCGTATTCATGACGGATTGGATCCGTAACTTGAAAATAAACAATGGCATCAACTTGGATTGTAACATTATCTTTTGTAATAACGGGTTGTGGAGGGAAATCTACTACTTGTTCACGAAGATTCTTTTTAGCAGAAATACGTTCAATAAACGGTAGTAATATATGAATCCCACTATCTAATTCACGATGGAACTTTCCTAAACGTTCGACTAAATACACTTCAGCCTGACGAACAATACGAATACTGGATAATAATAATAAAATAATAAACAGTACGATAACACCTAAAATTATGCCACCAACCATTTTACACTCTCCTTAATTTTTTTATTCAACGTATAAAGTTGTTCCTTCTACACGAAGAACTTTTACTTTTTCATTAACTCTAATTGAATGGTTTGCTTTAATTGGCCATTCATCACCATAAACCTTGCTAGTACCTGCTGTTGTATCTTGATCGGATACCGTTGTCACAACAATCTCTTTTCCAACAAGTGCAAAAACACCATTTTTAATTGATTTACTACTACTAACTCTTTTCGCAAATCTTTTCGTGCTTAACCACAATACAATCGCACTGATAAAAAAGGTTCCAAAGGTCAAGAAAAATGAGTGATTAAAATACTCTACTATTGATGCAATAATACTGGCAATTCCTATCCATAACAATACAAATGTTAGAGTGAACATTTCAATAATAACTAAAATGACCCCAATGACGAATAAACTTACTGCAAGCAAAGTATCACATCCTTTCTTTACAGTTGTAAACTTTGTTACTTTACTCTATCATATCATGAAAATTAAAAATTTATTGGTAAATATTTACATTCTTTTAACAAATAGAAAACTGTCCCTTGAACACATTCTTACGGGACAGCTATTAGCATTAGCTTTTTTCAATTGCTACATAGACATCTTTTAATTTAGGATTCCCTTCTCCAACTACTTCTCCATTTACAAGCACAACTGGATAAAAGAATTCATCATTTCGAACTCGCTTGGCAAACTCTTCTTTCTCTTGGTTTTCTACACGGAAAATATCTATGTATTGGAAATTAAATTTCTTTTCTGGAAATTTTCGTGATAATGCTGCCTGAAGCCAATCAAATGTCTCAATTGATGAAGGCATACCAACACAACTTGCACAGATTACTTCTGCACCAAAAACTTCCACTATAATATCTTTATTCATTCTTCCCACCCCTTAAACACTCGTTTTATGTCACAGTAAAAAATAAATAATTCACACAAAGCGATGTAATAGATTTTTTCTCTCTAACTGATTATAATAAAAATAGTGAAAGGAGTCGATAACAATGGAAATGCATGAACAAGTACAAGAAGTATTAGATAAATTAAGACCGTTTTTACTTCGTGATGGTGGAGACGTCGAATTAGTTGACATCGAAGACGGTATCGTTAAACTACGTTTAATGGGAGCATGTGGTAGTTGCCCAAGTTCAACAATCACATTAAAAGCAGGTATTGAACGCGCTCTTTTAGAAGAAGTACCTGGTGTAGTTGAAGTAGAACAAGTTTTCTAATAACCACGTAGACAGCAAAATAGTTTGCTGTCTATTTTTTTACCAAGAAATGATTACTTCTTTAACCAGCTTAATTCTCTGATACCTAACTTTTCTACTGGAAGCCCAATCTTTTCAAAGAAAGTTCCTAAAAATTGTTCATACTTTTCAGCTGTTTCAAGGTGATAAATTAATTCATGTTCTCTTTGTTTTCGTTCGTCATCAGTTTTCGTTAAATAATACCCTTCAACTGTTTCAAAGTAATGTACCGGAAAGATCAATCTTGCATAAAGTAATCTCCATGAAAATGAGGATAAAGGACTTCTTTTCTCATACCCATATAAAAACGTTAAAATATGCTCCATACATTGATCACCGTATTCAAAATAATGTTCACGTATCACTTCAGCTAAATCTCGACTAAAATGATCGTACGTCCATTCTACTGGTATTTTTGCATGATAAATTGACTTTAAATGACGGATATTTAATTTTTGGTGACAAATTGTAGCAGCATCTACTAATTCTGGTTTTGTATCTAACTCTGTATCTACAACATATTGAATTGCATTTTCTGTTAAGCCTAAATAGTAAGGGAATGATTCAACAAAGATTTGTTCAAAATAATTTTCTGGGTGACTATTTACTTTACTTTGCCAAAACCTTTCTAACTGTTCTAATCGCTTTTCCCAAAGAGTTTTCCATTGACCAATACGATTTAATTCAACTACATCCTCAGCATACTTCTTTCCTCTTGCATGAAAAATAGCAAACTCTTCTCCGATGCTTTTATTTCTTTCATATTGCCGATTACACCTAAACAATGCATGATTCGAATTAGCCATTCGGCTAACAAAATAACCTTGCGTGTTCTGAACAAATGTTGCTACAGATAAATCCCCCAAGCTTTGCATATAATCACTAAGTTTCTTCATTTCCTGTAATTCTTCTTCTTTATACTGAGAAACCGGCACAACGAAATAAACACGATTTCGCTGCCAAAACAAATAATAAGAATCTACCTTTATTAACTCAGCCGGCTGAATCTGATAATGATGAAACAAATCCTGACTAATATCTTCATTACGATTAAACAACTTTTTCACATCCTTTAAGTTGCTCCTACTTAAACTATATGTAACAAATCCAAAAACCTGTACGACTTTTTACCAATAATCCACAATCTCTCGAATGACCTTTCACAAACTAGGGGAAAATAACGTATATATATAGAAATGCGGAAGCGGATTGGGCACCTCCGAAAGACGTTGGAGCAATAACAAAGAGAAGGGTGCTTTTTCCCTTCACTTTGTTATTGTGAAACGGCCGAGGAGGTATCCGCTGGAGCTGGACAATATTAAAAGCGGAAGCGACTTGGTAGCTCTGACAGGCATTGGAGCAAAAACAAAGAGAAAGGCGATTTTTCCTTTCACTTTGTTTTTGTGAAATGACCGAAGAGCTAGTCGCTGTAGCTGGACAGTATAGAAAAGCGGAGGCGGATTGGGCACCTCTGACAGACATTAAAACAAAACAAACAGCTCCCCCAACAAAAACAAAGTAAGTACTAAACGTATAAAATTCTATAAAAATTATGAAAGAACAGGTGACGGTATGGAATTTTTAAATCATGATATAGAACAATCTTCATTAGCATTACTTGAGCAACGAGGTGTAAGATTAGAAGATATTGCAGACTTAGTCTATTTTTTACAAAGTAAATACCACGAAAATTTAACCATCGACGAGTGTCTTCATAATGTGCGTAGAGTACTTACTAAAAGAGAAATTCAAAATGCAGTTGTTACTGGAATTCAATTAGATATTCTGGCCGAGAAAAATTTAATCGAGGAACCATTGTTATCGATCATCAAAAAAGATGAAGGACTTTATGGGATTGATGAAACAATTGCCTTATCAATTGTAAATGTCTATGGTTCGATTGGATTTACGAATTATGGCTACATTGATAAATTAAAGCCTGGTATCCTTGAAAGATTAAATGATAAATCAACAGGTCTTGTAAATACATTTTTAGATGATATTGTTGGTGCAATAGCAGCCGCTGCTTCAAGTAGACTAGCTCATAGAGCTGCACATCGAAATGAAGATCATCAAAAAAAATAATAATAATAATAATAATAGCTAATTATTTTTTTCTTACAATAAAAAAGCACTTCTACTAAGTTTTTTCAACTTAGAGAGTGCTTTTTTTAATTTCAATCTTGTGATAGGTTACTCGACTTAAAGCAAAATGTACACGATTTTCCATCTACATTCCCATTAGAAACTAACTCTAAATTATCTACATTCAATAACTTCTCATAAGTTTGACGTTCAGCTTCACAGATTTCAGGTAAGATTTTCGCAACTTCCTGTAATGGACAATTATGCTGATGAAGGATGACTAATTCCCCTTTTTGTTCATGCTCCATCATACACCCTCTATCATTCAATACATCAATAAAACTTTGAGTATTTACTTGGTCTTTATAAGATAAGGCAATATCAATTGAGAAATACAGTCTATCCTGATACCTTCTAACAATTTCCATTAAAAAGGGATCCTCTTTATTTCCCTTCATGTCTTGAATCATATTGACTAAAAAAGGAATGTAATCCTTTTGAAATCGGGATTCACCTTTTTCTGTAAGCATGTATACCTTTGTCCGACGACCATTGTTACTTTTTACATATTTGTAAGTAATCTCCCCGCTTGTCTCTAAAGTTTGCAAATGGTGTCGTATTGCCATATCTGTATATCCAACCGCATGAACAAGCTCTTGAACAGACTGCATTCCATTTTTCTTTAGCGCATTAACAATCTGTTGACTCGTTTCTCCTATCAACTTCTATTCCCCTTACTTTCCGTTACTAAACGCGTTTACAGGTCCTAGCTCCTTCGTTAAGTAACTATTTACATCAACTGGAAAACTTTTTATTGATTGGATTGTTTCATTCATTGTAGCAACCATTTTATCAATAATCGTTTCTGTATAATCTTGTAGTAAGTGTTTGCGTAATGGGATCAGTTTTTTTAGTTGTGAACCTACCTCATCCGAAATAACCTTTTCATCCATTAAAATATCAATGATATCATCATAACTTCCAGGGTCGCGCATAATAAATCCATCTATCATCGCATTTCCTACATCTAAAACGCTATCAATAATAAGATGAACCATGCGCTCATATGCTAAAGTTTCAGTTATGTTACTTGGTTTAGTTGTTTCTTCAAAATAAGTAATCATGTTATTTAATACATTCAATCTTCCAATAATACTTTCTCTATCTACAAAATACATGATGTCACACCCTCTACCAATAATAGAATTTAAAATAAATTTACTCTAACTATATTTTAACGATAAAATGACGAAAAATCGACAGGATTACAAGCGATTCTCTTTATTTTTTGTTATAGTAATAAATAGCGGAAGAAACAATGATAGTATCATTAATCGACCACCTAGCTCTTAAGGTTTTTAAAAGTAAAGAATCGTTCATTCTTTCAAGAGCGAAACAAAATAATTTTATGCAACGATTAAAGTTAAAACAAGTAAGGGGAGTTAACAGATGGGAGAAAGATTTTTCTTATACGATGATACGGTTGAAACAAAAACACGCTTTATAAGTTTTATGGGTGATGAGGAAAGACATGATTTAGCAATTATGTATTCTGATCGTTATTACGGAAAAGCTGTTGTATTAGATATTCAACGTAATAAGTTTGCTATTGTTGGTGCTGACGATCTAAATGAAGAAGGTTATTTAGAATATGCATTTGGCCTATCTGAAAAAGTAGCTGCTGAATTGACTGAATTTTTATATGAAGTCGTTTAACTGTGGATAACCGAAATAATACACAAAAAGAGTGGATAACTTTTTAGTTGTCCACTCTTTTTGTGCGTAAGTTTCTATTTATTCACATAACAGTCTGAAACTTCATTACTTTTCCACATATTTTTTGTAAACGCTTTATAGAATCTTGTGGATAATTTTAAAAAAAGATTATGATGCCTTCACTTTTTTTACAACAAAATATCGACAACCAAAATTGCAATACTCGTAGATGTATTCTCTTAATGTGCTTATTTTTGAGTCATAAGGTACGTTTTTATGATGATCCTCAAAGAAACCACGTAAACGAAGTTGATCATAGCCCCAATCACCAACTATGTAATCATATTTCGTTAAAATGTCTGCATATCTCGCTTTAAAAGCTTCTTCATTAAATCCATTTCGAAAATCTTCAACAATTTCATAACAAGTATTTTGAATACAAACCATCTTTTTGCTCCTTTCCCACTAGTTCTCTTTTTAAATGATATTGAAAAGGCTGGGCATACTATCATTACATTATTTCCTAAAGGAGATTCGTAAATGAATAAAACCCTTATCCCTATAATTTTTATACTATTTCTTAGTGCTTGTTCATTTGGTCATAGTAAGTCACAACAATTTAATGCTACCAACATGTCCAGCAAGAACCCACCATCATTAACGAATGTTTCAACAAAAAATCAACTCTCTGATCAAGCAGTTAAAGATATGCACTCTTACAAAGATTATGGCTTTTCTCGCTTACAAAAGCAAGATATTTCAGGAAAACAACATGAATATTTACCCAAGGTTGATAAACAAAAGCTTGCTCGATCTATTTCATACCTTGTTGTTAATTTACCAAATGTGACAGATGCCGCAACGCTTGTGACAGATGCAGAAGTATTCGTTGCGTACCAAACTAACGGAAATAATAAATTAGTTGCCTCGCAAGTTCGTGACACTTCGCTAGTTACAGTACCTCGTTTCTATAAAGTATATACATCAAATAAATTACAAGATATTAATGCCATAATGGAAATACAAAATATAGGAACATTATCAAATAATAAAGTAGAAGCTTATTTAAAAAGCTTAGAGACTTCATTTCAAACAGGGGCGCCTGTAGATAAGAATGTTATAACAAAGTAAGCAACAAAATAAAAAACTGCCTATCCTTTTTTCAAAACATAGATAGGCAGTTTTATTATTTACGCTTGTTGAGCTGATTTAACTTGTTCATCTGCATGATAAGAAGAACGAACAAGTGGACCAGATTCACAGTGTGAGAATCCTTTTTGTAAAGCAACTTCTTTTAATTCTGCAAACTCTTGTGGAGTGTAATATTTTTTAACTGGTAAATGATGTTTTGTTGGCTGTAAATATTGGCCAAGCGTCAAAATATTAACTCCAACTGCTCTTAAATCATCCATCGCTTCGTATAGTTGTTCAACAGTTTCCCCTAAACCTACCATAATGCTTGATTTTGTAGGAATATCACTGTTTATTTCTTTTGCACGACGTAAAAACTCTAGTGAGCGTTCATATGTCGCACGAGCACGTACACGTGGAGTTAGTTCTCTTACTGTTTCAATATTATGGTTCATAATATCTGGTTTTGCATCCATTAACATTTGAAGATTTTCTAACTTACCACCCATATCAGAAGGTAATACTTCAATTGTTGTAAATGGATTTGCTTTTCTTACTTCTCTAACTGTTTCAGCGAATACAAACGCACCGCCATCACGTAAATCATCACGTGCAACTGCAGTAATAACAACGTGTTTTAACCCCATTTGTGTTACAGACTCAGCTACGCGAACTGGTTCTTGAAGATCAAGCTCTGTTGGAAGTCCAGTTTTTACCGCACAAAAGCGACATGCACGAGTACATGTGTCACCTAAAATCATAAATGTAGCTGTTTTACGGACAGCCCAGCATTCATGAATATTTGGACAACGAGCTTCTTCACAAACTGTATGTAAATTCTTTGAGCGCATCATTTTCTTTAAATCTGTGTAAGATTCATTTGTATTTAGCTTTATTTTTAGCCATTCTGGTTTTCTTAAATATTCATTGGTTGCCAATTATAAGCCCTCCTATGATGTTGCTTGCATACGAATTACTATCCATTACTATACTACAAAATTGCAAAAGAATAAAACAATCATCTTTTTTTCCAATAATTCCTATTTATGAAAGATAGCCAGTAAACCAAACTAAGAAAGAATCAGTTTAAAGAATATACAGTGAAACATCCATCAGTGGGGGGGCTTTAACCCCACTGATGGTTAGTTAAACCAATCGGGCTTTTACGGGCAGTTATCCCCCACCTATCTTCTTCGCCTCTCTCAATCTTGAGGTAAGGGTCTTACTGCCCGCGAATAGCGGGATAAAAATTTACAGATAAAAGGATGATGGTTTTGAAAAAGTGGTTAAGTATCTTTTGTATGGTGATTCTTCTTACACCATCATTTGTATATGGGGAAGTACAAAATCAAGAAACGTTAGATCGCGAACGAATGTCACTATATTCTGAAGCAGAAGCTTTAACTTTTATTCCTTGGTATTATTTTGCAGCAATTGATACATATGAGCGAAATATTCGACTGGCTCGTAAAGATATACCAAAACGAACAGATGGAGTATTATCATTTTATATTTCACCAGAGGATTGGAGTGGTTTAGGCAATCCCGTTCAAAATGATTCTTATCTACCAACCATTCATTTATTCGGTGGAATTGGAATGGATGGAAATGGTGATGGACGAGCAAATAGTACAAATGACGAGGATATTTTATATACTTATATAAACCGTCTCCACTATTACGGTCCAAGTAGATCATATATAAAAATGATGTTATGGGATTATTACCAACGCTCGAAAACTGTTGAGATGATTATGGGCTATGCCCGTATGTATGAAAAATATGGAAAGTTAACTATCGAAGGAAATGCATTCCCTGTTCCACTCCGCAGTGACCATAGTTACCAAAGTACATGGGGAGCTCCTCGAAGCTTTGGCGGGAGACGAATCCATGAAGGAACAGACATTTTTGCTCATTACGGTGTTCCTGTTCGTGCTACTTGCTATGGCATTATTGAGACAAAAGGATGGAATCGTATTGGCGGATGGCGTATTGGAATCCGAGATTTACAAAATAACTATCATTATTACGCACATCTAGGTGGCTTTAATAAAGAGATTTCGCAGGGACAAATTGTGGAACCTGGAACAGTCATAGGGTATGTAGGTAGCTCTGGTTATGGACCTCCAGGAACTTCTGGTAAATTTCCTCCTCATTTACACTATGGCATATATAAAGATAATGGCTATACTGAATGGTCATTTGATCCATATCCACGACTACGGATGTGGGAAAGACAAGAACGGATCAATCGAAAAAAATAGGATCGCAGAAAGCGGTCCTATTTTTTATTTTGAGGAATTATTTGGATACAGATTTTGTGATCCATAAGGAAGAAAATTCGGTACATCACTAGGTATTAATTTTGTATCAAGCGGCACTTGAACCTTTACAGTCGTTATTTTTGTATTAAAAGGAATGATGACTTGTAAATTAACTTCCACATCCATCACAACCTTTACTTGTGCATTATTTATGCCATACGATTTTACATCTTCATGAACGTTTGATTGCACATCACCTATAACGGAAAATCGAACTGGGATCGTTGGCCCACTATTACTTAACAATGCTGTATTCGTTATAATTCCAAGGGGTACCTCGAAATAAAAACCTTTTTTGTCTTTTTTCATTTTTTCTAGGTCAGATTGTGAAAGAGACAAAAAAGACAGATCTCCTCTTTGCACTCGTTCAATATTTTTTTCAACCGCTTTCGTCGTTTTCGATACGATGTCACTGATTGCATAAGAATTATAACCTACCGAAGTAATTTTCCCATTTGCATCATGATCAATTTGTAAGATTGTCTGATCCTTTAAATTTTTTGCTGCTTCCTGATAAGCGTCATTTATTATTAACGAAGCGATCCGTTTTGATTGCATTTCAGCATAATTCATAATCGTTGGTGAAAATATTCGATCTAACTGCCAAAATAAAAAAATCAAAACTGCCACAATCAAAAAAGAAGTCACCATAAATTTATTTAGTAATGATTTTTTCTCCCTACGTCCGTGATAGATACTAGGTGAATGCGTATAGCTAGATGAAGAAGGTTTTTTAAAATAAGTATTTTTTCTTTTTATCGTTCTTCCTTTAAATCGTTTAACCATAACAAGCCCCCTTGCTAATGGATATGCTAAGGGGGCCATGTTCATTCAATTAAAATTGGGCAACTCGATGTTTAAATGTCGTATCACATTCAACTATGACAAAATTTAAATTGTCATACAAATCGAGCTCATAAGGAATAGATACACTACCGCCATTTTCCTCTAGAATTCGAACTACTGGACGATCAGATGACATTCGATTTTGTCTACAAACAACTCCTTGCCTACCATCGTTCAGTTTAACGGTTAATCCTGTTGGATAGATCGATAAAGACTCTCTAAATGTTTGTATCAAGGAAGAATCAAATAATTTGTCACTTCCACTATATAATAATTCAAGACCTTCATGAGGTAACATAGCCTGCCTATAGACACGGTTAGATGTTACGGCATCAAATACATCGGCAATCGCAATAATTTTTGAGTATTGATGCATTTCTTTCCCTGAAATCCCATGAGGGTATCCACTACCATTTAGACGTTCATGATGCTGTAAGGCACAGATTGCTGCAACTGAATGAATATTTGGTACCGTTCTAAGTATTTCATACCCTGCAGTAGTATGAAGTTTAATTTGTTCATACTCATCATCAGTCAATCTGCCTGGCTTTTCTAAGATTGAAAGAGGAACGACCATTTTTCCAACATCATGTAATAATGCACCTAACCCTAATAAATCAAGTTGTTTTTGACTAAAGCCTAAATTAATTCCAATTGATAAAGCATACATTGTAACGTTTAAAGAATGAGAAAAAATATATTCATCATAACAAATTACATCAGCAAGTAGCGACAACATATCTTTGTTTTCTTTTAATTCTTTTAGCAGGGATGAAATAATCCCTTTCAATTGAGATGTAGATTTTTCTAAGGAGAGCCAACGTAAATGCGACTCTTCATTTTGAAATTTTAAAAATGTATCTTCAATTTTCTTAGTACTTTCAATTCTTAGTTCATCAGAAATTGTTTTTTCAATCTGTATATCTTCTGTAAGGGGATCTTGGATGTACACGAAGGAGATTCCTAGAATATGAAGACGATTAATCATCATCTCAGTTAGAGGAACGTTCGCATTGACTAGGATTTTACCTTGTTCATTGTAAATAGGCTTTCCTAATTTAGTGCCTGGGACAAGGGTTGATGTCACGACTATTCTCATATAATTCTCCCTATACTAATTAGTGTAAATTAAGAATATTTTTATAAGTACATTATACTATTAATAACGGAAAATTTGTAAAAATTTAAAGCCACTAATGAAAAATTAGTGGCTTTTTGTCAAATCATCTTTAATAGTGCGTCTTTCCCTATCATCCCTTTTGTAATTCCTAACCGCTCTGCCTCATATGTTACGGATTCTAATGGTGCGTCTAATAATTGTTGAATCGTACGGACACCTACCGCTCTTGCTGCAATAATTTGTCGATCACGCAGACGTTCGTTTAAAAGCCCCACGTCCAACGCTCCACACATAATATAGCCTTTATCGTTATATACAGCTAATAAATTTGTTTTTGGCAATTCAACACTTACAGCTGTAAACGTCGTATTATCGATCGTAATTGGTGTTAATGTAACCAAGTTCAACGCTCCTTTCTTTCTTTTTTACAGTATGAAAAAAAGGAGGAAAATGAACCTGTCTAAACAGATTAATTACCTGTTGTAAGAGCCCATTGTAAAAGGTCACGTAAAAACTTTGGCAAATAAAACTCTTTTTCTGTAACTTTATGTATAGTCGGATATAAATGACCAAAGGTAAACATATCAATCGTTCCAATTCGATATCGGCGATTTAACTCAAGTGGAGAGCCATTTATCCATACATTCTCTGGAAGAATAGATTCATAATGATCTAATTTCAAATACGTAAGTCCATCATAGATCATCATCCCCATTACTTTTCCTCTAAATCCAAAGCCCTTAACTTGCATATGAATCATTTCATCTTCTTCAGCTCTATTCATGACGGTCAACAGTTCGGCACCCGTTAAATACACAACACAAGGGTTAATAGGATGTGGACAAATATTGTGAATATGTCCTTTTGTAATCAAACCACTTGGCAACCCTTCTAGTAATAAGCCAGCATTTAAAAAACTCACTTCTGAATTAGTCCATTTTCTTAGCGCAGCTGCTAGTAATTGTGGAAGTGGGCTAGGCTGATACCAATTCACTTCGATAGGATGCTGAAGATATGTAACTGGTTCATTTAAGATCATCAAACTATCTTTCATAAGTTGATCAAGATGATGACTAACTATTGGATTTTCCAACTCTTTTATTGCGTGTAAATCAATTACTTTCTCATTTAGTTGAAGGATCCGTTTCGTTATTGGATCAACCGTTATACTTAATTCTCCGATATAATTTCCATGTTTTCCCGTTCCACACAGTAATGTGTTTCCAACATACTCTCCCTCTGGAAATAAATGATGCGTATGCGCTCCTAAAATGACATCAATTCCATCAAAACGTTCTGCAATCTTTTGATCATCTTTTACACCAAGATGAGATAGTAAAATCACTACATCTGACTGTTGCCTTACAATTGGCAATAAATGCGCTAAATGCTCAAATGGATCCTCAATTAACCAACCAAGCACATCGTAATATTGTGGATAAGCAACAGTTAGGCCAATTACACCAACTTTTACTCCTCTATGCTCATATAGTTGGTAAGGCCCGCAAAATGACGGTCTTTCCCCATTTTTATAAAATAGATTTCCAACTAATACTTGAAAATCAGCATCATTATATAATTCATTTAATTGTTCAAAGGAAAGTGTAATTCCTTCGTTATTACCAATCGTTACAGCGTCATACTTCGCTTCATTTAATAATTTTATGTTAGCTTTTCCAAGTGTCGCTTCAGAAATCGGATGAAATCTATCTATAAAATCACCTATATCAAATGTTAATGACGCTTCTCCTCGCTCTTTCATTTCCATTTTTCGTTGTTCTAGCCATGCTACTAATGTTGGCCACGTCTCAAAATGACTATGTACATCGTTCGTATGAAAAACGCGAATCGTTACTGGATCTACTGTTGTGTATTGCTCCATCTTTCTCTCCCCTAACACGGAAATGTTCTGGACATTTAATTCATATAAAAAGAAGGCTGTTTTCGGATACAATGTTACTAATTTAGAATGCGTAAGTTAATTTCCACTCCAGAATGCTCGCTTTCCTAGGGGCGTGAGCTGAGCCTCCTCGTCGCATACGCTCCTGTGGGGTCTCAGCCTTCCCGCATTTCCCACAGGAGTCGAGCATCCTTCCGTTCCAATCAACTTCTGTCTTTAAAGTTACAAAGCCTTTTAGCAACAATCTTAAAAAAAGAACCAAAAAGAAATAGTGAACTACTTAATTTCCTATTATTATTCTTATTTTATCTCATCATATCATCAAACAGCTCAAAAGAAAAAACTAACAAATAATAGAGGAAAATTCCCTATTGTTGTTAGTCTAAGTAACATTTATATTATCCTGCTTTTCCTAAAGCTAAACTGATCATTAGTATAATAAATACAATTATCGTAATGACAACATACAGTTTGTCTTTTTCTTTCCAAAAGACAAAAATTGAAACAAATACACGAAAGACGGGTGTCAAAATTAATAAAAATAAACCTGTTAATATAATTGCATAAGATTTTAAAGCAAACAGACCATGAAGAATGTCACCAAATCTAGTCGGAAATGAATGGCCAGGGTAACCGCTCTTACCGGTTACTAAAAATAAAATAAGTCCAATTGTAATGATTGTGCCACTTATTAGAACACCAATGCGTAGTAATTTACTGACAGCTAGTTCAACATCTTCAATTCCTTGATGTTCTTTTGTTAGTTCATTCGTTGAATCTACCATCTACTACCACCCCAATCCTTGTAAAATCATTTTTATTGCGACAAAGGCAAGTATAGGGATAAATAGTTTCCGAATGGTTTTACTTTTTAATCTTTGCATTACTTTCGTACCAAGTCTTGCTCCAATTAATACACCAAGCGCAACTGGGGCTGAAATTTTAGGATCAATATCCCCACGTAGAAAATAAACGGTAGCACTTGCAGCGGCTGTTACACCCATCATAAAGTTACTAGTAGCACTTGAAACCTTTAGTGGCATCTTCATAAACATGTCCATTGCCATTACCTTAAAACTCCCACTACCAATTCCAAGAAGACCGGAAATAACACCAGCACCATACATGACGCCAAATCCAGCTTTTACATTGTCTACGTTGTATTCTACTTCTTTTTTTAATGCTTTATCATAATATTTCCCGTGTAAATTTAATTTTGTAGCAAGAGGGTCCTTTGGTACATCTTGAGGTAGTTCTACATTTACTTTTTTGATCATTGTGAGTGCTGTATACAATAAGAGCAATCCAAAGATCATGTATAAAAAGTGCGGACTTATTAACCCTCCAATATACGCTCCTGTAATTGCACCTGTTGTCGTTGCGATCTCTAGGAACATACCTACTCGAACATTTGTTATTTTATCTCGAAGATAAGCAATTGCTGATCCACTTGATGTTGCGATTACTGAAATAATACTTGCCCCAATTGCAGTATTGATGTCTACTCCGAACAATAACGTAAGTGCAGGAGTCACGATAATTCCTCCACCAAGTCCAAGCATTGCTCCAAGTGTACCCGCGAATATTGCGATAATAAATATTTTCAATGCTATAAATGCCAAACTCTCATCCCCTTAAACAGTAGAATCTATGTAAAAAATACACCATGATAACGTTAATATCTAACAATAGTTATAATATCATTCTAAATCAATTCATCATAAAAATTGTTAAGCTACTGTGAAGTTTTTATTTAAGGAATTATATAACTACATACTTATTCTACTATATAACAGATTTTTAAATAAAAAAACTCGGTACGATAGACCGAGTTTTTCTTGAAATTAACCGATTGAACCTTCCATCTCGAACTTGATAAGACGATTCATTTCAACTGCGTATTCCATTGGAAGTTCTTTTGTAAATGGTTCAATGAAGCCCATTACGATCATTTCTGTTGCTTCTTGCTCAGAAATACCACGGCTCATTAAATAGAATAATTGCTCTTCAGACACTTTTGAAACTTTTGCTTCGTGCTCAAGAGAAATGTTGTCATTTAAGATTTCGTTATATGGAATTGTATCAGAAGTTGATGCGTTATCCATAATTAATGTATCACACTCAATGTTTGAACGTGATCCAGCTGCTTTACGCCCGAAGTGTACGATACCACGGTACGTTACTTTTCCACCATGTTTAGAAATAGATTTCGAAACAATTGTAGAAGAAGTGTTTGGTGCTAAGTGAATCATTTTCGCACCAGCATCTTGGTGTTGTCCTTTACCTGCAATTGCAATAGAAAGTGTTAGACCACGAGCGCCTTCACCTTTTAAGATAACTGCTGGATATTTCATTGTTAATTTTGAACCAATGTTTCCATCGATCCATTCCATTGTTGCGTTAGCTTCACAAACAGCACGTTTCGTAACTAAGTTGAATACGTTATTCGCCCAGTTTTGAATTGTTGTGTAACGGCAGTAAGCATCTTTTTTAATGATGATCTCAACAACCGCTGAGTGAAGTGAGTTTGTTGTATAAACAGGAGCTGTACAACCTTCAACGTAGTGTACATGTGCACCTTCGTCAGCAATAATTAAAGTACGCTCAAATTGTCCCATATTTTCAGAGTTAATACGGAAATATGCTTGAAGAGGCGTATCTACTTTAACACCTTTTGGTACGTAGATGAATGATCCACCTGACCAAACAGCTGAGTTTAACGCAGCAAATTTGTTATCAGTTGGTGGGATTACTTTTCCAAAGTGCTCTTTGAAAATTTCTTCATGCTCACGTAATGCTGTATCTGTATCTGTAAATAGAATACCAAGATCAGTTAAATCTTGCTTCATGCTATGATAAACTACTTCTGATTCGTACTGAGCAGAAACACCTGCTAAGTACTTTTGTTCTGCTTCAGGAATACCTAATTTATCAAATGTATTTTTGATTTCTTCAGGTACTTCATCCCAAGACTTTTCTGTTTTCTCAGAAGGCTTAACATAGTAAGTGATTTCATCAAACTTTAAGCTTGACATGTCGCCACCCCATTGTGGCATTGGCATATCATAAAAATGCTGTAAAGATTTTAAACGGAAATCTAACATCCATTGTGGTTCGTTTTTCATGTTTGAAATTTCTTCAACGATTTCTCTCGTTAAACCACGCTCTGAACGGAAGATTGATACGTCGCGGTCTTTAAAGCCATATTTGTAATCACCAATATCTGGCAAATTCGTAGACATCCTTCATTCTCCCTTCTCTTAGAAGAGTGGGGCCTTCTATCCGAGAATTACTCCTCTGATTTCAAGCCCTTCTCCATCGCTTTCCACGCTAATGTTGCACATTTAATACGTGCTGGAAACTTCGCTACACCTTGTAGTGCTTCGATATCACCTAAATCTAATGAATCGTCGTATTCTTTTCCAAGCATCATGTTAGAAAAAATTGTTGCCATTTGTAATGCTTTTTCAACTTCTAACCCTTTAATTGCTTGTGTCATCATTGATGCTGAACTCATTGAGATTGAACAACCTTCGCCATCAAAACGAGCTTCAGCTACTTTGCCATCTTCAACTTTTATTCTTAGCTCAATGCGATCTCCACAAGTAGGATTATTCATATTAATCGTCAAGTCATGATCGGATAATTTTCCAACACCTTTATTACGAGGGTTTTTATAATGATCCATTATAACGCGACGATATAGCGCATCTAAATCTATATTACGATCAAAAGACATTGCTAAAATACTCCTTCGTTTTTACTAGTCCTTTAACAAAAGCATCTACATCTTCTTTTGTATTATACAGATAAAAACTTGCTCGAGCAGTAGCAGACACTTTCAACCATCTCATTAACGGTTGTGCACAATGATGGCCTGCACGAACCGCAATGCCCTCAACATCTAAAACTGTTGCTACATCGTGTGGATGAACATCTTCCACATTAAACGTAACTAAGCCCGCACGATGCTTTGGACCATATATTGTAATGCCTTCTACTGTAGAAAGCTGTTCCATTGCATAATTCACAAGCTCATGCTCATGCTTTTCAATGTTTTCAAGACCAATTTCCGTTAAGAAATCAATTGCAGCACCAAGTCCAACCGCACCTGCAATAATTGGTGTACCACCTTCAAACTTCCATGGTAACTCTTTCCAAGTAGATTCTTGTAAGTCAACGAAATCAATCATTTCCCCACCGAATTCAATTGGTTCCATGTTTTCAAGAAGTTCTTTTTTACCGTAAAGTACACCGATTCCAGTTGGAGCACACATTTTATGACCAGAGAATGCATAGAAATCACAATCTAAGTCTCGTACATCCACTTTCATATGTGGTGTACTTTGTGCACCGTCAACTAACATTACTGCACCATTTTGATGAGCAATCGCTGCAATCTCTTTAACAGGATTAATAGAGCCTAGTACGTTTGATACATACATAATCGCAACTATTTTTGTGTTTGAAGTGATTGTTTCTTTTGCTCTTTCAATGCTAATTGTTCCATCTTCTTCTAATGGAATATATTTAAGTGTTGCCCCTGTCGCTTTCGCAACTTGCTGCCAAGGAATGATGTTACTGTGATGCTCCATGTAAGAAATCACAATTTCATCACCAGCTTTTACGTTCGTAAGACCATAGCTAGCTGCAACTGTATTAATTGCTGTTGTTGTTCCTCTAGTAAAAATAACCTCTTCAATTGATGATGCATTGATAAATTTGCGAACTTTTTCGCGCGCTCCTTCATATGCATCTGTCGCTTTTGTTCCTAGTGTATGCACACCACGGTGAACGTTAGAGTTATATTCGCGATAGTACTTGTCTAATGCCTCAATCACCTGAATAGGTTTTTGAGAAGTAGCTGCACTATCAAGATAGACTAAAGGATGTCCATTTACCTGCTGATGTAGAATCGGAAAGGCTTCACGGATTGATTTGATATCCATTACTTAACTTTCCTTTCGATCACGTCAACAAGCTGTTTTTTAACTTCTTCAATCGGTAATTCCGCAACGACTGGCGCTAAGAACCCGTGAATAACTAAGCGCTCTGCCTCTTTCTTCGGAATACCTCTACTCATTAAGTAGTAAAGTGTATTTGGATCCACTTTACCTACTGACGCTGCGTGACCAGCCATAACATCATTTTCATCAATTAATAGAATTGGGTTAGCGTCACCACGAGCTTTTTCACTTAGCATTAACACACGTGAAGTTTGTTGTGCATTTGATTTAGAAGCACCGTGTTCGATTTTACCAATACCATTAAAGATTGATGTTGCAGCATCTTTCGCTACACCATGTTTTAAGATCCATCCTTCAGATCCTTTTCCATGATGGATAATGCTTGTCGTAAAGTTCTGAGTTTGCTCACCACGACCAACAGTTACCATTTTCATGTCTCCAAATGAACCATCACCCACTAAGTGTGTAATGTTTTCAAATACAGAGTTACCATCGTTCATTAAACCAAGAGCCCACTCAATTTTACTATCGCGGCCAGCAATCCCACGACGGTTCACATAAGCTGTTACACCTTTCGCAAGTGTATCAACTGCACCGTAACGAACTTTTGCATTATCTAATGTAATAACTTCTGTTACGATATTTGCAACTGCACCTTCAAGATCAGCAGAAGTAGATACGTAGTTTTCAACGTATGTAACTTCACTGTTTGCATCTGCTACAACTAAAACGTGGTTGTATGCAGGTACTTTTTCGCCATCAATTACAAAAATAGCTTGAATTGGCTTAGTTAGTACAACATTTTTAGGAACATATAAGAATGCGCCACCGTTTACTAATGCTGCATGAAGTGCTGTTAATTTATGCTCATCTACTTTTACAGCTTCAGTCATGAAGTACTTTTTAACAAGTTCAGCATGTTCTTTTACTGCAGTGTGTAGATCTGTAAAAATGACACCATTTTCTTTCGCTTCGGTTGATAAAGCATAGAATACAGGTGAGCCATTATATTGTACATATACTGTTTGATCTGCTTCTTCATTTACTAATGAAGTAACAGAAGCTGGTAATTGTTCTTTTGTTGGAACGTTACCAGTTGTTGCATCAAATTCTTTTCCGAAGAAATCCCATTTTGAGATATTCGTTTTATCAGGCTTCGGAAGTGAAAGTGATTCAGCTTTCGCAAGTGCATCTAAACGGAATTGTTCGAACCAAGCTGGCTCGTTACGTAGAGCTGAAAGCTGCTTTACTGTTTCTTGACTAAATGGAATTGTCGTACCAGTTGTCATTCATAACCCTCCTGTCCGATTAAGCTTCTTGCTCAACTGTCTCGTCTTCAATACCTAACTCTTTTTTAATCCAGTCATATCCTTCTGCTTCTAAGCGTTGTGCTAATTCTGGTCCGCCAGATTTTACAATGCGACCGTTCATCATAACGTGGATGAAGTCAGGAGTAATGTAGTTTAATAAGCGTTGGTAGTGAGTGATGATTAGGCAGCCAAACTCTTCGCCGCGCATTTCGTTAACACCTTTTGAAACAACTTTTAATGCGTCAATATCAAGACCAGAGTCAATCTCATCTAAGATCGCAATTTTTGGTTGAATCATCATCATTTGAAGAATTTCGTTACGTTTTTTCTCCCCACCAGAGAAGCCTTCGTTTAAGTAACGTTGTGCCATTGCTGGATCCATTTCAAGGAATTCCATGTTTTTATCTAATGTACGGATAAATTTCATTAAAGAAATTTCATCGCCTTCTTCACGACGTGCATTCATAGCAGAACGTAAGAAGTCAGCGTTTGTTACCCCACTAATTTCACTTGGATATTGCATAGCTAAGAATAAACCTGCTTGAGCGCGCTCATCAACTTCCATTTCAAGAACGTCGTTACCATCAAGCTCGATGCTTCCGCCAATTACTTCATATTTTGGATGTCCCATAATAGCAGAAGATAAAGTTGATTTACCTGTACCATTTGGTCCCATGATTGCGTGGATTTCTCCACCTTTTACTTCAAGGTTTACACCTTTTAAAATTTGTTTACCATCAATTGCAACTTCAAGGTCTTTTATCGTTAATTTAGAAGCTCCCATTCTATACCCTCCATATTCAGTAAAAATGATATTATATGAAAAGAACTAGCTATTTTCACTCATTCTCATTTTATTCTCATTCTAATCTTAAAGCAATTAAAAAGTATTTTCAAGCCGACAATTTTTAGACACATTTTCAATTCGAGATTCTTGAAATACATATTAATAGGTAGAAACTAATTTTTTTGTACAATTTTACTTTAAATTTTTTATTTAAGCTGTTTGGGTATACATTGTTGCTATTTTAGTATGTGTAAGTTGATTTCCTCTCCAGGATGCTCGCTTTCCTAGGGGCGTGAGCTGAGCCTCCTCGTCGCATACGCTCCTGTGGGGTCTCAGCTTTCCCGCATCTCCCACAGGAGTCGAGCACCCTTCCGTTCCATTCAACTTCATTATCAACTTTATTACTTTAAAAAAACAAAAATCTTTTAAAAGAGCCTTTCTTAAAAATACATGTTACATTTTACATTTGCTAAGTAAACTTATATTAAGTGTGATTTACAGCAGACGTGCTTTCCCTTACATTATATTAAGATGTATTTTTTATGGTAAATGATACTAAAAAGGAGAGAATTTTTATGAAAAAAACACTTCAACTTTCACCTGAACAACAAAAGGATGCTATAGCTGAACTACAGCACTATTTCGAGCAGGAGCGTGATGAAGAATTAACTGATCTTGCTGGCATGCTGTTACTAGATTTCATTACTGAGAAAATTGGGCCAATGTTTTACAACAAAGGTATCTCAGATGCACAACGCTTCATGGGAGAACGAGTAGAGGATCTTTATGCTCTTATCTTGAAAGAGAGTACTGGGAGAAGATAAGTGCGTTTTGAAATAAAATCTGTGAGACTTCTACGTAAAACGAGCCAATCAAGTTCCCTGAGCGACCTTGTTGCTATATAAAAAGATTCGTTGATTTCCACTCCAGGATACTCGCTTTCCTTAGGGGGGGGTGAGCCTCCTCGTTGCTATCGCTCCTGCGGGGTCTCACCTGTCCCGCTGCTCCCACAGGAGTCTCGCACCTTCCGTTCCAATCTTTTTCATTATCAAGTTCCTTAAAAAACCTTAATAAAAACAAAAATCTTTTAGAAAACGGCCTATTAATAAGACAAAATTATCTCTACAACTCAACAATCTATTAAAATAGAACCATTTTTACCCAAAATCGACCACTTCATTTTAATTTGAATAGTTTTTTTATTAGTAATGGTTTAAAATACTTATAGGGGTATATTTTTCAGAAATTAGACACATTTCTAATAAATTAGTTTTTATTTTAAGGAGTGGTTAGATTGACTATTGATTGTTTAACTTCTATTCGAAAAGGAATCATTGGTATTGACCATACTATTGAAACGCCTTATGGCCAAAAGCCTATCTTATATGCTGATTGGACTGCAAGTGGACGCTTGTATCGTCCGATTGAAGAAAAAATGATGAACGAAATTGGCCCTTATGTGGCGAATACACATACAGAATCCAATACAACAGGTGCTAAAATGACGAAATTGTATCATGAAGCCCTTTCTCATATTAAGAAACATGTAAACGCCTCCAAAGAAGATGTCATCTTATCTGTTGGAACAGGCGCAACAGGTGCAATTAACAAATTACAACGTTTACTCGGACTTCGTGCTCCTGAACGACTTCAAAAATTAATAAAGTTTGATACTAACGAACGCCCTGTCGTATTTATCACTCACATGGAACATCATTCCAATCATATTAGCTGGAGCGAATGTTTAGTGGATGTCGTTATTGTGCCACCAAATGAGCAAGGTCTAGTTTGTCCGATTCAATTGGAAAAAGAAGTTCGTAAGTATTCCGATCGCCCTATAAAAATTGGTTCATTTACCGCTTGTTCCAATGTGACAGGTGTAATGACTCCTTTTCATAAATTAGCTCGTGTCATGCATGAAAATGATGGACTTTGTTTTATAGACTTTGCAGCTTCTGCTCCATATGTCGAAATTAATATGCGCCCTACTGATCCACTTGAAAAATTAGATGCTATTTTCTTCTCTCCACACAAATTTTTAGGTGGACCAGGAACAAATGGAATCTTACTATTTGATTCAGCATTGTATCAAAATACTGTACCTGATCATCCAGGTGGTGGAACAGTCTTATGGACGAATCCATGGGGCGAGAAAAACTATATCTCAAATATTGAAATCCGTGAAGACGGTGGAACACCAGGATTCCTTCAAACCATCCGTACATCTTTAGCTATTCAATTGAAAGAAAAAATGACTGTTAAATCAATTCACGAAAGAGAACAAGTATTACTTGACCAATTATGGAACGGATTATCATCGATTGATCAAGTCGTCATTTTAGATAATCGTCACCTTGAAAGATTACCAATCATTTCTCTTTATCTACAAAATATTCATCATAACTTAGTTGTTCGTTTGTTGGATGAGCGATTCGGTATCCAAGTACGCGGAGGATGTTCTTGTGCAGGTACATATGGTCACTACTTACTTCAAATTGAACGAGAAGTATCCAAATCTATAACTGACCAATTAAATAGTGGTGATTTATCACAAAAACCAGGCTGGATTCGCATCTCTCTTCACCCAACAACAACAGATGAAGAAGTAGAAACAATTGTAGAAGCAATTCGCTCTATATGTGAAAACATAGATGAATGGAAACAAGACTATATTTATGATGGCGTTTCAAATGAATGGTTTCATAAAAATGTAGTTCCTTCAAATGTAAAAGTCGCAATTGACTAATAAAATTTACAGTAAAAAAGACATGATTTTTCAACTAATCATGTCTTTTTTTGCTATTTATATATAGGAGAAGGAATTACAACCTCAGGCATTCCTGCTGCATAAGCAGCTACTTCATATTCATTAAAGATTAACTTAATTCCACTTTTATCAAAAACCCATAATCTATCTTGATCAGAAAGTGCAATTTCATTTGCTGAATGAATTAGTGTGTATCCCTTATATTTCTTTTGCAAAATGTTGTATGCATAGTTTTGAATTACTTTCTGCTTTCCATTTATCACTTTTGATAAAGGAATTACCTCTCCTGTCGATGTATTAAAATTAATCGCTCTACCTTTCGTATTCCCATGTGCCCCACCTGTATAAATATATTGATAATAGATGACAGACAAATGATTATTATCGTTGTAAGGTATCTTATAAGTAAATTTATACTCATAAGGACGCCATGGCCCCAGACTTGATTTCCAATCTTTCTTAGCAATTCTTTCATCTTCAAGTAGTTTTAAACGGTTTTTATTTGCTGATTGAGCTTCCTTTAAAAGGGTAGCGTTTATTTTTCTTTGTGCTTTTTGATTTGCTAGTCCTTTTATTTGAGGATAAAAAATTGGTGAATTTTTTATCCGTTTTTCGTAAATGACAGCTTTTTTAGTAAGTGCTAATTGAGAAAGTTTGGTTGTTTGGTGAGCTTTTGCTTTTACTTCATTAGAAAAAAATGGGCTAATACTTAACATTAACATCAAGATGAACAATACTATTTTTTTCAAGTAAATACCTCCAAGACTATATGAATTATTAAGTTATATGTACGTCATAAATATATACATATGATTGAATATAAATAATAATTATTTCATGAATAGTATGGATGAGTATCCCGGTTTATATGAGTTAATGTAATTTAATTAGTATCTTCCTTTTTGACAAAAAAATAAAGCCGAGGTTTTATCCACGACTTTATTCACAATATATTCACATTTTGAAATTTGACAGGCACCCAATTACTTCACAGGTACAACTGCACCTTTGTATTTTTTAATGATCCAATCTTGAATTTGCTTAGAATGTAATGCATTAACTAGTGCTTTGATTTCTGGTTTGTTTTTGTCACCTTTACGTACTGTTATAATGTTAACGTATGGAGAGTTTTTACCTTCTAGAGCAATTGCGTCTTTTAATGGGTTTAAACCAGCATCGATTGCATAGTTTGTGTTAATTAAAACTGCGTCACCTTCACCATTTTTGTAAACTTTTGGCAGAAGAGCTGCATCTACATTAGCTTGGAATTGTATGTGTTTTGGATTACTTACAATATCTTTAATTGTTGCAGTTGTTGTATCAATACCAGGTTTTAATTTAATTAAACCTTCTTGTTGTAATAAAGTAAGCATACGACCATGGTCAGCTACTGAATTACTCATAATAATCGTTGCTTTATTCGGTAATTGTTTTAAGCTTTTATATTTTTTAGAGTACACGCCGATTGGTTCGATGTGAATACCACCAGCATTTTCAAATTTGTAGCCGAATTGTTTCATTTGTGCTTTTAAATATGGAATGTGCTGGAAGTAGTTAGCATCTAACTCTTTTGAAGCAAGAGCTTTATTTGGTAAAACGTAATCTTGGAATTTTTCAATTTTTAAGTTAATACCTTCTTTAGCTAAAATCGGTTTAACTTGTTCTAAAATTTCTGCATGGGGTACATTTGATGCACCTACTACTAATTGTTTGTTGTTTTTAGCGTCAGCTTTGTTTGCTGCATTACATGCTGCTAAAGATAATGCAACAACTCCTGCAGTGATAATCGCGGCAATTTTTTTGAATTTCATTTTGATTTCCTCCCTTTTCTTTATCCTCTTTTATCTATTTTTCTTGTGAAAATGTCACCAACAATTTGAATGGCGAACACGATGACTAATATGATGACAGTTGCCACAAATGTAACCTCATTATTTCCGCGTTCATAACCTTCCATAAAAGCAAGGTTACCAAGTCCACCACCACCAATTGTTCCAGCCATTGCCGTGTAACCTACAATCGCAATGGTTGTTACCGTAATGCCTGATAGAATTGCTGGAAGCGCTTCTGGAATTAATACTTTAAGAATAATTGTAAAAGTATTTGCTCCCATTGCTCTTGCTGCCTCAATAACTCCTTTATCTATTTCACGTAATCCAATTTCAACCATACGTGCATAAAAAGGAGCTGCCCCAATAATTAACGCCGGTAATGCCGCATTTGAACCAAGCATTGATCCTACGATAATCGTTGTAAAAGGAATTAATAAAATAATTAAAATCATAAATGGAATGGAACGAAATATATTAATAAATGCTGCTAAAAAAGTATTTGAAAACTTATTTTCTAACAATCCATCTTTACCAGTTAAAAAGAGTAATAGACCTAGAATTAAACCTAAAACAAATGTCGCTATGAGAGAAATAATTGTCATATATAACGTTTCCTTTGTTGCGGTAAACATCATATCCCAATCTACATTTGGAAAAAGATTTGTCATATTAAACCACCTCTACTTCTACTTGCTGTGATTGCAAGTAGCTTACTGCATTTTCTATATTCTCTGTTTTACCAATCATTTGGACAAGTAACGTACCATATGATCCTTCAGAAGTTTGAACAATTTTTCCGTTTAAAATATTTATTTCAATATTAAACAGTTTTACTGCTTCGGAAATATGTGGCTGTTGTACATGAGATTGTGTAAATGTCAGTTTCTTTGTATTGCCATTCGAACTTGCATCGCGAGTCAACTCAGTAACAAATTCTTCTGACCCTTTAATTTGTTTAACAAATTTTTTCGTTATATCTTGCTGAGGATTTGTAAACACATCTAGAACTGCTCCAAGCTCAACTACTTCGCCATTTTCCATAACTGCTACACGCTGACAAATCTTTTGAATCACATGCATTTCATGAGTGATTAAAACAATCGTAATACCTAGCCCGCGATTAATATCCGTTAATAAACTTAAAATCGAATCAGTCGTTTCAGGATCTAACGCAGATGTTGCTTCGTCACATAACAACACTTTTGGTTCATTAGCTAATGCTCTTGCAATACCTACACGCTGCTTTTGTCCACCACTTAATTCAGATGGATACGCATTTTCTCTTCCTTCTAATCCAACTAAACGTACTAACTCTTTTGCTCGATCAACACGCTGTTTTTTTGGAACACCAGCAATTTCTAATGGAAATAAGATATTTTCTAATACCGTTCTTGACCACAATAAATTGAAATGTTGAAAAATCATTCCGATTTTTTGTCTTTCTTTTCGCAAATGAGATGCTTTACTTTTACTGATTGAAACTCCATCAATCACAATCTCACCATCAGTTGGTGTCTCTAATCCATTCAGCATTCGTAGTAGTGTGCTTTTCCCAGCACCACTATAGCCAATCATACCGAATATTTCGCCTTTTCTGATTGTTAATGATACATTTTTCACTGCATGAACTTGACCATTCTTCCCATTATAAGTTTTACTAATCTGTTGTATTTCAATCACGGGCCTCTTCCTTTCTTTTCCTGTTTTTATATAAACTCCCACTTAGTTTAATTCTTTTGTAATGATCATGAGCTTCCTAAAGTAAGCCCTATTAACACAAAAAAACCTTTCTGCATGATGAGCAGAAAGGTTTACATATCGAAGTGACCTCTCTCTCATCTTTCAAAGCATACGCTTTGCAGGAATTAGCACCATTTCAACATTGACGTTGACGGTTGCTGGGCTTCACAGGGCACAGTCCCTCCACCTCTCTTGATAAGAGCCGTTTATAAAAAACGTTTATATTCAGTTAATATAGTTACGATATTACATTCATAATTTCAAACTGTCAACAACAAATTTCATTTTTTTCTACACTAGTATATTGAAAAATTGTTTCAAGTAGTAAAAACAAGCGATAATTCCCTTGATAAACTACATCATTCAATTTATGAAGCAAACTCAATCTTCTTGTCCCATTTATGATTGATTCCCAAGCATTCTCTCTAAACTGAATGCTTAACTGAGGGTTAAATTCTCCTAGTATAGGAGTGAAAAAAGGATAGTGGTTCGAAATTTTAAGCTTCATTTGCTCATCTAACATACGTATTTCAACAAATCGTTCTTCGATCGGCAAAATAAAATTTATGTGATCTTTTTTATTAAAAAAATAGTTCGCTTTATCAATCCACTCCATCATTTGCATGAATAAACACCTCTTTATTTCATCTTTCTAACCTATTCCATAAAAGAGATATTCATCCTTTAATTGATTATCGACAATTCAATTGATTGTTTGACAAATTATCTAACAATGCTCCATTTCACAAATTTATTTCCTGAGAAATTTGTCCGTCAAACACTAACTTTGTAGAAAAGAACCTTTTTACAGCACACTTTTAAATGGTAAATAAAACCAAACAGTTTTGTTTTAAAACAAAAAAACATAGCCACCCAAGGCTATGTTTAAGAATTTTTAATTTCAAATGGTTTAAGTAATTCCATTAAATATGGAACTGAATGAAACGCGTAAATCTTATTTATCATTTCCCCATTCTCTAAAAACAATAAACAAGGAACACTTTCAACTTCCCAGTTATGCACTTCATTTTTAATATCATTTACATTTATTTGACCAATTGGAAGATTTGGTAATAACTCTTCTATTATTGTTAGCATTTTAGATGCTACTTGGCATGTACCACACAAAGAAGTGTAAATGTATACAATTGTTGTTTGATTTAAACTCATTTGTTTTGTCAGTTCTTCTCTTGTCCACTGTTGCATATTTTACCTCATTAATTCGAACGCAAAAACGTAGAAAATACAGATATATCTGCCCCTAAAAGGACACTTGCTAAGTGCTGGCTTGGTGCCGTAGCAACTTCTCTGTAACTACGATCTATATACAAGTGTTCAGCTCGTGGAAACTCTCTCTTAAGTTGTTTTCGTAACTTTTCACCTGCATCATCTGCATCAACAAGGACGTACACATCACGATAATCAAGTAACTCTGCAAGCTCATCGAGTTTTGTCGTTCCAACTGTTCCATTTGTACAGATAATATCAATTGGTTCGTTAATAATGGATTGAATTTTTCTTTTATCAGTTGTACCTTCAACAATTATAACTTTCTTTTGCTCATCTATATTCACTGGACATCACCTAATAGTAATGGACTATGAAACACTTTATATTATAGATAGTATATTCTATTTTACGTTGTAATTTCCTTTTCTATAAAAATAATCGTCAATTTAGACATTTTCCGTATACTTTGTCGCTATTTAAGAAAGTGATAAGTTGATTTCCACTTCAGGATGCTCGCTTTCCGTGGGGCGGGCGGTGAGCCTCCTCGTCGCTATCGCTCCTGCGGGGTCTCACCTGTCCCGCTGCTCCCACAGGAGTCTCGCACCTTCCGTTCCAATCAACTATATATTCTTTATCAAAATCTTTTCAATAACAACAATCTTTAAGAAAAGAGCCTTTAATAAATCAGCTTTTGTAAAAAAAGTGCCCAAAAAGGACACTTTTCTGTTTCATTTTTATTAGTCTTGTTTGATCATTTCTTCATATTTATCAGCTGTCATTAATTCGTCTAACTCTGATGCATTAGTTGCTTCAACAACAACCATCCAAGCTTTTTCATAAGGTGATTCATTAACAAATTCTGGATTTTCATCTAAATCAGCATTTACTTCAATAACTTTACCACTAATTGGAGCATATAATTCAGAAACTGTTTTTACAGATTCAACACTACCGAAAGGCTCATTTACAGTTAGTTCATCTCCAACTTCTGGAAGCTCAACAAACACAATGTCACCTAATTCTGATTGAGCGAAATGAGTAATACCAATATAATACTTATTTCCTTCAACTTTCACCCATTCATGTTCTTCTGAATAACGTAATTCTTTTGGAATTGCCATTTGTAGTTCCTCCTATGTATAGTTATATATTTAGGTTATTTTTGTAACCAAACTTCTTCAAACACTTCGTCATTAAAACCAACTGTAGCATTTTTTCCATCTGTTAATAATGGTCTTTTAATTAACTTTCCATCAGATGCTAAAAGCTCTAATAACTCATCCTCTGATTTAGTTGGTATAACTTCTTTTAATCCAAGCTCACGATATTTTACACCGCTTGTATTAAAAAGTTTTTTAATGCTTAAACCGCTATCTTTTAAAATCTCTTTTAATTCTTCCTTAGAAGGTGGGTTTAATGTAATATCGATAGCTTGTACATCAACATTATGGTCTTTTAACCAAGTAGTCGCTTTACGACAAGTTCCACATTTAGGATATGTATAAAATTTTTTCATTTAATCACCACTTTCTACCTAATCATTTTATCATAAGCTAATCTGAAATTTATCATTTAGGATACGACAAAATTCGACAATTACGATTCTCTAATTAATCAATATGTTAACTAAAATGCAATAGTTGGTAATCCAACCATTGTATATCATAACTAATTTTATTATACTAAATTGAGTTAGAATTATAAAATAATTTTGCAACTTTTTTCATGATACTCTATTTTAACAAAGTAATCTTGAGCAAACTAAATTACAGAGTCTATTAAGCGTTCTAAACTATAGCAGATGAAATTCAATTACATTAAGAGCTTTTCATATTGTTCTCATATTATTTTATATTTACTTATGTATCATTTTACTATAATTTAGATGATTGGGACTCTTAAGTCTTTTATAAAGGAGGGGGCATGTGTGTTAATAGGAAAAGTTCGTAAATTTTTTCAACATCCAATAACCCAATGGATTACAAAAACGAGCTATTATTTATTGGTTATCCTTTTACTGATTTATTTTTATGTGTGCAATACTGGAAATTCATCAACCTTTATTTACAATGAATTTTAAAATTTGTAGATTTTATTAATCGAGGTACATTTATGACACCGTATGGAAATTTATTATATTTTTTAATGTTAGCAGTTTTATTTTTACCGATTGTTATTTATGGTTTAAAAGGAAAGAAATTACCAATATATAGTACAATCGTTGGCTGGGCTCTTATAATACTTATATTTGTAAATCAAACTACACAACTAATTTTCTTTTTATGTTTTACGGTTTTTCAATTAGGTTTAGTCTTATTTTATCAAAAATACCGCGTACATAAGAATCAGTCCGTTACTTTCTACTCTGTCATATTGTTAGCCCTACTTCCTCTTATATTAACAAAAATTCAACCTTACTTATTTTCCTTTACATTATTTGGATTTTTAGGTATTTCCTATGTGACGTTTAAAACGGTTCAAATTTTGATTGAGATGAGAGATGGCCAGATTAAAGACATGACCCCTTTACAGTTCCTAAGATTCTTTTTATTTTTTCCAACTTTTACTTCTGGACCGATTGATCGCTTTAGAAGGTTTGAAAAAGATGTGGAGAAACACTATGTAGAGGGTGAGTATAAAGAGCTTTTATATACAGCTATCCAGTTAATTTTTAGAGGCTTTTTTTATAAATATATCATTGCACATATACTGGATGTGTATGTGATTTCAAATGTGTATTTAAATGAAAATCTTTTTATTTACAAATTAATCTATATGTATGCTTACAGTTTTTATTTATTTTTTGATTTTGCAGGATACAGTGCATTCGCAATCGGAGTTAGCTATCTACTTGGTATTAAAACGCCACCAAACTTTAATAAACCTTTCCTAAGTAAAAATATTAAAGATTTTTGGAATAGATGGCATATGACTTTATCCTTTTGGTTTAGAGACTATGTGTTCATGCGATTAGTATTTTTAATACGAAAAAAGAAATGGATTCAAAATCGTTATACTATCTCTTACATAGGTTATCTTTCACTTTTTTTACTAATGGGAATTTGGCATGGATTAGCGTTACATTATATTGTTTATGGACTTTACCAAGCTGTTTTAATCATTAGCTACGATTTATATGAACGAAAAATAAAATCAAAAAAATGGATTAAAAGTTCAGTGTTTACTGATGCTCTTGCAATTTTAATAACATTCCATTTTATTTGTTTCGGATTTTTAATTTTCTCAGGTAGATTATTTTAATTTTTTTTGTAATTTAGAGACAACAATTATACGTTTTTAGGGGTGTAAACATGAAAAACCCAAAATTCGGCCCGATTATTTTAGCTATTGTACTTGCAGTCATCCTTTTATTTTTACCTAACAACAAGCTATCAAATCTGGTCACGAAAAAAACAGTCTCTCAGACTGAGGCATCTTTAAACCCTACGATATTCCAGGGTGTTGCTATTCAAAAAAAGATTATGCAAGATAAGAACATTTTACCAATTTACGGTTCATCCGAATTGTCACGTTTTGACGAGTTTCATCCGTCAGTTTATTTCAAAAGTCAAAATAGTCAATATACTCCTTATTTAATTGGACGTGGAGGAACTCAATCACTTATTCATTTTTTAAGCCTTTCTTCAGTACAGCCTTATTTAAAAGACAAAAAGTTCGTTTTCATCTTATCGCCAACATGGTTTAAAGGAGAAGGCTTAGATGAGGGAAGATTCGATCCTAACTTTTCGAAATTACAAGCGATTGAATTCGCATTAAATCAACATATTCCGATTGATTTGAAACGAAGAGCAGTTCAAAGACTGTTGGATTACTCTATGGTAAAAAATGATAGTATGTTATCTGCTATATTAAATGAGTCAATCAATCCGAAATCTAGTCCTACTGTAAAACAAAAATTGCTTAATGATTTAGTAGCAAGCTATTTATCGATTGCAAAAAAACAAGATGTAGTAACCTCTTTAATACATCCAAATTTCCATTCGATTAATTCGATTAAACCTTTACCAAAGGGTATTTCATTTGATGACATGTTAAAGAGGGCGGATGAAGAAGGGAAGAAAACTTCCAATAACAATCGATTTGGTATGAAAAATAGTGTATACTCATTTCATTTTGCAAATCTAAAGGAATTAAAAAATTCAAAAGCGGACATTTCCTATGGAAAATCACCTGAATATGGAGACTTACAGCTAGTATTAGATTTATTAAAATCTTCTGGAGCCAAGCCGCTATTTATTTCTCTGCCTGTTAATGGTTATTTTTATGACTATACAGGATTCAATAAAGCAAAACGAGAAGTCTACTACAATAAAGTTCGTAATCAAATCGAAAAAAATGGATTCGAGGTCGCTGATTTATCTGGACACGAATATGATAAATATTTCTTTGAAGATTCAATCCATATCCGTTTAAAAGGATGGATTTATATCGATCAGGCAATTGAAAAGTACATGAATGAAAAATAATAAAACGGGTATTCTGCAAATTGTAGAATACCCGTTTTTGATTTAATATACATTCCACAGAAACTTAAAACGATTTTCTGTTTATCTTTGATGTATTTTAAGAGTGTTTTATTATTATGCTTTTACAGCTTGAACTTGAATATCAAACTTGATTTGGTCTCCAACAAGAACACCACCAGCTTCTAAAGCCGCGTTCCAAGTTAAACCATATTCACTTCGGTTGATTGAACCAACACTACTAAATCCTACTTTTTCATTTCCCCAAGGATCTACTCCATGTCCTTCATAAGTAACTTCAAATTTTTCTGTATTTGTTACTCCGCGTATTGTTAAATCTCCTGTTACAATGTATTCATTTTCAGCTTTTTTCTCAATTTGCTTAGATACAAATGTCATTGTTGGATGATTTTCAACATCGAAAAAGTCAGCTGAACGAAGATGGTTGTCACGATCAGTATTTCTCGTATCAATACTATTTGCATCCACTGTAAACTGAATTGATCCACTTGTTAAATCATTTACATCTGCTTCGATTGATGCAGTAAATTCATTAAATGAACCCTTTACTTTTGAAATCATCAAATGCTTGATTGAAAAATCCACACTACTATGCGTTTGATCTACTATCCATTTTGTTTTTGTCATTGTCATGATAAATCCCTCCGATTTTTTTCCCTATTTTTAAATTTAATAAAATTAAATGCTGTTGTTCTATTAATTACTTTTATTCATTTACTTACTATTTGTAAGTTACTTATAATTTTATACAATCAAATTGTTTCTGTCAACTTTTAATTAATTATGTTTTCGTATACATTGTTGCCGTTTTAGATTGCGTTAGTTGATTACAACTCCAGGATACTCGCTTTCCGTGGGGCGTGAGCTGAGCCTCCTCGGCAAGCCTGTGGGGTCTCAGCCTTCCCGCTATTCCCACAGGAGTCTCGCACCTTCCGTTGTAATCAACTTCTATCTTTAAAATTAAAATCTCAAAAACAATTAAGTTTACGAAAAAAGCATTTTTATTTTAAAACTTTTTTAGAGACTTGATTTAATAACTAATTTGAGGTTGAATCATCATAAACAGACTATTCTAAAGAATGGATAAAAATTACTAGATTAAAAAAATTGAAGGGAGTTTACTATGAACGAAAATAAAATTGTTGTTGTTGTAAAAGGCGTTGTATTGAACGAAGGAAATATTTTAATTGTACAACGATCTATTGATGATGAATATGGTGGAGGAACTTGGGAATGTGTTGGAGGTAAAATAGAATTTGGAGAGGATCTAGAATCTGCGTTAATTAGAGAAATTAAAGAAGAAGTTAGTCTTGATGTTACAGTGAATAAAATTTTATATGCCACAACTTTCAAAACTAACCCATCAAGACAAATTGTCATTCTTACCTACTTATGTGGATGTAAAAATAGAAATGTTTTTCTATCTAACGAACATAGTGATTACCAATGGGTAACAAAAGATCAATTTAGATTACTGATTACTCCAGAAATCCAAAATGATTTTGAGAACAATGATGTGTTTTCTTTAGTAGAATGGAAATAAAACATAAAAAAGCATGCACCCTTAATCAAACGATTAAAAGGTACATGCTTTTTTTGATTCACTTAAACTGTATAGCGTTCTACTTCTAACACACCTGCAGCGATTTCACGTTTTTTCGCAATGACGTTAATCGGAGTATGACGAGTAAATTTTCGAAGTGCTGATGTCATCATACGTAGCATGTCACCAGACTCAACAGCAACTAATGTTTCTTTTGCGTGAGCTTCGATTTCGTTGAACGCTTCCTGACAGAACACTTGAGTGTAAAGAAGTTTTTGGTTTGATTTCTCTGAACCTACTTTGTTAATTGCTTTTTCAGTACGTAGGATTACTGATTCCATTGCATAAATATTGCTAGCAATGTCCGCAATATTAACAAGGATTTCTTGTTCTTTTTCTAATGCTTTGCCGTATTTTTGAGCAGCTAAGCCAGCAATCATGATACCGATTTTCTTAGCATTGCGTAATAAGTGCTTTTCTTGCTCAAGCGGAGCATCTCCTACTTCTGTAGGCATTAATGTCATTAGCTCTTCTTGAATTTGTTGAGCCTGTTGAAGTAATGGAAGCTCACCTTTCATTGCTTTACGTAAGAATGTGCCTGGTACGATTAAACGGTTAATTTCATTTGTACCTTCAAAGATACGGTTAATACGTGAATCACGGTAAATACGCTCAATTTCGTATTCCGCCATGAATCCATAACCACCGTGAATTTGAACGCCTTCATCAGCTACGTAGTCTAATACTTCAGAACCGAAGAACTTGTTTAATGAACATTCAATTGCATATTCAGCAACTGCATCACCTACAGCCTTGCCATCTTTTAATTGTTCTTCCGTTAATTGGCTAAAACGATCTTCGAAAAGACCTACTGTACGGTAAACAGCACTTTCATTTGCATAAATTTTCGTTGCCATGTTCGCAATTTTTTCTTGAATTAAACTAAATTTTGCGATTGGTGTTTTAAATTGTTGACGTTGGTTTGCATATGTTGCAGATAGTTCAAGAGCACGTTTTGATGAACCAACAGAACCTACTGCTAATTTATAACGACCAATATTTAAAATATTGAACGCAATAACGTGTCCACGACCAACTTCGCCTAATAAGTTTTCAACTGGAACTGCTACATCCTCAAGAATTAACGTACGAGTTGAAGATGATTTAATACCCATTTTCTTCTCTTCAGGACCAGTAGATACGCCTGGATATTCTCTTTCAACGATAAATGCAGAGAAATGCTCTCCATCCACTTTTGCGTAAACAACGAATACATCAGCAAATGCAGAGTTAGTAATCCATTGTTTTTCACCATTTAAGATGTAATGTGTACCCTCAGCATTTAATTTAGCAGTTGTTTTTGCACCTAGTGCATCTGAGCCTGAACCTGGCTCCGTTAATGCATATGCAGCTAATTTTTCACCAGAAGCTAAGTCTGGTAAATAACGTTTCTTTTGATCATCGTTACCAAAAAGAACGATTGGTAATGAACCAATACCTACGTGTGCTCCATGAGAAATCGCGAAACCACCAGCAAGTGAGAATTTTTCAGAGATTAATGCAGAACTGATTTTGTCTAATCCAATTCCACCGAACTCTTCTGGTACATCAGCAGCTAATAAACCTAATTCACCAGCTTGCTTTAATAGACGAACACTACGCTCAAACTCATGTTGCTCAAGGTATTCTAACTCTGGTAATACTTCATTTACGATGAAATCTTCTGCAGTTTTCGCAATTAATTTTTGCTCATCAGTGTAATCTTCTGGTGTAAACACTTTATCAAATGTAATTTCACTTGTTAAAAAACTTCCACCTTTAATTAAGTTACCAGCTGTTTTTTCCATGGTAAAATTTCCTCCTAATGTAATTTATCTTTTACGAAGAGACCAAGGGAAGTTCTGCTGGCCAGTCAGAGCTTCCTTTACAATCTCTTAAAATCGCTTTATCAAAATCTATTAGATTAATTCAAATACACCCGCAGCGCCCATGCCGCCACCGATACACATTGTGACAACACCAAATTGCTCACCACGACGTTTCATTTCATGTAATAGTGACAATGTAAGTTTTGTTCCGGTACATCCAAGCGGATGACCTAAGGCAATTGCTCCACCGTTTACGTTTACTTTCTCTTCATCCAAACCTAAGTGACGGATAATTTGAATTGATTGAGAAGCAAACGCTTCATTTAATTCAAATAAACCGATATCAGAAATACTTAATCCAGCTAATTTAAGTGCTTTTGGAATTGCTTCAATTGGACCAATCCCCATTACTTCCGGAGCAACACCTGCTACTGCAAATGAACGGAATTTTAATAATGGACTTAGCCCTTCAGCTACTGCTTTTTCACGATCCATCACAAGAACTGCAGCTGCTCCATCACTTGTTTGTGAAGAATTACCAGCTGTAACAGAACCTTGTACGTTAAATGCTGGACGTAGCTTTGCTAACACTTCAGATGTTGTGCCTTCACGAACACCTTCATCTTGTGAAAATACAAATGATTTTTCTACCAGTTTATGATTAGAATTAACTGTACGAAGTGTTACATCAACAGGTACAATCTCATCTACAAACCGCCCTTCGCGAATTGCTGCTGCTGCACGCATATGACTACGTACTGCAAAAGCATCTTGGTCTTCACGAGAAATTCCATAACGTGTTGCAACTTCTTCAGCAGTATGCCCCATGCCCATGTAGTATTCAGGAGCAGTTTCAACTAGTCGGCTGTTTGGACGAATCACATGTCCTGACATTGGTACTAAACTCATTGATTCAGCACCGCCGGCGATTGCTGCTTCAGCATGCCCTAACATGATTTTTTCTGCTGCATAAGCAATACTTTGTAAACCAGAAGAACAGTAACGATTAATTGTGATTGCCGGAACAGTATTTGGTAAACCAGCAAGTGCACCAATATTTCTTGCCATATTTAAGCCTTGCTCTGCTTCTGGCATTGCACATCCAAAAATTAAGTCATCAATTGGTCCATCATAATTTCCCGCACGTTTTAATGTTTCTTTTACAACTAACGCACCTAAATCATCCGGACGTACTGTTGCAAGTGAACCTTTTTTTGCTTTACCAACAGGTGTTCTTGCACCCGCTACAATGACAGCTTCTCTCATGAACTTACCTCCATCTCTTGATTAGTTACGTAATGGTTTTCCTTTTACTAACATGTGCTGCATACGTGCCTGTGATTTCATATCACTCACTAAGCTTAAAAATGCTTCACGTTCTATATCTAATAAGTATTGTTCATCTACTTTTGTACCGAATGGAACTTTACCACCAGAGATGACATACGCTAATTTTTTCGCAATTTTTAAGTCATACTCACTGATATAACCTGATTTATACATCGCATGAGCACCTAAAACTAATGTTGCATAACCTGTTTCTCCAACTACAGGAACTTTTTCACGAATCGGTGCTTTATAGCCTGCTTCGTAAAGTTCAAGAACACGTTGTTTCGCTTCATAAATTAAATGATCTGCATTAAATACTTTGCGATCATCATGATTTAAGAAACCATTTTCAAATGCCTCTTGTGCTGATGTTGATACTTTTGCCATCGCAACTGTTTCAAACACACGATTTGCAAGGGCTTGAAGGTCAAATTCAACGCCTTCAGGAAATTGCTTTAATTGTTTAATATAAAGCTCTTTATTTCCCCCGCCACCAGGAATTAAACCAACACCTACTTCAACTAGGCCTAAATAAGTTTCAGAAGAAGCTACAATGCTAGCCGCTGGTAAACAAACTTCAGCACCGCCACCAAGTGTCATACCATATGGTGCTACAACAACCGGTTTGTCAGAGTACTTGATTTTCATCATTGCATCTTGGAAGCCTTTAACAACCATTTCAATTTCAAAATAGTTATCATCCTGTGCTTCCATTAAAATCATTGCAAGGTTCGCACCTACACAGAAGTTTTTCGCTTGGTTTCCTATTACTAAACCTTTATAGTTTTTAGCAACTTCATCAACTGCGAAATTAATCATTTGTGTAATATCCATTCCAATTGCATTACTCTTAGTATGGAATTCTAAACAGGCTACGCCATCTCCAAGGTCGATTAAACTTGCACCTGAATTTTGTTTAATAATGTGTCCTTTCTCTTTTAAGACGCTAAGTCGTACAGCCTTTTCGTTTTCAATTAATGGTTTGTATTCACCATTATGATAGAAGCTTGTTAAACCATTGTCCTTTTTATAGAACGTTTCATTTCCAGCAGCAAGGAAGTCTTTTACCCACTCAGGAATAGAAACTCCTTCTTTTTCCATAAGTTCAACTGATTTTGAAACGCCAATCGCATCCCAAATTTCAAATGGACCAAAATCCCATCCAAATCCCCATTTCATTGCTTGATCAATGCCAATAATGTCATCAGAGATTTCCCCAGTTAATTGTGCTGAATAAACTAATACTGGGCTAATAATGTTCCATAATAACGAGCCTGCACGATCATCAGCATATACAAGCGCTTTCAACTTATTTGAAAGACCTTTTACTTGCTTCACTTGTTCAGTTGATGCAGTACGTAAATTCTTTCTTTCTACATACTCGAAAGTAGATGGATCAAGCTCAAGGATTTCCTTACCTTGTTTTAAGAAAAAGCCTTGTCCTGACTTGCTACCTAACCATTTGCGGTCAGCCATTTCCTTCATGAAATCTGGTACTTCGAATACTTCTTTTTCAGCACCTTCTACTTTTTCATATACGTTATTTGCTACATGAATGAACGTATCAAGACCAACAACATCTAGTGTACGGAATGTAGCACTCTTTGGACGTCCAATAAGTGGACCTGTAACCGAGTCAACTTCACCAACACTGTAGCCACCTTTGATCATTTCTTGTACTGTGACTAATAAACCGTATGTTCCAATGCGATTTCCGATAAAGTTTGGCGTATCTTTTGCTAATACGACACCTTTACCTAATACATCTTCACCAAATTGCTTCATAAATGTTACTACATCTTCGCTTGTATGTTGTGTAGGAATAACTTCTAAAAGTTTTAAGTAACGTGGTGGGTTAAAGAAGTGTGTTCCTAGGAAATGCTTTTTAAAATCTTCTGAGCAATCTTCTGACATTGCTTCAATTGAAATTCCAGAAGTATTTGAACTAACAATTGATCCTGGCTTACGGACTGCATCAACTTTTGCTAAAACTTGCTTTTTAATTGCTAGGTTTTCAACAACTACTTCAATGACCCAGTTAACTTCACTTAAACGTACCATGTCATCATCAAAGTTACCTACTTCAATTAAAGATAGATTCTTTTTTGATGCAAGAGGAGCTGGTTTTTGCTTCAAAAGTTTTTGAACTGCAGTCGCACTAAAGCGGTTACGAAATTCTTTGCTTTCTTCAGTTAAACCTTTTGCTTTATCTTCCTCTGTTAACTCCCTTGGTACAATATCAAGAAGTAAAGTCGGAATACCGATATTTGCTAAATGCGCAGCAATACCAGAACCCATTACACCCGAGCCCAATACAGCAGCTTTTTTGATTCTTTGGATCATGCATTTCTCCCCCTTGTTCCTTTGAATGAATACTCATTCACTTTCAAAGCACAGACTAGCCTAGCAAATGAGCCTCTACACTCACTATATGCTAAATTCTAATTTTTCGCAATAAACAAAAAGTTAAAAATATTAATTTTCTGTAGAAAAAATAATGACACTTTTCTTATCTTTTAGACACACCGATAGAATTTAGGAAATTAGGGGTAAGGAAAAAAAATTGAAAGCCTCTTTCTCTCATAGTTCCACTTTTTATGGAAAACCTATTTACTGTGGAGGTGATTAATGTTGAAACGAGAAAAAAATCCATCAAGTGCTGCTGTTAGTGCGGCAAGTATGCAAGGAAATGCAGATCCTGGTGCAGCAAATAGACAAAAAAAAGGTAGACACGGTAGCAATGAACAATATGGTAAAGAAAATATGGGAAAATAGATAAGTGCCTCATTTTTGAGGCACTTTTTTGTATTGATAGGAGTGTTGTGAGGGAGTTTTGATTGTTTATGGGTGGGGTTGTTCTGGATATGGTCCGTTTTCCTTGTTATATGGGCCATTTCATCTTTTATCAGTCAAAATTGTAATTATATCAGTCAGTTTTATTTTTTATCGATCAAAATTCGATTTATATCGGTCTCTTTTCTGATTTTATCAGTCTGTTTAGTAATTTTATCAGTCAGTTCCACTTTATTCGGCCGTTTCATTGTTTTTTCAATCGTTTTGACTATTAATTCAGCCGTTTTTGCAATTAATTCAACCGTTTTTTACTTTATTCAACCATTTTTCCAATTAATTCAACCATTTCATCAATTATTTAGCAAATACACCTGTTAATTCGACCAACCCTCCTATTCCTGGCCAGAACACCTATTAATCCAAATTTTTTTCAACCTGGCCATCAGTTCCCACCCAATCAAAAAAAAAACGCCTGGATCACATCAACTGCATCCAAGCGTTTTTCTACATTATTATTTACTAAACATTCCTTTTAATACGAAAGCAACGTTTGCAGGGCGTTCTGCTAGACGGCGCATGAAGTATCCATACCAGTCTGTTCCGTATGGTACATAAACACGCATTTTGTAGCCTTCTTTAACAAGTTCTTGTTGACGCTCTGTACGAATACCGTATAGCATTTGGAATTCAAATTGGCTATTTGGAATGTTATGTTCTTTTACTAATTGTTTTGTATATTCAATCATTGCTTCATCATGTGATGCAATTGCTGTATAGTTTCCATTTAATAAATGCATTTTAATAATTTTTTTGTAATTATCATCTACATCTTTTTTCTCTGGGAAAGCAACCTCAGCAGGTTCTTTATATGCTCCTTTAACTAGACGAAGATTTGGACTTAATGAATTTAAGTCAGTAATATCATCTACTGTACGGTAAAGGTATGCTTGAATTACTGTTCCAATGTTATCGAATTCTTTACGTAATTCTTTGAAAATCTCGATCGTTTTTTGACAACGAGTATAATCTTCCATATCAATTGTTACGAACACACCATGCTTTTTAGCAGCTTCTAAAATGCGGCGCATATTGTTCAATACGATTTCATCAGAAATATCTAAACCCATTGAAGTCATTTTTAAAGAAAGTTGAGAATCTAAATTTTCTTTACCAATTGCTTCAATTGCAATGATACAGTTATCTGCCATTTCATTTGCTTCTTCAATCGTATCAACAAATTCCCCAAGATAATCAATTGTTACGCATAGATCTTTTTTGTTCAATTCTTTTATTACATTTGTAGCTAATTCAATTGTTTCCCCTGCAACAAAACGTGATGCTCCAAAACGAAGGCCGTATTTTTTAGCCATCTTTGTTAACGCTTTATTTTTAGATAAAAATAAAAATGAGTTACGCATTAATTGTTCCATTATTTCTCCCCCAATAAAAACAATTCTTTTTCTCTTTTTTAAAGAAGCTAGTAACTTTCTTTACACCCCTATAAAGAAAAACTTCTTTAACTAATCCTATTTTTTTAACCATTTTCAATTTAACCTACCGTGCTAAATTAAGAATCGTTCTCTAATCTTAATGTACCATTTTTAGACAAACTTTAAAATTAAAACTTTTAAAAAAATGTCGAAAATTGGTTTAATAATAAATATAAATACCTATTTTATTAGTTCTTGCTACTATTTTACCAGAAGAAAGCGCTTTCGTCTTTAAAAATAATTAACCAATTATTTACTAACTTTATTATTTTTGATTCTGTCGGTTTTTGTCGTTTAATTCTTTAATTTCTTTTATTAATTCAACCATTCCGTTTTTCGCATCTGGATATAATTCATTCCAATGTTTAACTAGAGCTGGCATTGATTTTGACATATATGTGTATAACACCCATTTTTTCACTTGTTCGATTCGTTCATCAGAGGCATCTCCTAATAATAGCTCTGTATATTTTGTTACCAATGAATCAAATTGTTGATCAAACTGAGATTGCATCACTTACACCTCGCATTTTTATTCCTAGTTTTACTATCTTTATACAATATCATATTCAAAGTAAAACGTCCTATTAAATAAAAATCGTATTTTATTTAAATATATTATTTATTGAATAGTAATTTAAATAGTATAGCCTTTCATGACTACTAAATTTTTTCCACATTTAATCACATCGAAGGATTCTACTTACCGAAATTTTCCTTTATTATTTTTATTATTCAATAACATATTAAATGCAATTATTGTGGTGATATGGTAATAATACCTTAATATAAAGTGAAACTTCCATCAGTGTCATTCTCTAAGGCTGATGGTTTGCCCGCTCAATCGGGCTTTTACAGGCAGTTATTTCCAAGCTATCTTCTTCACCTCTCACAATCTTGAGGTGAGGGTCTTACTTCCCATTGATGCGGGATACAAAAGAAAATTCTTCATAATTTGGTGGTGTTTCAATGAAACTCAATAAATTTGTCTTAGTCATCTTGTTCTTTTCGACCTTTTGTTTTCTCCTTCTATTAACTGGTTTTGCAAAAGGAACCTTAACGGTATTAAATCCTAAGAAACATACTAGTCAAATACAAGGAGCTCCTCAAGTACCTATACAACATCTATCAAGTATCCGAATTCTTGCATTTGGAGATTCATTGACTCGTGGTGTTGGTGACGAAGATGGAGAAGGTTATGTTCGTAGAGTTCAAAAAGATTTAAAAACAAACTATAAACAAGCTTCATCCGTAACGAATTTAGCTGTAAGTGGAGCAAAGACTTCCGATCTGCTTCAAGTACTCCAAAAGAAAAGCGTTCAACAAGATATTCAAGAAGCGAATGTTATCTTTTTAACGATTGGTGGAAATGATTTGTTTCCAGGTGCAGATAACTTAAATCAACAATACTTAGAAAAATATCGACCTGATGCAAAAACATTTTCTGCAAATTTAAATGAAATATTTAAAACAATCCGTTTAAAAAATGAGGAGGCACCAATCTACGTATTCGGATATTATAATCCTTTTCATAATGTAGAAGGATTAGATGCATCCTCTTCATTTGTTTCAAACTGGAATAACATACTTGAAAATGCGGCCTTGCAGGTTAACCAGGCATACGTCATTCCTACTTTTGACATTTTTTACAATGAAGAACAGTTGTATTTAAACACAGATCATTTTCATCCAAATAAAGATGGATATATCCAAATGGCAAACCGTCTTTCAACGAAACTTGGCACTCAGTTAGAGCTTGGAGGAGGGTAAAATGGAGACTGTATTACAAGTACAAAATGTCTCTAAAGTTATTAAAGGAAAGACACTCGTTGACAACATTTCATTTAGTGTAAATCAAGGAGAAGTTTTTGGTTTTTTAGGTCCAAATGGTGCTGGAAAAACGACGACGATTCGTATGCTAGTTGGACTTATTTCTCCTTCCTCTGGAGAAATTAAAATTGGCGGTTATAATATAACGACTGAATTTAAAGATGCGATGCGACAAGTTGGGTGCATTGTTGAAAATCCGGAGCTTTATAGCTATTTAACAGGCTATCAAAATCTCATTCAATTTGGCCGGATGCTCGGAACAGTGGATGAAAGACGAATTGAAGAAGTAGTGAAAATGGTTCACCTTGACGAAAGAATAAACGAAAAAGTTAAAAATTACTCACTCGGAATGAAACAAAGACTTGGAATTGCACAAGCTCTTCTTGGTGCACCAAAGTTGTTAATATTAGACGAGCCAACTAATGGATTAGATCCAGCTGGTATTCGTGAACTTAGAGAATTTATCCATTCACTAGTAAAAGAGCAAAATATTAGTGTGTTTATCTCAAGTCATTTATTAAGTGAAATTCAAATGATTTGTGATCGGGTTGGTATTATACATAAAGGAAAGATTGTACGTGTCTCTTCTGTAGAAGAACTAGTAAATACTGCTGCTGAACAAGTAGAATGGAACGTCTCTCCAATTGAAAAAGCGAAAAGATTACTCAATACTTTTGATGAGTTGAAAGAACTTACTTTGATAGATGATAAAATTATTTGCCGTATGCCTTTAACTTTAATAAAATATGCCACTAAAAAGCTCGTTTCAGAAGGTGTTGATATTAATAGTGTTCGTCCGCTTACTGTTACATTGGAAGATTTATTTATGCAAATGACAGGCGGTGATCTACATGCTTGAGTTATTTCAACTGGTTTTTAATGAAATTGAAAAAATGATTAGGAAAAAGAGAATACGAGTCATTTTTCTAATTTTACTAGTCCTAATGCCCATTTTTGTCTATGCACAGCTGCAAGATACTCAGGAATTAATTAAGAGACTTGGAACGGATAATTGGCGAACTGTCCTACAACAAAAAATTGTTGATCAACAAAATCGCGTAAATTCTTCGGGTATCCCAAACGAGTGGCGCAATTGGTTAAAAGTTCAAATTGATCAAGAGCAGTATTATCTTGATCATAATATCAATCCAACAGCACCAGGAGCACCGACTTTCATCAGAAAATTAGTTGAGCAAAGTATCGATTGGCTCCTTCTCCCACTATTAGTTATGGTAATTTCAATCGATATTGTCTCCGGAGAACGGGGGGAAGGCACAATAAAATTACTGCTAACTAGGCCGATAAAACGATGGAAGGTTTTACTTAGTAAGTACATTGCAATTTGTTTACTTATTTCATTTTCAGTTGTTTTATTTGGTATATTAGCCTATTTGATTTCAGGTTTTGCATTTACCTACAAGGGATGGGGACTCCCAGTTTTATCTGGTTTTGTTATCAGGAACGGACATCTAGTAACAGATTCGGTACAATTAATACCGCAATGGCAATATATTTTAATGGCCTTTGGATTAACATGGTTTGTTTGCATTATTATTGGTACACTAACATTTACAGTATCAGTTTTAGTTCGAACAACTCCCGCTGCTATGGGAATTATGCTTGCTTCCTTAATTACAGGAAATGTCCTAAGTGGTTTAGCAACTTCATGGAAAGGTGCGAAATACTTTTTCAGTGTTAACATGGACTTAACTAATTATTTAGCCGGGCAACTTCCAATGATTAATGGCCTGAATATGCAGTTCTCCATAATGAACTTATCTATATGGGGAATCGTTGCTCTCATCGTTGCGTTTTTTGTTTTCACTCGCCAAGACATGTTAGCCTAAAATGTGGGACTTGATAAATATAAAAAACCAAAGAATCCTTGTACCTTTTAGGATTCTTTTTTCTTTAGCGCCAAAACATTTAATTATTCTTCCAACGTTCTAACTTATGTATATTACGTGTGAAAAACTTTGCCAAAAATGTAGGCATTCTAAATTCTTTAATTTTCTCCTCTACTAACTCTTTCATTTCGTTCATCGTAAAATTAGGCTGTGTAAACTCACCATTCACATAACAATGGCTGCAATACTTATGGCTCTTTGAACCATCTTTTTCAGTACCTCCACCATTCTCATCTCTCTTTAATGGCATACCACAGCTTTGACAATTTTTGTATTTCATTCTAACTCCCCCTTACAACCTTTTTCCCTATTATACTCTAAAAATTTTCTCCATAAAAAAACAATCCCTCAATTCATAAGGGATTGTCTTTACTTCAAAAACAATTAGTTCATAACAAGTTCTTTAGAAAAGTTAACAGCAAGTTCTTTTGCTTCAGCAATTGCTTTTGCTTTGATTTCTTGAGCTTGATCTGCCATTGCAGCCATACCTTCAACAAAGATGTTTGAAACATCTGTAATACCTACGAAGTTAAGCATAGTTTTTAAATATGGACTGTTGAAATTCATTGCAGTAATTGGGCCATGAGAAAATACGCTACCGCTAGCTTGAATGTGTAATGCTTTTTTATTTTCTAATAATCCCATTGGACCATTTTCAGAGTATTTGAAAGTTTTACCAGCAATCGTGAAATTGTCGATAAAGTTTTTCACTACTGAAGGGAAACTTAAATTCCACATTGGCGTAACAAATACGTACTCATCTGCACCCATAAATAATTCTAAGTTTTTGTTCATTGCAGCTAGAGTTTGTTGTTGTTCAGCTGATAATTCAGCAAAATCAACGCCACTTCCTAATTTACCCCAAGCATCTAATACGTTACCATCTATTGCTGGAACGTTTTCTTTAAATAAATCAAAATGAACAACTTCATGTGTAGGATTTACACGTTTGTATTCTTCAATAAATGCTTCTCCAACTGATAAACCAAAAGAGTTTTCAACTGCATTTGGATTTGCTGTGATATAAAGTAATTTTTTCATTACGTACAACTCCCTTTTCAAATGATTAATTTCGAAATTACCTCGAATTCGAGATAGTTTATATTTTTATAATATCGATAGTAATTAAAAATGTCAAAGAAAAAGATTTCGTATTACAACAAATAAATTCTCAATTATTTTAAAATGAAGATATTATAATCCTTTGATTCAATAGTAGTAAAATATAACTATAAGTGAAACAAATTATCCTAAATACGAGATATTTTTCCAACAAAAAAAGAGACAATCCTAAAGATCATCTCCGAAGGTTTTAGGTTTTAGGTTTTAGGCTTTATCCCTTACTCCCTTATCCCTTACTCCCTATCTTTTCCTGCCACTTAAAGTGGCTTTGGATTATAGCTCGACCCTGTCCAGTCAGTCAAATCACATATTGCTTGCCAAAGTTCTGGAAAAAATTCAAATCGGACGCCTTTTTCAAGCGCTTGTGCTGGTACGCCTTTTAAACTCTTTGTGTTCATACCGATCATACGGCGCACGAGTTGAATATGTAGATGTCTAAATACTTGAAACTTTTCATCAAACCTAATTAATTCCTGCATTAATACAAACAACTCAATATGTTTATTCGCATCTTTATGAAGCTCTAATGGTGTAAGCAATTGCTCATCCAATAAAGCTTTAAATGGTGCCCAAAGTGTTGGACCTAATCGGAGTATTTCGTTAAAGCCTGGTGAATCTTGACCACTCCCTCTTCCTAATGCTAGTCGAATTGTGTGGTAGTCTCTTGGACTAATGACCTTTACCATATCAAATACAGATGGCAAATGAGTTAAGTGTCCATTAATTCGTTCCAAGTGGTGTGTTGCCTTCGTTAGTTCTTTTGACTTCATATGCTGATCAACAGAATGAATTGATTGAATAATTAGTTTAAAATGTAGCTCCGAGATTTGATGGATTGTTTGAAAAGTTAATTCATCCGGACAAAACAATTCATCCTCTTTCTTTTGTAAGCTAAATAACTCTTCTGTACGAATATATTTTTCATAATCAGTTAATTTATGTTGTTCATTGCTCATTTTTTAATCCCCCTAACAATTTATTAAATTGAACGTAATATTGCTCTCACAGGACTGCCGTCGCCTTCTACAATCGCTAAAGGTAAGGCAATTAATTCATAAACTCCCTCATCTACGTGCTCTAAATTGACTGCTTCTAATATATGAACCCCATTTGCATGTAGTGAATGGTGTGCGGCTAGCTCTTTACTATCTAATGGATCAACGGACGGAACATCCACACCAATTAGAACAATTCCCTTTTCAGCCAAAAACTCACCAACATCTGCATCTAAATAAGTTATTGTTTCAGGAAAGACTGTGCTATCCTTCCAAGAATTCGTTTTAATTAGCAATCTTTCAATCCCATCAATCGGTAAACTTTCTAAATCACTTCTTGATATTTTTTCTTTTCCAGTAAGATCGACTACATATGCAGTGCCGATGTACACAGAAAGGTCCAAGTCATATGTACGTTTTCCATCATTATCAAAATGGAATGGTGCATCAATATGAGTCCCCATATGTATACTCATCGTCAGTTTCCCAACGTTAACAGAGCCACTCTCTTCCTTTGACCAACTAACTTCATATGAAAATGGAGTATCACCTGGCCAAGAAGGCATTCCAATTTCTAGTTTTCTTGAGATATCAATAATGGTCACCCTTCTCACCCTATGCAATAACTTCCCTTTCGTTTTTAAATTCTTCGTACTGTTTTTCCACCATGACTTTCTTTAAAATTTGTACGCTTTCCCAAATTTCTACATAGGAAGTATAAAAAGCCATTGGTGCTAGACGAATAACATTTGGAGATCGAAAATCAGGAATGACACCGTTTTTCTTTAATGCTTTACAAATCCGTGCTGCTTCCTCGTGCTCTAATGAAACATGACCACCTCGGCGACTATCCTCTTTTGGATTAGCCATATGAAATCCAAATTGACTAAGCTCTTGATCAATTAATTCCATTAAATAAGTGGTACTACGTAGTGATTTTTTTCGAAGCTCATTTATTCCTGCTTCTTTAAACAGCTGAAGAGATCCATATAACGGAGCCATACTTAAAATATGTGGTGTTCCAATCTGATATGCTCCCGAATCAGCAGCTGGTGTAAATTCATGTTTCATGTCAAACTGCTTCTCTTTATTTGAACCAAACCATCCTGCTAAGCCAGGAGTTTTTCCATGATGTCTTTCATTGACGTATAAACCACCAACCCCACCTGGTCCACTGTTTACATATTTATAGTTGCACCAGTAAGCAAAATCGACGTCCCACTCACTAAAGTAATGTGGAATTGCGCCAACTGAATGGCACCCATCAAATCCAATTACGATGCCCCTTTTATGTGCTTCCTTCGTTAATCGTTCAATATCTAGTAACTGACCACTTCGATAAAGTACAGTTGGTAGAATAATTAAAACTATTTCTTCCGTCATTGCATCAATAATGTCTTCCTCATAAATTGTTCGCCCATCTCTACTCTTCACTTGGACAAGATGTGTTTTTGGATCATAACCTTTTATAGTCAATTGACTTTGTAATGCATAGATATCACTCGGAAAATTTAACTCATCAGCCAATATTTTGCTTCTTTTACCTTGAGGCTTATAAAAAGTTGCAACTAGTTGATGTAGGTTAGTTGTAGTTGATCCCGTTACAATGATTTCTCTTGGTTTTGCTCCTACTAAAGGGGCACTTAACTTACCAAGTTTTTCGGCAAAGTAATACCATGGGTGTTCTCCTTGCATCCATCCATCGATTCCTAACGTTTTCCAAGAGTCTACAATTGATAATAACGATGCTTCAGCACGTTTTGAAAGCAATCCTAGTGAATTTCCATCTAAATAAATCGTATTTGATTGCAAATAAAATTCGTCTCTAAAGTGGCTTAATTGATCTTGTTTGTCTAATAACTCAGCATATTCTCTCGTTAACTCAGTCATCATTTAACCTCCCACAAAAAATCGAACATCTATTTAAAGCGTAGGACAGTAAGATACTAATTGTCAATATTTTCTGAATATAATTTATGATATAAAAAAAGAGTTCAACATAATTGCTGAACTCTTTAATCATTTACTTATTAAGTTCTATTCAAGTTTATTGTTAAAAATTAAAGTTTTAAGATTCTCCATAACTCTATCTTTCTATTTTTATAACTCTCGTCACTTGGTCCCCAAATTTTTCATGACCCCATTCAAAGTGGATCTGAAATTCATTATCTTTTTTAGAATTAGATATCTCTAGACTTGCCTCAGAAGCTTTACTATTAATTGGATACTCTATCCCAGTTTTATAATTTTTTATTGTGATAACTGTTGGAGAAGGATTCATTCCCTTCCAAGAAAGTATTACATCGTTTGAATTAGTAGGGTCGTTAACTAAATTTACAATGTAGTGTTTTGAACAATACCTACGACAAAACATAGATTCCTTCATTAATTGGATCTTTTTTGATGAATGGTTACTAACTTTAAGTTTTGGTACTGTTTTTTCAGACGTAATGACATCAAAAGAACATCCACCAATGAAGATCGTCACCGACAAAAGAATTAATAATAGACAATTCCTACATTTCATCTAGATCCCCCCTTACTAATCTATGTCTATCACTTCTTTCTTTAGATTAAACATACTTTATTTATACATAAATAAGAACCCCTTAAATAATAAGGAGTTCCTATCTAGAATATCGTCTATTATATTACATATATAAGTTTCTACGTTTAAAAACAAATAATGCAGCAAAATAAGTGATAAAACCAATGATGAATAAAATAAGTGATACTGAAAGAATATTAATATTGTTTTTTAGGATTTCTGAAGGCTGATATAAATAAAAAACCGATACATATCGTGCCATTTCAAATTTATCACTAAGACGTCCCATTAAGTCTAATAGATAAAATAGAAGAGTTAATCCTCCTGCATATGCTACTGCTTTTTTTTCTTCTGTTAACAAAGTAGAAAAGAGGAAACAGTAACCACCAATGGCAAAGAAAAATAAGAATCCAACTAAATGCAAATTAAAAAATGCACTTAAATCCTTTATTTTCTCACCTACGAGAACGGCCCCTAAATAGCTAAACGTAAAATTACAAAAAAGGGTAAAGAATAATCCCGTTATAAAAACACCCATTATTGTCAGTACTACTTTGATACGACTTACAGGAGTAGAAAGAATATATGCCATACTTCCTTGTTCTACTAAATGTGAAAGTAACTTAGCTGCTAAGGATAAAGTGAATAACGTCATTAAAACAAGAAAAATCATACTATAATATTCTGTTGATAGAAAATCTGGTACGGATGTAATGCTCAACCCTTGTTCAAGTCCAAAAGCTGCAAGCATTCCTTTTGGCATATCCTTCAGCATAGACATTTTTTCATTGATCACAGTCTTCATACTTGGAAAAATCGTTGTCATTGCCAGTAAAAATAGTGAGGAGCCTAGAGCATAACCAAGTATAAGTTTACTATTTTTCTTTAGTAAACTTTTATATAACGTGGCATTCATTTTACTTCCTCCTTTTGATAATACTTCAAGAAAACATCTTCTAAATCTTCCTCAGCAGAATGCAACTTACGAACATCAATTTGCGACAGCACTTGGATCAATTCATTCCAATTTTGATGAACAATAATTTCAATTATATTATCTGTCACAGATGATACATCAAATTGACGTAATTTTTCTATGTCCTCTTTATTCACTAATGTAACCTGACATTTTTGTTTTCTTTTTGTTCGAATTGATTCAATTGTATCTTCTAAAATGATGCGCCCATCTTTAATCATTGCTGCCCTGTCACATGTTTTTTCCATTTCGGTAAAAATGTGTGACGACATTAAGATGGTTTTCCCTTCACCTTTTTCTTGTAAAATTAATTCAACAAATCGTTGTTGCATGAGTGGATCTAACCCTGAAGTTGGTTCATCTAAAATTAATACTTGAGGGTCATGCATGAAAGCTGCAACAATCCCTACTTTTTGTTTCATCCCTTTAGACATTTTATGAATCGGTGTTTTTGGATCAAACTCCAAAAGGTCGATTAATTTTTTTTGTTTTTTATCATCCTTCATGCCTCTCATCTCTGATAGCATTTTTAAGAATTCAGTACCTGTCATCCCTTCTATAAACGAGATTTCTCCAGGTAAATACCCAACAAGATTTTTAACTTCCGTTGCATCTTTCCAGCAGTCTAAACCATTGATAATTGCTGTTCCTTTATCAGGTTTCATAAACCCCATTAAGTGACGTATTGCTGTAGATTTCCCAGCTCCATTTGGTCCAATAAAACCAAATACTTCCCCTTCATTCACATCAAATGTAACATCAAAAATCCCTTTTCCATTCTTAAATTCACGAGTTAATTGTGATATGTGAATCATCTTGCCACCCCTCGATTTTTGAAATAATTCATTTAAATGATTTCAAAATTATTATATACCTTACAATCAAAAATGAGAATAAATTTTGAAATAAATTTCATAAAATATTTCAAAAAATGATATACTTACATTAATCAACAAAAACAAAAGGTGATTTCCATGGACGGATTTAAAAAAAGAACACAACAAAAAATGGAAACAATCGAACAACACACTATTAAACTTTTATCACTGCCTATCAATGAGATAAAAATTGCAGATATTGCGAAATTAGCAAATGTTTCTCAAGTTTCCATTTATAACTACTATGAAAGTAAAGAAAATTTATTAAAATCAGCACTAAAAAAGTATTTAGACGATCAAATTAAACGATTCGAAAAAACCATCAATAGCAAGGTAGCCTTTGATGAGAAATTAAAAATGATTCTCTTGCAGAAAAAAGAAAGTGCAAAAACTATTCATCCTACTACACTTTATGAACTGATGCATTCGGATCAAAAACTGTCGGAGTATATCACTGCTATGTCAAACGAAAAATCGATTCCACTTTTCTTCAAACTAATTGAAGAAGGAAAGCAGTTAAATAAAATTCGCGAAACGATTAATCCTAATGCATTGCTAGTGTATCTCAATTTATTTAGTCAATCACTTGAAAGTCTGACTGAAGAATCACTAGCAATGATGCAAGAAGAAACGATTTTAGACGACATTTTGAACTTATTCTTTTACGGGATTCTTAAATAGTAGAGACAGCAAAAGAGGACTTCAAATAAATGAAGTCCTCTTTTTCACATTCATTAAAAATGTTATATTTTACCTGTAAGAACAAAGGGAGGTTATCATATGGCGCTGGAAATGAGAAATGAATGTGAACGTTGCAATTCCCCGCTTTCAAATGAATCACTTGCTCACATATGTGCTTATGAATGTACTTTCTGTGAACCTTGCACTGAAGAAATGCAAAATATTTGCCCAAACTGTGGTGGCGAACTTGTTAGAAGACCAAGAAAAAAACTTAATACTTAAACATAACTTTACTGAAAGCAGGGAGTATAACATACTCCCTGCTTTCTATTAATTTGCACGATTAATTGCACTTTGAAGTTTCTTTCATTATTTCATAACTTATTATGTTAATTTCATCTCTAACAGAATAAGTTATTTACCCCTACTATTTCCATTTACCTTTTTTTCCTTTAACTTCAAAAGGAATTACTGTCATTTTTGTATCCTTCTTCGTAACATATACTATTTCAAGAAGATAGAATGAACCTGGTTCGAATTTTATACGAGGAATAACTTTTATCGTTTTTCTATTCTTCTTATCCAATAGAATCGTGACAGGCACTTCTTTTTCATTCTTACCAAGCTGTTTTATAGATACTTTATATGTGTCTAATTCAGATTGTGTAATTGGTGTTTCTAAATTGATAGACCATACTTTTCTACGATCATTTGTAATTTGTTTCTCCTTGAAATCGAGTAAAAAGTTTTGATGATCACCAAATGCCTTCTTAATGTCAACATCATATACTGATAATGTTGTGTATGGTGGCAAATTAACTCTCCCAATAATACATGGATAACTTATCACATCCGCATAAGCTTTTCCTGGTTCTGGTGTAGTCTCCTTTACATAAATAATCAAACGTTCAAGTAATTGTTCTTGTTTTTCATACTTTAAACCGTATCCCAAATTGGCTTTTGGTCCTGCTGCTATGACATATAGGGTTCCAAATTTATGTACTCCCTTATGTTCCCTAGCAATTTTAACAAAGGCTTTTTCTACATCAGATAATTTCGCCTGATCGACTAATTGAAATTGATTACTTATTTCAGACTGCTTTTTTGCATCATCCGCAAAAACACTTGGAGTAGTTGAAAATAAACATAGTGAAGCCAATATCATTAATACAAATTTTTTCAACTAAATTTCCCCTTTCCAAATCATTTCATCTATATAGACGTACCCCATGGAATATTGGTTACAACCTATTACAAATATTTCCACATAATTATCCAATTAATTCTAAAAAAGCATAGCCTGTTCACAATTAAGTGAATCAGTACTATGCTTTTCCTTATTAACCACTCTTCTTTATTCGATCTAATTTTAAAAACTCTTTGATGGATTGTAACACCCGTTGATTCTTCTTATTTTTTGATGTTACATTTCTAACTCTTTTTACTTTTTGAGAAACATCCTTTTGACTTAAATCAATCACTGTTTCATGTTGATTGATGACCTCTTTACTTTCTTGCAAGTTAAATACACTTACTGCTTTTTGTAATTGCTGTGCAAGAGTTGTTAACGATACGGTAGAGTTGGATATATCATCGATTGAAGCAAGCTGCTGCTGCGATGCTTGATTTGATTCTTGTAAACTGACTACACTTTTTTCAACAATTGTTTGAACTTCTTCTAGGGACTTTAATATTCCTTCAGTAAGTTGATCTACATCAAGTACTGAATTTCGAACACTATTTCCTTTTTTATAAGTTTCATGTATTGTCGTTTGAATGCTATTTAAAGCATGGTTTGCTTTATCCGTATAATGTAACCCAGTTTGTATTTTTTCGATACTTGTATTCATAGAAACAACTGCTTGTTTTGTTTCAATTTGTACATCAGAAATCATTTTATGAATTTCTTCAGCTGATTTACGACTTTCCTCAGCTAACTTTCTCACTTCATCTGCAACTACAGCGAAACCTCTACCATACTCACCTGCGCGGGCAGCCTCAATGGCAGCATTTAATGCTAAAAGATTTGTTTGATCCGATATACTTGTAATCATATGAACAATTTTTGTAATTTGATTTGAATGCTCACCAAGTAATTCAATACTATGAGTAGTATGCTCTACAGATTCACTAATTTCATTCATTTGATTAACAACATTTACAACAGCTCGAGTACCATTATCAACTTGATTAGTAGATTCTTCCATCATTTGAATCATTTGTGTTGAATTATTTGTAATTTCTTCAATTGCATTTGAAACAGAATGAATCGAATCAGACATTTGTCCAACTGCATTTAATTGTTGTTCGAAGTCTTGCGTTGTATTTTGTGAAATAGTCGCTGTCACTTGAGCTGATTGACTGCCTTGTTCAGTACTTGCAGACAATTCCTCAGACTGCATAGCTACTTGCTGAGCTGATAAACTAACCTCTGAGACTGTATGACGTAAATCGCCAATCATCTTATTCAACGTAATCATCATTTTCCCAATTTCATCTAATTTTTTAACTTTAATTTCTTTTACAGTTAAATCACCATTTGAAATTCGATGTAATACTCCCGAAACTTTATTAATTGGTTTAATAATGTCTCTCATCATTTTCATTGCGATTAGAATAATCAAAATAAATACAACTAGACTAACCCCTAGACTTAAAATCAAATTTTGAGTTTTTAATTGTTTTGCTTCATTTAATACTTTTTGGTTTATATCATTAATTTTATTTGTTGTTTGTGCTTTTAGCTTTCTATATTCTTCAAACATTTTCTTGCCTTTCCCAATATTTAATTGGGCTTGAACGACATCAAAAGTATCTACAAGTTTAATTTGTTGTTGGTAAAAGTTTATTAAATTCGTTACTTGCGTTTCTTGTTGTAATACGTCCTTTTTAATTTCTGGATAAACACTAAAATACTTATGTATATTTTCTTGATCAACTTTTAAATTTTCAATATCTTTATTTACATTTACAATTGATGCATCATTTTGAGTCATAACATAGGAGTCGGTTGCATTTTGGAGGCTTAACAAGCTTTTTTCTGGTCCATTGACGGCGTTTGTTAGTGGAAATACTTTATGTACAATTTCATCCGTTTTTCCATAAAGCTTTTGAAGAGAATACATATTCACGCAGAAAATCATAATTGTAAACAATAAAATAGTCGCATAGCTAAACAATAATCTTTTCCATAACATCTCTTTTTCACTCCACCCATTTTTTCTTTCTAGTTACATCATATAGTCAAACTATTCATAAAAATATGTCATTATTCTTAATTTTTTGTAAAAAAATGGTAAAATTTAGCTAGCATCTATTTTTATAGCTAGTACTTTTTGTGGTGTATAATGGAAGTACATGAAAAAAGAAAGGAAATTCTATGAAAAAATTAGCAATTTACCTAGTATTTGGTTCTTTTGTTCCATATTTATTTATTTTTGTGTTACCTTTTTTACCGATTTCAAATTCACTTAAAACTAGTTTCGTTCCAGTGCTTGTTATATTAGGTGAAGGAATGTTTTGGGTCGGAGGATTAATCGTAGGAAAAGAAGTCATAAAGCACTACCGAGGATATATTAATCCAATGAATTGGTTAAAAAAGCGAAAAACAAAATGAAACTTTCATAAGTTATGAGTCTCACAGCCCTTTAAAAATAGATAATCTTTGAATTAGACAATAGAAAAAGGATGCCTATCATAGTTAATGGGCATCCCTTAAATTAATCTAATTTTGGTCATCTAGTTGCTTCCACTTATTCCCCATAGTTGGTCTTTCATACTCTTTCATCTTTTTATATAGGTCTACAGCATTATCAGCAGCAACCACTAGACCAAGATTACTTTCATTCATAAATCCTTCTTTCACAGCATGTTCAAGAAGAGTGATAACTGGTGTATAATAGCCATCTACGTTTAATAAGCCAATTGGCTTTTCATGTAATCCAATTTGTCCCCAGCAGATGATTTCAAATAACTCATCGAATGTACCAACTCCTCCTGGCAATGCGATATATCCATCAGCTAGATCACTTAATTGTTTTTTTCGTTCATGCATACTATCGACTTCTATTAATTGAGAAAGACCTTGGTGGACAACTTCTCCCCTGAATAATCCTCTTGGCATTACACCTGTAACAGCCCCCCCAAGTTCTAAAACTTGATTAGCAATTTCAGCCATTAATCCTAATCTCGAACCGCCATATAATAATTCGATTCCTTCAGTGGCAAAAATTTTCCCAAGTTCACGTGCCTCATTGGCGTAAGAAGTTCTATCTCCCAAGTTTGCTCCAGCATACACACATACTTTTCTCATAAATTTCTCCCACCTTTTCTTTTTCTTCTATTTTATCATACACTTTTTAAATTCTTTTAAAGGTCTTTCTGCTTATTTTTTGGCTGTTTTCGTAAACTTTATTGCTATTTTACAATGTGAATAGTTGATTTCCGCTCCTGGATGCTCGCTTTCCCTGGGGTAGGTTTTGCGCCCGGGCCTAGTTCCCTTGTTTCCTTGTTTCCTATTCCCTGATCTCTTCTCGCACCTTCCACTCCAACCAACTCTTTATCACCTGTTTGCTTTAACAAAATCCTTTTAAAATAATAATTTTTTAGAAAACAGTTTATATTTTTACTAAAATATGGTGCTACAAATTAGATTAGTACAACAAATAAAGATTATTAAATATGTAAATAACGTTCAATTAAAAATGGGCTGTTACCTTAATAGATAAACAGCCCATTTTTCCAATCCACTATTGATTATCACCTTGACCTGGATGATCGTAGTTTGTCAATGCCGGTGTAACATAAATCGAGTTAACATTATTTAACAGAATTACAGTATCAATATGATTCTGTTTAATGTAATCAGTAATTTTCATTTTATTAAAATGCCTTAAATCAACTTGATATGTTTTATGAAAATTACGTGCAAAAAATTGCAATGCAGCATTTGCATATGAATCTTTTAAGATTAAAAGATTACCACTTTTCACATTTGGGTTTACAACTTTTATTTCAGGATAATCCCCACCAACATAAGCCAGATAACGATTTACATAGATGGATGAATTAGTTAAATAGTTGTCAAAGTAAAATGAATTTTTCTTTGTTCCATTATACGAAATAGAAATTGTTTTTTCCTTGAACTTAGGAGTTGCAACGGTAATGGTATCAGATTTCGTAGCATAACTTTCAGTAGTTTCCCGTGCATCTGACCCATAAAATGGCAGGCCTTCTTCTTTCCACGTAAAATCATTCGTACCCAGTACCTTACGATTTGTACCAGTATTTTTATTAATCGTATTAATAACAGATTGATAGCTATAAAAAGCCGCTTTAGCCTTCCAATGATGGTCAGTATAAAAGTATAAATGACTTTCATTTAAATGTGGTTTCAAAGCTATACGCAAATCAATCGGATGTGCATCTGAATTGATTAGAGACAGTAATTGGTTTGTATTATAATTACCATAACTAGGATAGTATGATGGAAACTTACCTTCCATAGTTGTTGGTTTATTTGGTGCTAATGCAAAATAAGTCGTAGCACCCAGTTTTTTTGCATCACTTGCAAATTTATTTATATGATCAGCAATTTTTTGAGCAACTTTCTTTGGTTCTTTCGGAATAGGAGTTAATAAATAACAATCATCACCTACATAAACATTACGAACAACATTTTGTTTTAAAAGATCTTTATTCACAGTTGCATTAGCTTCAATCATTTTTTGTCTACCAGGAATTTGATCATTAAAATATTGCTCAAATTGTTTTGTATATTTCCCACTAATAATAGATTCAGTGGTAGCTTTTGGTTCTTGAGCTAAGGCTCTATTTTCAATAGTAGAAAAATGCATATCATGTCTCACCCATTCAAGGATACCGATCCCTATGAGGATTCCCATGAACAAAACAATTAAAATGATATCTTGTAATCTACCTTTCTTCATTTTGATCCTCCAGTCGTTAAAAACGGAAATAGATAAATGGGTTAAATGTACTTGAGACAACGCAAATAATTGATAATCCAAATACAAATAAGTAATAACCAGTCAGACCAAAATTTCGGCCAAATATCCGTATAAATATGTTCTCTTCTGAAGCTTGAACAATTTTATCACATATAATTTTAACAAGTGGCGTTGATCCAATAACCGCTAATATAATCAAGATTCCATATTCTGCAATATAATAACCAGCAGAATTATCCCAAAGTGCTGTACCATTTGCTCCGAACATAGTTTTAATATAGCTGAATGCATATCCAAATGTTTCAGATCTAAAGAATACCCATCCAATCATAACTAATAATAATGTGTAAATATGTTGGATTACGGAAGGTAATTTCACTAATAGTTTTCCTAAAAAAGCTTTCTCCAACATGATAAAAACTCCATAATACAAGCCCCATGCAATAAATGTCCAACTTGCACCGTGCCATATCCCAGTAGCTAACCAAACTACAAAAATATTACGATAATTTTTAAATTTCGATCCTCTATTTCCACCCATTGGAATATAAAGATAGTCTCTAAACCACGTACCTAATGAAATATGCCAACGTCTCCAAAACTCAGTAACTGATTTAGAAATATAAGGATAATTGAAGTTTTCTAAGAAATCAAAACCAAACATTTTCCCTAAACCAATAGCCATATCTGAATAGCCTGAAAAGTCAAAATATATTTGAAGTGTGTATGCAATTATTCCAATCCATGCTAGAGAAACTGAAATATGACTAGGATTTTGTGAGAAAACTCGATCTGCAACCCATCCACAATTATTTGCTAAGAACATTTTCTTACCTAACCCTATGATGAATCGTTTTGTGCCATATACAAATTTATCGAACGTTTCTTTTCTTCCTGTAATTTGATGGGCAACTGTTTCATAACGAACAATAGGTCCAGCGATTAGCTGTGGAAAAAATGTTTTATAAACTGCCATATTAAAAGGATTCTTTTGAACTGCACCCGTTTTACGGTATATGTCAATTACATAACTCATTCCTTGAAATGTAAAAAACGAAATTCCTAAAGGAAGAGGAATTTTTGGATAATGAATAGTTGTATCTAATAATGTATTGATATTATTTACTATAAAATTTGAATACTTAAAAAATCCAAGTAATCCAAGGTTAGCCATAACCATTGCGGTCATGATCCACTTTATTGATGTTTTTTGATCACGCTTTGCATCAACAATTAGTCCAAATAAGTAGTTTATTATAATAGAGAATAGCATGACTAATACAAAACGTGGTTCTCCCCAAGCATAAAAAATTAAACTAGTTATAAGTAGCCATAAATTACGAAAAGTGCGTGGTAATATAAAATAGACAACTAGTACAATAGGTAAAAATAGAAATAAAAATACTGTTGAACTAAATAACATTGAATGTTCCTTTCTGCAAATTATTTTCTACCAATCATTATGTGATTTCACCATAAAATCTTTTATATTATTACACACTATTTAAAAAGTTTCTATTCTACTATTTTTGTAGAGTGACAGGCTAGAAAGCCCGTAAATACAGGCTTTTTTTCACATTTTCACCTTATGTTAACAAACTGATTAAAAATAGTTAATAAATAATTAATTGCTTTCAACAAAAAAACTAACTAAAGAGCAACCTCAAATAGTTAGTTTTTTTGACTAATTATTTATTTTTCGAAGTAATTCTTGTGCAGCTTGTTTTACGTCTTGTTTCCCCAATATCGCAGACACAATAGCTACTCCCTCAATATTTGTTCCCATTACCTCTACTGCGTTCTTTTCATTAATTCCTCCAATCCCTACAATCGGAATTGAGATTGCTTTACGAATTGAACGTAAATCATCGAGTGTTAAGTAATCTGCATCTAGCTTTGTATCTGTTGGATAAACTGCGCCGATTCCTACATAATCTGCTCCTTGCTTTTCTGCAAGAAGTGCCTCTTCTAACGTATTTGCAGAAACACCAATGATCATATCATCGCCTACAATTGTTTTTACAACTGTAAGAGGTAAATCCTCTTGACCAATATGCAAACCATCAGCTTTTACTGCAAGTGCAATATCAAGACGGTCATTTATTATTAACGGAACGCCATATTTCGAAGTAACTTTCTTCAATTTAATGGCTAAATTGTAAAAATCTAGGCTACTACAATTTTTCTCCCTTAGTTGAACAACAGTCGCTCCACCTTGGATCGCTTCTTCCACTGATTGGATTAGATCTCGATTCCCTAATACATTACGGTCAGTTACTAAATAAAGTTTGTAATCGATTGATTTCTTAGTACTCATTGTATTTTGCCTCCATTTAGTAACGTCTCAGCATTCATTTTTGAAACTTCATCAAATAAATTAATGCGGAATGTACCAATTCCTTGCCCGTCAGTTAATCTTTGTTTTGCTAATTCACCGCTTAATCCCATTGTCGTAATACCCGCTGCTGCTGCAAGAAAATAATCAGAAGTGGCTCCTGCATATGTTCCGATCAATGAAGTACTCATACAACCTGTTCCTGTTACATCAGCTAAAATTTTATCTCCATTTGAAATCGTACATACTCTGTCTTTTTCTGCAATGATATCAACTGCTCCTGTAATCGCAACAACGCATCCTAGTTTTGCAGACAACAATTTCGCAATTTCTACACCATTTTCATCATCAGCAATTGAATCTACACCTTTAATTTCAACATCTGAACCAGCAATCATTTTAATCTCAGACATATTTCCACGCACAACAGCAAATCGTACTTCTTTTAATAATATTGTAACTGTCTCAGTACGAAGTGATGTTGCACCAACCCCTACAGGATCTAAAATGACAGGGACACCTAATTGATTTGCTTTTTTCCCTGCAGTTATCATCGATTGGATTGTTCGCTCATTTAAAGTACCAATATTAATGACTAATGCAGATGCAAATGAAACCATTTCTTCTACTTCTGCAAGATCATCTGCCATTACAGGAGATCCTCCTAAAGCTAAAACCATATTTGCACATTCATTCACCGTCACATAATTTGTAATATGATGAACTAATGGCTTGTTTTCTTTTACTAATTGTAATAATTTACTAATTTCATTTAGAATTGTCATAATTATTCCCCCTAATTAATTGGATAGAAATTAATTTATTTTTGGCTGTTGTCGTAAACTTAGAATGAGTTAAGTTGATTTCCACTCCAGGATGCTCGCTTTCCGTGGGGCGGGCGGTGAGCCTCCTCGTCGCTATCGCTCCTGCGGGGTCTCACCTGTCCCGCTGCTCCCACAGGAGTCTCGCACCTTCCGTTCCAATCAACTTAGTAATCAACAATTCACCTTTAAAAAAACAACAATCTTATAGAAAAACACCTTATTTTTTTACTTTATTCATTCCCGCATTTTCATATAAAGTATAAAAATGATGAACAGGACCTACTCCTTTTCCAATTGGGAATGAGTGTTTAATTGCAGTTGTTATATAGTCTTTTGCTTCTTGGATAGCCTCTGTTAAACTGAGTTCATTTGCTAAGTTTGAAGCAATTGCTGATGATAACGTGCAACCTGTTCCATGAGTATTATTTGATTCAATTCGTTTACCATGATAATATGTGAAAGTTTTTCCGTCATAGCTGATATCAGTGGCATCATCTTCTAAATGACCACCCTTAACAAGTACAGCTTTTGCACCCTTTGAATAAAGATCAATTGCAGCCTCTTTCATCTCTTCAATCGTTTCGATTTTCTTTCCAGTTATGACTTCAGCTTCTGGAAGATTAGGAGTGATGACCGTTGCTAAAGGAATTAATTCTTGTATAAGTGTTTCTTTCGCATCCGGACTTAGTAAGTCATATCCACTTTTCGAAATCATTACTGGGTCGACTACTATATTCTTTGGAGAATATTGTTTTAGCTTTTCGGCAATTATTTTAATCGTTTCGATTTGAGACACCATTCCAATCTTCACTGCATCTACTTCAATATCACTAAAAATAGCATCTAGTTGACTAGCAATCATTTCAGGCGTCATGTCCTGTACTGCAAAAACCCCTTGAGTATTTTGAGCTGTCACGGCTGTAATAACACTCATTCCAAAAACACCATGAGCTGAAAAAGCTTTTAAATCAGCCTGTATTCCTGCTCCACCACTTGAATCAGATCCAGCAATCGTTAATACTTTTTTCATGTTTATCCTCCCTTTCAAATGTAAAAAACTATTAAAACTACAGTTTCATTTTGTTTTTAAAATACAAAAAAGCACAAATCCTAGTAAGGACTTGTGCTCGAACAAATCAATGGTATAAATACAAAGAATGTATTTTCGCTCACTTCCCTACGCTGGCATAATCCAGATCAGGTTAAAGGGTCAAAGACTTTACGGTTCTTACTCTCAGCCGACCATATTCGGCACCCCTAGTACTATTTATTTAATTATTTCTTACTTCATGATAGTTTATCTATTTTACAAATTCAAGTAATTAGACATTTGACTAACATACTATTTACTGGAAATTTGCTTTTCAAGATAGGATGCACGATCTGCTGTCCAAGAATGTGGATAATTCTTTTGTATCTTATGTAAAAGATCAAGCGCATCACTGTTTTTCTTTTCACTCAACAATATTTCTGCTTTCATCAACATAATTTCATCGATGTAAGGTGATTTTGTGAAATAAGGGTTTGACTGACTTAAAAATTCATCTACATATGATGATGGCATTTTATGACTAGTAATTTGTTCTGATTTAATTAAAAAATAGAGTGAATCATCACTTAAATAATTTGTTTGATGAAGCGAGTAACTTAAAGCAAATTGATGTTTTGCTTCTTTATATTGTTTCTTTTTAAACAATTCGTACCCTTTTTTATATGCTTGTATTGCATCATTAGAAAGATCTAGTTGAATAGATGTTGGTTCTCCTTTTTTATCTACAGGTTGATTTGAGACTGGTTTTGTTTTTATTTTCTCACGTACTTTTTTAAGTTCATTATTAATCGTATTATTTTTTTCTGTTAACTCACTTACTTGTTTGTTTAATTTTTGTTCCTTTACAGTTGAGTTTTCTTTAGTAGAGAGATCTTTAAAATAATAGCTTCCTAAAAAAACAACTCCACCGATTACTACACAGATCCCTATTACTTTAGAAAATTTTTGTAAGGAAAATGGTAATTTCCTCTTTTTATTTGATTCTATGTTTAATGAATACTTTTGCATCAACTGAAGAATCTCGCCAGAAGACTGGATATCCTCAGGGGAAGCTGCTAAAAATCGTTCAGCTTCTTTTCGCTTTTCATTCGATAATAACAAAAGGATATATGCTTTATAAATTTCAATTGGTATTTGTAAGTGCTCATAATCTACAAAAATTTCCCGTAGCATTAATTCTGCACTATCGAAATTATTTTCTTTCATTAATCGTGTAGCTTGTTGGTAGATTCCGTATATTTCTTTATATTGTTCAAGATAAATATGGCCACTATTTACTTTTCTATTCAAATGCTCACCTCTTAACTACGTCCCTTGCAAAAATAACAAAATTCTAAATAGTATTATAACAAACTGTTTAATTATGAGGTAGAGTAGTTGGTTGGAAAGTAAAACAACAATCGTATAATCTGGGTTTAAAAAAAACAAAATAGTTATGATTGACAAATTTTTGATTTGTAACTAAAATGGTTACAACGGTGGTGATTGATTATGAAAAATAGTCGTCTTGCTGTTGCTATTCACATTTTAACATTGGTAGGATCAAATTCTCATAATCCAATTACTTCAGAATTGATGGCAGGAAGTATTAATACAAACCCTGTTGTTGTTCGTAGATTGAGTAGTTTATTGAAGAAGGCAGGATTAATTACATCACAAGTTGGTGTACCCGGATCAACTTTAGCAAAAGATCCTTCTGAGATCTCTCTACTCGACGTTTATCATGCAATTGAAGACAAAACAGAGTTATTTGCTATTCATGATAAACCAAATCCTAATTGTGATGTTGGGAAGAGAATTCAATCGACACTTGATAAAACGTTTGAAAGTGTTCAACAAGCAATGGAAAATGAGCTAGCAAGCAAAACACTTAAAGATGTAATGGATCATCTCTTTGAATAAAGAGATGCCCTGTTATCACCAAGTTGTAACCAAATTAGTTACAAATAAACAATTAATTGGAGGAATAGAAAATGAAAATCGCAATTATTGGTGCAAGCGGAAAAGCAGGAAGTTTAATTTTAAAGGAAGCTGTTGAAAGAGGTCAGGAAGTTACTGCAATTGTAAGAGATGCTTCTAAAATTACAAATGATCAAGTAGCTGTATTAGAAAAAGACGTTTTTAATCTAACTGCAGAAGATGTAAAATCATTTGACGTTGTTGTAAACGCATTTAATGCTCCTCACGGACAAGAACATCTTCATGTTGATGCAGGAAAGAAATTAATCGACATTCTAAGTGGATTAAAAACTCGTTTAATTGTTGTTGGCGGCGCAGGTAGTCTTTATGTTGACGAAGCAAAAGTAGTACAATTATTCGATACACCAGAATTCCCAGAGTTATACTTTGCAACAGCAAAAAACATGGGTGAAAATTTAAAAGAACTGCAAAATTCTACTTCAGTAAACTGGACTTATATCAGCCCTTCTGCATTTTTTGACCCACAAGGTTCAAGAACTGGAGCTTATCAAACTGGTAAAGACCATTTACTTGCTAATTCAGAAGGTAAAAGCTATATTAGCTACCCGGACTATGCAATTGCTTTAGTAGATGAAATTGAAAATCCAAAACACTTAAACGAACGATTCACTGTTGGTTCAAAATAAGGATTAATTTATTTGTAAATTAGAACACGTACTGTTAAATATACTACAATTAGAAGATGATACTTTGTTCAATACGAGGACATAGTACCTCTTCTTTTTTTTATTTACTACATAGTTCGAGATTGAAAAGATAGTTTTGGGGTTACTTCTTATAAGGTGGTAAAAGACGAAATGAAAAATTTAAAATAAAAAAGACTCTTATCGAGTCTTTTTTTGGACGTTTATTATTTGATGAACTCACATTTTTCTTGTTTTAGTTTCTCATACATCCAAGTTAGGTCAAGCCCTTTTCCATTCGCTATATTTTCAAAGATAGCTACTTCTTTTTGTTCGATTTCATGTGCTTTTCTTTGTAATTCTTTCGCTTCTTCTTGTTTCACAACGATTACACCATCACCATCTCCAATGATGATATCACCAGGATGAATAACTTTCCCGCCAATACTAACAGGGACGTTGATTTCACCTGGACCATTTCGGTATGGACCATTTGGGTTCGTTCCTTTTGCGAATATAGGAAGATCCATTTCCGTTAATATTTCAGAATCCCTAATGCACCCATCAACTAAGAACCCACCTAATTTTTTTGATTCGGCGAATTTCGCTAAAATTTCCCCGACTAGTGCACGGTCCATACAACCTTCTCCATCAATCACAAGGACATCACCTGGCTGCGCTTTTTCAACAGCTAGGAAGATCATTAAATTATCTCCGCTTGGTACTTTCACTGTATAAGCAGGTCCAAGTATGTTTTTCTCATTCATTTGACGAATTGAGCCGTTAATTGCGCCCATTCGGTTCATACAATCTCCAATATTTGCTGTTTGAATCCCTTTAAACCCTTCAATCAACTCTTTCTCTGGTCGATTAACATTTTCATACACACGAAAACCAATGTTTGCCATAACTATATCCCCTTCGAACAATAATAATTTTTTTATGTCTACATCTTTTCAAAGCCTTTTTATGAAAGGAAATAAAAAGATGAATTTAATATAACTAGGTGTATATATTATCATTTTAATATAGTAAAAGATAGGGCGTGTGGAGCTTTTCTAATTCTTTGTTCAAAATCTGTTTGATCAATAATATAAATCAATCCTTTCATTGTGAAAGTAGAAAGTGTTTCGCCAACTAATTCTGCTAGAACAGTTTGGGAAAGAGTATCGTAGAAAGTATATATAAAATGGACAGTTTAATAAAATATCCCTGAAAAAATCAAGCAAATAAAGGATGGATCCGGTATTCGATCGGATTCATCCTTTTTAATGTCTTTACTTCTAATAAAAATTTCCTTACTGAATTACCATATCCAAAATGGTTATTTTTGAAACGTTTAAACCAACAAATTTTTGACTATACTTCATAATACACGGTTCCTTTTGTTTGTAGCTCTACATTTGGTTTGGGTAGGTTTTTTATCACTCCCATTATTGCCAAGTGCAACCTACGATAAGCAAAACGGAGCCGTTTCGTTCATTATGACTATATTGTCCGTTTTGCATTATAAAAAGACTGTTTTAACAGTCCTTGATGATTACAAATTACGCATGCCTCTAGTTAGATAAGGAATATTAGTTTGGAATAAATGCTCCAATTTCTTCCGACAAAATAGATGGTTCCCACGGATACCAGAAATAAGTTGTCCCGTCAAACTGCATGTTATACTTATAAGCAATTGGTTCGTCTGTATATAAAACCATTTCATAATCAGTAGGGTCACCTTTTGTTGTATCGGGTTGGAAGTCGGGTTTTTCTTCACTGTTCTTCAAGATTTTGAGGAAACGATTCACTTTTTCTTTGTCATTAATCCTTGTAATCTTTTTCGTATTTGGTACATAGCCTTGATAGATTTCAATCGCATTCACTTTTTCAATAGGTACATTCTTAAAATTCCATTGATATTCATATTTATCTCTTTCGTAATAAATTCGATAACCGTTTATTGAACGAGTATCCTTTACTGCTAGTAGATCAGGATTTCCTTTGATCCTATAAATTTCTGTCCCCTTCTCGTGGAACGCAGCATCTCCATCTTTTATTTTGTAGCGTGAATTAGTGACGTTATCTGCTACTTGAAACTTTACTTTTCCTAGTTTCTTTCCAATGAAATTTCCATCAGATACTACTCCCGAATGTATACCATAGTACATTTTTCCATCCCATTTAATAAAATCAACCCAATCTATGATTGCATGACCACCTATAGGTATAGAGCGACAACCTACTAATAGTAAAAGCAATATTATAAACATTAATAAATGCATATTTGATCTTCTCATCAGATCCCCCTTACAATAAAATGACATACCTACTATATAAATTGGGACAGTCTGTTTAATTTTAGACTTTGTTAATTTATATTGTTTTGTTTTCTTGCATACAAAATCAATATTCAATACTTAATTGAATATCCCTTTTCTTATTCACCGATCCTGCCCTTTAGCATAATAAAAAGATCTGCATAGGCAGACCTTCATGTTCTTAACTATATGCATGTGTTAGTTTAATAATTTTTAATATATTGTTACTGTAATATCACACTATAACTTCTATCAGTAACCCTGGCATAACCTTTGAGCAATTTAATCCAGTAATCGTCAGTTATTCCTTTTTCACGATACAATTCCCAGAATTCAGATGAAACACCTTTTTCTCCAACTTTTCCTGTAATTTCGAATGTGTCTTTAACAACTTTATGATATTCTTGCATCAATTTTTCCATCTTCTTTAAGTTCTCAATTTGTTCTTCTGTTAATTTTATTTCATCGTGATCTATGCTTATTCTATATAAAAAAAAGGAATAGTTTGAATTTATCTGAATTACATCATTACCATCATAATCTCTTAATAAATCAGTCTCTTCACCCATTCCTCTTAAATCCTGTGTATCCATTGCTATATCGTTAAAACCATTCTCAAGTTCTCCTGCTTGCACTTTAGTTAACTTTCCAGTTTTTATTACATCTTGAAGAATTCCCAGGTTATATAATGCAGATTGTGAAATACCAACGATTTTATTAACTAAGACAACAGAAAGATAGCTTTCATAAGCCCTTTTTTCCTTTTCTGAATGGATAAATAATAATAAAAAAAGTAACAAACCAGCTCCCAAAAAGAAATAAATTACAAATTGCTTTTTCAAACGATCCCTCCCACTTATATTTAAACAAAATATAGATTTTCTAATTAGAGCAAATATCATTTTTTATTACAAAAAATGTATAATTCTCTTTTATTTATTCAATGTAACAGTTAAATAGTCCTTTTCTTATTCAACTGTCCATTAGTCAATATCAACAATGTAGGTTAACAGAGCCATCCTATAAATAATTAGGAAATAAAATCAAAATTTGTATTTAGAAGGATATCTCGTGTAAGAATAAGACTATTCACTAGTAGAAATTGAAATTTCGATTCAACATTTAAATAAATTAGGAGGCATATCATGAAAAAAGTAAATTATGGAATAGATGCCTTATATATCATAAAAAATCTTGTTTTTGCTAGCATTGTTATCATTTTTTTATCCTTAATTATCTACATGCAATTTTCATTTGGAATGTTTGCAATTTTTTTAGGGATAAGTGGAATTATATTACTTTTAAAATCAGTTCTGATGCTTTACACAAGTAAAATATCAAAATTAAAACAACGAAAAATTGTGGTTTCCCTTGGACAGTTAAATGGGGATGAGCAAATATTAGATATCGGTTGTGGTCGAGGCTTAATTTTAATCGAGGCAGCAAAACAGTTAACAAGTGGAAAAGCAATTGGGTTAGATATATGGGAAAGTGAAGATCTTACAGGGAATACAAAGGATGCAGCAGAAGAAAACGCTAAAATTGAAAATGTGTTTAATAAAGTAGAATTTGTTGAAGGCGATGCTAGACAATTGCCATTTTTAGCTACTTCTTTTGATGTTGTTTTTTCCAGTATGGCTTTACACAATATTCCTACAGAAAGAGAAAGAATTAAAGCAATTAGAGAAATTGTAAGAGTATTGAAGCCAAATGGACGTTTTGTCATTCAAGATATAAAATCTACTACCCTATACTATAAAGTATTTCAAAAAGCAGGCGTTTCAGAGGTACATATAGAAGGTCCATATTTCAATATGTTCCCTCCTGTACGAATTATAGTTGGAAGAAAATAGGATTTAGGAAAACAGAAAAACCACAAAAAACACCGTTCATCTTCGAACGGTGTCCTAAATTTACTTTACTGGCAATATACTCAAAAACTATTTTCCTAATTCCTACTCCCTTTTGCTTTCCAATTACTTTGCCATGCTTTCCATGCATTTCCGAAAAGTAGGCCAACTAGTAAATAAGCTAATCCTTGGAAAAGAGCGAAGTCAATTATACTAACAACCGCTACAATGATTCCAAACCATACTTGGTCCTTATACTTTGCAGGAGAAGTAGGTGGATCTGTAAGCATAAAAAATGCTAAAAATAATACTGAGTTAATGTACGGATTTCGAAGAGCGTCTAACGCATCAACGGTATTGTTATACGGTGTAAGAGCTAAAATTAGATAGATTAAAAAATAGGTCCCTAAAAATGCAAATACTTGAGGGAATTTATTAACCTTTTCAGTGATTAGATAACCACTTATTAAAAGTAAGACAATACACCAAGATGGTAGTAGTGAAAATCCTCCCCACCAACTTTGACCGCTTGAAAAAATTAAAATTGCGAAATATAACCCAAAAGCAGCAGGATTAAAAATAGGCTTCTTTTTAATTTTCAAGAAATGCTTTGATAATATAGCAACAGTTGCTGTTATAGCTGTTTGGTAAAACGGAATAGACGAACTTAAAACTAGTCCAATAATTAATCCTGTCAGAATTGCTCCGTCAGGAACTTTTATTTTATGCTTTAGAATAACCGCTAAAATTAAATCAACGATTACCGCTGCTAACACAGCAACGCTGGTGTTTAATATTCCTTCTTTCCCACCTGAACCAATTGCAGTAATTCCCATAATAATCAATAGGATTGCAATGAGAATGCTTTTAGGCTTCTTCAGCTTAATTCCTTTTTGTTTCGTTTGATGACGATTGCTTCGAATCTCACTTTCTCCAACAGTAACGCTACCTTTAGGTGTTGATAAAATATTATTTTCCATTTGAAAGGTCGAGCCACCTCTTTTATTTGTTTTCATCATAGTGATAATCCTCCATTTCCTTGGTCGTATAGGATGAAAGGGACGGTGTAATGATAATTCCATTTATGCCATGATCTTCAAGCAACTTTATTCCATCTTCCTTCCCAAGGATAAATGCTACCGTGGAAAAAGCATCTGCCATCATAGCAAATGGAGCTAAAACAGTACTACTAATAGAATCTTTTGCTGTTTTTCCTGTATAAGGATTGATCAAATGTTGCTTATTTTCATCTTTCGGACTTACTCTTTCATAATTTCCAGACGTACACACAGCCATATTCGAAACCTTTAATGTGTGAATTATATGATCTGTATTTAGAGGATTGCGAATCCCGATATTCCACAATTCATCATCTTCATTCAATCCCCCTGCGTAAATATCTTCACCTGCATCTACTAAATATCCCTCAAACTGACTTAATGCTTTCGCAGCCAAATCAATTGCAAATCCTTTTGCTACAGCACCAAGATCGATAATTAAAGGCTTTTTTAATAGAACAGTTTTATATTCATTGTTTAAAACAATGTCTTTATAGGAAACAGGAGTAGTAAGATCTAGGTTTGACTCAATCTTGTTTCTTGTTAAGTAATGACGATTAAATCCGTAAGATTCAAGCGTGAATCCAACAGTGGGATCAAATACACCTTTTGTCAATTTTGCAACTTCATATGCAAATCGTATTGTTTCAAATAAAATGTCACTTACTACAACAGGTACCCTAGCATGATTCAATAGTTGCATAACTTCACTTTCTTGAATCGACTACAAACATCCTCTACTGTTCGGAATGCCTGAAAAGCCATATTCATACAATTATTTACTTCATTAGATGATTTTGTTGTAATTACTTTAAGACTAACAACCGTATCCATGAAAAGGCTGGATTTCGTGTAACTTACTTTTTTGTTCTCAGTTAACATTTTAATACCCCCTTTTCTTAAAATCCGCTGATTAGTTTCTTGCTTTTTGAAGGGCTTGCTCTACTGCATTTTGGAAATCTTCTGTACTTTTTGTTGCACCAGATACAACATCTACATTTGCACTTTGACGTGCAATTACCTGACTTGGCAAATGGATAATATACGATTCTGAATAACGTGTATGACAGTTTACAATTTCAACATTTGTAATACGATCATTTTTGATAGTTACAGCTACTTGAACAGATCCAATTCGGTTCATCCCTACACCATAGTAGGTTCCATCTTTATAAATACTTGAAGTATGTTGTTTGACTTGAGATGAATGATGACTCTTGTGAATAACCACATGATGTTGACTTTTATTCGATTGTTGAATAGTGATTTTTCCTTGATCACCACTGTCTTTCGATGCCACGTTTGATCCTTTTGACTGTGGATCTATTTTTATTTGACTTTGATTATCATTTGGCCCAGTTGGAACTTGAGCTGCCGTTTGATCTATAGTTGATGCACTTGATTGAGTAACAAAATATCCTGACATGTACACAGCTCCTACTGCTGCTGAACATAACGTAATCATTTTTTTGTTCATCTTTGCCATTTAAATTCCTCCTAGTAGGATTTCGCTTTTTTTTTACATATAAAATGTCTTAACTATATTAAACCAGCTTACTTTTAAATTTTTTTTAAAATGGATTTTATTTTAATTGAGATATAAATAAAACCCACCATTCAAACGGTGGGTTCATTAAAAGTGATCCTTAATCGGAAGTTTTATTAATACTTTCGTTCCTTCATTTTCCTTACTTTCTATTTTAATTGTTCCTTCGTGTACTTCTACAATCCACTTCGCAATGGATAATCCGAGTCCTGTTCCTCCAGTTTTTCTTTCTCTATTTTTATCACTTCTATAAAAGCGGTCAAAAACTCTTGGTAAATCTTTTGATGGAATTCCAACCCCTGTATCCTCAATTGATAACTTTATAGAATTCCCTTCTTTACGACAAAAAAGAGTGACTTTCCCTTCTAATGGTGTAAATTTTAGAGCATTGTCTAAAAGGATGACAAATAGTTGATGAAGACGTTCTTTATCACCAAAGTACATTATGTTGCCTTCAATTTTTCCTGATAACAAAATGTCTTTTGTTTCTGCAATGGGTTCAAATTGTTGGACAATAAGAGTAAGAAGTTCATCTAAGAAAAATGTAGATGGATTAATTAATTGATCATTTGAATCTGTTCTAGCTAACGTAAGCAAATCTTCTACTAGTTTTGTCATTCGGTCAACTTCAGACAAACTTTTGTAAATCGATAAACTTTCTTGTTCAATCGTATTTGAAGGATGCCTGAATAGCAGTTCTAAGTGGGTTCGAATGACTGATAAAGGCGTTCGAAGCTCATGTGAAGCATCAGCGGCGAATTGAGACTGTTTTTCCCATGATCTCTGAATGGAAACAAGTACCCTACTTGCTAAAAAAAGACCAACTAAATAAGACAAAATTAAGCTAACTCCAATACCAACGCAAATGATGACAAGTAAATTATTTAACATAGCTACTTCAGGATCAATATTATAAACTAATTCAATTGTCTTAACTCTCGTGTTATGTGTCTTACCGATCGTTACTTCATTTGATTTTACCGTTAAAATTCGATAAGTATGGGTCTGAATAGCTTGTGTACGTAGTCTTACATCCTGTTCTTTAGGAGACAGAAACGCAATTTCTTTTTTATAGAATTCCTTTTGAGGATAACTACTTATGAAGTTTCCATTTTTGTCCCAAAATAAATAAATGATTTTTCTTTCTGATTCTCGCTTGTTTTCTAAAGTAGATTCAACACCTTGCTTATGTTCAACAGCCTCTGTAGAAAGCCTATCATCAATATTTTTATATGTAATACGGTACATATAGAAATATAAGAATACTCCTAAAAAAGTTAATATAAAAAAGAAGACAAGCGTATATAAGGAAACGAGTCTGATTTTAGTTTTTCGAAACATCCTGCTCATCTCCTTTTAGCATGAAGCCTATTCCACGAATTGTTTTAATAAAATAATCACATTCGTAATTTGCCAATTTTTTTCGAAGATGATGAACATATACATCTACAACATTTAATCCAGATTCTGAACTAAATCCCCATATTCGATTAAATATTTGATCTCTTAATAAGATTTGTTCATTATTACGAATAAAAAATTCTAATAACAAATATTCTTTCAATGTTAAATTTAATTTGTCCTCATTAATATAGCCGTCATGGTCACTTTCATTTACTTTGATTGGTCCGTATGAAAGAACATTCTCGTTTCTTTCTCCCTTCCCACGAATCAGGACACGAATTCTTGCCAATAATTCTGGTGACGCAAAAGGTTTTATCAAATAATCTTCCGCCCCTAAATCTAACCCTTTTACCCGATCCTCTACTCGATCTTTAGCAGTCAAAAGAATAATCGGTGTTTTTATCCCATTTTCTCTTACTGTTTTTAGAATCGTAAAACCATCAACTTCAGGCAGCATAATATCTAAAATGATTGCATCATATATATTTTGATTAGCTAATTCTACTCCATCATAACCATTTTGGGCAGTATCAACATCATACTGTTCCTCTTTTAAAATGCTGACAATTCCTTCTAAAATTCCTATTTCATCTTCTACAACTAATATTTTCATATCTTCCTCCTGTTAAAAGAAGACTAAGCTTCACTTAAAAATAAAATATCACTATTTTTTTAAAATTTAATTAAAACGAAAAGAAAGATTCGTAAAATCGGCAGTTTTACAATCTTTGTATTATTACTATGTCCACGAAATCTATTCTGGTTGCAAACTTTAGAGCGTATTTGTACTGATAAATTACTATCCACACACAAAAAAAGCATGTCCAAAAATATTTCAGGACACACTTTCTTTTTTATCCAAGTACTTCTACTTTTTACTCCTCGTCAAAAACCCACTCTGCTAGTGAAGAGAGTGCATACGTTGGTTGGACTTCTATGTCTTTTAAATGTTCTTTCATTGTAACACCAGTATGAACTAGTAATGAATCAATACCAGCATTGATTCCAGCTAAAATATCAGTGTGATAGTTGTCACCAATCATCAGTGTTTCTTCTTTAGATGTTCCTAATACTTCTATTGCTTGTTCCATAATAATTGACTCTGGTTTTCCGATAAAGACTGGTTGAACACCCGTAGCGACAGTCACGACTGAAACAAGAGAGCCGTTTCCAGGAAGAAATCCTCTTTCCGTAACGAGCGCTGCATCACCGTTTGTCGCAATGAATCTTGCTCCGTTATGAACATTTAATGTTGCACCTACAAGCTTTTCATATGTAATGGATCTGTCTAAACCGATTACAACGTAGTCCGCATTTTGCTCTACGATTTCGAATCCTTTTTCATTTAAGGAATGACGAATTCCCTCTTCACCAATCACATAAACTTTAGCATCGGCTTTCTCATCATAAATAAAATTTGCTGTAGCCATACTTGTTGTAAAAACGTGATCAGCAGTTGCAGGAACACCCATTTCAACTAACGTCTCAGCTACTTTCGCTGGATGTTTTGTAGAATTATTCGTTACAAATAAATATGGTAAATTTCTTCTTTCTAATTCCTTTACAAAAGTAACGGCTTCTTCAATTATTTCAGTACCACGATAGACAGTTCCGTCTAAGTCAATTAAAAATCCTCTATATTTTTTCATCATATTCTCCCCCTAATCTGGCTGCTTAGATATACTTTCTTAGCGAAATGATCTCAACTATTTATTATATAGTAATAATGTTTCACATCAGTAATCCTCTTATACCCCTTAACACTAACATAGACAATGACTTAACAAACTACGTGTTAAAAAGTACAATCCTATTATCTTATATTGTGAAGTAATTTACTAATAATTACATTTACTGAATAAATGTGAAGAAGACTCGTTTAGCTGTTGCATACTAATTTTACTTGTATAATGAATTTAAATTTCATACTAAATGTGAACTTTTTAGAAAGAATGATATGAAACAATGGATAGGCCGAGTGTACAAACATCATGAAGAAAAAAAAAGAGAACCAATCGTGTTAAACAACACAATCTCGGTTCTCCTATAACTTATTTAATGCCGAAACTTCCAGAAAATTGTTTCACAACTGCTATTATTTCATCTAATTTATCTGGTTTTATTAAGCTAATCATCTTAGGGACGAACTCTTGAATATCATCTTGTGAAAAAGTGCCTTCATTTTGCTTCTTGAAGTTTTCAATAAGAATTTCTTTTGCTTCGTTCTCCTTGCCCTCTTGAACTCTTTGTAAAATAAAATTTAAAAACATTTCTTGACCCTGTTTATCCACTTTTGTTGCCTCCTAAAGAAATAAAATTATAACACCTTTTGGTTTCGTTTTTATTATAACATCAAAAGGTGTATTTCATATTATTTTAATCTAGTTTTTTTAACAACCAATTCTTATTTCAAAAGTTATTCAAAGAATAAAAAGCCCTGTTCTAATTAAACAGGGCTTTTTATTTATTTCTTTTCAACAGCATGTCCACCAAATTCATTACGTAATGCTGCTACTACTTTACCTGTAAATGTATCATTTTCTAACGAACGATAGCGCATTAACAGTGACAGCGCGATAACAGGAGTAGCTGTTTGTAAGTCTAATGCTGTTTCAACTGTCCATTTTCCTTCACCTGAAGAATGCATGATTCCTTTAATTTCATCCAGTTTTGCGTCCTTCGAAAATGCTCGTTCTGTTAAATCCATTAGCCATGAACGAATAACTGAACCATTATTCCATACTTTTGCTACTTTTTCGTAATCATAGTCAAATTCACTTTTCTCTAATACTTCGAATCCTTCTCCAATGGCAGCCATCATTCCATACTCAATTCCATTATGAACCATCTTTAAGAAGTGACCACTACCTGCTCCGCCAGCATATAAATAGCCATTTTCAACTGCTGTATCTCGGAAAATAGGTTCAACAATGCTCCAGGCTTCAGCATCTCCACCAACCATGTAACATGCACCGTGGCGAGCTCCTTCCATTCCACCTGATGTTCCAGCATCCATAAAATGTACTCCGGCTGTTTTTAAATCATTATAGCGACGTAGAGATTCTTTATAGTGAGAGTTTCCAGCTTCAATCACGATATCTCCATTTGTTAATAATGGCTTAACCTCATTTATAACAGAATCAACAACACCATGTGGAACCATTATCCAAAGAATTCTTGGTGTCTCTAATGTTTGTACAAGTTCCTTTAAACTTGAGACACCTTGTGCACCAAATTGTTTCATTTCTTCAACGGCATTCGTGTTCAAATCGAAGGCCACAACTTCATGCTTGTGATCGATTAAGTTTTGACCTAAGTTTAATCCCATTTTTCCTAAACCGATTAATCCTATTTTCATGTTCATTTCCTCCTATAAAGTTTATTGTTTGTAAGCCCTGAACTGATTCAATCCCACCAAACAAATCCATCCTCCTCTAATAATTGATGTGAAGCATCTGGTCCCATTGAACCTGAAGGATAGGAATGAAGAGGGATACTATTCTCCTCAAATGCCTCTAAAAGAGGTTGTACCCATCTCCAAGATAGTTCAACTTCTCTCCAATGAGCAAAGTAAGTAGAATCACCTCGTAAAGCATCGAAAATTAACAGCTCGTATGCTTCTGGTACTTCCTTTTGGTCAGCTGAAAATTCTACACGTACAGGCTCAACTTTCCCTTCATTTACCAGGTTCTTACTATTTAATTGCAAGGAAACCCCGGTATTTGGGCCAATCTCAATAATAAATAAATTCGGAGCAGTTTCTTCATTGTGATTTTGATTTAAAAATAAATCCTTTAACGGATTTTTAAATTCAATAATGATTCGTGTAGACTTTTCTTTCATTCTTTTTCCAGTACGGATATAAAATGGTACGCCACTCCAAAAACTATCATCAATCCATAAACGAGCAGCAACAAATGTATCATTCGTTGAAGTTTCTTCAATACCCGGCTCTTCTTTATAGCCAATCACTGCTTCCCCTTTAATTTCACCTGCAGCATATTGACCACGGATTACTTGTAAACCTACTTCACCTTTTTCTAAAAGTCGAAGAGATTCCATAATTTTTCTTTTCTCATAACGAATGTCCTTTGCACTGATTCGTTTTGGTAAGTGCATCGCAGTCACCATTAGCATTTGCAGCATATGATTTTGAACCATATCTCGAATAGCACCAGAAGTGTCATAGTATCTTGCTCTTTCTTCTACCCCTACAGTTTCACTAGCTGTAATTTGTACATTGGCAATGTATTCATTGTTCCATAATGTTTGTAGAATAGGATTGGCAAACTCTAATGCTTCTATATTTTGAACCATTGGCTTTCCGAGATAATGATCAATTCGATACACTTCATTCTCATCAAAAGCTTTACTTAATTTTTCATTTAAATCTTGTGCCGATTGTAAATCATGACCAAATGGCTTTTCAATAATTAGACGCTTCCAACCTTTCGTATTCGCTAAGCCACTTTCTTTAATATTTAACGTAATCACATCAAAAAATTCTGGTCCTACTGATAAATAAAATAGACGATTTTCAGGAAGATTGAATTCCTTTTCTCTTTGTTGAACCAGTTCAAGTAAACCTTGATATCCTTCAACATTAGTTGCATCTAAAATATGATAGCGAATCGTTTTGATAAAATCAGCTACTTGAACATGATCATCTATAAAACGTCTTGAAAAAGTTTTTAATGCTTCTTCAACATGCGTTTGAAATTCGTCATTTGAATATGGTTTTCGACCTAACGCAATGACAGAAAATGATTCCGGTAATTTGTGATCTAAGTACAAATTATATAAAGCCGGGAAAATTTTTCGTTTTGCTAAATCCCCCGTCGCTCCAAATAAGACAAACGTCATTGAATCCATTGTACTTCCCTCCATTTTTAGAATTCTTCACTGTTCCCTTTTATATAAAACGCATCTAAATACAGGGCTTAATCAGATAAAAAGGAATGCCGTATGTAATCTCATCTAAAGCACAATAATCATTTCTTATTATTTGTGATATAGATTTAAACATTCATTTTAAAATGGAAAAGCTAAATTTTTACAATTCACGTTTGTCGTAATTCGACCGTTTTCTGGGTTAATTCAACCGTTTTTCGTATTAATTCAGCCGTTTTTTCATTTATTCAACCATTTTTCGTATTAATTCAGCCATTTTTTCTTTTATTCGGCCATTCTCAGCATTAATTCGACCACTTTTCACTTTTATTCGGCCAACTCTGTTATTTATGGTCCATTTTTCTTTATATATGGTCCATTTCTGACTTTTTATGGGCCATTTTCGGTTATTTATGGTCCATTTTCCGGTTTATATGGGCCGTTTTCCACATTATATGGGCCATTCCCCGTTATACTTCCGCAATATTAGTTCGAACCACAAAAAAGACCGTTATGTGTTCAGCATAACGGTCTCATCTTATTTTTTTTAACTAACTATTCCCTATTTCCTGTTACAAATACTGATTTTTATTCAATTCATATGCCCTAATATGATGATTGTTCAAGTAGGTCAGCATATTTAAGTCTGAGGAATATGGAGATAGGTGTGTCATCATGAATTTACTATAATTCAATTTAAGATTTAAATACCTCATGATACACTCCCTTTCTAAATTCTAAGGTAACTCTTCACCTTAATACTTCAAGTTTCTAGATAACATTCTTAAACTCTGATATCATTTTACTAAATAGTCAGAAAATAAAAAATAATTTCCGTCATAGAGAGGAGATTTTGGATGGATATTGAAAAAATCACAAAAATTGCTTTTAAAAAAATGGCTAAAAGAAAAGCACATCTTGAAAGGGAAAAAGGTTATATATTTTACCACTGTCAAAGAGTTGCTAAATTGGCAATTAATTTACGAAAGAGCATCCACCCTTCAGATGATTCATTCGATGACATTATTTACGTTGGTTCCTTATTTCATGATGTTACAAAAGGGATTGAACCCCATAATGAAAGTGGCTCAATATTAGTGAAAGAGATTTTAAAAGATTACTGTTCTATCGAAGAAATTCAAATGATTTCCGAAATCGTTAGACTACATAATCAAAGAGGAAATGATAACCTTCCATATTACCTAAAAATCGTTCAAGATGCTGATGTTCTTGACCACTTTGGTAGCGGAGAAATTTGGTTAAAGTTTTTTTACAGTGCTCACCACGAGGAAAATGTGTTTGAGGCATTGGAGACATGGAATAGTACATGGTTTAAAGATTATTATAAAAAAACAAGAGACTCATTAAACTTTGATCTTTCAAAGGAAATTTTCGACAATAAAGCTGATTTTCATAATAAATTTGTGGAACGGTTTGCTATGGAAATCAATGGAGAGATTTCAATTTAGTAATTGTTTATTCTATAGAGGGTGCTAACTTACCCTCTACAGGGTAAGTTTAAAAAAATTGAGCTTATTAATTTATTCAACTTCGGTACCAAGCTAATGCTTTTCGCTCAATCTTTATGACTATTTTTTCTTTTCCCTCAATGTACGATTCAATATCATAAGGAAACTGTTTAGACAGTTTTTCTTTTATATTCCCATATTTAATTACATCTTCTGGATGCGTTCTCAAATAGTCACGAAATGCAAGATGTCTTTCAATTTCAGAATTCCCCTGCTCATAAATATGTACGTGATGGGTTCTTTGATCGCCGCCTTTTTGAAAATATCTTCGTTTAGGAATCCCATTTTCTCCTTTTGGTTCATATCCAATCGATACCATGGCGTTATCATACCCATCAATTCTCTTAATGTCTTTCACAACAGGTAAAATATCAATAATTGGTTTTGCTTTCATTCCTTTTATTGAAGTACTACCAATGTGATGAACATCAATTAGTTCATCACCAAAGACCTTACTTAATTTATGTACTTCTTCTTTAAATAACGAAATCCATTCCTCGTTATACTTTGTCACTTCAACCTTTCTCATATCCATTACCTCCCGACTGAAAATTAAAGAAAACGGAATTTATTCATTGTACCTGTACGATTATCTATTGCATTCCAAACTATTTACTTTCTCCATGCGAATACAATATCCTTCATTTATTTTATATGTGTACATTTAGAAGTATCTTTAAACTTCAATAGATATTTCTACTTTAAGACATACTTACTTTGTTACTTTATGTAACTTTTTTTATTTAATTTTAGAATGTACCTCCCTTATTTCCCCCTTATACCTTTAAAAAATATTAGAAAAGAATTTTTTGGCTAATTTATCATCTTTAAAGCGCATACATTTTATTTCCATATAGAGAAATATTGGTGTATTATTAGTTTATAGGCTTTGTAATATTTGATATAACAAATGAGAAATTCAAAGTTACAATTAATATATAAGTTACTTTTTGTTTATCGAAAATGTATCTAATTTAAAAATTAATTAATATTTAACCACTCTTATATAAATATGATCAGATATGATTCCCCAGTATTTTTTAGTTTTTTTCTCTATTAAATTCCATGTTTATTCATAGTATTTAATTTACTTAAAAGAGGAAATTATTTTTGTTATTTAATTTAAAGCATTTATAAAATACATATGAAATAGTTCGTACCGTTTTGTATAAAGGAGTTTTGAACAAATGGATGATCAGCCAAATTTAGGTCCTAAAGTAATAAATAGTTTCGAACTGATTGGCAAAAGATGGACAGGTTTAATTATTTATGTCCTAATGAGCGGACCTAAACGTTTTAGTGAAATTCATGCTACCATTTCAGATTTAAGTAAACGTATGCTCACAGAGAGAATGAAAGAACTTGAAGACCATGGAATAGTTGTGCGTCATGTTATCCCTGAACGTCCAGTTCGAACTGAATATTTATTAACAAAAAAAGGGACAGAACTTGGAAGAATACTTGGACCAATTAGCCAGTGGGCAGAAAGCTGGATAAAAGATTAAGTCCCTAAAAATGAATCCCACTCGAAGTAAATAGTGGGATTCTGTTTTTAAGCATTCAATACAATTACAATACAGTACATACTAAATTGAAACGTTTAATGTAGTTTTATAATCAAAAGCTCTTTTAGGATTTGTCATTTAAAAGTCAGAAGTTGATTGGAACGGAAGGGTGCTCGACTCCTGTGGGAGATGCGGGAAGGCTGAGACCCCACAGGAGCGTATGCGACGAGGAGGCTCAGCTCACGCCCCTAGGAAAGCGAGCATCCTGGAGTGGAAATCAACTTACACATACTAAAATAGCAACAATGTATACGAAAACAGCCTAATCAAAAAAGAGCGTTAGACATCCTACATTCAGGAGTCTAACGCTCTTTTTAAGAGTGTAAACACTCTAATTTAATTCAATTAGTTTTTAGGAGCTTTTGCCCAGTCTGCAGCGAATTTTTCAATTCCTTGATCAGTTAATGGGTGTTTTGAAAGTTGCTCAATAACACTGAATGGAATTGTAGCAATGTGAGCACCAGCCATAGCAACGCGAGTTACGTGGTCAGGGTGACGAACAGAAGCTGCAATAATTTGTGCATCTAAGTTGTGGATTAAGAATAATTCTGCAATTTTTTCTACTAATAATACGCCATCTTCAGAAATGTCATCTAAACGACCTAAGAATGGAGAAACGTATGTTGCACCTGCGCGAGCAGCTAATAGAGCTTGGTTAACAGTGAAAATAAGTGTTACGTTTGTTTTTACACCTTTTTTAGTAAGGTAACGACAAGTTTCTAGACCAGCTAAAGTCATAGGAAGTTTAATTGTAACTTTATCGTCTCCACCGTTGATTTTGATTAATTCTTCTGCTTCAGCGATCATTTCTTCAGCAGTTACAGCATCAGGAGATACTTCTGCAGAAACTGACTCAACTTCAGGTACTGCTTGGCAAATTTCAGCAATACGGTCTTCGAATTTTACGCCTTCTTTAGCAACTAAAGATGGGTTCGTTGTAACACCAGATAAAACTCCGATTTTATAAGCTTTTTTAATATCTTCTAAATTTGCAGTATCAATAAAAAATTTCATGAAAAATTACCTCCATTGATGTATTATCGATTTTGTATTTGTATTTGTTTTATTTCTTTTCTACAGCGTGACCACCGAACTCGTTACGAAGAGCTGCGACAACTTTACCATTGAAAGTATCGTTCTCTAATGAACGGTAACGCATTAATAATGACATTGCGATAACTGGAGTAGCTGTTTGTAGATCTAAAGCAGTTTCAACAGTCCATTTTCCTTCACCAGATGAATGCATGATACCTTTGATTTCATCAAGTTTAGCGTCTTTTGAGAATGCATTTTGAGTTAATTCCATTAACCATGAACGAATAACAGAACCGTGATTCCAAACTTTCGCTACTTTTTCATAGTCGTAGTTGAATTCGCTTTTTTCTAATACTTCGAATCCTTCACCGATTGCAGCCATCATTGCATACTCAATACCGTTGTGAACCATTTTTAAGAAATGTCCGCTACCAATTTCACCAGCGTATAGGAAACCATTTTCAACTGAAGTGTCATGGAAAATAGGCTCAACGATTTCCCAAGCGTCAGCGTCACCGCCTACCATATAGCATGCACCATTACGTGCACCTTCCATTCCTCCAGATGTACCAGCATCCATAAATCTGATGCCAAATTCTTTTAACTCATTGTATCTACGGATAGATTCTTTGTAATGAGAGTTTCCAGCTTCAACTACGATGTCACCTTTTTCTAATAAAGGAGCAATTTCGCCGATAACTGAATCAACAACAGCGTGAGGAACCATAATCCAAAGTACTCTTGGAGATTCTAATGACTCAACAAGCTCTTTTAAGCTTGAAGTACCTTTAGCACCATATTGTTCCATTTCTTTCACAGCATTTGTATTTAAATCAAATGCTACTACTTGGTGCTTATTGTCAATTAGGTTTTGACCTAAGTTTAATCCCATTTTTCCTAAACCGATTAATCCAACTTGCATGAAAATTTCCTCCTCAAGACTATTGTTTCTATATATAAAAGATCTTTAGCTAATGAATAGGAAACACCTTATTCATTAGCTAAGTCTAGATCATCAATTAAGAAATACTTACTTATCTATAGATTAAGCGTTTAATACGTCTTTAGTGATTTTAATAACATTTTGAGTTGTGAATCCGAATAACTCCATTACTGCAGCGCCAGTTCCTGAAGCTCCGAAAGTATCGATTGAAAGAACTTTACCTTTTGGTCCAACAAATTTTTCCCATCCAAGTGAAATACCCATTTCAAGAGATACACGGTTTGTCACATTAGCTGGTAGAACACTTTCTTTGTATTCATTTGATTGTTTATCAAATAATTCCCAACTTGGCATCGCAACTACACGAACAGATACGTTTTCTTTTTCAAGCTCTGATTTAGCAGCCATCGCTAAAGATACTTCTGAACCGGTAGCGATTAAGATTGCATCTGGATTTTCATTTGTTTGAGTGAACACATAAGCACCTTTTGAAAGGTCTGCAATGTTTCCTTTTGTTTCTTCATAAATCGGTAAGTTTTGACGGCTAAGAATTAAAGCAACCGGACCTTCAGTTTGTTGTAAAGCATAAGCCCAAGCGTTTGCAGTTTCGTTTGCATCAGATGGACGAATTACTGTAAGTCCAGGAATTGCACGAAGAGCAGCAATATGTTCAACAGGTTCATGAGTTGGACCGTCTTCTCCAACAGCAATTGAATCATGTGTGAATACATAAGTTACAGGTAATTTTGAAAGTGATGCTAAACGAATTGATGGACGTAAATAGTCATTAAATACAAAGAATGTACTTACGAAAGGTTTTACTCCACCATGAAGAGCTAAACCATTAGCAGCAGCTCCCATTGCATGTTCACGTACACCAAAGTAAATGTTTCTGCCAGCATAAGATTCTACTGCGAATGCAGCTTCACCTTTAATATCAGTCATTGTTGAGTGAGATAAGTCTGCACTACCACCGAAGATAGCAGGAACTTGTTTCACAAAATGATTGATTGCATTTTCACTTGCTACACGAGTAGAAACAGTTTTTTCTGTATCGAAAGTTAAAATATCTTTCGCTTCGATTAATACTTCACCAGAAATAGCTTTTGTTAACTCATCTGCTAATTCAGGGTATGCAGCTTTATAAGCATTGAACATTTCATTCCATTGGCTTTCTTTAGCAGCACCATTTTGTTTTAATTCTGCAAAGTGTGCTTTAACTTCTTCTGGTACAAAGAAATCTTCTTCGTAGTGCCATTCATAAGTAGTTTTTGTTGCTTTAGCTTCTTCTGCTCCAAGTGGTGCACCGTGTGCTTTGTTTGTTCCAGCAACTTTAGGGCTACCAAATCCAATGATTGTTCTAACTTCGATTAAAGTTGGTTGATCAAGGTTCTGTTTTGCTTCTTCGATTGCTTTTGTAATAGCAGCAACATCGTTACCATCTTCTACGCGAAGGTATTGCCAATTTGCTGATTCAGCTCTTTTTTGGATGTTCTCAGAGAAAGATAAGTTTAATTCTCCATCTAATGAAATATCGTTTGAATCATATAATGCAATTAATTTACCAAGTTTCATATGACCAGCCATAGACATTGCTTCATAAGCAACACCTTCCATCAAGTCACCGTCACCAACTAAAGTGTAAGTGAAGTGATCAACAACAGAATGACCTTCTTTATTAAATTTAGCAGCTAAATGAGCTTCTGCCATTGCCATACCAACTGATGTAGCAATCCCTTGTCCAAGAGGACCAGTTGTTGCTTCTACTCCGTCTGTATGTCCAACTTCAGGATGACCTGGAGTTAAGCTGTTTAGTTTTCTAAAGTTTTTTAAGTCTTCAATTGATACTTTGTAACCAGCAAGGTGAAGTAAGCTGTATAACATACTTGAACCATGACCTGCTGAAAGTACGAATCTGTCACGGTTAAACCATTTAGAATTTCCAGGATTGTGTTGTAAATGATTTGCCCATAATGCATAAGCCATTGGTGCTGCTCCCATTGGAAGTCCTGGGTGACCTGAATTTGCACGGTTAATTGCATCAATAGATAAAGTACGAATAGTATTTACTGATAAATTTTCAATAGAATGAGTCATTTGTTTTTCCTCCTAATATTTAATGATTTTGTTTTAAACTTGTAGAGCTAATTCTTTTTCTTTTACTTCAACAACTTCTTCAATGGTTTCTTCATCAAGCCACCATTTAAAGCCATCTTCTCGTAACAAGCTGTGTGCAGCCTCTGGTCCATAAGAACCTGAAGGATACGAATGAAGTGGTAATAATTGTTCTTTAAAAGCATCTAAAATAGGTTGTACATACTCCCATGACAATTCTACTTCTTTCCAGTGAGCAAAGAATGTAGAATCACCACGCAATGCATCATGAATTAGAAGTTCATATGCCTCAGGTACATCCTTATTATCATTCGCATAATCGACTTTTATTGATTCAGTTTTTCCGTTAGCCGGATTTCTACTATTTAACACATAAGACATACCTTCATTAGGATTGATTTCAATAACTAACAGATTAGGTAAAGTGTCTTCAATTTGATCTCCATAAAGCTCTTTCAACGGATTTTTAAATTCTACTACAATGCGAGTAGATTTTTCTTTCATTCTTTTTCCAGTTCGTATGTAAAAAGGAACACCATACCAAAAATCATCATCAATCCATAATCTTGCAGCTATAAAGGTGTCATTTTTAGAAGTTTCTTCAATCCCAGGTTCATGTAAATAGCCAACAACATTTTCACCATTTAGGACTCCTGGACCATATTGTCCTCTGATAACATGCGTTGCAACATCTTCTATTTGTAACGGACGAAGAGCTTCCATCACTTTAGTTTTTTCATTTGCAACTTCTTTAGCACTAATTTCTTTTGGCAGATGCATAGCAGTCATCATTAACATTTGAAGCATATGGTTTTGGAACATATCCTTAATTGCTCCAGTATGATCATAGTAGCCTGCTCGCTCTTCTACCCCAACAATTTCACTTGCTGTGATTTGAATATTAGCGATATATTTATTGTTCCATAAAGCTTGAAGGATAGGATTTGTAAATGCTAAAGATCCTAAGTTTTGAACCATCGGTTTTCCAAGATAATGATCGATTCGATAAATTTCTTCTTCTTCAAAAGCTTTACTTAATTTTTCGTTTAGTTCTCGAGCTGAAATTAAATCGTGTCCGAATGGTTTTTCGATGATCATTCGTTTCCAACCTTTTGTAGAACCTAAACCACTCTCTTTAATATTGAGTGCGATCATATCGAAAAATTCAGGAGCAACTGAAAGATAGAACATTCTATTTTCAGGAATATTTAATTCTTGTTCTCGCTGCCCAACAAACTTTAATAATTTCTTATAATCTTCTTTATTTGTTGCGTCAAATTGAACATATCGAATTGACTCAATAAACTCTACCATTTTAAAAGAGTTAGTTGTTTCACCACGAGAAAATTCCTTTATTGACTCTTCTACACTTTCTTGAAAATCATTGTGAGACATTCCTCTTCTGCCTAAACCAATGATAGAAAATGATGAGGGCATTTTCTGTTCGATAAACAGGTTGTAAAGAGCTGGATAGATTTTTCTTTTTGCCAGATCTCCTGTCCCACCGAACAAGACAAAAGTCATCGAATCCATGTTATTCCTCCTCAGATGGAAAAGAATCTAAACTAAAATTTATATGTAGATACTTTTTATTATATTGGTTACATTGCGTAACCATAGTAACTCTAAGATTTGTTACCGTCAAGTAAAAAGTGTCGAAATTATGAACTCAAAATAATGCCTTCAATATTAGAAGAATAATCTCTTTAATATACTGCATTCGTAATAGAATAGTTATCTTTTTAAATAATGTTTAGGCTGTTTTCGTATTCATTGTTGCTATTCTAGTATGTGTAAGTTGATTTCCACTCCAGGATGCTCGCTTTCCTAGGGGCGTGAGCTGAGCCTCCTCGTCGCATACGCTCCTGTGGGGTCTCAGCCTTCCCGCATCTCCCACAGGAGCCCTTCACCCTTCCGTTCCAATCAACTTCTGTCTTTTAAATTCCATAACCTAAAAGCAACAATCTTTAAAAAAGAGCAATGTTTTAATATTGCTTAGATCACTTTAAACAGATTATTATTCTTAACTATTCAGATATTTCGACATACATTCTTAACCTTATTTTGTCATTCTAAATGTATTTTTACTCTATTGAAATAGATATAAATCATTTTTTATAAAATCTAATTAAAATTTGACTAAATACTTCATTTAATTCCACAAAAATAGCAGATAATTTAGGAGTGATACCCTATTTTATCTGCTTACTTTAACTGTCTTATTTTATACATTTTATCAATTAATTTTCTTTATCACAATATCCTTTTTGCTATCTAATGTAATGACAGCATCAACCATTTTGACAAATAATCCATTTTCAACTACACCTGGGATCATATTAAGCCCTTTTTCTAATTCTGAAGCATGAAAAATACTAGAAATTTCACAGTCAAAAATGTAATTTCCATTATCTGTTTTATAGGGGTGATTGTTTACTTGACGAAGTGTAGGTTCAATTCCTAACTGTATAATCTGTTTTTTTGTCATCTCATATCCAAAAGGAACTACCTCAACAGGAAGGGGAAAACTACCAAGAGACTCTACAATTTTTGTTGAATCAGCTACAACAATAAAAGTGTTAGCCGCTTTTGCAATAATCTTTTCTCTCAATAATGCGCCTCCCCCTCCTTTAATTAGATTCAAGTCAGAATCAATCTCATCAGCTCCGTCAATCGCAACATCAATACAATCTACTTCACTAAAATTAACGAGTGGAATTTTAAGCTCTCTTGCTAATGTTTCTGTTTGTATTGAAGTAGGAATTCCTTTAATTGATAAACCTTGATTGACCATTTCGCCTAGCTTTTTTATTGTATAAAAAACCGTCGAACCTGTCCCAAGCCCAACAATCATTCCGTCTTTGACATATTCCGCGGCTTTTTCTCCTACTATCTGCTTTTCATTCATATTTTTCACCCCTTATTTATTGGAGTTAGTTCAAGTTCCATTGTTTTTTAATTTGGTCTAAAGCTAATTTGTAGACTTCATCACGGGTAGCTCCTCTATTTACAAGTACATTTGTTTTGTAATTTTTTCCATTATAATTAATCGTAACTTCAACCTCTACCATGTAATAGCATCCCTTTCTTTAATTATTTCTATCTCTTTTTAAGGATACAAAACTAACTTTAAGATAAAATTAATTTACTGTTATTTTTGTAACTTTTATTATTCAGGTAACATTTTGTAACCGTTTTCGTTTTATATTTTGGTTTTATTTTTTGGCTGTTTTCGTATATCTAGTTGATTTCCGCTCCAGGTTGCTCGCTTTCCGTGGGGCGGAAATCAAGTTCTATATCAACTGTTTCATATAACAAAATCTTTTAATTACTCCTGCCATTTACACAATTAACCACAATTATTTTATGCACCTTTTTATCATCTTCTCTTACGTAATGTTTCCTATTTTTAGTTCTGAAATTCCGTATATATCAAAAACGGACTTACTTTTTTGCAAGTCCGTTTTTCCTAATATTTATTTAAACGAAGAATACAAAGTATGTATTATTGTAGTTGTAACGCTGCCTTTTTATCGAATTCATACTCATTTTCAATAAATACTTTTTGAAACATCATAAAGATAAAAATTGTCCATAGTTTCCGGCTATTATCCCGTTCACCTTTACGATGATCTTCTAATAACTTCAGTATTGTTTGCTTATTGAAAAAATGGTCTGTATGACTTGTCTTGATTAAATTTACTGCCCAATCATACAACTCATCTTTAAACCAATGACCTATTGGTACTGGAAATCCTAACTTTTTACGATTTAATACATGGTCCGGAACAATCCCTTTTACTGCTTGTCTCAAAGCAAATTTGGTAGTACCTTCACGAGTTTTTAATGTTGGCTCTAAACTTGATGCTACACGAAATACTTCCTTATCTAAAAATGGAACTCGTAACTCTAAAGAATGAGCCATCGTCATTTTATCTGCTTTTAATAAAATATCTCCTCTGAGCCACGTATTGATATCAATGTACTGCATTTTGTCAATTGCAGGATACCCTATTGCATTTTGATAAAACGGCTTAGTAATATCTTGATAATGAATTCCACTATGATAATCTTTTAAAACAAGTTTTTTCTCCATCTCTTCAAATACTTTGGCGTTTCCAATATATCTTTCTTCTAAAGGAGTGCACCCTCTTAGTAAATAATTCTTACCTTTAACCGTTTCAGGTATATGAATGGATAATTGTTTGATGATTTTTTTAAAATAGGATGGTACGTAGTTAAACGGTTTTAGAGAAATAGGTTCTCGATAAATGTTGTATCCTCCAAACAATTCATCTGCACCTTCACCTGACAAAACAACAGTAACATGCTTTTTTGCCTCCCTAGCAACAAAATATAGAGGTACTGCTGCAGGGTCTGCCAAAGGGTCATCTAAATGCCAAACGATCTTAGGCAATTCATTTAGAAATTCTTCAGGAGTAATAATATAGCTTATATTTTCTAATCCCAAAGCATCTGCCGTTTCTTTTGCCACATCAACTTCACTATAACCTTCTCGTTCAAATCCTACTGAAAAAGTTTTTAGTTTCGGGTGGAATTCTTTTGCAATTGAAACGATTGCCGATGAATCGATTCCTCCAGACAAAAATGAACCAACAGGCACATCACTTCGCATATGCAACTTCACAGAATCGAATAGAGCATTTCGAATTTGTTTATAAACCTCTTCTTCGTTCTGTTTTTTTACTTCAAAATGATTTGACCAGTATCTTTTTATTGTCATTGGTTCATTTAATTTCTTCACAAAATAATGACTTGGTTCTAATTTTTTGATTCCCTCAAATATTGTTGCCGGTTCGGGTACATATTGAAAAGATAAATACTGTTGCAAGGATGTTTGACTAACTTCATAGTTCCACTCAGGTTTTAGAGCGTTTAAAATCACTTTACTTTCAGAAGAGAAAATTAACTTTTCCTTATCCTCATAGTAATAAAATCCCTTTATTCCAAAAGGATCTCTTGCCCCAAATAATTGTCCGGTCTGAGTATCCCAAATCACAAATGCAAACATTCCTCTTAGCCTATTTAATACCTTTTCTTTCCATGCACTATAACCTGCTAAAATAACCTCTGTATCTGTATTTGTTTTAAACTGATATCCAAGCACGATTAACTCTTCTCGTAATTCCAAATAATTATAAATTTCACCATTAAAAATAATCCAATAACGACCATCTTCATACGATAAAGGTTGATGTCCTGCGTGAATATCAATAATGCTCAGTCTCTTAAAACATAATGATACAAACTCATCTTCATAAAACCCTTCATCATCTGGTCCGCGATGAGTTATTAAATTCGTTAATTGTTTTAGCTGTTCTAAATCTAGCTTTGAACTTTTTTCTTGTGCATTCCACATAATTCCAAAAATACCACACATGTATTTCTCCACCTTTTATGAAAACTAAAAGTTTCATAAGCGTTAAAAACTATATGGCTTAGTGTTGCCCAAAAAATAGTCTACATGCTTTATTTATGGGAATTACTTGCTTGTAAGAAGGTGATTTTAGATTAAATTATTTTAAGAAAATCAAAATATCTTGAATTAATCACTTTTTATCCATCAAAAAACAGACCTGCCATTTTTTTGCAAGTCCGTTCTTTTACTTATCCATTTGTCTAACACTCTTATCAAAAGGCTGTTTTGTATATATTGTTGCTATTTTAGTATGTGTAAGTTGATTTCCACTCCAGGATGCTCGCTTTCCTAGGGGCGTGAGCTGAGCCTCCTCGTCGCATACGCTCCTGTGGGGTCTCAGCCTTCCCGCATCTCCCACAGGAGTCGAGCACCCTTCCGTTCCAATCAACTTCTGTCTTTTAAATTACATAACCTAAAAGCAACAATCTTAAAATAGAGACATACATCCTAATAAAACTCGCACCATGGACCATAAAAATAAGGAATTCATCCTATAATAATTGTCTTTTAAGATGTTATTTTCAAGGTAGTCTATCAAAAAATTAAAGCGGAAATCCTGCTTCAAGTTGAAGTAATGTATCATCAATAGCTTTCTCAATTTTAATATCTGGATTTTGTGCGTAATAGTATAGAACTGACGTTATAGCACCTATTACAGCTCCTGCAAAAGTAAGAACTTCAATGTCACTACTGTCACGACCAACCCGCTCAGCAATCATTAATGCGATCATATTTACAGTATTTGAAACTTGATTTAAGGATGCTGCTCGAAGTTCAGGAACGGACATAATAAGTTCCATTCGTTTTCGAACTGCTGCCCGCTCAACAACTGTAAAATTTGAAAAAGCTGCTTTCAATGCACCACGTAGAGCTTGAATTGGACTATAGTCTTTTGGTTGCCTTTTAAATTCTTCAATTATTACCGGATCATAGTCATCATCTAAAACAACCGATTCCTTAGTTGGAAAATATCTAAAAAAAGTACTAGGTGAGATTTCTGATTCATCGGCTATTTGTTCAACTGTTGTATCAGCATATCCTTGTTCATGAAATAAACGTAATGCATTTTGTTGAATAGTGGCCCTAGTCTTAGCCTTTTTACGTTCACGAAGGCTAGACTTTGGCTGGTCTGCTAAAGACAAATTTCCACCCCCATTTTATATTTTTAAGCGACATGTTAATTAAGCATTCTATAGTACAAGTTTACATTTTTATTTATCGATAGACAATGATTCTAATTGAGTACTCTTCTCTTGTCCGTTAGACTTTTTACGAGGCAAAAATAACAACGTTAGTATAATTCCAAGTACGGCAACCCCTCCGCAAACTAACAGCATAATCTCCATACCATTTACAAAAGCCGCACGGACAGATTCTACTAATTTTACCGAATTAATCTGTTTTGCAACTGCAACTCCAGCAGCTACACTATGTTTTACCGTATTTGCTACTGCTTCAGGCAAACCAGTAACATCTAAATGATTACGATAATTTGAATTAAGTGCACTACCTAAAATCGCTACTCCAATTGTGCCACCAACTTGACGTAAGGCCATAATTAATGCAGAACCAACTCCACTTCTCTCTGCTGAAAGTTCACCAAGTGCAGCATCCATTGATGTAGGAAGTGCCAACCCTAAACCTATACCTGTAATAGTTATCCATAAAGCTGCAAAACTATACTGACTTCCAACCTTTGTTGTAGTTCCGATGAATAATCCTAAGGCAATCAACCCAAAGCCAATTGCCACAACGTATTTAGCCCCTAATCTGATACCTAATTTATCAGCAAATTTAGCTCCAACTATTAACCCACCAATCAAAGGTAATAAACGTAATCCAGTCCCTAATGTATCAGCTCCACCAACCGCTTGAAAATATTGTGGAATTGCAAACAATAATCCGAATATCGTAAAAGAAGCAAGAGTTGCTAAAATAGATCCCCAAGTAAAGCGAGCAGATCGAAATAAAGATAAATCAATGAGTGGACTTTTTGTATTCCTTTGCCACACCACAAAACCAACGAGTGCCAAGATTCCTAAACAAAGATACAAAAGTACACCGCTATCACTCCAGCTTTTTTCACCAGCTTTTATTACGCCGTAAGTTAAAGCGACAAGACCTACACTTGAAGTTAGTACACCTATTCCATCAAATTTTGAATGATTTGTACTTCTAGATTCTGGCAATAAAATTGAAATAGCAATTAATGCAACGATAACAAAAGGAATATTTAGTAAAAATACTGATCCCCAATGATAGTTTTTAAGTAACCATCCACCAACAATAGGTCCTAATGGGATACCTAACATGTTGGCGGTCGCCCATATCATTGTTGCCTTTGTGCGTTCATTGCCTGAGAAGAGCACCGGAAGTATGGACATTGATAGTGGAATTAAAAAGGCTGCCCCTAACCCTAATAAACATCTCATTCCAATTAACATTTCTGGAGAATCCGAATAGGCACAACCAATTGAAGCTGTTCCAAACATAACAAATGATATCAGTAACATTTTTTTACGACCAAGTCTATCACCTAACATTCCTGCAGGTAACAATACTGCAGCCACCACTAAATTGTAAGAATCTGCAAACCACTGAAGCTCACTGTTTGATGCATGTAACTCAATTGCTAAAGTAGGTAATGCAATGTTAAGCACCGTCATATCTAAACCCACAGCAATCAAACCAAACGAAAGAGCACCAAGAACCCACCATCTACGCGTATTCATATTTTTCATTTCAAAAACCACCCTTCATTTTTAATACAAAGAATTATTTGAAAGTTAATTTATAATGATATACTATGTAAAATGAAAGTGACTGTCAATATTTTCATCTGAAAATTCTAGTCTTTTTTATCGACAAGAATTCCAAAGAAAGAAAATTCAGTTATTTTATTGGTTTTTGAATTATAATAAGGATTAGCAATTCATAACTTGAAAATTTTTAAGAAGGTTTTAAGGAGGAAAATGAATGATCATAAAGATTTTAAAATGGCTAGGCTATTTGATTGTTGGTTTTGCATTACTATTCGCTGGCTTTTTAGCCTATGTAACAATCACAGATTATAAGCCTGCTGAAGTTCTACCACTTTCTGTTAAGAATAATAAAGAGCAGATATTGAAAAAAGGACAGCCTTTTTCAATTACAACTTTTAACATTGGATATGCTGGCTTAGATAAAAATGAGGACTTCTTTATGGATGGCGGAACTATGTCAGGGTCCAGTAGTAAAAAACAAACAATGACAAATTTAAAAGGAATCACTTCTTTTATTACAAATGAAAGATCAGACATTAATCTCATCCAAGAGATCGATAAGAATTCTACTCGTAGCTATCATATTAACGAAGTGAACGATCTTACAAAAAGATTACCTGACTACAGCAATACATTTGCAGTAAACTATAAGGTTCCTTGGGTTCCAGTTCCAATATTTCACCCGCTAGGATCAGCTAATAGTGGTTTATTAACTTTATCTAAATTTAAGATTTCAGATAGTCACCGTTATAAATTAGCTGGTCAAGAAAACTGGCCTCGTCAGCAATTTGATTTAGATCGTGCTTTCATCGAAAGTAGAATGCCAGTTGATAACGGAAAAGAGCTTGTCCTAATCAATCTTCACCTATCAGCATACGATAAAGGTGGGAAAGTTCGTAAACAACAATTGAAGTATTTATCAGCGTACTTAAATAAAGAAATTCAAAAAGGAAATTACATCATTTTAGGTGGGGATTGGAATCACGCAATTCCAACTACAGATCCTTATTTATTTCCAACAACAGAAAAATGGCCAGATTGGCTACAAAAATTCCCTTCTTCCTTTAAACCAGCTGGCTTCCAATGGGTTGCGGATAAAACAATTCCATCAACTCGTTCAGATGATTACCCTTTTAAAAAGGGGCGTAATTTCCAAGCTGTAATTGATGGATTTTTAGTTTCTCCTAACATTACTGTGAAAAATGTAAAAGGTCATGATTTAGGATTTGAAAATAGTGACCATAACCCAGTAACTGCTGAATTAGTGTTGCAATAAAGTATTAAATTTAAAAGCATAAAATACCAAATTAGGTATTTTATGCTTTTTTTAGTATAAGAAAAAAGCATGCAGATTAACTACATGCTTAAAGTTTTAAAAATTTTAATATGCTAAGCTAGACAATCCATTGATATGCGATAAATAGCGTATGTTGCTCGCTTCTTTCATTAAAGATGCTGGGTATCCTTTTATTGGTGTTGAATTCCCTCCAATGATGGCAACAGCATCTTTGCGACCAAGGCTTGCAAGTGTTCCTGAATTTACTGGGTTAAATACTTCAAACGATTTATTTTCTAAATAGGCGTAAAGATTATAGCCAATCACTTCACCCATTTGCCAAGCAATTTGTGCTGTGGGCGGATATGGTTTGCCATCTGGTGCAAAAACAACCGCACTATCACCTGCAACAAATACATCTTTATGTGAAGTAGATTGAAGGTACTCGTTAACAGTTGCACGTCCACGATTTACTTCAAGACCAGATTCTCCAACTAGAGGATTCCCTTGCACTCCACCTGTCCAAACGAAAGTATTCGTTGTAATTTTTTGACCATCTTTCAAAGAAACAGTATTTCCCTCAACATTTGTGACAGCAAGACCTGTTAAGAATGTTACACCACGTGCTTCTAGACTAGAAGTTGCACGCTCGATTAAATGCTCTGGTAACATTGAAAGAATATTTGGACTCGCTTCTACAAGAAGCAATTTTACTTCCTTAGGGTCTATTCCATAGGTCTTCGCAAGCTTAGGCATCTTATCAGCAATTTCACCGACTAATTCAACCCCAGTTAAACCTCCGCCACCAATTAATATCGTTGCATCAGCTTCATTTTTTGAATTCGAATATTCACGAATTCGCTCTTCAATATGTTGATAAATATTTTTAGCATCCTTAACGGATTTCAACACTAAACTATTTTCTTGGAGCCCTGGAATGTTGAAGTAAGCCGTGGTGCTTCCTAATCCAACTACAAGAGCATCGTACGATAAATTAGACCCGTCTGAAAGTTTCACTTCTTTATTTTCAACTGAAAATGACTCTACCTTAGCAATCTTAAGATTAATATCCTTTCCTTTGAAAAGCTTATCTAGCGGAATCGAAACAGCACGTTCTGAAACACTTCCTGCTGCTAAGCGATGTAATTCTGTAATAATTTGGTGTGTTGAAAACTGATTTACCACAATCACTTCTGCTTCAGCCTTACTATAATGATGGCGAACGGTTAAAGCAGTTAATAGTCCACCATAACCTGCCCCTAAAATAACAATTTTTTTAGACATCGTTCATCCTCCATTCTTTCAATTAAAGACGATCATCTCTTGCTGAAATTCTAAGATATGCATTTACACAGCGAAGCATCCTTTGTACTTGTGGATCTTTTAACATTCTTAAAATGCCAAAAATACCAATCACTTCATTGCTGTCTTCTGAGTAATCTTTTGCTTCAATAGCAGCTACGGCCATTCGCTTCACATTATCTGTCACTGGATCCATAATTTCTTTAATCGCACCAACAGTATCATTCTTCAATACATCATCCGTTGCAACTGACTGAGCAAAATCATAAGTTTTCGTCATACAAGTTACAATTTCCGTTAATTTTGGAAGCTGTTCTATTAAAGAAGTTAAAGACTTCTGAACTTCTGGGTTTAAAAGTTGATCAAGCAACTCAAATTGTCCATTTGATCCGATTGGTATATTTTGTTCAGCATTTGTTTCTGACATATCCATTTCTCCTTTACGTTAAGCAAATCTGCTTAGTTTTTAGGATTAAAGGGATTCCCATTTCCCGTTATTTTATTTAAGGCTCTGTATAACATCATTGTTGATATTCATGAAAGTCCGCTCACTTTCCGTCGACGAACTAAATGGATTTTTTTTGCCTTATTCATTATCATTTCCAGTGCAGGTTGAATTATGTCCTTGTTATCGGAAAATACAGAGGACATTCTTCAAAATCCGACATCGATCTATTAACTTAATGTCAGTATGTAAGGAAATTTTCTTAATCAAGAAATTTCCTATTTTCAACCAACTATGAGAAAATAAGTTTGTTTTTAGTGAAAGGCTAGAGGAGGTTATGAAAGATGGCAAAAAATCTACAAGATTGTACTGTCTTAGCTAATGGTGTTAAAATGCCATGGTTTGGTTTAGGAGTCTATAAAGCAGAGGAAGGTCAAGAGGTTATAAACTCTGTAAAAGCAGCACTCCGAAATGGGTACCGTAGTATTGATACTGCAGCATTTTATCAAAATGAAGAAGGCGTAGGGCAAGCCATTAAAGAATCAGAAATTCCTCGTGAAGAATTATTTATTACAACAAAAGTTTGGAATTCTGATCAAGGATATGAGTCCACTTTAGCTGCTTTTGAAAAAAGTTTGAAAAAGCTTGGATTAGACTACTTAGATTTATATTTAGTCCACTGGCCAGTAAAAGGAAAATATAAAGAAACATGGAAAGCACTTGAAAAACTGTATAAAGATGGCCGCGTTCGCGCAATTGGTGTGTGTAACTTCAACATCCACCATTTAGAAGACTTAATTGCTGATTCAGAAATTAATCCAATGGTGAATCAAGTTGAATACCACCCACGTTTAACACAAACAGAACTACGTGACTTCTGCAGAAAAAATAATATTCAACTCGAAGCTTGGGCTCCACTAATGCGAGGACAACTAATCGATAACCCAACTTTAATTGAAATTGCTGAAAAATATAACAAAGCGGTCCTACAAGTAATTTTACGCTGGGACATCCAAAACGAAGTCGTAACAATTCCGAAATCAGTAAAAGAAGAGCGCATCATTGCTAATGCCAACATCTTTGATTTCGAACTAACACAAGATGAGATGAATAAAATTAGTTCTTTAAATGAAAATCATCGAACTGGTCCAGATCCAGATAACTTTGATTTCTAATTGAGGTAGGTATATATAGAAAAAAGCACCTTTTCTTGAGAGAAGGTGCTTTTTCGTTGTGTTGGTTAGTTTGTTGGAGAGACTGTATATGGCCGGTTAATGATGATAATTCAGTAGGATTATCGTTTGTCAGTCGATGCTGATGATAATTTGGCCAGATTCTGGTTTATTCAACTGGTTTTGATGATGATTCGAGCAGATTCTGATTTACTCAACTAGTTTTGGCGATGATTCGAGCAGATTCTGATTTTTTCAACCGTTTTTGGTAATAATTCAACCAAAATCAGATTTATTCAACCGTTTTTGGTGACAATTCAACCAAAATCTAGTTTATTCAACCGTTTTTGATAATAATTCAACCAAAATCTGATTTATTCGGCCAAAATGATTATTTTTCCGGCCGGTTTTGATGATTATTCGGCCAGAATTGCAGTTTTTTCGGCCGGCTCAGGAAATATCACCATTATATGGGCCGTTTTAGCATTTATATGGGCCATTTTTGAGATAATATGGTCCGTTTTCGTTATTTTATGGTCCGTTTTTGAGAATATATGGGCCATTTCCTCTATTCTTTCGGCCAACTCAGAATATATCGGTCAGAACTACAAGTTTATCAGTCACTTCTGCCAAAATATCAATCATTTTTACAATATATCGGTCATTCCATCTAATTTATCAGCCAAAAACAACATTATATCGGTCATTCTACAAAATTCGACACCGCACAAACCGCACACACACATCAACCAAAAAATAAATAATTAATACGCACGCTCATATTGTTTTGGAGCAAAGCTTCTTTCTTTATTTCTCAACTCTACTGCGGCATGTGTTGCCCAATATGGATCACGAAGCAGTCCTCGGCCGATTGCAACTAAATCTACATCACCATTCGAAACAACTGCTTCTGCCAAAGCTGGTTCATCAAGCATTCCCACTGCAACAACCGGTACATCAAGTACTTCTCGAATTTTTCTAGCAAACGGTACTTGGTATCCAGGATAGTTCCCAGGTTTTCTTTCTCCAGGAGCTCCTTCTCCACCTGAACTAATGTGGAATACATCTACGCCTGCTTCTTTATATACCTTGCATAATTCGATTGAATGATCAATTCCATACCCACCATCGATATACTCAGCTGCAGAAATTCGGAAAAATAGTGGCATATCAGCTGGCATTTCTTTTTTGACAGCTTTTATGATGTCTACTCCGAATTTAGTAAGATCTTTTCCATATTCGTCATCACGCTTATTGAAAGATGGAGAGTGGAATTGGTGAATTAAATAGCCATGCGCACCATGAATTTCGATCATATCTACCCCTGCAGTCACAGCACGACGAACTGCGTCGGCATATAGCTGCACCATTTCTTTTACCTCTTCTGTTGTCAATGCACGTGGCGTATTAAAACCTTCTCCTGGCAATTTAATAACAGACGGTGCTACTGGTTCCGCTGCATCTTGCGCTTTTCTACCCGCATGTGCAATTTGGATCCCAATTTTTGCATCATGTGAATGAACTGCATCAATAATTCTAGAAAAGGCAGGAATGTGATCATCTGACCATAACCCTAAATCATAATTCGAAATACGTCCATCTGGTTCAACATCCGTCATTTCCATGATGATCAAGCCTGTTCCACCAATCGCACGACTGACATAATGTACAAAATGCCAATCATTTGGCTTACCATCCTTCTCAGTTACCGAATATTGACACATCGGCGCCATGACTACTCGATTTTTTAATTGTAAACCTTTTATTTCATATGGAGAAAACAGCAATTTACTCATTACTTAACACCCCTAATTTATTTGATAATCATTTATTGTTGCCAAAAAGCATATTAACCATTTTTGTTTCAAACAGCTAAACTTTAACAAATTATAAACCTCCTTATTCATATATTTCAAAAAATTTGCTCATAAAAAAATCCACCAACAATAAATGTGGTGGAAACAGTCTATTAATGAACCTTCAATTTATCAGGGTTTGCTACAAAATAAATTTCTTTAATTTTATCCTGCTTAATATTAAAACCGACTACACCTTTTAGCCCATGTGCATCTTGAAAAATAATTCCAGTACGTCCATTTACATTTCCTAACGATACCTTTATATCTTCATTCCAAATTTTATTCATTAGAGATTCAAGCAGCTTTCCAACTCGTTCGATACCAAAAATTGGACGTAATGCAGCAACAGTCTTGCCCCCACCATCTGCATAGTAAACAATATCGTGTTGTAAAATATCAATAATTTGATTGACATTACCTTGTTGAAAAGCACCAATAAATTGCTTAATAACCTTCTCGTGATTATCTGGAGTCGATAGTTCTTCCTCAATGTTAGGTAAACTATTTTTCACTCTACTAAATATTTTTCTACAAGTACATTCTTCCTTTTGTACAATCTCTGCAATGGTCTTATAGTCAAACTCTAAAACTTCTCGAAGAATGAAGATCGCTCTTTGAGTAGGATTTAACTTTTCAAAAAGTAAAAGCAATGCCAGTGACACATCATTTTCTATACTGATTTCATAAAGTGGGTCCTCTTCAACAATTAATGGTTCTGGCAGCCAAGTACCTACATATAATTCTCTTTTTTTCCTTGCAGACTTGATCAAATCGAAACAACGATTCGTGACTAATTTGCATAAAAAGCCCTTCATGTTCGTTTGATGTTTCAGATCGTACGTACTTAATTGTGCAAAAACATCCTGAATGACATCTTCAGCATCACATATACTCCCTGTCAATTGATAAGCTAATGAGAAAAGAAGTCGTTTATACTCGATATAACATTCGTTTAATAACTCATTATCCATCGCTCATCTTCTCCTATGCTTTTTCTATTTGCTATTCGTCACTAAACTTGCTTGATCCCACGTCATTTTTCTTATTCGCAAACCCAATTTACCCGTAATGACAAAGTCGATCCCCCATTTTTGTGCCCAAACAAATGCCTCATGCGGACCCAAACTAATGCCATATCCTTTCACTGGAAATCCTTTATGCGTGACTTTATTCGGTCTATTTAAAAGTAAATTAGTAAGGATTTTGCCTAATCTCTGAGCTTGAGGAACAGCTTCCTTACACGTCATGCTATCAATTTGATTAGTCTTTCGATCAACTACTCTTGCGCAATCTCCAATAGCAAAAATATTGTTGTAGCCATTAACACAGTAAATATCATTTACAATCAATTGATTGTGTTCAGAGAGAGGTAACCCCATTTTTTTTATTAATGGATTTGCAGACAATCCGTTTGTTACGATACAAGTTCTTACTGAATAAACAGCGCCATTTTCACAATGCAGTTGATTCTCTTTATATTCTCTTACTCTTGTTTTTGGAATAAATTTTACTCCTAAGTCCCTTAGTTTGTGTTCTAGTTTTTCACAAACTTTTAATGGGGCAATATCTAGTAAATGTTCCTTTGGATCAAGTAGAAGAATTTCTCCATGTTCAGGATTTATTCCTGCTATACCCAGTTTATTTTTATACCATTCAACTAACTCAGATACTGTCTCAATCCCAGTGATTCCACCACCAACTACTGCAATTCTAAGAGCATCCTTTTGTTTTTCTTTATCATCTATCAATTTCGCACATTGAATTAAATCATTTATCTGTTCACGAATTAACAGTGCGCTTTTTTCGTCTCCTAAACTGATCCCACCTGGAATTGTTGAGTTTACTTTTGCAACACTTCCAAGTGCAATAACTAAATAATCATAAGGCAAATTAATAACTTGTTCATTCTCCACCTTTAATTCTACATTTTTACTAGTGGAATCAACGTTTAACACTTCTCCTTGCATAAACTCAATTCCTTCTGAACAATAATGCTCGAACGGAATTTTGATTTGAACTTCCTCTGTGACGACTTTAAAAAGTAAAACCTTTCTAAAATGGTATGGATTTTTATCAACTAAAATGATTCTGACACTACTTCCAATTTCATTTTTAAGTTGGTTTTTTAATGACTTAATTAAATGAATTCCAGCGTACCCGCCACCTAAAACAATGATATTTTTCATATGTTCTTCCCCCTTTACCCTTATAACGATTTAGGGGAATGGTTTGTGACATGGAGCAAACTTTTTATTGGGTTTTAAAAAAAATCCTTATAATTCAGTTCTAACTGAATCATAAGGAAATAATTTACTCTTAATAAAACTCACTCTCTTCTAAACTAATCTCAAGTTAATTCTTACTCTCCTTTTCCTCTAATAAAGAAGTGACTTTATCTAATTTCTTCTCAAGCTCATTATTATGTTGAATTTTTTCATTTTGATTCCTTACCAACGATTTAACAAATAATGTAAAAGCAGTTAACAATAAGAATACGAAACCAAATACAATAATTTGAAAGATAATATCTCCTAAGTGCATGCCCAGATTTCACATCCTTTTTGAAAATTATTAATTAAGAATTCCACTTTTTGTTTCTTGATCTAAATACTCTTTATAAAGTAATTTCATAGCTATAAAGAAAAAAGGTGGCATTCCAGTCTTCTTAAAGATTTAGTATGTCTTCCTTAATCAATTGAAAGAAACCATACATCTTCGTCTCCATAAACATCCCCTGTTGGTTGAAAGCTAAAACTTTTATATAATGCACAAGCAGCTTCATTTTCTCTAAATACGGTTAAACGAATTTCTTTGCACTTAGGAAATCGATTGACGATCCATTTAACCATCTCAGATAATGCGGCTCTACCATATCCTTTACCTTGATAATTTTCATCAATGATAAAACCATTGATCCAATACATATTCGTTGTATTTTCTACGTAGGCATGCATGATAAATCCAACCATTTTCTCATCGTCATAAATGGCAAAAGGGATATACTCAACATTGTCTCCGTCTGGTTTAATATAGACTTTAGCAAGAGATACAGCTACTGAGGGAACAAATTTATTTTGCTTTTCATTAACTTTTAGCTCTAATGCTTCTTCCCAATTTTCTCTTGTGACACTTTTTAATTGTATTGTCATAAAAAGTTTACCTCTATTTCTATTTGGTATTTATATTTATTCTTCGTAATTACTTAAATACCTTCTAAAACAAATGAAGGGTCCCTTCAATTCGGGGTCTATTAAAATAGTTAGATAGTAATCTATAAACTTGTTACCCAAAGGGCCTATAAATTTATTTTCTAGTAGGTAAAAAGAATAGTTTCATTACCAAAGAGTAAATAAATCAAGTAACAATGGCGATAAATAATTTGTAAAATTCACTGAAATTGGAAGGTTGTGGAAACTGATGGGAAGCTATAATTTTAAACTTGATTCTAGTAAAAAAGTTTTAAACGTAAAAGTTGAAGGTCGATTCGAAGAGAAAGATGGGTTAAATTTCATTAATGATTACAATAATGAAGTCAAAAAATTTAAACCTAGCGAGTACAATATTGATTTAGACTGTACAGAACTAGCTGTATCCTCCCAAGATGTTTTGCCTCTACTAGAAAACTGTTACACATTATACCAACAAACTGGATTCAAAAAAATTATTTTTACAATTAAAAACAATATTACATTAAAAATGCAATTAAATAGAATTGCATCGAGAACTGGCTTAAATAATTACGAGATTATTCAACAAGATTAATCGTTCCACATTTATAGTAGTAAACTTTGAAGCTTTTTCTAAATACTAAATGACCTAACAAAGGTGGATCATATTTATGAGTCACATTCAAATTAAAGCAGTAGATATTTACCATCCGCAAAAATCTGTTAACAATGAGTTTTATTTTGACCATTTTAAAAAACAAGGAAAAGAAATCGAGCATTTTATTGTTGATATAATGGGACGAAATAATCGTTATGTCATTGATCATCCTAACGAAAATTCTTTGACAATGGCAATTGAAGCAAGTAAAAAAGTAATTAAAAAAGCAAATTTACAAGTTGAAGATATTGATATGATTATATTTTCAACTCAAACACCTGAGTATACTTTTCCTTCAAGCGCAATGTTACTTCATAAAGAATTAGGAGCTCATAATAAGACTATTGCATATGATAGTAATTCCAACTGTGCAGGCATGACTGTAGCAGTCGAACAATTATCACGATATATGCAAGCTAATCCACGTATTAAATATGGATTGGTAGTAGGCTCTGACCATAATACAGTACATTGTGATCCTAACTGTGAAATTACTTATGCAAATTACGGTGATGCTTCAGCCGCTGTTATTTTAGAAAGAGTAGAAGAACCAGCTGGATTCATAGACGCAAGATATACTTCGGAAACCTCGGGATGCCGTAATATACTTGCTCCTGCTGTTGGTACTTCAAAACTTTTTAAAGATAATCTAAGTCAAGAAGATTTATATATCAAATGGATACCATTCGATGGATCAGTTGTAGTTGAACCAGCTGTAGATGATATGCAGGATTTATTAACTGAACATGGATTAACATTAAACGATATTAATGCATTTTGCTTGTCCCAATTTTCTATAAAAAACATTGAAATGATCCAACAAAAATTAGAGGTTGATAAAGAGAAATTTATCTATGTTGGTGATGAATTTGGATACACTGGCACAAGTAGTCCATTTATCGCTTTATATAAAGGAATTGAATCTGGAAAGATTAAACGAGGCGATCATGTATTATTTTGGACGGTAGGTACAGGTTGGCAAATTATCTCAATGTTATTTAAGTATTAAACTATTATTGCCAATACTCTAAACAACACCTAGTTAATAAAATGTACCCTATAGGGTCGACATTTAAAAAGTCTCCTATAGGGTAACTAAGTCTGCAGTAACCACAATTTTCATTTCAAAAATCCCCCTACAATACTTAAAATGAGAAAAGTAATCACGATTTCCCCTAAATTATAGTAAGGAATTATCTCGTCCCACATATCTCGAATTTCAGGTGGAAAAATCTTTAATCCCAACGAACCAAAGATCCATAAAAATAAACTACATTATAATGCATCTATTACTCCAAAATAAATATGAGTACTGTTCGTATAAGAATGAATGACTAATCCTAATACAATCCCAATTATAAAAGATTTATAACCCTCATTTACTCAACCTTTCATTTACATGCAGCTTTTAATTAAGGAATTCTACTTTAATTTTTTGTTTCCTTCTATCATAAGTACCTGTTGCTACAAGATTTAGTCCTTCTTTAGGTATTACGGTATTATTTCATACGCCCGTTAAACAATAAATGGTAAGATATATTAATAAAAACATTCAGATAGAATTGAGATTTATTTGATTAAACACTCCATTTAGGTGCTTCATTAACACATGAGCAAGCTTTAGCAAGAAAAGCAAATCCCCTTCAGGAAGGAGCAATGCTTTTGAATATAAAATTAAATCAAAAAATGATTAAAGAAATGTGCGGAACAGTCTCCTTCAAAAGAGGCGAGGCTTTTTGTCGCTCTAATAAAGTGATTTTTGAATATTATGGTCCAGATGTTTGTGAAGCTAGAGTAAAAGGAACAGAAGATTTTTATGTCACCATTGAAAAGGATACTAAAAGCGGCTTTCATACAAAGTGTAGCTGCCCTTCTCTATCTTCCTTCCAAAGGGATTGTCAGCATATTGCAGCAGTTCTACTATCGATTCACGATCATCATCGAAAAGGAACAGTTCCAGTTGTTTCGAATAAAAAACAATTCGAATCCTCAGCTAGTCAGGCACTAACAGAGGGATTGTTGAATCTTTTTAATGATCAGCCTAAGCGTTCAAGTGGTCATCAACTTCATTTTGAAAACAGACAAGTACTTGATGTAGAGTTCATATGTAAACCTGTCATCTTAGGAAAGGGACGAAACATATTTGGAATAGAAGTTAAGATTGGTCCGACTAATGTACAAAATATCCGAGATTTTCTAAATCAAGTGAAAAGTGGTAATCCAAGCTTCTTTTATGATCCAAGCATGCATTGTTTTCAAAAAGAAACCGATGCAGTTATTCAGCTACTGATCCAAGTAATCCAAGATGAAAAACTATTTATTGATACATTAGAGGACGAACATGATCTTACCATTGATAAGCATTTGTTGATTATTCCACCTTCTTATTTAAAACATCTTATCCCTTTACTAACGAGAGCACCTTTAGTAAAACTACATTTTGATGAAAATGCATTTACTGGTCTTCACTTGTCGGAGGAACCCCTTCCTTTAACATTTACTATTACAGAGACTGATGCTAAAAACTATCAACTGGAGATTCAAGGGTTAAATCAGATCATTGTATTGGATTCATATGGATGTGTTTTATCTACTGGAAAACTAGTTCAAATGAATAGTGACGATCGTAAACGTCTTTTAGATTTAAAACAAATACTAGATGCTTCAGGAACCGATCAAATTCAGATTTCACAAGAGCAAATAGATTTTTTCTTAGAAAAAGTAGTACCAGGTTTGAAAAGACTAGGCGATGTTCAACTATCAGAAGCTTTAACTAAAAACGTTGCGAGAACTCCATTGATCGCCAAACTTTACTTAGATCGTGTGAAAAACCGCCTACTAGCTGGACTCGATTTTCACTATGAAAATATAGTAATTAATCCTTTGGAAAATCGGGAAATCCAACTAGAGACTCCACTTTTCAGAGATCATGACAAAGAAAATGCAATCTTTCAACTGATGGAGGATAGATCATTCACCAAGACTGATGGCGGATTTTATTTACATAATGAAGAGTTAGAGTATGAGTTTCTGTATCATGTAGTTCCGAAACTCCAAAAACTTGTACAAATATATGCAACAACAGCAGTAAGAAATCGCATTTTTAGAGAAAATACTCCTCCTCGGATTCGAGTGAAGGTAAATAAAGAACGAACTAATTGGCTTGAATTTAAATTCGAATTGGACGGTATACCTGACAAACAGATACGTGAGGTTCTAATCGCATTAGAAGAAAAACGAAAATATTATCGTTTAAGAAATGGATCGCTATTCTCATTAGAAACTAGAGAGTTAAAAGAAATTAATCGTTTTCTAAATGCACTTCCTATCCAAAAGGAAGACCTTGATAGTGACTTCCAGCTACCAATCATCCAGGGACTTCAGCTTCTTGATTCTGTTGATGATAGTAAACTATTTACATTAGAGGAATCATTCCGTGAATTCTTAGAAAAAATCCACAATCCGGATAGCTTGGAGTTCGAAGTTCCGAAGAGTTTAGAGACAACATTAAGAGACTATCAAAAATGCGGCTATAAATGGATGAAAACACTTGCTAGCTATGGATTCGGAGGGATTCTTGCAGATGATATGGGACTAGGGAAAACACTGCAAAGTATCACATTCATTGTATCTGAGCTACAAGATATTCGTAAAAAGAAGTGGCCAGCCCTTATTGTTTGCCCATCATCTTTAACGTATAACTGGCTTAGTGAATTTTTGAAATTTGCTCCGAATTTACAAGTTACTGTCATTGATGGAAATAAAACGGATAGACTCAAGACTATGGAGAATGTAACTGATGCGGATGTTGTCATTACCTCTTATCCATTGTTGCGCAGGGACATAAAGTGGTTTGAGAACCAAGACTTTCACACTGTGTTTTTTGATGAGGCTCAGGCATTTAAAAATCCAACGACACAAACGGCACGAGCTGTAAAAAAAATAAAGGCGGATTATCGTTTTGCACTTACTGGTACACCAGTGGAGAATTCTTTAGAAGAACTATGGTCAATTTATCATGTTGTTTTTCCTCAACTATTCCAAGGAATGAAAGAATACAGTAACCTCTCTAAAAAATCGATTGCTCGAAGAATTCGTCCATTTTTGCTTCGCAGGTTAAAAGAGGATGTACTTTCAGAACTACCTGAAAAAATTGAGACATTGGAATCAGTGGAGTTACTTCCTGATCAGAAAAAACTGTACGCTGCCTATTTGGCAAAGTTGAAACACGATACTTTAAAACATTTGGACAAAAATCAAGAGACGCTTGGGAAAAACCGTATCAAAATTTTAGCAGGTTTGACTCGATTGCGACAGATTTGTTGTCATCCATCCTTGTTTGTAAATGAATACAAAGGTAGCTCAGCTAAATATGAACAGTTAATGCAAATTTTAGAGGAATCAAGACTTTCAAATAGAAGAGTACTGATTTTTTCTCAGTTTACGAAAATGCTAGAGCTAATAGGTAGAGAGCTAGCGATTAAAGGACAACCTTTTTTCTACCTTGATGGTCAAACCCCATCTGAAGAAAGAATGGAAATCTGTAACCGATTTAATGCTGGTGAACGTGATTTATTTCTAATTTCTTTAAAAGCAGGTGGAGTTGGACTCAATCTAACAGGTGCCAATACCGTTATCCTTTATGACATTTGGTGGAATCCGGCTGTTGAGAAACAAGCAGCAGATCGTGCCCATCGGATTGGCCAAACTGATGCTGTCCAAGTTATCAAGCTTATTTCACGTGGTACAATCGAAGAAAAAATCAATGAACTGCAAGAAAAAAAGCAACATTTAATTGAAGAAATTATCGATTCAAATGGGAATGCTACAACTACTCTTACAGATGAAGACATCCGTGAAATATTAATGATATAAGAATAAGTTTCAATAGAAAAGCATGACCTCATTTTTATGAATGTCATGCTTTTCTGTTCGGCTATACATGTTTCATAGAAGATTGAAAAACGTCATATCCTCTTCCTACATCTTCTACCCCGTGCGCATCTGAACCATACATGAATGGGATGCCCATTTTAATAGCTTTTTGCACAATGTTATTTAAGGGATATGTTTCCCCACAATAAGGTTTAAATAGCCCAGCAGTATTATAATCTAATGAATACTGTTTGTTTTTGATTAACTTTAAGATTCCATCTACTTTTTCATCAATAACCGTGCTTGTTTCAATCCCAATAAAAGTCTTAAATTTATTACAAAGGGTCATATGTCCAATTCTTGTTGGTTTATTGATTCCTAAATCAGCATTGATTGATTCAATTACCATATCGTAATAAGAAAGCTGGAATTTTTCAGGATTACCATAATATGAAACAAGTCCTTCTGCTGTATCTTTTGCATCATAATCAACACAGCGCCAGCCACTTATACCTTTAAGGAAATGCACAGACACTAGACCAGTATCGCAATATTTCCCATAATCGTTTAGAAATTGCTTTGTCCATTGAGTATGGTCTGGTAAAAAATCAATTTCGAAACCAACTTTAATAGTGATTTTGTCTTTATATTTATTTTTAACATACAACATTTCTTTGATGTAATCATCGGTCTCATTTTCATGGAATGTAATCGTTGGAACGGCTTCTAATGGAACTAAATCCTTTAAAAAAGATTCAGGTAATGGCGGATGTTCCGTAATGTGATATTCATCAAAGCCTAATTCAATTGCTCGTTCAATTAATTTTTCAACGTGTTCCCCTGAACCATGTGGACAAAAGTGTGAATGAGTGTGCCCATCTATTTTCAAGATTTCACCTTCTCTTTTCTGGATGCAAGCGCAGACTGAATGTCTTCTAAGGTCACTCCTTTTTCAACCATTAACACAAGTACATGGTAAACAAGATCACTAATCTCATAGATTAATTCTTCTGTTCCTTCATTTTTTGCACCGATGATGACCTCACTTGTTTCTTCTCCAACCTTTTTAAGGATTTTATCAATTCCTTTTTCAAATAAATAGTTTGTATACGATCCTTCAATTGGAGAATTCTTTCTTTCAATGATTGTTTCATATAAAGTATTTAGGATTGACTTCTCACTTTTCTTATCCGTAAAACAAGACCAGCTACCTGTATGACAAGCAACGCCACTTTGTTCAACTAGTAGTAAGATAGAATCTTGGTCACAATCATAATAACTTGCCACTACTTTTTGAAGATGACCAGAAGTTTCTCCCTTCTTCCATAATTGTTGTCGACTACGGCTATAATACGTTGCATAGCCTGTTTCAAGTGTTAGTTGAAGAGCTTCCTTATTCATATACGCTAACATTAATACATCTTTCGTTTCGCTATCCTGTGCAATGACTGGTACTAAACCATCTTGGTTAAAATTTACTTTTTCAATTTGAATCATTCTCTCTCACTCCCACTATATAATTACCCTCGAATGCAAATACCTTCTTCTAGTAAATAGTTCTTTAAATCATTTATTTTAATATCACCAAAATGAAAAACAGAAGCAGCTAACACACCATCAACATTTGCTTTTTCGATCGCTTCCTTAAAATGCTCCATCGTACCTGCTCCGCCTGACGCGATCACTGGTACATTTACTTCGTCTGTGATTAATTTAAGGATAGTCAAATCATATCCATTTCTCATCCCATCTTCATTTATGCTATTAAGCACAATCTCGCCGGCACCTAGCTCGACACCTTTTTTTGCCCATTCCACTGCATGAAGTTCTGTTTCCGTTCTTCCTCCATTGATAAATACTTTGTATTCTCCAAGTTCATTTTGCTTCGCATCGATTGAAAGCACTACACATTGAGAACCAAATTTTTGAGCCGATTCTCGTATTAAATTAGGATTTTTTACAGCTGCAGAATTAACTGATACTTTGTCTGCTCCTTTTCTTAAAATCCGTGTAAAATCTTCAATTGTTCGAATGCCTCCCCCAACACAAAAGGGAATTCGAAGTTCTTTTGCTACGTTCGAAACATACTCAAGAGAAATATCTCTGTCCTCATTCGAAGCAGTTATATCATAGAAAACTAGCTCATCAGCTCCATTTTCACTATAGTATTTACCCAATACTTCAGGAGAATCAACATCAATGATTCCTTCAAATTGTTTCCCCTTAACCACTCGGCCATTTCGAACGTCTAGGCAAGGTATGATTCGTTTTGCAAGCATTGAAGTGCCTCCTCTACAGTAAACTTCCCTTCATATAAGGCTTTTCCAGTGATAGCTCCGTAAGCACCAATTTCCGCTAACTCTTTTAATTCTTTCAGAGAACCGATTCCACCTGATGCAATAATGTTTACACTTTCTAGATCTAGTAGCTTTTTATAGATTTCTATATTCGGACCGCTTAGCATACCGTCCTTTGAAATGTCTGTATAAATGATTGTCTTCACGCCAAGGTTCAATAAGTTTTTACAAAACACTAAACTATCCATGTTCGATAATGTTTCCCAACCATGCGTTGCCACCTTTGAGTCTTTTGCATCGACGCCCACTGCTATTTTTTCTGCATATTGTTTAACAGCTTCTTTCACAAACTCTTCGCTTTCAACCGCAATAGTCCCAAGTATGACGCGTTCTACCCCACATTGAATCCATCCATCAATACTCTCGATTGTTCGGATTCCTCCACCAACTTGCACAGACAAATTCGTTTCTTGGATGATTTTCTTTATCGTTTCTTTGTTCAATCCATTACCAGTACGAGCTCCATCTAAATCAACGACATGTAAGAAAGTAGCACCATCTTGTTCAAATTGTTTTGCCATTTTAAGAGGATCTTCGCTATAAACTTTTACATCCGAAAAGTCTCCTTGCTTTAATCTCACGCATTTCCCATCTTTTAAATCAATTGCTGGAAATAGTTTCATAGCTAATCATCTCCTTAAATGTTTTTAGTAGGTTTAGTCCGGCTTCGCTACTTTTCTCAGGGTGAAATTGCATGCCATAAATGTTTTTGCTATTTACAATTGCGGGTACTTTTACGCCGTAATCACTATACGCAACTATATTTTCATCATCTGCTTGTGCGTAATATGAATGAACAAAGTAAACATAATCTCCGTCTAAATTGTTCTTTAAGATTGGGTCATTTTTATAAAAAGTTAGTGAATTCCATCCCATATGCGGGACCTTTACAGTATCTGGAATCCTTTTGATTGTTCCTTTTAATAATCCTAGCCCTTCATACTTTCCTTCTTCCTCACTAAATTCATAAAGCAACTGCATTCCAAGACAAATTCCTAAAAAAGGCGTTCCTTCCATTGCTTTCTTTTTTAACACATCAATTAAATTTCGTTTCTTTAATTCATCCATAGCAGCTCCAAAAGCACCTACTCCTGGAAGAATAATTGAGGAAGCATTTTGGATAACTTCTTTGTCATCACTAATTTCTACATCTAATCCAATCTGCTCAAACGCGCGTTGTAATGAACTTAAATTCCCGGCTCCATAGTCCACAATAATATTCAATTACAACACTCCCTTCGTCGATGGAATTTCATTTGAAACGATTTTACACGCCTCTTTTATAGCTCGGCCAAATGCTTTAAATAATGCTTCAATTTTATGATGATCATTTTCACCATAAAGAACTTCCATATGACAGTTCATCTTTGCTTCATTTGAAACAGATTTAAAAAATTCTTTCACATTTTGTGTATCAAGCATACCTACTTTTTCTCTTTCAAGTTTCGCGTCGTAGATAAGATAAGGACGCCCACTAAAATCAATAACTACTCTTGCCAATGTTTCATCCATTGGAACATAGGATGATCCGTATCGATTCACTCCTTTTTTATCTCCAAGCGCTTCAAGTAACGCTTGTCCTAAAGCCAGACCAATATCTTCTGTTGTGTGATGATCATCTACTTCAATATCGCCATTACATTCAATGGTTAAATCAATACCACTATGGAATGAAAAGAGTGTTAACATATGATCAAGAAAACCAATCCCTGTCGAAATGTTGCTTTTTCCTGTTCCATCAAGATTTAGTGATAATGCAATAGCAGTTTCTTTTGTTGTTCGTGATATCGTTGATACTCTCATCAGTTACCCTCCTCAAATCGAATCGAAACGGAACGAGCATGTGCATATAGCCCTTCTTCATTTGCCAATGTTTCGATTGTTTCTTTTGCTTTGCTAAGTGATTGTTTACTAAAGTACACGACAGATGTTTTCTTCAAGAAATCCAGCACACTTAAGGACGAAGCAAATCGTGCTGTTCCACTTGTTGGTAATGTATGATTTGTACCTGCATAATAATCTCCAACTGATTCAGGCGTATATTCTCCAATAAAGATTGCACCTGCATTCGTAATCTTTTCTGCCATTTCAATTGGGTTTTCTGTCATCACTTCAACATGCTCTGGTGCCATTTTATTCACAATCTCAATTGCGTCATCCATTTTATCTGTTAGGATAATCGCACCGTATTGGTCAAATGCCTTTTCGATAATTACTTTTTTGGGTTGTTCATCGATCAGCATGCTAATTTCACTTTGTATTTGTTCAGCAAGGCTCAATGAATTTGTTAGTACAACACTTGACGCCATTTCATCATGTTCAGCTTGTGCCATTAAATCCGCTGCAATAAATCGCGGGTTAGCCGTTTCATCTGCTACAATAACTACTTCAGTTGGTCCTGCAATCATATCAATCCCAACAATGCCTGATACAAGTCGCTTTGCCGTTGCCACATACATATTTCCCGGTCCGACGATTTTATCCACTTTCGGAATTTGGCTTGTTCCGTACGCTAACGCAGCCACCCCTTGTGCTCCTCCCACTTTGAATACTCGATTGACGCCTGAAATTTTCGCAGCTACTAACAAAGAGTTATTAATTTTTCCTTCTTTATTTGGCGGAGTAATCATAATGACATCTTTTACGCCTGCAATAATTGCTGGTATAGCATTCATTAGGACGGTAGATGGATATGCTGCTTTTCCTCCTGGTATATATAAGCCAACCGTTTGAATTGGTCGCACAATTTGTTGGATAAATTGATCTGTTTCTTCTATTTTATATCCCGTTAGTTTTTGCTTAATATGGAATCGTTCAATATTCTCTTTTGCGACTAACAGCGCATCAATTACGTTTTGATTTGTTTCTTGAAAAGCTTGTTCAAATTCTTCTTCCGACACTTCAAAATTCATTAATTCCGTGCCATCAAATTTTTTTGTATAGTTTGAAACAGCAAGATCACCATTTTCTTTTACATCTTGAATAATCTCTTTCACAACTTTTTCAACTTGTTCTGTTGGTAAATTTGAACGCGAAATGATTTTATTTAATTGGTTACTTTGATCAGTTGATTGATAAATTTTCATTATACTTCTCTCTCCCCTCAGAGATTTTTCGTGTATATGACATGATTTTTTCGTACTGGAAACGATAGCTTACTTTATTGCAAATCACTTTAGCGCTAATTGGCATCATTTCTTCTAAAACAACCAAACCATTTGCTTTTAATGTGTTACCTGTTTCAACTAGGTCAACAATTACATCTGATAGCCCCATGATTGGAGCTAATTCAACTGAGCCATTTAAAGGGATAATTTCAATATCCTCTTTTTGAAAATATTTCTTTGTGATATTGGGATATTTCGTTGCAATTCGAATGTTGTTTTTTAAACGAAATTGTTTATTTTGCGGAAAGCTTGCAACCGCAAAGGTACATTTTCCAAATTGCAGGTCGAGTAATTCATAAACGTCTCCTTCTTGCTCTAAAATGACGTCTTTTCCGACAACTCCAAGATCTGCAACTCCTTTTTCAACATACGTAACAACATCGACAGGTTTAACAAAAATATATTTAATGAGATTTACATGATCCTCAAATACTAGTTTTCTAGAACCCTGGTCAATCCAATCACCCATCCCTATTTCATAGAAAATTTTATTCATATCTTTTTCGATTCTACCTTTTGCGATTGCAACGGTTAGCCATTCCATGTGTTATCCCTCTCTTTCGCTTGAATCCAAGCATTTACATCAATCGAAAATCCGATAGCACCAATTTTTTGGCCATATTCTTTCGTTAATGAATCATATCTACCACCGCTAAGTACAGCTCTTGGTAAGTTTGGATAATATCCTTTAAAAATAATCCCCTCGTAATAATCCAATTCATTAATCATCGATAAATCAAAGTAAATATTTGAATTAATCTCCGTAAATTTTCGGAATGACTCTACTGCATTTTGCATTTTTTCGTTTAAAAGATATTGTGGCTCAATGGTAATAAGTTGATCTAACTTACCATGAAACGTAAATAGTTTTTCAAATACTTCTTTTACTTCATCCTTGCTGTTTTTTTGATTCATAAATTGAGTACAGCCATGGAAATCTTTTGCATAGATTAGTTTCTTAAGTTCATAACGTTCATTTTTAGTTAAGTTACATTCATCTAATAATCCCTCTAAGAAACCCGTGTGACCAATTTCAAGAATAAAATGGTAATCTTTCAAATAATTGCAAGCCATCTCGACTATTTCACACTCTGAACTAGCAGATATCTCACCTAAAATTTCAATACCAAATTGGCTGATTTCTTTTACCGATTTTTTACTACTTCGATAGTTCGTAGATTGATAAAATAGCTTCACTTTATCTTTTTGATTTATATTTGGTAACACTTCTTTGATCATTGCAGTCGTAATATCTGGACGTAATAATAGCTGCTGATAACCATTCATTACGACAACCATTTGCTCTCTTGTTAAACTCGGGTTTTTACAAGTAAATTGCTCATACTTTTCGAATAATGCTGGTTGAAAAGGAAAGTACCCCTTTTGTAATGCAAAATCTTCCATACTTCTCTTTATTTCATAACGTTTTAATGATTGCTGTAATAGTTCATCCATTTCTGTCATCTCCTTTTAAAAGTAGAAAAGCCATACAGGTAAGTACCTGTATGGCTTTCCAGCGACACAAGCACTTATCGTAACACGAATAGGGCTTGTATCCATGAACATTTTTTTAGTTCATAGATTCAATCCCTCTTACGATGATGATGTTTTAATGCGTTAATCATTTGTGCTTGTAACATTGTAGATGTCCCCTTTGATTGATTATTTTTCAGCTTTAAACGTTTAACGATGTTTTCTTAACTATAAATTCTTTCAAGCAATTGATTAATCCTTCAGTATCAGATTGCTTACCAATTGTAACCCGAATAGCATTTGGAAAATGTCGGATAATAAAACCTTTTGATTCAAGTTTTTCAAAAATGTCTTTACTATTTTCTATTTCTAAGTAAATAAAATTAGTTTGCGATGGAAAATATGAGATACCATATGTTTCGCAAAAATCTACATACTGTTGTAATCCTTCTGAATTCTTACTGACACATTCTTTAATAAATTTTTGGTCTTCTAGTGCTGCCATTGCTGCAATTTGAGCAGTCAGTGAAGTATTATATGGAAGTCTTACTTTATTTAATTCTGCCATTAGATTGGGATGACCAATTCCATATCCAATTCGAAACGATGCTAGACCATATACTTTAGAGAATGTACGTAGAATAATGACATTATCGAATTGGTGAAGTAATGAAATCGTATTTGGAAAGTCCTCTGCTATTGCATATTCTACATATGCTTCATCAACGACAACATAAGTTGATTTTGGAACTGACTGTAAAAAATTCTCTAACTCTGCTTGATTTACATAAGTACCAGTAGGATTAGCCGGATTACAAATCCATACAATTTTGGTTTGTTCATCTATTTGTTCTAACATCTCATTAAGGTCATGAACACCATTTAACAATGGCACATTACGTACTTCAGCACCTTCAATAATGGCATGGTGTTCATATTGAGAAAAAGTAGGTGTAGCTTGTACAATATTATGCTTTGATTCTATTAAACCACGACTAATCATTTGAATGACTTCGTCTGCTCCACTGCCAAATAGCAATTGCTCTGGCTGAACACTTAAAAATTCAGCAACCTTTTGACTTAGTGCTTCTCCAGGACCATCAGGATAAATTGCAAATTGTTCAGAAATGGTCTGTAATGCTTCGAAAACCTTTGATGAACAGCCAAATGGGTTTTCATTCGCATTCAATTTCACAACTCGATCAAGTCCATGCATTTTTTTTATTAATTCAATTGGCTTTCCTGGATTATATGATTCTAAGTTTGCAATTTGTGATTTTATATTCATTAAACACTCTCTCCCTGTTAATGACATTTTAAAAGAATGTTGTTTCTATCTTGGTATGATGAACATGTTTTAAAAATTCAAGATTAAGATATTTATGATTATACATTCTACTGAATAATAATACAATATTTATTCTATGGTAATCTTTACTTATTAATTTATTTTTTAACAGTAGTTGCTATGAGGATTAAGCTTACTAGAATAATTAACTAATACATTAGATTATTATCTAACTAAAAAATGGATAGAGTAACAGAATATTTTCTACCCCTATCCATTCATTTATAAAATCTATTATTATATAATCTATAATCCAAAATGCCGTTTCGATAACTCTTTGAATCTCGCATAGCCAATTTTCTCTTTTGTAACTTTTCCATCAACCCATTGTGTAAAGGAAGAATCAGTTAATGTGACACTTCCTCCACTAGTAAGTCGAGTGATTAAAGGATTTTTATTAAAAGGTGATTCTGGGTGTTCAGAGATAGCCGATTGAATCTCATTAAGCTCCAATAAATCTGTTACCATTCTCTTGGAATCAAAAGCATATCCAATTCTCCAATCTGTATCCTTATGCTTTAATTTTATGTGAAGCACATAATCTCCATGTTCAGTATTCACTTTTTCGATCCGGAATTTACCATTATTAGAGATTATAGTCTCTCCTGTTAAAGGGACTGGCTTTAATGGCAGATTCGCTCCAAAGCCAGTGTCGATTAAATATGTTTGTCCCTCATGATTTATAAGGATCGTTACATGATTTCTTCCATGTGTTTGGAACCCTTGATTTTCTTGATTGTATACAACTCCACGTGCTAAGAATGCATTAAATCCATTTTCGATTAAGAACAAATAGAATATAGAGTTTAATTCATAACATAGACCGCCTTCTTTCTTCAACAATATTTTGTTCATTAAGTTTTCCTTTGTAATATCATTTGTTTTATTTTCAATAATGCATAGGTTTTCAAAAGGGATGTTATATGCTGTTTTTTCAAGTATGTTATCTAGCGTTTCAAATGTAATATTCTCTTCTTCTGAAATGCCGATTCTTTTACGAAATAATGAATTAAGCTCACTCATAAATTAACCTCCAAAAAGTCTTTTTAAATGGCTGTTTTCGTATACACTGTAGCTATTTTAGAATGCGTTAGTTGATTACAACTCCAGGATACTCGCTTTCCGTGGGGCGTGAGCTGAGCCTCCTCGGCAAGCCTGCGGGGTCTCAGCCTTCCCGCTATTCCCACAGGAGTCTCGCACCTTCCATTGTAATCAACTTCTGTCTTTAAAATTAATAATCTCAAAAACAACAATCTTTAAGAAAAGAGCCTTTTAAATAAATCACCTATCCCAAAATGCACATTTTCAAATTATGAATATGATACACTACATTTATTTCAGACTTTCTATTTTATATTTTAATAAATAATTATAAATAAATGAATTATTTGAAACTTTTTTGGATATTTCCACCACTAATCTTTTGAAGGGAGGTGTGAGACAAAGAATTCCAGGTTAATAAAAAAATCCATAATTAAATAAAGAAGCACAACCTTAAAGTTTATGCTTCCTTATTTTCTACTCCACTTTTTTCATCAGTCTTCGGTTTAATAAAAAAGAATGCTAAAATTGCTCCTCCTATTGCTAAAAAAATGGATAGTAAAAATATATAGTTATCTGGTCCCTTCATTAATAAAGCAAATACGGGTGGACCTGCTGCTACTCCAACAAATCGCATTGAACTATATAGAGATGTAATTGAACCCCTTTGTTCTTTTTGGATTCCCTCTGTTATTAAGGCATCTAAGCTAGGAAGGCTTACACCAATTCCAAGCCCACTAAATACTAGACACACTATAATGATGTAAATGTTTTTAAAGAAAATTGGAATGATTAATGTGATTCCTAATAAGAAAAATCCAATACAGATGCACCACTTCATTATCGTTTTGTTATTACCAATTTTTTTCCCTGTTAAATAAGAAGTGAGTGAAAGTGAAGCTAATGGAATTGCTAATACAACACCTTTCCAAACGCCATCTAAATGATATTTCTTTTCTAAAATGGAAGATAAATAAAAAAGAACACCGAATAGAATGAACATAACAATTCCACCAAGCAAAAAAATAGGAAAGAGCCAGCGACCTTTTTCACATAAAATCGACTTTACATTTTGAAGAAAGATTTTTAGTGGGGGTGCTTCTTGTTTTTGCTTTGGCGGTTTTACAAAAAAGATAATCAAAATGATGGAAATGATACATAATACCGGAATGAACCAAAATGGAAGAAACCAAACAAATGAAGCTAGTAAAGATCCTAGAATTGGGCTTAGCACTTTACCTAATGTATTGGATGTTTCGACTAGACCAAGACCGGTGCTAACTTGTTTTTCATCTTCAAACATATCACCTACACAAGGAATCACTACAGGCATTGCACCCGCTGAGCCAACACCTTGTATGACTCGTCCGATTAAAATCCACATAAATGGAGTTTCAAATTTCCATGAAACCCATCCTGTAAAAGCTCCGCCTATTCCTGCTATTAATAAACTTGGAATAATGACTTTCTTTCTTCCCCATTTATCTGATAAATAACCCGCTACAGGAATTAAAAGTATAGCGACAATCGAATAAATCGTAATGATAAGCGATACTTGAAAATCAGTAATTTTTAACTTCTTTTCAATTAATGGTAGAACAGGAATTAACATGGAGTTTCCAAGCGTCATAACTAAAGGAACAGATGAAAGTGCCCATAAGCTCCACTTCTGTTTTCTATCCATATCTACAAATTTCACCTCAAAGGAATACTAGGAATTTTTAGTCATAACTGTACTATTCCCAATACCAAATCCTATATTACATAGAAGATTAAAGTTATTTTTATCTACGACTTTATATTTAATAACAATTATAAAACCCTCTCATTTACAACGAGAGGGTTCTACGTTTACTATTTTTCCTTGTTGCCAAATAGATTTTGAAGAGAGAACAATCGACTTCCACATACAACAAGGTAAACAGCTATTGCAAGAAGTACCAATTCTAGCTCATACCCAGCTGTTTTCCCATCTCCCATAAATCCTGCTGCCAGTTTCACTTTAATAATTGCACCAAGCATAACAAATACAAACAAAGTGCTGATGACACGTGTCCCAAGTCCTAAGATCAATGCAATGCCTCCGACAAGTTCAATTGTAGCAATTGCATAAGCCATAAATCCTGGCAATCCCATACTGCTAAACCAGCCTGCAACATTTTCAATTCCACCTTGAAATTTCGCAAAACCATGAATAAAAAATGTAATCCCCAATACCAGACGTAAAACTAACGCCCCAATCTCATATTTCTTAATCACTTTTCTTACCTCTTTCTAATTTATTATCTTGTCTTTCTTTATCTGTAATTTAAAATTGAAAGCTAAGATCACTTTGATGTAAATTATAAAATACCTAATATTTATCAAAAATAATCAAGTTACTTTATGTAAGTTAGTATATATACGTAATTAAAGTGCGTCAAGTATGAAATAAAATTTAATAAGCTTGTGAAAGTAATAGATAGTCTCATTGAAGAGTATATAAATGTGCGATCTTAAGGTGGGGGGCTCACTTTCCGTTAATGTGGAATAAATATTATTTTGAATAAATTTTATTTTTATTTAAAACTTTTTGGTCGAGCTATGCGTCTTATTTATAGAGCTCAAAAATTAAAATAAATATACATCGCAATTGTGACGTGGAAAATAAAAAAGAAGTATAAGAGGGATGAATATCATGAAAAAATTAACTAAAAAAATCGTAATCAGTACAGCAGTATCTTCAACTTTATTACTAGGATTAACACTGACAACTCATGCAGCTACGAACGTTAAACCATTAACAGTATCTAATAAAACTATACTAAAAAAACAACATATGAAATTACAACAAATAATGAAAGATGCAAAACACGGCAAGACAACAAGTAATAACGCTCTTGACTCAATTCGTTTAAACACTGTAAAAGCTACTTTAGGTAAGCCGGTTAAAGAAATTGAATATAAAGGGTCACATATCATCACGTATAACGCAGGGAAATACCAGTTATCTTTTGAATTCCCTAGTCTTTACAGTACTTCAGATATTCAACCAAAGAATCCAAAAGTAACTGATTACTCTATTTATGCGTCTGAGCTAACAATTCAACAAACAAAATTACAACAAATAATGAAAGACGCAAAACTAGGTAAGATAACATATAATCATGCTCTTGATTCAATTCGTTTAAACACAGTAAAAGCTACTTTAGGTAAACCTGCTAAAGAAATTGAATATAAAGGATCACATATCTTAACATATAACGTAGGGAAATATCAGTTATCTTTTGAATTCCCTAGCCTATACAGTACTTCAGATGATCAACCAAAGAATCCAAAAGTAATTGATTACTCTATTTATCCGTCTGAATTAACAATTCAACAAACGAAATTACAACAAATAATGAAAGACGCAAAACTAGGCAAGATAACAACTAATCATGCTCTTGACTCAATTCGTTTAAATACAGTAAATGCTACTTTAGGTAAGCCTGCTAAAGAAATTGAATATAAAGGGTCACATATCTTAACATATAACGCAGGGAAATATCAGTTATCTTTTGAATTCCCTAGTCTTTACAGTACTTTAGATGATCAACCAAAGAATCCGAAAGTTATTGATTACTCTATTTATAAATAATCAATACCAAAAAAGCTCTTACTATTGATAAGAACATGTAAAACATTAACATAAAAATCCATTATAAAAATCACCTTTCAGTCAAACTAAAAGGTGATTTTTTTGTAAAACTATATTTAATTTTTCTAGGTTATAATTAATGAATATCATGTTTTTTGAAATTACCGCCTTTTACTTCCGCTACGTCATATACCGTAACAAAGGCATTTTCATCAATTTCATGAATGATTTCTTTCATTTCACTTTCTTCTAAACGGTTAATGACACAAGTGATTTCTTTAAATTGTTCATGTGAATAACCGCCGTAAACTTCATTATACGTTGCACTTCGACCTAAGCGATCTCGAATTGTCTCTACCATTATTTTAGGTTCCTTTGTGATAATTTTAAATGTTTTAGAACCACTTAAACCTACTTCAACGATGTGAATAACTTTAGAAGCAATAAAGTAAGCAATGGCTGAAAGAATAGCCCCTTCAAGACCAAATATTGTTGAGACAAAAATAAAGACAAACATGTTTAAAAATAAGATGAGATCACTTGTCTCAAAAGGTAACTTTCGAGAAAGTAATACAGCTAACATATCAATTCCATCTAATGCACCGCCATTACGTAATGCTAACCCCATACCAAAACCGATGATAATCCCCCCAACAACGGTAACTAACAATGTATCACCATGAATAATAGTTCGTACTTCGTGCATGAGAACCGTACCGATTGCTAATGAAGCAATACCGATAATCGAATAAATAGCAAAATTTCTACCAATTTGCTTATACCCTAACCAAACAAAAGGGATGTTAATGATTGCAATTAAAAGTCCTAATGGTAATCCAAGTACTTCTGAACTAACGATACTTAAACCCGTTACACCACCATCTGATACATTGTTTGGGATTAATACCGATTCTAATCCATATGATGTTATAAATGCCCCAATAATTATCATTAATACTCGTAAAACGATTTTTAGTTTATTGGACTTGTGCTTTTTAGTTATACTCATATAATTCCCCTCATCCTCCTCTAACTTAATCTGTTTGTATGGATTAACCGAGACATATGTAAAATTATGTCACAGGAATACATAATTTATTACAGTTGCTAAGATAGAACTTTGATATTATACAAATGATATTATTTTTAGATATGACCCACTAAAGCAACTCTTCTATCTTTGTGTCTTTGCTATCCTAATTAAATAAGAGAATTTTAATTATAGCATGCCAGTAACTGTAACAAAAACGACCGTTTTTGGTGACAACCAATTTTTTAAGTTAATAGCGATGTGGAGCTACCCCTAGTAGGAGTACTTGAATTACAACTTAACTATTCTTCTTCTCTTTTATCAACAACTAAAAATAAAAAAAACTGCAGATTAATCTACAGTTTTTCAGCAAAATGGAAACATTCTAGTTTTCTTTAATCAAGATTTGCATATCTCCCATACATAGTTTGGGAATCTATTCCCTTATCTTCCATATATCTTAATATGACTGCATCTAATAATAATAACAATGTTTGTTCAAATAAAGATCCCATTGGCTGTATAGTTTGATAATGACTTTTTAACATATCTTTATATGAACCTGGTAATGTAATTATAGTATCTGCTAATTTTCCTAGACTTGATTCAGGGAAAATCGTTATCAGTACAACGGTACCACCTAATTTTTTTGCTTTTTCTGCTAAAGTTATTAAGCTTTTTGTTTCTCCTGAACCAGAACCAATAAGCAACAAGTCACCTTCCCCTAAACTAGGTGTGATTGTTTCTCCTATTACATATGAATTTTTATTCAAATGCATCATTCTCATGGCAAAAGACTTAACCATAAATCCTGATCGACCAGCACCAGCTACAAAAACTTTATTGGATTTTAAAATTTTATTGTATAGGTTTTCTGATGATTCAACTGGAATAAGTTCTGAAGCAAGATTTATCTCTTTTATAATTTCAGTTAAATAGTGAGCTATCTCCATATTTGTTATTACCTCTATTAATTGTAATTTTCCCTTTCAACGTCTACTGATTTTAACTATTTAACACTAAATTAATCACCATTAATACTCCATATTCTTCTTATGATTTACTCGTTTACGGAAAACGTAGTAACTCCAAATTTGATAACCTAAGACAAATGGCAATAATCCGATTCCTACAAATGACATTATTCTTAATGAATAATGACTAGATGCTGCATTAAAAATAGTTAAATTAAAATTAAAATTAGAATCAGTTGAGCTAATTAACAGACGTGGAAATAAACCTATAAAAATAGATGCTGTTGATAAGATAAGGATTAAGCCCGACATCGTAAACGCCCATCCGTCTTTCTCTTTTACTTGAAAGATGAGAGCAAGTAGATAAACAATTACCCCTATAAAAAATACATACACTATAATGTGATTATGAACGTAAAATAAATCTGTTGTATTTAATGTCATTATAGAAAAAACAATAATCAATAGAGCATTAATTGGTAATAATTTTTTTGCCACATTTCGAGATCGATCTCTAATCTCATGCATTGTTCGAATGGTAGCAAAATTTAGACCATGCCATAAACAAAGCATAGTAAGCGTGATTCCTCCCATTACCGTATACACATTAAAAATATCTGAAAGGCTTGCATGCATAACCATATTTCTATCAATTGGCAATCCTTTTATTATAGCTGAAAAGATTATTCCAAAAAGCATTGGCGGAAAACAACTTCCGAAAAAGATAACCCAATCCCAAATATTTCGCCAAACTTTACTTTCTACTTTACCTCTAAATTCAAAAGCAACACCACGTCCAATTAAGGATAACAATATGAGAACAAAGGGAATATAAAATCCACTTAATAAAGTTGCGTACCAATCTGGAAATGCTGCAAACATTCCACCTATCCCAGTGATTAACCATACTTCATTGGCATCCCAAAATGGACCAATCGTATTAATAAATGCACGTCTTTCCAAATCGTTTTTTCCAAGGAAACGTGATATCATCCCTATTCCAAAATCGAAACCTTCTAGAAAAATAAACCCTACAAAAAGAGTAGAAACTAATGTAAACCATAAATCATTGAGAGACAACGTTATATTCCTCCTTAGAGTATGGATCTAATGATATGTTTGTATTTGATTCGTGGTTATGCCCATGTTCAGGACCTTTTTTAATTTCACGAATAAATAAGTAGACCATAACAATTGCTAAAATTGTATAAAAACAAGAAAATGCAATAATAGAGAATAATAATTCGTTAGCTGTAACACCTGGTGAAACCGCATCTTTTGTTTTCATATATCCAAAAACTACCCAAGGTTGACGACCAATTTCAGTCATAATCCAACCAGCTGAACTTCCAATAAACGGAAAAGAAATAGCTGCGATCATGATACGTAGAAATAATTTACTTTCTAAAAGTTTTTTACGATGATTTAAATAATATCCCCAGATACCCAAAATGGATAATAGACCACCTAATCCCGCCATTATTCTAAAGCTCCAAAATGCTGTACGAACTGGTGGTATATAATTTCCTTGTCCATATTTCTTTGTATATTGTTTTTGTAAATGATTCATTCCTTCAACATCACCAGAAAGTTTTCCATACGATAAAAAACTTAATAGATATGGAATCTTAACTTCCATTGTATTTTGCTTTTTCTCGGGATTGATATTTGCTACCACGGTCCAAGCACCAGGACTTCCACTATTTTCCCATAGCGCTTCACTTGCAGCCATCTTCATTGGTTGTGTTTTGACTAAATAGAGAGCTTGTTCATGTCCTGATGCAGCAATCCATACACCAGAAAACATTCCAACAATAATTGCTACTTTAAAAGATTTTTTTGCAAATTCTACATTTTTCTTTTTAAGAAGCATGATTGCACTCACACCTGTAATAAAGAAGGCACCAGTAGCAAATGAACCAAAAACTGTATGGGGAAATTCTACCCATAATTGTCCGTTTTCTAATAATTTAGAGAAGCTTTTCATTACTAAACGTCCATTTTCTAACTTCATCCCTACTGGATGCTGCATAAATGAATTAGCTACTAAGATAAAGAAGGCAGAACAAATTGTTCCTATACTTACAAGCCAAATACATAAGCAATGTACCCATTTCGGAAGACGATCCCATCCAAATACCCAAAAACCAAGAAAGGTTGATTCCATAAAAAACGCTAAAAGGGCTTCAATTGCAAGAGGGGTACCAAAAACATCTCCTACAAAACGAGAATATTTGGACCAGTTCATACCAAATTGAAATTCTTGTAATATACCAGTAACTACACCGACAGCAAAGTTAATTAAAAATAGATGTCCCCAAAACTTTGCCATTTTTTTATATTGTTCATCTTTTTTTATCACATATAAAGTTTCCATAATAGCTACTAAAAAAGCTAGACCAATGGAAAGTGGTACAAAGATAAAATGAAAGAGTGTTGTAGAAGCAAATTGAATTCTTGAGAGTGTAACAATATTCATTTTATATTTCCTTTCTTCTCTTATATAACTTTAGGTTGAGCTATAATTTTAAGGCTCAAAGTAAATTTCTCACCGATTGTTTGTGAAACATTGAGCAAGTTGATATGAATTTTATAAAACTTAAAGGTGATTTATCCTAATAAATTAAGATTTTTACATATTTGATAATCAATAGTTATATGCCCTTATGTTAAACTTAGTATTCAACAATTACTGTACTACAACTATTTAATCTCTTATTTTCAAAGAAACATCTTTCTACTTCACTCATATTAAAACCAAAAACATGTGCAATTCCCAAAAATAAAGAAAATAAATTTAAGAACCAATCTTTATTATTATTCCTTGTACCTAAGCACTTAAATATTTCCTGAAATTGAATTCTCTCATTCGCAGCAACAGTAGGTGCCCAAGCTAGATACTTTAAAATTAAATCATATTTAAGGTGGACTGCTAATACTAACATAGCATTCAAAATTTCAGTATATTCTTCAATACTTTTATTGGTATACAGATCTATTAGACTCTTGTTCATTTTTGAAATAAGTAAATCTGTATTGATCTCTTTTAACTCTATCGTCTCTATCATTTTTCTAATGTCCAAAGTATCTCATCCTTTAACTTTGTATCCAAAAATCACTGTATAGGTTCGTCAAAAACATAAATCGTCATAGCTGTATCAGTGTCAATATCAATATCTGTAAAGATGTTCACAATTTTAGATCCAGTTATTGCCTCAATCTTTTCTAAGACCAGAGGATCTTTATAAATTTTCTTTACTAATTTAGTTCGTGCTTCATGAACTATTCTCTGCCCTTCAAGTGAACCAATCATAAATCGTTCCACATTCGTTAAATTACCTTTCATTTCACTAATTACCCAAGAACCTACCATACGGGTATTAATTTCTTTTGGTCCATTACCAACATAATCTTTTCGAATTTCTCTAAGTATCATATTGAATTGATGTTCTACATTTTTGTTCATTTCTCTTCTCCTAATTAAATCTTGAATTATTTTTAACTTCAGTAGAAGGTAAGATTACATAACTTATTGTAAGAACTAATATTACAAGAGCTAACCATAAATTATGAATTGATTCTCCGTTATTTACTATTATGAATCGTATAGTAGCAGTAATCCCAATATATAGAAGGTATCGTATTGGGAAATGGTAGTTTTCTTTGAAATATTGGACAATGATTGAAATAAACCCAAAATATAAGAAAAATATAAGAATTTTACTAAATATTTCATGAACATCTTTAATTCCTAATAAAACATCATTTAAAATATAATAAAGTTCTCTAAAGAGAAAATAAGTAAGAATAAAGCTAAGAAAAATTAATGAAGTATTTAACATCGTTTGATAAATTTTTATTAGCCCCTTTCGCTTATTTAACTTCTTCAATCCAATCATCAGTATCCTCCAATTTTATTAATAGTTTCAAAAAGTAAATTTTATAAAGGCTGTTTTCTTAAACTTTGTTGCTATTTAAGAATGCGATTAGTTGATTGGAACTCCAGGATGCACGCTTTCCGTGGGGTGTGCGGTGAGCCTCCTCGTTGCTATCGCTCCTGCGGGGTCTCACCTGTCCCGCTGCTCCCACAGGAGTCTCGCACCTTCCGTTCCAATCAACTTCATTATCAATATAGGTCTCCTCTTATAAGAACCTACTTTGATTAATCTTTTAATCTTTTAATCCTTCTCCTAATCCTTTTAATAGATTTAAAGAAAACTTTATAACTCGATTAACATCAGGGTCTCTTATTAATTTAACTAACTCGAATACTCCTACTTTTTTGTTTGACTGGAATCCTTCTTCTGCTTTTTGCAGACCTTTTGAAAGGCCACCCATTAATTTTTTTGTTGTTTCAGGATCTATCTCTGTTATTGCCCCTGCAGCAGCCATTGCATTATTAATGGCAGTTATCACAGGGGGACGTAACATTTGTCCCACTAATATTTTGGCTACCTGCTCTTTTGCTGCAACAAGATTATTAATCGCTCCAAGAATCCCACTATCATGAAGTTCTTGAAGTAGTTTAATAGTTTCTATAATCCCATCTGCATTTTGGGACAAATCTTGTAAAACCTTTTCAAGTGATTGAGCTTGTATCTCCTTTTCCGTAAGGACTGGTTCATCTATCTTCGTAATTGGTTTAGCCATTATTTGTTACCTCCCGATCTATTTAAATCTGCAATCGGCTCATAATCTTTACGCGCCCACTTTCGTTCCACTTGTACACCTAATTGTGGATTTCGCTTTGCATAACGAGGGTTATACATTGGAAGTGGTCTGATTCCATCTGCCTTAATTAACTCCATTTTTACTTTCGTCTGTTTGTAGGCTGGTGTCTGTGTTCGAACGTCTCCCACACTACCAGTTAAAAGATTAACTGCACTTTCATGACTTACTGAGTGCATAGGAACATATAATTCTTTTCCTTGTACTCTATCAGTTACTACCGCACGAAGTTTAATAGAACCATAAGGTGATATTAAACGTACTAATGATCCGTCTTGAATATTACGCTCTTTTGCAAGCTCAGGTGAAACTTCGACGAATACTTCAGGTAATTTGTACTGAAGACCTTTTGATTTATTTGTCATATTACCAACATGGAAATGTTCCAATAGTCGACCATTATTCAAAGTAAGATCGAATTCTTGTGTAAATTCAATTGGTGGAACATATTCTGTAAGAGAGAATCGAGCTTTTCCGTCTGGGAAGTTAAATCGCTTAGTATAAAGAAGTGGCTCATCTGTTCCATCTTTTTGTACAGGCCACACTAAACTATTCCAGCCCTCAAGTCTATCGTATGATACACCTTCAAATATTGGACAAAGACTTGCAATTTCATCCATGATTTCACTTGGGTGGCTATAGTTCCAATCCACACCCATATACTTAGCAACTTCTTGAATAATCATCCAGTCTGGTTTTGAATCTCCTAATGGATCAAGTACTTTGTACAAGCGTTGCATACGTCTCTCTGTATTAGAGAATGTTCCATCTTTTTCAAGAGATGGCGACGCTGGTAACACAACATCAGCGAATTGTGCTGTTTTTGTTAAGAAAACGTCTTGTACAACAAAGAAATCTAACTTGCTAAGTGTTTCATGCACGTGATTAGCGTTTGAATCAACCCATGCCATTTCTTCTCCCATCAGATACATAGCTTTTAGCTTACCATCTTCAACAGCTTTTAACATATCAATGTTAGTTAACCCTGATTTTTCAGAGATTTTTACTCCATATGCCTTTTCAAACTTTTCACGAGCAGCATTGTCAGTTAAACGCTGATTACCTGGAAGCCATTGTGGAAGTGATCCCATGTCACAAGAACCTTGTACGTTATTATGACCACGTAGTGGGTATGCCCCTGTTCCAGTACGACCAAAATTACCTGTAATAAGTAATAGGTTTGCAATAGCGCCTGACGTATGAGAACCTGCAACGTTTTGCGTTACACCCATTCCCCATAAAATACAAGTTCCTGTTGATTCATGGATCATTTTTGCAGTCTGAATCAATTGTTCTTTTGAAATACCCGTCACTTCTTCTGCATATTCAAGAGTATATTTATTAAGCAGTTTTAAATAATCTTTGTAATAATTCACACGAGATTGAATGAATTTTTCATCATGCCAACCTTGGTCAATGATATATTTTGCAACTGCAGTCAACCAAACAAAGTCTGTTCCTTGTTTTGGATGTAAAAATAAATCTGAACGATCTGCAAATTCAGTTTTACGTAGATCTGAAACAATCAATTTTTGACCACGTAACTTCTTCGCACGTTTCACACGTGTCGCTAATACTGGGTGACCTTCAGTTGGGTTAGCACCAACTGTGATAACAAGTCCAGCATTTTCAATATCCTTAATAGTACCTGAATCTCCACCAATACCAACTGTTGCAAGTAATCCGTCTGTCGCTGGAGATTGACAATAACGAGAACAGTTATCTATATTGTTTGTTCCAAATACTTGACGAGCTAATTTTTGCAGAAGATATGAATCTTCATTGGTTGTTTTTGATGAACTTACAAAGCCAAATGCTTCATTTCCGTATGTTTCTTTGATGGCACCCATTTTTTCAGCAATTAATGTAAGTGCTTCATCCCAAGAAGCCGGTACAAATGCATCGCCTTTTCGGATTAAAGGAGAAGTAATACGTTGGTCACTATTTACAAAATCCCATCCGAATTTTCCTTTCACACAAGTTGAAACACTGTTTACAGGACTATTTTCTGTTGGTTCAACTTTTAATATTTTACGATCTTTTGTCCAAACTTCGAATGAACATCCAACACCACAGAAAGTACACACTGTTTTAGTTTTTTTCGTTCGTTTATCACGAGCAGCTGCTTCCACTTCTGATAAAGCAAAAATTGTTTTATAATCTGGTTCAACTTCTTTAATAAGATCAACCATAGGATTTAGTAGGTCTTTTGGAATTGCTGTCATTAGCCCGGCTTCACCTAACATCGATTTTTCCATTAATGCATTACACGGACAAACTGTAGCACATTGTCCACAAGAAACACATGAAGATTCATTGATAGATTTTCCATCATCCCAAATTACACGTGGAATGTCGCGTTCCCAATCAATAGATAGTGTTTCATTTACTTGTAAGTCTTGACATACTTCTACACAACGTCCACAAAGGATACATTGGTCTGGATCATATCGATAAAAAGGATGTGACATATCCACATCGTATCCTTTTTCTCGGTACGGACGAGTTTGATGTTCAATTTCTAATAACTCAGCTGTGTTATGAACTCGGCAATTTCCGTTGTTATTGTCGCAGACCGTACAATACAGTAAATGATTCTCTAAAATACGATCCATTGCTTCTGTTTGTGCCGATTTGGCTAGTTCTGAAGATGTTAATATATTCATTCCATCCTCAATTTCTGTTGAACATGCTCTCATAATTTTCCCATCAATTTCACACATACAGGTATCGCATGTCTGAATAGGACCTAAAACTTCTGAATAACAAATATGTGGGTGCTCTACTCCTTGTGCCAAAAGATAATCAAGAATTCGAGTCCCTTGATCTACCTCATGTTGCTCCCCATTAATATTTACTCGAACTGTTCCCGCCATTTTTAATTGCTCCTTTTTGTAAAATAAAAAGCCCGCCATAAAATAGAGTGTATGATAGTAATACACATTCTATTTTATGGCGGGCTAATAACTAAGCAGTTTTTACTACTTATAATCCATCTCACCACTTATACTGAAAAAAACAGGACACTAAGGCTATTATTATAACCTGGCATCAATGATTTTTTCGTTTGTACCATTATTATAATACTTTATATGTTTAACCTCAATATTAAATTACTCAAAATAGTAGTTCCTTTTCATTTTTGATAATTTTATCCCCAATCTTCCATCAGTCGGGATTTTTCTGCATCCCCCACTGATGGTTAGCTCGCCCAATCGGGCTTTTACGGGCAGTTATCCCCCACCTATCTTCCTCGCCTCTCTCTCAATCTTGAGGTGGGTGTCTTACTGCCCGTTAATGCAGGATAAATTTGATAAATATATCATGAGACTATTTTTCTATGAATAAGATCTTCAGCTAAAGATGTAAACATCTCTCCCGTCAGTGAATCTTCATCATATACATTTAAGCCTTTATTTTCATCACGTTTGGCAAATGGGATTCTTGCGATTACTTCGGATTGTAGTATTTCGGCTAACATATCACCGCCACCCTTTCCAAAAAGATAATTCTTCGTACCATCTTGCTCTTCATAAAACGCCATATTTTCGACGATCCCTACTATTTCGTGTTTAGTATGTTTCGCCATAGCACCTGCTCTGGATGCAACAAATGAAGCCACATTGTGTGGAGTCGTGACAATAATTTCCTCTGCTTGAGGAATCATTGCTGCTACATCAATGGCTACGTCTCCTGTACCCGGAGGTAAATCAAGGAGAAGGTAATCCAGTTCTCCCCATAGCGTGTTTGCAAGAAAGTTTTGAATCCATTTGTTTAACATCGGCCCTCGCCACATCACTGGATTATTATTATCTGCGAAAAATCCCATTGACATGATTTTAACGCCATGACTAATGACTGGAATCACGGTCTGATCAATCATAGTTGGTCTTTGTATAACTCCCATCATTGCAGGAATACTAAATCCATATATATCTGCATCCAATATTCCTACTTTTTTCCCCATACGGGCCAAAGCAATCGCCAGATTAACAGTAACTGTAGATTTTCCAACTCCACCTTTTCCACTTGTCACAGTAATAAATTTTACACCTGAATCAGGTCGCAACATATTCGGCATTCCAGTCTTTGTTGTCGAGCTCTTCTTCAGCATTTGCGTCAATTCAGCTCGTTCTTCTGGTGTCATAGAACCAAAAGTTAAGGAAACAGTAGAAGCTCCAATATTTCGAAGAGACTTTTCTACATCTTCCTGTATTTTTGCTTTTAATGGACATCCTTGAATCGTCAAAATAACCTCTAGTTGAATATGGGTACCGTCTATTTGAATATTTCTTACCATATTTAAATCCACGATACTTTTATGAAGTTCGGGATCTTGAACATGTTTCAAAGCGCTCATAATTTGTTCATGTGTCAGCATACTTACCAGTCCTTTTTATTTAATAGTCTTAATTTATATTATGGTCAATAATCATCAAAGATATAGCCTATAGAAGAAACTCAAATAATAAAAAAATGGTAAAATAAAAGGTTTTGATCCCTTTATTTTTACCATTTCAAGTTATTTATAGTAATTCCTCATTCTCAAAAGATAAGAATCGTCGATCCGTTATACAGCTTTCACATAAGTGAAGCACTCTTGTTGAAGACAATTCGTTTCCTTCATGTTCCATTTGCTCTTCAGAACCACAAACTTCACATACTTTCATAAGTAGGCTCCTTTCTAACTTATTCTTCTATTATTTTCTTTTATAAAAGACTAATCATTAATATGAAACCCTGTATCTTTAACGGCTTGAATAAAGTCTGTCTGTGAGGCCGCTTTCTCATCATAACTAAACGTAGCCGTTTGGTTTACTACACTTACTTCTGCTTCACGGATTCCCCAGACTTCATGTAGAGCCTGAAGGATTTTATTAGCATCTTGATCATTTTTTATTCCATTTATCTTAAGAGATACCTTTTCCAATTGGCAAATTCTCCTTTCTAATGTAGCTCTTGTTTATCTTCTTTGAACACTTCTCCCATCCCCTCTAAAAACCCTAACATAGTAACAAGTGCTGTCTTTACATCATCATTTCCAATACTACTTCCAAGCTTCCATATGCTTGCTTTTTCACGTTTATCGATTTTTTCTCCAAATCGTACAAGGCCTCTACTAACTCCATCAAGCATAATTTGTAATTGATCAGGACTCACTTTGCCAAGGAAGTTTATAGCGTTCATTCCATTTTTAATCATATTATGCATGTTAGGTTGATTAATTTGATTAATGGCAATTACGCCTACATCAACACGTTTTTCAAGCAACGCATTAAGAGCTGCTAAAACACCTATATCTTGGAGCTGTTTTATTATTCCTAGGGTTCCCAATACAGCTTCCCGATTATTTGCAAGGGCTGTTAAAATATCTGTAATAGCTTGTTCTCTTTCCTGTTCAGGAGTAGGGATGACTCTTCTAATTTGCTTAATAGGTTTCGCCAAGTTCTTCACCTCCAGCTTTATATAGTTCGTTTATCGGGGTAAAATCATCTCTTTTCCACTTTTCTTCCACTCTTACACTAATTTGAGGCATACGATTTCCAAAACGATAATTTACCTTTGGCAAAGGTGATTCTCCTGTTTTTTCTAATACTTCCATTTTAACGCTCATTTCTTTATAGGCCGGCGTATGAGTAACCAAGTCATGATAACTACTTGTCAGACGGTTAACAGCTTCATCGTCTTCTCGTGAATTCATTGGCAAGTACAATTCCTTTCCTTTTACACGATCTGTGACAATCGTTCTTACTTTAACTTGTCCATACGGAGACGTTAAACGTACTAAGCTACCATCTTGAAGACCTCTTTCCTTCGCTAGTTCCAATGAAACTTCCAACCAAGGATGTGGAACCTTGTGTGTAAGTCCTGGAGATCTGTATGTCATGTTTCCTTCATGGAAATGTTCCAACAGTCGACCATTATTTAAATGCAAATCATATTCCTTTCCAGCTTCAAAAGGCGGAGTCCATTCAACAGGAAAGAGTCTTGCTTTCCCATCTGGAAAACCGAATCCATCAAGGAAAAGAAGTGGTGTGTCAGTACCATCTTTGGCGACTGGCCAAATTTGGCTGTTAAATCCTTCGAGTCTTTCATAACTTACACCCGCAAAAATGCTACAAAGGCTTGCTGCCTCATCCATAACTTCACTTGGATGCTCGTAAGTCCAATTCGCTCCAAAATGATTCGCAAGTTCTTTGAAGATAAGCCAATCTGGTTTTGACTCACCTAGTGGCTCGAACACTTGATAAAATCTTTGAATTCGGCGCTCAGTGTTCACGAATGTACCATCTTTTTCAAGACTAGGGGCAGCAGGCAAAACAACATCAGCAAATTGTGCTGTTTTACTGAAAAACACATCTTGTACCACAAAGAAATCTAAACTTGCAAGCTCAGAATCCACAAAGTTTGCATTCGAATCCACAAATGCCATCTCTTCTCCAAATAAGTACAATGCCTTTAATTTACCTTCCTTAATCCCTTCGAGCATTTGATGATTATCATATCCAGGATCTTTAGGCAAAGTAACACCCCATGCCTTTTCAAATCGTTTTCTAGCTTGTTCATCCTGAACAGGTTGATATCCAGGAAACCATATAGGCACCGTACCAAAATCACAAGCGCCTTGAACGTTATTATGTCCTCTAAGTGGGTAGGCTCCCGCTCCTTCTCGTGCATAGTTTCCTGTGATGATAAGTAAATTTGAGATAGCTGTACTTGTATCTGTTGCTCCTTTATGTTGAGTAACTCCCATAGCCCATAGAATACATGTTCCATCTGATTCATGAATCATCGTTGCTACTTCAATAAGTTCATCCTTTGTCAATCCAGTCATCTTTGAAGCATAGTCCAGTGTGTACTTATCTAACGTTTTAATATATTCATCAACGCCATTTACATGTTTTTTCAAGAATTCCTTGTCATGCCATCCTTGATCGATAATATATTTTGTCACGGCCGATAACCAGATAAGGTCTGTACTAGGTTTAGGATGAATAAGCAAGTTAGAACGCTCTGCTAATTCATGCTTCCTTATATCTGCAACAATCAGTTTCTGCCCATGAAGCTTATGAGCCCGTTTAATACGAGTTGCAAGAACAGGATGACCTTCAGCAGGGTTAGCACCAACTATAATAACCAAACCTGCTTTCTCAATATCTTTTATTGTTCCAGAATCTCCACCAATTCCAACTGTACGTAAGAGTCCTGCTGTTGCTGGTGATTGACAATATCTTGAGCAATTGTCTATATTGTTTGTCCCGATGACCGCACGGGCAAATTTTTGGATTAAGAAATTTTCTTCATTTGAACATTTAGATGAAGCAATGAATCCCATAGAATCAGGACCATATTTTTCTTTAATGTCTGTTAACTTTGAAACAATTAATGAAAACGCCTCTTCCCAACTTGACTCTACAAATTCATCTCCTTTACGAATTAGAGGCTTTGTTAAGCGCTCTTCGCTATTAACATAATCCCAGCCCCATTTTCCTTTTACACATGTAGAAATTCCATTTACTGGTGAATGTTCTTGAGGCTCAATTTTTAAAATATGACGATCTTTTGTCCATACTTCAAAGCTGCATCCAACTCCACAATATGTACAAACCGTTTTAGTACGTTTGACCCGAGCCTTTCTCATAGCGGCTTCCATTTCAGAAATAGCAAAAATCTCTTTATAGCCTGGTTCTACTTCTTTTGTCAAATCGATCATTGGTTCTAACATGACAGGGGGAATTTTCGTTAAATAACCCGCTTCACCTAGCATGGACTTCTCCATTAAGGCATTACATGGACAAACTGTTACACAATGCCCGCATGAAACACAAGACGATTCATCGATTGGTACATCATTGTCCCAAATAACACGAGGTCTTTCACGGTTCCAATCAATTGTTAATGTTTCATTAACTTGTAAGTCTTGACAAGCTTCGACGCATCTTCCACATAAAATACATTGATCGGGCTCATATCGATAGAACGGATGTGAAAGGTCTGGTGAATACGGCTTTGCTTCAAATTTATATTTCTGATGTTCAATTTCCAAATATTCGGCTGTATTATGAACTACACAATTTCCATTATTATTGTCACAAACTGTGCAATACAGTTCGTGATTCACTAAAATCCGTGACATAGCTTCATATTGTGCATCCTTTACAGTTTGAGAGAGAGTATCGATAGTCATCCCGTTCTCAGCTTTTGTAGAACAGGCACGAACCATTTTTCCTCCTGCGTTGACAAAACACGTATCGCAAGTTTGAATGGTTCCGAGGTTCGGATGAAAACAAATACTTGGTATGTATACTTCATTTGCCTGAGCTACTTCTAAAATTGTTTGCCCAGGGTGTGCAACGAATTCCTTCCCGTTAATTTGCATTGAAAATGAAGTTTCTTTCATGCTTTAACCTCCTTATTTTGACTTTATCTTTAGGATGGCCTCTCACCTAGTTTAATATTTTTAGGATTGCCAATAGGCTACACCCATAAACACTTCCTCCAATGCCAAGAATAATATTCACCTAACTAATTTTATATTTACCCTTTTTATAAATATTAGTAGTTAATTATTGAGTTTTTTTAGTAGGAGAGCATAAGAAAATCTATAACAGGTTAATCTTATAAGGAATCAAGCATCTCATTTCTTAATTAACTCTAAAAAAATTAATCGGGAAGTAGGTTTTAAAAAGTGGAAAAAGAAAAATTATTTCAACGTGTACAATCTATGATTATCTCCTCAGCTAAAAAACCGAAATACACAGCAATCTCTACTGTAAAGATTGCTGATTTATTTAATGTGAAACCTGATGATGTTGAGAAAACTTTGCAGGAATTAGTTAATGAGAATCGGTTAAAAAAATCAATGCTAACTGATCCACCAAATTATGAAATATATTTACTACCGTAGAAATGAAGATAGATATTGTAATTTTTGTTAAATAATTTCACAAAAAGAAAGTCATATCATTGCTTGCGAACATCTTAGTAAAGGTTTAATTAATGAGATGTTTTACACAAAAACAATATTTATAAATAGAATAGTTTAATAAAGTGAAACTTCCATCAGTGGGGGTCTTACTGCCCGTTAATGCGGGATAAATCCCAGATTTCAAAGAAGTTGGACTTAATACAATTTCCCAATAAAAAAATTTGTAAATTAAAACAGTCCATTGAATTTACATTCTAAATTCAATGGACTGTTTTTAAGGAGAAATTATTTAATTTATTTATTTCTTACATATTTCATCATTACATTTGCAATTGCATGTTGTTCCTGCTCATCAGCATTTTTCCATAAATCAGCTAAAATTTTCTCCTCTGGATTTTTCGGATCTACTTCATTTGCTAAATAATCACCTACGCGATAAGCCATTTCTGAAAGTGCACTTTGAGCCATACCCTTTTCATTAGAAGCCGCTAATCGTTCTCCTAAAAAACCTTTAAATTGATCCCAGTTTTCTAATATAGACAATTTTATCACCCCGTAAAGTTTTAAAAGTTACATTAATACTATTTACGATTTCAAGTATAATTATGAACAGTTTTATTGAATTTTTATAACATGTTCCATTTATTTTATACTATTCAATGGTCGTGATTTACATAAAATTGGTATATGAATGGGAACAACTAGAAATAAAAAAGTTTGTAGATTAAAGTCTAATCTATACCTATTCTTTCAATTAAAATTCTTTTATACAATGTGTAAATAGTAGATATTTAGTAATTATTGAGAGGAAATTTCATTCATGTCAAAAAGTATAATAATGGAGGATACTGATGTTTGAATCGGAATATAAAAAAAAAGAGAAATGGTTGATCAAAATGCATCAATTGATATTGAATACAGCACTGATTTTTCTTAGTTTTATTTTAGTTTATTCACTTTTTAGAGAACTCTATTATATTTTAAATGATGTTTTTGAGGGCAATAGAAATGTACATGAAGCTTTTGGGAAAATACTGACATTTTTCTTATATTTTGGTTTTATTTCCATGATTGTACGATACTTTAAAGAAGATTATCATTTCCCATTACGATATCTTTTATATATTGGAATTACTGCTACAGTTCGTTTCATAATAGTAAATAACGGAATAAATCCACTTCAAAATTTGTGGTTATCTTTAGTAATCCTTGTACTTACAATAAGTTATCTAATCTTACATTTAGCAGAAACTAAAAAAGATTAAAGGAATCAAATGGGAGAAATATGTTAAAAAAATTAAAGTAAAATGTTGATAAGTGACAAATAATAACGACTGTCTAAATTGACAGTCGTTAACTTTAATTATTTTTCTCCAAACTCATTAATTGATTAAAACTTTTAAGTGTTTGTTAATAGTTTTGAGAAAATTATAAGAATATTATTCCTGCTGACTATTTCTATGATTGCAATTTCTTTTTAAGTAAAATAAATTCGGATTGTCATTCAGATCTCTTATCCTCCGCTAACTGGAGGGATAAATGCAATTATATCTTGATCTTTTATTACTTCTTCATCTGTTACAAAACTTTCGTTGATAGCTGTCATAACATGACTTAAAGATGAAATAGAATATTTATTTTGGAGATATTGTTTTAATTGGTGAATCGTAATATTATCTATTTCGACTATTTTTAATTCATCTAAACCTACTTCTTCACGTATTCCTGCAAAAAATAAAACCTTAATCATATTCTATTCCTCCTTTACTGGTTTTCCTTCTGGATATTCAGTAGTTTCTAGTTGATCTCCTATCCACATTGTTCCGTTTTCCCAAAATTCTTTTTTCCAAATGGGTACGATTTGTTTGATCCGTTCAATTGCATATTCATTTGCTCTGTAAGCAGTTTTACGATGTGGTGAGGAAACGGCGATAACCACCGCAACATCTGAGATTTCTAGTTTTCCTATTCTATGAGTAATAGCCACCAATGTATCTGGCCATTGGTTCTTAATTTCTTCACCTATTTGACTTAGCATTTTTACGGCCATTGGTTCATATGCTTGATATTCAAGTGATAAAGTTTTCTTCCCTTTTGTAAATTCCCTCACAGTTCCAATGAAGAGTGTAATGGCACCAGCCTCCCTTCTGGAAACTTGATTCGTTACTTCTTCAACAGAAATAGGATCTCGCACAATTCTAAACAAACTTTCTGTCACTTGTTTTCACCAACTCTTCTATTAAAAAATCAATATATAATTCTTCTTCGTTTAATTGAAAAACTTGATAATTATTATTTATATCTTTATCTAATTTAATATGACTGATTACACACTTAATATTTGGTAATGAACTAAGTAATTGGAGATCTGTTTCATCTCGAATCAAGACTACTTTTGGATAGTATTCTCTTTTATATCCTTCAACGAAAATGACATCAATGGAAAAAAAACTATATAATTTAATTATTTCCTCAAGACTCCAATCATCAACCCTAGCAGATAGTTGAAGGACACCTTCACCCATTACACTTGATACAATTGCACCTGCTTTAAAGTGAAGTATACTATCTTTAGTAGAGCTAACATCATTTGGAACTCCTCCATGACCATGATGCTTAATCGAAGCAGCTTTTAGTCCTTTTTGACCTACTCTACTAATTAGTTTTTCCATTAATGTTGTTTTACCACTATTTTGATAACCTACGATTTGTAGGATGGAACAATGTTGTCCCATGGCCATTCACTTCCTTGTTTGTCTTCTAATAATAAGACATCTACAATCATTCCCTTTTGATATCCTCTTGTACCTCCCGGAAGAACAATAAGTGAATCTGCTTTAGCTAAAGACGAAACAGCACCCGATTTATTAAATCCAGAAGGAGTAACGATAAGTTGCCCGTTATTAAAAGAAAATTTCCCTCTTATAAATCGAGTAAATGGGTTTGGTTTCACAAAATCCTCTCCTAAATATGCACTTTCTCGATTAAGATGAGGTTTATCACTAAATAAATACTTGCGAATAAATGGCCGTACAAATAATTCAAATCCAACATAACACGCAGATGGGTTTCCGGATAAGCCAAATAATAGTTTTCCATCTAACTGTGCAACAGTAGTTACACTTCCTGGTCTCATCGCTACTTTATTAAATAGAATAGTAGCTCCTAATTTATCGTAGATAGCAGGTAAGTAATCATAGTCGCCCACTGACACGCCACCTGTTGTAATGAGTACATCTACTTCTGATAAAGCATTTTGAACAGCAAGAAAACACTTATCAAAGTCATCCATTAATTTTCCAAAGTATTTAACACTACCACCAGCTCTTTCAATTTGAGAAAGAATCATATACGAATTGCTATTTCTAATTTTCCCAGGAGTAAGCTGCTCACTTACTTCAAGAAGTTCACTTCCAGTTGCTATTACTCCTACTACTGGCTTTTTGGCTACAGGTACTTTGCTATATCCGAAGGTTGCTAGTAATGCTGAAATACCAGGGTTAATGTAAGTACCTTTCTTTGCTAGTATTGTCCCTTTTTTTACATCTTCTCCTTGAAAAGAGATGTTATCACCAATTTTGAGTTGGCGCTTAATTTCGATATACTTTTGATTACCAACTGATGATTCTCTTACTAATTCAAGCATTATAACTGCATTACAGCCTTCAGGAATTTGTGCACCGGTCATAATTCGAACAGCTTCAAATGCTCTAACTTGCCCTTTAAAGACCGCTCCTGCACCAATCTCTCCTACCACTTTAAATGACAGAGGATTATTAGAATTAGCTCTTTCAGTATCTTCTGCTCTAACAGCAAACCCATCATACGGGGAACGATCAAATGAAGGAACATTATGGTCAGCTATTAAATCTTCTGCTAAGAAACGACCATAAGCCAATTCAATCGGAACCATTTCAGTCTTACCTTTACTTGAGTATTCCATTACTTTTCGAACACATTCTCCAACAGATATAGGGCTACGTTTTTCTACCAAAATTTACACTCCCTCTATTATCCTAATAAGCTATAATATAAATTTTTAGCAAGCTGGATATCGTTTGTTCCATGGATAAAAACACGACCATCTCTAAATATAACCATACGATAGTCTTGTAGCTGACAAGATAACAAATATGGATTCTTAGTAACATCACCATGGATATTTAGTCGTTTTTCTAATTGGTCAAAACTATATTCAATCGTTTTTGCGGGTCTAATTTGAACGGTATTTCTCCCACATATTACTTCTGATTTCGTCTGATTTTCATATGATAAATACGGATAAGTTCTAATTGAACTACAAGTTCGACAACCATCTGTATTGATTTTGTCAAGATTAATAGAATAATACTGGTTATTCCATACATCAAATGTTAGAAAGGTATTCCTTAATGATGCAAAATCTTCTACAAGAATTTTTAATGCTTCTGAGACTTGATAAGCAGAAACAATTTGAACTGCTGGGCTAATGATTCCTGATGTATCACATGTCGCGCCAGCAACAGGGACTTCTTTTAAAATACAATGTAAACACGGCATTTTACCTGGGATAACTGTATAAGTAGCACCATAACTTCCTACACAGGAACCATAAATCCATGGTATGTTAAATTTATGTGAAAGATCATTTAATATAAATCTAGTATCAAAGTTATCTGTACCATCAATAATTATGTCAACATCACTCAATAAATTTTCTAGATTGTCAGGTCTAGCATCCATAACAAGACCTTCAATTTCAACTTCCGAATTAATTTGTTTTAAATGCTGTTCAGCAGCGATTGCTTTTGGAATTTTATCCTCGGCATCATTTTCAGTGTATAGCTGTTGACGCTGCAAATTACTCCATTCAACATAATCACGATCAATAATGGTTAACTTTCCAATACCTGCTCTTACAAAAGCTTCTGCTCCAGCACTACCTAATGCTCCAGCTCCTACGATTAGAACATGCTTATGTCTAATTTTTCCTTGCCCTTCAAAACCTATTTGCTTGAAGAGCTGTTGCCGTGAATAACGATCGGTCAATACCCTCTCTTCCTTTCTTTCATGTATAGGAAACTATTCTATTTAATTATTATTTATGAAAAAAATCCCCACTTTTTCCACCTGTTTTCTGTACTAAAAATGTTTCTTTAATGACCATTGTTTTATCAACAGCTTTACACATGTCATAGAAAGTAAGAGCAGCAACAGATACAGCTGTCAATGCTTCCATCTCAACTCCCGTTTTACCACTGCACTTAATAGTAGCTTGTATAATTAAATCGTATCCGTTCTCGCTTTTTTGATAGTTAAAAGTGAAATCAATCCCCTGCAATATAATTGGATGGCACATTGGAATGATATCCGCTGTTTTTTTAGCAGCCATAATGCCAGCAATCTGAGCTACTTGAAGTGGATCCCCCTTTTTTATTAATCCGTTTTGTATTGCATCGTATAGTTTAGTTGATAAAGCGATGGTACTTTGGGCAATAGCCGTTCGAGTTGTGACATCTTTTTGTGAAATATCGACCATCTTAGGTCGCCCTTCTTCATTCCAATGTGTGAAATCACTCATTATTTTCCGCTCCTTAGACATTGAGATATTGTAGAGTCCATTCAAAATTACACGCCTACTTTATCCACCAATATGTGACATCTCTACTTTAGATCGTATTATTGAACCATTCGCTCTTTCATCAGAATAGCGATCACTTCGATTCATCCAAATATCAGTTATTTTTTTGCTAATCACATCATCTGATTCTTCTGAACGAAGTAATTCACGAAGGTCATAGCCTTTTGATGCGAATAAGCATGTATATAATTTCCCTTCTGCTGAAACTCTGGCCCTTGAACAACTTGAACAAAAAGAATCTGTAACTGAGGAAATAATCCCAATTTCTTGATCACCTTCTAAATAACGGAATCTAGTTGCTACCTCTCCTACATAATTTGGCTCAATTTGTTCAAGTGGCATGATTTCTCCAATTCGGGTTAAAATCTCTTGTTTTGTTACTACATCTTCCATTCTCCAGCCATTGGAATTCCCAACATCCATGTACTCAATAAAGCGTAGAGTATGGTTATTTTCTTTAAAATATTTCGCCATTGGGATAATATCTTGATCGTTTTTTCCTTTTTGAACAACCATGTTAACTTTCACTTTTAGACCTGCGTTAGAAGCTGCCTCAATTCCCTCTAAAACCCTCTTAACATTGCTTCTATTCCCATTTAATTGGTTAAATCGTTCATCATCTAATGAATCTAGACTGACTGTCACTCGTCTTAATCCGGCATTAAATAACTCAGTGGCAAACTTTTTTAGAAGAGAACCATTTGTCGTAATGGCAATATCTTCTACTCCTTTAATTGAATTCAAACGATAAATTAAATTAGGAAGATCTTTACGTAATAGTGGTTCTCCTCCAGTGATTCGTATTTTTTGGACACCTAGTGAAACAAATATACGGGTCAAACGTTCCATTTCTGCAAAAGATAGGATTTTATCAGAAGATAAAAAATCATAATTGGGCCCAAATATTTCTTCCGGCATGCAATAGCGACAACGAAAATTACAACGATCGGTAACGGATAATCGTAAATCTCTCAGCGGGCGTTGTAAATTGTCTAATATACCTTCTTCCATACTTATCTCTCCCTTTAATACTTGATATCTATTAATCATTCATTACATTTTGTACTGTTGTTTCTATTGAATTCGTTCTGGACATGTATAAATATTGAAAGAATCATTTCTAATAAAACCTACTGTCGTAATTCCTAATTCTTCGGCTAACTCTAATGCCAATTCAGTAGGAGCCGATTTTGAAAGAACTACCTCACAACCAATTTTTGCTACTTTCAATAATATTTCTGAAGATATGCGTCCGCTAAAAACTATGACTTTATTTCCAATTGAGATATTATTTTTCAAACAATATCCGTATATTTTATCTAAAGCATTATGTCTTCCTATATCCATTCGACATAGCATAAAGCCATTTACATCGCATAATGCGGCATTATGCACTCCTCCAGTATTTTGAAAAATAGTTGCTGAGCTTTGTAGCTTACTCATTAAACGTAAACAATCATCTGGTGAGATCTTTACTCGTATTTCTTTCATTTTCTTGGCAGTTAACGCATCATTTACGAAAACAAACCCTTGTCTACTCATTCCACAGCACGAAGTAATATATCGCTTGTTCTGGAAGTTTTGATAATAAGGATTCAAATTATCGATCTTAACGTATACGTATCCTTCTTTTTCCCGAACCCAAATTTCTTTAATATCTTCATACTTCCTCATAATCCCTTCGGAAGCTAAATAACCAATAACCATATCTTCAATGTATTCTGGTGTACAAACCATCGTAACGAATTCTTGTTCATTAATTTTTACGGTAACAGGAAACTCTGTAACAACTAAATCCTCAGTTTCATTAAGATATCCGTCTGAATATCTAAAAATTTTCCGTTTCTCCACTATTGGTTTCATTTGGCACTTCATCCTACCTACATTAGTATTGTAAAAAGTTAACTTATATGAATAATAAATTCAGCTAACGATGTAAACATCTCTCCTGTAAGAGAATCCTCATCATATACATTTGAACCTTTATTTTCCTCGCGTTTGGCAAATGGAATTCTTGCGATTACTTCGGATTGTAGTATTTCGGCTAACATATCACCGCCACCCTTTCCAAAAAGATAATTCTTCGTACCATCTTGTTCTTCATAGAACGACATATTTTCGACGATCCCTACAATTTCGTGTTTTGTATGTTTCGCCATGGCACCTGCTCTTGATGCAACAAAAGAAGCTACATTGTGAGGAGTCGTGACAATCAGTTCCTTTGCTTGAGGAATCATTGCTGCTACATCAATCGCTACATCTCCCGTACCAGGAGGTAAATCAAGGAGAAGGTAATCCAGTTCTCCCCAATGGGTGTTTGCAAGAAAGTTTTGAATCCATTTATTTAACATCGGACCTCGCCACATCACTGGGTTATTATTATCTGTAAAAAATCCCATTGACATGATTTTAACGCCATGACTAATGACTGGAATCGCAGTCTGATCAATCATAGTTGGTTTCTGACTAACTCCCATCATTGCAGGAATACTAAACCCATAAATATCTGCATCTAGTATTCCAACTTTTTTTCCTAGCCGTGCCAAAGCAATTGCTAGATTAACGGTAACTGTAGATTTTCCAACTCCACCTTTTCCACTTGTCACAGTAATAAATCGAACACCTGAATCAGGTCGCAACATAGTAGGCATTCCTGTCTTTGTTGTAGAGCTCTTCTTCAGCATTTGCGTCAATGCAGCACGTTCTTCTGATGTCATAGAACTAAACGTGATCGAAACAGAAGAAGCTCCAATGTTCCGAAGAGATTGTTCAATATCATCTTTTATTATTGCTTTTAAAGGACATCCTTGAATCGTTAAAACAACCTCTAGTTGAATATGCGTATCATCAACTTGAATATTGCGTACCATGTTTAAATCCACGATACTTTTATGCAGTTCCGGATCTTGGACATGTTTTAAAGCGTTCAAAATATCTTCATGTTTCAACATAACTATCAGTCCTTTTTAATTTTATGATTAATTTCTATTTAGTAGGTCAAATCACTTGGAGTATTCTTAAAAATATAAAAAGTTCACTTTTTAAAATAAAAAAGCCCGTCATAAAATAGACTGTGTATTGTAAATACACAATTTATTTTATGACGGGCTAATTGCTAAGCAATTTATCATACTAGTGCAATCTATCTCATCATATACAACATTAAAAAACAGAATGTTAAAGCAAATATCTATTACCCTAACATCAATGATTTTTGATATCTTTATTATAATACTCGTACTATCTAACCACAAGAACATTTTACTAGTGTCCACATTTTTATAAAAGTCAATAATATTTATATGGTCGATCAAGTTCAAATAATCTTCGGTATCTTTCTTCATTTTCATACAGCTCATTATGAGTACCATCCATTATAATCTTCCCTTGATCTAAGAATAGTATTTGATCTGCCATTTCAGATCCAATTAAATGATGAGTAATCCATAGAACTGTCTTTCCTTCTAATACTTTGAATATTGTATTTAGTAATTTACGTTCTGTAATTGAATCCAATCCAACAGTTGGTTCATCTAAAATAACAATTGGTGTAAATTGAAGTAGGACTCTAGCTAGCGCAATTCTTTGACGTTCACCACCTGAAAATCTAACACCTGTCTCTTCCATTGGAGTATGATAGCCTTGTGGTAGCGACTCTATATAATCATGTAACTCTACCATTTTAGCAACTTTAACTACCTCATCATCACTTGCTTTCGGATTTCCTAAACGAATATTATTAAGAACAGATGTATCAAATAGATAAGGTTTTTGATTGAGGACTGATACAACATTAGAGATAGCGTCTCCTACTATTCTAGTCTCTATGTTATTAATAGTAACCCTTCCTTGTTTAGGAGCTTCAACACCTTCAATAAGCTTAAGTATAGTAGATTTACCTGAACCACTTGGACCTAATAAAGCAGTTATTTTATTCGGTTCAAGTGTAAATGAAATATTGTTTAAGATATTTCCTTCAACAGAATATTGAAAAGTAACATTTTCGAACTCTACCTTCGAAAATTCCTCAACTTTTCTATCAAACTCAAACGAAGTAGTTGAAGTTTGATGATTTTCTTCAAGGTCTTCTAGGCGATTAATGGAATCATTATATAAAGGCACACTTCCAACAGAATTTGATAAAGGTATAAATGCTTCTGTTAACGGAAAGAGAACTAATACAAATGCTGCAATAAACGTTTTCGGAATCTCACCAACTATACTTTCATTCCCAGCCCAATACAACATCATTAAAACGAGTATTGCTACGACAAATTGAGCAAAGAAATCACGCCAACTTCTAAACCGTTTTTCTTGATTTTGAAGTTTTCTTAGGGAATGGTCACTCTCCTTATAGTTTTTAAAAAAGGATGACTTTCTACCACTAAATAGCCAATCACTAATTCCCATTACTGCATCTGTTAGATTTTCATATAGAATTTTCTTTTTATTTTTTATTTGATGAGTTCTTGCTTTTTCAACTAATAAAGAATAAAAAGGCAATATCCCAATTAATACAAATGATACTAAGGCGATTAAAAGTGCGAATGGAATTGAGAAGAATCCCATTACGAAAATTGAAAGTACATATATAAATAATACTGCAATTCCTGGGAAAATTGTCTTCAAATAAATATCTTGTAAATACTCGATATCATTTGCTAATAATCCTAAGATATCTCCTGTTTTAAACTTTGAACTTAAACTTAGTGCTGAAGGTTCAAGGATACTAAATAATCTTGTTCTCATATGAGATAATATTTTTAATATAGTATTATGTCCAACTAATCGTTCGGTATATTTAGAAACTGACCTTAGTATTCCAAATGTTCGAACTGCAACAATCGGAACATAAATCATTAGAATATTTTCCGGCCTAGTTGCTGCTTTTGAAATTAAAAAGCCGGAAGTATACATAAGGGAAGCCGCAGCAAAAATAGTTAATGCACTTAAGAAGATCACCAATATAAATAAACGGCGATTTTCTTTTATATATGGTAAAATCCATCCATTTTTATTAAACATACTTATCCCTTCTAAGAAGTAATTAGTTTAAAATAGTGACCTTTTTTATCTAGTAATTCTTCATGAGTACCAATTTCAACAATTTCCCCTTCATTCATAACGATTATTTGATCCATATCTTTCATCCAATGAAGGCGGTGTGTAGCTATAAATACTAATTTGTTTTCAAACAACTCAAGCATTGTTTGTTTTAACTCATACTCGGTCTCTATATCAAGATGACTTGTAGGTTCGTCTAAGAGTAATATTGGTCGATTTTCTAAAAATGCTCTAGCTAATGCTACCCTTTGGCTTTGTCCACCACTTAAACTTCTTCCGCCTTCACCTATTTTTTCATCTAATCCATTTGGTAAATCGTTCATTAATAAAGATAATCCAGCTTTACGCCCCGCTTCTTCTACTTGTTGTTTTGAGGCATTAGGTTTATAAAAGCTTATATTTTCTTCTAAGGTTTTCGAAAAGATATACGGATTTTGGGGAATATATAATAATTGTTTATGCCAATCTTGTAATTGGAGGTGTGACACTTTTTTTCCTGAAACATTTATTTCACCACTAGTAGGCTCTAAAAAACCACCTAGTAAGTCAATTAGAGTTGATTTACCTGAACCACTTTCCCCAACAATACCGATTTTTTGAAAACCTTTAATGCTCATATTTACTTTATTTAAAATCACTAATTCGTTTTCAGGCTCTATTGAAATATTACTTAATTCAATGAAACTATTATTATTCCATTTCCTTAAAGTAATATCTGATAGATCCCTAAAATCTTGTTCATCTAATATCGCTTGCATAGATTTTCCTGCTTCTTGTCCATTTAATGTTGCATGATAATCGGAACCAAATTCGCGTACAGGCAAGAAATATTCTGGCGCAAGTATTAAAATTGTTAATGCAGGTTCGAATAATATTTCCCCTTTAATTAAGCGCAGACCTAAAAATACAGCAACTGTAGCAATTGAAAGCATCGTAAATAAATCAAGTGCAAATGAAGATAAAAATGCAGTTTTTAATGTACTCATTGTTGCCTCTCGATATCTCTCACTTACACTTTCAATTTTTTTAGTATGCTTTCGACCTAAGCCTAGAAATTTCAAAGTTTCAAGGCCTCTTAAAGAGTCAGTAAAATGATTTGATAATATGCGATATGTCTTCCATTGTTTATTAGCTTTCTGTTTGGCAGCTAAACCAAGTAAAATCATAAAGATAATGATAATAGGAAAGGTAACAACTAAAATAATTGCTGAAACCTTATCAATAGTGAAGATATATAGAACTACTAATGGTGTGATGATTGCAAGATTAATCATTTTAGAAGGCACAATTTCTAGATATTGTCTTAATTGATTAGTTCCTTCCATTATTAAAGTTACAATATTACCTGTTCCTGATTTTCTAGCATACCTCGGCCCAAGCTTAAATAGCTTTTCAAGAACTTTCATTTTCACATCAGTCGAAGCTTCATCAGCGAACTTTTCAGAGTATTTTTGTTTAACTGTAGTTATTAGATGACGACATATAAAAGCGATAATGAAGAAGATAGTAGCGGAATAAATTTCACTACTATTCCTTCCATTAAATAAACTTACAATTGCTTTAGAAAGCATAAATGCTTGAAGAATAATTCCCGTTCCTTGTATAACTGTCAATATAACTAGGACAATTAATAAACGAGTAATCCCTCTATATTTTTTCAAATCTTTTCCCATAAATAAGTCAAACCCTTTTCATCTACGCGTTTTCTATACACGAATAACTCAAAATTTGATAAGTACCAAAGGTAATAATAAGCACGCTATTAAAATAATTATTTATTTTTGAATTAACTGCACTATCAGTAACATAATAAGTGAAATGAAAACCAATGAAATTACCCATAACCAAGCCATTTTCATATCCCCAGAATCAATTGCCATATAAATTGCAGTAGGTACAGTCTGAGTTTGTCCAGGAATGTTACCAGCAAACATTAGCGTAGCTCCAAATTCACCGAGTGCTCGTGCGATCGATAAGATACTGCCTGTGACAATCGACTTAAAAGCTAAAGGAATAGAAATATATAGAAAGACTTGTAATTCATTTGCTCCGCAATTCCGTGCAACATCTTCTATATCTTTGTCAATTCCTTGAAATCCTGTTTTTGCAGATTGGTACATAAGAGGAAATGACACAACTATAGAAGCAATTACAGCTGCCCACCAGGTAAAAATAATTGGTTGATTAAAAAACCACTCTATAAACTTTCCTATAATACTATGTCTCCCAAATACAACAATTAATAAAAATCCAACTACAGTAGGCGGGAGAACTAAGGGTAACATAATAATTGTTTCTAATAGAATCTTCCCCTTAAAATCTCGAACCGATAATATCCTTCCAACTACAGTACCTAAAATAATTACAAAGACACTAGCTACAAAAGTAACTTTAATTGAAAGCTTAAGAGGTATTAAAAATTCTTCTATCATGTCAAGTCAACACCTCATTTCGATAGAAAACCGTGTTTTTCAAATATCTCCATGGATTTTTTACTTTGAAGGAATGAATAGAATTCTTTTGTCTCATTATGATTTTTTGTATCACTAATGATACCTACCGGATATATGATTGGCTTATGAGTTTGGTTGTTTGCCGTTTCAACAATTTTGACTTTTTTTGATGTAAGTGCGTCTGTTTTATACACAACACCTGCATCTACATTCCCAGTTTCAACATATGATAAAACCTGTCTTACATCTTTTGCATAGACAATTTTTTGATTAATGCTTGACCAAAGGTTCATATTTTCTAATGACTCTTTTGCATATTGACCAGCTGGTACTAAATCAGGTGTCCCTATTGAGATTTTCTTAACTTCATTTAGTTTCAGATCTTCAAAATTTTTAACTTGAAAATTAGAATTTTTAGGTTCAATTAACACTAATTCATTTCCAATTAAATCTACCGACTCTTTTTTTGAGGTAAGTCCTTCTTTTATCAACTTATTAAACTTATCTTTTCCTGCTGAGAAAAATAAATCCACTGGTGCGCCATTTTCAATTTGTTGCTGAAGAGTTCCAGAAGCTCCAAAATTAAATCTAAGCTTTACATTAGGATGGCTTTTTTCATAAACACTTTGAATTTCTATAAGACTATCTTTTAGACTAGCAGCAGCAGAAATTGTTAATTCTATTTTTCTATTATCTTTGTTTTCAAATTTAGTTTGAGTTACTTTGTTGACAACCCCAAAAACAATTGCACAGACTACTATAATTGAGACAAGTACCCATATTAATTTTTTATTTAGCATTTTAATCCTCACCCTTTAATATTATTAATTGACTTAAACGGTTATTTCTTATTTCTTGTTCGTTCGGTGATGATAAATCATATTTTTTTAATAGATGAAATAATTCATTTAACAATACTTGTGAGGGTTTAGTTTGTAATATTTTAAATAGCCCTTCAGCTAAAATTTCAGGTAAATGAGATTTTTGTAGTTCAACTTTATCAATAACATCTTGAGTTGAATGATTTAATTTACATGTACTCATTTTTTCCACCTTCTCCATGTTGTTTATTTGAATCCAAAGATTAATCTTTATATCTAAGCCAATCCTCAGGATAATTAATATTAATAAATATGTGTTCGTTAGTGGAAAACGATATTGTCTTAATGTTAATGTCGCTTAATAACAATTTTAGTTTTCTATTATTCGTTGCTAGTAATTGTTCCATTTTCACAAGAATTCTCCTGTGATATAGACCGAATAGTGGTTGAATTGTATTTGAATGCATTGGAATAATGGCATCATAAGAAGTACCATAAGCGTTATCAATCATCATTTTTACAAAATCTGATGTAACAAAAGGTATGTCAGATGCTAGTACAAAAAACCAATCTGCATTAGAAATAGTTGAAAATGCATTATACATTGCAAATAATGGTCCTTGATATGTGTCAGTTTCTTTTTCAATGACGAATTCTACATCAGTTCGATCAAAAAATGAGATCAATTTTTCATTAGTTGATATCACAACAGGCGAAATCGAATTTTGCTTCAATGCTTCTACACTATATTCATAGAAAAATTTGTTTTTATAGATTTCAAACATTTTTGGTTTACCATATCTAGAAGATTTCCCTCCGGCTAAAACAACTCCAGCTATCTTCATTTTCTTTTTAATTCTTCCAAAAAATGTTGGCATGTCGGCAATATCAGATTAACCATTGCTAGATTTACGGCATTCGTAGATCCAGGTAATGCATATATTGCTTTGTCTTTAATACTACCTGCTATGGCTCTACTGAACATGGCCTTAGGACCAATTTCCGTATAACTTAATCCTCGGAACAACTCCCCAAATCCTTGCATTTCTTTTTCAAGCATAGTTGAAATTGCTTCATACGTAACATCTCTATGTGTGAAACCCGTTCCTCCTGTCAGAATAATTACCTGTATCTCTGAATTTTCAATCCATGAATTTACAATTGTAACGATGGAGGATAGATCATCCTTTGTAATTTTGTAATCAACAACGCTATGATTCTTTTCGATTAACAAAGTTTTGATTAACTTTCCACTTTCATCATTATTAGTATCTCTAGTGTCACTAACTGTTAAAACTGCTGCTTGAACTGTAGCTAACGGATTGTGTGAATGCACTGTTTGTAGCCTCCTTAGTTTAGTCGTACAGATTTTCCCATTTAGATAATATTTTTATCGAATACAAAAACCGATATGGCTATATCTTCTTCTATTTTCAAATCAGAAAACAAATGGACCAATTTTGCTTCTACGAGTTCTTCTAAACCTATTGGAGGATTAGTTACGTACAGCTCTTGAATCATTTTTGTTCGTGCAGTATGGACCATCTCCGCACCTTCTTTTGTTCCTGTAATAAATTTTTCAGTAGGAGTTAAATTACCATATAATGTTGAAACAGCCATATTTTCAACAAATACTGTATTAATTCGTTCAGGGCCTTTTCCAAACAACTCTTTCCTAAGTTTTCTAATGATGTCATTAAATTCATGTATTTTTTTCGACATATTCTTATTCACCTCAATATAAGTATTAAATTCTATCCCTTTAGCCTTTTTACAGTTATTACCTATTAAATAGTTTAAAATCATGAATTCATAATACTTAATTTTTCATATTTTTTCTCCTTTGTAAAAAAAAATTCCACTATGAAAAATCACTTACCTGATAAACAGGTATGATGTCTTCATAGTGGAATAGTTAATTAGCAACTCTTACTAATATACCAATCCAATTTAAAATAAATTGAATGTAATAGAAACCATAACAATTTCGTATCATGTTTCCATATCTTTCAGTAAGATTATATCTCTTAATTTTGTAATTAACAATATTATTGTTAATAGTGTTTTTTATATTTTAAGTAACAAATTTTTTTACTTTCCTTCATTAACGACGTTTTGTTACTATCAAAGCCAATGCTGCAGCCAAAAATCCTGCGGTCAGTTTGCCGACAATGAGCGGAATGACAAAATTCTTCTCCACACCCGCCACAAACCCTAAGTGACTGCCAAATACAAATGCGCCGCTTACAGCAAATGCGGTATTTACGACTTTCCCGCGGTCGTCCATTTCGTGCAGTATCGCAAACATAGGAATGTTATGGGCGAAGGACGCAATGAATCCTCCCAATGCTTGTTGATTCATGCCCAACCTTTCCCCCATTAGATTAAAAGGCTTTTTCAACACTTTTATCAACACGAATACGAACGGAAACGCACCGGCAAGGGTAAAAGTGATTTTCCCGACAGTCACAATGCCTTCCTTCATCGGCAGCATCCCCGGGATAAGAACAAATCCTGTCAATGTTTCAATGATAACTGCGACAAGCCCGATCATGATTATGATCTCAATACCCTTGCCAAACCATACAAACCCGCGAATCATCACGGATGGAAAGCTCAGCATCCCGATGCCGATTATGACCGAAATGAGGATCGACGGAAGCAAATTTTTCAGCATCCATACAAAGTCAAATCCCGCTGCAAATCCTCCCGCCAAACAGCCGACCGGAATGGTCATAAGTCCGATTAATATCCCTTTTGCAAAAAAGAGATGATCTTTCTTTTGAATGATGCTCAAGGCAACCGGAATCGTAAATACGATAGTCGGGCCCATCATCGTCCCTAAAAACACCCAAGAAAATAAGGCGGCATCGCTTGACCGTGCCATTTCATTCGCAAGAGAGTATCCGCCCATATCGAGCGCCAAAAAAGTCGATGAAAACATCGCAGGATCCGCCCCGAGGAATTGATAAACAGGCGTGACAACCGGTGTCAACACTTTGGCAAGAACAGGCGACAAGGAAATCATCCCTACCATTGACAACGCTAAAGCTCCCATGGAATGAAATGCTTCCGTGAATTTTTGCCCGATTCCAAATCGATTCCCAAGCAACTTATCCACTGCGCCAAGCAGCATAAATCCTGTCATCACTAGGATAATGATATTATTCATGTTGTATACGACCACCAATCACATGAAGGGTCATCGTAACGCACCGTTAGGATGACCTGTTCAATTTCTATACGATTATAAAATCAATAATTTCTTAGGTGAATGAGTAATAATTTCATACCCATTCTCTGTCACCACTATATCATCTTCAATACGACAGCCGCCCCATCCCGGGATATAAATACCGGGCTCAACCGTTACAACCATACCAGCTTGCAGCACTTCTTTACTTTTGTCAGAAAGACGAAGCGGTTCGTGTACTTCCAGACCCAAGCCATGGCCAGTAGAATGTCCGAAACGGTCTCCATAGCCTTTTTCAGTAATATAATCTCTCGTTAAATCGTCAATTTTTTTCGCATTTTCACCCGCTCGAATTCCTTCTGTCCCACGTTTTAACGCTTCCAGGACTATATGATAAATATCGTGAAATTCATCTGAGCAGTTCCCAACAGCAATCGTTCTCGTGATATCTGAGCAATATCCATTGTACATCGCACCAAAATCAAGGGTTACCATGTCGCCATGCTCGATCACTTTTTCGGAAGCAACACCATGCGGCAAGGCAGCACGTTGTCCGGAGGCAACGATGATATTAAATGAAGAAGAAGAGGCGCCCTGCTTTCTCATATAGACTTCTAGTTCATTGCGGACTTCCCTCTCTGTTATACCTGGCTTAATGACATTCAAAATATTATCAAACGCCGTGTCGGCAATACGGGCCGCTGTTCGCATTGTCTCCAATTCTGACTGATCTTTGATTTCCCGCACCTTTTCAACTATATTTTCCAATGGAACCAATTGTGCATTCGTATACTCCTTAAGAGCCGAAAAGGTATTTAACGTCATGGCATTTGCCTCTACAGCTAGATTTTGAATGCCGTGACGTTCGATTTCGCTTGCTACTTCTTTTTCAATATTTCCATCATGTATCACAATTTTTGCATTTTTCACTTCAGCTTGCGCCTGCTCTCCGTAGCGAAAGTCTGTGATAAATGTAACGCCCTTTTGCGAAATCAACACCATACCTGCCGAACCTGTAAAACCCGTCGTGTATCGGCGGTTTTCATTCTTCGTTATCAAAATCGCATCGACATTATTCTTGGTAAGCTGTTTCTGTATTTTTTCAATTCGGTTCATTACCTTTCATCCCCCTTTACAACTTGCATTGTTTTTGAAAACTTCGTTAACACTTCACAGCCTTTTTCCGTAATGACAAGATCGTCTTCGATTCGGATACCCCCAAGCCCTGGTACATAAATACCTGGTTCGACTGTAAGCACCATGCCCGGTTTCAAGATTCCATCATTTGCATCATTCATTGAAGGTGATTCATGAACATCAATGCCTAAGCCATGGCCGATTCGGTGCGGAAAAAAATCGCCGTATCCAGCAGCTTGAATGACGTTTCTTGCTGCTATATCAACGTCTCCAATTCGGCTCCCAGCCTGGCAAGCCTCCAATCCAGCAAGATTTGCTTGTAAAACTGTGTTGTAGATCGTCTGGAATTCGCTAGTGACACGGTCGTAAAAGACAGTTCTTGTGATATCGGAGCTATAGCCCTTATACTTCACGCCTAAATCAAACAAGACCGGATCGCCTTTTTTCAACTTGTTCTCTCCTGAGATACCGTGAGGATTGCTTGCATTTTGACCAAACAGGACAATCGTTGAAAATGACATTTCCCGAATCCCTTTTTTCTTTAATTCGTATTCAATTTTTCCAAGTAACTCAAGTTCTGTCATGCCTTCGTTTAAAGTCTCAATACCGACTTTCACTCCATAATCAGCAAAAGCGGCCGCTTCTCGTAAAATCGCAACCTCATTATCATCTTTTACAAGTCTCATCTCGGTAAGCTTATCATCTAACGATACAAACTCCGCACCACTCAAAATCTGTTGCAGATTTTCTATATAAAAATAGGAGATTGCATGTTTCTCCACAGCAAATCGATTGATCTCGTTCCCACCTTGAATTACATCGCGAACAAGCGACCACGGATTATCGGAATCTGTATAACTGATAATCTGCTTGTTCCAGCCTGCTTCCTTCAGCATTTGAACTTCCATACTTGGTGTAATAAAAATCGGTTCGCGATTTGCAAATACAAAAATACCGACAAACCGTTCGTGTGGATCGTAATCAAATTGTGATAAATAAAAAATATTATGACGTGATGTTATCAAGCCACCTTGAATGTGTTGTTCTTGTAAAAAGTTTTGCAGTGCTTGTAATCGTTCTTTCATGTTCTTTCCTGGTTAATAAAATCGTATTAAATCGTAGAGAAACAATACGATTTACAGCCAGGATACACCCCCTTTTTTCGTGAATTGAATACCAAAATGATGTTATTTTGATTCTGTATGATATGGTTTGAGACAGTTTACTATGAACTGTTCAACCACCATCTTAGATAAGTAAATGCAAGTTTCATGCCATTTTGAAAGTTTAGCGGTAGAAGGTATTTCAAAAACATGTGTCTATTTTTTTAGACACTTCAAAGTGACGATTGTCTATTTTTTTAGACAACAAAAAAACAGCGCCACAACAAATTTTTGGCACTGTTTTTTATCTATTAATGATTGATATTTAATTTTTTCAGTTTATTGTATAAAGTCGCGCGGGAGATTCCCAGCTTCTTAGCCGCTTCTTGCTTGTTTCCGTTCTCGGTCTGGATGGCTTCGATAATTTTGTTTTTTTCATGCTGATTCAAATCTTCTTTCAAAGATTCATCATGATACAATGAAGAGGCAGCCTTCGATAGCTTTTGAGGCAATGCTTCTATTGTAATTTTTCCGTCTCTGGACAATAATACTAATCGTTCGATTGTATTCCGCAGCTCCCGAACGTTTCCTGGCCAATCATATTTCAATAATATGGAAAATACCTGTGGATCTATGTATTCAATCGTACGATGATACAATAATGAAAATTCATATATAAAGAGATGAAGCAGCTCCATAATATCTTCTTTTCGTTCCCTCAATGGCGGGATGGTAATGGATAATATGTTAAGTCGATAGTATAAGTCTTCTCGAAATGCACCAGCTTCGACCATCGCTTCCAAATCTTTATTTGTGGCAGCGATGATTCGACAATGAGCAATCAGTTGCTTTGTTCCTCCGACACGATAATATGTTTTATCTTGAAGAACACGAAGCAATTTCACCTGCATATCCAACGGCAAGTCGCCAATTTCATCGAGAAAGAGTGTTCCCCCATTCGCCGACTCTAGCTTTCCTTCCTTCCCTTTGGCATTTGCGCCTGAAAACGCCCCTTTTTCATATCCAAAAAATTCACTTTCAAACAAAGATGGTGAAATTGCGCCACAGTTTACCGCAACAAACGGAGTGGTTGAACCTTGGCAGTGGTGAATCGCTTTTGCAAAGATTTCTTTCCCGACCCCTGTTTCCCCTAGCAATAAAATGTTCGCATTTGTTTCAGACATTCTTCTTGATAATAAAACCGTTTCTTTTATTAATTGACTCGAACCTTTAATTTGTTGAAAAGAATCCCGTGACGATTGCAGTCTGGAAACCTCCTGCTGCAGTTGACGAATTTTTGAGGAAGCATTCATCAGCTCTTGGTTCATCAATACTTGACTCGTAATGTCGGTTTCCGCTGCCACTGCACCGACAATCCGATCTTTGATGATGACGGGTCTGCTATTAATCATGACAAATAAATCCTCTCGAGGATTGTGCTGCCTATTACGAAACGATTGTCCTGTTTCCACCGTTACTTTATTTAATAACATTTCTTTTGGAAAAAACTGATCCATGTCTTTCCCAATAATTTCCTCTTTGGGAATCGAAAAAATCCGTTCTGCACCAGGGGTCCAAACAACGGTTTTCCCGGCCTCATCCACAATCGAGACCGAACCATCCATTGTATCAATCATCGTTTGAAAATAGGCCTCTAAATATTGATAAGATTCAAACACTTTAGAAAGTAAAGCTGCAGAATCGATGTAGCCCTTGATTTTTCCTTCTCCAAACGTGATGACCACAATATCTGATGTTTGCACTTTTTGAATCACGTCTTGAATAACAGCTTTTTCATTAGAAACGCCCACTCTTTTCCAATAAAGTTCTTTGATATTCTCGCTTTTATAATGCATGTACTCATTTCTCGTTAACATCCAGACTTCACTTTGATGCTGTTTAAATATATAAGCTGCTTCATTTTTGTCATCCATATCGGAAAGCAAAGAAAAATTCGTTTGCAACAGATCTTCAATGCTAGGTAGATGATGCTTCATGAAGATTCCACCACCCAATTGTCTATTTTTTATATACTCTATCATTTCGGCGAGTTTGTGTCATGATTATTTTCTTTTAGGCTCAAACATTCCACATTGGACTATCCTGCCATTTACTGAAATAAAAAAAACTGCAGTAAACCTAATGGATTCCATTTTTCTTTCGTTTTTTCTACAAGTTCATTGACTATTTCATTTTTTAGGCATAATAAAAACCACTTGCATTTAGCATTAGTGGGACTAAATTGTTACTAAAACATACAGTAATGAACTTCTTTATCTAGTAAAGGACATAACTAATAACGAACAATTTAATGAATTTTTATTTAATTATTCGTTTTTTAAGAGGAAAAGGATTGATTTACTCATAGACCATGTTATAATGAGATTAAAATTATACGTTTCACTCATATAATCGCGGGGATATGGCCTGCAAGTTTCTACCAGATTGCCTTAACAATCTGACTATGAGTGGGTAAAGAAATATGCTATCTTTTGTTTAGCATACATTTCCTATTCCTTTAGGTCATATAAGTCCAAAGGTTATTACCTCACTCAAATTTTATGTGAGGTATAACTTTTGGGCTTTTTTTATTTTACTATCTAGCTAAAGCGCCTAAAAAAGGTGACAGCTTTTTAATAAGGAGAAATGAAAATCATGAGATTACTTGAAGAAAAAATCCTTTCAGATGGTGAGGCTATTTCAAAGGAAGTTTTAAAAGTGGATGCTTTCTTGAACCATCAAATTGATTCTAAATTAATGTTTGAGATCGGTAAGGAATTCGCAAAGCTTTTTGCCAATGAAGAAATTACAAAAATCGTAACAATCGAATCATCGGGAATTGCACCTGCTGTTATGACTGGACTGCAATTAAATGTTCCTGTAATTTTTGCTAGAAAGCAAAAATCACTAACTCTTAATGAGGCGTTACTCACTACAAGCGTACATTCTTTTACTAAAAATGTAACAAACAATATCTCCATTTCAAAAAAATATTTAAATGATAACGATAAAATTCTTATTATCGATGATTTTTTAGCAAACGGTCAGGCGGCCCTGGGTTTAGTAGATTTGATACATCAAGCAAATGCAACTGTTGTAGGAATTGGAATTTTAATTGAAAAGTCTTTCCAATCTGGTGCACAGAAATTGAAAGACCTTGGTTTAAGAGTCGAATCATTAGCCAGAATTGAATCCTTAGAAAACGGTGTCGTCAATTTTATTAGTGAAAAAGTGGAGGAATTAATTTAATGAAACAAAATCCTATTAAAGTTGCCTCCCTAAGCATTCAACATGTGTTGGCAATGTATGCAGGTGCCATTCTTGTTCCGCTAATCATCGGTAGTTCTTTGCATATGACTGGTAAACAATTAACTTATTTAGTTTCAATGGATATTCTTACAAGCGGGATAGCAACGATATTACAGGTTTGGCAGAATCGCTTTACAGGAATCGGGCTACCAATTATTCTTGGTTGTACTTTTACTGCAGTTGGACCAATTATTGAAATTGGTAGTCAGTATGGTTTATCAGCCATCTATGGATCGATTATCATGTCTGGTCTAATCGTAATTCTTATCGCAAATTTCTTTGGTAAATTAATTAAGTTCTTTCCTCCTGTTGTAATGGGATCTGTTGTAACTATTATTGGTATGACTCTTATTCCTGTTGCCATGAATAACGTTGCAGGAGGCGTAGGTAGTCCTGACTTTGGAGCAAACTCTAATCTTGCACTTGCATTTGGTACATTAATATTTATTATTGCACTTTATCGCATCTTTAAGGGCTTCATTCGATCAATAGCAATTTTATTAGGATTAATTGCAGGAACAGCTGCTGCTTATTTTATGGGAAAAGTGAATTTTTCAGCTGTTAGCGATGCTTCATGGTTCCATATGGTAAAACCTATGTATCTAGCTACACCTTCATTTCATTTAGTTCCGATTCTAATCATGACTGTTGTTGCTATTGTAAGTCTCATTGAATCAACAGGGGTATATTTTGCACTTAGTGATATAACTGGAAGAAAGCTTACTGAGAAGGATTTAGTAAAGGGATATCGTGCTGAAGGTTTTGCTAGCATTCTTGGCGGATTATTTAATTCTTTTCCATATACTTCATACTCACAAAACGTTGGCCTTGTTCAACTTTCAGGAGGAAAAGAAAAAAATGTTATTTATACAGTAGGTGGCATGCTAGTGTTTCTTGGATTCGTTCCAAAAATCGCAGCGCTAACACAAATTATCCCTACATCTGTTCTTGGTGGCGCCATGCTTGCTATGTTTGGGATGGTTGTAGCTGCAGGGATTAAAATACTGAGTAAAGTGGATTTTTCATCGCAGGAAAATCTGTTAATAATTGCTTGTTCAGTTGGGATGGGACTAGGGGTAACAACAGTTCCTAATCTATTTTCCCATATGCCAGCAACCGTAAAAATTCTCTCAAATAGCGGGATCGTCGCAGGCAGCTTAACGGCTATTTTATTAAATCTAATCTTTAATGTTTTAAAATCAACGAAGAAAAATCAATCTTTATCTCAAACAAATAATCAGACTGTAGCCTAATAGATAGTTACCTATTAAGACGATACTTTTATGTATCGTCTTTATTTAGGTTTGGTAAGTGAAACAATTAATAATTAAAGGACTTCACATATTGGAATACTTGTAATTAAGCATTCGCGATATGTGTGGTCTATTAAAGTATCCTTTATTCAGACGTATTTCCAAGGATAAACATTAAGGGGTGTTATTGGTTTCACTGAAGTGCATTTTGTCTAAACGATCAATTAGTTGTCTCAGGCTTTTTTCGTCTTTAGCATAACGTCTGACATCCTCTCCAAATAGTTTGTCTGCCTGTTCTCTTGTAAACGTGAAGGTTTTATCTTTACCATTATTTTGACCCAAGCTATCAACAATCGAATAGGTTATAATATCGACATTATCAATCAGGCTTAAGAGTAGAATGGAATTACGATAAAAAACTTCGCTATTTATTTCCCTCTCTTTTACCCCATAATTAGAGTCATTTATTTTATAATTGAAAGTTACTCCATAAGGTTGAGCTGTTGTTTGAAGTGCCATTCCGTTCCATTCCAAACCTTTTGGCTGGGGCATTCCACTAGTGAGTCCACCTACCTTACTAGCGTTACCTACATAAAGTGTTTTGTTTTTCATTAACTTATCCATAAAATATTCTGAATTTATTGATTGAGAGGATATCTGTGGTGATTGCTGCAAAGACTTTGGATTTGCCGTACAACCTACAACTAAAACTGCAATAACGAGCATATATGCTGCAATCATCTTCTTAGAAGGTTGACGGTAAGTAAGAATATTTCTAATTCTAGCCTTCACATTACTCTCTCCAAAAGAAAGTGGACTACCGGCTAGTAAGCTTTTTTTGTTGACGGAAAGAGTAAGCAATGAGGTTGAGTAGCTTCTTTTAATCTTTTGTCCCATCTTGTTAACGACACTTTCATCGCAGGACATCTCCATATCTTTACTCATAAGCGCGTAAGATAACCACATTAGCGGATTAAACCAATGAATGATAAGCAGCATAAATGCAAAAGGTTTTATCAGATAATCAAGTCTCATGATATGAATTTGCTCATGTAGTAAAATGTAAGACAGCTCATGATCACTCATGCCGGTTGGGATGTATATTTTCGGGTTCAGAAAACCGCACACAAAGGGAGTGTCAATCTGGTCAGTCTCAAAGATATTATCCTTGACAAGCGTTGCCGTTCGGACCTTAACTACTATTTTCAAGTACGATAGAATGCTGAAAAGCAGGAGAATGGCTACACCTGTTATCCAAATTATACTTCCAATCCACACGATGATTTGCATGGGGTTTACGCTTGCTACCTGTGTAGCCATCGGAAGGGAGGAATTTATAAAATGGCTTATCCCCTTAATTCCGGTATCCACAACTGGATTTTTCTGCATCCCAATTTCCTGTGGCACAAATTCCATGAAACCCGTGCCAGTTTTATTCCGGGACTTTACCAGACCTAATATACTAAAGCTTGAAGAGAAACTAATGTGGGTAAACAGTCTGATGGCTACGGCTGCCCATAGAATATAGGAGAATATTTTAGGAGCACGCCTCAAAAGAAATCTCACCATGATAACCGCAATTGCAACATAGCTAGCAGTTATGCTCATATTAAGGATTACAAGAAACAGATTCATTATTTAGTTGCCTCCTCTATAATCCGCTTCAACTCTTCGGCTTCCTCATTAGAAATTCCTTTTCCACCTAGAAAAGCAGTTAAAAACTGTGGCAATGAACCATTGAAGGTTTTTTCAACAACCATCTGACTTTCATATTTCTGTGCGTCCTCTTTTTTAACAATGGATGTGACCGTTGCTTCCTCGTTTCTAAGGATTCCCCGTTCACATAATTTTCTTAAAACTGTATAGGTCGTGGACTTTTTCCATCCAAGTTCTGTCTGGCAAAGCTTTACAAGATCAGTAGAATTAATAGGTTCATTATCCCAAATCAGGCATGTAAATTTGTATTCGGCATCGAACAATTTATAAGGTTCCATTCTGAACACCCTCCTTTGTGGGTTTATTACAGTAAACCCCTTGTTGATTAGTTTATTGTAATAAACCCATCTCGTCAATATTTTTTATCTAAATTTTCAGATATTTTTTTCGCGAAAATCCTATATTCTCTTCATAACCATTGATTCATCAACGATATTGCATAAAAAAAGAGAGATCATCAATAACTATAGATGATCTCTTAAAACGATTGCTCTCTCATTTTAAATATAAATTTACTATGCTTAAAATACCATAAACATAGTAGAGGAGAACAATGAGCAAACTACCTTAGGGGTTTCTCCATATGAAATGTTTGAACAAAGTATTAAAACTGATGGATCAAATGTTAGTTAGTGTCTATGGGAACCCTTCTACAGCAAATATATCCATGCATTTCCATGTTGATAAATCCAAGATATAATCTTTAGCTAATGTTTCACTATCTTGCAGTTAGTCAAATAGAAGGTGATCGTCAACTCCTGTATATTTAAACAAGAATAGTCAAACAAAAATCTTCTATAATTTCATATTCATTGAATTCATATTTAGGTTGGTAGTTCCTTATAATCCTCGAAATTTTCAACAAATGGAAATACAAATTGATGGTTATCGTTCCCATAAAAGAATCACCTTCTTATTTTTGATATTAAAATATCATCAACTTTGTTAAATAGATAAATTTTTTATAATATCATTTACTAAATTATTCTAGTAATGAGAGTTCCTTTTCTTCTTTAATAATTCTCTCCAACATAGAAAATTGGAACTTAAAAAAGCTCCAATTTTTTAAAAATATAACCATGATTCACAACTAACGCATACGTTCGTTGTATAACATAAAAGACTGCAATTCATTTTTACAGTCCCTTTAATAGAAAAAAATTATACTTTTGGAACATATTGATCACTATGCCGAAGTCCTCGATCGTCCTGCCTACCTTTCGGCACCAAATCGAGAAACTGATAAGTGATATTCATCATGTCAATGCCACGAGCGTAAGTCGAGTATGTATGATATATATTACCTTCATCATCTTTATAGAAAACGCTCACGCCTTCTCTATCGGAACTCATTGGGTTTTGCATAGTATAGTTGTAATATGCTTGTTTATTTTCTACTTCTTCTTCAATAAAAGATGCTTGAAAATCATAATTAAAATCCGTGTGCCCCGATGAATACCATGGAAAAGTCCAACCCATACGTTTTTTAAATGCATCCAACTTTTCTAATGGTCCACGGGAATTACAGACAAAACTGACATCTCGGTGATTTAAGTGTGGTAACATCCCACTGTAGTGGTCAGCCCAAAAAGAACAATGCTTGCAGCCTTGATCCCAATTTGGGCTGAACATGAAATGATACACGATCAACTGGCTTCTTCCATTAAATAAGTCTGATAATGATACCGTACCGTTCGGACCGTCAAATATGTAAGACTTGTTAACGGCTTCCCACGGCAAATCTCGTCTCAGCTGTGTAAGTTCATCTCGCAACTTCGTGAAGTCTTTTTCTTTCTGTAGGAGTTCTTTCCTCGCTTCAATCCATTCTTTCGTTGGCAGAACTTTGTGGTCCATTACAACACCTCAACATCACATTTTATCCATATATTCTTTCCAATCCGACATTTCGTATTCTTTGGCTTTTTTCAAAGTTAATTAAGTAAAACTAATTCATTTTCGTTTAGTAAAAGGTATCTATTAATCTACAATTACTTGTTAAGTTAAACTGCCCTATAGTCCAATAAAAAAGGCCGCCGAAGTAGTCGATCGTTGTTCAATTAATGCATGCGATAGTTCAACAAGTAAATTTAAATTATAGGCTAATTTATCTTTGCATAAATACAGGTGTCAATTAGTTTTTTACCATCTGCTGAGAAATCTTCATTACGTAAAATCCCTTCAAGCTCAAATCCTAATTTTTCAGGGATCGTACGACTTTTCATATTACTAGATTCACATCGTATTTCAATTCGTCTACCATTCAATTCCTGAATTGCAAAATGGGTTAATCTTTGTATTGCTTCTGTCATAAAACCCTTACCACTAAAACGAATATCAATCCAGTATCCTATTTCAAATTTAGGAATATCCCAATTAATATTGTGTAAACTGCACGTCCCAATAAACTCATCTGTTTCTTTACTGAATATAAAAAAACGTAAACTTTCACGATTTAAAAACTGATTATGTGCACGTCGCACAGTGATTTCTGTTTCAGTAATTTCAGGCATACTTTGATATAATGGTAACCAAAGTTTTAATTCATTAATTGAAGCTCTTATTGAAGCATTAACTGTTTCACCCTCGCCAGCCATCGGAATTCTTAAGTACAATCTCTTAGTATCGATTTTAGTTGGAATCTCTAATAATAATGGATTCATTGGTTTCTTCTCCTATACTATTTATTAAAATTCACATTTCTGTAACTTAAATATTATTTTACATTTTTTCGATAAGTTTTTGTTATATTTCGATAATTTTACCTTTACATTAAACTGTAGGATAGCATAATAAAACGACCGCCAAAGCAGCCTTCATGCACTTCAACTAACGAATGCGTTAGTTCAATTAGGAATATACATTTTAATCATTAAAAATATTATTGAAAAGTTTCACATTCAAAGCAAGTGTGTATCCATTTAAATGCTTTAATGATTTGGATAGGTTTCTTTTAAAAACCTTATAGATTGATTAATTAACGCTTTTAAAACATTAACATCAATATCTGCTACTTTATTTATGTACACGCAAGCTTTTCCTGAGGTATGTTTGCCAAAGTCTTTTAACAATTCCCCTCGTTTCGTGTCACCCGTTGCAAAATACAAACTGATTTTAGCTTTTCGAGGCGAAAAGCCAACTAGTGGTGCATTACCTTCGTGACCAGATTCATATTTATAATGATATGTACCAAATCCAATAATACTCGGTCCCCACATCTTCGCTTTAAAACCTGTTACTTCTGTAAAAATATCTAATAATTTATATGCATCTTCACGTTTTTTAGGGCTTTCGACATTTTCAATAAACTCAATGACGCTACTATTGGTTTCTTTTGTTTTTAGTTCGTACATAGTTAGAATCTCTCCTTTTCTTTAGTATAAGTTTAAATATTAGATGATAGGAGTTAGTTAACATACCTTCTTGTTGAACTAAACCAGCTAATAGTTGTATAAGATTTTTTTAAATTTATTTATTTTACAATTAGTTTAATTCGAAGTATTTTCCAATCATTTTAAAAAATACACTGTCGATCATTAGTACTACAAAGGCTAATTTCCAATTTATTGTCTTACCAGATATTCTAGGGATATTTGTTATGATTAAAAATATTAAACCATAGATCACCATACCAGATAGTCCATACATAAGTATATTTGAATAATGGAAGAATTCTGCGACAATCTCGGAGAATATGCCTATATATATACCTAATAAAATAAACGTAATAAACATATCTAGCCTCATATGAAAAATCACCCTTATTATTTGTCCAGCAATATATTTCGCTTTCCCAAATTTAACAATTTAGACCTTACTATAAATTATTCAATAAAATAGTCGTTTCCCCTCTTACCTTATTGAACTAAACTGCCAGTTACTTAAATAAGAAAAAGACTGCCGAAGCGGCCTTCATGATCTTCAACTATCGCATACGTTTAGTTGAATAAGTTAAATCACTTTAAATTACCTACCTCCATTTAGTGATCAAACAAAGTCTGATTATCAATTTCATATTACTCAAGCATTTAATCTTTTAACGGCAAATGAAAATATTATTTGGGTTAAATCAAGTATAATTCCCGAATATGTAAAATCCCGTTTTGTTTCCATTTCTGTATCTTCTTCATCAAATTCAAATGGAATTGTTTCGCATTTAATTCTGTAAATATGTATGTTTATCACGCTCCCTATAAGAAAAGTCCTGTTAGGCTAGCCGCGTAGTTGTTCGACTGTAGCCCCGTGGATTTGCGTCCTGTTCTTTCGAATCAATCTGCCTTTTCTTTTTGTAGCTACATCATAGCGGTCATTTTTTGGAAGTCAACAAAAAAAGGTAGAACCAAACCAGTGCTTACCTTACGTTGATTTCTTTACCATTTTCATCGAATAACTTAAACGTTAAATCGATTTGATTGGCTCTGTCGCCTTTGTAGTATGGTAGTGACAGGTCTTTTGGGACTGGTTTGGCGATGAAGAAAGCGTATTTGTTCTTTGGTACGGAAACGGTTGTTTTGATGTGTGATGTAACATGTTTTTGTTTGGTGACGGAAAATTGTTGTGCTTGTAACACGACGCTTGCAATGGGTACATTCCCGTATAAATCATTGATTCGTTTTCCGTATAGGATTTCACTAAAACCATCTTTTGTTTCGATGACTCTTTCTGTCAGATCATTTGTCCCCCATTGAACCATCCAATCGTTTTTTTCTGTGATGTGCGGAATCCGATACTTCCCGTTCCATTTTTTCTCTAGCAATGCAAATCCGTACATCTCACCGTATTTTTCACTTTTGACGCTAAAGAAGGCGATCGCTGATTTGTCACCAAGTTTGTTCGTTTGAAGCACGCTTACTTTATCACGGGCGATGATTTGAATGGCCGCCGCCATTTTTGGATCATGTAAGGTTAGTGTTCCCTTCTCGAGATTTAGAACGAATCCTCCAACAATCAAACCAACTAATAGTAATACCATGATTAATCGTTTCATCAATTCTCCTCCAAGATAGTTGTTATAACAATCTTATTTATTAAATTACACAAAGCATCTCTCCAACCAGGAGTTTGAAAATTATAATAGTTATTTTTAACAGTGGTTGAAGGGTTCGGTAAAAGCACTTAAAATTATATTTTCTTTTTCACCTTCAAAAACAAATTGAATGTAATCCCGTATAAAAACAACTGAACTAAGATCTGACTTTTCTAATTGGTTTTTAGTGATTTTCTCCATTTAACCACCTCAATAATCTTTAACTAATGTATGCGTTATTTGTACAACTTTTACTTTTTATTATTAATTAATACCTCCAATTTCTTATCTATTTCACTCAGATATTTTTTTAACGATATAAAATAATTTATTATTAATATCGTTACGAATATTAGAAAAATCAATAGAAAAACAAATCCAATTACTTTCAACAGAGTTAATATCTCTAGCATCTTTGACCTCCGATAATAGCGTATATAGGAAAATAACTTTCATATCATTTTTATATTCAATAATTCAGACATAATACCTTTTATCCTTATTGAACTATACTGCCCTATAGTGAAATAGAGGATGATCGATTAATGATCATCCTCTATTTCTTGTTGAACTATCGCACGTTTTAGTTGAATAGTATGAGCATCCTCTAGCTGCTCATTATTAATTGTGACTAATCTATTGGGAATTCTCCACTTAAAATCTGACTATCGTAAGTGTTTTTCTTCACTGGAACAAGTACTGGGGAAATCACCCTATATTGTCCGATCGGAATTTCATTTGTATATTTACTAATTTCGTAAATGTGTGTGATTTGAGTATGAGCGTCTAAGATTATCTGTTCTTGCGAAAAACCAACTGCCACATCGGGGTATACGTCTTCCCATTTACCATTAATTTTCTTTTGGATGCCAAAGCTTTGTTCACACAATAATTGTTTGTTTGTATCGTTTTTCCATTTAAAAACAATTCGCTTCGTATTAGGAGGATAATTCGATTCTTGTGGGGTCACCGTAACGCCATTCACTGACAATTGAGCAGTGTCAGTATCCATATAAGGAGATGATTCCTCAAATCATTTCCCAACAATGGTTGTGAAAACTTCTTTTCAATTATTTTTATGTTGTATCTATTCCACAATTCATCTTCACTGATTACCCCAGTAGCAAGTGGGCTCGAAATACTTACACGTCCAGGACTGTAATCTCTGTACTTCTTATAACCCAAATAATATTGTGGATTCCCTATATCTAAAATAATACTTGTACTGTTACCTTCAATTACAGCATCTAATAATTCAATTCCATATTGATTTTCTTCAGTAAATAAAAAACTTGTAAGCTTATTTCCATTGGCTAAGCGTTCTTCCCATTTAATGTGTTTTCCACTTCCCTCATCAATGCCAATTCCTGCATACTTGCAAATGATCGTATCATCAATTGTATGTTGAATACCGTTGATTTCATAAACTAAGTGGAATGGGAATTCACCGTATTTGTTTTTGGGTTCTGGTGGATTCGCTTCAAATTGAATACCAAAAAATAAAATAATCCAGGGCAATGTAAAGTACCCTACAACTACACCTGCCAACAGCAGAGGCATGGCTATGATAAATTTTGATTTCAAATTATCCCTCTTTTCTTAGCTCTTACAATGTAAATGCCTAAATCCGATATATCACGTGAATTACATTTATAAATAATTAAAAGTCTTCCACTAAACTGCCCTTTACTTCAAGAAAAAGCAGAATTAAAGTTAATAAATAACCTAAATACTTTTTCATACTACCACTCCGTAACTATTAAACTATAAATGGAATAAAATATCCAAACCTTTTATCGGTATTTTCTAACCTTTTTCAACTATTTAATCAAAGTGATTATTCAACTAATGCATGCGTTAGTTCAATAACACGATCGACATTTTGTCGGTCTTTTTTATTGTAGTTAACGATTTCTTTAGTAGAAAAATCTGATGTGCTTTTTAATTATGGATTTTTATTGAGTAAAAAATATTGTGATAAATGTGGTTATAAAAATCAATTGTTGTAGTGGTAAATGAGGTCATAAAACACAATTACCTATTTACCTTAATTTTATAAGTTATATTTTGTTAAACAAATAAAAAAAGACATTGGTAATTCTATATCCAATGTCCTTTTCATTTAGTTCACATTACAGATTAATAAAGGCTCTTTTTGTAATTTTGGTTCGGAGGAAACCTGTTTTCTGTCCCGTGACCGATATAAAGGCCTCACAATCATCTTTGGCTCCTGAAACCTTTCCTTTAAATATCTCATCTGCTCTTAACGGAGAAACTTTAAGTACAGGTATTTATCCATGCACTGTGTCATCCATCATGATCTCTACATATTCTATTAGAAAATGCAATTTCTAATAGTGAAATTCAAAAATGAGGTGCTATATTTTGATTGATAAACTCATGTTTATCGCCCATCCCGATGATGAATCGATTTTCGGGGGAGCGTCTTTATTAAGAGAACAAGGTTGGAAGGTCATATGCTTAACCAATGGCAATAACAGTATCCGCTCAAAAGAATTTCATAAAGCAATGAAAATGGTTGGAGCTTCATATGAAATATGGGACTATCCTGATATATATGGAGGAAGCTTTGATGTGCAGCTAGTCGGAAAGGATTTAAGGAAGATCATTAGCCGTTATAGATCTAGTCGCATCGTCACACATAATCTTTGTGGTGAATACGGACATAACCAGCACAAATCACTCTCAAGGATTTTACATGATCAAGGACTTGATAATCTCTATGTCTTTGATACCTCAAACGATATCATTCCCTTCCACCTGCTTCAGAAAAAATTAAAACTTCTTTCTATCTATGAAAGTCAGATGCACGTGATTGAAAAGTTAATGCCATATATTGTATATGAGAAAATCGTGCAGTATGATCAGTCAACTTGTTTTACAGAAGAAAATTAAATATATGGTTATTCGTTTTATTCTGTTGCTCTTTGATATACTCATTTCGTGGCTTTATGCCTTGTTCACGACGTTTTTCCATGTTGCAAGACGTTTCCTTTTGTTCTTCTCTGAAACGTCTTGCAACTAAACTGGGCTATTTTAGAAACGTCTATTTCACTTTCTTATGAATAAATTATACAATTACAGTTTATATAATCAATCTTAACAGAAGTTAAAAAAAGGCAATCCTTTGGTGTAAAAAGGATTGCCTTTCGCCTGTTTTATTACAATATACACTTTTTTATACATCGTTGATCTAACAGGCTTTTGAGAGATATTTGTCTTATAAAGATTTCTTCTTTTTTGTATAGAATCCTGTAGATTTGAAGAAATTGTGTCAAGTAATTCATAAATAAGAATTTATTCTATTTCTACTTCTCCGAAAGATATGAACTTCAAATCTAATGTTTAATTCACTAACATTTGTAATATATTTGGGTTTAGTTCAAACCCCATTTGCCCTAAATTTGAACGAGCACTAAAGAAAATATATACGTTATGAATTTTGGAAATTTCATTAATATACATTTTCGATTTAGATAACTTTATTAAAAATTTTTCTAATACTTGATGTAAATCTTCATAACCATCATATTTAACTTTATAAGTCCATAAATCATCTTTCATTTTTCTTAATGAATTAATTAAACTACCTTTTTTCTTTATTTCAGTTGGAGTAACATTCAAGTTTGCTGTAATTCTATCAAAATCTAGTTTTTCATCCCTTATTATAAAACTAAAAAAACCTTTCATAGTGCACCTAATCCTCAAAGAGCTACCTGAATTAATGGCGGAATTGACAGGCACGTGGTCTATCTCCTCTTCCTTTCTTTAAAAAATAAGCTACCCAATTGTGACTGTAAAACGCACAATTAAGGTAGCTAAAACTTAGTAACGAATTCAATATGTTTTTAGGTATACGGTATTTGAATATCCACTATAAATTTTTTTCCCGTTTACTGTTCTATAGGCCCTGATTTTGAAGTAATACAGCTTGCCTTTCGATAGTTTAGTATTTGTAAAACTTAGAGTAGAACCCGATGTTAGAGTGACTACTTTCGTATATACGCCTTTATAGGACGTCGCCCTGAAAATTTCGTATCCGCTGGCTTCTGTCCCTCTATTCCACGTCAGTTTAATTGAAGTGCTGCTTGCTCTGGCTGCTTTTAGTCCGGTCGGTGCCGCAAGGACTGGAGTACCACTTACAATAGTCGAAAAGGAGCTATCAACCTTCGTACCATTCACCACTCGGAATGCACGAACTTTGTAATAATACGCTCGGTTCGTTACCAAACTACTGTTTGTGTAAGAAGAACTGGATGTAGCGAGATAACTGTATGTCCCCGTTTTCGTAGTAGCCCGGAAAATTTCATAGCCTTGTGCTCCAGAAACAGCCCTCCAGGTGACTTTTACTTTACTGTAACCTGCTGAAGTGACTTTCACCCAACCCGGTACTGTCGTATTTTTAGCATAGCGTGCAGATAGGACAACAGCAAATTTTATCGGTGTTTGAAGATTGTATGGAACGGTATCCTTTGAACTTTTAAACCAGCCGACAAACGTATAACCTGTTCGAACTGGTGCTTTTACTGATGACGGTTTTGCCCCATAATTAACCGTTTGAGTGCTAAGGACATTGCCATCGTCATTTTTAAAGATAACCGGATATTGGTTAATCTTATAAAGAGCAGTAATGGTTAAATCGGAAGTAGCATTGGTAAACTTCTGATCCCAGCCAGTAAAAGTATAACCAGTCCGGTTTGGATGTGCAGGTGCTGTAATCGGCATATTATATTTCACTTTTGAATCACTCAAAATGGTTCCATTATAGTCTTTGAAAATAATAGTATAGATTTTGGGTTCGTAAATAGCCTTTACCGTAAGATCAGACGTTATCTTGTTAAATGCTTGATCCCACTGTAAGAAAGTATATCCATCCTTTGATGGATTTTGAGGTACACTGGCAGATGAGCCATACGCGACCGTCTGAGTATCAAGGACCTTACCATCGGAATCCATGAACACTACTTTATATTGATTGATCTTATACTGGGCAGTTACCACTAGGTCTGATGTAACATTGCTGAAATTGATATCCCAGCCTGTGAATGTATATCCCGTTCTCTCTGGATTTACAGGAGGATTAGCAGCAGATCCATATCCAATCTGCTCAGTAGACAGGACCGTACCGTCCGCATCTTTAAAAACAACCTTATATGTCAGGTTACCCCTTAATGAATCGATTGACATTGGACCATAATCTAAATCTACATTTCCCGATATTCCTGGGACTGTACCTTGGTCGTACTGCCAAGCTGTCCATTGGGTCCACCCGCCAACAGCTGGTGGTTGAGTAATGCCATAGCGTGCAATCCAAACGGGAAGATCTGAAAGCTTGCCACCAAAATCGTTGTACTGCTGTACAAACCATGCACCTGTGTAGACCATTACCCGGCGATTCGTCAGTGACTTTACCGTATCGGTAAAAACTCTTGCCCAACTGGCTATTTCATCGGAAGTTAGCGTTCCAGTTGTAGCAGGTTGTTCTAAATCAAGAACAGGCATGATATCTCCAAAATCGCCCATTCCTCCATTCGTCATCACATTGACGAAATACTGCGCTTCAGCTTTTGCATCGTCAGGGCTATATGGCGCACTCGGACTTGCATAGTGGTAGGCACCAATAGGGAGCCCTGCTGCCCTTGCTCCCTGCACATTAGTCGAAAACATAGGGTCCGTATATGTTGTACCTTGTGAAGCCTTTGCATAGACGAAAGCTATACCTGAGTTTTTGACCTGCTTCCAGTCAATAGTTCCTTGCCATTTCGATACATCAATCCCTTTTAAATTGGCGCTTGTCGCTGGCGGCATTACTCCAGACGCCCAAGCTACAGAATGGCTCGTTAGCAGAACGCTAATCAGCAGAACAACAGAAATAAACGAGCGCATCCACTTTGCTGCATGTTTCATAGTCTCTCTCCCTTAAATCTGATATAAAATTATGTATTCTAGCAATCTAGTACCTTATGGGAAACCTACTAGTTTATATTTCTATCATACATAAGGGATAGCATATGAGTAAATGTTGAATAATTGGTAATAACCCACAACACGGTCCAATATTTGGGTATGATTTTGAAGAGAGGAAAAAAGGAAAATCGATTAAATTAGTTATCGTTTCAGTACCAAGAATTTCAAAACCTCATTTACATATGATACGGTTCCCCGCTATTAATACTGATACATCCCTTACAATATGACTATCCTGCCATTTACTCCAATAAAAAAAGAGCACCAAAAAGGTACTCGTGGTATTAAACTATCGCATGCGTTAGTTGAACAAGAATAAGTGAATACTACCCTTTAATAAAACACCTAAATTCACTTGGTATTTTAGGATTAGGAACAAATAATTTTTTTCTACAATACTCAAAGTCATTAAAATATATTTCGTGTCTAACATTTGAAGTAGTCCAATCAATTTCGCTTAACTCATTTACAACGATATAGTGTTCAAAGTCTTTGTCAATTTCAATTACTTGTAAAATATTCATTTTCACACCATAGTCAACTATATTCTTAATAGTATTTACGTTATAACCTAATTGATTTGTGAAAAATCCAATAATTGTACTGATTTGGGCATCTTCCTCAGCAATAAACATTAAGAATTCCAACAAATCTTTTTCATCCATAAATAAACTCCTCTATATTAATTAAAGTAAACGAATTCTAAAATAGGAGAAATCACTGGCGGACAAGTACAAGTATTATTGAACTAAAGCATGCGTTAGTTGAACATCATATTCGACTGTTTAGTCGGTTTTTTATTGCCTTAAATGGCAGCAGTATAGGTAAGATGGAATATATGTTTTATAGCATGTTTAATCTGCTATAACTTTTGTTATTTTAAAACTAATTGCTTCAGTAAAACATGCTATACCTTTTGTTATTTTTTTTAAAACTAATTGCTCCAGTAAAATATGCTATACCTGGAATAAAATATTTTGCAATACTGTCACTGTTTTGTAGATAAAAGAACATTACCGTTGAAGAGAATAAAAAAAGAAAAATTGATCTAAACAAGATTTTGTAGAGCTTATTCTTAGCACTTCTACATATTCCATAAATAGATACCCCTATCGAAAATACAAAAAATAGCTTAAATAATAGATCATAAGTCATTGAGTAAATCCTCTTTTCTTTTACTTGGGTTTTCTTGATCTTTCACAATAATCCACACAGTACCAATTTTCTTGGATAGTACCTTTCCTTCTCTACATAATGATGGTCACTCCTCAAATAACACTTTATAAACAAACTACCATTGAGTTAATTTCAATTGAAATATTTCGAGATTTTATATAATTATTTATTCGATTTATGAGTCGAAAAGTCCTTGCCTTATTCAACTAAACTGCCATTATGTTGAATAAAAGAAGCGATCTTCTAATGAAGTATCGCATGCGTTAGTTAAACTAATTTTTATCCTTTTTAAAGAACCAAGAAGTAAAAAGAACAACCTCACTTATCAATAATCCAATCCCCATCCATTTAAAAAGATAAATATTATTATGATTCAAATATAATTTCTTATTAACCATTAAGGCTAATAACATCCCTATAAATCCACCAGTTAAAATAAATAAATAGTGCTTACTCCTTTTTAGTAAGTATGTTTTCATTCTTAACCTCACTCTGAATATTTTATAATATTTTATTTCTATGGCATTATAAAAATCCCCTTTCCTTATTCAACTAAACTGCCAAATAGTTGAATAACACTCTTCCTTTTTACTAACTTTTATATTGCTCTCAAACCGTTGTGTAATAAAAAAATTTTTCCACATTTTTAAATTTATGTTAATGGAATTGTCAATAATGCTTTTGTAAATGTTTTCTATATTCGGAGGGATGGATAATGCAATTATCAAAAGGATGGGAATGTTATTTAGATGATAAATTAATTGAAGGTTATTCTGAATTTACTTTAAAAGCCTATGCAATTCAATCGAATTTACTAATTAAGCATTTTGGAAATATTGAACTTTGTAATATTAATACTGAATGTTTAAAATCATATCTAGTTAAAGTAAGCAAATCATTAAAACCATCAAGTTTAGGACATCGGGATAGATTTATTAAATCATTTTTTCGATGGGCCCATGAAGAAGGTTTTATTACCAAAAATCCATCATCTAAAATTAAAGAGCCAAAACCAGGAAAACGAATTCCAAAATTTTTAACAGAAAAGAAATTGGGCACTTACGTGAAGCATGTATATCATCAAGGGAGCATGCGATTATTGAATTTATGTATTCGTCTGGCTGTAGAATAGGAGAAATTGTAAGATTAAATCGAAATGATATTAACTGGTCTAATCACTCAATAATTGTAAGAGGGAAAGGGAACAAAGAGAGAGAAGTATATTTTAACATACGGTCCGAAATTTGGCTTTTTAGATACTTAAATAAACGAAAGGATAACGATCCTTCTTTATTTGTTACTGAGAGGAATCCTCACAGAATGAGTATCGCTCAAACACGTCATATAATAAAACAAGTTTCAAATCGTTCTTTAATTAATAAAGATATTTGTCCTCATCAACTTAGACATAGTTATGCTACACATATGATGAATAATGGTGCTCCTTTGGAGGTAATTCAAAGTTTATTAGGTCATGAAAAAAGTGAAACCACAAAAATATATGCTGAATTAAGTGGGAAACTTAGAAAAGATCAATATTGTAAATACTTCTAAAAAGAAAAAGGGCTATAGTAAATTTTATTTTACGTATAGCCCCAATATATACTATATATTTATTCTTTAAAGCCTCTTACAACAACTTACTGTATTTTTTGAAGCATATCTTTGCCAATCTGGCAAAATTATGGTTCAAATCACACACAAAATAAAAAACCACCAACAGTATGTATTGGTGGAGACGGTGGGAGTCGAACCCACGTCCAGAAATATCGGCACTTAAGCTTCTACGAGTGTAGTCATCGTATTCGTATTTCGCATACTATTCAGCCCAATGACAGGCTTCCTAGTAGCTAGTCTGGTTAATCTCTTCCTTTCCCCTCAGACGGCGAGGTCCGGCGTAGCCCACTAATGAGTGAACCCCTCTAAGCTATGCACATGGGCGATACATAGGAGGAGCCTTTAGATGCTATTAAGCAGCTAAAGCGAAATTGTTGTTTTTGCCAGTTATTGGCTTTGGCGTTTTAACGAGGCCGACCCCCTCGACTCGCAACTTAAGCTCGAACTACCCCTGTCGAATCCGTAACGTCCCCATATTAGAAATGCTTTATGAACTAGTTAAAGCTCATATCGCAAGACAACAATTTTCATATTGTCTTCTAAAGGATGACTTACGAAGCAGAAACTATATCGAGTAGCGTACTGAACTGTTTTTCAAAGTTCAAATTGCCATCATTCAATGCTTCATGTTTTTGTGTTGCTAACTACCTTACATGAGTTATTATAGCATATGCACAGGAACTTTCAATTAACAATTGTTACTAAATCATAAAAAGAATAGAAGTTTAACTAGTTTTATCCATTAATTGAAAATGCCCGTACATTCTACATTTTTTGACGATCGCGGAATGCACGCTCAACTTCACGTTTTGCTTCTTTCTTCTTCAGATCATCACGTTTATCGAATTGTTTCTTCCCTTTTCCTAAACCTAATAACAATTTAGCATAACCATTTTTTAAATAAACTTTTAAAGGAACAAGAGTGTATCCAGTTTCTTTAGTATAACCAATTAATTTTACAATTTCTTTATTGTGTAAAAGAAGCTTTCTTGTTCTTAAAGGATCGTGATTGTAACGATTACCTTGTTCATATGGACTTACGTGCATATTATGAAGCCACACTTCACCGTTTTGAACACGTGCGAAAGAATCTTTTAAGTTAGCTTTCCCAGCACGAAGCGATTTAATTTCCGTTCCTTGAAGAACCATTCCCGCTTCATATGTTTCTTCAATAAAATAATCATGATAAGCTTTTTTATTTTGTGCAATAACTTTCCCAACACCTTTTGGCATGTCGTTCACCTCACTATTAGGTTCTATTTTAACAAAAACAACCATTGAAGGAAAGTTTGAACTGTTTGTATTTAGTTCGAACATCTTTCAATTTGATAATCAATTGTTTTTTAGTTAAAAATAAACCTAAACTCTGAAATTATACTATAACAGTTAACTCATTCAGACAGTTGCACTATCCCTTAAGATTGTAGTACAGAATCTTCCAATTCAAATTGTTGTATATCACCTATTTACAGATAGGACATTTTCACTATATAATGTCGATTATGTTCGTTTTTTGTCGAATATTCTATCAATAATAAAGGAGTGTGAATCTGTGACAAATTTTATTGCACAATTTGATGATTTTTTATGGTCGAAACTTATTGTTATTCTCCTAGTTGGACTTGGATTATTTTTAACGATAAGAATGGGATTCGTCCAATTTAGATTTTTCCCAGAAATGTTCCGTTTACTTACTGAAAAAAAACCAAATAAAGATAAAAAAAGCGTATCCTCTCTTCAAGCATTTGCAATCGGTATGGCTGCACGTATCGGTACAGGTAATATCGCTGGGGTTGCTACTGCTGTTGCATTAGGAGGTCCTGGTGCTGTATTTTGGATGTGGTTAATGGCTCTTATTGGTTCTGCATCAGCTTTCGTTGAGAGTACACTTGCTCAGGTGTATAAAGTACGAGATGGAAAAGATGGAAAAGCATGGCGTGGTGGCCCAGCTTACTATATGGAAAAAGCTTTAGGTAATCGCTGGTTAGGTATAGCATTCAGTATTTTAATTACATTATCATTTGGTCTTATTTTTAATGCAGTACAAGCTAACACAATTGCTGCTTCTTTACAAAATGAATTTGGTGTAAAAACATCAACATCTGCAATTATTTTAATCGTAATTACTTCTTTAATTATTTTTGGTGGCGTTCAATCTGTTGCTAAGTTTTCAATTACGTTAGTGCCTATTAAAGCTGGCGTATATATCCTTTTATCAATTTGGATGATGGTAGCTAATTATCACATTTTACCAAGTGTATTTTCAGCTATCTTCTCTGATGGAATTTTTAGCTTTAAACAACTTTTTGGTGGAATAATCGGTGCTACTGTACTACAAGGTGTTCGCCGTGGACTATTCTCAAATGAAGCTGGTATGGGTTCTGCACCAAATGCAGCTGCTGCTGCTGACGTAACACATCCTGCTAAACAAGGATTTATTCAAGCATTAGGTGTTATTTTAGACACATTTGTTATCTGTTCTTCAACAGCTATGATTATTTTAGTATCAGGTGTATATAAAACATCAAACTTAACAGGTATTCCTTTAACACAAGAGTCATTAAGACAAGGTGTTGGTCCATTTGCAGCAATGTTTATCTCGATCGCTGTGTTCTTATTTGCATTAAGTACAATTATTGGAAATTACTACTATGGCGAATCAAATATCCGCTTTATGAAAAATGGTAAGAAAACAATATTATTCTACCGACTTGCGGTTATTGGCATGGTTGTATTTGGAACAGTAAAAAGTGCTGAATTAGTTTGGTCACTAGCAGATATTTTTATGGGATTAATGGTCCTTGTAAACTTATACGCTATTACTAGACTGTCAAAAGTAGCTAAAAACGTCTTAACAGATTATATTAAACAAAAGAAACAAGGATTAAACCCTGTGTTTAACGCAGCTAATATTCCAGATTTACCAGGTCGTGAACACCTAGAAACATGGAATGGCGATCAAGAAAACGAAGATATAAGTGCATCTTAATGTACTAAAATAGAAATGGACTGGCTCTTAATGTGAGCCAGTCCATTTTTTAATCTCGTTTTTTCTTCTTTTTACCTTTTGCGATTCCATCATAAAAAGCACGTTTTTTCTTAGTTGGATTATAACGGTCATCACGTTTTCCTCTTGATCTTCCACGTGAGCTACCTTCTTGGCCATTTCGATCGCGTGACTCTTCACGTCCGCCTCTTTCTTGACCGTTTCGATCGCGTGACTCTTCACGCCCGCTTCTTTCTTGACCGTTTCGACCACGGGATTCTCCTCGTCCGCCTCTTTCTTGTCCGTTTCGACCACGGGATTCTCCTCGTCCGCCTCTTTCTTGACCGTTTCGACCACGGGATTCTCCTCGTCCGCCTCTTTCTTGGCCATTTCGACTACGAGATTCTCCTCGTTTACCACCTCTACCGCTTGAATCTGGAAGTGAAACAGATCTTCTACTATTACCACGTCGAGATTTTGTTCCTGTCATGCCAACAATTTCGAAGTCAATGGCACGTTCTTCTTTATCAACATTCGCAACGCGGATTTTAACCTCATCACCAATTCGGAATACTTTACCTGTACGTTCACCAATCATTGCGTAAGAACGCTCATCATAGTTATAGTAATCATCTGACAAGTCTGCTACGCGTACAAGACCTTCAATCGTATTATGGAGCTCGATAAACATTCCGAAGTTTGTAACGGAACTAATAATCCCTTCATACTCTTCACCAATTTTATCAAGCATAAATTCTGCTTTTTTCATGTCATCTGTTTCACGTTCAGAATCAACCGCTCGACGCTCCATTTTAGAAGTATGATCAGCGATTGCAGGTAATTTATCATCCCATTCGCGTTTCGTATTGTCGTCTATTTTACCTTGTAGTAAGTAAGTTCGAATCAGTCGATGTACAATTAAATCGGGATAACGACGGATAGGTGACGTAAAGTGAGTGTAGAACTCTGCTGCTAAGCCAAAGTGACCTAAATTGTCTGCTTCATATTTTGCCTGCTTCATCGAACGAAGCATAACAGTTGATATGACCGTTTCTTCTGGCTGTCCATGTACCATTTCTAACACTTGTTGAAGTGCACGTGGATGGATGTTATTTGCAGTACCTTTTACGGTATACCCAAAATTTGTAATAAATTCAAAGAAACGTTGCAGTTTTTCTTCTTTTGGATCTTCATGAACACGATACATAAACGGTACATTTAACCAATGAAAATGTTCAGCAACTGTTTCATTTGCTACAAGCATAAACTCTTCAATTAGCTTTTCAGCAGTCGAACGATCACGTAAAACAACGTCAAAAGGATGCCCTTCTTCATTAACAAGAACTTTTGCTTCTTTAAAATCAAAATCAATTGCCCCGCGGTTCATTCGTCGACTTCTAAGAATACTTGCTAAATGAGCCATTTCTTCAAACATTGGAACAAGTGGTTCGTAACGTTCACGCAATGCCTCATCATTTTCATCTAGAATACTGTTTACATCACTATATGTCATTCTTTCAGTCGTTTTTATAATACTTTCAAAAATTTCATGGCTAACAACTTCACCTTTTTCGTTAATTTCCATTTCACAAGAAAGTGTAAAGCGATTAACTTTTGGATTCAATGAGCAGATTCCGTTCGATAAACGGTGAGGAATCATTGGGATTACTCGGTCGACAAGATAAATACTTGTTCCACGATCATACGCTTCTTGATCAATCGGTGAATTCTCGGTTACATAATAAGAAACATCTGCAATATGGACACCTAATTTATAGTTTCCATTTTCAAGCTTAGTGACAGTAACTGCGTCATCTAAATCTTTCGCATCTGCTCCATCAATTGTTACGATCATTTCATTACGTAAATCACGTCTGTTACCGATATCATTTTCGTTAATTTCATCTGGTACTGCATTTGCCTGGTCCATTACGTCCTCAGGGAATGCTTGCGGTAAACCAAATTTATGAATAACTGAGAGAATATCGACACCTGGATCATTTTTATGGCCAAGGATTTGAATAATTTTTCCTTCAGCTTTTTTTCCGCCTTCAGGAAATTGTGTTAATTCCACAATTACTTTATGGCCATCGACCGCTCCCATCGAATCACTTTTCGTAATAAAAATATCACTGCCAAAACGCTTTTCATCTGGGACTACAAATCCAAAGTTTTTTTGAGCTTGGTATGTACCTACCATTGTTGTTTGCCCACGCTCAATAATTTTTACAATTGTTCCTTCACGACGAGCATCACTTTTTTCTTTCGTGATTCTTGCTATAACAATATCTCCATGAAGGGCACCATTTAGATCAGAAGGAGAAATAAAAACATCTTCTGCACCTTCTTCTTCAGGTATAACAAATGCAAATCCACGAGCATGACCAGTAAGCTTCCCTCTTACTAAATTAGCTTCTTTAGGAAGATTATACTTGTTATTACGAGAACGAGTGATATATCCTTCATCCTCTAAAGTTACAAGTGTTTTAACCAGTTCTCTAAATTCAACTGCATCCGTAATTTCAAAAGCTTCTTCTAATTCTTGAATATTTAATGGTTTGTACTCATTACTTTTCATTAATTGTAAAATCTTTTCTTTCCAAAGTTGGTACTCTTCCAACCAAATCACTCCTATTCTAACCAAATGGCTAGAGGGTTCTTTTTTTACATTTTTTATTAGTTTGTCCAATTCCCAGAATTTCTATTTCTACCAATCCAAGCTATTTAAAAATTCAAGGACATCTTCATGCAATTCATCACGTTCATTCCCTAATGTAATGACATGAGTTGAATTTTCATACCATTTTAATTTTTTATGATCTGATTGAACATTATTAAAAATAATATTGGCACTATCTGTATTAATCATTTCATCATGACGCGCTTGTACAACAAAAGTCGGTGTATAAACTGTATCGACATCATCTCGTACTTCTTGAATTAAACCTTGAAGCGCCTTAAGTGTTTTCATTGGTGCTTTACTGTATTCTTCCATTTCTATTTCAATTTGCTCTTCGCTTTTTCCTTCACGTTTTTTAAATTCGCGAGCATAAGCTAATACACCTTGGTACATGATTTCTTCACTTTTAATATACATCGGCGAACACATTGTTACAATTCCAGTTAACGGAACCGTATATCCTAATTTTAATGAGAACACCCCACCTAGAGAAAGTCCAACAGCCGCAATTTTTTGATGTCCACGGTCCTTTAAAAATTGATAGGCATTCATTACATCCTTCCACCAATCATCAGGACCAGTATGAACTAATTCCTCTGGAGGTACACCATGTCCTTCATAATGAGGGGCATGACAAGTATATCCTTGTTTTTCTAAAAAACGACCAAGCATTCTAACATCTGCTGAATGACCTGTAAATCCATGTAATAGTAATACCGCACGTTCGCCACCTTCAAACGTAAACGGCTTTGGCATCGTTACTTTCATAATATATGTATCACTCCAACGTAAATATTTCTTAAATGAACGAATTAAACTTTCAAACAAACGTTTGATTTAATGGTGTCGCTAATGTCGTTAAACTTAATCAAACGTATAGATTATAATTACTGAACACTTCATTTTACCTTTGTTTGGATTGTATTTCCATAAAAATAGCTTTTCTGATGAATGTTCATCATTTTAATATAGACTAGTTCTATTTTCTGTTTCAGTGTGGGTTTTTAAACGATTAAAAAAAGAAAGAAGTGAGAGGAAATGTTGATTAATAGCAAAGCTGAATGAGAGAATAGCAAAATGATCAAAATAATACTATAAACTTGATAAAAGAAGAAAATGTGAAGTAGGGAAAAATAAAAAAGCTACCAACGCTGGCAGCCATTCTTACTACAGTTTAAAATATGATACAGCAATTGTTAAAATGAAAAATAAAACACTCACAACAACTGTTGTACGCTGTAATATTAAATCAAACCCACGAGCCTTTTGCTTTCCAAATAATTGTTCAGCACCACCTGAAATTGCGCCTGATAAGCCATTGCCTTTACCTGCTTTTAAAAGTACTAAAAGAATCATTAGTATTGAAACAATAATTAATAATACTGTAAATAATGTATGCATTGCTTCACCTCCGACAGAATATACTGTTATCTATTATTTTACTATGAACGAGGAAATTCATCAAGAAACGATTACATTATTGAAATCCAACGGAAGATTCTCAATCCAATCACCAATGTCCTGAAACACTTCTTCACGATTAATTTCATGCAACATTTCATGTCTACCTTTTGGATAAAGCTTTAGCGTTACATTTTGAATGCCACTTTTTTCGTAGAGTTGATGGAGTTTTTTTACTCCTTTCCCCATATCCCCTACTGGATCTTCATCTCCCGAAAAAATAAAAATTGGCAAATCAGATGGCGTCTTCTTTACTTCGTCTTCTAAATGGACTACTCCTATACCCGTTAACATTTCTTTAAAGAAACTAGTAGAACAAATAAAGCCACAATAAGGATCCTCAACATATTTTTTAACTTGTTCGTTATCCCTAGATAACCAATCAAAATCAGTTTTTGCAGGTTTAAACTTCGAATTAAATTTACCAAATGTCAGTTTATCCAGTAGCTTACTCTTCGCTTGATTCCCCATCATTTTTGCTAAACTACTAGATAATACTACTCCTAATTTCCTTATCAATCCTGGGTCATAACCTGAGCCAGAAAGAACTAAACCATGATAGATTTTACCTTCTTTTTGAACAACTCTCCTTGCAATATAGGACCCCATACTATGGCCAAATAAGATAAGTGGCATTTGAACCTCAGATTTCGCTAACTTGGATATTTCACATATATCATCACTCATACGCTCCCAAGCTACATCATGGCCTAAAAATCCCAAGTCTTCCTCTGTTTGAGCAGTTTGACCATGCCCCCGAAGATCCTGAATATAAACTGCAAAATTATGTTCTAGTAGGTATGATATAAATTCTTTATACATCCCACTATGCTCTGCCATACCGTGAACGATATGAACAATTGCTTTCGGATGATCTGGTATATATTTATTTAAGTAGATTGGTACTTCTCCAATCTTAATAAATCCCGACCAACTTTCCATTGTTTTCCCCCTTTTGGTGTGGTGGTGCCTGTCACTTTTTTTGTGGTGGTGCCTGTCACTTTTTTTGTGTGAATAGATTGTGGACAAATTCTGTGGTGGTGCCTGTCACTTTTTTGATGTGAATAATATGTGGACAAATTCTATTATTTTAAATATTAATTAAGATCAAATCGAATCTATATACTTGAAGAAAAATGACATATAGGAATGATTCATTTAATTATTCGATTTGTTTAAAAGAAATCCTTCCCTACTGTCTATTAAATCATATTTTATAATTTTACAAGATATGATTGAGAAGAAAAATGGTATGTATAAATTTTGTTAGCCCAAATATTTTTCTACTTCAGTGTTATCATTTAGGATGATCAATTTATCATTGTATTTGTTCAATATGTTTACTATTTCTGGTTTACTTTCTTTTTCAAAATATGAATTCCACTTAAACATTTTCTTAAACATTTCAAAAGTAGGGTTATAATTTGCTTTTTCAAGCAGCATTTTTTGTAAAATGAATCTCTTTATTATTCTAACTGTCCTTTTAGAATAATTTGTATCCAAAAATATGATTAACTCAGCATTTTCGAAACTTTCCATTACCCATTTATGATGAACACCTTCTACTATCCAAGCTTCAGAGTTAATTATTTTGCTTAGATAGTTATCTCTTTCTTCATCACTTCTTCTTATATCGCCAGTTTTAAATCTTTTCCAAACAACATTGTCTAATTCATAGAATGGAAGACTTAGCTTAGTAGATAAGTCCCTTGCCAAGGTAGTTTTCCCACTTCCAACTGATCCAATAATATGTATTTTCTTTGGGAAATTACTCTTCATCAGTATCACCCTTAATAAATAATCATCATATCTACGTTTCAACTACTATGTAATTTTAACATTATTTGATAAAAATTTTAATTATTAAGATTTTTAAGATAAAATATAAAGAACTAATCTCACAAGCAGGATTTTAGAAATTAAGGAGAATAAAATAATGAATTTACATATTACAAAAGAATTAAATAATAAGGACAAGAATCATATAAATCTTCAGCTTTATAAGTATAATTTTGCGCATTTCCCAGAAGACTTAAGAGGCAGATACCAAGAAATCAATTTATTTCTTAGAGATGAAAATGGTAATGTTCTTGGTGGTCTATTAGGTGAAATATGTTGGAATTGGCTAGAAATTCATACCTTAATGATAGATGAGGAAATACGTAAATTCGGTTATGGAAGTCAACTATTACAAGAAGTAGAGCAAATTGCTTTAGAAAAAAAGTGTGATTTCATTAAAGTTGATACATTAAGTTTTCAAGCATTAGGATTTTATGAAAAGCATGGTTATCAAGTGTTTGGTAGTATTGATCATGTTGGTAGAGACTTTACGCATTATTATTTAAAGAAGGATTTGCCTTAATGGTGCCTGTCACCTTTTCGAATGTGAATAGAATGTGGATAATTTCTAAGTTTTTGTTATATAGTTGTTGTTTTTCAGAGCAATGAATAATAAAATATCATTTTCAACATCATTTTTTTGAAGAGATTAAAACAACAATGTCAGAGGTGATTTCGTTGGAACAATACACAGGTTTATATTTTGATCTGACAATTATCATGTTAATCGTTATATTTAACAAGGTATTATTTCGGTGGGTAAAGTATTTAGTTGCAGCCTATTATCTGGTTGTATCCTATTTTTTTATTACTGTTAAAAATAAAGTAGATCAACAATATGATGGTATCATACCGACTCCAAATGAATATTGGCATAAAAATTCGGAATGGGTTAATACGATATCTCTATATCTTTACATACCAATTTTATCAATATTGATTTTTATCCATTATAAATTATTTAAAAAAGCTCAGAACAAGAAAGAAAAAAGATCTGTTCTTATTAGGTTATTCTTTTCAATTGTATTCTTTTTATTTTTAAGTTATATGTTTCATTTAGCTTACGGAACTAGTCCAATGTGATATCGTCCGCCAATGCCTGATTCATAAACATTGTTACTATATATCAATGTGAGAAGAAGTTAATTTCCACTCCAGGTCGCTCGCTTTCCGTGGGGCGGGCGGTGAGCCTCCTCGTCGCTATCGCTCCTGCGGGGTCTCACCTGTCCCGCTGCTCCCACAGGAGTCTCGCACCTTCCGTTCCAATCAACTTATTTATCAACTGTTTCCTATAACAAAATCTTTTTAAAAACAACAATCTTTTAGAAAAGTTCCTAAAAAACTATCCAATTAAACTTATTACCTTCGTACTTACCTTCTTGGTCAGTGTTATATGAAACACATGTTTTATTTGAAGTTACACACATAATCCTATTTTATCAATTAGAAAATCACCTTGTTCAATTTTCATAGTTTTCTTATCTTGTCGAAAACCCCATCCATGCTCAATTGCATATTTAATTATACTTGCACAATTCTGTGGTCTATGAAGGTTGAAGTGAGAACTTCCTTCCCATGTAAAATGCACTTCAAAGAATGAAGTTTTCGATGAATATACTTTAAAACTTACTGAGTCATTACTAGGTATTTCATTGATTATGCAATGAAAAATAAAATTATTAACCGTTATCTTTTTAGCTACCTTGCAAAATAGTTTCAATAAATCACCTTCTCAAAAACATATTGGATTAGCCAAATTATACATTTACAATGTCTTCCTTTATAGCATGATAATAGAAGAATACTTCATCTTCTTTCCCATTAATTATCCTTTTATTCACTTTAGCTGGAGGGTAAATTTCAGTATTATTTATTGTTAAAGATATGGCGTTGTTAAAATTCTTACTCATTTCCCATTCTCCACCAATATTTCTTCTGATTACTTCGCCTAAATATCCTCCCCAGATTTTACTCATTTGCACAATATCCTCTTCAGAAGGTCCTCTAAAAAATAGTTTTTTAATACCTTTTGGTAATCCTAGATGATATTCTTCTAAAATCTCATCCAGTAGCTTCAGACTATCCTCTGAATAGTCAAGAGATATTCCCATCTGACTGGCAAGGTCTAGTGCATCTTCAGAATATGCAATCATCATATCTTTCACGGTATAATTAGACATTTTTTAATTTTCTCCCTTCATAATTCAAATATATTTTTTATACTTCGATTTTTATACCCTTCTTCAACTAAGTGGTATATCAGAATTTCTTATTCTTTTATCGGTAAAATGAATAAATTATGAAAGTGACAGGCAAAGCAAAGAAAAAACCTCCAAATAAAATGGAGGCTTTCAAAAAAATCGAGTAGGAGGGAGCGACTAACTCCCGACCTCTCACACCACCGTACGTACGGTTCCGTATACGGCGGTTCAAATTAAGTCTGACGCAGAAATTCATATCTTTGATATAGACTTTTAAGA
>NZ_JAGIYQ010000007.1 GCF_017814275.1 Gottfriedia endophytica
TGCCGCCGACTTCCTTCAGATTCTGCGTCACCACAGACACCCTTGTCTTAAGCTAACCACTACTACTGCCTTCATGGCTCGGGACTTACACCCTATAGATTATGCACATGCTGGGCGCACATAGAAAAATAGGAGCTGAATGATCAGCCCCTATACTTTGTTCAACTATAGGATTATATGATGTTATTACTAGGACTCTTCCAAAATTAACTACTAATAAAGTTGTCAAAAATACAAATCATATTACCTTTCCTTCTCTACATAAATTTTTAACGTACTGTAGAGATAACCCCTATAATTTCGCAGCTTCTATTTGTTGTACAACAATCGTATGCTTTAGTTCAATTAGTAATTTTAAATTACTCTGCAATTATTTATCTTTCCAGCCATCTTTTGAATGAACTTGAATTATCTTACTGTTACTCATAAATTCAACTGTTTTTCCATCAACTGTATACTTATTTACTTTAAATTTAATCTTTGCAGAATCGTATTCAGGATGTCTTGACATATAATTATCCGTTATAAGTACAGTATTTGCTCCATCGCTAATTTCCCAATATAGCCAATTTGTTTTCGTCTCAACAGAATATTTATAACGAAGCCTATCTTGTATAGAAAAAAGTTGTCTAATTTCATCTGTGGTTAAATATTTTGTAACGATTGAATCTTTTTTCGTCTTATGAACAATAAATTTGTTATATGAACTTTGAATTTTAGTAAAGGAGTTTACAGCTATTGCCAAAACAATAATAATAATTACCAATCCTAAAATTAAACTTGTTTTAAGACTTTTTTTTCTTTCATCCATAATTATAAGCACTCCTTACAATATAAGTCCTAATTTATAGATATTAAATAATAAAGTGAAAAATCCTTTTATGTAATAAATTAATTTCATCCTTGTTCAACTAAACTGCCCTGATGAATAAGAAAAAGCGATCTTCTATTGAAGAATCGCATGCGTAAGTGAGTATTGCAAAAAACATGTCATTGTGAAACTTAAGCAATTTTAATCATCGTTTATAAATATGGGCGCTGAGCTGGCCATGAACCTTGGAGTTTACGAAGTTGTACAATTTGTCCTGTATGATAAGCATCGTGCAAAAGGATATTCAGATATTGTTGCCAAACTGGTAGAGAAGGACATTGATGATCCAGTTCTGCTTCTTGAAGGGATGTTAATGAAGATTGTAAGGCATCATGTACTTGAAGTGTTCGCTTCACTGTTTGCTGCCAAGCATCATCATCATTAGGTCCACCTTGGACAAACGTTTCATCATTATTTTGTGGAGCTACAAATGTGTCATCTTGATGTAAGCGGGAAAGTAAGCGCTCTTTAAAGATTAGTAAATGGTTTACATTTTCCCAAATCGTATTACTGGCCTTTCCATCTGGTTGCCAACATGCTTGTGCAACGGTAAGATTCTTTAAAGCTTCTGATATCGGTGGGTACCATTCTTCTTCATAAAAAACTTGCTTGATTCCATTTTGCAAGATTTCTTTTTTACTCATTAGTATAGCCTCCTTTTTTTGTAATTTCCCAAAAAATACAGAACAGCCAAAATATTCATGTCCTTTATATCTGTGGAGCTCAATCCTTAATCAACGATAACCTGTGCGTAACGTATGAGTCACAATTTCCTGAAGACCTTTTCCTAACATATTTCTTTCATAAAAAAGTTAAGACTTTATTAAGAGCCCACCTTTGGAAGTAAATGAGCTATGTCTTACACGCTCTAACTATTGTAATTGATGGTCAGATAGTTGCTCTTGTGTTGGACTTTTGCCGAAAACTAGTGCGTTTAAAATAGCTACTAATACTATATTACAGATAGTACTTCCAGCAATCCATATCACTACTAATTCCCCTTCTTCTAATATGAAAATTTCTTTATTTCAAATCGATTATTTTTTATATAATTACCAATATTATATTCCATTTAATTCCAAAAAGTCCTTTACTTATTTAACCAAATTGCTAATGAGCAAAATAAAAAGGCTACCAAAGCAGCCTGCATAAAACTATAAAAAATTCTAATCTTTAACGTCGATTCTTTTATAAAAATCGTAAACAATTGGATAAATGTCTGGTTTTGTCTTATAGTAATTCCCTTTTTCTTGGGAATATTAGTATTTTCATTTTCAATAAAATTTTCTCCCTTTTTATATAAATAATTACATCAGACGGAATATTAAACCATCCACCTTTATAAGTCATTCACCCAGTATAACGAACAACTAAATTGTTATCTTGTTCTAGGAAAACATCTAACACCCATTCATCGTCCTTGAAAACTTAATCATACGTATTCCTTCTTATCCTTTTCTACTAGTATATTTCTTTCTCAACAATTAAAGCTGAACCAAGTCTGTAAAACAAAATCTAGTTTCTCCTGAATAAACATCAGCTGTCAGCTTCTTTTCTCCTACATGAAACTGAATTGGCTTTTTAAAAATAGGACCATCAAAAACAAATGAATGGTACTCCCCATTTTCACCGCAAGGATCAACCTCATAAGGAAGTTCATCAATAAATTGATCATTTATTTCTTTACCTGAAAATTCTTCTGTTAATCTTGTTAAATCCACACAGGTAATAATGGTTTTATAACCTAGTGATAAAAACCGTTTAAGAACGTCTGTCGTATTTTCTCCCCACAGAGGAAAAATCGGATTTATATTTAATGGTTTTAGCATTTCCTCTCGATATTTACGCACATCTTCAAGAAATAGATCACCAAAGGCAATATCCTCAATCCCCTGCTCCTTTAACTCTATATTTACCTCAGTCATTATCTCTTGATATTTTTGATTAGAACAACTTTCTGGAATCCATATTTTCCGCAGTGGAAGTCCAATAGATTTTGCCTGAGCCTCCAATAATTCTACCCTAACACCATGAATACTAGTGCGATTCAAACCTTCCGTTACTGTTGCAATTAGCAAAACTACTTCAAATTCATCAGTATGTAAAAGATCATGCAAAGCCAAGGTTGAGTCCTTACCGCTAAAAGATACGGCTACTTTTCTTTTAATGATGATGATCACTTCCTTCTTCAGATTTATGTTCTCTATTACTTACCTTACGCAACTAACTCATTCGTTAGTTATTAACTGCCATTTCAGCTATGCCTTCGTGAAACCATAATGGATAAGCTGAAACACCAGATTTTTACCTTCTACCATTCGACTGAATATATAATGAGTGTACTCATGTAAAATAGATTTTTGAAAGATATATAGCGGTGTTTCTTTTCTTTCTAAAATCGCTTCCTTATCGTCGCACTTTATTGCCAATAACTTGTCAAATCCGAATATACCCCTGATACATCTATAAGATTACTTATCTTGTTCATCTCTTTCTTGTCTTTAATTACATGCCCTCAAAATTAGTAGACAGAAACATTTTATTGATGAAAAAAAGGTAAGTTTTCATGAGTTTTTTTCTCTAAAGTTTCGTGAATAAATACACCCACACCAATGACAAATAAAAGTACAATTAATAATATGGTAGATAAAGTGATACTGAAAATTTAAAAAAATCTTTTCATTTTGCTAAACCTCACTAGTTTATGAGATAATAGAACAGAATAAAAGTAAGAATATTCCAATTTTACCATACATAAGAAAGTTCGTAATTAATAATGCAATTTTCTTATCACCAACTCAAATATGCACTAGTTACTTTTAATAGTGTGAGTGGTAATGAAAAAGGTACTTATCAGTTGTATTACGAAATGGTTAAGTTTGTGATTAAATACTTCAAGTTTTTCACAACACATGATAAAATTTTGACATTCTCAGTTTGGGAGAGTGATTAGACTGAATAATTTTCAAGGCAATTCTCGTGCAAAGGCAAGAGCAAAAAGAAAAAAAACCAAGTTCATTTTAAACGGATCAATTGTTGTCGTTCTTATACTTATTGCATTTGTTTCGTATTCGATTTTTAACAAGGGAGCATCCAAAAAAAGTGTTCAATCCTCAGCCGAAAAACAATCGGTTCACAACATAACGAAGGATAATCCCGCTGGAAATAATAGTTCAACAAACAATCAAACAAATGAGGGCTCATCGTCCCAAGATCAAACTCAAAATGATCAAACGAATACTGATTCAGCATCAGCAGGCAGTTCATCCTCATTTTCATCGGGTAGCTCGCAGTCAAGTTCAACAATAGCACCGGAAACACCGGAACAAACGGGTATGAAGCATGTTACAAGCTATGATTCAAGTTCTCAAGATTGGCAGGAGATGCTACAGTCAATCTCTTCTGCTACTGGAATAGACCAAAACAATATGACTGTATGGTTTTTAGGAAGCGATAAAAGCACCCCAGGCGGCTCAGTCGGTACTGTATCAGCAAAAGCAAAAGGCTCGCAAAAATATCGTGTGTATCTCCAATGGAATGGCTCAGGCTATACAGCATCTAAAGTTGAACCTGCTTCATAATAAGGTAAATAGGTTATACCTAAGGTACATCATCAGGCTGTCGAAAACACTCGACAGCCTATTTTAATTCAACTATTCATTGGGATAAGCTTTTAACTACGCACAACCAATTGATAGAACCACATTGATTGTTAGTCCCCAATAAATATTACTGTACGCCTGAGCTAGTGATAAATTCTTCTGCCAATTAAGAGCACTTGCTGTCGTCGCAACTCCAAATGCCCCACTAAAAAATTGTAGTAATTGAAACAGGCCTATCCCAACTCCAATTTGAGATGGTTATAATATTTTAGACATCTCATTTGAAATAATACTTGAAAGGATTGAGATACTTACGCTCATTATCATGTAAATTCCCATGATTGCAAAGTAATCCCCCCTTCAAATAATGCTAACAATACGACCTATGCTAAAAGTAATCGGAATATGCTTAATAAGGCCATTGTTTCCGAAACTCTTCTCTAAAATAGAAAAGAAGACCATCAATAAAATGATCTTCTTACTAAAGTAAGTTTAAAATTGATAATGCATTGACTTTCCACATTCAATATTTGCAGCTGCTTAACTAGGATTTAATAAAGAACATAGCATTAAGCATCTATGTTTAAATAAAGTCTTTAATCATTAGATTGTAATGATTGGTCTAAACTCATATAGCGATATTCCAACAGACTTTTTAAAACAGATATTTCCTGTAATAATAGCTCTCCCACATTAGTTTCTAGAACAATTTTTCTCTCGAGTTCTTTGTCCACCAATCTCTTTACTGATAAAACATCTGACCCTTTTAGTAGAACATCTTTTTTTGAATTAAATTTTTCATGGGCGACAAGTTGTATACCGTAGGAATTATATAATAAAGTGTATCCAGCAATACCGGTTGTTGATTGATAAGCCTTGGAAAATCCTCCATCAATGACAATCATCTTTCCGTTTGCTTTAATTGGATTCTCTCCTTTTATTTCTTTAACAGGTGTATGTCCGTTTATTATATGACCTACGTTAGGATTAAGATTCATTTCTGCTAAAATTTTACTGCAGATTTCCTCTTTTTCGCGTAAATAGTAGTATGGGTTCTTAATCTCTTTATGGGTTTCTTTGTCTTTAATGAAATACCTTTCAAAGGTCGTCATTGCTCTTTTCCCAAATAATGATGAATATTCTCCTGTCCATAAATACCAGACCATATCTGTTGCGAGATCATCTGTCTCCTCAGGATGTTCAAAAGCATGTCGTAAATAATGTTCAAAAATATCAAGTAAATCACGACCTGCATAGGTATGATTTTCAATTACCATTTTTTCCATATTTCCTTCTTCATCAATTGGGATGCATCCATGTATTAATAAGTTTCCATTATATTTCAAATAAAGACTGCCTTTCTTCAAAAGAAAATTCATATGTCTGGCCAACTTTTCCGAATGCTGGACAAAAAACAATAGTCTGTCCATAACTTGCTCTTCTTCCTCTAATAATTCGCCAGGATTATCTGGATTAATGGTTGCAAAGCAAGTATTTTCTAATGGATAAGTTTTCCCATTAATTGTTATTTCATTTTTGTCATAATTAATTTTTTCAAGCAAAAGCCTTTCTGACATATTAAAATCCGGGCGTCTCTTTATGATTGACATTTCAAGCTTAAACTGAATAATTGCAATCGCTTGATGAATTTTAGTGATTTGCAAAAGTTCATGATCAGACTTTTTTTCATCCGAATTGCTCTTGGGTCTAAACGCTTGATTGTCCTCATAGTACTTATCCGCAAGATTAAGAAGTGGTATAAGATTTATTCCATACACATCTTCAATAATATTTAAATTGTCGTACCTGGCACAGATACGAATAATATTAGCTAGGCAAACCTTTGATCCAGAAAAGGCACCGATCCATAGGGCATCATGATTTCCCCATTGAATATCAACAGAATGATAATTAATTAGAGTCTCCATAATTTTATCAGGTTCAGGTCCGCGATCATATATATCACCCACGACATGAAGATGGTCAACAACCAACCTCTGAGTAGAATATGCCAGACCTGTAATTAGCTTGTCTGCCTGACCAAGAGAAATAATTTGCTGGACTATTTTTGAATAATATGGTTTTTTATTTGTGAATTCATCCGTTTTGTATAGTAGCTCTTCTATTATATAAACAAACTGTTGAGGCAATGCTTTATGTAATTTTGAGCGTGTATATTTAGAAGAGGAATAAGAAATTAGCTTTAACATACGGTCAATGGTTTCTGTGTACCATTGATGTAATTCTTGTTTATTGACACACTTATCTCTAATTAACTTTAATTTTTCTTCAGGATAGTAAACTAACGTCGCAAACTCATTAAGTTCTGTGTCAGATAGTTCATCTTGAAATAGGTCTCTTATTTTCTCGTTTACTCTACCCGAACCATTTCTTAACACATGTTGAAAAGCTTGATACTCCCCGTGTAAATCACTGACAAAATGCTCTGTCCCCTTTGGCAGATTGAGGGTGGCTTCAAGATTAATAATCTCAGTTACCACTTTTTCTTCACTATCATATTTATGAGCCAGTAAATCTAAGTATTTTTTGTTCAACTTTATGATATCTCCTTTATAATTTCTTCATTTGTTTTTCTCTCGATGTTTGGTCTTAATACTTACATAATAAAAGAAAACTCGATTCTATTTTAGAATAGTATATTACATTTTTAGAGTAAATATATATATTTAAGGATGCCTCTCCTTTTAAATCGTTTCACTGCAGTGTATCCTTCTAATAAAGAGTTATCTTATTTATTCACTACTGTCGCAGGCAGGTATTGAATTTCATTTTTATCCAACTCTTTTAATATATTTTCCAACTTAAAAGAAGCAAGAAACCATCCCTAATCGTTAGCTAAATAATTTATTTTCTTTCCTTCTTTAAGATGATATTGTTCAAATCCCAAACTATCTTCACAATAACACAGAATGTCACTTTTATTGCTATCATTCAAAAGTAATTTATAATATTTCATACCTACTTCCACCCATTAATTATATCTATATTTTAGCATTTCTTATTCAACTATCCTTCCCAGTTGAAGAACTTCCATCGAAAAAAATAGACAAAGTGTTTACAAATTAAAAAGCCATATTATCTCCTAACAGAGATGATATGACTCATTAATATTCAAGCAAAGGCTAAACAAACAAGTTGTTAGTTGTTTCCTAATATATGTGTTTTTTATTATCATAACTATTTTTTACCCTTTACTAAAAACTCAATTTAGTCCAATAAAAGAAATGCCTTATCAACTCACTTCATATCCAAAATTAATTGGAAAGAATTTCTCCCCATTTACTAAATTAATTATTAGAGTCTAGAACTATCTAAAAGCATTGCTATTGAAATAAATCACACAATTATTAAACCATACAAACTTATAGGGTTGATTTAAATCGTCCTTTCTGACTAAGTAATGCTAATAAAATTGAAAGTCCTACACCACAAAACAGAATAGCACTAGTCCATTAAATTTAAATCAGAAATTATACGACGAAGTATCTTTTTGCTTTCTGCATCCTTTAATCGAGGTATTCGACCAATTCGTTCATATACTTCTTTTTCTTCTAAAAGTTGTTTTGGATTTAAGACTTGAGCTGATATTCCTTGCAACATATAGCTTTGAGATAACAATGAATCTTCTCGCCATTTCCATTCAGGTAATCCATTCATAATAAGGCTTCCACCCTCGGAATGAGTTATATAGCCAAATGTGATTTCTACATTATCTTTAAGAAAATCAGACTGCCTTAAACGAAACTCTTCTTTAACAGGTGTCTGCACATAACCAACTTTTGAAAGTTCATATTCTAACTGTTCCCGATTATTTATCCACGTTATTATATCGATATCGTCGTGTGAACGAGTAATCTTGCCAAGTAGAAAATCGATAGCCCATCCTCCGCGTAACCAGAATTCAATTCCAATTGCCTCAGAAAGTGTACTTATTTCTTTCAATACCTTTAATTGTGACTCAGTTTGTCCATCGAAGATTTGGTGAGTCATTTGAAACCTCCTTCTATCATTCTTTAGTTCATAAGAGAGTTTGCATATCTACATTTTTATTCACTAACCTGCCCCTTAGTAAAATAGACGATGATTGCTCATCCTCTAAATGGTCTTCATCTTTCTTTAAATAAAAACGGTAAGAACTTTCATTTGATTGTTTTACTAATACTCATTTTTCCTTTTATTAAGATGCCAATACTCGTAATAAGCATCAATAAAGGTATTCCTTGTAAAAGTAAAAACCCAAATAGAAATCCTTCCCACGCTTCCGCTTGGTTTTCAGCAGCATCTGTGCCCATACAGCCTATAAAGTAAGCTAATGGGAAAACAAATATATTAACCACAATACTTATCGAAAAGAATTTATTCTCAAATAATTTTCCAACTTTGTCATCAAATGACATCTCAATTGCTCCAACTTTCTTTCTAGTAATAAAATATAAAGACCCTGAAACATTTGTTTAGAATAAGATGATATGGCATATTTTTATTAAAATTCAAATTTCACAGGTCGTAAAAATAAATTTTTTAGTGTTTCATCTGCATTTTTATTCTCAAATATTATTTCAAATAATGCATTACAAATCGGGAGTTGAACATCATATTGAATGGATAATTTTCTTAAGGCCTTTATAGTTGCAACACCTTCAGCTAATTTTCCAAACTCAATTCCTTCAACTAACGCTTGCCCAAATTTTCTATTATGACTATGTTCCGAGAATAATGTTGCTTCGAAGTCTCCTAGATGGCTTAATCCATATACCGTTACATCATTTCCTCCCATTGCTCTAACTAGACGAGAGATTTCCCTTGTCCCTCTAGCCATAAGGGAACCTTTTAAACTACTATAATTTAATCCATCTAACATCCCTGCTGCTAAGCCCATAACATTTTTTGCAGCAGCCCCAATCTCATTTCCGATAAGATCTTGCCCATAGTAGAACCTAATTAAATCACTATTCAATTCTTGTACAATTTTCTTTGTTACTTCAATATTATCAGAACCTATAACCATGCAATTTGGTATATTATTCACGAAATCTTGTACGTGTCCAGGTCCAACCCATACTGCTGTATTTATATTTTTTCCAACCTCTTCCCCAAATACATGAGAAAGTCTTTTTCCACTAGTAGACTCTAATCCTTTCATACATAAAATAAATGTTTTACCTTGTATCTCATTTAATGAACTTAATCGATTTGCAAATGAACGTAATTCTTGAGCACTAATAGAAATAATTATTATTTCAGTAAATGACACTGCATTTTCTAATGAACTAGTTAACTCTAAATCTTCTGGTAATGAAAGATAATCATTTCTTCTAGTATCTTTTAATCCAATGAAATTCCTTGAGGTTTCTCTCCCCCATAACATAACATTGTGTCCAATTTTATTAGCATACCAAGCCAAAAAAGTTCCCCAACGTCCACAACCTAAAACTGAAATATTCAAAATTACACCCTCGTTTTTTTAATTTTATTATTCTCTTTTTTTTATAAGGACAAGGGTTATATTCGACTAGCTTTACAAAATATCCTTCCTATCGTTAATATTCATTAGTTAACTATTTTGCAATTTACGTAAATAAAAAAAGCCACAAAAGTGACTCGAGATCTTCAATAACGGATACGTTAGTTGTATTATAAATTAAAATCATAGTCAGGATTTATACTATCGAACTCAATAATTTCTTCAAATTATTAGTTTCTCTAATATAAAGTTGGCGCGCGTAAATTCAAAAGAAAATAAAAGGTCGTCTTTATAGAAGAATCGTTCGTTTTGTTCCAAATTATTCATACAGTGATGAACTTTTCTTTTTCTACTAAGTCTTCAATATTTGAAAAAGACAATGATTGAAAAAATGGTGAGTATTACTATAATAAATACTGTTATAAATTTGGTAAAACGTATATAATCATCGGAAAGTTCAGGTTCTTCATTATACATCCATCTTTTTCCCCATAATAAACTTTCTCTTGGGTCGATTAAAGTCCATATTAAAACAGCATATAAAGGAATTAATATGATAAACAATATAATTTTTCCAGCTACAGATTCACTCAATTATACTCTCCTCCAATTTCACTTGAATATTTAGCTCCCAAAGTAAAATTCAACTAAAACATTCATTAGTTCTCTAAAGAACCTTTAATTGCTCCAAAAAATACAATTATTGAAACAATAAAATAAATATAACAGGCTCTTTTTTTTAGATTGTTGCTTTTAGGTTATGTAATTTATAAGACAGAAGTTGATTGGAATGGAAGGGTACAGAGGTTCTGTGGGAGATGCGGGAAGGCTGAAACCTCACAGGAGCGTATGCGACGAGGAGGCTCAGCTCACGCCCCAAGGAAAGCGAGTATCCTGGAGTGGAAAGCAACTAATACATACTTAAATATCAACAATGTCTTAATAAATTATCTATCCAGGTTGTTTATTGGTATATTCTGCAATCTTACTCATTATTCCTTTTTCAACTAACTCATGCGCTTTATCGGGTTGCTGTGCTCGCAAAAAAAGGCTAGCTTTGCTAACCTTTTTTTGTTGAAAATATTATATATAAAGTTAATTTTTAGGATAGAGAATCTCATCAATAATCCCGTATTCTTTTGCTTCTTCTGCGCTCATGAAATAGTCTCTATCTGTATCCTTGGCAACCTTTTCAACCTGCTGTCCTGTTCGATCGGCAATGATTTGATTAATGTGCTCACGTAATTTTAATATTCGGCGAGCAGATATTTCGATTTCAGTTGCCTGGCCTCTTGCCCCTCCTAATGGTTGATGGATCATGATTTCGCTGTTTGGGAGCGCATATCGCTTCCCTTTCGTTCCTGCCAGCAAAAGCATTGCACCAAAGGACGCTGCCATTCCGGTACAAATCGTTCTAATATCGGGCTTAATGTATTGCATTGTATCAAAAATGGCAAATCCTGCTGAAGTCGATCCACCAGGGCTATTTATATAGAGAGAAATTTCTTTATCTGGATCATCTGCAGCCAAAAATAATAATTGGGCAACAACACTGTTAGCTATTTGATCATTTATTTCATCACCAATTATAATAATCCGATCTTTTAACAAACGGGAATAAATATCATACGAACGTTCACCACGATTAGATTGTTCAATTACATAAGGAATTGTACTCATTTAATAATCCTCCTTGAAAGCATTAATTGGCTATGCTACCATACAGAGAGTGCTTGAAGGAGTTTGAGATCGACATGACTGGAAGTTACAGAACAACATTTTAGGTCCATCAGCGATACTATCTAAAGAAGGAATAGCTTGAATAAGAACAGTAGGGTCTTGTACTTCTAAAGCTACATGAAAAAGTTCCTCAAGCTGCTCTCGGTCATCCTCATTCCAAAAATATTCTACAGAAATGGATTCTTCTTCTTTGTTGGTTTTTTCTAGCCGCTTTTTTGCTCGATTCACGCTGGATTTTATTGCCATTTCTGTCGTTCCTAAGATGTCTGCAATTTCCTTAATTCGATATTGAAACGCTTCTTTTAGAAAAAAGATAACTGCTTGTTTTGGAGTAAAATGATTTAGTAAAAGCTCTACACTATTGATTTTATCAGCAATTTGATTATTTCCTTCATATTGGGAAAGTTCAATATCAGGACGAACTGTTTCATCTTTTCTTTTCCGTAAAGTATCAATCCAATGATTGTAAGCTATTTTCTTCAATAAAGCTGAGTTCATCTTTTCAATATTGTAGTATTTTATTGCTTTAAAAAAGGCTTCCTGCGCAATATCGTCACCATCCCATTCATTTTGAGCAAGAAAATGACAATAGCGCTGCAGTTTAGGATAGTACTCGTTCAAATAATATTCATCAGACCTTTCATCCTGTTTTCCCTTTTCTATGCTGTGCAGGCTAAACTTACTAGACATTCATGTTCACTCCTTTGTTAACACTCTCTTACCTATAAACGTTTCAAGCAGTATAAAAAGATACGGGGTCAAAAAGTTTTTTTATTTAATGTATGTAGTTTATAAAAAAATTCTTCTAAAATTATCCTTCGTTTTCTATTTTAATGCATCTTACCTTAATTAGGAAAATAGCTACCTATACAAAAAAAGCGAGCTACAATAGTGCCTCGAGGTCTTCTCTTTACTAACGCATGCACTAGGTGAATAGCATCCTAAAAATTGTATTATCTAACCCTCACTAAAACTTATATTGAAAAAGCGAAATAACAAGTGTAATAATGAGCAAAACAAATCTTAATTAAATAAAATTCCAGTAATTTTTTTTCATTTTATTATATTTCACTGTGTAATCCTTATATGCTACTTTGACCATTTCATTAACTTCTGTTTCAGTTTCATCATAACTTTTCTCTTCACTTTTACTAATAAACTGCTCAATTTTTGGGAAAAGCTCTTTGTTTATTTTTCGAGAGTTAAAAAATCGCCAAATTACTACGTACAGTCCAAATCCCAAAATCCATGCGAAGAACAGAGCGAATAAAGCGTCATCAAAATTTGAAGTCAGTTTCCTTACGAATTGGATAACCTCACCAAAAAACAACAGTATTGCAAATGCAGTTAATATTAATACGATAATTGCCGTTACTGGCTTAATTCGGTAGGTTTTTTTTATATTTCCCAAAATTTCTTCTTTGCTCTTCGTCATTTCTGTGGTAGGTTGGTTCATCAAAGTCTTCTCCTGTCTTTGTATATAGATAATAATATTCTTTTATTTTTTTTAATTAACCTTCTACAAGTACACTGCCAGTTAGCACCCAAAATAGAGTGGCCAAACAATTGAACACAAAAATGAGCTACCATAAGTAACTCGTGATCTTTAACTAATGCATGCGTAAACTGAATTAATTTTTATTTCTTCTTAAGAACCAACTTACAAAATGGATAAACTCGCCTATTAAAATTCCAATTCCCACCGAAATTAATAAATGGATTTTATCTGGGTTCAACGTTATGTTTTTATAGTAACTAAATGCAATTAAAATACCTATGAATGCACCTGATAAGATAAATAATAAGTTTTTCAATCTATTTATTAAATAGGTCTTCATTATTCACCTCTAACAAATGGGTTTCTGCAATCTACTATACAATTAAACTATGCGTTAGTTGTATGGTAATATGAAAAATCTATGTTTTTGGAACCGAACAAAAAGAGAGAGCATATTTTGAAAAAAATGTTCAAATGATGCTCTTAATAAATTCTATTGGATTTTTCTTTTAAAAAATGGTTGATCATTTCTATGATACTTATTCAATTTAAGCACCCGATTACGGAAGATTAAACTTCGTAAAATGGTTTAGTCAATTACACCGTTCAACTATTTTACTCCGCTTTCCAGAATCGAGAATTGCCCCTTCTTACAATCTATTTCTGCTAGCACACCATAAGGCAAAATAAACTTAGGTTCGGTATGACCAAAATTCAAATTATAAAGAATTGGCAAATATTCTAAATTATATTCCTTCATAACCTTCAGAATTTCATGTTTATATTCTTCATAATATTTCTCGTCTTTTGGTTTACCAAAAATGATCCCCTTTGTTCTTTGTAGGATACCTTGTGTAGCATAATTTCGTAACCAATACTTAAAATAATGTGGTTCTGGCTGTTCTTCAGATGTTTCAAAGAAAAGAATGCTATTTTCCCAATATTTTTTTCCTCAGGCCATAGTTCTGTTCCTTTTATGAACTCCAGTACTTCAATACAACCTCCTATCAAACGTCCTTGTACGATATCTAAGCCTTGAAGTATTTCATATCCTGTGTTCTGGTTCATAGTACGCCGTTTATTCTTGTTCACTTCTATCCATTCTAAACGTTCACTCGTCCATTCTTTGGCCGGTTGAATTTTACCAATAATCTCATTTGTAAAGAGCGTTCGATTCACCATTTCAATTGTATATGGATCCATCTCAACGTTTTCAGCAAAATCGGTTAATATTGCTGGACCGTAAAAAGAAGAAATTCCTGCTTTATGGCAAAAAAAATGTGAAACCGTCACATCAGAGTAACCCATAAAAATTTTCGGATTTTCACGTATAACATCAAAATCAATATATGGAAGTAAGCGAACACTATCATCTCCACCAATATTAGCAATGATTCCTTTAATACTTTTATCTTTAAATGCCGTCATCAAATCTTCTGCACGAGCTTGTGGATTCTTATAAAGGTAGTCTCCACCTTTCAAACTATTCGGCATTGGGACTACCTTAAGGCCGAAAATTTCTTCTAACCTCTTTACTCCTTGCTCATAACGCCATCTAAGTTCAGGATCACCTGCCCCTCCCCATGAAGGACTTACTGTCGCAACAATATCTCCTGGTTGCAATTTATTTGGTTTTATTAACACATTAACTCCCACCCTAATATGAATCAATTTTCTACGTATATACGCCCCACTTAGTTGAAGAACATAGTCTATGACTTTAATTTCTACAACAACTATAAATTTACCTGCTGTTATTCATGAAACCCACTCATTCGTGGGTGGCTAACTGACAAGATAGCGGAGTTGACTGAATTACAGGTCTCCCTGGATCGATAATTTACTATGATTCTAGTTATCAATCGTTAAATGAAGAGAAATGAAAAAAACCGCTCGAAAGCGGTAGTGATTAACTGGCTTATTTATACGATTTGAAAATTGGTTTCTTCATAATGAATCGTCTATCAATACAGAAAGCTACCAACCAAGCTAGTAAAATGGTTAGAAGTAAATTAACGTATGTTCCAAGAGGATATGGTTTTCCTTCAAGATGGATACCATTTGCACGATATTCAAGTCGTATTTCAGCACGCTTGGCAGTTAAAAGGTCTTCTTGTTTAGCTAAATCTTCCAATGGTGCTTCGAATACATATCTGTTTGGTGAACCACTATGAATCAGGAGTGTTTCTTTTGCTTTACCCTTTTCACTCCAAAGTTTTATATCTGATTCAGCTAGGGATTTTGCGTCGCCACCTGGTATGATCATTTTATCCAATTTTGGAGTATTAGATATTTGATTCCTAGCCACGATATTAAGATGATGTTTCGTAGTTATTGGCGCATCCGAACTAGAAACGGTCAAGACTTGTGTCGTTCCGGTGTCTCCATATACACCAATTACAGAAGACAAAGCTAATTCATCCATACCATTATACAGAAGTACCCCCATCTGTGTCTTATTCCAATGGAATCCAATATTTAGCCAATATGTTAAAAATTTTATATCCCAGTGAAAAGGATGATCCACTTTTGGATTTTGAACGAAGTGATAAGAAGGATAATTGATTTCGTTCGAAATTTTTGCTGCCATAGGCTCTCCTAACTGTTGAGCTATCAGATGTAGCACGCCATCGATACCGGAAGTTTGACCAGCAGTGGTTAAGGTGTTACCTTCTTGAACATACCTCATATCGTCTTTCCAAAGTGTATCAGGAAATTGCTTCTTTAAAAAAGGTATGAATTGCCAATGGGAAGTGGCTGATTTTCCTTTTAATAAGCCTGCATCAGCAAGATTCATTGAACCACCACAAATACTTAAAAAGATGGTTTTTGCATTAGAGTGCTTCTGAATCCATTCACGAGTTGGTTGATATTTTTTTCCACCAACGTTTGGCATGTAAGGGACCACGACAATATCAGGACTTTTACCTATTAATTGATCTAGTTCTTTATAAGAGTAATGTGGAACAACATCCAAACCTCCCGATAAAGGCTTGATGTTTTTATCTGGTGCAACAGCATAAACATTGTAGGCATCCGTCATAGATAACAGTGTGTATGGCATGAGAAAATCGAAATCTTCAGTTGTTATTGATGAATCCGCCATTACAACTGCCACAGTTGGTTTATGAGGGTCATACTGAGGGACTTTCACTCCTTGTAATGAAGGAACTGGCTCATGGCGGACGTTGTAGTAAAAATCTTTTTTATGACGCATAAATCCATAGAACCCGATCCCTCCCACAATTACAACGAAACTCAATAAATAAACAACGAAACGTACTACTAGCCTTTTCATTTTATTTTCCTCCCTAATTTCCTACCACCAACATGTGGTTATTTGTTATTGACTACCCTTATGTTACATTTTACTTAGATTGACAATGATAATTACCGCAAAATTTCGTGGTACCCCCAAAGGGTATTTTTCACCTTGATTTCATATTATCTTTTTTTAAAGCTTTGATAATTGTTCTAGAGAATGATTTTTATTTCAGACTTTAGACTTAGCTAGTTTCAGACCACAAAAAAACAGAGACTGAAATAGTCTCTGCTTACATTAATAACTGATATCAAGTTAAAAGAAATAGACCTTAACTTGAACAATCAATAAAGACTGCTAAAACGAACAATTACTATACATCTAAACAAGTATTTATATAAAGCATATTTAATTGTATTTATAATACAATTGTCGCATGCGAAAGTTACATAACTTACCTATTTTCTTCATCGGTTTCAAAGAATAAATCTTGTAGGTCTCCATTTACTTTTTCATCGGAACCTTCAATTGTCATATTTATGTCAATGTCTTGACCTTGCAATGAAACTACTCCATCCAAAACACCTAAAACATTTGCAATTGATTCGACTTTTACTTGCTCAATTATTTTAAAAAGAACCTCTTTATTTTCAACACTAAGTTCCGAAAACATTTTTAACGCATCTTTCCAGTAAGAATCTATAACTTCATTGATTTCTGTATTTAAAAATAAGTCTTGATAAATTTCACCATCTTCTTTAATTAATGATTGATACAAACTTTTAATAAATAAATCGCTATTCAAAATATATTTCCCCTTTTTTAGACTTAATTTCTGAAATTATTATACCTTCTTATAACTATTTGCTTAATTGTAAAATAGTAATATTCATCAAAAAATAATATACTATTAAACTATTCTGCCATTCCTCCAATAAAAAATAGCCACCATTAAAAGTAGCTTAGCAATTTTTATATTTAGATTTCATATTGACTTTTAAATTTGAAAATCTCATCAACAGATTGGTGATATCCACCTGATTTTTGAAAGGATTCTTTAATATTTGCAACAGCTTTATTGAAGGATGGGTCTTTTAATACATGATCTGCAGCTTCACTTAATTGATTTGCCGTCAAACTTTGCATTTGTAATTGAATACCTGCTCCTATTTTAACAACTTGCCCCGCAATTATCGGCTGGTCCGCACTTAACGGAAGTACAATTAGCGGAACCCCGTAATAGAGAGCTTCGTTGGTACTGTTCATTCCACCATGTGTGATAAATAATTTGGTGTATTTTAGCACTTCGGTTTGTGGAACATAATTTTTTACAATGAAGTTTTTGGGGATCTCTCCCAATTCACCTAGTTGGGTTTGTTGCCCAATAGACATGACAATGGTATGATCAGTGTTCTCAAATGCCTTAATACAAAGCTTATAGAAATCAATTGCTTGATTAAGGATCGTACCCAGTGAAATGTAAATTGGACTTTTTCCATTGATTTCATTAAGGTCGAAGCTTTTCGTTAATCGTAATGAGATTGATGGACCTACAAATTTATATGTTTTATCAAATGCTTCTCCAAATGGTTGGAACTCCCTAGTTGTATAAACGATTGTAAGTGGTGCAGGGTTGCAAAAAACTTCATAAGGAGAACTAATTTCAACATTATATTTTTCTTTGATTTTTGTTGTCAGGTTTTGAAAATCATCATTTATCCTTTTAATAATTTCTGTTGGGACATTTTGTGAAAGATGTTCTAATGTTCTATCGAATGATATTTTATTCTGCGCAAAAGATGTACACGAATTAATAGCGGGAAGCTTAAGGATTTGGGCAAGCAAACGTCCACAACCAAACATAGAATCGTGGATGATGTAATCAAAATGCTCTCCTTTAATCTGTTCAAGAACATCAGGTATGACGATATCTGCCGTATGTAAAAGACCGTTTACTCTTTCAAGTAAATGATTTCTTCCACCTGAAATAAAGGCTTTTATAAATTTTTGACCGTCAATTGTTCGTACAGTAGCTCCCGTTTTCTCAATACGCTTTCGAAAAGCTTCTATTGTAAAATAAACTACCTCTTCTCCACGTGAAATAAGCTCTTGCACAACTCCAATCGTTGGATTGATATGACCTTCTGATCCTGCATTAATAAATAAAACACGTGCCAATTCTACCACTCCTTAGGTAAGATGTTGTCTAGATTTTGTAAGAGTAAGGATCACTATCCCATATCAATGCTTAATAATGTTAAAGTACCGTGGGTTCTTTTAGCAAGTGCAATCAAGTATCATTTTTCACTAATCCGTCCAGTTCATAGAAACTCCTCACAATCCTGGAGCTGTAAATTTTTTTACTAATTATTGATAATCTAACAGTTCTTTATCTTTTTTTAACTGCCAGATGGAGAAAAACAAAATCTATCTGTCCTATTTTGGCTCTTTAACAGATTGAAATTGCAACCATTTTTTTATTTCACTTTTAATAAATATTTTTTGATCTCCAACTTCAGCATAAGGTAAAAAACGATATGTTTCCCATGAACCATTTCCTATTAATTTAGCTTTTTCATATTTATCATCTTCTATAATATTATTAAGTTCTTTTTCTGATATTGATAGATAGTTTAATAGTTCTTTTTGTGACAATAAATCGTTACTTTTTTCTTTATGTCGAATGGAATCAGAGAGTAAATTTGCACACCACATTAATGCACCTGAGAGGATCAAAGTATTAAGCAAATTAAAAATGTAATGATGTTTAGACCTCATATAATGCCTCTTTTCAATTTAAATTTTTGATGATAATAAAGCATAACCACTTATAATCACCTTTTTTATATTTAGAAAGTCCTTCACGATTTTTATCAACTAACACATGCGTTGAAGAAGGCATTATTAGTAAAATACATAGTTAAGTATGAAAAACGCTATAAAAACTGTAATAAGTAAACCAAGTTTTTGCATTCTAGTTTTTTTGGTAAACCACTGCCACCTTTTGCTTTCTTCACGAAACCACATATAATCAAAAACACATAGTAATAACGTACCTAGTAAGACTCCAGTAATACCAGACATGGTAACACCTCCTGTTCACACCATTATATATATTACTATCTTTATTAATAAAATCCTTGTTCTACTAATCTTCCATTAAACTTTATATGTAAACAAAAAAAGACCGTCAATCCTACTTAGATTAACGTCATCTTTATGGAAAATGGATTATGTGACAATTAATCAAGAGACCACCCGCTACTTAACCAAGTACGACTCCCCTTTTTCATCAAATGCGTGCTTAAAATCAAACGCAAAAGGTGTTGATCCATTTTGAATATAATATTCGTATCTCTTGAAAGCCTCATCCCATGAGACATCTTTCAGCTGTTCTGTCCACCACACTACATATGACTGATGTTTCCCTTCATAATGCTCCATCCATTTACTCCTATCTCTCAACGCTTCCCTATGCTTACCTGAATAGGTAAAACGATATAAAGATTGAAGACTTTTCCATACTGTAAGTGTAAGAATAGGGTAACCATCCCCTTTTATAGCTTCTTCTGGGAAAGGGACTCCCTCAGGTGAAAACCCCTCTATAAGTTGTCCTGTTTTGGTTGCTTGACGATATACTTCATTTCCAACTTTAAAAAAATCACGAGAATCAGGGTGGTCATATGGGTGATTTAGCCTACCAACAGTATAGATTGAAACTATAGCCATAAACAGCCCTCCATATACAGTTTTTTTACTTATATATATTCAAGTAAGATGGGACCTCATAACAAATCTTTGTCAACTAACGTTATATGATATTTAATAACTTTGTGTATTTATTTGAAGTGATCGAGTAATGATAAATCTCAACATTACTTTTATTCACTTAAAAAGCATTACTCCCTGCTATTAAATTAATGCTTGCGTATGGTAAATAAGAAATTAATGTTCCTATTAAATCATTTCTTCCCTTGCCTTTTTAATAACCGAATTTATAAAATCATTTTTTCCATTCGTATATGCAACTCTATCGAATGGATATTTTTCAGCTAATTCTCTTTTTAATTGAAAATACTCGTTGAGAATTACAAGATTACTCCTCAAATAATCTCTAAATAAAATATTATTTTTCCAAAAAACACTATTATATTGATGGATATGAAGATGGTGTGTTCCTGCTCTATATTTACCTTTCCTAAAGAAACGCCTTTCAGGGAATTCTTGGTGCCAGACGAATTCATATCCAATATCTTCAAAAGAGCTTATAAAACCATTGATTTCACTTAAATCTTTAACTCCGCACATTATATCAATAATCGATTTTGATCCTAAATTCTCAATAGAAGTACTACCAATATGTTCAATTTGAATTAATTTTTTACCTAAAACTTTTTTAATCCTAATTTCTTCTTGTTTATAATCCAAAACCCATTGCTTAGTGTAATCCTCAATAATTACTTTTCCATCCATCTAGTTCCCCCTAGTTATTCCTCTTAAACTCATGTTCTTCAGCTAATACATGCTTTAGTTCTAGATTAAAATAGTTATTTATTCCACTATTAATATAACTAAATATGTTCTTAATAAATTATTCTTTTTGATCCCAATCTTCTGCTAACATACCATATAGGTAGTGATCTACATAATGATCATAGAGCCACTCAGCTTTTCTAATCCGACCTTCTTGTAGAAATCCAAGCCTCTCAGGAATAGCTCGACTTTTCGTATTTTCTATTGCTACGCGTATCTCAACTCGATTTAATCCCAAATCTTTAATTGCATAGTTAACAAATGCTTTACATGCTTTTATCATTAACCCTGACCCTTCAAATCCTTTCCCTAACCAGTAGCCAATACTGGTCGTTTTGTTTCGCCAATCAATTTTATGAAAGCCTATAACTCCAGCAAGTTTCCCGTTTGACCATATTCCGGCTTGAAACCCATTATTCTCAGCAAATTGTTTCATAGTCGATTTGATAAAATTCTCCGTATCTTCAATTTTTGTATTATATGCAATCAGTGGTAACCATTTTTTTAAATGGTCCATTGATTCAATCGTCAATTCAAAAAATTCCTCTGCATCTTGTAAAGACAGCATCTTTAATTTTAAGTTTTCATCGATTTCATAAGTAAACATAAAAATTTCTCCTTTTTATATGCATTAAAAATTACTATTCTTAAGCGTTTCTTTTTACTTAATACGTCTAAATAAAGTGCATATTAAATATTTTCTACAAATTTATTTAACAATCCTACATTTATTCGGAAAAATTTCTTTATACATATTCAATTAAACTGAAATTTCGTAACATAAGAAAATGCCGTCAATTTGACGGCACTGATAGCGATTCATTTTTCAATAAGACAAGATAGAAAAATCACTGTTTAGATTTAATTTATGGATATCGTTTTGCTTCCCATCCTTTATCATTAACCCTATATTCCTTCCTTTTGCATTGGAAGAGATACATACATCATCTTCTCTCTCATAATCATTTCGAATTATTCCAATTCCAAAAACCAACCTCACCAAAACTTGTCTTTCCTACCCACTTTTCATTCTGTAATTTCAGTAATTCTTTTGTTGGCCCTGTTACAACAACCTCGTAAATTCTTACATCATTTTTATGAATATAAGTAATATTTTTTTAAAATTCCTTTTTCGATATAGTAGTGAAATTTCGAGAAACCATTTAGTTTGAGTTCATTAGATCTAATACGTCTAAAAACTCTTTGTTTCTTTTTTCCCATCACCATATTCTTCAAGACTTTGACCTTCCCCTTGGACAGATACAACATTAACGTTTTTCACGTAGATGTTACTCGTAATATGGAAAACCTAACGTACCTGAGTTAATATGATCCCGTATACCTGTATCTACTATAGCCAGACTGGTTTCATTAGATGGACTCCCCTTCTCATCCGTTATAATCTTAAAAAGCCCTGCTGAAAAAGGGTAATTTATAAGTTGTTCTTCGTTCAACCCCGTCCTTGCAGTAGTTATATACAATTCACTTAAATCTTTTCCTCTATCCTATACATTAGATACAATGGATGCGACATCCTCAATTGCCTTTTTGGCTACTGAGCTGATGCCTGCAAGCTGAAAGAATCCGTGATTCACCCCAAGATATCTTCGGCATTGTGCCTCTACACCAGATTCCAACAAACGACGGTATAAAGTTTCACCCTCGTCGACAAGAGCATCAAATTCAGCAGTTAATATATGGGTTTCTGGAAGTCCTTTGAGATCATTCCTGAATAATGGACTAGCTTCTGGGTGATACGGAGATATATTAGATAAATAAGCCTCAAAACCACTTAAAAGTGCATCTCGTGTAATCACATAATCATCACCAAATCTTTTGTAACTGTCGCTCGAAGCTGTCGCATCAAGCATCGGATAAATGAGAATTTGACGCTTCGGCATCCATTGCTCTTGGGCCTTGAGACGAAGACAAGTAACTAGGGCAAGATGCCCACCTGCGCTGTCGCCTGCGAGTGTAATGTCATCCTGATTCCCACCCCAAGTCGAGGCATATTGACGTGTGATGTAGGCAGCTTTGATCGCATCGTCATGTGCAGCAGGATAAACATGTTCTGGTGCCAAGCGGTAATCAACGGCAACTACCAGACAACATCCCAAATTAGCCAACATTCTCAATTGGCGATCGTGGGTGTCGAAATCACCACTTACAAAGCAGCCTCCATGATAATAAATCAAAATCGGAAGGTTAATTTTATCCAATGGTTTATATATACGTAGAGCTAAGCCATTAATCGTCTGATCAAAAATATCCCATACGTGGACAGCCTCTCCGGCAAGGTCAATTGTACTCAAATATCCAAGTCGACGATCCTGAATGCTTTGTTGCCTTGCTGACGGTCTCCCAGCTTCTATAAACTGTTCCACCAATTTACGAATACCAGGTTCTAGATTGTTTAAATGTGTCATTCATGATTCCCCTTCTATTTTTTACTAAAAACATTGTTGTTTATCCTTTTACTTCTAACAGTCTATCCAACCACTCATTAATAAGTGTGTTGAATAAAACCTCTTGCTCAATTTGTAGATTGTGTCCAGCTTTATCTAATACTGAAAAAGTTGCACGTGGGAAATTTTCTAGTATTTTAAAAGCATCTTTATATCCAACGATCGAATCTTGTAATCCTAAAAGAAAGATACTCGGAGATTCAAACGTTATTGTATCTACATCAAATGTGAAACCGTAACTTTTCTTTATTTTGGATAAGAAGCGCTGATCTGCAATTGAACACCCACTTACCACCTCGTTTTTATAGCGAATCCAAGTATTCTTATCTAATACAACATTATTTGAACGGAAGTCTGTCTTCTCATCTTCACTTAACTGAATAATGAATTCTTTATCTTCAACTACAACGAAATGCTCTGGTAATGACCTTTTCTCCATTTCCGGAACTATCATTGGACAAATAAAAGCCACTCCATCTACTTTTTCTTTTCTTTTAGCAATGACTCCTCTAGATAAGTACCCTCCATAGGATTCACCAACTAACAAGAACGATTGATCAGATATAATCGTATCAATAAAGTCAATAACTATACGCAACATATCATCAGAACTGTTAATTGTTTTGCTTCCATTCGTTTTTCCCATTCCCGGTAGGTCTAAATAGATCCTTTTATACCCGTCTCTTTTAGTGAATATAGGTTCCATACATCCAATCATTAACCGACTATCACAAGAAAATCCATGTATAAACAAAATAGGTGTTCCTGATCCAAAGACTTCATAATTAACCGTTATTGAATCTAAATAACACTTCATACTTATACCTCCAAATCACCAATTATATAGATGTCTATGCATTTAACTATCTTATAGATAATTAGATATCTATAAATTTAACCAAAAAATACATAGATGTCTATATATTTTAAAAAAATTTCAAAAACGAGAATATATTTTTTCTAAATATAATTCTAGTTGTTCTTTTTGATCATTAGTTAAGCCACCATATATTATCTCATTTATTTGATCAGATACTTCAATATATATTGATTCTAGTTGCGCTCCTTTTTCAGTTAAGAAAATCAATGTAACTCTACTATCCTTCTCGTCTTTGATTTTTTTTACATATCCCAACTTTTCTAATTTATTAACAAGAACCGTGACCGTAGGCTGCGTTTTATTGATTTTTTCAGCAATTGTTTTGATAGGAAGCCCATTTTTTTGATAGAGTGACCACAGAATATCTCCATGAGAAGGAACAATACCACATACATTATGCTTTTCTAGTTCCAAAACAATTTTATTATTTACTTTATTTCTAATTTTACTAAACATTACGGCTGCATTATTTTTTATCATAACTTCATCTTATTAAATTTAATTTACTATTTCAAGTAGCACCTTAATCTCAGGTATCTAGTTAATTTCCTATTCCCCACTACTTATTGTGCGTATAATAATTCCAAAAAAAAGAAATGTACTTTGTATTCAATTAAATTGTACGGCAATAAAATATAGGAGCAAATCATTCAGCTCCTGAGTGTTGAACAATTTACTATTTAGTTGGCTCTCCTCTTTTTTTAACGATAGAGCAGGGTCTTTGTCATTTTACTTTCCTAAAGTAACATATTTTCATGGTAGTTTCATAAGTTAGCGTTTAATCGCATCAACAATTAGTGATGGAAAACCAAGTTCATCACCGTGATTTCTAGGGTCAAACCTTTTGAAGGGAAATAACACCATCGTTTCCATCCCATTCTTTGTAATGAAAATCCCAAATGTGTTCTGCTAAGATTGCAGTAATAATGTTTACCTTAAATTTCTCGTTCTATTGTATTTTATCTAATAAACTTAAATCCTCTTCTTGTGTATGTATCCAACCAGGGTTATTATTGTATAACCCAGCTCCAACTACTACCTTGATATCTTCTTTTGATAACATTGATTTCACCTCTCATTTTTTACATAAATAGAATCCTACATCTTTTGGATCTCGCCATACTTTTCCATTTCGTAATAATATATTCTCTGCTTCAATTTTCAGCCAATTTTTCATGTCAGTATATAAATCTGTATTGTCAGGTATGTTTAAAGATGGAAACATACTGGTTATATAATTCACGATTGGTTCAGCCTGTTCAAAAACTAATGAATTTGATATCACTTTTTCTTCTACGCTATCAAACGTTGAACTTAAAATTTCTTTTGCATTTTCTATACAAAATGGTGCAGCAGAAGAAATTCTTTCAGGAAATCCAAATTCTACTAGCATGTTATTACAAAGTTCCATTATTCGAGGTAATGAATTACGAGAATTTGTAGTTGTAACTAATCCACCATTTGGTTTAATTATCCTTTTAAACCCTTCAATTGTTTTTTGAATGTCTGGTACATGATACAGCATGTGTCTTGCTACCACCCAATCATAGGAATTACTAGAAAATGGAAGTTTTCTGGCATCTCCAATAATCCACTCAATATTTAAATTCTTTTGTTGAGATTTCTTATTTGCTTCTTCAATCATTTTAGGTGACTGATCAAGTCCTGTAAGTTGGCCCTTATGACCTATTGTTTGTAATAGTGTAAGGAATGCTCCAGTAGCACAACCAATATCAAGAATCTTTTCATCATTTGTTAAATTTAATAGATTGATAACCATTTCATCTAAATCAATACGTTTTTCTTCATACTTAACATGTGTATCAATTCGTACTTGTAAATGAGTACTGGTTCCATATTGACGCTTAATATCATTCATTTTTTCTGATTCCACTTTTGAACAAAAATTTTGAATAGCATGTGTTAAGAATTCTGTTTTGTTTATTCCTTCATATATCAAGGCTTCTTCAAACTTTTCTAAAATTGTTTCGTTAATTCTAATATGAATACTCTTTCCTTTGATACTGGTTCCCTCCCTTTTATTATTAATAAAAACATAGCATGATATGGAATTTTCAGTAAGTATTTGTGTACACAAATGAATTAGAAGTACTTCAATTTTTGATTAATACCCTTAGTTTAAGCCTTATGTAACTCAATATTTATTTACCCTTTTATTTAAAGGACAAATGGATCTATCAGCTAGTTAGTTAAATAAGCCCTTCAACAAGTCCATGACAATTTCATCTATTATATTCATTTTACCTTCTCCACCACCACACAAAAAACCACCTATCATAGGTGGCACAAATATACTTCCAGATAAATATTATTCTCATCATAACTAAACTAAACAGCTTTGCACTTAACCATGCCTTAAGTTGTGCTCCTCTACCCCACAGCTCATATGACTCTATGCTGAAGATTTCTTTACTTCATCCAAAATCCGTATATTTTTTGAGATTCCATTTGTTTTAAAGTATGTGAATAAGAGACTTCCTAATATAACAATAATGCTCCCAAGTCCTTGAATCCACGTAATTTTTTCGTTTAATAAGAAAAATGCTAAAATCATTGTGAAAATCGGATTGAAATTTAAGAAAATACCTGCTGATGTTGCCCCAAGTTTTTGAACACCAATATTCCAAAAGACCATGCATAAAACAGTTGAGACAATACCTGTGTATAAAATTGAGGAAATAAACGCGCCATTTATTTTTATAATCGTAAAATCATTGAGATTAAAAGGAATGATTATTACAAGTCCAAATATCCCTGAGTACAGGGTGGACATCATAGGTGATATCATGCTCGTCGCCCATCTACTGCAAACCGAATATATTCCCCAAATACATACGGCAATTATCATCCATAAATCACCTACATTAAAGTTCATTGAAAATAATTGACTAATCTCTCCTTTTGAAAGCACAAGAATAACTCCAACAAACGAAAGAAGAATCGAAAATATTTGTAACAGATTTATTCTTTCTTTTAAAAATATAGATGAAAATACAGCAATAGAGATTGTATTTAATGTAGAAATTAAACCAACATTAGTTGCAGATGTCTTTTCTAATGCCATAAATTGAAAAAGATTAAACAGAACAACACCTGTTATTCCCATGATGATTAATGGAATAATAGCTTTTCGTGGAGGAAATAGCTTTTTTTCTTTCCACCATACAATTGGTAATAGAAAAATAATTGCAATCCCCCACCTTAGGATCGTCAAGGTCATTGGAGAGGCATGACCAACAAGTGATTTTCCAACGACAAAATTTCCTCCCCATAACAAACTTGTTAATAATAACAACAGTACATAAAAGATCGGCATTCTAAAAGCTCCCATTTCACTGTTCTTAATGTATAAAAAGACTTTGGACAGTGATAACTTTCTAATTTTTAAATAAGTTTAACACAACTATTTATTTCACCATATATTATTTTGTATAATTGAATAAATACAAAACAATAGTAATCAAAATTGATATTTTGAAGAATAAATATAATTTTATATATTAATTTCATACCATTTACCGAATATTTGAAAGGAAGTTGATAAATGTGGAACCTCTTGGAAATAAAGTGTTAGATGATGTAGATCTAAAAATTTTAAATAAGTTACAAAAGGAAGCTCAATTAAGCAATACAGAACTAGCACGACATGTGAATTTGTCGCCACCAGCAACACATGCAAGAGTTAAACGATTAGAAAATGAAGGGTATATCGATCGGCAAGTTGCTATCTTGAACCAAGAGAAGCTAGGCTTTGACTTACTTTGTTTTATTTTTATCAATACAAATATTCATCAAGCGGAGAAGTTAGAAGTGTTAGAGAAAGAGTTAAAATCCATGCCGGAAGTGTTAGAGTGCCATTTATTAACAGGAGAGTATGACTATCTTTTAAAAGTAGCGAACAGAGAACGAAAGGAATTGGAAAACTTTATTCGAAAGCTAAATCAACTTGGAATTACAAGAATTCAAACAAGTTTAGCTTTAAGAGAAATTAAATATTCTACCGTTTTACCGATTAGTGAAGGTGAAGAATAAGATTTTTTAAGAATGAAACTGTAACCATAACATAAACCAAAATCCAAGTAAGATTATTTCCTTGGACTTTGGTTTGCATGGGATCAACTATCCAATGAGTAAATGGACAATTTTTTTCTAAGAATTATCCGACTAGAAGCACGATTGACGTTATTCGTTTACCTAAAGATGCTTTGTTTGAAATCGAAGCGGTTACTATGATTTAATCTTATTAAAAGAAAAGAGAAAGTTAGATTGTTATCCTCTTTTCTGTCATTTACATATGGCTAGACTTAAACAGTTGATACAGGAGGAGATTTAATATGAATTTAGCGCAATTTCCTAGAAAGCGATATACACCAACCTATACACCCCTTGAAAAATTAGATCATTTTTCTGAAGTTCTAGGAGGCCCTTCAATCTATATTAAACGAGATGATTTACTTGGGCTAACAGCGGGTGGAAATAAAACAAGAAAACTAGAGTTCCTGGTTGCGGATGCAGTGGAAAAAGGTGCGGATACGTTAATTACTTGTGGAGGTATTCAATCAAATCATTGCCGTTTAACATTGGCAGCTGCTGTTAAAGAGAAAATGAAGTGCATTCTTGTATTAGAAGAAGGACTTTTAACAAATTCTGAGCCAGATTTTAATGGTAACTACTTTCTATATCATTTACTAGGCGCTGAAAATGTCAAAGTTGTGCCTAATGGGACTGACTTGATGAAAGAAATGCAGAAAGTAGCTCAAGAAGTAACTGAAGAGGGAAATAAACCTTATATAATTCCGGTTGGGGGATCGAATAGCATTGGTGCAACAGGATATGCTGCTTGTGCTCAGGAAATTTTGGCCCAGTCTTTTGATCTAGGGGTCAATATAAATGCTGTCGTTTGTGTAAGCGGTAGCGGAGGAATGCATGCAGGTTTGGTGGCTGGATTTTACGGAAATCAAAGTAAAATCCCAGTAATTGGAATAAACGTAAGTAGAGGAAAAGCGGAACAAGAAGAGAAAGTTTTTCAGATTGTTAAAGAAACTTCAGCACACATTGGCATTCCAAATGCAATCCCTCGTGAAGCTGTTACATGTTTTGATGAGTATGTCGGACCAGGCTATGCTATACCTACGCCTGAAATGGTGGAAGCTGTCAAGCTCATGGCAAGAACAGAAGGGATTTTGCTGGATCCAGTATATACAGGTAAAGCAGCTGCGGGACTTATTGATTTAATAAAAAAAGGCGTCTTTAAACAGGACGACAACATTCTATTTGTGCACTCTGGAGGCGCCACAGCGTTATATGCCAATACCTCGCTCTTTAATGAAGTTTAATAATATGTGTTTGGTACATAAATACAAAAAGCGACCAATATTGGTCGCTTAAAACTCTGGTAAGTTACTCAAATTATTCTCTTTTATTCCATCTGGTTCACTTCGGATAATCTCTCGCCCGTATTTATGGATGATGTCTACATTAGCGAGTTTTCCTTGTTTGATTTCCTCTAATGCTTGAAGGTAATCTAACTCTCTATTTTGATTCGTTTGAAATGCGATAAGGTCGCCATCTTCATTTTTTCGGACCGCCACAATTTGCTCCTGAACAAGCTCTTTTTCTACTTGCTCATATTCGCTTCCTTGTCCACTGTCCCTTTTGTATTGTTCATATGCTTCTTCAAATCGGTCTGTCAATTGGTCTCACTCCTTTATCCATAGTGTGACCTTTATAGGAAATAGTATGATAGATTATTTTTGTCAACATCTGAAGTTATTTCTGAACTATTTCACTTTCATGTTTAACTAATCTGCAAATAAGTAAAATAGGAGCTGATCATCATTCAGCTCCTAAGTTTTGTTCAACAAAGGCATACTTTAATTGAATAAAAGATAAATCGCACCTCATTATACTTTATTGGAAAAGATGGTGTATTAACCTATCTTTATCTTCAAAAAATTGTTTCATAATCGAATAATGATTTGCTCCTAAGAAGAAAATTGAAAATGCAACTAGATTATTTTTCATCTCTCATCATTATTTTCGTTATTTATTTAATTATCCCTTTCAATATCTATATTTCCTTATTCAAATATCCACCCTGCTACTTCAATAAAAAACGAGTTACCTTAAGTAACTCGTGATCTTCATTTACCGCATATGTTAAGCTTTACTTTTATACAATTTACGAATCATTCTTATTTGTCCACGATGATTAATTTCGTCTTCAAATACATGGAACCATTTGAAATAATTTGTGGCTTTTGCCCACCAAAATTCTGACGTCTCGAGTAACCACTCGTCTGGAAGTGTATTAAATTTTGCATAAGTATCTTCTCGAACCGAATTTAAAAGATTAATATAATAGGTTGCATCTTTGCCTTTAATTTTCTCTCTTGCCTCTTCACCTAACTCTAAACCAAGGAACCATTTCTCTTCTTCTTCATTGAAATCTCGATTTTCGAAGGTAATTACTTGATATGCATATTCAACTGCTGCCATATGTGTCAGTAACATCCCTATTGTATTACCCGCTGGCGAGTGTAGATAATCCAGTTCATCTACTGTAATATCTTTAATTGCTTCCAGTGTTGTATATCTAACATAATTCATCATAGATATTAATGTATTAAAATCTCCTTTAACCCCATCTTGTTCACCAACTAATAATACCTTGTTTACATCGATCATTTTTGCAGCCCCTCTCATTTTTATCCAATCTATCTATTTCTAGATAAGAAGGAAAAATACCTACAAAAATTAAAAAATACCTAACATTATTTTATAGGGTAAATAACGTAAACACATAAAAACAAAAGGCACGCACATGTTAGAAATGTCTATTATGTGCGTGCCTTAATTAACTTAGTATTGAACTAACACAAGCGTCAGTTCAATTAGAAAATGTATTATTTCATTGCTGAATTATTAATTGTTTTTAAGTAAAGAATAGACATTTTTATCGTGAGCTACTCCATTTTGATACTTATAATCCTTCAAAACTTCCTCTTTTTGAAAACCTATTTTAGTTAGTAAATTATTTGAGGCTTCACTTGCATATCCTTTACCCCATTTTTCTGGGAAAGAGCATAGCTTATGTTTGCTCTTTTATGTTCAAGCGAACACCAAACTTCATCATTTTCTCATAAAAAGCCGATTAACATATTTCTTTCCTTCTTCTGTCACAACACATCCCCTAACTCCTTTATTTACCTGGATCAACTGTTTAATCCGCAATGAGTCAATGATACTCTTCACTTTTGCTTCCCCTATATTTACGCCTCTTTGCGCAAGCTCTAGTACGATTTTGCGTCGACCGATTCCAAATTTTAAATAAATGATCATCAGCACGTGTTCTTCTTCTGTCAGCATGCTTTCAGATACATTTTTTACTTCCACATTTTTTTGGTCAGTGGCTTCTTTTAATAAATAATGGGGTAAATCACTTAATTGGATTTTTTGATCGGTCATTTTTACATTCACCATGTACTCCACGACATTAACTAGCTCTCGGACATTTCCCGGCCACGGATGTTGCTGCAAAAATTCGATTGTTTCTTTTTCTATATACTCGTTTATATGATAGATCTCGCCATTACTGAACTTATTGATGTAATCATGCAGCAATAGTAGAATGTCTTCCCTTCTTTCCCGTAACGGCAAGGTTTGAAGTGGAAGAACGTTTAATCGATAATATAAATCTTGCCTGAATGTACCTTCTTGCACTTTTTCTTCCAAGTTTACGTTTGTCGCGGCAATGATGCGAATATCAATGGGAACTTGTTCATTTCCACCGACTCTTCGAACCACTCCTTCTTGCAGCACTCTCAATAACTTCACTTGCAAATCAAGCGGCGCATCTCCAATCTCATCCATAAAAATCGTTCCTTGATGAGCCTCTTCAAACAGCCCTCTTTTTCCGCCTTTTTTGGCACCTGTAAACGCGCCTTCTTCATATCCAAACAGCTCGCTTTCCAATACGGAAGTGGAAAGAGCCGCAAAATTGACAGCGACAAATGGCTGGTCGGTACGTAATGAAGCATTATGAATGGCTTGTGCCAATAGTTCTTTTCCTGTACCGCTTTCTCCTTGAATGAGTACGGTTGAATCCCGTTTCGCTATTTTTTTTGCAAGTTCCAATGTTTTTATCATTTTGGTGCTTCGTGAGTATAAATGAGTAAAGTCATAGCGCGCAAAAAACTTCTTATTTTTTAATTTCGAACGGATGGCCGTATCAATTCGTTTGAATATATCGTAATTTTCAAACTCTATAAGATAACAAATGGTTTCTTCATCTTGTTCAACTTTATCAATGGAAACGATATATGTATGATCATGAAAAATGAAAATTTCATCTTCATGATTGTATGTTGGTTGTATCTTAAAATCATTACCTAGAAAGTCTTTTATATTAGCATTCAATAATGAATAACCATCAAACAACCGTTTTATTTTCTCGTTAAAATATGTAATCATTCCTTGATCATCACAAAATAATAATGCTTTTGGAAATTTGTCAAAAATCGTTGTCAGTAAAAGATTAGAATGATCTAGCTTGTGGTTTAATACGGACAAATATTTCGTCAATCCGATAATTTCACTTACAAATTCTGAAGAAGCTACTGCTCCTCTTTGAGATAAAAGATTTAATTCACTCAGGATCACCGTTATAGTTGTAATGTCCACTTGTCTATTTCCAATGTCAATGACTTGCGATATCTCACTTGGTACAAGATGATGTTCTCCTGGAGTAATGGCTATCGAGCACGATTCGTATGTTTTAATCCCCGGATAATATGGAAAAAAGGAAAGTGATTGAAATCCATGTCCTTTTAGCTGCTCAATTGTTTCTAGACAACTTTCTTTTAAGTCATTAACCAATAAAATCTTCGTTTTTTCTTTTAGCGTAAACAGCTGTTCAATGTTTTCATATCGTAAAGCCCTTCTTGCAATAATGACTTTTGAGGCATCCTGAATTTGTTCAGATGCGAGACGCAGAACGATTTCCCCTGTTATTAACACAATCTTCCCAGAGAAATCTTCGTCAAATCCTTCTTCTATTGAATATCCCCTTATTGCCACTTCTTTTCCTACATAGCTTTTGATCTGCTTTATGACACTATGTAATGTATTGATTCCTACTGAAATTACAATCAATTCTTTCATCTTTTTCCCTCCTTATACGGCCAATTCTATGAAAACTATAAATTTTTGTCTTACCATTATGAAAGAGAACGACCTTTGTGTCAATGGAAGAAAAAAGAATTGCCTCATAAGTTCAAGATAAACAGCAGAAATGCTTTTACTTATAAACCCAGACAACAATACCTTGATTTTCTGATTTCACATTCCGGGTCTCTATCAAGGGGATACCTCAAAAAAGTATGATTTTACAAGGTATCACCCTTCAAAGCTCTTATTCAAACATTCCTTTTTTGATAACTTCATAATCTTTCACAAATGGGATTCCGCTTACAAATACATCGCGAACATTTAACTTTTCGTCCATTAAAACAAGATCAGCATATCCATTTTCTACAATAACGCCCCGCTCATGACCAATGCCCAACCCTTTTGCCGGGTTGATCGTGAATGGCATTAACGCTTTATCAAGCGGCAGCCCTTCTTGATTGACCAATTCTCTCAAGGTATGTAGAGTTGGTTCAAAGCCTGCAACTTCAAGTCTGATGAATTGGCCGCCTTCATCAAAGACAGGCATACTTCCATTTGCATCGGAGCTAAGGGTAATTCGATTGATATCAACTCCATGATTGAGTAAATACACAAGCGCCTTGCCCGGTGTTAGCATCTTTCCTTCCGTCATCAAATTGATATTGGACGTAATATCGACCAGGCCGCCGCGTTTAGCAAATTCGATGGAAGCATCCAATAGACGTACATTTCGGTTAATATGAGTAGGACTGAAAAGACTGATAGGCAAATCTGTTTCATCTATTATCTCATAAATCATCTCGTATAATCTTTGTCCGTTCCCCATATGCAAATGAATGAATCCCGACTTTTTTGAAAGCATGGATGACACTCTAACATGGGCAGCCAATCTCTTCAGCTCTTCTTTCGTCACGTATGAAGAACGATGATCCTCAATGGCCAGCTTCAAGCCAAGCACTTCGCCAAAAAACATGATGTCATCTCTTACATCACCCATGATGGTGTTCGGCGGATATCCATAACCTCCTGTCAAAATATAGGCATTCAGCCCTTCTTCTCTTAGCGATTTCGCTTTGACCAGTAAGTTTTTTGTATTCCTCGCCAAATCGTTTGTACCTAATAATCCAACAACAGTTGTGATGCCCTGTTGAACGACCGTACTGATTTGAACCTCAGGTGTACTTGACGAGAAGCCTCCTTCACCGCCACCACCCGTAATATGAACATGACGATCAATGATTCCGGGTATACACTTTGTATTGGTACCATCAATTATTTGTATGTCAACGCCAGTTATATTAATTTCATCCTCTATTTTCACAATACGATCATTTGCTATTAATATATCTTTTTTCCCTTCGTATTGCGGTGTGTAAAGTTCCGTATTTTTGATCAGTTGTAACATTATGATTCCCCCTGTGAATATCCTCAAATGACGTTTTAGTTTGTTGTTTTATCGTTTGAGGAACTATTAATTTTTTCAATCGTAAAACCAGTATACCCATAAGTAATTTAATCCAAGATAACACGTAATCGTCTATGGTAAATATTCAATAACCGATTCACCTAATGTGCTGGACATTTAATCATCTGTCATCGACCAAGGTATAAAAATTGTAGAAGCATACAAGAAGCTTGGTCATTACATAAAAGATACGTGTTCATCATCGTTTAGCCACTTACCATATAACAATGCAATTATCGTGCCAACTTGTTTTTTGTCCGAACAAACAGATTAATCCCCCTTTTCGAGCCATTAAATGATGAATAATCTCTTCAATAAAACGGTATTTAATGGGATAGAAAGAAAATAAAACACCATTAACACACCATTAATATCGAGTACCATGGCATCTTTAAAGAGTATCCAATATAGGGCATAATGAATAAGCACTTAAACAAAACCATGAATATCTCATCTATTATATTCTTACTCCCTTCTCCATCCCCCACATAAAAAACCACCTATCCCTAGGTGGCTCAAATATACTTCCGATGAAAATTCTTCCCATCATAACTCAAGGTTGAAGAGCATTTTTAAATGAACAGAAACCTTATCAAGCAGCAATTGTATAAATTGGACATCTTTAAGGAGGGAGGTATTTCTATTCTGCTTCATCCAAATTATCTCTCGTAATTTTTTTAAATGGAATCCATATATATTTGCCATCTGTCATTTCAAAGTCCATATTGTCTTGTGAAGGAATCTTCTTTTTAGCCAATGAGATTGCGAGTTGAGATATAGCTTTACCTTGACTCTTTCCATCATTTAATACCGTTCCAAGTAATGTTCCAGTTTTTATAGCCTGTAACGCTTCACCAGTTCCATCTATTCCAACTACTGGGATATATTTAGTCCCGTTAAAATATCCCTTTGCCTTTAGTGCATCGATTACTCCTAAAGCCATATCATCATTATTTGCAATTACCGCTTCAATTTTATTGACCTGTGTTGATAAAATTGAGGACATTTTTGTCTCTGCTTTTTTCCGATCCCACATTGCTGTGTCTTCCGCTATTTTCTGAACTTTTAAACCCCAATTTTCAATTGCGTCGACTGAAAATTTTGTTCGTAATTCAGTATCTTGTTCCTTAGGTGTACCTGTTAGCATGACATATTGAATAATGCCATCTTTATTTTTATCTGCTTCTGGATGAGCTTTAGAGTAGTCAACAACTATTTCCCCTTCTAATGAAGGTGATTGTTCTGGAAGTGTTCCTACATAATAGGCTTTATCATATTTTTGTAAATCTGTTCCTTCAGGTTTATTATTAAAAAATATTACTGGGACGTTTTCCTCTTTAGCTCTTTCAATCAAGTGACTTGCTGCAGTCCGATCAACTAGGTTGATTGCTATTACATCATATTTTTTGCTTAAAAATTGATCAATATTATCATTTTGGATAGGCTGAGAATCCTGGCAATCTACGATATCAACTTTTAATTTCCCTCTTGCTTCATCTGTAATAGCAGTTTTAACTTCAGATAGAAAGGGATCATTTAGATTGGAAATAGCAACTCCAATTTTGGGTTGATTTATTCTTATTAGTAATCTATTGTCTGAATTGGAACAAGCAACAACCAATAGTGATAATAAAGCTCCTATGGAAAATAAAGATAGTAATTTCTTCATCTTCCTCCCCCCTTTGAATGGATAAAATTGATGCTTATTTTTATAGCACATTTTGTGTCACTAAAAAAAGAATGCCTTCATGATTAATTTATTTAAGAATGTTTTCGGATATGAACGCTTTTAAATAAGCATTAACCCTTTTTTTAGTTAATGCTTTTCCACCAAAATATAATTTTTAGTTACTTTAAAATTTTTTGCTCTTCTAATTCGAATTCATTTATAAAATGACCTTCTTTAAGTTCACCATTAACATACTGAATAATTTGTTCCTTTATATTTGGATAGAGGGTAATATTATCTAATTGACTGAGCGGAATCCATTTTACGCCAGTTTGATTTACATCTGGGTTACTCGGGAAGTGAGGAATCGAACCATTTTTAATATTACAGTTAAACATCAAACTTAAAGAATGAAATGATATTCCACTTTTACTTTGATGAGGTGCATCTTCTGAAACAAAAACTAAAGAACCAACTTCTACATCTACTCCTGCCTCTTCTTTAGCCTCTCTTCTAACAGCTTCTATAATCGTCTCCCCCGGTTCAGCTCCACCAGCTGGAAGATTATAATGGACCCCATCTTCATCAGTAAATTCAACCAACAAAACTGAATCATTCTCAATAATTAATGCACAAGCTCTAACACGAATATGGAAATTCATCATTTCCCCTCCAATATGTATAAGTAAATTAAATAAGAATTCTAATTATCTACTATCACAAAGAAAAATACAATAATTAATTTTGAATTTTCCGATATTTATTATGATATAATTAAAAATGTTTATTTAAGTAGTCGAAAAAGGTGCGAGAAATTTAAACGAATATTAAAAAGATTCAAAGTAAAAAGCGGAATATGGATTTTTACTCTATTATAATTGTTTTAAATAATTGAATTTAGTAAGGAGTGAATACATGGTTTTTTTAACAATATTTTTACTACTAATTGTTGCAGGTTATCCAATTTGGGATTATTTTTATATGAAAAAGATAAAAAGCAACCTTGTAAAAAAAGGAAGAATGTACGGAGAAATTATGATTGTTCAATGGGGGTTAGTAATTCTTTTGTTCATCTATTGGTTTGTAACAAACCGTTCTATAAATGATATATTTTTCATTAACAAACCTTTATTTTCAATTCCAACTAAATATTTTTGGACTTTTGGCATTGGAGTAGGACTTGGGATAATATTGCTTGTTATACTATTTAGTTTTTCAAAAACAATGAGAAAGAAATATTCCGATGCTCTAAGTGATGCCAGTATCCAATTTTTAATCCCCTCATCTATCAGAGAACGTTTATTGTTTCTGTTTGTTTCCATTACAGCCGGAGTTTGCGAAGAAATCATTTTTCGAGGTGTATTTCTTTATTATTTAAATCATCTTCAGTTTGAACTATCGATCATTGCCATTGGAATCATCTCAAGTTTATTATTTGGAATTGTTCATTTATATCAAGGTTGGAAAGGCGTATTCCTTACAGCTTATTTAGGCGGATTTTTGTTTTTTCTATTTGTTTTAACAGGATCTTTATGGATTCCAATCATCTTACATTTTCTAATTGATGCAAAGTTTGTATTTTTACCAAATAAAAAGCAATTATCGATTGATACTGAAACAAAGAATATATAAGGAAAGTTTATGATAAAGGATGCTAAGACAGACAGTTAATATTACTGTCTGTCTTATTTTATGTAGGTCAATATTTAAGAATTAGTTTTCACTTATTTTATCTAGTTTATCTGATATATCTTTTAGAATACGATTCTTTTCTTGTTGAACTTTTAGAAATTTTAAAAGAAACCAGACAACAAATACTGCAAATATAATTGGAACTAGATAGAACAGTAGAGTTACAATTGGAAAAAGAATTAAAGATGCATTGTTCATTTCATTTCCTCCTTTCATATTAGAATATAATGTTACTTGTAAATATGTATCCTATTTTATAATCACCATTTTTCTTGTGGAATTAAAACCGTCTTAACATCGAAATTATTTTCAAACCAATCCTTGACCTCGTTCCATTATCAAATGATAGATAATAATTTCTTACTTTAACAGTAACTTATTTTAAAATTTAGATTTTTTAAATAGTATAGCACATTTAGAATCTCTTATTTAAAACTGCCAAAAATAAAACTGACATCAAAGTGTCAGTTCTAAAAGTGGTTATAAATAATACTCTATTAAATCACCAAAAAATTGTTTTATTTTATCTTTCCAATCAAGTTTGTCCAAAAAGCTTTTTGTAATTTCAGTCGAATTGATAAACTCATTTTGCAAAGTAGGTTCAACTTTTTTAATAAAATTTTTGTCGTAAATGTAACAATTGAATTCATCTGTGATATGAAATGATCTTGAATCAAAATTTGTCGTTCCAATCATCAATACTGAATCGTCAATTAATATTGATTTACCATGGAAAATTCCTTTTGTGTATCCATAAACTTTCATTCCATTTTTAATTGCTTTTTCAATATAAGGATACGCAGCCTCTTCGACTAAGGGTGCATCAGACTTTTTTGAATAGAGAAACTTTACAGTGACTCCTCTTTTTGATGCATCTACTAGTGAATTCCAAATCACTTTATCACTAGGAATGAAATAAGGTGAATAAATTGTTATACTTTTTTTTGCCCCATCAAAAAGTTGTTTGTAATCGGTATTTAAACCTGTTTTTGTATATGCGGCAAACTGATGTGCGCTATGTCCTTTTACAGTACTAAGAGATTTAGCTTGTACAAATCCACTTCGATTAGAATTCCAGTCATAGCCAAATTGTTTTTCAATGGATTGCACACCTTCTCCTTCTAGTCTTAAATGTAAATCCTCCCAGTGCCCTAATCGTTTCTTTTGACTAATATATTTTTTCCCAATATTAAAGCCACCGACATACCCTATTTTCCCATCTATTACTGCCATTCTTCTATGATTCCGATGATCAATGGAAGCGAATAGATAAGGTAATGATGGATAATTAAAATAAGTAAAGTGAACGCCATGTTCTTTTAATAAATTTTCTTGTTTATGGGATAGTAAAGTTCCTCCTAGCCAATCCACTGCGAAATAAACTTTTACTCCTTCATCACTTTTCTTTTTTAATAAATTTAGAAATTTATGACTTACTTGATCATTTGAAACTGAAAAGAAATAAATATGAACATCGTTTTTAGCATTTGAAATATCATTAAATAACCGATTATTTAATTCTTTTCCATTTGTAAACAATTCTAAATTACTATATTGCACAGGATATCTTTTTGGTTCAGCGCTAATTACATTTTGTTTTCTTACAATGAACATTTCAATCTCACGAACAAAAACTAGAAACAAGGTGAATGTAATAATTAAACCAATTATACCAATTACCCATTTAAAGAAAGTCTTCATTTGTTCAACCCTTACAATTTACATTTTCTCTATTTTTTGTAAAAAATGAATGTTCTATACAAAAAAGATGATTCATAGGTTACTCCCATTGAATCATCTTTTAAAAACTATCATTATTTAGGTTGCAATCTTACTGCACCGTCTAGACGAATAACTTCTCCATTTAACATTGGATTTTCGATAATACTTTGAGCAAGCTGTGCGTATTCTGAAGGATAGCCTAATCTAGAAGGAAAAGGAACCATTTCTCCAAGCGAAACTCTCGCTTTTTCAGGGATCATATCAAACATTGGTGTTTCAAATAAGCCAGGTGCAATACTCATATTTCGAATGCCATATCTAGCTAGTTCTCTAGCAATTGGTAAGGTCATTCCAACTACTCCACCCTTTGAAGCACTATATGCCGCTTGACCAATTTGACCATCAAAGGCCGCAACTGAAGCTGTACTGATAATTACCCCACGTTCTCCATTTTCATTTGGAGTATTGTTAATCATTGCCTCTGCAGCTAATCGAATCACATTAAAAGTTCCAACCAAATTTATATTGATTACTTTTTGGAAGGTATGTAAAGAATGTGCTCCATCTTTTTTATTCACTTTTTCTCCTAATACAATCCCTGCACAGTTTACTACTGTATTAATTGAACCAAATTTAGAAATTGCTCCATCAATTGCACGTTTTACGTCTTCTTCGTTTGTAACATCTGTTTTAATAAAACAAACTTGATCAGAACCTAGATTTTCAATTAATTGATTTGCTTTTTCTTCAGCTAAATCTAAAATGACAGCTTTTCCGCCTTGTTGAACAATTCGTGTAACAGTTGCTCCCCCAAGTCCTGATGCACCACCAGTTACAATTGCAATACTATCTTGAATCTTCATTTTAGTCCCCTCTTTCTATTTGTATTAATCTAATCGCTCGATTATTGTTGCATTCGCCATTCCATGTCCTTCACAAATTGCTTGAAGTCCATATTTTTCTCCTCTTCGTTCTAATTCGTGACAAAGGGTAGCCATTACTCTCGCACCACTAGCACCAAGTGGATGACCTAATGCAATTGCCCCACCATTAACATTTAATTTTGTTTGATCCGCTCCAGTTTCTAATTGCCATACCATTGGAACGCATGCAAATGCTTCATTTACTTCAAATAAATTAATATCATTCAACGTTAAACCATTTTTTTCTAGTACTTTTTTTGTTGCAGCAATTGGTCCTGTAAGCATTAACTCAGGATCTGACCCAATGACTGTACGACCTATTATTCGGAAACGAGGTTTAAGTCCTAGCTTCTCAGCTTTTTCACGAGACATGATTAATAATGCTGATGCACCATCACTTATTTGACTGGCATTTCCAGCATGAATGATTCCATTTTCTTTAAAAACTGGCTTTAATGTACTTAACTTTTCAACAGTAGAACCTTCCCTAGGACCTTCATCTTTTGTAACTTCCACTACTTCACCATTAGGTAGAGTAACCCTTACTGGCACGATCTCACGATCAAAATAACCGTCTTGTTGTGCTTTTAAGGCTTTTTTATGACTTAAAACTGAAAATTCATCAAGCTGCTTTCGTGAAAGATTCCATTTTTCGCAGATTTTTTCTGCTGATAGTCCTTGATTAAAATCTCCAAAACGTTCTGTCAATTTTTCGTTCCATTTTACACCAGCAAGGTTTGAAAACATAGGTACCCTGCTCATACTTTCCACACCAGCAGCAACGACTACATCCATATCACCACTTAATATTGCTTGAGCAGCAAAATGAACAGCTTGTTGACTTGATCCACATTGTCGATCAATTGTCGTACCTGGAACTTCAATTGGATATCCAGCTAATAAAGAAGCGACTCTAGCTATATCCCCAGCTTGTTCAGACACCTGAGACACACAACCCATGATGACATCATCGATTTCATTTGGATCGATCCCTGTTCTAGTTACTAATTCTTTTAAAACAAGCGCAGCCAAGTCATCAGATCGCATATGACTTAAAGCTCCTCCTCTTCGGCCTATCGGAGTACGAACCGCTTCAACAATTACAGCTTCTCTCATTGAGAATTCACCTTCTTTATTTCATAGATTTATAATTCTTTGAAATAATCATGAATAAAAAATTTTGGCATTTTCAAATAATGGTAAACTCTTTTTCTATTTTCCTAGGTCCTTGTTTCCTATTATCCTAGTTACCTTACTTCCTATTTTTATAATCCCATATTTTTAGCAATGATATTTTTCATAATCTCATTTGTTCCTGCATAAATAGATAAGATTTGAATATCTCTAAACCTTCTTGCAATTGGATATTCTTCCATATAGCCATAACCACCATGAAGCTGTAAGCATTCTGAAGCTACCTTTTTCGCTAAATCAGTAATCCACCATTTTGCCATTGAGACACCATTAACAATATTTTTTCCTTCTATATGTTCCGCAATAAGGGAATCCATAAAAGTACGGCCAATTTGGACCTCGGTTTGTAATTCAACAAGCTTAAATTGAGTGTTTTGGAATTTACTAATTGGTTTGCCGAATGCAATTCTAGATTTTGTGTATTCTATCGTTTCTTTTACCATGACTTCTGCAGATACAAGAGCCTCTAGGGCAACAATTAATCGTTCTTGCTGCAGTTTCTCCATTAAATAATAGAAACCTTTTCCTTCCTCTCCTAATAAGTTTTCACAAGGTACTTCTGCATCTTGGAAAATTAATTCAGCAGTATCTTGACTATGTAATCCAACTTTATTTAATTTCTTTCCACGCGTAAACCCAGGCGTGTTTCGATCAACTACAAATAAACTGATCCCTTTATAAGCTGGGATAGCAGCTGGATCTGTTTTACATGCGATGATCACTAAATCAGAAAGTATGCCATTCGTAATAAATGTTTTTTCACCATTTACAATATATTTATCCCCTTTTCGAATGGCAGTTGTTTTAATATTGGCCAAATCTGAACCCGCGCCAGGTTCCGTCATTGCTATTGCAGTAATATATTCACCAGTCACACATTTAGGCAACCAACGTTTTTTCTGTTCTTCATTTCCAAACGTATCAAGATATGGAACAACTATATCATTATGAAGTGCTAAACCTACTAAACTTGAACCAACTTTCTCTAGCTCTTCGGTTATAACGACTGAGTAGCCGAAATCAGCATTAAATCCACCATATTGTTCATCAACCCATGGACATAAAAATCCTTCTTTTCCCATTTTGTCCCAAAATGACCTTGGTACGATTTTATCTTGTTCCCATTGTTCATAATTTGGATAAGCTTCTTTTTCTAAAAATTTTCGAAATGAGTTTCGAAAAATTTCATGCTCATCTTTTAAGTACGAATGTTTCATCATCAATTCTCCTTTACATTAGGTCATCTTATTATTTACTATCCTTAGAAAACGCTTACTTATAAAGAAAAACAAAAACAGCAATCCCATTTAAGTATAGTAAAGATACTACTTATTTTTAGAATAATGTTACTATTCGAAATTGTCAATGCGATAGAGTATTATTAATTTGGTTGTAATCTAGAAAAAATTAATCACTTCAGAAAGCTGATTGTAAGCGAAAGTCAATGTGTCAGTAAAGAATAATTACAGCAAGTCAAAAAATATGATTTTTTATTTACAATTAGTCAACTTTAACCATAAAAAAATGTTTCTGCCTAATGACAGAAACATTCGTTTTAACCTTTATAAGCTTTTATGATTTGGTACAGTTAATGTGATTTTACCGAAATTATTTCCTTCACCCATATATTTCAAAGCTTCAATAGCTTCATCTAACATAAATGAACGATCAAGAATCGGTTTTAATTGATTTTTTTCATAAAATTTTAGCATACTATCAAATTCCCGTGGACTTCCCATTGTTGTTCCACGTATATCCATGTTTTTAAAGAAAATTTTGGGCATTACAGTTTTAGGGACCGGTCCATTTGTAGCACCATACGAAACAATACGTCCCCCCTGAGCAGTTACATCAATTAATCGATTGAAGTTTTCTCCACCTACTCCGTCTACTACTAAATTCACATGACCAATTTCTTTTCTTAGTTTTTTATGCCATTCCTCATCTTTGTAATTGTATCCTGCAATTGCACCTAGTTTAAGTGCATTATTAATTTTTTCATCACTACTAGATGTTACAATTACTTTTGCTCCTATTGCTACAGCCATTTGCAATAGATATAATGCAACTCCACTACCAATACCTGGAATTAAAACTGTTTCTCCATCACGTAATTGGCCCCGTGTCACAAGAGAACGGTATGCTGTTACCCCTGCAAGAGGGATCGCAGCAGCTTCTTCCCAGCTCATATAATCTGGTTTTTTATGTACATTTTCTTCTGGAACCACTACATATTCAGCAAAAGTACCATTTGAAGGCATTCCTAAAACTGTAAAATCGTCTCTACAATAATCATCGTGATCTCCCCAGTTTAATCCCGGGTCAATTATTACATTATCTCCAATTGAAAAATTGCTTACATTTTTACCAATTGCAAAAACTTTTCCCGCCCCATCTGAACCTAAAACACAAGGGGTTTGCATTCCGGGATACATTCCATGAGAAATATAGAAATCTCTTCTATTTAAAGCAGCTGAATGAATTTTTATGACTACTTCATTTTCAGCAGGAGTAGGAATTGGAATTTCTACGATCGAAAGCTTTTCAGGACCACCAATTTCATTTAATAATACTGCTTTCATACTTATCGCTCCCATATATTAGAATTCTATTGTCTCTATCATACTCTTAACTATACATTTTTCAATTTTTTTGATTTATTTTCGTTTGTTTACTATCCTACCTTGGTAAAGAGTTTACCTATCTCTTTTTGTTCAAGAAAAACACACCATAGGCTCCGGGCCCTGCATGAGCTCCAATTGAAGCACCGATTGAATTGATAATAAACTTGTCACACCCAAAACGTTTTACAATTTCTTCTTTCAGTTGATTTGCAATTTGAATATTATCAGCATGTGCAATTCCAATTGTTTGATTTTTCAAATCATCTCCACGCTTTTCAATAATAGATAAAATTCTTTCAAATGTTTTCTTAGTTCCTCGTAATTTTTCAAATGGAGTTAGTACTCCGTCTTTTAAATGTAGAATTGGCTTAATGTTTAAAAGGCCACCAATGAATCCTTGAAATTTACTTACTCTTCCGCCTCGAACAAAGTATTGTAAGTCATCCACTGTAATTATGTGCTCCATATGATTTGATAAAAATTGAATATGGCTAAGGAGTACTTCTTTTGTAGCACCTTCATTTGCTAATCTTGCTGCTTCAATTACAATGATTCCCTCTCCAATACTCCCACATTTTGTGTCAAAAATTTCTGCATTCCAGTCTAGATACTGTTCTTTTAATTCGTTAAAAACAAGCTTTACTGCTTGATGTGTGCCAGATAATTCTCCAGTAAGTGATAAATGAATGAGTGGTGTATTACTCATTGCATATGTTTCTAGTACGTTTTTAATTGATTCATATGAAGGTAATGACGTTTTATAAACTTTCCCGATTTTCATATCATTAAATAATTGCAGAGTTGATAATGTTTCACCATCAAAATATTCATTTCCTTCTTCATCATAAACTCGCAATGGAATTACTTTAATTTTATATTTTTCACAAAGTTCTATTGGCAGATCAGCTGCACTATCTGTTGTAATATTAATGTTCATTTCAATGACCTCTGTTAAAATTTTCAGATAATTTTATATCTATTATTATTACATGGTACTAAAAAAGTGTAAAGTTTTCTTTTAAAGCACTCTTTGTAAAAGCATTTTTTGTAAACTTTGTTGCTATTTTAGAATGCGTTAGTTGATAACAACTCCAGGATGCTCGCTTTCCGTGGGGCGTGAGCTGAGCCTCCTCGGCAAGCCTGCGGGGTCTCAGCCTTCCCACTATTCCCACAGGAGTCTCGCACCTTCCGTTGTAATCAACTTTTGTCATTAAAATTAATATATCAAAAGCAACAATCTTTTAGAAAAGAGCCTTTCAGAAAAGAAAAGAGTGAAGAAAATTATTAGTAAAATTTTAAAATAAAGTTTTTACTTTAAACATTACGGTAATTGAAATTTATCAAAAGAATACAAAACAAGCTTAACTTCCAATAAAAGTTAAGCTTGTTTATCCTAATCAGAAAAGATTTGTTTCAAATGATGGTTCATATGTTGAATATAATCCGAAACTAACCATTCTAACGTTACAATCGTTTGGTCTTCTAATTTACACGAGAGATTCCATTGGTTTTCCTTGATATTACTTAAAAGTTTAACAATACGTTCATTTATTGATCTCCACAAATTTAGAATTTCTTTTATAGAATATGACTCTTGATAATTATGAACCTGAACCCATAAAACTTGATTATATCCACTAAGGGTTACTTGTTCATTTGAAATAAGAATTTCAACAAATCGTTTATGGTTAATACTTCCTGAATCACATAAATGACCTAGTATTTCTATTTTTGACCATTTAGATGGATTTGTTTTTTCATTTACATATGGAAGAGATTCAATTTTATTTGGAACCTCATTTATCAAATTTCTAAGTTCGACTACTAACTCTGACATCAAATCACCCTCAAATTTAATAGATAAAAGATATATAATATGAATCCTCTTAAACTATTGAACTAAGATCCTATCTTTAATTGTTCTTCACTTTTGTTTACAGATTTTAAACTAACTGAATTAAGCGCAAAAATGATTGCAATTATACCAATCAACACACTTATACTGATAAAGAAATTTAAGTGTGGAAATAGTTCCATTACCTTTCCACCGATAATCGGACCAGAAACACTACCAATACTAAAAGCCATTCCTGTGATAATATTACCTGCAGGAATTAAATCTTCTGAAAGTAAATCATTAACATAGCCTAAACCTAAAGAAAAACATGACCCAAGTAACGTGCCCGTCAAGATTAGTACAATAGCAATGAAATAAAATTGACTTGTAAATGAGCCAGTTAAAAAGACACAGGTTGACAAGATTAATACGACTTTTAAAACCTTTCCCCTACCAAACCTGTCACCTAAATAACCTAATGGTATTTGCGTTATTATCCCACCTACTGTAAAACCTAATAATAAGAAAGAAATATCTTTTATTGAAAAACCACTACGCATTGCAAAAACTGGAAAATTACTGTTTAACATCGCTTCAAGGATTCCATATACCATAGGTCCTAACATAGCTACCCAAGAATACTTAAGAACTAAACGATATCGATTAAAAGAACTTCTATTAGATGAATCTTTTTCAGATGAAACAGGGATAGAGTTTTTTAAAGGTAGTACAAATAACCAACCAATAAAGCAGCATATTCCTGAAATTAAAAATGGAACGTACTCGCCAAATTGTAATGTATTGGATAATATAGGGCCTATTGCAAAACCTACACTAAAAAACAATCCATAAATTGATAAACTTCTACCCATTTTTGACTTATCTGTACTTGTAGTAATCCATGTTTGCGAACCTACGTGAAGCATATGATCCCCAACACCAATTAAAAATCTTAGTACTAACCAACTAATAAAACCTTTAATGAATATAAAAAGAAAAAGTGAGCTCCAAACAGCTAAACAACCTATTAAGATCATTGGTTTTGTCCCATATCTTCTAAGTGGCTTTTCTAAAAATGGGGAAATTGCTAATATCCCTAAATAAAGAACAGAAGCATGAAATCCATTTAACCCAGCACTTACTCCCTCTTTTTCAAATATTACTGCAATTACTGGTAACAACATTCCTTGAGAGATTCCAGATATTGTTACAATACTAATCATGACATAAAACTGAAACTTATTCTTCACAATTTAACCCTTTCATTTTTTAAAACTTTTCAACAATTCATATACTCCCCCATTGTAATATGTGTATATTTTACAAACAAGGCTTGATAATTTAGTAAAATGAAAAAAGCACTCAACCTAAGTTGAATGCTCTTTCGAATATTAATTAATTATTGTCCTCAATATTCAAAAAGAATAAAGCTAAAGTTCCAGGTCCAGAATGCGCACCAATTGCAGCACCAATTGAATTAATCACAAAATACTCGCATCCAAACTTTTCTTTTATTAATTCTTTTAATGCAAGAGCAGCTTCTAAATCATCTCCATGTGAAATACCAATGATTTGATTTCTTAAATCGACGCCACGTTCTTCCATAATTTCTGTCATACGTTTATATACTTTTTTAGTACCTCTAATTTTTTCTAAAGGAATTAACTTACCATCTTCAACGTTCAAAATTGGTTTGATGTTTAACAAACCACCTACGAATCCAGCAACTTTACTAACACGTCCGCCTCTTACTAAGTATTGGAGGTCATCAACCGTAAAGATGTGTTCCATATGAGTAGCATAATTTTGAATTTTTTTACTTATGTCTTCTTTCCCAATACCTTCTTTTGCTAATTTGGCTGCTTTTAAAACAACTAAACCTTGACCTATACTTGCACATTTTGTATCAATAGCAGCAAAATCAAATGAAGGAAGTTCTTCCTTTATTTCATTCAAAACTAATAAAGTTGACTGAAATGTACCTGACAACTCTGAAGAAAACGATAAATAGATACACGGAGTTTCACTTTTTGCATATGTCATAAACGTTTCTTTAATGGATTCATATGAAGGAAGTGAGGTTTTAAAGGAAATACCATCTCTCATTTTTTGAAAAAGATCCCTTGGCATCAATGTCTCTCCATCAAAAAATTCAATATCCATTTCATCGTAAACTCGTATTGGAATAATGTCTATCTCATACTCTTCTATTATTTCTTTTGGCAAATCACACGCACTATCTGTAATTATTTTCACATTCATACTCAAGTCACCACTTTTTTATCTCTTTTTTATCACAAAATTTTTACACAAAATGTAAAAACGTTATGAATTTTGATCATTTACTTATTTAATATATATATCTATTTTCTTCAAATTATTTACAAATCCTTTAAACTTATTAATTTCTTTTAATTATGCATGTTCCATTACTCATCTTTTTTTGATGAATCTTGTATGATTTCAGCATCAAGAATAGTGTTTTTGTCTTGTTCATTTTTTTCTTTCCATAGCTTAAATGAATCTAAGTCTTTACTAATTTGTCTAACCGTAAAAGCTATAACAGCCGCATCATCTATATAACCGAACCCTAAAAGAAAATCTGGAATTGCATCAATTGGACTGACAAAGTATAACAATGCTGCAATAACTGACAAGATTGACTTCGTTGGAATTTCACGATATTGTCCATTAATATATGCTTTAAAAAGTTCGATTAGAAGCTGTAATTTTTCCCAAACTTCATTTAAAGAACCCTTTTTCTTAGCAGAAAGGACAACTGCATTTTTTAATAACCTATTAGATTTATCTTTATTTTGTAAATAACTTGAAGCTTTTTGGAAAAACTTTTTATAAAAACGTTCTTTTGGTGTAATCTTCATATCTCAACTCTCCTTTAACTTTCATTGTATCAAAGAAAGTTATAGGAATAAAGAAACCACTAAAGCTAGGCTCTAGTGGTCATCAATTTATTTATTGTATAATTCTTCAACTTGTTTTTGTAATGCATCATTCTCAAGGAATTCATCGTAAGTTGTTTCCTTATCAACAATTCCGTTTGGAGTAACTTCAATAATTCTGTTAGCAATTGTTTGAATGAATTGATGGTCATGAGATGTAAATAACATTGAACTTTTAAATGCAATCAAGCCGTCATTTAACGCTGTAATTGATTCTAAGTCTAAATGGTTTGTAGGGTCATCTAATACTAATACGTTAGCGCCACTTAACATCATTTTTGACAACATACAACGAACTTTTTCTCCCCCAGAAAGTACTGAAGCTTTCTTCATTACTTCTTCACCAGAGAATAACATTCTTCCAAGGAACCCACGAAGGAAACTTTCTGATTCATCTTGAGGTGAGTATTGACGTAACCACTCAATTAAGTTCATGTCTGATTTCACAAAGAACTCAGAGTTGTCTTTTGGGAAAAAGGCTTGAGATGTTGTAACACCCCACTTAAATGAACCACTATCTGCTTCCATTTCACCCATAAGAATTTTGAAAAGAGTTGTAATCGCAAGGTCATTTTTACCTACAAAAGCAATTTTATCACCTTTGTTAACAGTGAATCGAACATTATCTAACACTTTTTCGCCATCAATTGTTTTTGAAAGGCCTTCTACTGTTAATAAGTCATTCCCTACTTCTCGTTCAGGTGTAAATCCAACGAAAGGATAACGACGAGATGATGGTCTAATATCGTCTAATGTAATTTTATCTAATAACTTCTTACGAGAAGTTGCTTGTTTTGCTTTAGAAGCGTTTGAACTAAAACGCGCAATAAAGTTTTGTAATTCTTTAATTTTTTCTTCTTTTTTCTTGTTTTGATCTGACATCATACGTTGTGCAAGCTGACTAGATTCATACCAGAAGTCATAGTTCCCAACATATAATTGAATTTTACCGAAATCAAGATCAGCCATGTGTGTACATACTTGGTTTAAGAAGTGACGGTCATGGGAAACTACAATTACAGTATTATCAAAATTAATTAAGAAGTTTTCTAACCATTGAACAGCTTTTAAATCCAAGTTATTCGTAGGCTCATCTAGTAATAAAATATCAGGTTGGCCGAATAGAGCTTGCGCAAGAAGAACTTTAACTTTTTCTCCCGCTGTTAATTCAGCCATTTTTTTCGTATGAAGGTCATCTGTAATTCCTAAGCCTTTTAAAAGAATAGCAGCTTCTGATTCAGCTTCCCAACCATTTAATTCAGCAAATTCACCTTCAAGTTCAGCTGCTTTCATGCCGTCTTCTTCAGTGAAATCTTCTTTCATATAAATTGCATCTTTTTCTTTCATTACTTCAAATAGACGAGTATGTCCCATAATAACTGTTTGAAGTACTTCTACTTCTTCATATTCAAATTGGTTCTGTTTTAAAACCGCTAAACGTTCACCAGGTGTAATACTTATATCACCAGTACTTGCATCAATTTCACCTGATAAGATTTTTAAAAATGTTGATTTTCCAGCACCGTTTGCTCCAATTAGACCATAACAGTTACCTGGTGTGAATTTTATATTTACATCATCAAACAACTTGCGGTCAGCAAATCGTAAACTTACATTACTAACTGTAATCATTTTATTCCTCCGTTCATATAAAAGGGATTAGAAGTATAATCCTCTAATCCACTTACAATTAATTTCATTAGATTGGTTCATTTTTAACTATTCTAGTTTATCATCTGTTATCTATTAATACAACAGAACTTCTATATAATTATGAATACAGACTACAATTTTGAGAGTTCACATCATAAATTGGTTGATTCAAATTCCATCAGCATTCACCATAACATTATTCTATTCCCTTCGGCTTGTCACTTTAGTCCAAGAGTTTCTAAACAAGCTGAATACTATAGTATTAATTTCTTAATCTAAAGGAGTTGAAAATGGTGAGTAAATTTCCAGATGTTATCGTTATTGTTAGAGACAAAAAAAATTTTGCTCTCATTGGCAGTTTTCAAATAATCGGAAGTGCAAAGCCCTGTAAAGAATTTTTAAAAGTAGGAGCACCAGTAAGAGAGCTTGTGTTTTGTCTTCTTCAGAATGGGTTTACAATAACTGAGCAAGGAGAAGTCGGTGTATTTTTCCGTACTCGGTAAAGAAAATCATATCTAGCTGCTCCTGAAGTCTCTACAGACATTAAAATACCTCCTTCTCATTGATGGTGAGATTCATTTGGTTGGATAAATCATCTCATACATTTCATCCTGAAGACACCAAAATAATCGAACAACACATCATCGAAGAAGCCATACATTCCGGTAAATAAGGAGAACTTTGACCGGCAATAGTTCAAAAAATTCACCGTTGATTTCTCATTTCCTTTCTGAAACCAAATATAATGACATACAGAAATTTTTATCATCTTTTTTATGCTCTATCTTAACGAAAAGTGATGATTTCAGAAAAAATAAATCGGATGTTCAATTGAACGTCCGATTTATTAATATTATTTGATCATTTGATTAGCTAAATCAATTAATTGTTTATCTGAGAGATTCGACCCATCTTCTGCCGTGTAACCAATTTCGTAAGTAATGTTATCATTTTTAAAGTAAATTAACTTACCTTGTATATAACCTTTTACTTTATTCTTCAATTTGACTTCCTTTTTTGTACCTGCGAATGTGACATTCTTTTGATTTGTTACTAATATTGATACCATTTTAATATTATTTTTCTCTTTATTAAAAGCTGTAAATTCAACTCGAATTGTTTTACCGTCATGACGAACATCCTGTAATTGTTGAAGTTTAAATGGGGTAGATTCAAAAGGTAATTTAGATGGAAGTTTCACTTCAAAAGGCAATGATTTTAAAGCAATTTTTGTTGATGGTGCTTTATAATCAATAGGTAATGTTTTCAGTTGATCCTTACTGATATTTCCAATTCCTTTTGGTGGAATTTTTTCTAAATTTGAAGTATCTAATGTAAGGTTTTGATTCTGACAACTAATCAGACCCGCAGATAAAGCAACGATTAAAATGATTTTTTTCATAAACTCACCTCCTATTCTCTTATTATACAATATTTTGAGAAGTAACCTTTACAAAATTCTTATAATTAAGAATAATCACATTAACGAAACTTCTCACGATAAACAAAGGTTTTTTAGATTATTGAAAAGTAGTCACCACCCTTATAATTATTGGTTGAATGAATTTACAACTGTTACTTTTGTTTGGGTTGAACTATGTTCTTTAAATAAGTAATACAAAATTTTTTGTTATCGTATTACTCTTGCATTAGGGCAGTGTTTTTTTATCTCTTCTATAAAACTCTCAACATTTTTAGGCGAAATTTTAACGCTACCTAAGATTCCTGTTGTATAAAATATTTCTATCCCCTCCTTGGAGGATAATAAGCGATAACCTGTTAGAATTTCACTTGTTGGTGAAACTTTAATAATAGTTTCGTATGGTATTCTGCTTCTAAATAATCCTGCTTTAACAAAAATACATTCTTTTAAAAATACATATTTTATTGAAAAGGAACACCATAAAATAAAGCCTATTATTAAAATACATAATGATAATCCAATCACAGTATCTAGACTTGATCTGGAATCATCTAAAAACATAGGAATTAAAAATGCTGAAATAACTATCAGTATGACAATTGATATGAATATCAAAAAATACTTATCTATTTTTGATTGAAACTGCATATTTTTAGCTCCCTTCAATTTCCAATCACTTCTTCTAAAGTTAAATTACGAGAAGCATAGACTAAAATGACATCTTTTAAATTTGTATCCCTACGTAATTTCTTTAGCTTTTCTTTTGAATCAAAATATTTTTATATTTCTTTAAATGTTTCAATATCTTCTTAAGGATGAGATAAAAACCAGATTTTGAAAGGTCTTATGAAAACCCATGTAGAATACTAAATTAATATATAAAAAAGTGGAGGTTAGTTATATGAATATTAACCAAAAAAAGGAAATAAAAAGTTGGGTAAAGACATTAACTATTGGTTTAGGACTGGCATTTGGAATAAAAACGTTTTTCTTTGCACCTTATATAGTAGATGGTGCATCTATGGAACCGACGTTACATAATCACGAAAAAATCTTCGTAAACAAATTAAATTTCATTGATAATTTTAATAGAGGAGACATTGTAATTATTAAAGGAAAAGAAGAAAACTACGTTAAAAGGATTATTGGTCTCCCTGGAGATAAGATTGAAATGAAAGATGATAAATTATTTATTAATGGTGTACTATTCAAAGAACCTTACCTATCTCAAAATCTAAAATTAGCCAAGGAAATGGGTACCCAATTTACAGACGATTTTGGACCGATTACAGTACCAAAAAACAAATATTTTGTAATGGGTGATAATCGATTAGTTAGTACGGATAGTCGAAATGGCTTAGGATTTTTTTCAAAGGAAGACATCGTTGGACACAGTGAATTTGTCTTCTTTCCTTTCTCGAACATTAGAGATACAAAGTAATTCTGAAATCACCCATTGAATGATATAAATATCGAATAAGGATAATTTTGGTAATAAAAAGTAATTCTTAAATGAAAGTGAGGTATAGTCCAATGAATTCTTCATTAGTTAATTTCTAAATTTATCAAAGGGGTGAGACCAATGATAAAATAACACTTTCACGCAAATAACTTTTGGAATAGTCCGATAACATTTTCCGAGGTGAAAGTGATGAGTTTTAAACAAAAATACTCTATGAATGAAAAAAATATAATTACCTGGTCTATAAAGCCGAAGAGCACACCATTGGTTCTAAGGAACTGTAATAAATGCGGGGAAAAAAAGGAATTTTATTGTAGTGAACTTTTTAGAATGAATGCGAATAAACAAAAAATAGATGTATGGTTAATTTATAAATGTAATCAATGTGATTCTACATGGAACGTAACTATCTTTTCTCGCATTAACCCGGTAAATATAGATAAAAGCTTATTTGACAAAATGTCAAGTAATGATAAGGAAACTGCATGGAAATATGCCTTCGATATGGAAACACTTAGGAGTAATCAAGCAGAAGCAATTTTTAACATTAATTATATCGCAGAAGGCGAAAACATTGATTTTTATAAAAACCTGTCGGAAGAAATATTTATTAACATTGAGTCACAATATAGCTTTAATCTTCGCCTAGACAAGTTACTTAAAGAGAAATTAAACGTTTCAAGAAAAATGCTTTGGGAGATGATAGAAAACGGTTTTATATACACAATTCCCGAAGTTAATATAAGAAAGCATAAAATAAAAGAAAAACAAATCAAAATTACTATTACTTACGATGCACTAAAAATGATTAACTCAACTTTTGCATTTTAAAATCACCAATAAACATCCCTTTCTTTGATTGTGAGGCTCGTTGATCATTATTATTGTCTTTAAGTTTATCTTAAAATTGAGTATTCCGCTAAAGAGCGCTTTAACGAAATAACTAAAGCCTAATTTCTCACTTATAATACCGAGAAATTAGGCTTTTTTATAGTTGGATTTCCTTAACGTTGTAAATCCGTATTTTCCTGGCGCTAACCCTTGTAGTAAATGAGGTTATTAAGAGGTCTTAAAAACAAAAAGCACACTACTATTTATAAGTGAATCCTAATTTTCAGGCTAAACCTTGTAATACCATTAAACATAAATCCAATCTATTTTTTAATATATTTTTGTCACCCATTTTCAATTTAATTTTTTGATTTATATTCCCCTTCTTTAAAATGCTGTAATGGTCATACGCCTCTAGTAAAACCCAAAGTAAATATTCATCTATTAATTTTTTATATTCTTTCTGATCATCGTTAGTGTATTGATTTGCAAAGCCTTCTGCTATTGAGCTTAAGACTAACCTATTTTTTTCATATTCATTTTCAATATATCTTGGTGCACTGGAATATGCAGGAAGTAGAAATTTATAACAAAAAAAGAAATAACCTGCAAATTTAAACTCAAAATCTAACTTTGGATAAGGATCGATTAAAGACACACTGTTTTCAGTAAATATAATATTCTCAGGAGTTACATCCTGATTTACTAATGAGATTTTTTGAAATTGTTTTCTTCGATACTTAATAATACTGTGTATTCTGTCACTTACTTTTTGTCGATCAAACGTTAATAGTGACTTAATTAATTTTTCTAACGTGTCTAAGTAGAAGTCATTTTCTTTCTTCCAAATTTGTTCAACATCTAACTTTTCAGTACCTATTAAGCTTTTCCCATCCCAAACTAAGTTTCCAATTCCTTTTATTTTTGGTTTCTCATTGTGCATTTTTTTAAAGAACTCACCTAAAATTACCCCATAATCATATGCTTGAGTATTATTGAGATCATTTAGTTTCAAACTTTTCCCCATAAAACTTTCTACTGTAAAAACTGTTTTATGATCAATAAAGTAATCAAAATCTTTAGGACAAAACTGTGAATAGCATTCGTTAGCTTGTTTATAATACAGTTTTGTAGATTCATATTCAGATAGTAATTCGTTTTTATTAAATTCTTGAATTTCACCATATGCCTTCTCTTTTTTTATTCTGACTACTAGTTCTTTTCTATGTTTTCCCTTTATTTTATAAACTTCATGCCAAGCACCTTCTCCTATATTGACACAATACTCTAACTCCGATTGATTGAGTCCTAGTTTTTCAAAAACATAGGTAAGTTTTTCCTTATAATCCTTTTCCATATTCAAATTCACCTTTACAGTTATTATTACTTTAATTCAATTAATTCCTTGTACTTTTCTAAAATATCCAATAGCCCAGTCCCTTTAGCTTCCTTTAACACTTCAGACGAGCATTGTATTCATTAAGCTTTTCTTCATGTTATCTAAATTCGATAAAATTCGATTATATTCCTGTTTCAGGCTAAGTAATTAGTAGATAGAAAAAAACACCGTTCTTTTAAAAACAGTGTTTAAATCTTTACAAGCAATATTAAACTTTCTAATAGATCAATTTGCGAATATTCTTACCCCTACTTCATACCTTTCTTAAACATAAAATATGAATAGGCCGTTGGAATAATGATAACAATTGCAATCATTGAGATAATAATTCCCGTACTCAAATACATAGGTAAAAATGGTGATACAAATATAACAATTCCTGCAACAAAACATATTTTCCCACTTAATCTGTGCGTTTTAATCCAAATATCTTCATTGCTTAATGTCCAAGGAGTACGAATTCCCATAAAATAATTAGATTTTACTTGAGGTAAATAGTTACCCATAACGATAAATAGTATCCCTACTAAAATTGGCACGATTTTTCCAATTGGAACATTATATCCAAGACATGATAAAACAGTAGCAATATTAATTAAAAAGAAGATAAGTGAAATTGTAAATATAATCATGTTATATGCTTTTGTAAAATTTTTATATTTTTCTTTTCTAGGATCAATTTTTGGGAGAAATAACATCATTAAATACATAAATATCAAAAATCCATTAAATATAAAAAATGCTCCTAATTTAGAAGAGTAACCATCCGGTTCACCACCTAGATCCCAATGAACAGGTATTTGTGCTGGTAAGCTATTGAAATTTACTAACCAAAAAACAATGGATGATATTATTACTAAAATAAAAAATAAATGCTTTTTCATTTTTCTTCTCCCCCATTTTTATCTTTCTTTTGGGTAAAATCATATGCCCAACTAATTAAATCTTGAAAAACAGTTGTATTTAATGAGTAATAGATGAATTGACCAATTTTCTCGTCTTGGATTAAATCTGCATGTTTTAATAATTTCAAATGCTGAGAAATACTTGGTTTTGACATATTAAAATGATCCGAAATTTCTCCGGCAGATAAATTCCTCTCTTTCAACAACTGTAAAATTTTTCTTCGCGTGGGGTCTGATAAGGCTTTAAATGCTTCATTCAAGGAAATCACCTCTACCATTCATCATTTAGTTAATTAACTAAATGCTATATCCTATGGTATTATTTGTCAACTCAATTTGTGAACCTAAATTTGGAAATTCACCACCTATTTAATGTACATCCCCATTCATCAACTTGTATAATGTTAAACAGTACTAAATGAAGGGATTGAAGGATATGACAAGAAAATTGTATTATGATTCACCAAATGTTTCAGAGTGGAAAACAAAACTAGTTGAAATGACTGAGGTTGATGGAAAATATCATATCCAATTAGAAGAAACAGCTTTTTATCCTGAAGGTGGCGGACAACCTTTTGATATAGGCCAAATTGATGGCATTAATGTGGTTGATGTATTTGAAAAAGAGTCAAAAATAATCCATGTTTTAGAAGGAAAACCATTACAAACAAATGTAGACTGTAAGATTGACTGGGAACGTAGATTTGACCACATGCAACATCATACTGGGCAACATTTACTTTCAGCTACCATAATTAAACTATTTGATATTGAAACAGTTAGTTTCCACCTAGGAAAAGATACCGTTACTATTGACTTAAATACAAACAATCTTACAAATCAACAATTATTAGACATAGAAAAAAGTGTTAATCAAAAAATTTATGATAATGTTGAAATTAAAACATACATAATTGATAAGAAAGATCTATCTTCCCTTCCACTACGAAAGCTTCCTAAAGTTGATGAAGATATTCGTATTGTAGAAATAAAAGACAATGATATTTCTGCATGTTGCGGTACACATGTGTCTCGAACTGGAGAAATTGGTTTAATTAAATTACTAAAAACAGAAAAGGTTCGTAATAATACGAGGCTACATTTCAAATGCGGGAAACGAGCTTTACAAGAATTTCATAAGGCCAACGAGATTATCTCTACCTTTACTTCTCTATACAGTACAAATGTCGATCTAATCATTGAAAAGACCAATTCAACATTATCAGAGCTTAAACAATTGAAAAAACAAAATGAAGTATTAACTGAAGAAGTTTTATTAATCGAGGCAGATCAAATTATATATAATAATAATGGGAATGTTGTTACGTTTGTCTTTGAAGATAAATCAATGAAAAATCTACAAAAACTAGCAAATTTAATTCACGCAAAAAAAGAATGTATCTTGTTATTAATGTCTTTAAGTGAAAATAAATTGCTACTTATGAGCAACACTAAATCAGATTTCCATTGTGGTAATGAACTCAAAAATGCGATAAGTTCCTTTAATGGAAAAGGTGGCGGAAATGCTACACAGGCGCAAGCAACTTTTTCATCCCAAGTGGAATTACAGTCTAGTTTTGATCTCATCAAACAAGAATTATTAAAAATCTAGTAAAAAGATATATTTTAAAAAATGTTCATTGAGTATAAAATCAGATAGGTTTTATACTCTTTTTTTTATTAATTACATCAGTAGACAAAACTGATTTTTTTTAATGGTTGCATAATAATTGAAGAAACCTTTTGGATTATAAAAGGTTGTTCCAATTTTATTTTATTTTTCTACATTAAAATTCATACTCTCCATCTCTTCTAGTAATAAAGAAGTTCCGAACTCTTTTCCTTGAAATTCAGTTATTATTTACTTCCCTAAAGAATTTTCTGTATTTTCAGAGTATATTTATGGATTTAATATCTGAATTGTATGATAATAAGTCTTATAAATTAATAAATATATGAAAAATCGAGGTAAAGCTATGTTAAGAAATCGGAATGTGTGGATTGTACTTATTGGGGAATTTGGAGCAGGACTTGGTTTATGGTTTGGAATAATTGGAAATTTAGAGTTTATGCAAAGATATGTCCCATCAGATTTTTTTAAGTCATTTATTTTATTTTGTGGGCTACTTGCTGGAGTGTTCGTAGGTCCCATTGCAGGAAGAATGATAGATGAATATTCTAAGAAAAAAGTGTTAATGTATAGCGGATTCGGTCGTGTATTAAGTGTTATTTTTATGTTTTTTGCAATACATTATCATAGTATTGTCTTGATGATTGTATTTTTAATATTTCTTCAAATCTCCGCTGCTTTCTACTTTCCTGCATTACAAGCATTAATTCCATTGATCGTAAAAAAAGAACAACTTTTAACATTAAATGGGATTCATATGAATGTTGCTACAATTGCAAGGATTTTAGGAACGTCGATTGGTGGCATATTAGTTGTTGCGACTAGCTTAACAAACATTTATGGTATGTCAATGATTGCATATGCATTTTTATTTGTCATGACATATTTTATTAATGTAGATGAAACACGTGTTGAAAGAACAGATAATAAAAAGGAAAAAGAGAAAACGAACTTTACCGAAATCTTTAAAATTATCAAGAACACACCGATTGTATTTAACGTCATTATTTTAAATATTGTGCCTTTACTTTTTATCGGTGGCTTTAATTTAATGGTTATTAAAATTAGTGATATACAACACAGCGCGTCTATTAAAGGTTATTTATATACTGCGGAAGGTATAAGTTTCTTGATTGGAGCATTTATTATTAAATATTTAACAAAGTATTTCCGTCCAAATCATCTTTTGTATTTCTTTACAGCAACAACTGCAATTGCTCATTTATCATTATTCTTTAGTAAATACTCCTCGATGTCAGTTTTTTCATTTGCCTTATTCGGCTTAAGCGTAGGGTGCTTTTACCCAGTAGCTTCAACCGTTTATCAAACATCCATAGACAAATCTTATCACGGTCGACTCTTCTCATTTAGAGGTATGTTTGAACGTGTTGCGATGCAAATCGTATTACTTAGTACAGGTTTTTTCTTGGATACAATTGGATTAAAATATATGGTTTTAATTTTCGGTGCAATTTCAATTATAATTGTTCTTAATTCCATTTGGAGAGAAAAGCATAATTTAGTTAATCCATATAATAAAGAAACACAAGGTTTTTCAAATTAAAGAGTTGTCATAAAAATTGCACCTCCAATTGTTAGTTTATTTTAACAATGGAGGTGCAATTTATTTTACAAGTCTAAATTGAAGTTTACTCAATTAAAAACCATATGCTGAGAATAAATCTCCGATACTCTCATAAAGATCAACCTTTTCCCACTTACCTTCAAATTCATAAGCTGTACATATGTTCCCTGTTAATTTATCTAAAAAAATTGGGTCATCTGTTTCTTCATCAAACCCAAAAATGATCCACTCTTCATTCCATGGATTTTTTCTACCAACGTCATTTGCAGCAACCTCTACTTCATCTTTCTGAATGAAGTAAATTGTCATGTTTTCATTTTCAAGTTCAGTTACTTTGAGTACTTCAATTCTGCCAAAAATCTCATTTATCATTACTATTCCACCTTTATTTCTGCCTGTGCTTTTCATCTCTACTACATTTATTACTTTTGCTTCCTCTTTTCTTTCAGTATACGTTTAATTTATGTAAAGTCAAAAGAGCTAATTCTATCTAATGGAATAGAATTAGCTCTAGAATTACTCTTTAAGTAGTCTATTTTGTTATAATACAAAATTAACTATTTTTTTCCTCAATTTTTCTTTGTTTTGTATCTGATAAATCAGAGTGGTCTTTGTAGTTTGGTTGTCTTTTACTACTATTATTTTTACGTCCACCATTTCCGCGTCCCATAATCATCCCTCCTTTTACACAGTAATGTTATTCTATGTAAAAGATAAGGAAGTATCCGTTTATCTTATTTTTCAAATAAATCCCATCACAAAACTAAATAGTTTATCATCCTACAGTGTTTAAAAAGTCCCTTTACTATAGAAGTAATACAAAACGCATTGAATTAGAAAGATAAACCAAAATCCAAATACAAACTTTACATGTTTTGTTTTATGTCTAAAAAAGTACATACCTAGAATTGATCCAACAGAGCCACCTACTATTGCTAATAGGAACAATGTACGCTCTCTAATTCTCCACATTCCATGTTTTGCACGGTACTTATCGAGTCCCATTACAAATAAAGAAATTAAATTAATAATGATTAAATATAAAACTAAATTATTCACGATTTGACCTCTTATTCCCTATTTATTTAATGAGTTCTACGAGCTTTGCATTCGTTATACTCACTAATTGGCTTACCTCAATTTGTAATTGAATGCCAATTTTCCCTCCACTGACAATAATTTGCGGAATATCCTGCGCTGATTGATCAATAAAAGTTGGATATAATTTTTTCATTCCAACTGGAGAACAACCACCACGAATATAGCCAGTAAGATTTAAAATTTCCTTTACAGGTACTAGGTCAACCTTCTTTTCATTAGCTACTTTTGCAGCTTTCTTTAAATCTAATTCTTCGCTCACCGGTATGATATACACAAATAGATTTTTTGATAGTCCGGATGCTACAAGAGTTTTGTATACCATTCGATGGTCTTTTCCAATCTTTTGTGCAACAGAAATTCCATCTATATTTCCATCATCATTCGTATAAGTAAACAGTTCATAAGGAATTTTTTTCGCATCCAGTATTCTCATCGCATTTGTTTTAGATACTGCCATATCAAACAACCTCTCGAATTTTTACTTCATTATAAAACAATATTATTTACATAGTAAATACAACGATTGATACATACATAACACATTGGGATGCTCATACTTATGCACTTTGATTCTGATTTTCTTTTTTATGAAAAATACGCATTTCAAGTTTTTGTAATGTCTTTGTTTTTGCAAATGCAAAAAGAATACATGCTGTCCATATAAAAAGAAACGAAATTAGATGTGTTTTCGTAAATTTTTCATGATACAGTAAAGTTCCAATAATTAAACTAATCGTAGGTGCAATATATTGCATAATTCCGATATACGATAAAGGAATCAATTGCGCTGCTTTCCCAAAATATAATAGAGGTAAAATCGTTGCAATTCCAGCCCCTATTAATAAGGGAATTTCGATCAAACTACCATTTATAAATCCTGAATGCCCACTTACGGCTAACTTTCCAAAATAGATTAACGCAATTGGAAAAACAACTGCTGTTTCTAAAAGCAAACTAAAAGTTGCATCTAAATTGATCATTTTTTTCAATAACGCATATAGAGCAAATGTAATTGCAAGCAAGAATGATATAAATGGAAACTTACCAAAGTTGACCGTTAAATAAATTACCCCAATAAATGCAATAACTACTGCTGTTAATTGCCAAATTGATAACCTTTCTTTTAATACAAATACCCCTAGCAATATACTAACTAAAGGATTAATGTAATAACCTAAACTTGCCTCAATAATATGATTAGAATTCACAGCCCAAATATAAATGAACCAGTTACCACTGATTAACAGAGCTGCTAATATAAGAGCAAATAATTTTTTTCGATTAGTAAGTAATTCCTTACATAAGGATATGAAACTATTCCACTTTTTACTTAGAATGACAAAAAATGTTATCGTAATAAATGACCAAATAATCCGATGTGCTAAAATTTCTAATGGTGAAACATACTCGACCAATTTCCAATAAATCGGTAATACTCCCCAAAGTAAGTAAGCTATAAAAGCATAGATAATTCCTTTGTAATGTTGATTCATATTTTTCCTACTCTCTCTAGAGAATCTTCTTATTTTTAAGCTCTTTTCTACGCTACACTTTCTGACTTTTCCTCAAAATTACTTTTTGGTAAAAATAGAACTAATAGGAAAGTGATAAATGCAAATAAGACACCAAATAAAGTTAAGAAATGATAACTATTTGAAACTGCGTTTTGAATTGAGTGTAGATCAACATTTGGCATGTTTTTCATTGAGTGTTCATTTAAGATTAATTTTTTACCATTTAAATAAGAAGATGTTTTGATTGTAAAGATTGTACCTAGTACTGATACACCTAACGTTTGTGCAAAGGTACTTAAAAATGAATTTGCAGCAGTTGCAATACCACGTTGTTTTTTTACAACAGATGATTGAATGATAATCATATAAAGTGGAAAAGACATTCCACACCCTAATCCTAAAACAGCATTCAATAAATAAATACTATATTGATAATTTAGTAAAAATGCATACGTACCAATTGAACTAATTAAACATAGGAATGTACCGATACTAATAATGGTTCTAGCATGATACTTTGCTAATAAACGACCAGATAAGAAAGACCCAATTGTCCAACTAAATGTTAATGGGATAAGAGTTAAACCTGATGTAGTAGCTGTCTTACCTAATGCACTTTGATTATAAACAGGAAGAAAAACTTCAACCCCAATTAATAGTGCGTTTGCAAATACCATTGCACCATAGGCTACAACTAAATTACGATTTTTAAATAATGATAGTGGCAATAAAGGTTCTTTTGCTTTAAATTCCACTATTATAAAAAGAATAAATGAAATTGCTGAAAATACATAAAGTGAAATCATTTTTTTGGAAAACCAATCTTGACTATCTCCCCCAATTACTAATGCGTATAGTATTGAGGATGTACTCAGAACAAAAATAAGTGCACCTAAATAGTCAATTGAGATCTTCTTACTTTTTACAATTGTCTCATCAAGGTATTTAATTAAAAGATAACAAGATACTAACCCAAAAGGTATATTAATAAAGAAAATTAGTCTCCATGATAAAAAGTCGACAAAAAATCCACCTACAAGTGGTCCAATAACACTTGAAATTGCCCACACTGCACTAATAAATCCTTGTACCTTCGCACGTTCATTAAATTGATAAAGATCACCAATAACGGTCATGGTTAATGGAAGTGCGGCTCCAGCTCCTAAACCTTGAATTGCCCTAAATATAATTAATTGTTCCATATTTTGTGCAAATCCACAAAGTGCTGAACCTAAAATAAATAGAATGATACCAAATAATAATAAATTTTTCCGACCAAATAAATCAGATAATTTCCCATAAATCGGTGAAGTAACTGTCATCGCAAGCATATATGAGGCGAAGATCCAACTCATTAATTCTACACCTGATAAATCTGTTGTGATTGTAGGAGTAGCTGTTGTAATAATTGTTCCTTCAATTGCTGCTAAAAAGACTGCTAATAGTAAGCCTAATGTTGCCAATTTAATTTTTGTTTGTTTTTGCATAAAGCTCCCCCTTTTTCAAAAATAAAGAAGCTCGAAAATGAGCTCCGTTATATAAGTTTAATACAAAGATGCGTAAATTGATAAAATTATATTATTTCGATAAACTGTTTTCGTAAACTTTGTTGCTATTTAAGAATGCGTTAGTTGATTACAATTCCAGGTTGCTCCCTTTCCGTGGGGCGTGAGCTGAGCCTCCTCGGCAAGCCTGCGGGGTCTCAGCCTTCCCGCTAATCCCACAGGAGTCTCGCACCTTCCATTGTAATCAACTTCTGTCTTTAAATTTAATAATCTCAAAAGCAACAAGCTTTTAGAAAAGAGACATCTATGCCCATAATATTCGCACCATGGCACATGAAAATAAGGTATTTCACCTAAAATGAATCTTTTAAAATGTTATTTTCTTGGTAGCCTTTAGATAAGACTATTTACCGTTTCTATTATTCCAATTAGCCTCTATAAACTCATCTCGACCAGACATCGCTCGATCTTCTTTATAATGCTTTGGATTTTTTTTGTGATAATCTTGATGATACTCCTCAGCTAGATAAAATGTAGAAGCGTTCAATATTTCAGTCACGATTGGTTTCTTAAATACTTTACTATCGATTAATTCTTGCTTTGACTGAATTGCTAATTGTTTTTGTTCATCCGTGTGATAAAAAATGGCAGCTCTATATTGTGGGCCTCGATCTTGAAACTGCCCTTCTGAATCAGTCGGATCAATTTGCGGCCAGAATAATTGTAGTAACTTTACATATGGAAATAAATCTGAATCAAATGTTATTTGTACCACTTCATAATGGCCCGTTGTTCCTTTTTTTACTTGTTCGTAAGTAGGATTTTCTATATGTCCCCCCATATAACCAGAAACAATTCCTTGAATACCTGGTAAGTCTTCAAATGGTGTAACCATGCACCAGAAACATCCCCCTGCAAAAGTTGCTTTCTCGATCATCTCTATTCTCCTTTACGTATGTTGTTTATATAATTAAATTATTATTAAGATTATTTGATAAAATTTATTATAAGTATATTCTACATAATAAAGGAGCTCAAATTATATGCTTTAAATTTGACGATTAGTTTGTAGAAACTTCTTTAAAAGCGGAATTTTGAAATGAAATCTAAAAATTCATTTTGTCTTGAGTGTTCATATTTCATAATGGCATACGTATTTGCATCAGGTAGACTAATAGAGTGACAGTTTACTTCAAGTAAACTACCTTCCAACAACTCCCTGCGGACAGTTGAAATTGGTAAAAATGAAACACCCAGCCCTTCTCTAATAAACCTCTTTGTGATATGCACTTGTGATACTTTCATCATTCTTAAAGATGGATATACGCTTTTTATTCTCTTAAGTAACAAATCCCAATAACCAGGGTGATTATGTGTAAGCAAGTAGTTATTATTTAAAACCTCTTCTTCATCCAAAGGTGGCCCAGATTCGAAGTCTCTTCCGTCATGCGCCGACACCAAGACCACTTTATCTTGATATAAAGGTCTGCAAGATAGATCATGGTTTGTACTATTTAAACAAGATAAACCTAGATCCACTTCTTCATTTAGGACAGATTTTTCCATATCGTTTGATTCAATAATCTTTACATTTATTTCTACGTCTGGATTTTTGCTTAAATATCTTTTTATCACTGCAGGTAAGATGGTATCAGCTATTAAAGGTGAAATCGCGATGGAAAGCTTTGATGAATACCCTTGACTAAGTGATTTCATATCCTCTAAACCCCGCTGATAAACCTTTATCAGCTCTTTAGCATGTGCGAGATATCTTTTGCCCTCTTCAGTCAACTTGATCCTTTTTCCATCGCGTTGAAAAAGAATAGAGCCAATTTCCTTTTCTAGAAGTTGAATATGTACAGTAACGGTTGGCTGAGAAATATATAAAATTTCCGCTGTTCTTCTAAAATTTTCACATTCTGCTGCAGTAATAAAAGTGTTAAGCCAACTAAATTCCATATTTACACTCCCTTATTAATATTTTTAATTACATTCTTCAAAAAGATTTAATTTTCTTAATATTGTTTATTGTATACACTAATAGTAGATAATGAAAAGGAGATGTTGATATGCAAAAGGGATTAAAAGGGATTGTTGCAACAGAAACATCGATCAGTTTTATTGATGGAGATAACGGAAGGCTTGTTTATCGAGGATATGAAATCAATGATTTAGCTAACAAATATTGTTTTGAAGAGGTTGCTTATTTATTATGGTATGGTCAATTTCCAAATGACGTTGAACTAAAAATTTTAAAAGAAGAACTCCAAAAAAACCGCCATCTTACTCCTTATCAAATTGAGATATTAAATAACTTACCGACCAACATGGAAATGATGAGTGTTTTAAGAACTATTATCTCTTCAGAAGGAACATCAGAATATAGTTGGAAACCAACAATTTCTCAAGCCATCAAATTAACAGCAATCATCCCGACCATTATTGCATATAGAAAAAGAAAATTAGATGGAAAGCCTTTTGTTCCACCTCGAGATAATTTGAATCATGTTGAGAACTACCTTTACATGTTAAATGGAACTGAACCCCAAAGTGCTCAAGTAACGTCACTTGAAAGTTATATGATTTTAACTTTGGAGCATGGAATGAATGCTTCAACCTTTTCTGCAAGAGTAACTGCTTCTACAGAATCTGATCTAGTTTCTGCTATCACTTCTGCTATCGGTACGATGAAAGGCCCGCTTCATGGTGGGGCTCCTTCTGGGGTCATTGATCTTTTAAATGAGATATCATCAGACGGAGACACCGAAAAAGTCATTCGAAATAAATTAAATCAAAAAGAAAAATTAATGGGATTCGGTCATCGTGTTTATATAACACACGACCCTAGAAGTATCGCGTTAAAGCAAACGTTATTAAAGTTAATCGGTGAAGATAAATGGTTAGATTTGGCAGTAGAGGTTGAAAAATGTGCGATTAGGTTATTAGAAGAATATAAACCAGGTAGAAAGCTTTATACGAATGTTGAATTTTATGCCGCTGCAATTATGAAATCAATAAATTTAGATCCTTCCCTTTTCACACCAACGTTTACAGCTAGTAGAATAGTAGGTTGGACATCACATGTCATTGAACAGGCAGAAGACAATACTTTATACAGACCTCAATCTTTATATATCGGAAAATTCATTAATGAAACTGTGAAATTTTAAATACGAAAAGGAGTTTTATCACACTAACTTATAAAAAACAAGGATGCTCCTTTATTTAAAAGTCTAGCAAATAATTTAAATTATTTGTAAGTAGATGGTTTTAAATAATATCACAAATTATACTGTTAGAAAAAGGATAGAAAAACAGAAGTATTCCTGCTATTTCTATCCTTTTTTGTACTACAAATGGCCACATTTACTACAACAATATTTTTATACCATATTTAACTAAGGCAAGCGTTACTTGCATAAGCACTATGTTCACTACTCTTTTCTTTCTACTCTCAAAAAAATATAACTAAATCTTTATAAATAGTTACCAATTAATTATATCAACTGAATCTAAATTCATCTCTTCATCAAAGGTTGCTATGATTGCATGTCCATCAAATAGTTCTCCAGTGTCGAAGTAAGCCTCAATTTCCCCATCCTTAATTACAAAAATGGTGTTTAGTCTAATCAACTCTGCAAAGTCTATTGAGGTAATATCATCACCTTCATTCCAGGAATCATTATATGTATTCAAAAATTCTTCAGCTATTTGTTGCTTTAAGATTTTTTCCAAATCAACAAACTTTTCTATCATAGCCCCAGACCTTTCAAATATTCTATCATTCAATTCTCCCTCAGTTTCGATGAGTAGAGTAACCGAATGGTTAGACGCACAAGAAATACTCCCTGATAATTGGTTAGAGTTTGGATTGTATAAAAAGTATCCTAATGAATCGTGACTAATCATTTTATATCCACTATCGTTCTGAGACAATTCATAAGAGATATTAAATTTATTTGGATAAAAGGATTCCTCTTCATATTTTACCATCCCTTTCCCTTCTACAAGGTACAATCTCTCAATTCTTTGCAACCATAACCCTGAGTAAAATTTTTTTGTTACCAGCAAACAAAGGCTAACTTTTCCATTCATAGAAAATTCTTGAAAAGATTTGAAAACAAAGACCCCGTTTGGATATTTACCTTTATTATATATATCTAAATAAGCCATTGGTTCAGGATAAACCGTTTGGCTACGATTTCTTGTACGACTATATTCAAAAACTACCTCGTCGTGATAGCCAAAAACAATGTCGTCTAAAAAAATAATAGTACCACTGTCATCAATAAAAGTACGGTTTTGTAATATTGAATCTTCTCCGTTAAAATTAATTCTTTTCATGTTCTCAGTAAGAGTAATGAAAGAAAACTTGTCTTGTTTTGATATATATTTCCCTTTGTATTCTTTAAAGTCATGTTCTTTTAGTGGAAAAAAATCTTTTAAGTGTATATCAAATTTTTTTAACCCTGATATACGTACTGAAATAGAATCTATTAATTTATTTAACATTACTTATTACTCCGTTTCTTTTCAAGATATATCCATACGTCTTTAATTGTAAGGTATAAAATCCATCTAAAACACCTCAATTATAAAGAGTATTTTTGGTTTAAGTATATTCCTTAATAAAATATACTGACCATTAGTTGAATCAATAGATCTGCGACTTCTTTGACTGTGAAATCTGTCAAAAAACACATCCAAAATAATAGATTTAGCTATTGTTTCTCCATCTTCATTACCATCTAAATACTTTCTTACTGCTCGTATTTACTTTTGAAGAGAATTTAGCCATAAAAAAATGCACCTTCAATTGTTAGACTGTGTCTAACAATTTGGGTGCAGTTCATATATAAGTGATGGATTAATTCAATATAATGTGTAACATTAAAGATACTTTACTATACTTATAACAAGAACGTACAATCACTTGTCTTAATTTTACAAAGTACCTTGTTTTTTATAATTAGTCATTAAAACCAAAGTAATATTTAAGTTTATTAAACAGTTAGATTGAGATTATTGTCTTTTTTGTCTTTCTTAAATTGAAAATACATAACAAATAGGACTAACAAAAGTTGAGGTATAACACTTTCTAAAGAAGGATACAATCCAATTTTAGAAACTACAGGTACAAAATTAACATAATGACTTGGCATCATATTAATGGCTTGTAATGAGTGAACACTTTGCCCTATAAATTTGAATGTTAAATAATAAATACATAGACTTGCTATTAGGAAAAATGGTTTTAAAGGAATCTTATAACTTCCTTTTAAAATAAAGAACCCAATGATTCCAAGAAGTAGTACTCCCGCTAGGAAACCAAGTATTAATTGACTAAGTTGAATAGAGGAGCTCATTCCAATATAGAAAACAACAGTTTCAGCGCCTTCTCTAAAAACAGAGAAGAATGATAAAAGACTAAGAGTTACTATTCCACCATTTGCAATTGCCGTCTCAGCTTTAGCCGTCATTGTTTTTCCGTACTCTTTTTGTCTAGATTGGTTATGAAGCCAAATACCAACTGTAATCATAAATACTACTGCAACTAATCCTGAAATTCCTTCAATTAATTGATTACTTAGTCCTGCAGACACTTTTGATAGGAAAAACTTAAATGCTAATCCAGCTAGTAAACTAGCAATTATCCCGAATATTCCACCTAAAAATATCCATTTTTTTGCTGATTGATTTTTATTTTTGGTAGCAATGGCCAATAATGCAGCTATAATAATCAGTGCTTCTAAACCTTCACGAAACACAATTGTACCTGCATCAATCATACTATAAGAAGCCTTCTCTGATGCTTTATTTAAGTTACTTAGTAATGCTTTAATTGTCTTTTTCGCTTCAATTAATTTAGCTGGATTAGAGAGCTGGCTCATTGCAACAGTTGTATCATTTTCAATCTGATGATACAGTTCCATCGAATGACTCTGTACTTCTCCCTCAACATACGGCCAGTCTTCAACGAATTCTTTAAATGATTGCAATGCTTCTACTCTTTTATTTTGCTGTATGCTCTCTAATGTACGATTTATTATTTCAATTGACTTTGTAAGTGATACATTTTTTGAACCATTGACTACTTGATCAGGTTTAACAAATGCATTTTTTAATGATATAAATGATGTTTGAACGTTTTGGTAAACTGGTTTATCAGTAAATAAACTAGCTCGCGCAGTCAACATTTTCGATTCGATACTACCATATAGCCCAATATTTGCACTTCGAATACTGTTTTCGACAGTATACCAATGATGTTCAAATTGTTTATAAGCTGCCTTTGCGCCATCCCAATTTCCTACTTTTGAATAAGAAAGAATTGAATTTACATCTGAAGTTAAAAAATAAATTTTATTCGAATCAACTTGTTTCTTATCAGTCGTTTTACTTATCCATTTCTCAGTTTCAGTTGCAATCAAACGAAGATCATAATTAACATCATCGATTTTATTATGATGAAGTGCATCTATACTTTTCGAAACTACTTTCTGTAGATTTTTTGTTTTTGGTTGATTTTTAATGATGATTTGAATTGAAAGTAAGTCTTGTTCAACTTTAGATAGATTCCCTTGTTTTGACTCAGTTAAAGCATCTCCAATATATGAAAGCACATCCTGTTGTTCCTTTGATTCTGCAAAAATTGAATGGATTGGAGTACCTGAGAAATAGATCAATAAACATAGTATGAAAGTTGTTATTATTTTTTTCATTTAAACCACCCCTAAATCAATCCTTCTCCAATATAGCTTCCCTTTTTCACTCCAGGAAAACATGCAAAAATTGCACTACCGTTATGAACTATGTACTCATTTAATTTATCCATTTGGGCAAGCCTATTTTGCATAGGAACAAATTGCTTTAATGGATCTCGTTGAAAACTTACAAACAGAAGACCTGCATCGATTTTCCCAGTTTGATTATCTAAACCATCCGTATAAGAATACGAACGACGTAATATTCTCATTTTCCCATCACCATGAGCAAGTGCAGTATGCGAATCCCTTGGAATCATTGGTTGTCCGTTGATATCCTTTTTCTTTAAATCTAGGTTTGTAAACTCATCTTTTTCACCTATAGGTGCACCAGAAATACGGTGCCTTCCAAAGGTATGTTCTTGATCTTTTAACGCACTTCGATCCCATTCTTCAACACGAATTTTTATTCTTCTTGCAATTAAATAAGATCCTCCTGTTAACCAATTTGGCCCGTCACCATTTTGAACCCAAACCTGTTCATTCATTAATTGATCATTTTTAACATCTGGATTCCCTGTCCCATCTTTAAATCCCATTAAATTTCTTGGTGTACTTCCACTCGGATCAGATTTAGCTGAACGTTGGAATCCGTGTTGTATCCATTTTAATGATACCGTTCCACGTCCTATTCGAATCAAGTTTCTTATTCCATGAAATGCTACTTGTTGGTCGTTTGCACAAACTTGAACAACGATACTACCATCATTCCATTCTTCTTTTAAGTCATCTCCTGGAAAATATGGTAAGTTTTTTAAACTAGATGGTTTTTTATGTTGAATAGATAAATCTTCAAAAAACTGAGGACCTACTCCAAATGTAAACGAAATTTTCATCGGATTTAAACCGATTGCCTCACCAGTATCATCTGGGGGAGATGAAAGTAAGGGTGATGTATTACCAATTTCTTTCCCTTCACTCATCGCCAGAGATGCTTTTGTCCACTCTTTGAATAAATTTTTTACTTCTTGTATATCTTTAGTTTCTAAATTAAATGATGCTAAATAGATAAAATCCTGAGCAGGTGTAATAATACCTTGTTGATGCTTTCCGTAAAAAGGTAATATTTCTTCTGCTTCCGCTCGATTAGCACCAAACAAACCTGATACTTTCTCATTTGCACGATTTAAACCAGTTGCTCCTATTATTAATCCTGCACTACCAACACCGAAAAGCTTCAAAGCATCCCTTCTACTAACTTTACTATTTTCAAGCTTTGACATATTAATTCACCCCAAGAGTTGTACCAATTTTTGAAATTGGTTCGGCCAATGCATCAACTTGTTGAGATAACTTCTTTACTTCATCCTTTTTTAACTCTGTATATGAAACGTATTGATCACCACGTTTATATTTGTTTAAATTTGACATTAACTCATGAAAACGAGTTTCGATGGTAGATCCTAATTTAAGATTTTTTTCTTTAATTTTTGGCATTAAAAGCTGTGCAATTTTTTCTGAGCCTTCAACATTAGCTGCAAAGTCGGCTAAATCAGTATGTGAATAGCGTTCCTCTTCTCCTGATACTTTTGAAGTTGATACTTCATTTAATAATTCAACAGGTCCCGTTACAAATAAAATAGGATCTATTTTAGCAGTTTCTACTTTCGCTCGTAAGTACTTAGCGTCTGACATTAATTGTTCAGTTACCTTTTCAAGACCTTTCGTGGTGTTATTAACCCATAAAGTTTGTTCAATTTTATGGAAACCTGACCATTCATTTGCAGGAACATCCCCTTCTCGCGCATCAATTTTAGGATCTAAATCACCAAATGATTCAGCTATTGGTTCGATTCTTTCATAATATGAACGGCTTATAGGATATAATCGCTTCGCTTCATTGATATTTCCACTATTGATTGCATCTACGAATTTTTGGGTACTTGAAATGAATTCTTCAGATTGAGAAACAACGTATTCCCGATAACTAGTAATCTCTGAATCTAAATGAACAGCATTTTGAGCGTTATTTTTATTCTCTACTGTACTTTTTGTTTCTGTTTTAGTTGAACATCCTACAACTATTAAGCTTGTAGCGATCGTCATTGTAACCAATTTCGCATGTTTTTTCATAATACCTAATCCTCCAAAGGTGTTTCTATGTATTTATTTACATTTCGTATTAATAACGAAAATCATTCTCATTAAGCATGATAATATAGATGAGAATGATTTTCAATATCTTTTATTAATTTTTTCTAATAATTTATGAGATTTCGATCATTTTCCACTTTAAAAATAGTCTAAATGCACCTAACTATCTTCTACTACGTATCGACTTCTAAGGCATAAAAAATAGTCCCAAATAGGACTTTAGTTTTTTTGATTCGCATAATTTAGTTGAAATAATTCGTAAAAATAGTCATTTACAAATAGTTGATTAGGATCTACTTTTTCTCGAATCTTTAAGAAATCACCTATTTTAGGATAAATTTTTTGAACTTTTTGAAAAGATAAAGTATGCATTTTTCCCCAATGAGGTCTACCTTCATATTCCTGAAGAATATTTTCTACTTCTTTAAAATAATGTTCGTAAGGCATTCCTTTAAACATATGTACTGCAATGTAAGCAGAATCTCTTCCATTTGCTGGACTTAACCAAAAATGATCACCTTTAACAAATCGACATTCAATTGGAAAATGAACTTGTATTTTTGTTTTTCGATTACATCTATTATTCTAGTAAATGCCTCAACCATATATTCTTTTGGAATGTTATATTCCATTTCATTGAATTTTACTTTCCGTTCTGTTGAAAATAACTCGTGACTATAACCAATCATTATTGAATTCGGAACACTTTTTGCAGAAATTCTACTAACTATTCTGCTAAGCTTAGGAAATAGTCTAACCATTTCACTCATTAAGAAAAATAGATTATTTTCTAACGTACTGATTTTCCACTTTTCCCATTTTAATGATTTTGATTCTTTTAGAGTCATATTCATTGTTTTTATTTGAATTTCCTTTGCATACGGAAATAAATAAAATTCAAAATGTTTATTTATCGTTTTCAATTCTTCTAGATTGTTTTTTAATTCTTCAACTATTATTCTTTTACTCTTATATTCGTACGTTGCAAGAGGAATTACTCTGATTTTCATTTTCACAACGATTCCTAATAAACCGAATGAAACACCAATCGCATGAAATAAATCGGAATTTATTTCGCGTGAACAAGTTACTAACTCCCCTGTCCCTAATATAACAGTAACTTCTTCCAGCTGAGTTGATAAAATTCCAAAATTATTGCCTGTGCCATGCGTACCAGTCAATAATGCCCCCGCCAAAGATTGTACATTAATATCTCCTAAATTTTCTTGAGCGTACCCTTGTTTTGCTAGTTCGTTTCCAAGTGTCGATAATTTCGTACCAGCCCAAATCTCTGCAATCTGTTTTACTTTATCAATATTGATTAATCCTTGTAAGCGGTCTAATGATATGAGGAGATCAGTTGAAGTAATAAGTGGTGAGAAGGAATGTTTCGAACCCATCATCCGGATTTTTCTATTTTGCTCATTTGCTAATTTTACGATTTCAACTATTTCATGTATTGAATTTGGATAGAGTATTTCTTTCGGGGAAAACGAGACACTTTCAGACCAATTTTTTACTAGACTTTGATTCATAAATAGCATCCCCCATCTCCACGGTATGTTGGATATTGATCAATAATCTTATTATCTTTAATGATATAAAAAAATGAAAATCTTTCTGCGATTTCACCGGATTTACTTGGCCTGAAAAGAATTGCATCTCCAATTTCCAACTTCTCTTTACCCTTATAATAAATTGGTGTTTGTACTTCCCCTGCACCTTCTACTTGAAGAAGTTTACATTTTTCTGGAGAAAAAGGTGTAGGCAGTTTCTCCTTCCCTACAGATCCTGAAGCAATGAATCCACCACTAGTGCAGGTATAATAATGTTTTTTTGGTGTTCGAACAATTGGAAGTGCAAAACCAATAGCAGGCTCATATTGAAAATACAGATAGTGGTCAAATAAAGTAGGCGAAAAAAAGCCAGAGCCTACCGTCACCTCACTCACTTTTTCTTCTAATGAAGTAATATGTAAACTCCCCGTTCCTCCTCCATTAATAAACCGAAGTTTAAAACCATCTTTTTCAATATGTCTTACAATTTCTTTTCTTCGTTTTATATATTCATTTATTGATTTTTTCTTTAATAAACGAATAACTAAATTTGAAAATAATTTACTCTTAACTTTATCCCCTACGCCAGCAATTTGTGCTTCATATCCCATTAATCCATCTAATTTCACATTTAATTTTGTTAATAAAAATGTTAACAATGGAATAATGTCCTTAATTGTTTTTAATGGCGACCTTCTAACACCAAAATGAAACCCAAAAACGTCATAACTCATATCAATATCTAGACAGACCGAAAAAATAATATCGTTTTTTGCTCCAATCTGTTCAAGTAAATTGATTTGTTCAATCGAATCTACCATAAACGTGATTAATTTACCTTTTTTAATTTGATGGATTAATGAATTGATTCCCTTCTCATCCATAGTTGGATAGCCCATTAAGATATCATCAAAGCCATTTTCAGCTAATAAAACGGCCTCATGTGGGTTAAAACACATCAGACCATGAAAACATTTGTCGCTATTTAGAATATATTTTAGAACTTTTATACATCGTATGGACTTTGTGGCAATTCGAATTTTTTTACCGTTTGATTTAGATGCAATGGATTTTACATTTTGTTCAAACGCATTCCAATCAATATATGCACATGGCAACGCAACATCTTTAAACATAGAACGATCAACCATTTTTCATCAAACACCTGCCCTTTTTACTAATTGTATGCATGGGCAATTCTTGTCACTACTTGATTGATAAAAAAAGTGTTAATCACATATTACAATCCCATATACCCTTTAAGTGTTTGAATTGTTTTTTGTCCCTGCAATCTACATAAATACATCGACTGGTTTCTAGAGTGTTTTGAAAACGGAGCCCCAATCCATAAATATTCATCATCAATAATGATCATTGGTTGAACTTGTTCTAACTGAATAAATTTGAAGTTTTTCTGATTATCAAATAATGAACAACTTACAAAAGTAATTTTTACTGTTAATTCATTGACTATTTTACGTAAAGCTGACGTCATTTCTGATAAATTCGGCATACAAATGATAACTCTTTTTGTAGCAGCCTTTATATCATCTATTAATTCGCTAGGTTCATTACGCTCATCATTTATAAACCACTGTAGTCTTTTTGAAATATTTTTCTTAAAAATGTGTTGAAAGTCTTTTTGCTCTGCAACATGTGACTGTTCCATTTGGTGGTTTATTAATTTTGAAAGTGTAGTTTTATTATTTAGCTTGCGATTAAAAAAAGACAGATCGGATAAATTAACAAATTTCCCTTTCGATCTTGTTATGGCTACATTAATCAACCGCTCACTTTTTTCGTCAGTAAGAAGTCTCCCAACTGAGTATTGTGGATAGGTATCAACTGTATCAAAAAATAACACATCACATTCAGCGCCTTGAAATCGATGGACAGTTGCAATTTGAATTGGTAATTCTTTGTATTTCGTCCGACCAACAATTTCTTTATGAAGATCTGACAATAATTTTGCTTGCGCTCGATATGGAGTAACGATTCCAATTGATTGAACACCATTTACAATTGCTGATAGTACCATTTGAATTGATAGTATAGCAGAAGTTAGATTATATCTCGATTTTGTTGATTCATCCTTAAGTGCACATGATTGGAACAAGTTTGTATTCACTAATACAGAGGCTTCACCAGCAAATGGTTTATGATTTGCGATCATTTGATTTTTAGTAACTGATTGATGGTCAAACACTAAATTTTGATAAATATATTTATTCGTAAATGAAGAGATTGATGGATGCATTCGTCTTTGTTCTTGAAGAATATATAGATTCGGATGTACTTCTCCTCTTTTTATCAAGTCAGCTATTCCTACATGATGAAATAAATCTTCTTGAAGCCACTTTTTAACTAAAGGATTTCGATATGATACAGCTACTGGTGGTAACTGTTTAAAATCTCCACATACTACAATTCTTTTCCCTAAACTTGCTGCGAAAGCTAACTGGGGAACATATGCCATACTAATTTCATCGACGATAATTAAATCGAATTGACGATTGTAAAGTAATGAATCAGACGCACTTTTTGAAAGAGTCGTACCAATTACTTTCGCTTCATCAACAAGGTCTTTTTCATTTTCTCTTGATTGTTGTCTCATTTTTGACAATTGACTTTGAAGTTTTCGTAACTCGTTTAAATCACCTTTAGATGCTGTACCTCTTTTTGCCCTACTTAGCATAGAATCTTTTCTGTCTACCAAATTATCTAATTCATCCATTGAGGAATCCGATTGTTCAACATATTTCGAAGCAAGAATACTATCATGTTGTAGGAGTACTTCATCTTTTGTGTACCCATATCTCAGTATGTCTCCTGGTACCCACTCATTCTTCTCTTCTAATTCCTTTACAATATTTTTCATTAGAACGTCCACTGCTGCATTGGAATGAGCTAAGACAAGAACAGATTTATTATTTTTATAATGACTAATAATTAATTTTGTTAAATTATAAGATTTACCAGTACCAGGCGGCCCCCATAGATAGGTTGTTGCATTATAAAATGATCGATATAATAATTCATTTTTAGAACGTTTTTTCATTTTTGAAACATGCTTACATGGTGCATCTCCGTTCAGTAATCTTTTTACACGTTCAAGTTTTTTTCTATAATCTTTTATTTCCTCAAGTCTTTCACATAACTGATCAAGTAGTTCCCATGGTTCACTGTAAAGCTCCGCATAAGGAATCTTTGTTTTAAAGGTTTCATTTATTTTTATTTCAATTTGCAAGCCTTTTAGAGAAAGAACTTCTCCTTGATAATCTACTGTTCCAATTTTAACTCTAACCGGAGTTCCTTCTGAAACAAACAATTCAGAGTAAAGAGTGAACAGACAGACTGTGTTCTTCCCTAATTCATATAAAGGTGTTCCATTGACTAAAATATGTTTAGTTCCACCATTGTATTTTAAAAAGTCTTTTTCAGACTCTAAAGCGATTTGCCATTCTTCAATGATTGCATTTATATTTTGATTCTTCATTTATTCCATTTTCTCCGTGTAATGTTTTGTTTTCTTTATTATAGTGAAAAGCTGTTAAGATGAAAAACAATCTGTAACTTATGTAATATTAAGATTATTTCTTGTATACTTAAATAAAATCACTTGGAGGTGAAATACAATGAAAATAGTCGGGTTATTTTTTGAATATATAAGAGTAATTCTTGTCCTTTTTATTGGATTCATGGTAATTGGCTATATTGAAAAAGACATTATAAAAATATTTCATTTATCCTCATTCGAACCAATTTCAAATTTCATTTCAGCTTATCTCCTTATTATTGTTCTTTATCGAAATAAATTACAATTTACCGGTTGGTTCCGGTCTAAAACAATGCGTCCCTATTCTAAACAAGTTACATACGGTTTACTAATGGTGTCATTCATTTTGTTTATTGTTAGTATAGGAGTATCAAATTTTTAATTAGCCGTTAATAGAAAGTAGGTAATGTCATGAAAGCTATATTAATCAACGAAGATACAAAACAATTATACGTAGGAAATTGGGAAGATCCCGTTTTAGGTGCAGACGATTTAATCATAAGAGTTCAAGCGACAGCAATCAACCGTGCTGATGTCATACAAAAATATGGTAAGTACCCTGTCCCAAAAGGTGCCTCTCCTATTTTAGGATTAGAAATGGCTGGAGTTGTTGAAGAAATCGGGGAAAATGTTTCTGGATGGAAATATGGAGATCGTGTTTTTTCACTTCTTGCAGGAGGTGGTTATGCAGAGAAAGTAAGTATTCCTGCAAAAATGGCCATGAAGATTCCTGATAATCTATCTTTCAAAGAAGCAGCTGCGATTCCAGAAGTTTTTTTAACTGCTTATTTAAATTTATTTGATTTAGGTAATCTAAAACCTGCTGAAACTGTATTAATTCATGCTGGGGCTAGTGGTGTTGGAACTGCAGCTATTCAGTTAGTTAAAGCGATCGGCGCAACTTCAATTGTTACAGTTGGAACGAAAGAAAAAGTAGAAGCTTGTCTAAATCTTGGAGCAAATTATGTCATTAATTACAAAGAACAATCTTTTGATGAAGAAGTTAACAATATTACGAATGGAAAAGGTGTAAACCTCATTTTAGATTTTGTTGGAGCTTCTTACTACGAAAAAAACTTAAATAGTATTAGTAATGATGGCAAAATCATTTTGATTGCAACATTAGGTGGTAGTATAATACAAGATTTCAACATATCTACACTTATGTTCCGCCGAATACAGTTAATCGGAAGCACACTACGTTCATTATCAGTAGAACGAAAAATAGAGCTTACTGAACATTTTTCGAAATTTGCGATTCCACTTTTTGAAAATGGTTCATTAAAACCTGTTATGGATTCAACATGGAGCTTAGAAGAAGTGAACAAAGCGCATGAACGAATGGAGAATAACTTAAACATTGGTAAACTTGTTTTATTAATGAACAAATAATTTTTAGTGGGAATATCAAAAATAAATTAATATAAAAGCAATCAAGAACTAGATATGTTTTTGATTGCTTTTTTAATACTTAATACTTATTCAATTAACATAAATCCTTCATCTGCCATTCTATGGACTGTGCAATGATTCAGGATTTCAAAATCTTTTATTCTGTCCTCAATTGACTTACCCTTGCTGTCAATAAACAGATCTTCTCTATCATAATGAGGGAAAACAACTTTATCAGTTATTCCTAATGCTCTAAAATCCTTAAGATTTACTGTATTCAACTGAGGTGTAAAGTGATGAACAATATCAATATTCGGTCCAAGTATAATAGAACCAGCACTTACACCAACAATGATAACATTCTGTTTCGCTTTCTTCCTTAAAATTTCATCTGCTCCACTTTTCTTCATATGAAATTGTAAGTTAAACGGGTTTCCACCGTTAAGATAGATTACATCACTTCGTTCAAGCCATTCTGGATTTTCATATTCAAAATCCAAGTAATCAATCTTTTGAAAACCCATTTCCCAAAAATCATTCCGTGCCTTTTGGGCAAAGCGATTATTTTCCTTTTGTGGAGAAGCCGTTGTTATGATTGATACTTTTAAGTTGCTAGTTTCGCCGTTTATTAGTTTTAAAAATTGATTTTTAATAGACTCTGTATAAAAACCATTAGAGGTTAATAATAATTTCGCCATATAGCTCCTTCATCAATCTTAATTTTCGATACTGCTTATGCTGGATTTTTATCAAATGGTAAACACCTAACATTACGAAATCATCATGACCATATGATCTTCATCATAATATGTACCATCTACACAAATTGCTCGTGGCTCCGTTCCATAACTCACAAATCCTAAAGATTTATATAATTCTTTCGCAGCAATATTAGTAGAAACAACCCCTAATGAAATTTGTTTTACCTCAACAATTTCTTTCCCTTTTTCAATGGCAAATTCCATTAACTTTCTTGCAATACCTCTCTTTCGAAAGCTCGGTGTAACAAACATTCCCCATATTCCAGCTTTATGCTTCATTTTTTCTGATCTATTTTGAAAAAAACCAACTACACCAACTAACTTCTGTTCATCAAACATACCAACTAGAAAATTTGTATTTGAATTAGGAAAAGTTGATTTAATACTTTCTAAACTTTTTTGATTAAATTCTTTTAAACTCTCACCAAAGGCTTCTGGTGTATTTTCTAAACCCTCTGCTCGAAAAGAAATAAAGGATTCAACATCTTGAATAGTTAGTTTTCGAATAATCATAGTTTTAATTTCCTTTCAAATTCTTTTTACATTTCAAAAAAGTTATGTCTCTCCACTTTACAAATTCTAAGAGAGAAATTTTTGTACCATTCTTTTTTTCCATTATTTTGAGCTATTTTATGTGCAGCATTATCTTTCCAAGCCTTTATTGATTCTAGAGAATCCCAATATGAAACAGTAATTCCTAATTCTTCATCACGAGCACTTTCTACACCTAAAAATCCCTTCTGCTTTGAAGCTAACTCAACCATTTTTTCCGACATGATTCCATAACCTTTATCACCTTCAGTTCTCTGTGAAGCAAAAATCACTGCGTAATAAGGTGGTTCTGGAGTTTTTGCAATCCCGCTCATCTTTTTTCCTCCATCAATTAAATTTTAAATAGATAATTAACTAGCTAGCTCTTAGATTTTTTATTCATTATATTACTTCTTCACTTTAATTTCTATATATTTCAATATTTCTGAAATTAAAATCCAATAATTGAAATTTTAATTATTGTTAGTTTCAATTTTAAAATGGTTCAATTATAGTAAAATATTGAAATCTTGAATCTAAAAAATGACAGTCTAATTCATCCGTTTTACTATCTTCTTCAACTATCACAATCGATGAGTTGAAGACCATTATTTAATTACGGATTGTTTGTGATTGATTTTCCAAGTATCTTTTCTAAATCTCTTTCTAATTTTTTATCTGACCCTATATAACTAACAATGATATCTTCTTTCTGGTAAAAATGAGGAAAATCTATCCATTCCACTATGGTCTTCCCTATCTTTGACCCATCTTCAGAAATAGTTTTTATATCCTTTCTAGCATCGTTTTCATTTTTATACTCATAAATAGCTAATCTCTTATCATCAATGTTGTAATAAGTGGGATAAACTGAAAGGAAAGTATGTGGGGTATATTTTTTTCCATCTTCTGTTTTATTAATTGTATATCCAACAGCTTTTAACTTCTGTAAAAATTTTGGACCTTCAACAGATTTTTTATCAGTGTTACTTGTACATCCTGATAAAAATACGACAATTAATATAAAATAAATGAATTTTTTCATAGAACAAACCTCCTATATTATTACTATTTTCATCTAGAAAGATTATGATATTGTTTAAGTATACTGTTCGTTGTATTAAACCTGCTTTTTTAAAATAAAATTCAAGAAAAAAAGATTATCCCCGTTGGATAATCTTTTCTGTTCATCTTTAAAAATCAAGATTTTCTCACTATGAAAATAATTCAATTTGTGAAGAGTTATAAACTCTTCCGCATTTCAGAGTTTTATTTACATTTTAATCGAAATCATCTTTAATTCAGTCATTTCTTGAATAGCATACTTAATTCCTTCTCTACCATAACCGCTCTCTTTCACACCACCATATGGCATTAAATCAACACGGAAAGTTGGTACATCATTAATTAGTACGCCGCCGACATGAAGTTTTTTCGTCGCAAGTAATGCATGACGAATATTATCAGTAAAAATACCCGCTTGGAGACCATATCGGCTATTATTTACTTCTTCAAATGCTTCTTCTAGTTTTTCAAAAGAATTGACTGTCACGACAGGACCAAATACTTCGTGACAAACAACTTCACAACTATTTTTTACATTTGCAAGTACAGTTGGTGCAAAAATTCGTTCATCGATTTTTTTACCACCTGTTACAAGTTTTGCACCATCTTTTATCGATTGTCGAACCCATTGTTCAATGCGCTCTACATCTTTTTTAGAGATAAGCGCACTAATATCAGTATTCGAATCTAGTGGACTACCAATTTTTAATTGTTCTGTTGCATCTTTTACTTTCAATAAAAATTCATCCATTAATGATTCATGAACATAAATTCGTTGAAGTGAGATACAAACTTGACCATTATAAACAAATGATCCCCAGACACAACGATTTATTAACTCATCAGTCAATTGAACACCTTGATCGATAATTAATGCAGAATTTGAGCCAAGTTCAAGTGTAACTCGTTTTAATCCAGCTTTATTTTTAAGAGCAATTCCTACCTCAGGACTTCCTGTGAATGTGATTGCTTTTACATCTGGATGATTTACTAGAGCATCACCAACAATTGATCCTTTACCTGTAACAATATTAAACGCACCTTTTGGTAAATCTGTTTGATCAATTAATTCGGCTAATGCTAATGCAGATAATGGAGTTTGACTTGCTGGTTTTAACACAATTGTGTTCCCAGAAGCAATTGCAGGGCCAACTTTATGAGCTACTAAATTAAACGGAAAATTAAACGGTGTAATCGCACCAATTACTCCGATTGGTTCACGAACCGTATAAGTAACTCTTCCCTCTCCGCCAGGAACAGCATCTAATGGTAGAGTTTCTCCGTAAATTCTTTTTGCTTCTTCTGATGCAATTTTATAAGTTGCAATCGTACGGTCAATTTCGCCGTAAGCAACTTTAAGAGGTTTAGATGCCTCCAATGCAACGATTTCTGCTAATTTATCTCGATTTTCAATTAATAAATTAACTAATTGTTCTAAAATTGTTCCACGTTGATAAGCAGTTAACTCTCCCATTGACTGTTGAGCATTTTTTGCCGCTGATATGGCAGATTCAACATCTTCTTTAGTTGCTTGAGGGATTTGAGCTAATTTTTCACCTGAATGCGGAGCGAATAAATCAACATATTCTACTCCATTTTTCCATTCTCCATTTATATAAAGTTGCTTTTCCATTTATTTCACCTCAGTTACTAACTCAGAAACTACCTTTTCTAATGCACATTTTATAATATCTAATCCTTCTTCTAACTCTTCGTCAGAAATGACTAGAGGAGAAAGGAATCTTATGATATTACTATGAACACCTGCACTTAGAATAATTAATCCGTTTTCATAACACGTTTTTGTTAATGCTGCAACAAGATCTTTTGCTGGCTGGTTATCCCTAGGATCCACAAATTCAATTCCAACCATTGCACCTAAACCACGAATATCAAAAATGCAATTATATTCGGTTTGAAGCTCTTTAAAGTAATCTTTAATTTTTTCTCCAATTTCATTCGCTCGGTCACATAAATTTTCTTCTTCTATTTTCTTAATCACTTCAAGTGCTGCAACGCATCCTAATGGGCTTCCTCCATAGGTTCCACCTATTTCACCTGGATTTGGAGCATCCATAATTTCAGCACGGCCTGTTACTGCACTAATTGGTACACCTGCTGCCAATGATTTTGACATCGTAATAAGATCAGGTTCAATTTCAAATTGAGAAGAAGCAAAAAAGCTACCAGTACGTCCAAAACCTGTTTGAACTTCGTCTGCAATAAATAATATACCATGTTGTTTACATACACTAAAAATTTCTTGCACGAAACGTTTTGGAGGTACGTTGAATCCACCTTCACCTTGAACAGGTTCCATAATGACCGCAGCAATTTCCTCAGGCGAAACTTCAGTTAATAAAAAGTCTTTAAATTGATTAATACAGAAATCTGTATATTCTTCTACTGATAGTCCCTCTGGTTTATTTGTTAAATATGGAAATTGTGCTTTATAAGTAGCTGGTGCAAATGGTCCCATTTTATATTTATAAGGCTTAACCTTACTTGTTAATGACATTCCTAATAAGGTTCTTCCATGAAAAGCTCTTGAAAAAGAGACAATTCCACTTCTTCCTGTAAATTTCCTTGCTATTTTCACAGCATTTTCTACTGCCTCAGCACCACTATTTAATAAAATTGTCTTCTTATTAAAGTCGCCTGGCGTAATTTCAGTTAATTTTTTAGCCAGTTCTATATATGATTCGTACATACCAACATGAAAACAAGAATGAATAAGATTCTCAGCCTGATTCTTTATTGCATTAACAACTTCCGCTGGAGTATGCCCTGCATTTAATGTACCAATCGCACCTGCAAAATCTAAATATAAATTGCCGTCTACATCTTCAACAATTGCTCCATGTGCCTTTTCAACAACGATTGGAGTATTATTCCCAACCCCATTTGGAACATATTGTTTTCTTTGTTCAATAATTTCCGCTCCCTTTTGCCCTGGAACACCTGCAGATACATTTACAAATTTACGATTTAATGACAATGTTAACATCCCCTTTTAGTGGTATCATATTGCAAAAAGTAACGAATATTACTTACTTCATTATTCTTCTGAAAAGTTAAAGAAAAAAGAATAATTAATTATAATTTCCAGACTATTGAACGCAAATAATATCGACATTATAATTCTTTCTCTTTCGGTTTATTTTTTCCTTTAAAGAAAATTCGATTGATTTTAACTGTTACTTACAAATTATTACAATTTACGACTTTCTTTATAGTTTAATAGCCTTTAGAACTTAAATTAATTTTTATATTTCGCTAAAAAAATAAAGAGGCACATATCATATTTCTTCATTTTACAAAAAAGTAACTTTTACATTATTACTTGTTTATAAAATTAATATAATAATTAGCCTCTTCATCTTTTATTTATTCTTTAACAAGCCCATGTCTAAATGCATAGATTACTGCTTGTGTACGATCAGATACTTCTAGTTTAGTTAGTATATTACTTACATGTGTTTTAACTGTCTTTAAAGAAAGAAACAGTTCATCTGCAATCTCTTGATTTGCTTTTCCTTCGGTCATTAAATGAAGTACTTCTTTTTCCCTACTTGTTAAATCATCATGTAATTGATGCTGACTATTACTTCTCATTCTATTCATCATTTTATTTGTAACAACAGGCTCTAAAACAGCCCCACCGTTATAAGTAGTCCGAATAGCATTCGCGATATCACTTGCTCGTGATGTTTTTAACAGATAACTTTTCGCACCTGCATCTAATGCTGGGTAAACTTTTTCATCATCTATAAAGCTAGTAACAATTATGATATTTGCATCTTTCCAAGTTGATACGATTTCTTTTGTTGCTTCGATACCATCCATTTCATCCATCACTAAGTCCATAAGGATGATATCTGGCTTGAGCTCGAGTGCCAGGCGGACACCCTCTCGTCCATTGCTCGCCTGACCTACAACAGTTATATCATTTTGAGTATTTAAATAAGTTGAAACACCCATTCTTACCATTTCATGATCATCTATTAACAAAACTTCAATCATTTTATCCCCTCTAATCCACCAGTGGAACTTTTACTTCAATTTGTGTTCCTCTATCTGGTACACTTATAATTTTTGCATTGCCACCTATTTCTTTTGCACGTTCAATTATGGATTGAATACCATATGATCCATTTTTTCTCTTTTCTAGGTCAAATCCTTTTCCGTCATCAATCATTCTAACAAGAACAAAATCTTCTATTTTACGTATGCGTAATTCAAATTTATTTGCTTCAGCATGTCTTAATGTGTTTGATAATACCTCTTGAATTATTCGGAAAATATGGTCTTCAACGCCATGAGAAAGGGAAATTTCATCAACTGTCCATGATAATTGAAGACTCTGCTTACCATTCAAATCAGCTAGCAATTTTTCTACACCTTCTTTTAAGCTTTTCCCTTCCAATTGAGCAGGTCGTAGATGTAGTAACAACGCACGCATTTCCGATTGTGCGTTTACTGCCATTTTTTCTATGTATTGAAGTTGGTCTTTAAATGTTGTATCACCAACTTCATTTATAGCTGAAATCATCATAGAAATAGCAAATAATTGCTGACTAACCGAATCGTGTAGCTCTCTTGCTAATCGATGTCGCTCTTTTGTAATAACATCCTCTATTTGTTGATTTTCTAAAGCCTTTTTCTCATCAACTAATTTTTGAACTGTTTTCTTAGAATCTTCCACTTGTTTCGAAATTCCATTCAATAATTCCTTAAAATGAAGTTCATATTTTTGTAGGCTTTTAGTCTCAGTTTTATGGAACGTTCCTTTTCCTACTTGTTCCAAATTTAAAGTCAATTCCTTTTCAACATGAGAAATATTTCCAACCATCGCAAACCCAACAATCATCCCAATTACAATTGTTCCAACTAAAAGTATGACAGCCAAAGAAATCGAACTAAACTTCAAACTCATTAACTGAGAAAATATATTTTTGTCTATAAAAAAATACATGATGCTTACAATTAAGATCAAAGTGAAAATTGCAGATAATGATGTATAAATCACAACGTTTTTACTTAGTTTCATTTATTTTTCACCTCAATCTTTCCTAACGCAATTGAGGTAATAATTTTAACTTTTCGATTTGATGAATGATAATTTTCAGTCCTAAATTTACATGTTTTATTAAAACCTTGTAAAAAATGATTAAAAATCCTTAATTTACCAAACAAAGCTGAATGATGAACACTTACATCTAAATCATATGGAACGTCTAAAGTTATGTTCCCTACTATTCCATGAATAACTAGTACCGTTTCGCCTTCTGGAATAAGGGTAGACGTCAAATCAATTTCAACTTCTCCAAATCCAAAAAAATAATCGAGATCATCTAATTCAAAGGCACTATCTTTCAAGTGTACATTTGAAATAAATTTATTATCCAAAAGAGATTTAACCTCAAAAATTCCTGATTGATTACTATTCTCTAAAGGTTGTATTGTGATACTACTTTTATCTTGATAATTAATGAAAATGACATATCCAATATAGATAATGGCAAATGCTATGACTGATAAAATTGAAAACAATTGAAATAAATTAATAATTATAAGAATGATTCCACCGTAAAAAAATAAATTTGCGGATGTACTTGGATAGATCATTCTCTTTTTAAATCCAATATTTGTTAAAAAAATTCCCACTCCGACAGCAATAATAGAAAATGGGTGTGTAAATAAATCAATTAACAAACCAATGCCGCCAATCATTAGTGCGATACCGGTCAGCTCATTTATTGTTAACCTTCTAAATGTTTTCATTGATTTCTCCTTTAAAGCTATGCTACTTTACATGCGTTTGACTGTCTCAAATTATGAATAAAGAAAATTGCTCACTGAGCTTAGTTTCTTTAATTATATCTTATCGTTATTATTCGATTGTCAATACAAACTTCCGCATGGTTTTCTATCAGTCTTAAGACTGATTTTTACTTTTTATTTAGGCATCTCACAAATATCAATAAAAAAGATATGGTAAAAACCATACCTTTTCGCCCTATTTATATTGTTTAGAATTCATTAGTTTATGAACTTTCTTCCATTTCTCTTTTTGAACTCTCGCTAATGATGCATCTTGTTTTCGTTCAGCATATGCAAGCTCTCTTTGTAATTTCCGATAACTTGTTAGTCGCTGTGCATCCAATCTATTCTCTTCAATGGCTTTTTGAACAGCACACCCTGGTTCATTTTTATGCTGACAATCCGAGAATTTACATTGGTTTGCAAGTTCGTCAATGTCTGAGAAGGTCGAGTCTAAATGATTTTCCCCACTCCAAAGTTGGAGCTCCCTCATACCAGGTGTATCTATAACCATTCCATGATCAGGAAGAAAAAACAACTGACGATGAGTAGTCGTATGCTTTCCTCTATCGTCCCCTTCACGTACACCTTGAGTAATTTGAATTTGATCCCCTAATAAAGCATTCAATAAGGTAGACTTTCCAACTCCAGAAGAACCTAATAATGAGACTGTTTTACCTTCCGTAATTAGATCACGTATTTCTGAAATCCCCTCACCATCCAGACTATTTACTGAATAGATTGGTACTCCAAATGCAATTTCATCTACTAATTGTAACTTTTCATCTAAATCTAAACATAAGTCTTTTTTAGTTAATATAATAATTGGATTTGCTCCACTCTCATATGCAACAAGCAAATAGCGTTCTAAACGTCTTATATTAAAGTCATTATTTAAAGCCATTACAATAAAAACAAAGTCAATATTAGCAGCAACAATTTGTTCTTCAGTTTTTCCACCTGCAGCTTGCCTTGAAAACTGACTAATCCTTGGTAAAACTTTTTTTATAATGGCTTTTTGTTCAGATGCTAGCTTTTCAATAAGAACCCAGTCACCTACTGCTGGGAATTCACTTTTCATTTTGGCTTCAAACTCAAATTTACCTGACACTTCACCAACAAGCTCAGAGTCACCATTATGAAGTTTATATAATTTTCTTTGTTCCGAAATCACACGTGCAACCTCATATTGATCTTCAATAATCCCGTACTCTTCTCTCCAACCTAATTGTTCAATATTCATTTTGTCCTCCTAGTATTTTGAAGGACACTAGTGAACTTAGATCACTTTATGCCCCTCAATTAGATAATAAGTTAAATTTAAAATTAGAAATTTGCTCATTATACATCACTCCGTTTCATTGTTTATTACTTTTATTATATCCAAAATGTTAAACTTAGTCTATGTGACTTACGTGAATTTTCAAATAAAATAGACTATTGGAACTTTTTCCTTATTTTTTGTCTTCTTGCTAATGAAAACACTTACATAACAGTATTTCGAAATAGTTATTCAATTATTCTGATATACAGAATTTTTCTACTTTTATAAATAGGCTTGTATTTTTAGAAAAATTGATTAATAATACATTTAGGTATTTGACATTAGGAAAGCAAATTACTCAACTCAAAAGTTAGTACAAATTACCTATAAACTGTTTTTGTAATCGTTAAAATTTTCTGATTTTATAAACTCTTTACAGTATCTAGTTATTTTGTGCTATACTATTACAGAAGAAAAAAATTCTATATTGTTATAGGATATGAATAATTTAATTTTCTAGTTTCAAGCCTGTTATTTCAATAGGGCTACTTTTTTTAGCTGATTTTGTCGATTTTTGTAGATTTATGAATTTTTATTTAAACTAAATTGACAGAATAGTTGAGAAATTAGCAACAATTATTTAAGTTAATACTTAAAAATAAAAAATTGGGGAGGAATAAGAATGAGCGTAGCAACTCAGACAAATTCAGTAAATCAACCAAATGCGAAAAAGAAACATCCACCAGGATTGTACTTATTATTCGCTACAGAAGCATGGGAGCGCTTTAGTTATTATGGTATGCGTGCCCTTTTGGTACTATATTTAACAAGTACAGCCATCCAAGGTGGTCTAGGTTTTAAAGAAAGTTGGGCACTTAGCCTTTATGGACTATTTACAGGTTTAGTATATTTCACACCAATCATTGGTGGTTGGTTAACAGATAACTTTATTGCAAAGCGTACCGCTATTACAATTGGTGGTATCATAATGGCAGCTGGAAATATTGTTCTTTTCGGAATTAATAGTGCTACTGGTTTATATATTGGTTTAACACTATTAATATTAGGTAATGGTTTCTTTAAACCAAATATTTCTACTCTTGTTGGTGAATTATACGAACAAAACGATGATCGTCGTGATGGAGCATTCACAATTTTCTACATGGGTATTAACGTTGGGGCTTTCTTTGCACCATTAGTAGTTGGTTACTTATCTTCAAACTTATTTGCTACACATTCAGGTGGAGTAACAACATTTGGATATAAATATGGCTTCTTAGCTGCAGCAATTGGTATGATTATTGGACAAGTATGTTTTAATTTACTTGGCAACAAGTTCCTAGGGGACAAAGGAACACAACCAAACGTTAAAGTTCTAAAACAAAATGCGTCAGCAGTTGATAAAAAAATTCCTTTAACGAAAAAAGAAAAACAAAGAACGCTCGTTATTGTTATCTTAACTTGCTTTGTTATATTCTTCTGGGCAGGATTTGAACAAGCAGGTTCATCTTTAACACTTTATACTGATAAATTTATTAACAGACAAATTGGAAGCTTTACTGTTCCAACAGAATGGTTCCAATCAATTAACCCATTATTTATCGTTTTACTTGCACCAATCCTTTCATCTTTCTGGATTAAATTAGCACGTTCTGGTAAAAACATTAGCATTCCTGCTAAAATGGCAATGGGTATTATATTATTAGGCTGTGGATTCATTTTCGTAATTCTTGCGGTTATGAAGACTGGTTCAGATCCAAACCACATTACTGTAAAAGCTAACATCATTTTCATGGTTCTTACTTACTTCTTCCATACTTTAGGTGAATTAGTATTATCACCAGTTGGTTTATCTGCAGTAAGTAAATACGCTCCATTAAAATATGCTTCACTTTTAATGGGTGTATGGACATTATCAAGCTTCGTAGCAAACACATTATCTGGATATTTAGCAGCATTAACAACAAGTTTAGGAATGCTAGAAGTATTCATCTATATCGGTGCTGTAGCTGTTGGAATAGGTTTAATCTTACTTGCTATCTCACCAAAATTAGCAAAAATGTTAGACTAATAACATTCAAAAAAGCACTCCGAATGGAGTGCTTTTTTATGTATTCTAAATGATTGGTTTATATAATTCTCTTGCCTGAACTCCTAAACCCACTAGTATGTTCTCCCCTAGCGATGTCATCATCAGTAAGGAAAAACTTTGATTCCTTGTCCAATTCTCTCCATGCTAATTGTTCAAAGTTTATTTAGTCCACTTAGTCAATCGAAGGACACAAATGCATTTAGAATTAAAAATTACTCATTATACATCACTCGTTTCCTATTAATCACTTTTATTATCCCAAAAATTAAACTTAGTTTAACCTACTTACATAAACTTTCAAATAAAACAGATTATTGGAACTTTATCTTTATTTTTTCTTTTCTCGACATTGAAAACCCTTACATAACAGTGTTTTATAATGATTATCTGACTATTCTAATATACAAAATATTTCTACTTTTATAAATAGGCTTGTATTTTTAGAAAAATTGATTAATAATATTTTTAGGTATTTATCATCAGAAAAGTAATTTAACACTCTTTTAATATAGTGTGAATTACCTAAAATTCAATCGGTTTAATTTTTCAAACTTTCAGACTAGGTGTTTTTTTTACAAATACTGATTATTTTGTGCTATACTATTACAGAACTCAAATTTACATATTGTTATAGGATATGAATAATTTAGTTTTCTAGTTTCAAGCCTGTTTTATAGGGCTACTTTTTTTATTTAGTTTTTGTCGAAGTTTGTCGAAGTTTTTTCGATTTACAACAAATTGACAGAATAGTTTAGAAATTAGCAACAATTATCTAATGATTAGCACAAAGATTCACAACATGGGGAGGAATAGGAATGAGCGTAGCAACTCAGACAAATTCAGTAAATCAACCAAATGCGAAAAAGAAACATCCACCAGGATTGTACTTATTATTCGCTACAGAAGCATGGGAGCGCTTTAGTTATTATGGTATGCGTGCCCTTTTAGTACTATATTTAACAAGTACAGCCATCCAAGGTGGTCTAGGTTTTAAAGAAAGTTGGGCACTTAGCCTTTATGGACTATTTACAGGTTTAGTATATTTCACACCAATCATTGGTGGTTGGTTAACAGATAACTTTATTGCAAAGCGTACCGCTATTACAATTGGTGGTATCATAATGGCAGCGGGAAATGTCGTTCTTTTCGGAATTAATAGTTCTACTGGGTTATATATTGGATTAACACTATTAATTATAGGTAATGGATTCTTTAAACCAAATATTTCTACTCTTGTTGGTGAATTATACGAAAAAAACGATGATCGTCGTGATGCAGCATTCACAATTTTTTACATGGGTATTAACGTTGGGTCTTTCTTTGCACCATTAGTAGTTGGTTACTTATCTTCAAACTTATTTGCTACACATTCAGGTGGAGTAACAACATTTGGATATAAATATGGCTTCTTAGCTGCAGCAATTGGTATGATTATTGGGCAATTGTGTTTTAATTTACTTGGCAATAAATATTTAGGGGATAAAGGTACAAAACCTAGCGTAAAAGTGCTAAAAGAAAATGCAACATCAATTGATAAAAAAATTCCTTTAACGAAAAAAGAAAAACAAAGAACACTTGTTATTGTTATCTTAACTTGCTTTGTTGTATTCTTCTGGGCAGGATTTGAACAAGCAGGTTCATCTTTAACACTTTATACTGATAAATTTATTAACAGACAAATTGGAAGCTTTACTGTTCCAACAGAATGGTTCCAATCAATTAACCCATTATTTATCGTTTTACTTGCACCAATCCTTTCATCTTTCTGGATTAAATTAGCACGTTCTGGTAAAAACATTAGCATTCCAGCTAAAATGGCAATGGGTATTATACTATTAGGCTGTGGGTTCATTTTCGTAATTCTTGCTGTTATGAAGACTGGTTCAGATCCAAATCACATTACTGCAAAAGCTAACATCATTTTCATGGTTCTGACTTACTTTTTCCATACTTTAGGTGAATTAGTATTATCACCAGTTGGTTTATCTGCAGTAAGTAAATACGCTCCATTAAAATATGCTTCACTTTTAATGGGTGTATGGACCTTATCAAGTTTCGTAGCAAATACATTATCTGGTTATTTAGCAGCTTTAACAACAAGTTTAGGTATGCTTGAAGTATTCGTGTATATCGGTGCTGTAGCTGTTGGAATAGGTTTAATCTTACTTGCAATTTCACCAAAATTAGCAAAAATGTTAGACTAATAACATTCAAAAAAGCACTCCTAATGGAGTGCTTTTTTATGTATACTTAATATCCACTTTATACTATTCTCTTATTTGCCAGTACTTCCAAACCCGCTAGTACGTTCTCCTCCAGCGATATCATCATCAGTTAGGAAAAACTTTTGGAAGATTCCCTGTCCTATTCTCTCCCCTTTTTCAATGACAACTGGTTGATTACTAACATTTATTACTTGGAACATGATATGTCCATCATTAGAGGGATTACTGTAATAATCCGAATCAACAATTCCTACCGAATTCCCTTTCATTAGACCTTTTTTTAATGGAATAGATGAGCGTAAATACAAACCTAAATACTCATCTCTTTGCATATATGCTTTAATTCCAGTTGGAACTAACTTAATTTCATTCGGCTTTATAACCACTTCTTCAACACATTCAAAGTCGTAACCAGCTGCAAATTGTGTTGAACGTTTTGGAAGATTTGGTTTCAGTTCTTCAAATCCTTTTGCTACTTCAAATCCGCGTATTTTTTCCAATTACTTTCACCCTTTAATAAAAATTTTACTTATCTAGTTTACCATAAAACCGGTATTGTAGCCTTCACTTCAATTTCATTATTAAAAATTAGTACTTTAAAACATTTACTAATTACTTTTCCTATTTTCGAGTTTCTTTAAATTCTAAGCTGTTTTAGTATATATTGTTGCAATTTCAGTATGTGTAAATTGATTTCCACTCCAGGATGCTCGCTTTCCTAGGGGCGTGAGCTGAGCCTCCTCGTCGCATACGCTCCTGTGGGGTCTCAGCCTTCCCGCATCTCCCACAGGAGTCGAGCACCCTTCCGTTCCAATCAACTTCTGTCATTAAAATTAAAGAATCTTAAATAAAAGCAACAATCTTTTAGAAAAGAGCCAAATTCAAACAAATGTTTCCTTAAAATATAGGTTCACTATAAGCATAAGATTTTTTTTACAATACCGAATAAATGTTGTAAAGTTTTATAAGAGGGAATTTTCTGTTTACTTAATTCTACTAAAATAATAAGGAGATTAGTATTTAACTATGTCAATTTACAAAATTAAACAAAACATTTCAAATGTTCTTATTGGACAAGAACAGGCTATTGATTTATTAATGATTGGTTTGATTGCAAATGGTCATATCTTGCTTGAAGATGTTCCTGGAACTGGAAAAACTACACTTGCAAAAAGTTTGGCAAAATCAATTAGTGCTGACTTTAAACGTCTCCAATTCACAGCTGATACACTTCCAGGTGATGTGACTGGACTTGAATATTTCGATCTAAAAGAATCGGATTTTAAAATCCGAAAAGGTCCAATTTTTTCAAATATCGTTTTAGTTGATGAAATTAATCGTGCGGTTCCACGAACTCAATCTGCTTTACTAGAAGTAATGGAAGAGCGTACAGTTACCATTGCAGGAAAAACACATCAATTACATTCACCCTTCCTTGTCCTAGCAACACAAAACCCTTTAGAATCTGCAGGAACATTTCCACTTCCAGATGCACAACTTGATCGTTTTTTACTGACAATTCGCCAAGGTTATCCTTCAATTCAACAAGAAAAAGAAATGATTTTACGATTTAAAGAAACTAATCCGATTCTTGAATTACAAAGTGTCATTACATGTGAGGAAATCATCGCCTATCAAGAAGAAGCAAAAAAAATAACGATTCATGAAGAGGTGCTTGATTATTTACTTCAAATTATTAATGAAACTAGAAATCATGATCAAATTGAAGTGGGGGTAAGTCCTCGAGGAACATTAGCATTTACAAGAGCCATCCAAGCACGTGCGATTTTAAACGAACGGGACTACTGTACTCCTGAAGATGTACGTGTATTAACAATCCCAGTGTGTAGTCATCGTATTTCACTAACAATTGAAGGAGAAATGAAAACAACCAAACAGAAGATAATGGCTGAAATTTTAGAAACGGTTTTTGCTCCAGTGGAACAATTATGAAAAAGAAATACGAATTTCATCCGATTGCACAACCGACGACCATCGGTTTATCAATTTGTTTAACTATTTTACTTTCAATATTCAGTCATACTGTATATTTTCTGGCAGTTTGTTTGCTTCATTTAATTCTTGTTGCCTATTCCCACTATTTTGCAAGAAAATGTGATATTGAGTGGGATATAAAGCAAAAACAAGTTTACCTATTTACAGAGGAAGAAACAGATTGTTCAATAACTTTTCATAACATTTCATCCTTTACGGTTTATGAAATGTCTTTTCATTTCGCTTCAGATGATTCCTTACAATGGGAAAATGAACAATTCATTTCAAAAGAGTATAACAAAAATTATTATGTTCTTCCCTTTTCAATGCAAAGTAAAGAAGAAAGAACATTTACATTCAAAACACTTGCTTTAAAAAGAGGGAAATATACTTGGCAGAATGCCTGTCTAACTGTAAAAGATCCGTTACGACTCATTTCTATCTATTTTTACAGTCAGAATCATCCTACTTTCCTTGTTTATCCAAACATAAGAAAAGCCCATCTTCCTGAAAGCATGGAATATCAAGGTACAAGAAAAGCATTAGTTTCACCACTATTCGATGAAACGAAATTGATTGGTGTTAAACGCTATGAAAATGAAGATTTTCGTTCAATTCATTGGGGAGCCACCGCAAAGACTGGTGAGCTTATGGCGAAAAAATATGATTTTACTCAGAGTGATCGCTATGCTGTTATCGTAAACTTAGCTGATCGTCACGGGTTGTCCTTTCATCAACAAAGTGAAGAATTCATCCAAATTGCGATTGGAGTCTGTAAACAATTAATCCAACAAAATTGCTCGTATGAACTTTGGATAAATCGCGTAACACCAAATGGTTTAACCCATATACCTCTAAGTAATAATAGAAAACAATTACAGGCAGCCTTAGAGTTGTTTTCCTTAATCAATGATGGTGAAGCACCAATCTCAACTTATTATTTTTATCGAAATGTCTTTCGTGGCAAGAAACCAGATTCCATACCACTTATTATCGGAATTCCTCCTATGGAAATGACACGTAAAAATCAATGTATTCAGATAACTAGTTAGGAGGGAAAAGGAATGGATTATTTCAAACGAATTAGTCGGATTGTTCTAATTGCACTTCCCCTATCCTTAATACTTGCAATTGGAATCCTATTCACTCAGCAAATGATTAAAGCAAAGATACCACATGAGAAAAGATTTTCACCAATTCCATTTGGTGGTAAAACACTTTATGGATGGATAACCCATGATAATTTGGGGCCAGGAAAAAATCTTCAAACAAGAGAGAATATACCACTAATTAAAAACAAAAAAACAGGGCTTTCTAATCATTCTAATCAAAATGACATGTTGTTTTTATATATCATAATTATAATTATAATTATTATTTTACTTAGTATCATTTCAATAATATTTTTTATAAAGAGAAAGAAAAAAATCCAATCTAACTTACCAACGAAAGAGACTCATCAATTATTAAATACAAGAAAACCAAATAAAAAGCAAACGAATTTAACTAAACAATCACTTTTACCAACTGAACAAATTAGGATCATGTTAATAGAATGGGAAAAACAGCTTCCTAAAACTCAACAAAGAAGAACATATGAAACCATTCAACAATGGTTTGAAAGAATTGGAAAAGATGTTGAGTTTGTACCATTTTACGAAAAAGTTCGATACGGAAAAAAACAACTATTAAATGAAGAAATCGAAATCGCTCGAAAGTTTTTAGATTATTCCTAAAAAGGAAAGGTTTACTTTTAAAAAATTGGTAATTTGAAAACATCATCAATTATTAAAAGCGTATTCACTTCCCCCACTTTTTCAAACGTAATTGATATCCATTTTAATCGAACCACTTGAAGATTAATTTAGGCTTATTTTTTAGTAATCTAGTGAAAGTTCAACCTATTTTTACTTTATTAAAGGAAAGGAGGAAAAAATTTGAAACGCGGAATTTATCCTTTTTCTATTGTTTTTGTTATCATCATAATCTGTACAATATCTTTTTACATAATGAAAAATGCAGATAAAAAAGAGAGTCAATCTGAGAAAAAAACTAAAACAATTGTTACTATGAAGAAAAATGAAACTCTAGATGAAGTAGAGAAAAAATATGGATACAATCTATATCGCCCTGAGCAAACAAAGAAAGTGAAGGGTGCAAAAAAGGACTTCATTATAAGTAAGTCATCTAATGAAGAGGCTATTATCGAGGATATGCATTTAATGACACATCAAAAAGTTCAAGCTGAACATAAACAAGGTGCAATTGAAATGACCAAAGATCATGTAGATGTTATTTATGACATTCTAAAACAAAGTGATTTTGTTCATAAAGACAAATTAATCTCAATTTTAACTAAATGGAAACAAAATGATTTTAATAAAATTGTAGATGATCATAATGAACTTTGGAAAATTCAGGGTGGGAAAATTGGAAAAGCTACCGATCAATTAACTACACGGGAAGAAAAAGAGTTTATCGAAAACAATTTTCGTTGATAGATTATTAATTAGACTCATTTATACAACTAAGATTTAATAGTGGCTGACCTATTAGTCAATTAATTGACTTATGGGATGCCCTTTTTTCACCAATGTTACTTCTTCTTGGTAAGAATGAGCCAGTGAACTGTCAAAAACAAATTGACGCTTTTGTAAAAGAAGCAATGAATGGAAGACAAATTGTTTACAGAAGCGGTAGTTAATTATTTAAGATCAAAATAAAGTATCCTAAATACTTATAGGAGAGTTAATTGACTCTCCTATTTTATATTTTTTCTACGAACAACACTTTATTGGTTAATGCATAGTTTATTCTTCGTAATTACAAATAACATTACCTATTCTCTAAATTTTATTAAGCTGTAATTCTTTTTCCCTTTACGAATAATTATAAATCTTTCGTCAAATGAGTTTTCCGCTTTTACGTCTATATTCACATCATTTATTCTTTCTCCATTCATAAAAATTGCTCCATTGTTTATATCTTCTCTTGCTTGACGTTTTGATTGTTCAATACCTATATCAACTAGCCACTCTACAATGTTTTTTGTTTCTTTTGAAGTATAAAAAGTAGGCATATCTTTAAAGCCTTGTTCAATTTCATTAGCCGTTAAGCCTTTAATATCTCCGCTAAATAATGCTTCTGTAATTTTTACCGCCTGACTATATGCATTTTCACTATGAACAAATTTTGTCATTTCTTCCGCTAAGGCCTTTTGCGCCTCTCGCTTATGAGGTTCTGTCTGGACTTTTGTCTCCAATTCATCGATTTTATCTTTTGTTAAAAATGTAAAGAATTTTAAGTATTTAATCACATCACGATCATCAGTATTTATCCAAAATTGATAAAATTCAAATGGAGTTGTTTTTTCTGGATCTAACCAAATCGCTCCTCCTGCTGTTTTACCAAACTTTGTTCCGTCCGCTTTTAACAGTAAAGGGATCGTTAATCCAAATGCTTTTGCCTCTGGCCCTTCTAATTTACGGATTAAATCTAATCCACTTGTAATATTGCCCCATTGGTCACTACCACCAATTTGTAGTTGTACTCCTTCGTGTTTGTATAAGTGATGAAAGTCCAATGATTGTAGAATTTGATATGAAAATTCGGTAAATGAAATTCCAGTCTCTAAACGACTCGCTACAATGTCTTTTGCTAACATCGTATTCACACTAAAATTCTTCCCATAATCACGTAGGAAATCAATAATGTTGATCTGATGTGTCCAGTCATAGTTATTTACCATTTTAACTTCACTATTACCACCAAAGTCGAATAACTTTTTCATTTGTGCCGTCAATGCATCAACATTTTGTTGTACTTGTTCTAATGTTTGTAATTGACGTTCTGTTTGACGTCCACTTGGATCACCGATTGTTCCAGTTGCTCCGCCAATTAAAATGACTGGATGATGCCCTTCTAATTGAAAACGTTTCATCATCATAAATGGGATTAAGTGACCAATATGCATACTATCCCCAGTTGGATCTACCCCACAGTACAAAGAAATTTTTTTGTCGTCTACTAGTTCACGTAGCCCTTCCGCATCTGTTTGTTGGTTAATCGCATTACGCCATTCTAATTCGTCAATGATATTCATGCTTTTCTAGCCCCTTTCATTTTTATAAGAATTTACTATGTTAGTTTGTCTAAAAACAAAAGTCCCTATATCTAAAAACATAAGGACCATTCTTAATCGTATTCTGCATCTTAATGAGATGTCTCATTATCACTTTCATGTTCAACATTGTAAATATTTTCAAGTTTTTCTTGAATTGCGTTTTCAATCTTACTAGCGAATTCATCGAATACTTCTTTATCATGAGCATACGGTGATAATGCACAAGCTCGTAGGATTGTTACTTTTCTTTCTTTTTCCCACTCCTCTTCACTAAACCCAATACTTTTCACATATGGAAGTGGGCTGTTCCCATAGTCAGGGATGGCAAAATCTGTATGAGAAGTGATAAATTCATTGTGATAGATATTACCTTTAACGTAAGAAGCTTCACCATAGAAATCATGATTTAATTTGTTCATTTTTGCTAAATCTGTGTTTCCTTCTTCATTAAACACATAGTCAACCATATTAAAGTCAGGTTTTGTTAATGGATAAACATTAATCGTTTTATCACCAACTTTAAATTTTTTATCCTGTAAAAAATGATAAAAACGGTAAGCTCCTTCAATACTTGCACCAAGTAATTTCCCATAACCAGTCACGTTTAATGGTAATACTTTATGGGCTGTCCAAACTGATGCTGCAGTTGCCCCCGCTTTAGAACCTTCAAGCATATATGCACCGAGTAATGCAGGAATATCGGCTCCCTTTTCAAATACATATGTTGCAAAGTAAGAAATGACGTCACGCATTCTAATATCTTTTACGACAATCCCACCAGCCGAGTATGGGATGTACCCCATTTTATGTGGATCAATCGTAATGGTTTCTGCGTCTTTCATTGCTTTAAAAGAATTGTAAATATCTTCTGTCAGCCATTCATTTTTCTCATTGAAGATATTATATTTTTCGTACACTTCATCAATTTTTTCATAATCAATAAATTCGTTGTTTTCATCTAGGAATATTGATCGTGCATACCCGCCATAAGCAGCATCGATATGAATGTAAAAATAAATTCCCTCTTTTGCTAATTTTTCACGCAGCTCAACAATTTTATGAATACGATCTACTTGTCCTTCTTCTGTTGTACCAATAACGCCTACCACACCCAGAATAGGTATTTTGTTCGCAACCAATTCACGGATTTTTTCTTCAAGTTTACCAATGTCCATGCGATAGTTGTGATCAACATCAATTGCTTCTACACTATCAAGTCCTATACCAATAATATCCGCTGATTTTAGCCAAGAATAGTGTTTTGTCTGTGGAATTAACCATTTACCCAGCTCTAGTAGATGATGACCACTACGTGCTGAATGTGCTTTTATGTCATCAATTTTATCAGGAATTTTTCCCATAATATCTAATATCTCTTCTGTAGTCATGTTTAATAATTCCCAATCTGATTTATTTTCGACTAATTGAGGAGCTACTTCTTTAACAGCTAAAGGAAGAGATTTCATGTTTCTTGCATACCAAAGGCCTTCTAGATTAGCAATCGAACCATCCGCACAAATATGCCCCCAACTCTCACCTTTTTTATAACTCATAAGAGCCGCAAACTCGTGTCCTACTTCTTCTTCCATTTGTGAAGTGGCAGGAGAAGATTCATATGCAACGTTATTCCCATTCCATAACATTGCAGCTGTGTACCCAATAATAGCTGGCATTAATGTTTCGGAATTCATATGTCCCCAAAACCGCCCTGCCGAATGCCATGGTAATGAGTTAGTCCGAAGTTTTGAAGATAATAAATCCATTACACTGCGGACATGATCTGCTGTTTCTTCAAAACTTTGTGAACTTTTATCTTGTGGAGTAATAACTGGTAAATCTTGTGGTTGGTAATTTTGACGCCAGCCTACATGTTCATCTACCATTTTGATTAATAGCTCTTTAAATAAATCGGCATTTTCACCTTTATCTCCTAAGAATAGTGCTTTTAAATTAATATCAGGCATCTCATAGTTCATTTTTTATTTCCTCCAATACTATTTCAACTATTTTTCACAGTAAGTTCGAAAGCTTATTTTTTAACTTGATTTCTTAATATCCTCTGGTGATGTATCTTTCTTCCACTCAGGTTTTTTTAATTTGAAGATGATTAGTGCTATTGCAATCATTACTACTGTAGCAACCACTTGATAAATAATATATCCAGTATATTGACTTGGTTTTAAAATAGATGGCGGTATAATACTTACAATAATCGTAAAAACAATACTAATCAGTGAAAGCATAGAGACAGTCCACATTAATCCATTCCCTCTGCTACCTAATCTGAAAGGTCTTTCAAGGTCTGGTTTCTTATAGCGCAAACGAACGGCTGCAATAGCAATTAAAATATACACAACACAATATAAAATCGTTGTTGTAATGGTTATAATTAAAAAGGCACTGTTAACATCTGGAACAACTATATATAAGATCGATACTAACGAAATAACAATTGCTTGAATCATTACAAAAGTGATTGGAATATCTTTCTCTGTTCTCCTCTGAAAGAACTTCGGTAAATTTCCTTCATCTGCTACTTTAATCATCGACTTACTTGGTCCAAGTACCCATGCACTTAGCTGCACTAAAACACCAATTAAAATCATTAAAGAAATGATGTTAACAACGATAGTTGGAATTCCTAAATTTTTACAGAAAATCATATATGGTTGTGTAATATTGGCAAGCTCCAATTTACCTTTTGGTACTGCATTTGCAACAGTTAACCCAGCAATGATATTAAAAATTGCTAATAAAATAACAGAAGCAATAACTGCAATTGGATAGTTACGTTTTGGATTCTCAATATTATTCGCATGTACAGAAGAAATTTCTACTCCTGCAAAAATAAAGATAATTCCTGATAAATAAGTTAAACTCCCTAAGTCCTTAAAATTAGGAACAAGATCACTTGACTTAAAACCACCTAAATAACTATTAGCTTGAATTCCGTTTTTAATCAGATAAATGACACCTAGAATTACAAGGATCACAAACGGTATGTATACACCTATAACAGCGCCCCAATTACCCGCAACCTTTACCATATCAAACTTAAGGTTTAATAACGTTACCCCCCAATATGAAATTAAGATTACGGCAAAAATAAAGTAATTATTTGAAGATAAATGAGGTTTATTTATTACGTAACCAAGTAGTACACCTACAGTTGACGCAACCATTACCATCCCGAAAAACATTTGAACCCATAATAACCATGAGGTAACGAATCCCCATTTCTCACTTAAACCATTTTTCACCCAAACTTGAGGCCCGCCTTCCACAGGGTAAACGGTTGAAAGCTCAGCTGACATTAACGCAATTGGTAGTGCAAAAGCAAACGCAGCAATTACCATATAGAAAATTTGGGTCCAACCAGTAATTGCAAGAGTCGGCACACTTCGCACCGTTCCAAAAAAAGCCATTGTAATACCAATTAACCCAAATAGTGTTAATTTTTTTGTATTAGCCATAAAAATTCCTTCTTTCCCATACTTAATGTAATAATTTATCAAAAAACATAGGCTGCATCTTTTTTAAATTAGACATATTACATAATAATTATGTAAAATAAGGAATTGGTGAATTTTGACATAGAAAAAATGCTCAAGAATTTACTTAGGATTAAATATAGAAATGCAAAACTACTGAAACATTTTTTAGGATTAATATAGCAATGTTTGATAGAAGGATTAGAGAAGATCCTTTAAAAAACTTCATTTTTCAGAAAAAAATTAATATCTTCACTCAAATATAATGAACACAAAAAAAGCATTCTAAATTCTAGAATGCTTTTTTGTGTTAACAATTAATATTTTTTCAGTTTTAAATTGTTTAAAAGTAAAACCATGATTAATATTTTTACTAACTTGTGTCACAATTCAATAAGTAACCTTACCGTTCTGCAGCCTTTTCAAATAATATCGACTTGTCTATTAAGCCGCAAGTTCCACATTGTACTAAATAGTCTGGTCCTTTATAAGGAACAAAGAATGGATCTAAGCCACTAGTTAAATATTCTTCTTTTTCAACATTTCCATTTTGTGGATCTAATTTAATGGCTTTTGGGTGTTGCTCAATTAGATAAAATCTACTTTTATTTGTTTTACACCGAGGACAAACGAGTTTGTGCATATGTTGTCACCTCAAATCGTTCATTTAAGGTTAATTTTGCCAAATTCGAAAATGTTATACATGTTGTTTATATTTGCTTACCTTCAAATACAATTTTTCTTCCAACAGGTTCTACTTCTTTCATTCCATTTTGGATAACCTCTTTAAAAATTGGTTCCTCCATTCTCTTAATAGGAGTATACCCTTCACTTTTCATTCGATCTAAACAATCATTAATTGATTCATTTTCAAAGACTTCAAATTTTTTCTTACTCACATTACTTCCTACTTTCTTTTTGAAAACTTGTTTGTAAATTTATGTAATCCTAAATAATAGTATACAATGAATGAATTATTGTATTCGAATGTTATTTCATTTATTGTGTTCATTTATTCTTCAATATTAAACTATAATCAACAGGTAGTTTTCTTACACTATGTTGCTATTTAATATGATAAGTTGATTTCAACTGTTCGCTTTAATAATAGCCTTATTAAAAGGCTCTTTTCTAGAAGATTGTTTCTTTTGGGATTTGTAATTATAAAGACAGAAGTTGATTCGGGCGGAAGGTGCGAGACTCCTGTGGGAATGGCGGGAAGGCTGAGACCCCGCAGGCTTGCCGAGGAGGCTCAGCTATCGCCCCACGGAAAGCGAGCATCCTGGAGTTGGTATCAACTAACGCATTCTAAAATAGCAATAATGTATACGAAAACTGCCTTTTAAAAACAACAATCTCTTAGAAAAGAGCCAATAAAAAACCTTACTCTCATTTTTTATGAAAGTAAGGTTTTATGAAATTATTTAGTAAACATGATTAATCTCTTAATCTTGAAATAAAACGTAATGCTTCAACATAGATCCAAATAATTGTTACGAGTAATCCAAATGCACAATACCATTCAAAATGTTTTGGTGCACCTTGGCGAATACCTCTTGTAATTAAGTCAAAATCTAAAAATAGATTTAAGGATGCGATAATTAAAACCCCTAAACTTACTAGTATTCCAATTGGGCCAGATTGGTGTATAAATGGTACTGGAACATGCATTAAGTGTAAGATAATAGTGATTAAATAGAAAACAGCTATCCCTATTGTTAAACCAAATACAATTGAACGGAAACGATCTGTAACTTTGACTAATCCTGTTGCATAGGCAATTAATGTACCTGCTAAAATAGCAATTGTTAATAGAGCTGCTTGAAGTACAATCATTCCATATGATGCTTCAAAAACAGCTGATATATTTCCAATTAATATCCCTTCAACCGCTGCATAGATTATGGTTGTAATTGGTGCTAACCTTGGTGAAAAACTTGTAACTAAGCCAATAATAAACGCAGTAATTGCACACCCAATAAAAACTTTAGGGCTTAAAGTACCATGTGTTGTTAAATAGTATGAATAACCAGCAGTCGCAATAACCATGATTAATGCTATGATTGTTTTGCTGACTGTTCCACTTAAGGTCATTGTATGCTGGGCAGATTTCGCTTTTGCTAATTGTTCAGAATTCAAAATAGGATTCGAACTTCTCATAATATCAACTCCTCTTTTTTTATTATTTTACCATTTTCTCTGATTTTCCAAAAGTTTAAACAAGCTAATACTATTATATATGTTAAAAGATGCCACTAAGGACATCTTTTTTCTGTTTCATATGAAATTAAAATTGTGTTTTTTCGCGTAAAAATGCTGTTAATTCACTAATAGCTACACGAGATTGTTCCATTGTATCACGATCACGAACTGTCACTTTACCATCTTCTACTGAATCGAAATCATAAGTGATACAGAATGGCGTACCAATTTCGTCTTGACGACGGTAACGTTTACCGATTGAACCAGTTTCATCAAAATCAACATTGAAGTCTGCAGCTAATGTTGCAAATACTTCTTGCGCTTGTTCTGATAATTTTTTTGACAATGGAAGAATCGCTGCTTTAAACGGCGCTAATGCTGGATGTAAATGCATTACTGTACGAGATGTACCATCTTCTAATTGTTCTTCTTCGTAAGCATCAATTAAAAATGCTAATGTTACGCGATCAGCACCTAAAGATGGTTCGATACAATATGGTACATATTTTTCATTCGTTACAGCATCATGATACGTAAAGTCTTCAGTTGAGTATTCCATATGTTGTTTTAAGTCATAATCTGTACGAGAAGCGATACCCCAAAGTTCTCCCCAACCAAATGGGAATTTGTATTCAAAGTCTGACGTCGCATTACTGTAGTGAGATAACTCATCTTCACTATGGTCACGCAGGCGAAGGTTCTCTTCTTTCATTCCTAGTGTTAATAACCATTTGTTTGCTGTTTCTTTCCAGTATTTGAACCATTCTAATTCTTCTCCAGGTTTACAGAAAAATTCAAGTTCCATTTGTTCAAATTCACGAGTACGGAATGTAAAGTTACCTGGTGTAATTTCATTTCTAAAGCTTTTACCAACTTGTGCAATACCAAATGGTACTTTCTTTCTCATAGTACGTTGAACATTTTTAAAGTTAACAAAAATCCCTTGAGCTGTTTCTGGACGAAGGAAAATTTCATTCGTACTTGATTCAGTTACACCTTGGAATGTTTTAAACATAAGGTTGAATTGACGGATATCTGTGAAATCATGACTTCCACAGTCAGGACATGCAATGTTATGCTCCTCGATTAATTTTGCCATTTCTGAGAAAGGAAGACCATCAACGATAATTTCCATTCCTTTTTCTTCTAAAGCATTCTCAATTAATTTATCCGCGCGATGACGAGCTTTACAATTTTTACAGTCAATCATTGGATCGTTAAAGTTTCCAATATGACCTGAAGCTTCCCAAGTACGTGGATTCATTAAGATTGCAGCATCTAATCCAACATTATATGGGCTCTCTTGTACAAACTTTTTCCACCAAGCTTTTTTTACGTTATTTTTTAATTCAACACCTAATGGACCATAGTCCCAAGTATTTGCTAATCCACCATAAATTTCAGAACCAGGAAAGACAAAACCACGATGCTTTGCATGGCTTACGATAACATCCATTGTTTTTTCAGACATTTTTTTACCCTCCATTAATTTAACGAAAATAGAAAAAGCTCTCATCCTTAGGCAATAAACGCCTAGGGACGAGAGCTATGCACCCGCGGTTCCACCCTAGTTGATGAAAAATCTTCATCCACTTTTATGAAATAACTCAAGAATGCCTTTCACTGATGGTCTTGACTGAGCTCTCACTATCCTCAATTCGCTAAACAAGATTTTCATCAGTTACTTTTTTCTATCATCGTTATATATGTATATTTTATGTATTGATTTTAACAAATGATACATACTTTCGTCAAATACTATTCTATTCATACTAAGCATTTCTATTCATAAAATGAACATTCAATCATTTGTGTTCTACTACCTGTTAAAGCGAGACAAAAGACTAATATAATCGGTCCTTTTTCACATGTAAAGATTTTTCTCTTTACATACTACTATTTTTTTTGGTATTATTAAAATTGTCGTTTTATAGTTTAGTCATCAGTTTTGAAAGGAGTGCTGGCTATGAGTAGCAGTATTTTTAATAAGAAGAAAAAGCGTTCTGCTGTTTTATTAAATAAACAACATTCATTCCGCTTATTGAAATCAAAAAAGAAACGCATTGTAGAGAAACGTCAAATTCAACTAAATAGTCTTTCAATGCATGAAAATACAAGTCCAGTAGAAAATGTTAAAACTGAAAATCGCTCTGCAATAAAAGTAATTGAAACTATTTCAATCGAGGGGTTACCAGTAACATTTCTATTAAAACTTGGTAAGCAATATTTTTCAGATTTAGAGGCTGTAAAATATTACTACAATGCAAATCACGAACAATTTTATAAAAATCGTAGTTTGCTAGAAGATAGCTTAAAATCTTCTATTTCTAGTTCAAATGATGCAATGAAGAAAGATATTAAATCATTTATTGAAAATCGTTAATATAGATCGGTCGCTTTTTAATCAACTTTTTGTCAGTAGCTAAAACTGTTAAAAACATTCTAGATTAAGACCTCAAACAATACGTAAAATAAATGAACTTATTTATTTTAATTAATCAGATCAGCATTTAATAGTTTCTTCTGACAAGTAAAAAAATGACCCATTTTGCGATATTATCACAAATGGGTCATTTTTTATGCTAAATAAGCTTTTTTAACCTCTTCATTATTCATGAGTGTTTTTCCTTCTCCGACCATCTGAATTTCACCGGTCTGAATAACGTATCCTCGATGTGCAATTTGAAGTGCTTGATATGCGTTTTGTTCAACAAGAAGAATTGTCATTCCTTCACTATTAAGTTGTTCAATGATTTCAAATATTTGTTCCACTATGATTGGTGCGAGCCCCATTGATGGTTCATCTAGCATAAGCAAGGATGGCCCCATCATTAACGCACGACCAATCGCAAGCATTTGCTGCTCTCCCCCACTCATGGTACCACCTTTTTGATCAATTCTTTCCCGTAAACGAGGAAAATAATTAAAGACTCTCTCTAAACGTTCTTTGATTATTTTTTTATCCTTTACGCTAAACGCACCCATTTCAAGGTTTTCCTTAACAGTTAGTTTCGAAAAAATTTTCCTTCCTTCAGGTACGTGAGCAATTCCTTTTAGGGCGATGTTATGAGTAGGTAACTTTAACAAGTCTTGATTTTTGTAATAGATCTCTCCTGATTTCGGTTTTACTTGTCCACTTATTGTTTTTAATGTAGTTGATTTCCCAGCACCATTACTCCCAATCAATGTGACAATTTCTCCTTCATTAACTTCAAGCGAAATATTTTTAAGTGCTTGTATACCACCATAAAACGAGTTTATTTCATTCAATTTTAAAAGTGTCATTTTTTGACTCCTTTACTATGCAGTAGTTACTGCACTTTTTCCTAAATATGCTTCGATTACCTTAGGATTATTTCGAATTTCAATTGGTTTTCCTTCTGCTATTTTTTCACCATGATCAAGAACAAATAGATATTCGGAAATCTCCATTACTAGTTTCATATCATGCTCTATTAGAACAACTGTTAAATTTAGGTCATCTCTCATTTGATAAATCAAATTGGTTAAATCCTTTGTTTCTTTAGGATTCATACCTGCTGCTGGTTCGTCTAATAATAGAATTTTAGGTTCAGTAGCAAGCGCTCGAGCTATTTCAAGTCTCCGCTGTGCACCATATGATAAGCACCCAGCTTCCTCGTTATATAATTCTTCTAAACCTACATATTCAAGCCATTTATATGCTTTTTTCATTGCCATTTTTTCTTTCTTTTTATATGTTGGTAAATGTAATAAAGTCGATAACACACTATAGTTTAAATGTTGATGCATCCCAACCATCACATTTTCTAATGCAGTCATACTTGAAAATAAGCGAATGTTCTGGAACGTTCTAGCAATTCCCTTTCTAGATACCGCATGAGGCTTTAATCCAACTAACGATTCATTTTGAAACATAATCTGACCACTTGTTGGTGTATAAACACCCGTTATCATATTAAAAAAAGTTGTTTTACCAGCACCATTTGGTCCAATTATAGCCGTAATGGTACCTGCATTAATTTCAATATTCACATCACAAACGGCAGTTAGTCCCCCAAACTTCTTTGTAAGATTTGAAATTTTTAGCATAGTACACTCCTTCCTACATTGAAATAGTTTGTTTATGTTCTTCCGTATGCGTTTCAATTAAATCTTCTTTATTCACTTTTTTATTTTTAGCAGGTAATAACCCTTGAGGACGAAATATTGCTACTAAAATTAATACCATACCAAAAATAAAGCGCTGCATTTTTGCAGGTGATAATGCTGTTGGTATTGATATTACCCCATCCAATGTTAATTGATTTAGATAGTTTGTAACTTCTGTTAATACTTGTAGATTTAAAATTGTAACAAGTGCCGCTCCTAAAATAACTCCAGGTACACTTCCCATTCCACCTAAAATAACCATAACTAAAATTGTTATTGACTGTAGCATCGTAAAGCTTGTAGGGTCAATAAACATTTGCTTAGCTGAAAATACTACCCCCATCATCCCTGAAAACGAAGCACCTATGGCAAAAGCTAATAATTTTGTTCGAACAAGGTGGATTCCCATTGATTGTGCTGCAATTTCGTTTTCACGAACCGCTTTCCATGATCTACCTAGTTTTGAATTTTCTAGTCTCGTTACTGCTAAAATGACAATACCTAATAAAGCTAATACAACATAATAAAATTGATTTGAATCACTTAGCACATATCCAAAAATAGTAGGTGAAGGAATGCCAGAGATTCCTTTTGCACCATTGGTAAAGTTGATTGGTCTATCTAAATTATTAAAAACAATACGAATAATTTCCCCAAAGCCTAATGTTACAATTGCTAAATAATCACCTTTGACACGTAATACTGGTATACCAAGCAATATACCTGATATAGCAGCAACAAATCCGCCAATAAAGATGAATAGCCAAAATGAATTTCCTGTTAAAGGGAAAAAATTAGTATGAATAAAATTTGTCACTTGATTTGTAGAAAAAATGGCATATGTATATGCACCTATTGCAAAAAAAGCAATAAATCCTAAATCTAACAAGCCTGCTAACCCAACAACAATATTTAATCCTAATGCCATTGCAACATAAATACCGACTAAGGTCGATACATCCATATACGACTGAAATGCTGTTCCTTGGCTCGATACATATGGTATCAATATGGTTAGTATAAAAATTGCAGAAATCCATTTTATACTATTTTTAAAATGAGTTAGGTAGAGTAAATAAAGTGAAAATAAGACTAATAAAAATGCTACAACAGATTCTTGTAGTAAATATAAGCTTAAAGATGTTGTAAGAACATATACACAAATTAAGATGGCTTGAGCTAATTTATTTTGCTGTAAATATCCTTTTATCTTATCCATTTATTTCACCTACACTTTCTCAGCTACTGATTTACCAAAAAGACCTTCTGGTTTAAAAATCAATACGATAATTAAGATTGCAAAGGCAAATACATCTTTATATTCAGATCCTAAAACACCAGATGTTAAAGTTGATAGATTAGCAGATGCAAACATTTCAAGAATACCAATCACGAAACCACCAACCATGGCTCCACGAATATTCCCTATTCCTCCAAGTACGGCAGCTGTAAAAGCTTTTAATCCTAATATGAAGCCTATATACGGATCAATAGTATTGTATTGAACAGCAAATAATACTCCTGTTGCTCCCCCTAATGCTGAACCTAAAAAGAATGTAAGAGAGATTACCTTGTTAACATTCACTGACATTAAACTAGCAGTCTCACGATCTTGTGCAACTGCTCTCATTGCCATTCCCCATTTTGTTTTATTAATAAAGAAGTCTAATGTAATCATCATGATCACTGCAACAACCAAAATAATGATTGAAGCGGACTTAATTTGTGCATTCCCAAAAACTGAAAGAATTGAATGTGTTTTTATACTGTGTTGAGTATTAAATAGTGATGGTCCCGTCAGAATGTAATTCCCTCTTTTTAATTCTGTAATAAAACGAACAAAATCCTGAAGGAGAAATGAAATACCAATTGCAGTAATAAGCGTTATCAGCTTAGGAGCTTTCCTCAATGGACGATACGCAACTCGTTCAATTCCCATCCCTACAAAACCAGTTAAAACAGACGTCAGAACTAACACAATTATTAAAATTAATAGAGCTGGCAATGAATGAAAAAGGCCTAAACCTGAAAACACAAATAGAAATGCTGTCCCAATAAACGCTCCACTCATAAAAATTTCACCATGAGCAAAATTAATTAATTCTAAAATCCCATAAACCATTGTATATCCTAATGCTACAATTGCGTAAACAGCTCCTAAAATGAAACCATCTACTAAAACTTGCGGAAGAGATTGAATCACATCATTCACTAAAATATCCTCCTTAATTTATTAACTAACATCGGGCGTTTATTTTTTTGTTAAATTCCAAATCTGCTTTTAGTAAAAAGAGATACCACAAAAAGTGATACCCCTTTTAAAGTTTGTTTCTTACTTAGAGATTTCGTCAATTTGTTTTCCAGGATATTTTGTTTCATCAAAATGGTAGATATATACTTTGGCAAATTTATTGTCACCTTTTTCATCAAAACCTACTTTTGTAACCACTCCGTTAAAATCCTGGATATCCCGGACTGCTTTTTCAACCTCTTCACGTGAAGGCATTTTATTATTATTATCTTTGATTGCATTTTTAATTCCTTGTAAGATTACACCCATTGAGTCATAACCATATGCAGAATATGACTCGATATTTTTGTTAAATTCTTTTTTGTATTGATTAGCAAACTCTTGGCCACCAGCTACTTTTAAAGTATCTGCTGCAACAGAAGTGTAGTAAACATTTTTTACTGCGTCCCCTGCTATTTCAACTAGCGTTGAAGAATCCAAACCATCTCCGCCCATAAATGGCATTTTCAGACCTTTATCAGCTGCTTGTTTAATGATTAAGCCACCTTCAGCGTATAACCCACCAAAAAATACTAAATCAGGTTTCTTAGTTGCAATATTGTTAATCACACCATTGAAATCTTTTTCGCCGACTGTAATTCCTTCATAGCCTACAATTTTTGCCCCTAATTTTGCTGCAGCATCTTTAAATGCATCAGCTAATCCAGTTCCATATGCTGTTTTATCTTGAATAATATAAATATTTTTAGCCTTTAATGTATTGACTGCATAGTTTGCTCCAGCTGGTCCTTGGAAATCATCTCTTGCACAAATACGGTTTACAGAGCTTAATCCCCTATCTGTCACTTCGGTTGCTGTATTTGCTGGTGAAACCATTGGAATATGGGCTTTTTCATATTTTAACGATGATGGGATAGCAACCCCTGAGTTCAAATGACCAACAACCCCAAGGATACTCGTATCAGCTGCAATTTGTTCTGCATTTGAAACACCCTTCGTTGGATCACCTTGATCGTCATATGGTACTAACTTAAGATCAAATCCTAGCTTTTTAAAATCTGCTTTTTGATTTTCTAATTCCATTTGTGCTCCTAATTTAATGGAATCACCAAGAGTTGCACTTCCTCCTGATAACGGAGATTGAGTAGCGACTTCAATAACCTTATTTTTATCCTTACTATCCTTTCCGTTACCACAACCTGCAAGCAATCCAGCTGTTAATGAAGCTGTTGCAAGTATTGCAACACCTTTTTTTAGCATCATAAACAAGCCCCCTGTTTTTATATTTTTCAGATTATTTAAAATCTTTAGAAAAATCATATGCTACTTTTTGTAATTAGACAACCATTTTTCATATCAATAATTCGACATTTCCCATTAATTACAACATTTTGTAAAAATGTCTTCTATATAATCTACGCTTCTCCAGCTTGGACAATTTTCTTAAAAAATATTTTAAAATATATTTGTAGGAAAATATTTTTATCCCGCATTAACGGGCAGTAAGACCCCCACCTCAAGATTGAGATAGGTACTGCCCGTAACGATTGGTTCAACTAACCATCAGTAGGGATGAAGCCCCCCACTGATGGAAGTTTCACTTTATACTGAATTGTAAAATCATAAAAAAGCTCTTCCTTTTTAAAAAGAAAGAGCTTTTTATGATTTTACTATATAGAAAATTATCCAAAATTAGATTTGATAAAAAATCACTATCTTATTAGGATTAACTTTATCCTTCAGTTGTGTATCTAATTAAAAATTGTAAATCTCCAGTTTCTTCTGTATCAAGAACAAAAGAACCATTACTATATTGATCACTATTTTTTAATTCACTTGGATTGATCATTTCAAATTGACCTGATTGACTCAATACAGCAAACATTTCACCAGGTTTTACGCCGTATACCCCTACAATTTGATGAGGATTAGCCTTTAGGTCTCTAAGTATTTTAACGCCTCTTGTCGCTCTAGAGCTTACAGGAATTATATCTAGTTTCATTTTCTTTACGGCACCTCTATGAGTTGCGCAAAGTAATTCAACAATCTCATCAGTCAACACATCCGCAGAAGCAACAAAATCATCATCTTTTAAATTGATTCCTTTTATACCTCCAGCACGAAGGCCTTGAATGCTGATCTCTGATTCATCAAATAATAATACATACCCTTTATTTGTTGCGAGGATTACTTTGTCTTTTCCACTTGTTATACTTGCATGAATCAATTGGTCATCATCTTTCAATGAAATAGCAACAAGTGATTTAGAGTATCTTTGAACTTTTAAAGTTTGTACTGAAGTTCGTTTTACATTTCCTTTTCTTGTAACAAATAATATATTATTTTCATTTTCCTCAAAGTTTGAAATGATATGAGCTGAAATAATCGCTTCTTCTTTTTCAATTGGAATGACATTTGCTATGTGCTGTCCCATATCTTTCCATCGGATATCTTGCATTTCATGAACTGGAAGATATAAATAATTACCAAATGATGTAAACAACAGAAGCGTGTCTGTAGTCGTACATTCTTTTTGGAAAATTAATCGATCTCCCTCTTTCATGCCATAATCTTTCCCATTGGAAGCAGAATATGAACGAGGTGTTGTACGTTTAATATATCCTTCATTCGTAACCGTTATGATTACATCTTCTTGTGCAATTATATCTTCTTTAATGATCTTAATTTCTTCTATTTCTCCTTCAATTTTAGATCGACGTTCATCAGCAAACTTTTGTTTTACTCGTTTTAAATCAGTTTTGATAACTGATAAAAGTTTTGATTCACTGTTTAAAATGGCTTCTAATTGCTGAATATGTTTTGCCAACTCTTCAGCTTCTTCTTGTAATGCTGTTATATCGGTATTTGTTAAACGATATAGTTGTAGCATCACAATCGCTTCAGCTTGTTGTTCTGTGAATTCATATTGAGCAATTAATTTATCTTTTGCATCACGTTTATCAGTAGCAGAACGAATTGTAGCTATAACTTGATCTAAGATTGATAATGCTTTTATTAAACCTTCTACAACATGTTGCCTTGCACTAGCTTTCTTTAGTTCATATTTAGAACGGTTCGTTACAACTTCCTTTTGGTGCTCAATATAAGCATCTAAAATTGCTGGTAACGACATGAGTTTTGGTGTGCGATTATAAATTGCAACCATATTAAAGTTGTAAGCAACTTGTAAATCTGTATTTTTATATAAATAATTTAAAATTGCCTCTTTATTTGCATCTTTTTTCAGTTCAATGACAATACGTAATCCTGTACGATCCGTTTCATCACGAACCTCTACAATGCCATCTACATTTCGATCTAATCGAATTTCATCGATTTTTTTAACTAAATTTGCTTTGTTTACTTCTGCTGGTATTTCGGTAATAATCAGTGCTTGTTTTCCACCACGTAACTCTTCAGTAGACACTAAGCTTCGAATGATGATTTTTCCTTTACCAGTTTCATAAGCTTTTCTTATTCCATCTACACCTTGAATAATCCCACCTGTTGGAAAATCAGGTCCATGGATGACAGTCATTAAATCGTTAACTGTACAATCTTTCCGTTCAATTCTCATGATCGTTGCATCGATTACTTCACCTAAATGGTGTGATGGAATATCAGTAGCATAACCCGCTGATATTCCTGTACTTCCGTTTACAAGAAGATTTGGGAACATTGCAGGTAATACAACTGGTTCCATACTTGTATCATCAAAGTTCGGTACAAAATCTACCGTTTCTTTATCAATATCTCTTAATAACTCACTTGCAATTGCAGATAATCTTGCTTCAGTATAACGCATAGCCGCTGGAGGATCTCCATCAATACTACCGTTATTACCGTGCATCTCAACTAAAAGATTACGTAGTTTCCAGTCTTGACTTAAACGCACCATTGCATCATACACAGATGAATCACCGTGTGGATGATAGTTACCAATTACATTACCAACTGTTTTCGCAGATTTACGATATTGTTTATCATGTGTGTTTCCTTCTACATGCATAGAATAAAGAATTCGGCGTTGTACAGGCTTTAAGCCATCTCTTGCATCTGGCAGGGCACGTTCTTGAATAATATATTTACTGTATCTTCCAAAACGGTCACCTAAAATATCTTCTAAAGGGATGTTATACAGTTTCTCCGATGCTTGCATCAGTTTGCACTCCCTTCAACTTCTACTTGTTCATTGTCTAAAATTTTATCTTCTTCATCTAAATCGAAAACAACATTTGATTCAATCCATTTACGACGTGGTTCAACTTTATCACCCATTAATGTTGTTACTCGGCGGTCTGCCTTCGCAGCATCATCAATTTTCACTCGGATTAAAGCCCTTGTTTCTGGGTTCATTGTTGTATCCCATAATTGATCAGCGTTCATCTCACCTAAACCTTTGTAACGCTGAATAGTATAGCCTTTTCCTATTTTTTTAATAGCATCTTTCAAATCAGTCTCGGACCATGCATATTCAATCACTTCTTTTTTCCCAGTCCCTTTACTTACTTTATATAAAGGAGGCAGAGCAATATATACTTTTCCGGCATCTACAAGTGGTTTCATGTATCGATAAAAGAATGTTAATAACAATACTTGAATATGTGCTCCGTCTGTATCAGCATCTGTCATGATAACAACTTTGTCATAATTAACATCAGCAACTTCAAAATCAGACCCTACGCCGGCTCCGATCGCATGAATAATCGTATTGATTTCTTCATTTTTAAAGATATCAGCAAGCTTAGCCTTTTCAGTATTAATAACTTTACCACGTAAAGGCAAGATTGCTTGGAAGCGTCTATCACGTCCTTGTTTCGCACTACCACCCGCTGAATCACCCTCAACAAGATAAAGTTCATTTTTTTGTGGGTTTCTAGATTGAGCTGGTGTTAATTTACCACTTAGAGATGTTTCTGAACGTTTACGTTTTTTTCCACTTCTTGCTTCTTCACGAGCTTTTCGTGCTGCTTCTCTCGCTTGAAAAGCTTTCACAGCTTTCTTAACGAATAAGGAAGCAATATCTGGATTTTCTTCTAAGAAATAAGCTAACTGGTCAGATACAACAGCATCAACTGATGATCGTGCTTCACTTGTTCCAAGTTTCCCTTTCGTTTGACCTTCAAATTGTAAAAGTTCTTCTGGAATACGAACGGAAACAACAGCAGCTAATCCTTCACGAATATCTGTTCCTTCAAGATTTTTATCTTTTTCTTTTAACATACCAGTTTTTCTTGCGTACTCATTAAATGCTCTTGTTATTGCTGATTTAGCACCAGCTTCATGAGTACCACCATCTTTTGTACGAACGTTATTTACAAAGGAAAGCATTGTTTCTGAATACGCGTCATTGAATTGAAATGCAAATTCTACTTCGATTTTGTTTTGAATCCCTTCGAAAAATACGACTGGATGTAATGATTCTTTTCCCTCATTTAAATAACTAACAAATGCCTCGATACCATTTGTATAATGAAATTCTTCATATATATCATGACGTTCGTCTTTAATTGTAATTTTCAAGCCTTTTAAAAGGAATGCAGATTCTCTAAGACGCTCACTAAGCGTATCGAAATTATATGATGTCGCACTAAAGATCGTTGGATCAGGTTTAAATGAAATAGTTGTACCAGTTCTTTTTGTTTTACCAACATTCTCTAGTGAAGTTACTGGCTTCCCACCATTTTCAAAACGCTGTTTAAAAATAGAACCATCACGATGTATTTCAACTTCTAACCATTCTGATAGTGCATTTACTACTGATGCACCAACACCGTGTAATCCTCCACTTGTTTTATATCCACCTTGTCCAAACTTACCCCCAGCATGAAGTACTGTAAAAATAACTTCTGGAGTAGGTTTTCCTGTTTTATGCATACCAGTTGGCATACCACGACCATGGTCTTTTACACTAATACTATTATCTTTATGTATGATTACATCAATTTGTTTTCCATGTCCAGCCAATGCTTCATCGACTGAGTTATCAACGATTTCATATACTAGGTGGTGTAGACCTCTGCTGTCTGTGCTACCGATATACATTCCTGGACGTTTGCGGACTGCTTCTAAGCCTTCCAGGACTTGTATTGCATCTTCATTATATGTTGTATGATTATTTGCCAACACCGAAACTCCCTTCTACTTTCGTACATTCAATCAAAGAACACTTGTTCTATTATATCATAAAAAATTGAATTACTGCTTCTAATCGTTCATGTTAATGGTTTTTTTATGAAGTTACAAGTCATTATCAAAAAAAATAGGCTGAATGTCCTTGTTTTCGACAAAAAAACTCACCATTTTCCTTAATTTTCTAAGAAATTGGTGAGTCGTTTCACATTATTTTGTTAAGGCATGCTCTACCTTAATGCAACGATTCATGATGACTGTCTTTCCATGTTGTTTTAATAAATCATAAGCTTCATCATTCTCTATACCCAATTGAGCAAAGAATACATCACAATCAATTTTTATAAACTCTTCCGCCACAGGTAGTAGATGCTCAGGTCTTCGAAATACATTTACGATATCTACTTTAAATGGTATTTCAAGTAAACTCGCATATGATTTTTCACCAAGAACAGTATCAACAGTAGGATTTACAGGAACAATTTTATACCCAGCTTTTTGCATTGCTTCACTAACCATAAAAGATGTCTTTGATGGATCTGAAGATAAACCGACAACAGCAATTACTTTACTACTTTTTAAAATTTTTCCAATTTCTTCTCTTGATGGGTACTTATCCATGCATCTCACCCTTTTCTATAATAAGTTGGCTGTTTTGTAAGTAGTTTTCATACTCCCAAAACAGCCATTTTTTATTATTTTAGAGCTTTAGTTTTCTATTCGTCAACTATTTAGAGCTCAATGTTATTGTTACAGTATGTTGACTACCTCCACGATAGAAGGTAATTTTCATATTATCTCCTACCTTTTTGTTTGAGTATAAATACTCACGAAGACTTAACACATCAGTAATTGGTTTTCCGTCTAATGCAACAATTACATCTAATTTACTCAATCCAGCTTTACTTGCCGGAGAGCCAGGTGTTACTTCAGTTACGACTGCCCCATCTGTAACATTTTTAGGAAGCTTTAATGTTTCAGCAATCGTGAATTGAGGAATTTCATTTAATGCTTTTAATCCTACACCAATTACAGGTCTTGTAACCTCGCCAAACTTTTCAATTTGGTCTAATATTGGTTTGGCAACATTTATTGGAATTGCAAACCCTATTCCTTCTACTGATTGTTCGGCAATTTTACTTGAGTTTATTCCGATAACCTCACCCTTTGCATTTAAAAGAGCTCCACCACTATTACCAGGATTGATTGATGCATCGGTTTGAATTACTTTTGCTTGATTATCTGCTACACCGTCTCCATCTAAATCCTGTGGAATCTCACGCGCCTTTGCACTAATAATTCCTTCAGTAACTGTACCCTCTAAAAATCCTAAAGGATTACCAATTGCGATTGCTGTATCTCCAGCCATAATATCATCTGAATTTCCAAGTTTTGCTACACTAGTAACATACTTAGCATCAATTTGCACCACTGCAAGATCTAGTAACGGATCAGTTCCTACAAGCTTAGCTGGCACTAATTGTCCACTAGGCATTTTTACCTTTAATTCTTTAGCACCTTCAACAACATGATTATTAGTTGCAATTAATGCTTTGCCACCAATCTTTTTATAAATTACACCAGATCCAGATCCTGCTTCTTGTATTTCCATTGAAAAAGGATTTGAAGCCTGATAATTATTTACCCCTACAACTGATTGTTTTGCCTGTGCAATAATACTTGTTAAGTTTTGTCTAGATACATTTGTCACTTGAATCGGTTGTAATTGTTGGTTATTTTGTACTGAGGCATTATTATTAAGTAATGCCGGTGAAACTAATGAAATCGTTAAAGCCCCAACAATTGCTCCGACAAATCCGGAAGTTAAATTTGATAATCCTTTACGATCTTTTTTTCTTCTACTATTTTGATCATCATTATTTGTTAGATTCGTTTCATCATAAAATCCCATCTTTTAGCCCTCCAAGAACAATTCGAATTTATTTATAACTGTACTATAAAATAGTGTTGTGTATTTTCTGTGAACTTTTTTTATTTTTTTCAATTTTTTTTGAAAGTCTCTTTATTGTTGTTATATAAATGGTTTTGTATCAAGGAGTTCGTGGGTTTCCGCTCCACTAATATTTATAATATAGTTTACTTTATTTAGCTCATTGTTTACGAAAACAGCTTTTTGAAATTTAATAATAATTATTCTTCACTATATTCTTTTAAAGTAAACAAGAATTCGACGCCTTTTTCAATATTCTTAACAGTTATAGTAGACTTATGTAGATCTAAAATTGTTTTAACAATCGCCAGTCCCAGTCCCGTTCCACCACTTTCTCTTGTTCTTGATTGGTCAATTCGATAAAATCGATCCCAAATTTTTTCGATTTGATTTTCTGGAATATGTGGGCCTTCGTTAAAAATCGATACTTCTATCTCTTCCTTTTTAGAAATTGTAATCGTAATTTTCTTTTCGTTTTCACTATACTTAATCGCATTTGATAAAATATTTATTAATACTTGTTGAATTCTTCGGTACTCACCTTCAACCAAAGTATGTGGAGGTATTTGAACATTAATTTGATAAATTGGACTTTCTGTTATATGTCCAAACATTAATTCACATACCTGTTCTATGCTCCGCACTATTTCAAAAGGCGTATTTTGTAAATGATATGTACCTGATTGCATTTTTGAAAGATCTAACATATCTTTTACTAATTCATTCATTCGGTTTGTTTCTTCTAAAATAACCGTAATATAATAATCATTTTTCGACTGATTTAATCCATCTTTTATTCCTTCCGCATAACTTTGAATAACACTTAAAGGTGTCTTCAATTCATGGGATACCCCACTAATAAATTCTTTTCTAATTGTTTCTAGTTGTTTTTCCTTTTCAATATCATCAAGTAGCTTTTTATTTGCAGTTTTCAAATCACTAATCGTATTTTCTAATCGAGTTGATAAACTATTTATACTCTTTGATATTTCGCCAATTTCATCATTTGAACGCACATCTATCTTTTCCGAAAAATCTAACTGTGCAAGTTTATTCGTAGCTTTATTAATTTTTAATAATGGCTTTGTTATCACTTTCGAGAAATAAAACGAAATGATAATAATTAAAAGTAACCCAATGACGAATGCATAGAAATAAAAACCTTTTAATACAAATAATGCTTCATTCACTGGTTGTAATGATGTTAAAGCAAAAATAATATCTGTACCATGTATTGTATGAATTGGATAAACAAACACTTTGTTTTGAGTCCCGCTCATTTTGTCTAAATAATCATAAGTTATCGGTAATTGACTTTCCTTGTATTTTCCGATATTAACATCACTATTTGCCAGATCAGCAATGGCATTCATTAAACTACTCATCTGTGCGGAATAAGTATATTGATTGGTTAATGGAAGGTGTAAATCAATTAGTTTTCCAGAAACTTGCACTTTTACTAATGGGTCTAAATCTGAAGACATATTCATTTCATTTTGTTTAGTAGATGATTGTTCCCAAATTCCATTTTTTGTTTTGATTAAAGTAGGTAAAAAATAGCCAGCTCGTATATATCCTTCAATATATACCTGTTCATTTTTCTTTAAATTTAATGAAAGAATTTGTTGTAAATCATTTGAATATAATAAATTATTTAATGGAATATAAATTTTCTCACCTTTATTAGTTAGTACAGTTAAATCAAAATTGTTTTCAGCTTTTAATATCCCATTTTTATCTAAAATGGCAACTGAGGTATTGTATTGATTATAAAATTTAGCAATTTCGGATTCTAATTGACTACTTGTCCATGACTCCGTCTTATATTCATTCACGAATGTTTTAAGTTGATTACTAACGAGACTTACCTTTTTCGTAGTATAAAACGATTGCAAAAAAAGGGATTGTCCAACAACTACGATTGCTAAAAAAACTACAAGTAAAATCGTTACTGACAAAAACAACTTTTTAACGATGCTTTTTTTCATATTAATTCTCCTCAAATTTATAACCAACCCTTATTACTGTTACAATATTTGATGCTTTTCCCCCTATTTTTTGTCTTAACTTTTTAATATGAGTATCGACCGTTCGATCATCTCCATCATAGTCATATCCCCAAATTTGATTTAATAATTGTTCTCTCGTTAAGACAATATCTTTATTTTCTATTAAATAATGAAGTAATTCGAATTCTTTATTAGTTAAAAATACCTGCTCTTCTTCAATGAACACTGTCCGTGACTTCGGATTTAATGTTATCCCTGATTTAGTTCTTTCATTTAATTCAGTACTTGTCAATTCTCCTACCCTCTTAAGGAGACTTTTCGCTTTAGCTACTAATATCTTCGGGCTAAAAGGCTTTGTAACATATTCATCTGCTCCAATATCGAATCCGATTAATTGGTCTTCTTCATCAGATCTAGCAGTTACCATTATGATAGGTGTGTTTGATGTCTCTCTTATTTTTTTACAAACATTCCAACCATCAATTTTTGGAATCATTATATCTAATATCACAAGATGGACATCGTTTTGCTCAAATAAATCCAACCCTTCTACCCCATCTGCCGCTTCAATTACATGAAAATTTTCCTGTACAAAATATTCTTTGACAATATCTCTTAAACGTAGCTCGTCTTCAATGATTAAAACCGTTTTGAACATGATTATTTACCCTTTCGTTTTGAGCAATTTCTTTTTTGACAATATTTTATCATACTAACTGTTTAAAATTGGAAAATATACTGTTAAAGATACAAATGTCATGATATTCATGAATATAACTATTTTTTTCTTCATACCCTGTGTTAAAATAAGTCAAGATTATTCATATTTATTTGATTTGAAGAGGGGTTTCTAAATGAACTATTTCATTTTTGTACTTGCCTACTTAATTGGTTCTGTACCTTTTGGGTTAGTTGTAGGTAAACTTTTCTACGGTGTTGACATTCGTGAACACGGTAGTGGTAATTTAGGTGGTACAAATACATTTCGTGTATTAGGTAAAAAAGCAGGTTTCATAGTAACCATTGGAGATATATTAAAAGGAACATTAGCTGCATCACTTCCATTATTGTTTCACCAAGACTTGAATCCTTTATTTGTTGGATTATTTGCTGTAGTTGGACATATGTATCCAATATTTGCTGGGTTTAGAGGTGGGAAAGCAGTTGCAACTTCTGCTGGGCTACTTTTATTTCAATCGCCATTATTATTTCTTATTTTGTTAATCTTTTTCTTAGGCTGTTTATTTACAACAAAGTATGTTTCTTTATCATCCATGTTAACTGCAATAGTTTCAATGATTGGTGCATGGATCGAAGGAGATAAAATTCTATTTTATATTTTGACAATCATAACAATATTTATTATTTACCGTCATAGAGCCAATATTAAGCGAATCATGAATGGTACTGAATCAAAAGCTAATATAAAATTATTTAAGAAATGAAAAAGCGCCTTAGAGGATAGTTTCCTTCTAAGGTGTTTTTTGTTTAGGCTGTGATCGACCCTTTGTTGTAATTAATAATGAGATTAGTTGATTTCCGCTTCAGGATGCTCGCTTTCCTTGGGGCGGGCGGTGAGCCTCCTCGTCACTATCGCTCCTGTGGGGTCTCACCTGTCCCGCTGCTCCCACAGGAGTCTCGCACCTTCCGCTCCAATCAACTAATTATCAACAGTATTCTTTATCAAACTCTTATAAAAAAGAATCTATTATAAATACCCTTTTGTTAATCTACAATTTCAAAATAGAAAAAAATCTGTTCCATTCCCGCGAACGTAAAAAGGCATTGGATTTATTAGTATCTCCAATGCCTTCCATTTAGGTAATAATTATTTATTATTTCATTGCTTTTTCATACGCTGCATACCATTCAGGAAATTTTTTCTTAAATTTAAGTGGTTTAAAATCCTCTTTAGAAACGATTACATGCGTTGATTCACCAATACTGCATAGTTCTCCTTGATCATTAAACACTTCATACGAATAAACAACCTTAATTGGACCAAGTGATTTTACACTAGTTTTAACAGTAGCTATCTGACCATATTTCAAACTTTTTTTATATGAAATTTGGAGGTCTACTACAGGTGAAAGTACTCCCTGCTTTTCCATTTCAGCATATTCAAATCCTAAGTCTTTAATTAATTGAGTACGACCTAATTCAAACCAAACTAAGTAATTCGCATGATAGACAACACCCATTTGATCTGTTTCAGCGTAACGGACTTCAATCTGTTTTTCAGCTACAAGCATTATTCTCTCCTCCTTATTTCATTTCTATCTTACCAAAAATGATATGATTTTTTCTAATACTTTGTTTTTACGAATGACAATTAGACCAAAATTCTTCTAAATATTTTTCACAGTCATATATTGTTAATGACGTAATTATAAAATTAGGAAAGGAGCAAAGTTAATGCAAATTCACGTAGTAAAAAGCGGAGAAACAGTAATGAGCATTGCTAAATTATACGGTGTTGAACCACAAAGTGTCATCAATTCAAACGGTCTATCCGCTCCTTATAAGATTGTTACTGGGGAAGCTCTAGTTATTCCAACAACTGGAAATCAATACATTGTTCAACCTGGAGACAGTTTATACACAATCGCACAAACTTACAACGTCACGACAAATCAACTGGCACTATATAATGGAATTAGCCCTTATTCAACAATTAATATTGGGCAAAAATTAACCTTACCTCCTCATAAAAAACGAGATGCTGAAACTGTTGGTTATATCCAGCCTACCTCTGTCCCAGTAAGACCAGGTTTAATCGAATCAGCTAGAGAAGAAAGTAAATATTTAACATATCTTGCTCATTTTAGTTTTGAAGTCAAGCGCGACGGAACCTTAACCGAACCACCTATGGATGATATCCCTGCCATTGCAAGAAACAATCGTTGTGTTTATATGATGGTCGTGTCAAATTTGGAAGCTGGTAATTTTAATACTGAACTAACTCACAGTATCTTGCAAAGCTCTGCTGTTCAAGATAAATTAATTGATAATATTCTCCAAATCAGTAGAAGGTATGGGTTCCGTGATATAAATTTTGACTTTGAAGATATTAGTGCAAATGACAAAAATGCCTATATTAACTTCCTAAGAAAAGTTAAATCTAGACTTCCAGAGGGGTACTTTTTAAGTGCTACACTCGTCCCAAAAACAAGCTCTAAGCAAAAAGGACGGTATTACGAAGGGCAAGATTATGAAGGAATTGGTCGAGTTGTAGATTTTGTAATAATCATGACATACGATTGGGGATGGCAAGGTGGCCCTCCTGCATCAGTTTCACCTATTGATCAAGTAAGGAAAGTATTAAACTATGCTAAAACTCAAATTCCACCAAACAAAATTATGATGGGACAAAATTTATATGGATTTGATTGGAAAGTGCCATTTCGTCCAGGTACAATGGCAAAAGCATTAAGCTCCGAGGCGGCTATCAAACTTGCAATTACTCATGGTGTTCCGATAAGTTTTGATAATAAAACAAAATCTCCATATTTTAGATATACTGAATCAAATGGTCAAAGACACGAGGTTCACTTCGAGGATGCTCGTTCAGTCCAAGCAAAATTTAATTTATTGAAAGAAGAAGGTCTTCGTGGAATCTCATATTGGAAACTAGGGTTACCATTTATTCAAAATTGGGAACTTCTTCAAAATAACTTTAATATCGCTAAGAGGAGATAAACAAATGCCAGGTTAGCTCATTTTTGAGAACCTGGCATTTTTTATAAAGGCTGTTTCCGTATACATTGTTGCTATTTTAGAACGCGTTAGTTGATTACATCTCAAGGCTGCTCCCTTTCAGTTGTAATCAACTTCTGTCTGTAAAATTAAAATCTTAAAAGCAACAATTTTTTTAAAAGAACCTTATAAAAAGATCAATTTTAAAAATTAATCGTTTCTATTACTAAACGCTTGCTCTTCTTGTAATTCTTTTTGTAGTCCCTCAATGCTTTCTTTTCTACGTTGATTTTTTTCAATCGCGTTTTGTTTATCTTGCTCATTACTAAATTTCATTGAGAAATCTGCTTTTCTCATATTTTCTTTTGTATTCTCGATTGTATTTCGAATTTTTTCTGCATTATCACTTCGATCATCCGGTTTTGCTTGCCATTCCATTGTTCATTCCTCCATTTATAACATTTTTAATAAGTGGTTTTTAACCATTATCTACAATTGGTTGTTTTCCATTTGGTGATTTATATTGCATTTGCTTTCCTTTATTACCACCAGCAGCTATACTTTTAGTCCCAATATGATTTGGAGTATAATCTTTTGAATTTTTTTTAGGGTTTCCCACAATTATCGCCTCCTAGCGATAGTATGAGTAAACGAATATGAAATATGTATTGTAATTAATAAGTAGAATGACTTGTCATCTCAGTAAAACATTAACAGTGTTTAGTTCATTATTTTGAGCAATACTAAGGAATTCAAAATTTAAAAAAGAGAAAATCAAATTGATTTTCTCTTAAATACTATTCGGCACTTCTTTTTCTTTCTAAACGCTCTTCAAGTCTGTCATAAATACGATTTAAAGCTTCCTTATCATTTAATAATGACATCCTGTTTTCATTAATTAACTCTTGGATTGATTTATTTCTTTTCTTCCGCAAGACTATCACCTCTTTTTAATGTAGTATTTCCAAAAAAGAGAGTTTTCTTACATTTTCGTTTATTGTTTTTCTTCTTATTTTAATAATAGATCAAAATCCTTTTTTTCTAATGGACCAAGTTTCTTATAGATAATCTTTCCATTTTGATCGATGAAATATGTCGTTGGAATCGTTAAAACACCATACTTACTAAAATTTTCACCTTTCTCATCTAATAAAACTTGGTAAGTGATCCCATGCTTTGTCGCAAAATTCTTAACGAAGTTTTTATCTTTTTTCTCTCCAATATAATCAGCAACACCAATAACAGATACTTTATCAGAATGTTCCTTCTGAAATTCTTCAAGAACTGGAATTTCTTCTTTACACGGAGGACACCAAGTTGCCCAAAAATTTAAGACGGTTGGCTTGTTTCCACTTAAAGGGATTTTAACTTTTTCTCCATTAAGTGTTAATAAATCTAAATTAGGCGCTTGATCTCCCTCTTGAAGTCCCATTTTAGATAAGGTACTAGCGTAAGTAGTATTCGCTTTCTCCGCTTCTTGCTTTTTCTCTACATATTTAAAAATAGAGTATCCTAGAGCAAATATTATTAATAGTAATGGAATCCATTTTCTCAAGTAGCATCATCCTTTGTACCATACTATTTTTATTTAACCATAACTTTCGATTATTTCAAAATTATTGCATTAAAATAGAGCTTAGAATATAATCCAAGCTCTATCCTTTTTGAAAATATGTAGCAAGCATTTCTGGGTCATATATAAGCAAAATAAGAAAAGCACTAGAACCATTATTCCAGTGCTTTTTACTCAAATTAGTTAGTAACTTTTGAGTTATTTAATTTATCACGTAATACCATTTGAAGAATTCCGCCGTGACGGTAGTAATCAACTTCAACTTCACTGTCAAATCGAGCAACAACATCGAATGATACTTCAGTACCATCTTCTTTTGTAGCAGTTACTTTTACAAGATCACGTGGTTTTACATTTTCATCTACTGTAACAGCAAATGTTTCTTTTCCAGTTAATCCGAATGTTTCTGCACTTTCGCCCTCTTTAAATTGAAGAGGTAAAACACCCATCATTACTAAGTTACTGCGGTGGATACGTTCAAAGCTTTCAGCAAGAACTGTTTTAATTCCTAGTAGGTTAGTTCCTTTTGCTGCCCAGTCACGAGAACTTCCCATACCATAATCTTTCCCTGCTAAAATCATTAAACCAGTGCCATCTTCTTTGTAACGCATTGCTGCATCAAAGATTGACATTACTTCACCTGTTGGCCAGTAAGTAGTTACTCCACCCTCTGTACCAGGTGCAACTTGGTTACGAATACGGATATTTGCGAATGTACCACGCATCATAACATCATGGTGACCACGACGAGAACCGTAAGAGTTAAAATCAACTGGAGCTACACCTTTATTTTGTAAATAAAGTCCTGCTGGAGTTGTTTTGCCAATTGAACCTGCTGGTGAAATGTGGTCAGTTGTAACTGAATCACCAAATTTACCAACGATTTTTAGTCCATCTAAAGGCTTAACAGTACCAGGCTCTTTTGATAACCCTTCAAAGAATGGTGGGTTCGCAATATAAGTTGATTCTGAATCCCATTTATATAATGCATCGTCAGTTGTTTTAATTTCGTTCCAACGTTTATTATCTTCAAATACTCTTTCGTATTCTTTTTTGAATAGTTCAGGAGTAACAGTTGAAGCAACAACTTCTTGTACTTCTTGAGATGTTGGCCAAATATCTTTTAAGAATACATCATGACCATTTGCATCTTTTCCGATTGGTTCAACATTAAAGTCAATATTCACTGTTCCAGCAAGAGCATAAGCTACTACTAATGGTGGTGAAGCTAAGTAGTTACCTTTTACTAATGGATGAATACGTCCTTCAAAGTTACGGTTACCTGAAAGAACTGAAGTAACTAACATGTCATTTTCAGAAATTGCTTCTTCCATTTCTGGAGCAAGTGGACCAGAGTTACCGATACATGTTGTACAGCCGTAACCTACAATGTTAAAGCCTAATTCATTTAAGGAAGGAATTAAACCAGCAGCTTGTAAATACCCACTAACAACTTTTGAACCAGGTGCTAATGAAGTTTTTACATAAGCAGGAACTTTCAGACCTTTTTCTACTGCTTTCTTCGCTACTAAACCAGCGCCTAACATAACGTAAGGGTTAGAAGTATTTGTACAGCTTGTAATTGCAGCAATTGCAACAGCACCAGTTTTCACAACTGATTCAGTTCCATTTGCAAATTTAACTGTCATTTCTTTATCCATTGCTTCAGGAGTTAATCCGAAACCAGCATTTCCCATTGGAGCTGCTACAGCTTTTTGGAATGCATCTTTCATATCTGAAAGTGAAATTAAATCTTGTGGACGTTTTGGTCCAGATAAGTTTGGTACGATTTCAGATAAGTTAATTTCAACTAGATCTGTGAAAGTTGGTTCCTCAGCATCTGGAGTATAGAATAAGTCATTTGCTTTGCTATATGCTTCAACTAATTGAACTTGTTCTTCTGTACGACCAGTTAATCTTAGGTAGTTTAAAGATTCTGCATCGATTGGGAAGAAACCACAAGTTGCACCGTATTCAGGAGCCATATTAGCAATTGTTGCACGGTCAGCGAGTGGCATACTTTGTAATCCAGGACCAAAATACTCAACAAATTTACCTACAACGCCTTTTTGACGTAAAACTTGAGTTACTTTAATTGCAACATCAGTTGCTGTTGTTCCACTTGGTAAAGAGCCTGTTAATTTCACACCAATAACTTCTGGTACTGGGAAATATGATGGTTGACCAAGCATTCCAGCTTCAGCTTCAATACCACCTACACCCCAACCTAATACACCGATACCGTTAATCATTGTTGTATGAGAGTCAGTACCAAATACTGTATCTGGGAACGCAATTGTTTCTCCATCTTCAGTTTGCTGAACATGAACAACGTTTGCTAAATATTCTAAGTTAACTTGGTGAACGATACCTGTTGCTGGTGGTACTGCACGATAGTTATTAAATGCTTTTTGAGCCCAGCTTAAAAACTGATAACGCTCTTCATTTCTTGAAAATTCTAAATCCATATTAAAATCTAGTGCATCCACTGAACCTGCTTTATCAACCATTACAGAATGGTCAATAACTAAATCTACAGGAATTGCCGGATTAATGACTTGTGGGTCTCCTCCCATATCAGCCATTGCTTTACGTAAAGCAGCTAAATCAACGACAACTGGTACACCAGTAAAGTCTTGTAAAATAATACGAGATGGTTTAAATGGTACATCAACATCTTTCAGTTCATTTGTACCCCATTTTGCTAAGTTTTCAACGTGTTCTTCTTTAATAACTCTTCCATCTACTTGACGAAGAACTGATTCTAATAATACTTTAATTGAGTATGGTAATTTACTAACGTTTGCAACGCCAGCCTCTTCAATTGCTTTTAAACGATAATAATTATATGATTTACCGTTTAAAGTAAATGTCGAACGTGATTGAAAAGCATTATTTTTCCCCATAATTCATCCCCCTAAAACGCGCTAAATGTCTGAATTTAAAATAAATCCAAACTTTTCAATACCTTACAATAATATCTTATTACAATGTTTCTCATAAGTAAATAATAAGTAACTTATCAAGTTCCATAAGTAAAAGTTATTACCTATCCTTAGGAGGTTTTCGTAAACATTGTTGTTATTTTAGAATGCGTTATTGATTACAACTCCAGGACGTTCCCTTTCCGTGGGGCGTGAGCTGAGCCTCCTCGGCAAGCCTGCGGGGTCTCAGCCTTCCCGCCATTCCCACAGGAGTCTCGCACCTTCCGCCCGAATCAACTTCTGTTTTTAAAGTTAATGATCTTAAAAGAACAATCTTTTCTAAAAAAACCTAAAAGTTATCAACTCTTTATTTAAGTGTAAATAAACTAAACTTGGTCAAAATATTGTTATCACCGTAAAGGAGGCCTATGTATGAGTAAAAAAAGAAACAACTATGTGGGAAGTAGTATGGCAGCATCAAAAGAACAAGGAAAATCAGCAGGATTTAATGAAGAAATTGCTCAAGAGAAGTTAACTGAGGAAGTAAAACAATTTAATAAAAAGCGTAAAACAAATCAATAATGTGCTTCATCCCCTCTGATTACTAATTGTAATTATTACTCGAGTGGGATAAAAAAACTAATCCCGAAGTTAAAAAACACCTTAACATCGGGATTAGTTTTTTATTTTTATTGTTTTTAAGTTGCATTTGAGAAATTAAATGATCATTATTTTTTAGCAGAAGGTGGCATTAGATAAATAATTTCGCCATTTTTTTTCGTATTACCTCTTAATTTATTTCTACGTTTATTGTAATAAGAAGAAAAATTTATTACATTATTTTTTTTACGTTGCTCTTGTATTTTTCTCCAAACAAAATATGTTACAAAAAGGAAAAAATAAACGAGACAAATATAAAAAACTTGCATTAAAAAGTCTCCTCATTTTCAGTCTAATTAGTATAAGTATTTGTAATTTATCATTTTTCATTCATAATTCGCTAAAATTTTTTTAAAATGAGGAAACTAAAATATAATTATTATTTTTTATGAGTAGCCCGTTTTCGTATAGCTGTTACCTTCTTTTTTCGTTCAAGATAATCTTTTATTTCAATAACTCCACAATCTTTTTTAACCTTCTTTTTAAGCTCAAATTGCTTTAATAGAACTACTAGTAGTAATACGACGGTAGGTAATAATAAAATACTGATGAAAATCATTTTTTACCCCCCTTTATTACTTACCTTTATAACTATTATATTTTTATATTCGAGAAAAAATTTTAAATTTATTCTCTATTTTCAATTTAATGTTTCGGAGTATACTTTTTCAAAATTTAGCTACTATAAAAATGAAGGAAGGTGAGTCAAATGGTACATGATAATAAGAGTGTTCGAAGAAATAGCTCAGAAGAAAACGAAAGTGGTCAACCAAAACCATTAAGTGGTTCACATAAGGTTAAAAACAGAAATCATACAAGACAGAAGAAAAATAGTAGTCATGATATGTAATTCGTGAAGGGAGATTTATGATGAAAAAGGATAACAATCAAGCGAATAAAAATTCTGTTATACCTGATGGTCGTGATATCGAATTTTCAGAGGAATTAGCAGATCAAGAAGATAAAATGGCTCAAGAACGTTCAAGAGAAGCTGACGCAAGAGCAAAGAATCAATAATATATTAAGATCTAAATTTTGAATGAATTAAACAAAATAAAGAGGCTTCTCCAAAAAGTGAAAATTACACTTTTTAAGAAAAGCCTCTTTGTTTATTTCCCTATTGAAGCTTTTGCTTCTTCAATAGCTGCTTTAATGGAATCATAGCTTGGATCTTTTACCATTTTACCATTTACAAAAATCGTTGGAGTACCTTGTACATTAAAATGATCTCCAATAGCCACATCAGTTGCTACTTTTTTCATTGTTGATTTCTTATATAAATCATTTTGGAATTTCTGTTCATTTAAATTTGGAATAACCTTTTTCGCAAGATCTGTTAAATATTTTTTAGTAGCCCAAGTTTTTGTTTCTTCAGGCTGGTTTCTGTATATTTCATGGTGAAAAGCCCAAAAAGCATTTGGATCATAAATATAAATAACCTCTCCAGCAAGAGCTGCTAAATTAGAATCTTTTGAGATAAAAGGATAATTCACAAAAGAAAATGATATTTGATTAGTATTTATGTAGTCTGATTGAATTTTTGGAAACACTTTATCGTTCCACTGTGCACATACCGGACATTTATAATCTCCAAACTCCACAACCTCTATACCTGATTTTTTATTTCCTAGTGTAGGCTGCTCATCAATATTAAACCCATTTACTTTTACTTTGTTTTCCCCTGTAATCTTAGGAAATTCTTGGGCAGCTTGCTTGTCTTGAAGCTTAGAAACAAAGAATAATGCTCCCATTAACACAATAATCCCTACACAGACAGAAATAACAAACAATTGATTATTGTTTTTTTTCTTCATATTATTAAACTCCTCTTACTAAGAATCTTTCATTTATTGTAACATACATGAAAATGATATTCTTCCAAAACTGCTCAAATTGTAGACAATTATGATCAATGTTTATTATCATAAATTAGAATTCTATCATTTAGATTATTAATAATGTCTTTTATTTAGCTTTGTTATTATTAAAGAATGCGTTAGTTGATTTCCGCTCCAGGATACTCGCTTTCCTTGGGGCGGGCGGTGAGCCTCCTCGTCGCTATCGCTCCTGCGGGGTCTCACCTGTCCCGCTGTTCCCACAGGAGTCTCGCACCTTCCGCTCCAATCAACTTATGTTTCTACTGATTGCTATATCAAATCTTTCATAACAACAATCTATAATAAAAAGAACCACATTTTTAAAAAAATTACTGCCACTGTGTAGTCTCGTGAATAACAACAAAATAGTTTATAAGAGAGTTATTAAATTCATTTAAAACTATTTATCATTTAATTTGAACCTCTAGGAGTAATCTATGAAAAAAACTGACATCATTATTTTAACTGGCTTTTTAGGAAGCGGAAAAACTACTTTACTTAAGCAATTACTTGCAAATGATCTTGAACAGGGAAAGAAAATTGCAGTAGTAATGAATGAAATTGGAAAAATTTCAATTGATTCGAATGAAATACAGGAAGATGTTCGTTTAAAAGAACTATTAAATGGTTGTGTTTGTTGTTCTATGAAGGATCAACTTGAAATCCAATTATTATCTCTTATCCAACAGAATGAATTAGATATTATTTATATTGAAACTACAGGTGTAGCTAATACAATCGATGTAATAGATGCTTGTACGTCTAGTTTAACAGTCGAAAAAATGTTATTAAGTGGGGTTATTACAACGCTTGATGCTTCAAGATGGTTCTCAAAAGATACTTTAAGCCCCGCGTATAGGCTTTTATTACATCAACAAGTTATGTATAGTGATATTGTTCTACTTAATCGTTTGAATCAATTAAATACTGCTCAAGGAGAACTTGTTTTAAAAGAACTAAAATCGATCAATCCTAAAATAATTACTGAGTATTCAATTGATGCTTTAGTGAGTAATATTTCACATCAATCTAAACAGTCATCAAGCATCCCTATTTCTGCTTCATCATCTTTAAAAATTAAGACAATTGTCTATGAAATGACGAAACCAATTAGCAAACAAAAATTCGAACATTTTTTACGAAATGCCCCTTCTTCATTATTAAGATTGAAAGGCTATATTCAATTTACTAAAGACCCTACTCTTTATAATGTTCAATACGCAAATGGGTTTGTCACATACGAAAAAGAACTGATGAAATTACCTATGCGGCTTGTATTAATCGGGGAAAATATAGATGAAACTGAACTTGTTTCAGAGCTTGACCAATTAAGTTAAAAATAAAGGCATTTTTCCAAGACAAAAAGACTGTATTTAATTTTAAGGTACTTTTTTATCATTCAACAATAAAGTACCTTAATTTAGATTACAGTCTTCTATTTACTATTTTTTTATGAGATTTTTTAATTCCTCTTCTATTTCAATGTTTTGATTAATCTTTATGATTTCTTCTAAAAAACTAAATGGATCTTCTAAAGATAGGATGAGTGATCCTTTATTTTCATGAAATAACAAAATCAATGTTAAATCTTCAAAACTTCTACCATTTAAAGAAATAAGAGTTTTAATTTCACTAACTTTTTCAATAGGATATTTAACTTTATAAATACCCTTATTTAATACTAACATTTTTTGATCTATGATTATATCACTTCGAATAAATCTTAAAGCAGTTAATAATAAAACAATTAAGACAATGACTATTTGCAAAATATAACTTTCTAAATTACCTTTTAAAATACTAATTGATATAATTTTGTAAATGATTATTAGAAAAAAAGAGGTTATACCCATATACAACAAGACATTTAAGAAACTAAAATGTGTATGGAATTTTTTCTGCATACCCACCCCACCCTTTCTAATCACTTGTTTAAAATTCAACATCTTTACACGTAATTAGAGTGATTGCACTATTGTATGCAGCGCTAAAAATAAAGAAACTTGTCTTTTTAATTTTGGTATTTAAATATAGTCCCATTTTAAAATTTTATTCTATATACTATTATTTCTAAATTGTCACACTTGATAGACTTCTAGTTTTCTTACTATAATAGATAATAGGGAATTTCATGAGCTCTACAGGGGGGATTAATATGTTTTCATTATGGACTCAAATCATGATTGTGGTTTGGACCGTATTTTTATTAGGTATTTTTAGCATCGGTGGCTATTTTATGTTCCGAAAATTCTTAAAGCGACTTCCAAAAGAAGATGGTAAATCGATCTTAGATTGGCAAGAAGAATACATTAAACAAACAAAAGATTTATGGTCATCAGATCAAAAAGAATTATTAGAGGAACTTGTCATGCCAGTCCCTTCATTATTCAGAGATGTAGCACGTGATAAAATTGTTGGAAAAATCGGTGAAATTGCATTACAAAAGAAGGCAAATGCTATTACACAAGAGTTAATTATCGAAGGATACATACAAGCCACACCGAAACGTGATCATTCCTTTTTAATAAAAACATTGAAGAGAAAAAATATCGATTATACACAGTATAATCACTTGTTCGGTAAATAATAGAAAAAATGCAAAAAGGCTAACCAATTCATTGTTATTGGTTAGCCTTTTGTATTATCTATCATATGTTAAATTTGCATTTGTTTAGCTAGTTTTTTATAAGATCGATACATCGCTAAACGCCATGGAACTATCATTGAAAATGCAAGCAAGAAAAACATTCCACTTAATTGTGACACATTAATACTTACACTTAAATATACTTTCAATATTATTCTTACAATTAATAGTCCAATCAAAATAAATACGAATGCTTTTGATCTCTTTAAATAAATATCTTTATCTACAACTTCAAATTTAGATGTTTTAACTAAAAAGATCGAGAAAAACATCCCTAAACAAATTGCTTCAAGTATTTCAACAGGAGTTAATCGAAACTGTGGTGCGAAATACATACACATTCCTGTACTCATAAAAATTGGAGGCAAAATAATCTTTTTTAAACTAGTTGGTTTTTTTGTTGCCTTTATACGAACAAAAATAAGCATTGATGCCATACCTGCTGCTAATAAGGTACTCAATAAAAATTTCAAACTCTCACAACCTTCTGCTAATTACTAATGTTAGTTGAAAAAACTCTTCCTAAAACTTTTAATATCTTCAAATCGCGTATCGGCTTTTCGATAAAATCAATCGCTCCATTTTCAATTGATTGACTAATTACCATGTCTTGTGCCATGGCCGAAATCATTATTACTTTTGCGTTTACATCTTTTTGTTTTATTTCCTTCAATGCTGTTAAGCCATCTTTTATCGGCATCGTGATGTCTAATAGAGTTAAGTCTGGTTTAAGCTGATTGAAAAGATCTATGGCTTCTTGACCATTTGCACCAAAACCAACTACTTCATAACCAGCTCTTTGTACAATTTCTGCAATTTTCATACGAATGAATAGTGAATCGTCTACTATTAGAATAGTACCCAAACAAGAGCCTCCTAGCTAACTAACAATATTGTATATATTACTATAAACTAATCAATATAATTAGACAACCAAAAACCTTACTTTAAAAACCAGTAAATCCGCCAAAAACCTGCGTAAAGTAAATGGTTATTTTTGTTAACCAATCAAAGTAAAGTACAATCCCCATCACAATCATTAAATACCCACCAAATTTTACAATTTTATGTGAATATTTTTTTACCCATTTTAATGAACTTAAAAAGAAGGACATGATAAAAAATGGAATTGCAAATCCTACTGTATATGCAATCATATAAATCACAGCAGAATGTGGATTTGAAACAGCTAAAGCAAAAACAGATGCTAATATTGGTCCACTACATGGTGTCCAACCAGCAGCAAAAGCCATCCCAATTAAAATTGACCCTAAAAATCCTGTTGGCTTTGATTGGAACTGGATTCGTTTATCACTCATAAGAAATTTAGGCTGATAAATTCCTGTTACAATAACACCTAATAAGACAATTAATATTGCACCAATTTGTCTAATTAAGTCTTTGTACTCCTTAAAAAAATACCCAACATATGAAGTGCTAAATCCAATTGCTATAAAAATCATCGAAAATCCAATTAAAAAGAAAAGCGTATGCAACATACTTTTTGCATTAAACATACCTTTTTCTTCTTGTAATTCATTTAATGATACCCCAGTAATGTAAGATAAAAATGCCGGATAGATTGGCAAACAACATGGTGAAATAAAAGATAAGAAGCCAGCCCCCACTGCAATACCAATATTTAAATCCCCCACGTAAAAACTTCCTTTCAAACTCTATTTACGACTATTAATTATACTATATTAAATATTATAAAAAGAATAAATTTTTTTTAATATAGGAAGAAAACTCTCCTTGTCGAATAAATATAAATACTAACAAAATAAGGAAGGGAGCAAACTTATGTCAAACAGTCAAAATGAGACAGTGTATAAAACAGAACAATCTATCGCTTCAAATCAATTTTATAGAGAAGGCTTAATTGCATCCGTTCCACTAGTAATTGGTTACCTTCCTGTAGCATTTACTTTTGGATTGTTGGCTAAACAATCTGAAATCAACATGTTTAATACGATGTCAATGAGTGGATTAGTATATGCAGGTGCAAGTCAATTCATGGGGTTATCAATGTTCCTAAAAGGGATCAGTACCTTTCAAATTTTATTAGCTACATTTATATTAAATTTTAGAAATTTCGTTATGAGTTTATCTTTCAATCATCAACAACGGCATATACCCAAAGGAAAACGAATCTATTTATCACTAACATTGACGGATGAGAATTATGCAATTACTTCATTAAATAACCAATCATCAAATCAAAAATTAAAGGATAGTAATTATTTCATTGCTCTCCATTCCGTTGCCTATTTAAGTTGGCTTATTGGTACATTATTAGGAGTATTATTTTCTAACTTTATTCCTGCTACTCTGAGAGATAGTATGGGGATTTCTATATACGCTTTATTTATTGGGTTATTAACCCCAGCCATCCGATCAAATTGGAAATCGTGTGTGATTGTATTGATTAGCATGTTTTTAAATAGCATATTTTCACTTTACATATCAAAAGGGTGGTCCTTAATTATCTCAACTTTACTTGCAAGCTCTTTTTCAATCATTTTATTAAAGGGAGAAGACCAAAAATGAGTTTAATTATTTTAATAGTAGGAATGTCTCTTGTCACAATGATTCCAAGAATCATACCTGTTTATATTGTAGATCGCGTTTCATTTCCATCTTGGTTACAATTTTGGCTCAAAGGAATTCCTTTTGCTGCTTTAGGTGCGTTAATCTTCCCAGGTATTTTATCGATTGAAAAAAGTAATATAAGCGTGGGCATAATTGGGGGATTGGTTGCACTAATCTTATCAATTTTCCGTTTACATATTTTATTTGTAGTGTTTGGGGCAATTGGAGCTGTTTATATTATGAAACTATTTTTTATTTAATCAAATAATTAGATCGCTAAAAGGCTATTAAGTAAGGAATAGATTACTTAATAGCCTTTTTATTAGCTTTCACTTAATTGCAGTGACCCCTTATTTTGAAGAAGATACATATTATAATACAAACCTTGCTTAGCAAGTAATTCTTGATGATTGCCTTGTTCAACAATTTTACCTTTATGAAGAACATAGATACAATCCACATCTTGAATAGTTGAAAGTCTATGTGCAATTATTACCGTTGTTCTACCTTTTCTCATTTCAGTTAGTGCAGATTGGATGTAATCTTCCGTTTCACTATCAATATTTGCCGTTGCTTCATCTAAAATCAGTATTGTAGGTTTTGCTGCGATTGTTCTTGCGAATGTGATTAGTTGTCTTTGCCCACTTGATAATGTGGCTCCCCTTTCAACAACTTCTTCATCATATCCATTAGGTAACTTTTCGATAAATTCATTTGCGTGTACAAGTGAAGCAGCATCTTTTATCTCATCAATTGTGAGATTTTCATTATACATCGCAATATTCCCTTTAATATCTCCTACAAATAAATACGGATCTTGTAGTACAAGGCCAATATTTTTTCTTAATTCCTCTTCTTCAAAAGAAGATAGGTCTTGCCCATCTAAATAGACAGTACCTTCTTTAATTTGATAAAAACGTAATAACAAATTCATTATTGTAGATTTCCCGCTCCCTGTATGGCCAACAAAAGCAACGGATTGACCAGGCTTTACAGTAAAAGAAAGATCATGTATGACTTTATGGTCATTTTCATAAGCAAATGAAACGTTTTTAAATTCAATTTTCCCTGTTGTAATAGCAGGTTTCTCATTCCCAGCCTTTACTGGTGCTAGTTGATCTTCATCCATTAAATCAAATACACGAGCAGATGAAACAACAGCTTGCTGCAACAATGATAACTTCATCATCATTTGAGTAATTGGTTCAAAGAAACGCTCCATATAACTAATAAATGCATAAATGGTTCCAACTTCAACGGGATTTTTAAATGAATTAATTCCAAAAAAGCTTAATACGAGCATAATACCAATTGTGTAAATTAAATCAGTAGCAGGTCGTAAAAATAAAGAATCAAGCCGAATCGTTTTTACACCAGCATTATAATGTGCACTATTGACTGATTCAAATTCTTTTTGAAGCCTTTTTTGCTGGTTAAATGCTTGAATGATGGCCATTCCTTGAAGATGTTCATTTAATTTTGCGTTTACGTTACTAAGTTGCTTCCTCATTTCCATAAAGAAAGGAAAACTCTTTTTCCGATAAGTTAATATAACAAAATAAATGATAAAGATAAGTCCTAAACACATTGTTGCAAGCTTTGTATCTAATGAATACATTGCAATCACGATTCCAACTAGAAAAACAATTTGTTGTACAAATGTTGAAAGTACACTTACATAAAAATCTTTAATTGCTTCCGTATCATTTGTAATTCTTGAAACAATTGTCCCTATCGGTGTTTTGTCAAAAAAAGAAAATGCTAATGAATGGACATGTTCATATACCTTCATCCGAATATCTTGAACTACTTTAAAAGCAATTTTTTGGAAGATTAATAACTGAAAATATGAAAATAATACTTTTCCGAGTAAAAGACTCGCATAAATTGTGAAAAGAAATACGATTTCATTTTTAGGAAAGTATCTTTTCATTAAGTAATTATCTAAGAATTTTTTCACAATAATTGGCCCATACATCTCGCAGCCAGTCGCTAAAAATAAAAAAACAAACGCAGTAATTAAGAGACCCTTATATTTCTTTAAAAATGAAAGAAGCCTTAGTAAATCCTTTTTTTGCCTGGATAAATTCTGTGTCTCTTCCATTTACATCCCCCCTTGCTCAACAAGCTCTTCAAGCTGCTGTCTCTCGAACATTTCTTTATACCAACCTTCAACATTTACTAAATTTTCATGAGTTCCTTTTTGAATAATGTCTCCTTCATCTAATACGATAATTAAATCACTATGCATAACAGCACTCATTCGATGGGATGTAATAAAAGTTGTTTTCCCTACTCGATCTTCCTTTAAAGAACGTAGTATTTTTTCTTCTGTTTTTGCATCAACAGCAGATAAGCAATCATCTAAAATTAAAATATTTGGATTGACTAATAATGATCTCGCAATTGAAATTCTTTGCTTTTGTCCTCCAGATAAAGATACCCCTCGCTCACCAACAACTGTTTCATATCCATCTAAAAACCCTAGAATGTCATCATGAATACTTGCAATTTCAGCAGCTCGCTCAATTTCTTCAGATGTTGCGTCCTCTTTTCCAAATCCAATATTCTCACTTACTGATGTTGAAAATAAAAAATGTTCTTGAGGCACATAACCAATATGATTACGTAATGCATTTAGCGTTACATCTTTAATATTGCTATAACCAATCGTTACTCCGCCATTTTGAGTATCATATTCCCTTAATAGTAGTTTTAATATTGTCGTCTTTCCTTGACCAGTCTTACCAACGATTCCAATTGTTTGCCCTTCTTTAACAGTAAAGTTGATATTCTTCAACTCAAAATTCGATTCTTCATTATATTTAAAACTTGAAATAGCGTAATGAATATCGCCCATCTCTAAGTGCTCTAATGCACCTTTTGCATTCTTAATTTCTGGTTCAACCGCTAGTAAAGTACGGATACGGTCATAAGAAGCTCTACCTCTTTGAACGATATTAAATAACCACCCGATTGCAAGCATTGGCCAAATTAATATACCTAAATAGGTAACAAATGAAATTAGACCTCCAATTGAAATTTCATCAGAAACAACTAACTTTGAACCGTATACAATTGCAATTAAATAAGAAATTGAAACGACTAACATAATAGTTGGATCAAATAAAGCATCAACTCGAGCTACTTTCATATTATTTTCTACTACAATATCTGATTGTGCCCTGAATGCTTGAATATCCTCTTTTTCCTGACCAAAACTACGAATAACTTTTAAACCACTCATACTTTCTTGCACTTTATTATTTAACTCTGAAAATGATTCTTGTGCTAAATGGAAGCGTTGATGAAGTAATTTTCCATAATACTGTGTCGTGATTGCCATGATTGGTAAAGGTATTAGACTGACTAATGTCAATTTCCAACTAATTGATACTGCCATCATGACAAGTACTGAACCACCTAAAATAATGGAATCAACAAATGTTAAGATTCCAGCCCCAGCAGTTTCACGAACTGATTGAACATCATTAGTTGCATGGGCCATTAAGTCTCCGATTCGATTCTTTTGATAAAACGAAGGCGACATCGTACTAAAATGTGAATATAAATTGTTTCTTAACTGTCTTGCTAATTTTAGGGAAGAACCAAAAATTAACGTTCTCCATTTAAATCGGAAATAATAAAGTAATAATCCGTTGATAAAAATAATTCCTACAAATATAACTAACTTATTAGTATCCATACCTTTTTTAGCAATTTGATCAATGATCATACCGATCACTTTCGGTGGAATTAATTCTAAAAGTGCAACTAAAACTAATAAAAATATCCCAATACCATAACTTCTCTTTTCTTGCTTAAAAAACCAAAGTAAATCTTTAAAAATTGACACCTAACCACTCTCCCGTTTAGAAACATATTCTGATTTTATCAAAACTTCAGAATATTTAAAACAGAAATGTTTACTTAAATTTAAAATGCACAAGCCTTGTGTAGCTTGTGCATGGTATATGGAAAAAAGATTCTTTTATTTATCTCGTGATATAGAATTTTGATGCTCGTAACAATATACATTACCCTGAAATTTATCTTTATTTGTTAAACAATAGTATTTTACTTACTTTAGGTTTACCTCGATTTGGTTGCTTCTTTTCTTTAACATCTTGTTCCTTATTTTTCTTAGTAAACATTCCAAAAAGATTAAACAATTTCGTACCCCACTTATTTTCAGTATGTGTAAGTTGATTTCCACTCCAGGATGCTCGCTTTCCTTGGGGCGTGAGCTGAGCCTCCTCGTCGCTATCGCTCCTGCGGGGTCTCAGCCTTCCCGCATCTCCCACAGGAGTCGAGCACCCTTCCGTTCCAATCAACTTCTGTCTTTAAATTACAAATATTAAAATCAACAATCTTTTAAAGAATACTTCTATATCTCTATAACCATCGCAAACTGAATAGTTAATAGTTCAATTACCTCATTCAAAGGAATTCTAAGTTTGTTGTTGAATAAAATTTTAAAATCTAGAATTTTAAACTAATATATACATGGAGAATTTTTATGAACTTTGAGGTCATTGATATAGTATGCCAATATAATTCAGAAGTAATTTTAATAAAGACAAATCCATTAGAACCTGTACTGGATTGGCGATATTAAAAATATTCTTCTAACAAATATTCAAACAACAAAAAAACCACTCTCCTTTGGTTAAGTTTCCAATAGAAAAGTGGTTTCGGATTTGTTTAGTATTGTATGAAATAAATAATTACACATGCTTGATAAAGGATTCACTCAAGAGAGTTATCCAAAAAGAAAGCGTCTTCCGTTTATCCCAAAACAAGCAATAAAGCCTTATATATAAAGGGTTTATTATTTCATTTGGTTATTCATAGCCTTCATCATTTGGTTAATTTTCTTTTGTGAAGGTTTTTGACCCATTTGAGCCATCATTACTTTTAACATTTGCTCGTTGATTGGTGGATTTTTCTTTAAGTAATTCATCGTGTATTGACGAGCTACAAAGAATCCAATCGCTACGCCAGCAACAAGTGCTAGAACTCCGACTAGAACATAATACATCTATTGTTTCCTCCTTAAAACTTATCTATAACAATATTACTAGAACAAGTCGACGAAAACAAGTGTTAATCATGTTTTCCTTTAGATGTAACTTTGTTGAGTGATTGGACGTAACCATCCAAATCGATTATGTTCAACATCAATCGCAAGAAATGTTGAGCGGAATTTACGCAACAACTCAAAAAAAGTGGTTTCTGCATCTATTGTACCACTTGCAGAGAGAATTAATTCCTGTGGATTTATTTTTAAATAAGCTGTTCCTTCATCTTTCAAAATTACACTGAACTGCTCGCTTTCTTCTATATAATTAGTAGGATAAGCATTGTTTTCTTTAATATATGAATACAATTCGAATAATGGTATTGGTTCTGAAATAAATTCAATCTGTTTTTCAATAATTTTTTTTAGGTCAGAATTTGAACGAGTATATTCACGTACAAGTTCATATATTTTTTGTTCTTTTCCATAATATTCGATCGAAAGTGGTTTCCTAATTAAGTAAATCATATAATTTCTCAAACTTGTCCACCCCCAAAATACATTCATTGTAATGCATATTATAAAATAGTTTATTTACAATGATTGTCTGTTTTAGAGGTAGAAAAATCACTAGTTTTGTCGATATAACACCTTTTTTATCATTTTTTGAGTATTGAGCATGTTTTTAACAATTTTTCCATTAAATTTTTATTAAAGGCTTTTTTCTAAGCCTTTTTGCTATTCAAGATGGTGATAAGTTTATTTCCGCTCCATGATGCTCGCTTTCCGTGGAGCGGGTGGTGAGCATCCTCGTCTCAATCGCACCTGTGGGGTCTTACATTTCCCGCTGCTCCCACAGGAGTCTCGCACCTTCCGCTCCAATCAACTTTATGATCAGTAGTTGTTTTAACAAAAACCTCTTTATTAACAACAATCTTTTAGAAAAGACATTTTAAAAGTATTAAGTAGATAATTTCAAAATCATATTAGTTATAAGTTCATACTATTCATGAACCTTTGACGAATGTTTAAATCTAATACAGATTATTTAATAAAGAATGCTGAAATAATAAAAAAAGCAGGAGATTTTTCTCCTACTTAGTTTAACGTTCTCTTTTTCATTGCTTTTGCTAATTTTAATTTTGCAGGTGTAACATCTTTACCTTCTTCATCAACAACCTTAATTGATGTTAATTGGTCCATCATACGAGAACGGAAGTCTGCTAAATATTCTTTACGTAATTCAGCTTGTTCAATTTTTTCTTCTTCCGTTAATCCTGTTGTTTTTGCTTTTTTTGCTAATTCATTTATTCGATTTAATTTATCTTGAATCATCGGACATTCTCCTTTGATAATATTTTTTATACATAAATGATATATTACATGAATCTTTGTTAGCTTTCAATCTTAGAAACTTCATTAATATATTCTCTGTATCTTCTATTTACTGTTGCTTTTGATACATCATATCCAAACCCTCTTAAGGTAGCTGCGATTTCTTCAAAGGTTAATTCATTTTGACGTAATCTTACAATTTCTGTTATTGGTAATTCTAATTTCTCTCTTCCACCAGCATTTATACTTCCTTCTAAATTACGCTGTGGTTTGTACCCATTTTCAACAGCTTTTTTCATACCACGTTTTATTTTCATATTATGAATTTTACGTTGATATTCTTCAACAATACTTAGTATTTCTAATACCATTTCATCGCTTTCACTTAAATGAAAAGCTCCATTTTGGGCAGTTGTATAGATGCGGACACCTTCTTTTTTTAAATAATGTAGGATTGCAATTCTTGCATGTCCCCTGCCCAACCTTGTTTCATCTTGTATCAATATTGCTTCGATTTCATTTTGTTTAATCACTTCAAAAAGTTTTAACAAACCTTCTCGTTCAACTTCATACCCACTTGCTTGTTCAGTAATAACTTCTTCGACCTCAAAATGAAACTGTTCTGCTAATTGTTCTAGTTCACTTACTTGTCTTTTAAGAGATGTTTCCTGTAAAGCTTTATCTGTACTAACTCTGGCGTAAATGATCGCTTTCAAAACTTGTTCTCCTCCATACGAACATCTTTAAATAATTCCAAAAAATAGAACTAATGTTTGTATCACCTATACTAACATGATATAATTAAGAAAATAAAGAGGAACGTTTTCTTAATGAGAAAAGGGGGAAAAAAAATGAACAAGCTATCAAAGCGACAATCCGAAATTCTTAATTTCATAAAAGAAGAAGTTAAGTCGAAAGGGTATCCACCCTCTGTTCGTGAAATCGCTGAAGCTGTTGGTTTAGCATCTAGCTCTACTGTACATGGACACCTAGAACGTCTTGAGAACAAAGGTTACATACGCCGAGATCCGACAAAGCCACGTGCAATTGAAATTTTAGGTGAAAATACTTCATTAGATAACGACATACCATTTTCACCTTCACAAGAACTACACAATGTTATGAACATTCCAGTTATCGGTAAAGTTACAGCTGGTGTTCCTATTACTGCTGTTGAGAATGTAGAAGAGTATTTTCCTCTTCCTACTTCAATCGCACCTTCAAGCGATCAAGTATACATGCTAAGGGTTGAAGGCGATAGTATGATTAATGCAGGTATATTAGATGGGGACTATGTCATTGTAAAAAAACAATACACTGCTGAGAATGGTGAAATTGTTGTCGCAATGACAGAAGAAAGTGAAGCAACTGTAAAACGTTTTTATAAAGAAAGCGATCACTTCCGATTACAACCAGAAAACGATGCTTTGTTCCCTATTTTATTAAAGCAAGTATCAATCCTTGGAAAAGTAATTGGTGTTTATCGTAATTATCATTAATTGGATAAAAAGAAGAGCTAGAAATTATTTCTGCTCTTCTTTTTATCCAGTGGATTTATTTAAATATAAGTTCAATTTATCGGTATTTCCTCTTATTTATCTAATGATTTTCGTCGTTCCCTTTTATAGGAAATGAGGAAGTTTATTACGAAACTGATTAATAACAATATCATTATATATGAGTAAGAGATATCATTCCAAATTAGCTTTATTAGAAAAAACATAATATGTGACCCTAGAACTGCACTTACCCATAATATTAATTGAAACTTCTTCTCTTTATCATTCATTATTATTTTTCCTCTATCTATATCAATCCGAACTATCAGACAGTTCATCTATTGCTTTGCGAAATGCGATTGCTAAATAATTGTCTATTAAGCTTCTCGTAAATGTAGTTTGAAACACTTCACTTTTAAAGACTCCATTAGTGTAAAATAGTCTGTCAATTCTCTTATCAATTTGTTCATTTTTTAGATCATCATAGTACTTTACATTTATATTTACTTGAAAACCATCAATTTCGATCACTAACTGGCTTTGATTTAAATTTACTTCAATTTTTTCGTATTTCATAATTTTAATATCAAATTCTCCACTTGCTACTTCAATTTCTCGCTTTAATGATTCCTTCAATTCTAAAAAATATGATTCGAGTGTGTTACAAATTTTATGATACGCTATATTTTTAATCACTGAATTTTTATAGATTTCTTTCGTCTTTTGTATAAAATCATTTCTAAATTCCATTGTACCCCCTCCATTTCTTAATAGTTGTATAAACATTTATATTCATAAAATAGTAATAATATCATTATTTAGTGAGGGTTATTCTCAATAAAATAACCCTCGGCATTTATATTGCCGAGGGCTTTAGATTAAATGAATTGTAATTTTTATTTACTCTTGAGGTGTTGATTGATTAGTTTCCTTAATATTTCCCGTTGAATTTAATAATTTTTTTCCAGTTTTCTTCTTATAAGTATTTTCTGCTTCTTTAATAACTGCTTTTAAATAAGTGATTTCATTTGTTAATTCGTCCATCTTTTTTTCAAAACCTTTAATCTCTTCATTAAGATTCGTTTTTTGCAATTCAACATTCATATCAAACTCATTTAAATTTTTTGTTACAAATTGACTTTCATTCGTGTATTGATATGAAACATTCATTAACACACTCTTCTTAAAATCAGCAAAAGGTTGTAATTTCTCTAATTCCTTTTTGGCATTATTTAGTTCCTCTTTGCTTTGTTTTAACTCTTTCTCACTCGTCTCCAATTGTTGTTGAAATCCCATTATCCAATCAGTAATTTTATCTTTAATATCATTAATATTACTCATCACAGCACTCCAGTTTTTGTCTTACTATCTAAAACAAAAGAAAATCATCTACTTATTAAAGTAAACAAAAGTATAACTAAATACACATGCATTTGATTAGTTTTTATTACCTAAGACAATTGAAAGACCAGACTTTATTAAAGTTTTAAACACATTACAATCTTTTCTCCAATCCGGCCCATACTTCGTTCACCAGTGTCAATAAATTAGTCGAACTCTTATATAAAAATAATGGAATCAGTTTTGTATTAGAAACGATTTACAAAAACTCACATTATTCTACCTTCCTAAAACCAATTGAGTATGTTTCAAATAATCCTGCTCCTGATCAAACAATTTATATTATTTTTTCTAAGAAAGTAAGAGATGAAGTAACAGATAATGTTGTGAACAGATAATGTTGTGAACAAATTATTATCTGATGATATAACCTATTGATAAAATCTTTATAATGAAAAAAGGCGCCTCTAAATTAGAGAAATGCGCCTCTTACTATTTTTGATTTTAAAATTTCCATTGCTTATCTTAGAGAAACTTTTACATAAAATGAGAAATGAAAGTTTTCATTTATACTCCATCACCCAATATCTTTCTCCTTGTTTCCCTTCTTCACTTACTCTCATCCAACCATTGTTCTCATAAAAACTCATTGCTTTATAGTTTTCAGATACACACTTCAATCGTATAGGCTTGTTCATTTTATCTATTGAAGATTGAAGCAACTGACGACCTACACCTTTACCAAAGAAGCCTGGATGAACAAATAAATTATGTATAAAATCATCAGGCAAGTATAATGAAGCAAAGCCAAGAATTTGACCATCTTCTTCTGCTAAAATGATGTATTCTTCTACAGTATCTTTATCAAAGTCTTCTAATGTCATTTCGTCACTATTAGCCCAATGAAAACTTTTCCGACGTGATTCTAAGTAAATATTTCTTAGCTCAGGATAATCTAATTTACTCGCAACTCTTATTTTCAAACTTCCACTCTCACTTTCATTTATCTAGATATATTCAACGTATATATTAGAATTTATTTCATCTATACTAATTTTACTTTTCTTCAAAATCTCCTTCTTAATTTAAAATAAGTGATTTATAGTTCCTATAATCCGTATGATTATTAATTTTTACGTTAAACTAAGAGAAAAAAGGAATGATTTAATTGAAATATTTCGTGGCTGCTTTACTCGCTTCTAGTTTAGTTGAAAAATACAGTTTAAATTGGCACAGAAGAGTTCTCTTTTTCTCTATGATTTTGTTTTTCATTTCTATTATCCTTTTTCCTGAATATTTGATTTATCGATTAAAGAAATCAAAAAATCGATCATAATACGTTTGAAATGAAAGATGTTCAGACATTTTTTCAAATTAAATAACATGTATTTTTTTATTTGATACCTCCTCCTTAGCGCATGGTATAATTATCCAAATGATATAAGGAGGAAAAGTTATGAAAATCATTCGTAAAAACCCTGAGAATGTTGCACCTCCAGTTGGATCTTATTCACATCTTACAATTTTGCCAAAGGACATGGATATCCTTGTTCTATCAGGGCAAGTTGGAATAGATTGTGATGGAAACATACCTGTAGAAGTAGAAGAACAATTAAGAAATGCTTTACATAATATTTCACTTATTTTAAGTAGTGAAGGCATAACAACAGAAGAAATAGTTAAAATAAATATCTGGTTAACTGAGTCGATTGATCGAGCTCAATTTACTTCAATATGGAATGAATTCCATAAAGGTAATCCACCATCTACTACTTTTGCTTATGTTTCTGCTTTGGCTCAACCAGCTTTAAAGGTAGAAGTTGAAGCTTGGGCGGCTCGTCCATAAAAAATTAGTAAATAAATAATCAAGAACTAGTGCCATTCAACATTTTTGATATAAAAATACCCCTTCGTTACTTATAGTACTTAAGGGGTTATTTTTATTTTTTAAACTATTACATTTAATCCTCTCTTTAAATTTCCCCTGTATGAGAGGATACATTTTGGAACATAATTTTAATTCTCTATAGCAAATTCAGGAATGAGATACATAATTGTCACTGGTACTGTATTAAATTCAGAAGTTTTAAGCCCATGATTAATACTTACAGTGTAACTACCTAATAAGTTACTAAAGAATTTTTGATACTTTTAGAGTTTTTCAATCTGCACTTAGAAAACCAGAAGTAACATATACAGAAAGAGATGATGTTAATACTACATCCGCTTGATAAGATACACAAATTTTATTAATCGTACTTACTAATCTTGTTTCAGGTTTTAATGTAATACAATTTATCTACAAAATACTTTTCTAAAAAAATAGTATATTAGCTATTATTCATTTTTATCATTAAACCATATTTCACCTAATTGTGGTTTATAATTAGAATCTTCAGGATTATACGGTTTAGCCTTTTTTTTAAACTCATTATCAGAACATTTTCTTACAAGTATAAGTCCTATAATAAGGAGAAAAAAAATTAATAATAACAAAACTATTATCTTTATAATACCATTTAATTTACTTAAATATGCTACATCAATATTAAAAAGTGCCAATCCATAACCTATAGTTACAAAAATCAATCCCACCCTAAAAAACCAAGTTTCTATATAAAGTTCTTTTAGTTTGGCTGGAATCTCACCTTTAACAGGAGTTATTATAACTATCATTTTTCTATAATCTTCAACGCTTCTTACAATTACCATATATACTAGCAAAATAGCTCCTACAAGCTGAAATATATTAGCTAATATAATAATCATCTCCTCATTTTGTAGTAATATAATAAATATTGTATAAAGTTTGGACTATTACCAATTCATAATTTATCCTTCAGTTCAGAAAAATCTAAATATACATACAACAGAAGGGCCGAACGAAATTTAAAGATGTTTCAAATAATCAAATTATTCACTTAACTTCTGCGGCTTAATCTCTTCTTTTTCTACAGTCTTAGATTTTTTAAATTCAGTATAATCGTCTATAATACTTTTTGCTAATCTATCTATAGCAATAAAGACAGTCAAAATGATCCAAATCAAGTAATCATTAAAGGGGTTCTTTTTTTCAATATTTAACAATACTTTAAAGTCATTAAAACTTTTTCCAAAGGAAATTACAAAAAGCAATAAATAAGCTAGTATCCTTCTGAAATTTTGGGATGTTTTATCAAAAGTATTTAAGTATACCCACCCAGCAAGACCTATTGGAATAAATATTAAACTAAAATAATATGCTTGATACGGAATATGACTAATACGAGTTACTCCTATTAATAAAACGTATATCACTAGAACAAGTAACATTAATCCTAAACTAGTTTTCCCAAACAAAATAGAAAGCCTACTAATAAAGTAATTATCTTTATTGATTTTATGGATTATATTTTTTAATATACTGTCATATTTAAACTTGCCTATTTTTTCTTTTAATTGCAAAATAAAAGTGGATAAAAATATAACCATCACAAAGTAAATTGTCATCGCAATTAAAATTATGTCTTTATTACTACCTTTAATCCAAGTAAAAGCTATTCCACAAATAAAAACCAATATTATTAAAATAAATATAATCTCACAAAATATGAGGATTCTTTGATGGCCCTTTTTAATTTTAGTCAATAACCATGTAGAAATTTTCTTACTACTATATTCTAATAACGGATAAATCCCTTTATTTAATAGTAAAAAAGATAATCCTAAGCTAATTGCAATAATAAACAAATAAAGTAAAAAAAATAATATCTCCTTCATCACGTTACCCCTTTAAATTTTTGTTTCTACATCTATCAATTATTTGTAAAAAAATTTTTAAAGTTACTTATTACTACTTTTAATAGACTATCAGCATCAAAACTTACTTTTATATTTCCAACACGTTTGTTTTAGTCCAATTCGAATAATCCCCATTTTGTTTATAAAGATATTATCTGTTTTTGAATTTCAGATTATGAAACTATTGCAATAGTAACAATGCTGAGTGTAAAAGAACCTAGAGTAAAGCTTCTTACTAAGTCTGTAACAATTAACGATTTTTTATTTTCCCCTTCTTCCTATGTAATTAATCACAGAAAGATTTCTATCACATAAGTAGATGAGACTTTCTAAAACGTATACCTATTTTATTTTCGGTCTTTATAACTACAGTTTGAATAGTACTTTTGTATAGTATCAAAATATCCTATAGCTTTAAAATATACTTCATTTTCAACCGAAACTTAAAGCACTGAATTAGTTCTTTATCCTAACAATACTAAAATTCTGCTATGGTGAAGGTTCATTAGAAGGCTCTTTTTGTGCTTTATTTTTTGATTGTATAATTTCATTTCGTTTAACTTCTAATTCCTTTATAAAAAAGCATCCATTAAGGATGCTTAGAATTTATTAATAATTTTCATTAAACTTGAGAATAAAAAGATAAGTATAATTAACAGAATCGGATACATTGCAATTAGTACATTTAAAACTTTTTCTTTAGTTTTGTAGATCAAAATCGCTTTTTTAAACTTTTCTCGATTATCACCATTTGAAATATAAAAATCAACATTTGTGTGATTCTCTTTTCCAATAATTAACTTTTCATATTCCCTTTGAAATTCCTTTAAAGTTTCATCATTTAATTCTTTATTGCCTGATTTAAAACGATCAATTTTATTTATAAGAACATCTAATTGTTGATAGTTATTTTCAAAATCTCCTGCTCTTTCTTTGTAATTTCTCATACTTAAAAACATAGTAAAATACGTTAAGGATAAAGATAAAACAAGAAGAACCTTTGCTGCTACTAAACCTGTATGACCTGATTGGTTCAGAAACCATACAGAAAGAATTAACACAACTAAAGAATAAAAATGAGTTATTTTTTCAAAATAATTATGCTTCATTCTTAACCTTTTTGAAGCTTCTATTCTTGACTGCCTAGTTGCTTTTATTCTCCTTTTTAAATCTTTGAATTCTTTTTCAATTCTACTTTCAAAAATATTTTCAGTTTCTAACCAATTTATCTCCAATTCAATCACCTCACAATTCAATCAAAATATCAAATTCTCTCTAATTTAAAAACAACTTAGCCCAAATCCACATACCAAAAAATATTGCTGATATTGTACATAAATTTGTAATTACTTGAGGCATTTTTATTAATACACATATTCTACCTATTACAATTCCAAATAACATCATAATAACTATTCCAATCGCTAACTTAAATGCCAATTGATTCATTACTGATCTCATAGGTGACCAATCTATCTTATTCACTTCTCCCCCTCCATCTACCTATTTATCGGTAATTGGTAGGTCTTTTTATAGATAAAATAAAAAAAACACTCACAAAAGTGAATGTTTCTAGTGACCAATACCACCAAGAAATTATTTTTTTTCAAGAATATAAAATTGAGCATATTTTCCTACAAGAAACACTTTATTCTTAAACATAAGTAAATTATTAAGTTCCGAAAATTTTATTATAGGTGACACATCATATCGAGTTTTGTAATATTCATTTAATTTATTGTCACCATATCCTTTTTGGAAACCATATAATTTATTATTCATAGTAAAAGATAGATCAAAATCAATTCGTGGATAAGATTTCCACGTTTTAAAATCTGTTGTCATATAAGTTGAATAAGATGTAGAAAGAATATATGACCCTTGGTAATTGACTATAGAATTAATAGTAGGAGTTTTCTTAAGATAGAGATCAGTAAACGGAAGTTTGAAAGTCGTTATTTTATTATTTAATGAATCATATTTAACAATTAATCCATTTTCATCTACAGCAATAAATCCACTCGGAATCTTTAAGATGTCATTAAATGCATTAAAAATATCACCTTTCACATTACCCCTATATAAAGTTTTCCAATGTATTCCATCACTTGAACTAACAATAACAGTATGATAATTATTTTCCGTCCACCCTCTATCACTAGAGTAACTTCCAACAGCGACAAATTCTTTTCCAGTCCAGATGATGTCGTACAATCTTTCAAATTGATCTCGATCAGATTCGTCAAATGATGCATTCCAAGATATACCATCGTAACTATAATAACTTAAACTTTGATCGCTAACTGCAACATACATTTTCCCATTGAAAACAATTTTATTTACATTATTAAACTCAAAATCGTAGACTGGATTCCCTAGCTTATCCACCGAAGGATAACCATTCCATTTATACTTTTTTAAGTCCCAATTAATACAATCATTCGATTGCATTAAATAATTTGAACTAAATGCTAAACATTGTTTACCATTCCATATAATATCGTAAATCTCATCCCCTAATTTAGAGTTATTTGAAATTCCACTCACTTCATAAACATTAAAATTACCGTCCGACCTTATTAATTGTTTCTTTCTAACCTGTGCGTATGCAGAATTTGTAGTACATAGCATACTTAAAATAATAAAAAAAGAAATTACACAATAAATTAGTTTATTATTACTCATACAATTCTCCTTAAATATATTTGTAAAACTTACTCCAAATATCCTAATCGGTTAAAATCCTTTTTTTTTAATAGGTCTATTTACCTTCGCTATATAAAACAAACAAAAAACACCTCCGAAGAGATGTCTAATTTTAACCTTATTAATCTTCTTTTTTCATTTCAGCTTGGTATTCTTCGATCTTCACACCTAAAAAAGCATCCTAATGGATGCTTTCTATAACAATTCAAAAAATTTTTTCATTATATTAAATCATATTTTTTCAACAGTCCTTTAATTATAGATTCAATATTATTTTTTTCTTTATAGCTAATTCTAAATAATGGAATCCCTTTCTCATTATAATATTCATTTTTCATTCTATCGCTTATTGATACTTTTTCATAATCCCCGAATCCTGATTTTTCTTCGAAGTGTTGTTCTCCATCGTATTCCAATAAGAATAAAAGCCTATTATTTGAAAAAATTACAAAATCAAAACGTAACGGCTTTTGTAACTTTAAATCAGGGAACCAATATTCTCTTTGACAGGTAATATTATACTTATTTAAATAGAAAGATATTTCTTTTTCTCCCTTAGAACGTCCTTCATCTTTATCTATTTTCAGATATTTATACTCATAATCGTCAAAACTAGAAAGCCTCTCTTTTTTTGCTTTGGATAATTTTTCTTTTTCTTTTTCTTGTTCCTGTCTAATTAACCTGTCACGAAGCATCATTTCTCTAGTATACACTTAAAAATTCCACCTCTCTTTAATAGAAAGTGATTTAGGTGTCCATTAATATTAAAGCACTTTTATACATGTTCGTGTTGGTTTTGAAATACCATATTTAAGCCCAATTTGTTCCAAGTAATTCTATCAAACGATTAAATATATTGTTAATAATTACTGGTTCACTGTTAATATCGAATGAAAAACCCAAACTCATTTTTTTTGCATTAATAGGTGTAGGATATCTACCAGCCCAATATACATATTCACTAAGTTTTTCTAGTATTTCCTTTTCTTCTGAGTTAACCGAAATATTTAGTTTATCCACTAATTTATTCAGATTGTGATTTAGATCAGTTAACTTTTTGTTTTCATCATCTACGTATAATTCTGGATTACCCTTAATAGCTATTGCTTTTAAAAGATTTTCAATGGCAAAACCACTAAGTAGCATATATGATCGTGAAACAGATAATAAGTCATCCAATTCTAATTTCTCATCTTTAGATTCATCTATAGGTTTAGAAACACGTTGAAGATTTTTTTCAAATTCGATTTTAACTTCTTTGAATAATATATCTGCAGATTTTTTCAATTCCATTGCAGTAATTTCCCAAGTTATTGGATAACTTGCATTTCTAATAAATTGTTCTTCTAATATTTGTTTATTTCCTTTTAGTATCATTGTATCTTCTCCCTCCATCTACCTATTTATCGGTAATATGTAGGTCTTTTTATAGAGAAATAAAAAAGCACCCGCATGGATGCTTTAATTTATGGCCACAAACTTTTTTTTACACTCTCACTTACTACATCAACAAGAATATCTTTAAATCCAGTAGCAATAGATGGAACAAACTTTGAAGCCAAATTTTTAAACCTTGTAGTTGCTACTACCGTTCGTGGCCCATTACTTACTATATCATCGATACTTTGGCTTAGTATTTCCCGTTCTCTTGGTGTCAAATTCTCAACTTCTTCAGCTAATTCTTTTGCTGCAATAAGAGCAGCTTCTGTCCATGGATAGGCTTGTCCACAATTATGACAGTAGCCGGGAACAATATACTTTCTACCTAACACAGCAACTCCTGGAACATTATAAAAACCACGGATATCGGATTTACAACTAGTGCACTCTGTAATCGTTTTTGCACCACAATCGGAGCAATATTCGGCACTTCGACTATCCCTATTTTCATATCTTGCTGTAATATTATGCCCGTTTAAACAAATTTGAGCAGTACTATAATAAGAATTATTCATATTCTCACGTCCTTTCTAAATATGTATATTTCGACAAACACATAAAAAATCCTTTAAATAAAAAAACACTCACATAGGTGAATGTTTTCAATCAAGTATATACTTCTTTATACCTGCTACTAAACCACAAATGACAATAAAATCAACCAATTTAATTATACTTTCCATTTAATTAAAGTCCTCAAACACCTGGATCTTTTTGCAAATCTTTTGTACCAACTGAACCACCAGGGTCTTTCTGTAAAGCTTTCGCTCCAACCCATCCTCCTGGATCTTTCATAGTATCACCTTCCTATTCATCTACTTACTTCGACAAAAAGAGGTTTTATTCCTTCTAAACTAGACCCAATCGAAAATAAAACCAACTAGATCCATTTTACAAGAAACAAAATTTGGAGTGCTTTTACCTCCTTGCCTCGCCTTTAACCTACGACAACAAAGTGCTAAGTTACATAGTAACATCGGTTAATCGAGTACATAATTGATAAAGGAGTTTATGCTTCTCCTATCAACTAATAGCTAGCTGATAAGAAAAGTTTAAGGTTTAATGAATTTCAAAACTTCCCTTGTTTTATCCCTATTTTTATCCTATATTTTGTCGAAGTTTTATCGAATAAACTGAAAAAACTATTCTCAAATTGAGAATAGCCCTTTTTTTCTTACTAATTATTTAACTTTTTTTCCCATTTTTCAAATGTTTCTTTAGCAAATTTAGCATCCAAATAACTTAATTGATAAATTCCATCTTTACCGTCAAGCAGTTTAAAAACCCTATAAATTTCTAGTATCTCTTTTTCAATGAACATAGATCGACTGAATACCATTGTTTTAAATTCTTTAAATTCTATAATTGTAAAATTCATCTTTTTTCCAGTACTGTAATTATAGGTAAGACTATCTAGAAATTCATCAAACATTTCCTTTAAACTCCTACTTAAACCGTAAGTATCATTTTTTTCATAAAATAAATTTAAATTCATTTTAATCTCCGGATAAATTAAGGTTTCAATATGATATTTTATAACCTCTTTTGTTTTTTTCAGTTCTACTTCTTTAGTTTCTTTTTCTTTTTTATACTGAAAATTTGCGATTATATAAGCTACGATGCCCCCAATAATTCCACCTGAGTAATTGCCAAAAAAACCAACCCAAGTACTTGAATCACCTACTAAGTATCCAAAATCTGGTATTTTGATTAAGAAATTTATAATTACTGGTGCTAGAATAACTATTAAAATAATTAAATAACTTTTATTTCCTATTTTCATTTAAATCACGCCTTTCCCCATTCTATATCGACTATACGAAGAAAATATTAAATATGAACCTCCCATTTGCTTATGGAGTAATTCTTTATCACTATAAACTTTTTACTCTTGTAATTTTGCCATAAAAAAACACTCAAACAATGTTGAGTGCTGTGGCAATCAAAAATATAGCTTGTCTTTTATGCTCATAATATTGGTCCTTAGTTAACCCTAAATCCATATATAAGTTAATGTCTTTCACTCGATTAGGAGACAAGTATTTTTTCTCTATTATTTCACGTTCAATTTCGTCTAAAGCAAATTTAAGTGCGCGATCTATCTGCCTTACTTTTAATCGCTTTTCCTTTTCTTTATCGATTATTGAAGGAAATAGATTATTCATTTCTTCATTGGCCTGTTCATCTTTATTAGTGACTGCAACCCTTAAAGCCTTGTAACGTTTTAATTCTTTTACTACTGTTCGTCTTACTTTTTTCTCATCGACAACTTCTAGTAAAGATAATTGCTCCATTCTTTACCCCCTATTATTCAGGAGTTGTTTAGTCTTCTAGTCTTCCATCTCTAGTAATTTCTTTTCCACTTGTTTCAATTTATTTTCATATTCCTTTAAAATTTTTTCATTACTTTCAATCTTCTTTTTATCGTCAAAGATTTTAAATCTTTCATACATATCCTTGTTATCAATGATTTCTTTTTCAAGTCTTGCGATATTCTTCTTAAAAGCCTCTATTTTTTCTGTTACTAAACTTTTTGTAGTGAGTGTGTCTAGCATCATTTGAAACTTTAGTTCTTCTTCGTATTTCCATTTTTTCATTCTTGCAATGTATTCTTGGTCTTTTTTCCACCATGCATACATACGGATACTATCCGTTACCAAAAAGAGGACAAATGGGATATAAAACCCACCGAATAAGCAGAAGATTGAAATAATCCTAAGAATCCACAGTAAGCATGTCGGATCTGAACCTCTATTTTTATAACCCATAAAATTAAACATCTCGTTTCTTTTTAAGTTTATTGTTATATCGGCTATTTAACATTCTTGTTCATCTCTGTTATACATTAAAAGTCAATTATGTATTATTCACCTTTAGTTAGTCTTCCACGTAAGGAAGCATCTAGAAATCCAAGTGAAATATTTGGTAATACCAAAAATTATAATTCAACAAGAATTATTACCATAAGTCAAGGTCTGGCTAACGGTCTTCGTTTTTATCAAATATACCAAAACCAGAACAAAACCGCATTAAATGATTTCTATCATTTTCACTTAAACTTAGTTTTTTGTAGAAACGATGGAAACTACATGCCTAAGTCTAGTCTATTTAATGCATTTGAGAGAATACTTAAAAAAGCAGGATTACCTAATTTACCAATCCATTCTACTAGGCATACCCATGCTGTATTACAACTAGAAGCTGGAGCAAGTAAGAAGTATTTACAAGAGCGTCTTGGACATGGGAGTATGCAAATAACAGCAGATGTATATTCTCATATAAGTAAAAAGATAGAAAAAGATTCAATTAATAAATTTTAGGAGTATATGAAGAATGTACTTAAATAATTTTATTTAAAAAAAATCGGGCATTTTTCGGGCATTTAAATAAATCAGTCAAATAGAACTAAAACGCCCGATAAAAAAAAAAGCCCTGATACCATAAGTATCAAGGCTTCGTCTATTAATACATAGACATATATTGGTCACGTTCCCAAGGATGAACTTGTGTTCTAAACATATCCCACTCAATTTCTTTTGCTTCAATAAAGTGTTCAAATAAGTGATCACCTAATGCAGATGTAATAACTTCATCAGCTTTTAAGTTTTCTAATGCTGCAGCTAAAGTTGCTGGTAAGTCGATGATACCAACTTCTTCACGCTCTTCTTTTGTCATAACATAGATGTTACGATCAACTGGAGCTGGAGCTTCTAGTTTATTTTTGATTCCGTCAAGACCTGCAGCTAATAATACAGCCAATGCTAAGTATGGGTTAGCAGCTGGGTCAACTGAACGTACTTCTACACGTGTACTTAAACCGCGAGATGCAGGAATACGAATTAATGGGCTACGGTTACGTGCAGACCATGCAACATAACAAGGTGCTTCATAACCAGGCACTAAACGTTTATAAGAGTTTACAGTTGGATTCGTTACCGCTGTAAAGTTTGGTGCATGTTTTAAGATACCAGCGATAAAGTGGCGTGCATTATCACTTAATTGTAATTCACCTTCTGTATCATAGAATGCATTTTTACCATTCGTGAATAATGATAAGTTACAGTGCATTCCAGATCCGTTAACACCAAATAATGGTTTTGGCATGAATGTAGCGTGTAAGCCGTGTTTACGTGCGATTGTTTTTACTACTAATTTAAATGTTTGAATGTCATCACATGCTTTTAGAGCACCAGCATATTTGAAATCAATTTCGTGTTGTCCAGGAGCAACTTCATGGTGAGATGCTTCGATGTCAAATCCCATTTCTTCAAGCTCAAGAACGATATCACGTCGGCAGTTTTCTCCAAGGTCTGTAGGAGCTAAGTCAAAGTAACCACCATTGTCATTTAATTCAAGAGTTGGTTCACCTTTTGCATCTAATTTAAATAAGAAGAATTCAGGCTCTGGTCCTAAGTTAAAATCAGTAAACCCTAAAGCTTCCATTTCTTTTAAAATACGTTTTAAGTTGTTACGAGGATCTCCTTCAAATGGTGTTAAGTCTGCGTTATAAATGTCACAGATTAAGCGTGCCACTTTTCCTTTTTCAGCAGTCCAAGGGAATACAACCCATGTATCTAAATCAGGGAATAAGTACATATCTGACTCTTCAATACGAACAAAACCTTCAATTGAAGAACCATCAAACATCATTTTATTATCTAATGCTTTTTCAAGCTGACTTACTGGGATTTCAACGTTTTTAATAATTCCAAGTAAATCAGTAAATTGCAAACGGATATATTTTACATTCTCTTCTTTCGCAATTCTGAAAATATCTTCTTTTGAAAACTTTGACATTTTAACATTCCCCTTCCACATGTAAAGACATTCTTAGTGTTTTTATATTTTAAAATAGAAAAGTCAGATTGTGTTTTTACTTTCTATTTTATTCCTATCCAATTATTACTCTTATCATCATCAATTCACTTAATTGCGATACACTCATCTTAAATTTTTTACATAAATTAATGAAAAAAGCGAGACATATCACCTTGTCGTAACGATGTACGACCTAACTTGCCTGCATGTTGCAATTCTTGTCTGAGCATTTTGCGTAATTGATCATCAGAAATATTTTTCTCTAAAGCTTGTTGCCCGTTAACAGGCTCTTTTGTGGTTTCTGCCAATTTAAGTTTCATAACTTCTTTAATGCCAGCCATGTTTAAGCCTTGTTCAATCAATCTCTTGATTTCCAATAATACATCTACATCATTAAATGAAAATAATCGTCTATTCCCATCTGTTCTAGCAGGATTTATTAGGCTATTTTCTTCATAATATCGAATTTGTCTAGCTGATAATTCAGTTAATGAGATAACAATTCCTATAGGAAATAGTGGTGTAGAACGACGTACTTGATCATTCATCAAACCATTCCTTTCTTGTATCTATTGCTATTTTAGTTCATGTAAGGTAAAGTGTCAACACCGTGTTAGGTTTTCTAACATGAAATTTATTGATTTTTTATCTTATGCAAATCGTTACGAGAAATTACCTACAAATTAAAAAAACACTGTTAATCTATATTGTTGGTATTCACAAGAATCCTTTCCCTTTTGGTGGACAAACCGCTCCTCATCTCTCGTACTTCATTGCGGTTCTCGGCACCCCATTTTTCATTTCAAATGCATTTGATAATTTCCATTAAAATCGCTTCTTTCTATTTAAAAAGGAATTATTTAATTTTTCATGTAATAAATATTCATAAAGAAAGGAGTTGATGGTTTGGGTTTAAACTTATTATTTATTTCATTAACTATTTGCGGAATTGGGATGATTGTCTTGTATGTTCTACATCGCATGTCACTTGCAACACTTGCTTCAAAAGAAGGACTAGGTGGAGGATACATTGCGCTTGCTTGGATTCCATTTTTCCCGCTCTATCCGATTACCTATGCAAAAATCGCAGAAGAAAAAGTTTGGTTTAAAGAAAAAGCTATAATCATTTATACTGTTTCATTTATTGTTTCCGCTATTTTTGTATTCATTGATAGTTCATTTATCCATTTCATTGTAAATTGTATCGATGTATTTTCATCGATTCTTCTTCTAAATTTCACCTATTGTGTGTTAAAGCAATATACCGGTTCATACAAAAAGATTTTTTGGACTGTTTTTGGTCTTCGGATGGGGAGTATCATTGTTTGGGGTTGTATCTTTATTTATCTTGTTGTGCATTTTTTATCAGAACTAAAAGGAATACCACTTGATAACACATTTGATTTAGAAATAGCAAAAAGAACACTAAAAAAGGTATTTGAAATAATAGCGGTACCCGTTAGCCTAGGTATTTTGTATTCGTTTGTTACTGAATTAGTGTATGTCATTTGTTTCTTCCGAATCAGAAAAAATGAGCGCTGCAATTAAACTGGTGTTATAGGATATGTAGCTATCCTATATTTTTTGGAGTCCCAACCCACTAACTACTAATTAAATAGGAACATTTTTTACAAACTTAAACTAAAAAAGAGGCATCTCCTCAATAAAGTAAACTCTAACTTCATTTCTATAGTGCCAATGAAATGGAATCACACTATAATAACTAATTCGAAGTCAGAATATCTTTACTGAGAATGCCTCTTTACTAATTTCTTTTCGCTAATAAAATTGCACCAATTAAAAGTATCCCTTTAATAATATCTTGAGAGTAATAAGGGACATTTAACATTGTAAATCCGTTTAATAGTATTCCCATTAAACATGCACCTAAAAAAGTGCCAATTACATTCGGTTTTCCTTTTCCAAACAACGCTATCCCTATATATGCAGCTGTTATACTGTCCATTAGTAACGGGCTACCAGCAGAAACTTGCCCTGTACCAACGCGACTAGCAAGAACAATGCCAGCTAGTGCAGCAAAAAAACCACTGATCATATAAGCATAAATTCTGTATCGGTCCACAGGCAGCGCCGATAAATAAGCAGCCTGTTTGTTTCCTCCAATAAGAAAGAACGTTCTTCCATATGTTGTTTTTTCTAGAAAGATATGAGTACCTATTACACATACTCCCATAATAATAACTGCAACTGGAATATTCATAATGGACCCTTGCCCAATATATAAAAATGATGGAATAAAATGTCCAGTAACAACTTTATTATTTATACTCATTCCTTCATATATTGATGAACCTTTCGTAATGGTTAATTGTATTCCATTTACGACATACATCATCGCTAATGTAACAAGAAGGTCTGCTAATTTCCCTTTCGTAATAAACAGTCCATTAATACATCCAATTACGATACCGAAAATAATCGGTAACAATAATGTAATAAGTAATTCTTGTCTCAAAACGATTAGACAATATGCAGCAACAATTGTACTCAAACTCGCAATTGAACCAACTGATAAATCTAATCCATCTATTATTAAGCTAAACGTCACTCCTATTGCTAAAAGTGACACGATCGATATTGAACGAAGTATATCACTAAGATTACTATAGGATAAAAATGAACTAGAAGAAAATGAGAAAAATCCAATTACAATCACTAATATCCATAACGCTCCATAATCAACAACCACTTTTCTCCCTTGTGTCTGAACCCACTCTGTCACTTCGTCCCCTCCATTAAAACACCATGTTCAATCTGATAAATTCGATCACCAATTAATCGAGCTTCCTCTAAGTCATTTGTAAAATAAAATACGCATCCTCCATTACAACAAAACTCATTCAAAAAGCGAAAGATTGATTGTTTTGCGTATAAATCAACACCTTTTAATGGTTCATCTAATAGGAAGCATCTCGTTTCTTTCGAATTCCATTTTGCGATACTAACTTTTTGTTGATTTCCACCGCTTAACCATTTAACTTCTTTTCCGGAGTCTTTAGGTGTAATTTGAAATTGTTCGATCCATTCATTTGCAAGTTTTATTTCTTGAAGATTCTTTTTCAATCCACTATTAAATAGAGATAAGTGATCTTTAATGGAAAAATCTAAGAATAACCCTTCTTTTCTTCGCTCTTCTGGAACAAATGCTAAACCAGCTTTTTTAGCTTGAAGTGGAGAAGTAATTCTTTGAGTCTCTTTTTGAGTTTTTATTGAATATGGATTACCTATTCCCCATAACGTTCTAGCTAAAGAAGACTTTCCATTTCCATTTGCTCCATAGATCACTACAACTTCACCTTCATGAATTTTCAAATTAAAAGGTTTGGTTTTCTCGCGCAACTTTATTGTTTGAAATTCAAACGCAACCTCTTTTTGTGGCTTTGACGTTTTTTCAAATACGGAATCAATATTTACCATATTTTCATAAAGCTCATCCATCGAAATTTCTTTTGAATCTGCTTTAAAAGTTACACTTCCATTTCTCAATACAATGACCTCATCACTTACTTCTAAAAGTTCTTCTAAATGATGAAGAATTAAAATGATCGCCTTACCTTTCTCTTTCAGCCTACTTAGTAATGAGAAAAATGCTTTCTTTTCCTCATTTCCTAACGAAGAAGTTGGTTCATCAAATAATAGAAAGGATGCATCCTCAAGCAACGCTTTTACAATTAGGATCATTTGTTTTTCATAAATGGAACACTCTTTTACAAGTTTTTCATATTGAAGATTAATGCCCCACTCTTTAATCTGATTTACTACAGATTCAATACTTCTTTTCTTATTAAAAAATAGTTTGTTAGACTTTTTTTGCGATGCAACAACTAAATTTTCAATAACTGATAAGTATTGGACTAATCCTTCATCAACCTCTTGCGGAACATACCCAATTGTTTCTTTACCACTAAAAATCACACTTCCTTTTTCAGCTTTTAACTTTCCTGCAATAAGCTTCATTAATGTACTTTTACCCGCTCCATTTAACCCAACAAACCCATAAATTTTATTTCTTTCAAATTTCAGTTCAATCCCTTTCAACACTTCTTCTTGTTGGTATCGAAACGAAACATTTTGAAGCAAGATGGACATTACTTATTCTCCTTCTCAAGTTTTTCCATCCACGGGGAAGTTGCAGCTGTTGAAGGAATCCAATTTTTACTTATTTTAGAAAGATCACTAATTTTAATTGGTGATGATGGTAACTCATCTTTTTCAACTAATTTTGGCTCTAACGAATAAATATCTGGTGTTGTTTCACCTGCAATTTTTTGATAAAGAAAACGTGACTGTACTTCTCCTATTTCTGCAGGATCAATCGCGGCTGTTGCTACCCATGGTGAATTATTTTCTTGTATTAATTGTAAATCTTCATCACTTAAATCAATTCCATATACTTTTACATCTGTTCTTCCTGCTTGTTCAATTGCTTTCGTTGCACCTTTTGCAAATTCATCCCATGTTGCAAAAATTGCATTTAATGTTCCTTTTGGATATTTTTTTAGAAGTGCTTCAACTTGCGTTTGAGTATCTAACATTGTATTACTTGTCGCATTTCCAAATCTAGCAACTTCTTTAATCCCAGGGTATCGTTTGTAAAAGGCATCAATCATTACTTTCCGACGTTCCATCGGTGTAAAACCACCTACCCAAATGGTTGCAATATTTCCTTTTCCATTTAAATCTTCAGCTAATTTTTTCAGACTATCCCAAGCCAAAATATAATCATCTTGATCAATCAAAGTAACCCCTGGTAAATTCACATCATTGTCAAATGAAACAACAGGGATTCCAGCTGCAATCGCTTTTTTCACCCCAGCTTCTAATGCCTCTTTTCTTCCATGATCAATTAGTATTCCATCTACTTTTGAGTTGATAGCTGTATCTAGATTAGAAGCCATTTTTGATAAATCATTATCGGCATTATAAACTTGAACTTCTCCACCAAATTTTTCAACCTGTTTCTTTACACCTTCAATATATTGAGATGAAAACGTTCCGATTGAAAATTCCATCACTAAAGCTATTTTCAGTTTTTTCTTTACTGAATCTGGAATTTTTGAGTTAGCTGCTGAACTAGATACTGCTACAGAACTTTTAGATTGATGACTTGAAGATGTGGATTTTTTCGTTACATCTGCTTGTTCGTTTCCACAAGCAGTCATTAACACTGCACTTGCAGCAAGTAAAGTTAATAATTTCTTCAATTTTCATTCCCCCATTTAACAAATGTTTCTTTGAAGTTTTCCGATACAATCCCCTTCTCTGTAATAATTGCTGTAATTAAGTTTGAAGGTGTTACATCAAAAGCTGGGTTTAACACATTAATATCTGTTGGTGCAATTTGAATTTCTCCAATATGTGTAACTTCTCTTGAATCACGTTGTTCAATGACAATTTCATCTCCTGTTTCAATCGAAAGGTCAATTGTCGAAAGAGGTGCTGCAACATAGAACGGTACTTGATAATAGTTTGCTAGAATCGCTAACTGTAAAGTTCCAATTTTATTAGCAGTATCTCCATTTGCACTTATCCGGTCTGCCCCAACAATCACGGCATCAATTCCATGGTGTTGAAGTAAATAGCCGACCATATTATCTGTCAGTAATGTTACAGGCACTCCATTTTGCTGTAACTCCCAAGAGGTCAATCTAGCACCTTGGAAAACTGGTCTTGTTTCTGTAGCATAAGCAGAAATTGTCCACCCTTTTTCTTTCGCCAAATGAAGCGGCGCAAGTGCAGTTCCATATCGACTTGTTGCAATACTACCTGCATTACAGTGCGTTAATACTTTTTGACCATCCTTTAAAATGGACAAAGCATTCTCACCAATTGTTTTGCAGATTGATTCATCCTCCAAATGAATTTTTATCGCCTCTTCTAAAATGATTAACTTCGCTTCGTTAACCGTTCTCGCTAATTTACTGTTATTGATTATTCTCTCGATTGCCCATGCTAAATTAACAGCTGTTGGACGAGCCCTTATCAGTTCATCTGCTAATTGACGAGCTTTTTCATGAAAATCTTCTAAATTTGCACAATCAATTTCATTTACTCCTAAATACAAACCATATCCAGCTGCAATTCCTATTGCAGGAGCTCCTCGAACTTGTAATTTTTTTATTGCATCTCTTACATTAACCAACGTAGTTGCATAAAAATAGTTAATTTCAGTTGGCAGTAAAGTTTGATCTAAAATTCTTAGGCGTTCTTCTTCCCAAATTAATGATTGAGGAATTCGTTGTACGATTGTCATGTTTTACACCTCTAATTCTCGTGTTAAAGTTTCAATATTACGAATTTTGAATCTATTTTTGATGCAAGTTACTCCAAATTGAAGGATACGCTTTTTAACGACTAGCCTTCTCGCAAGTGGTAGTGATTCCACATCTTCTACATGTGCTAAACCAATACTTCTACGAATTAACTCGCACCCAATCACTCCGATTGCATCAATCCAATAATTATCTAGGGTTGTATGTAAAACGGCTTTTTTATTCAATGGGTACTCTGTATGCTCTTTCCAAAGATTAGTGAATGTTTCATTAAATACTTTTTCAATTTCAACTAAACTATCAAGAATCTCTTTTTTATTTTCTAATCTAGTAAACACTTGAAAGAGCAAGTTTGCTTGAATTTGACCTAAATCAAAACCTACCGGCCCAACAAACGCAAATTCTGGATCAATAACTTTTGTTTCTGAACTTGAAGTAAATATGCTACCTGTGTGAAGATCAGCATGAATTAATGCTTCTTTTTTTGTGAAAAAACCTAATTTTAGTTTTGCCACTTCTACTTGAAGCTCTTCGTCATCCCATATTTCTTGAACGACATTTTTTAATTCATCTTCAAAATTATTTGTCTCACTATTAAAAAATGGATCCGTAAATACTAAGCCTTCAGTAATATCACATAACTCAGGGTTGTTAAATAATTTTTCCAATTCTTTTTTCCTAGCTGGTGAAGCGCCAAAGTCAGACGTATAAAACAGTGTAGTAGCTAAAAATTCCCCAATGTGTTTTGGAAGCAAAGGATATGATTCCCCTAAAATTAACCCTTTTCTAAGAATGTCTAGATCCGATAAATCTTCAATAACCGTAATGGCTTGTTCTTCATCATGATGATAGAATTTCGGGACAAATTCAGGGATTAATTTGTTATATAGTTCGATCGCTTGGCTTTCGATCGTAGCTCTTTTAATTGTGAGTGGCCAACTTTCCCCAACAACTTTTGCATATGGTAATGCTTGCTTAACAATGTACCCTTTCTCTTTCCCTACTGCCTTGATTTGGAATACTAGATTCAAATTTCCATCTCCAATTTCAACGCATTCACATACTTCATTTTCCAAATATCCTAATTGTTGTAAAAAACTGATGGCAGTCTCCTCAGTTAATGATTTATATTTTTTCTCTTGAGTGATTGACATTACTATTTCCCCCTATTATCTAAATGTGAAGCTAATCTTCAAAACTAAAAAATACAAATAAAAAACCCCTTTTCAAGACGAAAAGAGGTTAAAAAATATGCCATTTTCGTCTCTTATCTGCCAGAAAGAAAATCTTTCTGTTGGAATTAGCACCGTGCCTTACTGAGCTTTTCGCTCAGGCGTTTTACTAAACGCCCCATTTCACAATGGTATTACGGTCGGTTGCTGGGCATCATCGGGCCAAATCCCTCCGCCTACTCAAAATAAGAGTTAATCGACTATTCAATTTTAATAAAGCTATTTTTCAGTTATCCCCCACTTATCTTCGCGGGATAAGTTGAATTATATTTAGCAAAAATTCAAATGTCAACAGATTTTTTAGAATTTATTATATAAATCAATTTTTCTGTCTTCAAAAATTGGTATTGTATTACGTATCTCTTGCACTTTTTCTAAATTAATTTGTGCATTTAATATTTCTTCTTCCATTCCACCTTTTGCGAGCACTTCTCCCCAAGGGTCAATGATTAACGAATTTCCACCAAAGGTGTTATCCTTGTCTTTCCCTACTCTATTACAAGCTACTACAAAGCATTGGTTTTCAATCGCTCTAGCTTTTAATAAAATTTCCCAATGCTGAATTCGCTGAACAGGCCACTGTGCTACAAAAAACAATAGTTTTGCTCCGCCAATAGCATGCCCTCTCATCCATTCTGGAAAACGCAAATCATAACAAACAAATCCGGCAGTTTTGTATCCTTCTATTTCAAAAAATGCATCAGATGTTCCTGCTTGTAAATAGTGATGCTCGTTCATTAGTTGGAATAAATGAACTTTATCATATGTTTTAATTAATTCACCAGCTGAATTAATTATGACTAATTCATTGAAAACGCCAGTTTCTTTTTTGATTGGCAGAGAACCACCCACGAGCCAAATTGATTTTTGTTTTGCTATTTTTTTTAAGGTTTCAATCACTTCATCTTGCTCATCCGTATGCTTTTCAATTACATCTAAGCAATATCCTGTTGTCCATAGTTCAGGCAAAACAACTACATTTGCACCAGCATGAACAGCCTCTTCAATCTTTTGGATCGCATTTTTTAAATTAACACTTGTATTCCCTAATTCGACATCCATTTGAACACACGAAATTGTTAACAAACTAATCATCCTATTCAAAATTTTATTTACAATTTACCAAGTAGCTTATATGATGATTTGTATTATTGCAACAAAAAACTATTCATTAAACCATACGGTATGTGAAATTTTTAGATTATAATTTTAAAATCGAGGTGTTTTGTTTGAAAAGAAGCCAATTATTAGAGCAATTACCAAGTCAGTTTTTCGCATCACTTGTTACAAAAGTAAATAAAGCCGTTAATGAAGGCAGAGATGTTATTAATTTAGGTCAGGGAAATCCTGATCAACCAACTCCTGAACATATTATTTCTGCTTTACATTCATCATCATTAAATCCAACATCTCACAGGTATTCACCTTTTCGAGGAACAAAACGCTTTAAAGAGGCTGTAAGTGAATTTTACCATTCAGAATATGGGGTTGAATTAGATCCAGAAAAGGAATTAGCAATATTATTTGGTGGCAAAGCAGGGTTAGTTGAATTACCTCTTTGTTTATGTGATCCGGGTGATACAATTCTAGTACCTGATCCAGGTTACCCAGATTACTTATCTGGTATTTCATTATCCAGAACCAAACCATACATGTTGCCTCTTCTTGAGAAAAATGGATTTTTACCAGATTATGATTTAATACCTAACGATGTTAGTGAAGCTAGTAAAATATTATTTTTAAACTATCCAAATAATCCTACGGGTGCAACTGCAACCAGCGAATTCTTTGAAAAAACGGTTGAATTTGCTACTCAAAATGACATTGTAGTTTGTCATGATTTTGCCTATGGAGCTTTTGGTTTTGATGGGAAAAAGCCTCTTAGTTTCTTACAAACTCCTGGGGCTAAAGAATGTGGAATTGAAATTTATACGTTATCGAAAACCTATAATATGGCTGGATGGCGTGTAGGATTTGCAGTTGGAAATGCAGAAATCATTGAAACGATTAACCTTCTTCAAGATCACTTATACGTTAGTTTATTTCCAGCAATCCAAGATGCCGCAACAGAAGCTTTACTAGGTTCTCAACAATGTGTAGCTGAATTATTGGCAATTTATGAAAAACGAAGAAATGTTTTTATTGATGGATGTAAGAGCTTAGGATGGGATGTTACTGCTCCTCAAGGATCTTTTTTCGCATGGTTACCTGTCCCTGAAGGATTTACATCACAATCATTTGCTGATTATTTACTAGAAAATGTCAATATTGCAGTGGCTCCTGGTAATGGCTTTGGTGAACATGGTGAAGGATACATACGCGTAGGTTTATTGACAGATGAATCGCAATTATCCGAAGCAGTTCATAGACTTCAAAAACTAGAAATTTTCTAAAATATAAAAATTTTGTTTGACAATTAGTAGTTCGCCGTGGAATAATCCTCTTAAGTTGAAAATTCAAAATTAAATATCTTCTTATTCAGAGTAGGTGGAGGGAACAAGCCCGATGAAGCCCGGCAACCGACCATAGTCATTTATGGCACGGTGCTAATTCTTGCAGCAATTTTGCTGAAAGATAAGGAGTTGCTAAAAGCCTCTCCTTTGTGAGAGGTTTTTTCTTTTTAAAATTACTTTTTAGGAGGCGAAAACGAGTGAGTGGTATCATCGCAACATATCAAATTTATGATCAAGTAGCTAACTTAGAAAAAAGAGCTGAGTCAATCGCACTTGGATTAACTGTTGGCTCATGGACAAATTTACCTCAAAACGATCAAATACAATTACTAAAGCATAAAGGGAAAGTTACTTCTGTCCGTGTTGATGAATCAGCTGGAAATAGAACAAAAGGAATCATTGAAATATTTTATCCTAGCCATAATTTTACCGCTGATTTGCCTGCTATTTTAACAACTGTATTTGGAAAGCTTTCTTTAGATGGTGAAATTAAGTTAATCGATCTTCATTTCTCAAATGATTTACTTGCTTTATTTCCAGGGCCAAAGTTTGGAATTAGTGCGATTCGTGAAAAATTACAAGTTTTTGATCGCCCTCTGTTAATGAGTATTTTCAAATCAGTGATTGGTCGTGACCTTAACTATATCGGTGAGGAATTACGCAACCAGGCACTTGGCGGTGTAGATTTAATTAAAGATGACGAGATATTATTTGATACTTGTACTTCTCTCGAGGAAAGAGTCGTACAAGGAAAAAATATTTTACAACAAGTTTTCGAATCAAATGGACAGCGAACTTTATATGCTGTTAATTTAACTGGTCGTACATTTGAATTAAAGGAAAAAGCAAAACGTGCTGCAGAATTAGGTGCAGATATTTTCTTATTTAACGTATTTGCTTATGGTTTAGATGTTCTTCAATCTCTTGTTGAAGATCCCGACATTTCGGTTCCAATTATGGCCCACCCTGCTATTTCAGGAGCATTTACTTCTTCACCAGATTATGGAATCGAATCAAGTCTATTATTAGGAAAATTAGTCAGATTAGCTGGAGCAGATTTTAGTTTGTTCCCTTCTCCATACGGAAGCGTTTCTATGGAAAAATCTAAGACTTTAAAAATAGCAGAATATCTTACTGAACCAAATGGATTGCTTAAGACCTTTCCTGTCCCATCTGCAGGTATTCACCCAGGACTTGTCCCACAATTAATCGCTGATTTTGGGAATGAACAAGTAATTAATGCTGGAGGTGGTGTCCACGGACATCCTGATGGACCAATTGGTGGAGGTAAAGCATTTAGAGAAGCAATAGCGGCTACTTTATCAGGAATAACACTAGAAGATTATGCTAACCAAGCACCTTCTTTACAAAAAGCAATTGAATTATGGGGAGTAAGATCATGACAATAAAAGTATTTTGCGATTTTGATGGAACGATTACGGAAGGAGATAATATTGTTTCGCTAATCAATCAATTTGCGCCTCCTTCGATCCGTCCGATAAAAGATGAGGTATTAAATGGAACTATTTCAATTCGTAAAGGTGTAGAAACAATGTTTTCTACAATCCCTTCAGCTTATCAGAAAGATATGACTGAATACATTCTGTCAAATACAATTATACGTGATGGATTTCATGACTTTGTTCAGTTTTTAGATTCAGAAGATTATGAATTAACAATCGTTAGTGGTGGATTAGATTTCTTCGTTTATCCGATTCTAGCTGACTATTTACCGATTGAACAAATCGTATGCAATCGAACTGATTTCTCGGGCGAAACCGTAAAAATCCATTGGGAACATTCTTGCGATGAACAATGCGAGAATGACTGCGGGCTTTGTAAACCAAGTGTTATGAGAAGATTAAGCTCAGCAGAAGATAAAATCATTGTCATTGGGGATTCAGTCACAGATTTACAAATTGCCAAACAAGCAGATTTTATCTTTGCTAGAGATTTTTTAAAAGAAAAATGTGAGGAACTTAGTTTACCTTACGAACCTTTTAACGATTTTTACGATATTTTACAGTCATTAACTAAGAAGGTGATTTAATGGAACATTTTTTTACCCGTTTAGAAGAAATTAAAGAAATTAAACAGACACTTGCAAAGCGAGATTGGTTCCTAGGAACGAGTGGTAACTTATCAATAAAAGTAAACGATCATCCCCTCCTGTTTTTAGTAACAGCAAGTGGAAAGGATAAGACCATCCATTCTAGTAGTGATTTCCTTGTCGTAGATGAAAATGAACAGTCAATTTGGGATCAAACAAAAAATCCATCCGCTGAAGCAATATTACATAAACTCATTTACAAAAATTCAAATGCTGGTTGTGTTCTCCATGTTCATACGATCGCGAATAATCTGATTACACAATCCTTCCCTACTAATAAGGAAGTCTCCTTTTCTGGAAGTGAAATAATTAAAGCCCTTGGTCTTTGGGAGGAAAATGCTGAAATAAGTATCCCGATTATTCCTAACCATGCACATATCCCTACTTTAGGTGAAGCTTTCTTACCTCATATTAACGGAAATCATGGAGCAGTATTGATCCACAACCATGGGATTACGGTTTGGGCTGAAACAGCATTTGAAGCAAAAAAACAATTAGAAGCATATGAGTTTTTATTTCAGCTTACTTTACAATCAAAGCCGACTAGTTTGTCAGTTTAAAAGAAGATTCCAATTAGGAACTAATTAACAATACGTATAAATGAAAGGAAGATGGAAATGGCAACAATTTATGTTAAAGAAAGAGATTTCACAATTACTAGTGAAACAGAAGTAAGAGCTTATTTAGAGGAGCAAAATGTCATCTATGAAAATTGGAATATTACTAACCTTCCAGAACAGTTAAGGGAAAAATTTCAATTAAGTGATTTAGAAAAAGAAGAAATCTTATCAGTGTTTGAAAATGACATTAAAGTAATATCCGAACGTCGAGGGTATTTAGCTAGTGATGTTATTTCACTTTCAGAATCAACTCCTAATCTAGAGGAGTTACTTAAAAATTTCAATCGTGAGCATCACCACACTGATGATGAAGTGCGTTTCATCGTAAGTGGCCACGGTGCATTTATTATTCAAGGTTCTGAAGGATTTTTTCATGTGAATTTAGAGCCAGGTGATTTAATTTCTGTTCCACCAAATATACGTCATTATTTTACATTAGCAGATGATCGTAAAGTCGTAGCAATTAGGCTTTTTGTGACAACTGAAGGCTGGATGCCAATTTACGAATAAAGACAACATAATATAATTGATGAATTAAAGAACTCTAGAATAGATTTTTAATTGAAAGTTAAGTAAATGAATAAAATTATTTATATATAAGTGTTTATATTTAATGACACGCATTTAAATGCTGTAAAAAGAAGGATAGAAAAGTAGAAGAAAGTGTTTGCAATTCTATCCTTTTTGCACTACATTTGACCTCATTTACTATAAAGCATGCGTTCAATAAGAACAAAAATTATTTTTTACTAAATTATAAAAACTTTATTTATATCCAATACTTCTGAAATAGTTTTCCCTTGAAGGGAGGAGAATAAATACACCTAATAAAAGTGCTAAAAATAGCATAATAAAACTACCAGCAATTACTGACATTTTAATTGATCCATAGTGAGTAGAAAACCCGATTAGTATGGTTGAAACTATCACTAATACTGCCTCTAAAAAACCATAAATACTTCCAACTCTTCCCATTATCTTAACATTTACGTTTGATTGGTAAAATGTATCAAATCCTGTATTTGCAAAAGACAACGCAAATGATAATAAGAAAAATCCGAACCCACCCATTGAAAAAGAATTAGAAAATGAATATATGATATATCCTAATGATAAAAAAATTGTCCCCATCCCCATTAGCCAAGAGGGATGTAGTCTCTTTGCAAAAATTGTATTAATAATTGCACCTATACCAATTCCTGCGCCAGCAATACTTACTAGAACACCATATTCTGTATTACTCAAATGAAGTACGCTCTTTGAAAACTTTACTTCTAATGAATCAACAGCAGCCGTCAAAACTAATAAACTATTAAACAAAAAATAAATAGTCATAACATAGATTGATTTACGACTGAATTTTAAAACCTCTGTAAAATCTTTCTTAATTAATTCGATGGAGAGCTTCTCATTTTTTACATTTCTCACTGCTACCTTATCCAAATTCGGCAAACAAGCTGTTACAATTCCTGAAATAATAAATGAGATAGCATTAATATTAATAGCGAACATGGGTGTGCCAATCATAAAAAGTAGTCCTGCAATAGCTGGTCCGGTTAGAAAGCCACCAGATTGAACTAAGCTACGCAAAGCATTAAAACGACTCCTCTGATTTTGTGGAATTAATTTAGTTATATAAGTTATTGATGTTGGATAAAACATTGAACTTCCCATATTGACGATAAATACGATGACAAAGATCAGAAAGACAGATGATATACTTGGTAATAAGAATAGTAATAATCCCCTCAAAATATCCAAAAGTACCATTAAATTCCTTTTGTTAAATCGGTCAATTAAACTACCTGCCCATAGGTTAGTAAGTATTGTTGCTAGAGGTTTCAAGGCATAAAGAGTGGATATAGCCAAAACAGATTTCGTCATATCCATAATAATTAGATTTAGTGCGATTAAATAAATCCAATCTCCGATATTTGAAATGCCTATTCCAAATAGTAAAAGCAATGGGTTTTTCCAAGAAATATTCATCTTATTTTTTTTCATTTTAACACCTCTACATTAATATTTTTAATTTGTACAAATAAAAAAACTCGCCCTCCAAGACCGTAGTCTTGGGGACGAGTTTACACTAACGTATCGTGGTGCCACCCCAGTTTGTTAATATGTCATCACATTAACCTCATTAAGTACATTTTAAACATACCCATGCTCTATAACAGGAGCCCCTGTCATACCATCGCCATTATTGGTTCCGATATGAAACTCAGAGTCTTGCTTCAATGGATCATTCATACTCCTTTTCAGCACCTGGAGCTCTCTGGAATGAATGAATTCTATTTACTCTTCTCTTCAAAGTTTTTTTATTATTTTCATATTATTATAACTTTTCTGTCTTATTTGTCTACTGTTTTTTATTAATTCCTTATTTCACTAAACTGCCAGATAGTGAAATAAGAAATAATCATTCAGCCCTTATTTTTGTACAACTATCTCATGCGTTAATTATATAAAGAAGCTTTGATAACCTTTCCATTTAATTAAACTTAAAGGCACCCCTATTACATAATAGTCCCCTTATTCCATAAAATCTCTTCTAGAGTGTATGTTTGTAAATTACAATACCCTTTTTATTAAAGATCGATATTTCTATTCCATCATTAATAGTTAAATTACTTTTATTTTTATCATAAAATACTAACAAACCACGCTTTCCTTCAAAAGGTTTTGTTACAGATTTACCATCACTAAATACAACTTTGACTTCATTTGCTTCTTTAAGTAGATTTTTATCTTCTATAATTACAGATACGTGAGGACTACCTGTGCTTGTCATACCTATTATCACTTTTTCTTTGCTGTTACCTACCCAACCTGTTTGGTTTTCTATTATTTTTCCGTTTTCTTTGGAGAGACCATAAATGCCATTCTCATATAATATCAATGTAGAATTTTGAACATCCTCTATTGATAATGGTTCAATTTTTTTCTGACTAACAAATTGCTTAATTTCATTTTGAGATAAGCTAGAATAGTTGGATTGTCCACCATACTTAGAACAACCCATTACAAGTCCACAAATAAGTAAAGCTATACTCAATATGAGACATTTTTTCATTATAGTTTCTCCCCTACACCAGATTAAATATTTAACTCTACTAGCTCCTCCAAAGCGAAAAAATTGAACCCAGTCTAAATTGATCATAATTTAAATTTTCGAGGAACTCTACAACAACTTCCATAATTAGAAACACACCTTACAATAAATGTCCTAATATAATGATATTAAATATTAAGGGTGAATAATCCTTTAATTTCTCCCCTATTCAAACTAAAATGTCCATTCATTAATCTGCCGTTTACTACAATAACATCAAAATAAATTACCACCTTCTTCATCCACGATCCTATCAAATTTCCATGAATTTCCTCGTTAGGTGAAGATATTCATAAATAACATTTTATTCAAATTAAAAAAGTACAGACTGAAAGAAATCTCTAGTCTGTACTTCGCCATTCTATTTCATTCGCTTTTTATACACATTCATCGAAATCACATAAAACAAAATCCCAACTCCCACTAACCATAACACTGCTGTTACAATCTCACCAGATACTGGGTGGCCAGCCAAAAGTGAACGCACACTCCCGGCAATGGGTGTCATCGGCTGATTTTCGGCAAAAGCCCGAAGTCCACTCCCCATATTATTTGTTGGAACAAAGGCGGAACTTACAAACATCAGCCCCAATAGCAGATAAGAGAACACGCTCGCACCTTCATAAGATTTTGCCATAAGCCCGAATGCCACCGCCATCCAAGTAAAAGCGAAAATGGTGAGCAGTATCATACCCGCTGCTAGTAGCCACTCCACAAAATCAGCGTGAGGACGGAATCCCATGAGAAAAGAAATGAGAATCACTGCAATAACTGATAATAAGTTTAATAGTAAAGTAGATATGACATGCCCTCCCAATATGGATGATTTGGCGATTGGCATAGAATGGAATCTGTCAAAAATACCTCTAGTCATATCTGTATTCACTCGAACTGCTGTATAGGCAATCCCATTTCCAATACACATAAGCAATACACCTGGTACGATAAAATTCACATATTCAACTTTATTCATTGTCATGGCACTACCGAAAATATAGACAAAAGCAAGCATAAGCAAAATCGGCATGAGAATCGTTGTGATAATCGTGTCAACACTTCGTAGTGAATGTTTCATCACCCGACTGCTCATGGTAAAAGTATCGCTGAAAAAATGTTTTCCGCTCATGACTATTCTCCCTTCTTTGCAGTAACAGTGAGGAAAATTTCCTCAAGTGTCGGCTGTTTTTCCACATATTCCACTTTTTTAGGCGGAAGAATTGCTTTTAGCTCATCCATTGTGCCCTGTACGAGAATTTTTCCTTCATGCAAAATAGCAATGCTGTCAGCTAGTTGTTCGGCTTCTTCTAGATATTGGGTAGTCAGAAAAACGGTAATACCAGCTTTCACCATTCCACGAATCACATCCCACAAAGCCAAACGTACTTCGGGGTCAAGTCCGACAGAAGGCTCATCAAGAAAAACAAGTTCCGGTGAGCCAAGTACTGTCATTGCTAAATCCAAGCGTCGTTTCATACCGCCTGAATAAGTAGCAAGTGCTCGATCGCCAGCTTCTTGTAAATCAAAGCGACGTAGGCTTTCCTCCACAACTTTTTTTCGATCAGGCAAGTGGCGAAGTTTTGCTACTAGGTCGAGATTTTCCCGCCCTGTCAAAATATCATCTACCGCCACATTTTGTCCGGTTAGGCTGATTTTCTCACGTACTTGCCCGGGGTTTGTTTGAAGGTTGGTACCACAAACTTCAATTACACCTCTATCTGCTTGCAGTAAAGTAGTTAAAATTTTAATAATAGTGGTTTTACCGGCACCATTTGAGCCTAATAAAGCGAAAACACTGCCTTTTTTTACTTCAAAATTCACACCTTTTAATACTGGGACATTTTTGTAGGATTTTTCAAGTTCTCTTACTGAAACAGCAAGATTACTCATCTTTCTTCCCTCCCAATTCTTTCAAGATACTTTCATTTAGGTTCTTACTCCAGTTAGCAGTGTAAGTTTTGGCATTTTCCAATAGTTCATCACAGAAGGAAGCAACGTCTTCGCCAGTAATCTCCAAAACTTGTTTACCATCTGCCGCGCCGGCTTCAAATAAATCAATTAATTCATATTGAATTTGCAACATATCATAACCGTTTCCCGCAGCAAAATTCCACATATATCCTTGAATTTTTTTATATACGAATTGATAATCCTCTGGAAATTTTTCCACCCTTTCCATCATAGCCTTATATTCTTTTTTATCTCCAACCATTTTTTTCAGAAAGTCTAACATTTTATTTTTCCTCCTTTAAGGTATTTATTTTTGATGAAACAAAATCCCATTTTTTCCAAAATTGTTGTAATTCCTCATGCCCAGCTTCGTTTAATGAATAAAACTTACGAGGCGGGCCCATTTCAGAGCGTTTTTTCTGAATATTTACCAATTCTTTCTTTTCAAGCCGTACCAAAATGGTGTAGACTGTACCTTCGACAACCTCTGTAAATCCCAGATCATTAAGGAGGCGGGTAATCTCATAGCCGTAAGTATCACCCCGACTGATGATTTCAAGTACACACCCTTCCAATGAACCTTTAAGCATTTCTGTTAAATTTTCCATTGCATACAACTCCATAATTATTTAGTTAAATTAATTTTATGTCTATTTAGTAAAAGTAAACTGCAACATGATGTAGCGGAGGGGCAAAAATATTGAATAGTATTTTAATAAAACCACCTTCCCATCTAATTAGTAATACAGATATTCAGTATCACTTAGTACTTGAGATAGTAATACTAAATAGCTTATGCATCTAGGATTTCATTTATTACTTTTTAATTGAACACTTTTCAGCTATTTAGTGTTACGGATATTCAGTGTTACTTATTAATAGTATATTGTATTACTAAGTAGCGGAATTGATACACGTTTTATAAAATAAATTTAAAAACACTTCCAACTATTTAGTGTTACAGATATTCATTACTACTTAGTACTATTACATAGTATCACCGAGTAGCGAGGTTATCAAGTAGTTAAGTAAAAAAAAATTAAAAATGTTTTGTTTTTACCTAAATGTAATAAACCCCTGCACTCCTCCACCTTTCGTATTCCCGTACATAATGTAAAAAGAAGAGGAACTATTCTATAACATTTGATATAGTATCCTCTTCTAATTATAGTAGGTTTAAACTTATTTCATTCGTGCCTTTTTTTAACCTCTCCCCACTTTTTTCTCCACCATCGGAATTAATTAACCATTTCTTTTCCACATAGATTATGAATAAATATTATCCAAAAAGAATATTCTACTAATTATAAATCTTATAATAACTACCATTTAAGCGTTTACATATTGTATATTTTATTAATAAAAATAAATTACGATTATTGATTTAACAAATAGTATTGTGTAAACTACTCTTTGTACTTAATTTTTAATGGTTCTTTAATTAATATTTTACTATCCAAATATTCTTTGATTTTACTATTTTAATATATGATTTAGTATTTTTGAATTATTTGTGAAATACCTTACAAAGAAAGAAGGTTTGAAATTCGTGACAAAAAAAATGACACTTATTAGCTTAATATTAATGGTGTTTACATCTGTCTTTGGTTTCGGCAACATTCCTACTGCATATTATTTAATGGGTTATGGTGCAATTCCTTGGTATGTATTGTCAGCATTATTGTTCTTTATCCCTTATGCTTTTATGATGGCTGAATTTGGTGCTGCATTTAAAACCGAAAAAGGCGGAATTTATTCTTGGATGTCAAAATCTGTAGGACCTAAATTTGCTTTTATTGGTACTTTTATGTGGTTTGCATCTTATGTTATTTACATGGTTAGTACTTCAAATAAAATATGGATTCCTTTTTCAACTGCTATTTTCGGTGCTGACCAAACTCAAACATGGTCATTTTTCGGATTATCTTCAACACAAACAATTGGTTTATTAGCAGTTGCATGGATGGCATTCGTTACATTCTTTGCATCTAAAGGATTAGAAAAAATTAGCAAAATCTCTTCTATTGGCGGAATTGCAATCATGTGCTTAAACTTAGCATTATTACTTGTAAGTATAGTGATTTTATTCTTAAATGGCGGTAAATTAGCTGAGCCAATTACTAGTATTCATTCTTTCACTCATTCACCGAACACTTCATATGGTACGCCTCTGGCTGTATTATCATTTGTCGTTTTTGCAATTTTTGCTTACGGTGGAATCGAAGCGGTAGGTGGTCTTGTAGACCAAACTGAAAATGCTGAGAAAACTTTCCCTAAAGGTATTGCAATTTCAGCATTAATTATTTCAATTGGGTACTCAATTGGTATTTTTGTATCTGGTATTTCTGCTCATTGGTCTACTGATTTAAGTTTAAGTACAACTAACTTAGGAAATATCACATATGTTTTAATGAATAATTTAGGTTTTAAACTTGGTACTGCTTTAGGAATTGATGTTTCTACTGCTAAAGAAATTGGTACTTGGTTTGCTCGTATTACAGGTTTATCAATGTTCCTTGCTTATTCAGGATCATTCTTTACGTTAATCTATTCACCATTAAAAACGATTATACAAGGTACACCAAAAACACTTTGGCCTAAGAGCTGGACAAAAGAATCTGCAAATGGAATGCCTGTCAATGCAATGTGGGTACAATTTGCAGTTGTTAGTATCATTGTATTAATGGTTTCATTTGGTGGAGATAGTGCGTCAGCTTTCTTTAATAAAATTACATTAATGACTAACGTAGCAATGACATTACCAATTTTATTTTTAGCATTAGCTTTCCCTAAATTTAAAAAGAATAATGCGATTGAAAAACCATTTGTTGTTTATAAATCTAATAAAACTGGGTTAATTGCTTCCTATACAGTTGTTATATTAGTAGGATTTGCTAACATCTTTACCATCATTCAACCTGCATTTAGTGGAGATATTGGTTCAACGTTATATATGATTGCTGGTCCAATCTTCTTCACAATTGCTGCATTATTAATCTATAATCGCGGTGAACGTAAGAAAGATATAGAGCAAAATAAAGCTGCTTAAACATAATATCTAAGGTTAACTTAGTTTTTTACGAACTAAGTTAACCTTTTTTCTTTATATCCCCCTCACTATCACCCCTACTTTTCCTCTAATTTTATTTCTCACTGGATAAAACTTTTAAATTTGAAAATAGTAATATTATCTAACATTTTTGAGAAGTATTTTGGAGTGATTATATGGATAAAAAATTATCATTAGTTGGATTAATATTAATTGTTTTCACATCTGTTTTTGGTTTCGGTAACATCCCTACTGCATTCTACTTAATGGGATACAGTGCAATACCTTGGTATATCCTTGCTGCGTTGACATTCATTATTCCTTACGCATTTATGATGGCAGAATACGGCGCTGCATTTAGACATGAAGAAGGCGGAATTTATACTTGGATGTCTAGATCTGTTGGGCCACAATTTGCTTTTATTGGAACCTTTATGTGGTTTTCATCTTATGTAATATGGATGGTTAGTGTATCTTCAAAGGTTTGGATTCCGTTTTCTACTTTTGTTTTTGGTTCTGATAAAACTCAAAATTGGTCATTATTGGGATTATCTTCTACTCAAACAATTGGTCTACTTGCTTTATTATGGATGGCAGTCGTTACTTTTTTCGCTTCAAAAGGGATCGAAAAAATAAGTAAAGTAACTTCAGTAGGTGGAATTGCAGTTGCTTGTTTAAACCTTGTCCTATTAGTAACTAGCCTTATTATTTTGTTTTTAAATAAAGGAACTTTTCAACAACCAATTAGTAGCAATTCATTTTTTCATTCTCCTAACGCAGCATACTATTCTATGCTGGCTGTGCTTTCTTTTGTTGTTTTTGCGATATTTGCATACGGAGGGACTGAAGCAGTTGGGGGATTAGTTGATCAGACTGAAAATGCTAAACGTAACTTTCCAAAAGGGATTACAATTTCAGCGATTATTATTTCGATCGGTTATTCACTTGGGATATTATTGTGCGGGATATTTGCAAATTGGCAAAGAGATTTAAACGCTAGTACAACTAACCTCGGTAATATCACATACGTTCTTATGTATGATTTAGGATATGGTTTAGGAAAAGCACTTGGTTCTGATTCGTCAACTTCAATTACAGTCGGAACATGGTTTGCACGAATAACTGGATTATCTATGTTTTTAGCATATACAGGTGCATTTTTCACATTAATTTACTCACCACTAAAAACGATTATTAAAGGAACACCAAAAGAACTTTGGCCAGAAAAATTATCAAAAACAAATGACATTGGTATGCCAGTTAACGCAATGTGGGTTCAATTTTTTATCGTTGGAATTATTATTGTATTGACTTCCTTTGGTGGACAAGGAGCTTCTGCCTTTTTTAACAAATTAACCCTTATGACAAATGTTTCAATGACATTACCTTATATCTTTTTAGCCTATGCATTTATAAGATTCAAATCAAACACAGATATTCACAAGCCCTTCGAAGTCTATAAAACAAGGGGTGCTGCAGTCTTTTCAACTTTTATCGTTATTTTAGTTGTTGGATTTGCGAACTTATTTACAATCATACAGCCTGCAATTGAAGGAGATCCTAGTTCTACGATTTGGATGATTGCTGGTCCACTATTATTTTCTATAATTGCGATTTTGATTTATTCTCGAAGTAAGAACAAAATTGATAAGTATGAAGGTATTGGATAATAAAATTCACTTGATAATTTTTAAGTTTAAAGACCACAGAAAGAGTGGTCTTTTCCTTTTGTTATTAGCTTTTAATTACAAATCTAAATACCACAACAGTTTAGTTTCATGTGCTACTTCTGAGTTGTAATACCCATTAATATCTATTGTTCCTAGAGTAAAACCCATTTTCGAATAAAATTTACAAGCTGAGACATTTATATTTTGAGTTTCAACTATCAATCTTGAGTAATTATTAGCCTTAACCCAGTTGTATACTACTTTTAGCAAATCCTTGCCTAATCCATGTCCTCTAAAATCAGGGTGTATTCTCAAATCCCATAATACAGCAACTTTTTTATCTTTTGACATTGGAGGAGTAACCGTTGCACCACCAATATAGAGATCATTATATTCGATCACAAAAATACCCCATTCATCTAAATTAAATAATTTAGACCAGTTAAGCGGATGTACTTCTTCAATCTCATCATAGTTTTTAACGTAAGGAGTGCAATTTTGTTCAATTAACTGTATACCACCCAAACCTTTATTTATGTGAGAAACATGAAGAATGGATTTCACCTCAAATGAAATGGGAATTTTAGAGTAACGTTCCATTTCTTTAGAGCAAATTTGTTTAATAGACATTTTATTATCAAGCAAATCTATAACCTCCATAACTCATACGTTTTTATCTAAAGAACTTTATAATTTACCTGGAGAAATGACCCTTTTAAAACTGCATTAAAATTCTCATTTTTAAACAAACTAAACTATACTATTTGACCAGAAAGGAGATTCCAATGATTAAACTCGTACTTATTCGTCACGGTCAAAGTTTATGGAATGTTGAAAATCGATTTACCGGATGGACTGACGTCGATTTATCGAAAAGTGGTCTGTCTGAAGCCAGAGAAGCAGGAATCATTTTAAGAAAAAACGGTTATGCCTTTGACCTTGCATTTACTTCTGTTCTCAAAAGAGCAATTCGTACATTGTGGATTATCTTACATGAAACAGATTTTGTGTGGGTACCAGTTCATAAGACATGGAGATTAAATGAACGACATTACGGGGCACTTCAAGGACTGGATAAAACTGAAACAGCAAAAAAATACGGAGATGCAAAGGTGCAAGAATGGAGAAGGTCTATGGATGTAAGACCACCTGCATTAGAACGTGATGACCCGAGATATGTTATTCATGATCCTCGATATAAAGACTTAAAAGAAGGAGATTTCCCTCTAACTGAAAGTCTTGAAGATACAGAAAAACGTGTTTTGAAATTTTGGGATGAAGCAATTGCTCCTGCAATGAAAGCGGGCCAAAGAATTATTATTTCTGCACACGGTAATACATTACGAGCAATCATCCAATACCTTGACAAAGTTTCTGCTGACGGCATTGCGTCTCTCAATATTCCAACAAGTATACCCCTTGTATATGAGCTTGATGACAACCTTAATCCAATTCGCCATTACTATTTAAGTATGGACGGTGAAGTTCCTCATGGAGTGATTCCGAAGCACATCCCACCAGAAATGCTTGATCAAGAAGAGATGAATGGAACTCATATTAATTCACATGAAGAATAAAGTTTCTGCACCTCAATTGTTAGCCACAAATATCGATTGGAGGTGCAATTTTAGTATAAAAGCCAGTTAGATCTTGTCCATCATAAATGACAACATGATGTTTAATACTATCAAATGCATAAAGCCACAGCTTCGGATATCGGCTTGGTACATTATTAAAACTCCATTCATAGCTACCTCTTTTTCCACATTCTTTTACTCTTTTGGGTAACTTGCTTTGAACATTTTTCACCACTTCTTCAATAATTTTCTTAACGTTAAAATCCATATTTTTATGTAAAGTTGTAATCGTCAGATCAATATCACTAGTATCATTAATGAAATCACCTCTTATTACGCTTCCATCAATCATCACACTTATTATTTCATTTTGTATGGATGATCTTATCTTTTGTAATTCATATTTTAATAGTTGAATATTTTCTAAAACTTGGTTTAGAACCATTATACGATTACTATTTTATGTCTATGTACAAGAAATATAAATTAACTAATTTCCTATAAATTTTTATATATTATTTTACAGATATTTCTAATAATTATACACTAATATTAAGTCAGAACCTGGAGGATATAAATGGATGCTTTTATTTTCTGGTTATTCATTCTTATTATATTAGTACTTAACATCACTTTTATAACACTTCACAAAAAAGATAAGCTAAATTTGATAATCTCTGGAATCGTTATGCTATTTCTTGGCCCAATCTTTGGATTTTCCAGTGGGGCATTATTTATTCATTTTTATGATACCAGTTCAGGTAATACTGGTGAGGGCGCCGGAATTGGTGGAGCTATTATTGGACTTATCACGATTCTGAACAGTTTCGTCATTTTAGCTATTGGTATTCTAATTTGGTTAATTAGACTTTTCAAAAATAGACAATCAAAATAAAGGTAGAAAAGAAGAAACTTTTTCTTATTTTCTACCTTTATTCCTTAAATTGAGCGCATGACTACTAAAATTTGTTTAGTTTTTAAAGTAAATGTACTTTTTGTTATATTTTATAAACCACTTTTATTCATTCCCTATTAAGGATAAATTGATGACCAATGTAACTATTCAAAATATCATAAGCTCTATATATTGAATATAGATATCCATTGGGGAGGTGAATATGTGAATTCTTCTTCGTTTTACACGATCGTCATATTAATTGCTGCTTTAGTTTTATGGCGAAGAACTAGAGCTATGTATCGTCCCATTAAAGGAAACGGAGTCAGATTTATACTACCAGTCCTTTATTTAATGCCTCTTTGTTTCCTTCTAATTGCGAATCCAAAGGTTCATTTAGCTGCTTGGACATGGGGTTGCGCATTTGCAATCGGATTCCTACTATCTATCCCACTTATTTTGACGACAAATTATGAACTTCGATCTGATCACAATATATACGCTGTAAAAAACAATAACTTTATATTGTTATTTCTAGTCGTATTTCTCATTCGTTTTCTACTACGTGATTACTTTAAATGGCTAGGGCCAGACACTGAAGGTGCATTTTTTGTGACCGTTGCACTTGGCTACGTTTTACCTTGGAGAATTGTATCGTTTCTCAAATTCCGTAGGTTACTCAAAAATATGAGCCAAAAACATATAAACTTTGATCAATAAATAAAAATAGGGGAACCAAAATGGTCTCCCTATTTTTATTATGTTTAATTTAGTATCCATTTACGAACAACATCAATTGAATTTTGAGAAGGATTAGATCCATTAATAATTAAATCTGCGTACCATTTTGTAGGTTCAACAAACTCGTTATGACGATGTCTTACTAGATCGAGAAATTCTGAAGAAATTTCTTCAAAAGTTTCTTCGTTTCTATCTCTTTTTAACCTTCTCACTAATCTCTCATCTGATGGACAATCAATAAAGATCTTCAAATCAAGTTTCTCTCTAATTTCCTCAAAATATAAGACCATCAAACCTTCTACAATAACAACATCAAATATTTTAGATTCTATAAATTTATTAATATCGCTTTTTAGCTTATTAATATCAACAGAATTAGGATGGTCATAATCCTCATATTTCCTTCCATTGTATGGAGCATTTACTATTGGTTTTACTTCTTTAAAATAATCATCTGTAGATATTGTTTTAACTTTTAAGATATCTAAATTTTTTTCTAAGTTAGTACAAAAAGTGGTCTTCCCACTGCCTGAACCACCTGATATTCCAATTAAAATACAGCGTTCAAATTTATTCATTAAAGCCTCCTTTAATTTTCAATAAATCTATATCGGGAGCAGGCTGCCACATAAGTTTTTTTTGAGTCCCATTTTTGGTTTTATACTATTTAGTGAACAAAGGATTATTTTTCAGTAATTTGAAATTTCGTTTTTAGTACTGAAAAAACGGATTCAAGTGTAACAATCTTCTATTATTTATTCTTTTTACAGTGATAAAGTCCTTCCTTATTAAACTACTGTGCCCAACTAACTTGCCCTACATTTACATAAGTGATTTATAAATTTTAATCAATATTTATTAATAGCTTTTCAAAAAATTTCGCTACATGAAAGCCATCTACTGTGGCATGGTGCGATTTTATAGAAACTGGCATAGACAATCTCCCGTTTTGTTCAGAATACTTTCCTATTGTGATAATTGGCTTCAAGTAGCATGAAGAATTAGCAATATTTAAAGAAAAATTATCAAAATTCACCCACGGGATAGCTGATATATCAAATGTGTTTAAAGGCTGATTAACTTTAGGAAACATTTTTTCAGAACAAACATATTTTCCAACTTCTGATTGGTAATCAGTTTGAAAATCGACCATACTCTCAATTTTATCTAACCAAATACACTGAAATTTTTCTTTTTCTTTATCAAAAATAGTAAATGCGGGAACTAGATAATCCCAACACACCAATTCATCTTCAATAAAATCATAACGGTAATTTTTAATTGAGTTGATAGATTTTGTTATATAAAAAATCATATAAGCATAGAAACTGAAATTATTATCTCGACAATATTTTACGGCATTAGTTACATCAATTTTCATTGTCATCTCATGAGTAACATTTAATTCCAAATAATAATTAAAATATTCTTTCCTCTCCCAATCTTCCAAATCAACATAACGATATTCAGACATTTCTTCACACCTAACTTTTATAAAATAAAATTTTAATAAATTTGTGCTAAAAATAACTACTATATTTACAAACTTTTCCCTTTTCTTTTTTACTAAAATGCCAATTACTTGTATCCCTATACTTTACGGTTAATTCATTACTAATTTCACTCATATCAGGTAATTGCATTAATTCCATATTCTATTCACTTTAGTTAACGCATCACCTTCAAAAGTTAATTTATAGATATCTGGCATCGCAAGTTCATTCCAAAAATCATAATCATATTTCTGATCAAAAAAATTCATAATTAGGACCATAATATTGCCATGCGTACCAATAACAACGTTTTTGCCACAGTAATTTTTTAATATGTTATTCATTGCCTCAATTCCTCTTTTTTGTGCAGTAATATTTGATTCTCCACCGTCCCAAGATAGATTAAAATCCTTCCAAACTTCGCTTATTACATGGTTAAAATCCTCAACTGGCTCTTTTGATAGGACCCGTTCTTTAAATTTCTCTTCAATGATAATTTCTTGTTTTAACGATTTGGCAACCTCTTCAACTGTTTGGATAGTGCGTTTATATGGACTTGAAACAACGTAGTCGATTTTTTCTTTTGAAAGTAGTTCAGCAACAATTTTTGCGTCAGAAAAACCTCTTTCAGATAATGGACGTCCCAATTCATCAGGTGTATAAGTAGAATGTGCATGTCGTACAAAGTACAAGTTCGTTATCATAGAGCTCTCCCTTTAAATCTATCATTTCAATTCACAATAAAATTCGATGTTTTTTTATTAATTCCTTGTTCAACTAAACTGCCAGTTTGCACAATAAAAAAGCCACAAAAGTGACTCGTAATCTTCAACTATCACTTTCGTTAGTTGAATAACAAGTTAATTTAAAAATGCACATATTAGATATGTCTAATATGTGGGTTCCTTTTATATCATGCGTTTATGTTATTTAACCTAAATATATTATTCTGCCTATCTATCCTTCTTTTTGTATATTTTTTCTAGAGAACCTGTATCAACTTTTTACCTTCTAGACACTATTCAGAAAGGATAATTTAGATTTTGTGAACTTTTAATGTCTATGACAACCGTAACTATTAGAATATAAATTTTTATGCCAAACTTAGAAACAGATTTAAAAAATATTAATTTGAAACGAGGAATTAAATTGAACTTTCCACAACTAAAAATCTCTCATATGCTGCCCAGAGTTCCAATTTTTCAAGGTGGGATGGGCGTCGGAATCTCTTTAAGTAATCTAGCCTCTGCTGTAGCAAATGCTGGAGGAGTTGGAATTATTTCTGGCACAGGAATTTCAGTTGACACTTTACGAACACATATTAGAAAAGCTAAAAGTCTCTTAAAGGGTACAGGATACATCGGTGTCAACGTTTTGTTTGCCATGAGTGATTTTGCCGAAAAAATGAAAGTTGCTCTTGATGAAAAAGTTGATTTTATTATTTCAGGTGCAGGTATTTCAAGAGACATGTATTCTTGGGGAAAACAAGCCGGTATTCCAGTCATTTCAATTGTTTCTTCTGCAAAACTCGCAAGAATATCTGAGAAACTTGGAGCAGCTGCAGTCGTTGTTGAAGGTTTTGAAGCAGGTGGACATTTAGGAACTGACAGACCTCTATTTGAAATACTTCCTGAAGTTGTCGAAGCTGTTTCCATTCCAGTTATTGCAGCTGGCGGTATTATGACTGGCGATGATATTGCTAATGCTCTTAAAATGGGTGCAGCTGGTGTTCAAATGGGAACCAGATTTGTTGCAAGCGAGGAATGTGATGCACCTCTAGCTTTTAAGCAAAAATATGTAGATGCTCATAAGGAAGATATGATTTTAGTAAAAACGACCGTTGGCTTACAAGGAAGAGCGATTAGCAATAATTTTACTGACCTAATCACCGGATCAGAGAATCTTAAAATCTCGAAATGTCATAATTGCCTTAAAAATTGTTCATATCGTTTTTGCACGCTCGATTCTTTAATTAAATCGGTTGAAGGTGATGTCGAAAATGGCCTTGTTTTTGCCGGTGCAAGAGTAGATGAAATTAAAGAAATTCTTCCAGTTCAACAAATCATCAAAAACTTATTAAAAGAATATCAAAATGCAATGAAACAATAGCATCTTTTATGCTTTTAGTCCCTATGCAAGTATAGAATAATATTAAAACTAGCTAATTTTTCCTTATAGGACTAACGAGTGCGCTAGTAGGATAACAAATAGAGGATGATCATAATCGATCATCCTCTTTTTCACTATATGGCAGGTTAGTACAATAGCAAAGTTGTAATCTCCTTTTTTTCGTCGTCCACTATTTTACAGGGGAGCAGTACCATCTAAATTCTGATGTACAAAATTGGGATTTAGATAACTAAACTTCAAACTGCTTTAAATGATGGTCAAGGTGCTTATAAATTCCTTTCCCCCATTCCTCGGAGCTAAATTTGCCGAAAAAAGGATGTGGATGGGTTGTACATTTCTCTGGTCCATCATTTTGAAATGCAATAATTTTTTGTTTCAGTTTTTCTCTTTCTGTTTCAAATTCTTTTTTATCTGTTATCAAAATGGTTGGAATAGTGGACATATTGCGAGGTACCTGCTTGTCATTGTAAAAAATTGGTTTTGCAAATCTCCCTATTAACCTCCCTAACCAACCTCTCGGGGGAAAAGAATTTCCCATTGCTATATCTTGGAACGATGAGCAATGAGCTAGCATTTGAGCAACATCCATTCTTCCCCATTGCGGTTGTGAATTAGGATTTAACTTGTCTATACGGTTTAAAATTTCCTCTGTATGCATATGATTAAAAATACTTTTCATAAGTGTAATCCCCTTTACATATTGACTATGATTTATATTCACCCTCATCTGCACTTAATCCTTGTTCAAATAACGCATGCGTTGGTTCAATAAGGTTTATGAAGAAGAAAAATCTATTTTCAACATCAACCATACAACATTGAAGTTATTTAGGCATAAATTTTATTTAGCTCTGTATTATATTCATCAATATTAAAAGTCAGAGAGTGAGCTTTATCTAACCACTTTACTTTTGAACCAATACAATCATATCCATTCAATAATTTTTCTCTAGAACTCTTATCAATACCAATTTTATCCCAGATAATAAATTCATTTTTCTGGAGAACTTTTGCAACGATCACAGTACACCATAAATCACAATCATCTGGACAAATTAAAATTGGTAGTACTTCTTCATCCTTTAATGAAGAAAATCTTAGTTTTATTAGCTCTTTTTCTTTTATATTATCTATCCAATCTAAAATAGTAGGAACTAATCCAAGTAATCTATTATTAGGATAAAGATTATGTAAAATAACATCTAACGGTACACCATCAATTACAATAGTTAAATGTTTATCATTACAATATTCACTTTTTAATTTCTTAACTTCGATTTTATTTTGCTTCATATGTCCTCACCTTCTTTGTAACAAATCCGTCAGTTTTTTCTTGTAAGAAGTCTCAATACTTTCGCATATTCTTACTCTACTATTGCATGCGTTCGTATTATAAGGTCATCTAGTTTAGTTACATAAGGAATATCATTTAGACTTGTTGCTAAAACGAGAAATCCAATCGTCATTTTATTCTCCTTTATGAACAAATCTGTCTTTTAGAAAAAATAATGAGGTCGTCTGGTGTTTTAAGACGAACCTAGTTATGTTTTAAACAGTATAAATCCAATCGGAAATGTCATTTATAACGTCTTTATTGACATGTTGAGCAACCTTATACTCTTTTTTTGCTTTTAGTAATTCTCCATAAACAGATGGCATAAACATATGATTCAAATTCGGATAAAGTTTAAAGGTTGTATTAGGTTTATTACCCATTATTTTTTTGTAACCTTCAAAATCCTTATGTACTGTTGTTTGAAAATCTTTTTCTCCTTGTAAAAATAAAATTGGTTTATCCATTTTACTGAGATAATGAGTAGATGGATGTTCGCCCATTTCTTTAAAATAGTAGGCTTTTACGCGTTTCCCTATAACTGGCGTTGATTTTGCCTCTTCATCACTTAAGTTATAGATATTTTCTAATTTTGATGATAGGGCTGTTATTTGTTTTTTAGCAATCCATCTCAAAAATGCATTTAATGAGTTTAATATCATATCATTTTGATCCATCATAATTTCTTCTAATTTACGTGGAGAACCAGCCATAATTACTATTCCTGCAAAAGCTCCTCCTTCTGCATCAATTCGCGGGGCCAACATTCCTCCTAAACTATGACCAATAACAAATATTTTATTTGAATCTATCCGTGAATCTTTTCGTAAGAAATCAGCTGCAAGAATGGCATCTTCAATTGTTTCCTCTTTAACTGATAATCCAGCTTCGTGTTTCATTTCTTTCCCATATACAAATGTTCTCTTATCATAACGCAACACAGCAATTCCTTTTTCCGACAAACCTTCAGCTATGTCTTTAAAGGGTAAATTATTAAAAACTTTTGCATCCATATTACTTGGACCAGAACCCTGAACCAAAACAACCGCAGGAATCAATCCATTCGTTTCATTAGGGATGCTTAAGATTCCATTAAGTGGGTATTTTGTCGCCTCGCCTATAACAATTTTTTCTTCAGTCATTTTGTTACCTCCAATACATATAAGAATCAACATTACTTTAACCTCGTTCTTTTCAATTACTACAACCCGTGATCTTCAACTATTGCATACGCTAGTTCAATAAGAAAATAAAAATTAAAAAGAACAATCTATTTCTATTCTTTAATTCTCCGAACAAAATTTCATCCTCTTTAAAAACTGGTTTTTTAACCTCTATAAGCGTTTGGAAAATTTTATAATACTTACAACTACTGCGATCAGGAATACAATTAAACTATTTATTAATAGATAGAACCCCACAAGATATAATCCAAAAAAGAACCCAACATAAGCATCAAGAATAATCGTAGCGATGAATCCCTCAACAATTACTAACACTACTGCGGATATAAGTATGATAAATGCAGAAAAGTAAATATTTTTCGTTTTTCGATAGTAAAAAAATGCTATTAAATTTACAAATAATATTGAAATTATCAGTATTGACAAAAGAGCTAGTTTCGTCATGTAATCAACCTTGTGTACATAATTTTTATAACATAAGTCCTAATTTATAGATATTAAATAATAAAGGTGAATAATCCTGTTTATGCAATAAATTAATTTCATCCTTGTTCAACTCTACTGCCATTTAGTGAAATAGAGGATGATCGAATAATGATCAGCCTCTATTTGTTGTTCAACTATCGCATGCGATAGTTGTACAACACTTAATACTTGGGAGCTGATGATCAATCAGCTCCTATTTCATTATTTGGGAGATTAGTTTAATAAGAACAGGTCAATCAAAATACTATGAAGAATATAATTAGGATACATTGTATAAAAGATTTTAAAAAAAAACAGTAAATATAAATTAGGAGTGTTTGTTATGGTTCATGCAAAAGATGTTTTATCGGATCAATTGTTGGCAAATGCTAATGATCCAAGTTGGTACCTACCATTTTCAGATTCAGTAGAAAGGTTGTCTGAGGAACAAGCATTTTGGAAACCAAACGAAGAAAGTAATAGTATTGCTGAAATTGTGCAGCACTTACTTTATTGGAATCAAACATGGCAAACAAGGTACCAAAAATCTCAAGTTGATGCTGTGCCTCCAATAGGAAATAACAATAATAGCTTTATTATTCCTGAAAATCATACTTTTGCTGACTTAAAAAAAAATCTAACAGAGGTACTTTTACGTTGGCAAGAGTTATTATCTGAAGAAAAAGTTGAGAGAGAAGTTAACGGTTTTCCTGGACACGTGAAATGGTGGGCAGTACTCGGAAATGTGTCAACTCATAACGCATATCACATTGGTCAGATAATTTATATTCGTAAGTTGCAAAATAGCTGGAAAATGGATGCAGGAGTAGATAAATAAAAGTTGTACGTGTACCTTGTTCAACTAACGCATGCGTTAGTTGAACATCATGAGTCAAAAAAGTGGCTCTTTTTTGATCGCACCTTGTTTTTTTGACGCCTATTTTAAATAAGAATGAAATATCATCTATGTAAGAGCCAGTGAAAGAACGTACGTGTTCTTCACTAACTTCTTGGTCAAACTCCTTTAAAGTATGGTCAACCATACGTTTTAGGTCTTCCATTGAGCCTTGTTGTAAATGTTCAAATGACATTATTAACACCTTCGATTATTATTACTTTCTTCTGTGCATCTTAGGTAAGTAGCACATTTCTCTTTGAAACACTTAGTTACTGTTCCTGGTTTAAGTTTATCTTTAAACTTCTCATAGCAGTAACATACTTCATCGTCCTGTTCAGGTTCATTCTTTCGACCAAAGACTATTGGTCCGATATCAGAAGGTTTTAGGTCTTCTATTCTGTTATCTTCTTTGTACTTATCTAAACACGACTTACATATACAAGATCTTCTTACCTCTTCTGGTGATATCTGATTAAATATCTCTCTTGGAAAATACTCATCATTACACCAACAAGTCTTCCCACTTGAGCACTTATTCTCATTACCACACATGGGACAGAGCTTAATTGCCATTAAATACCCTCCTCAATAATCTGGTTAACAAACTTAGTTACGATATCAGCGGACTTTTTAGCAAAAGATTGTAGAAACTCTTCTGCATATGTCATATAGAAGTAATATCTTTAGTGTCAGTGTATTTCTCTAAGTAGTCATCTTTTTGAATTTGTAGAGTTAGTTGCACACCCTCTAAATATTCGATGGTATTTTGGATTTGACCTAGTTCAAAATTTCTTTACTTAAATTCAATTTCTAATTCCTCCAATTAATGTCTATTTTATTTATGTACTACTGACCAGATACTTTGTTTTCCTATGTAACTATTAATTTATAACTGCTTCAATTCTTCTTTTAAACTCTTCTTTCCCCTCTTCGCTTTCTATATTATTCAGCATCCTCCCCAAGATGGCGAGGGTCTCACGAGTTGCCGTATCATATCAATGTGTTACGTGCCAAGGTCTCTGACTCCGGAGAGACTTTACCCTTCTTGCCTTAACGAACGGTAAAATGTTGCTTTCTGCTATGCGTAAAGCATCAGCCCTCTCGATTTACTAACATTTCGAAGCTCAATCCCTTCAACCATTTGGCTTTTGGCCCGCAACCTAACTGTCTATGCTTAAAGATTAAAGTTACCTTTAATCCTTCAAGACTCGCTACGAGTGAATGGCTAGTTCTTACTCGACGGGAATCCCACCCGCTATATGATACGACCTAGACTCGGCCGCACACGCATGCGATAGTAGAATTAGATTTTATTTAATTTCGATTACGAAAGAGTATTCTGAACTTCCTATGGAAGCATTCACATCATCTGATGCATTCCAACCAACAAAAATATCATAATAATAAATACCTTTTTCCGTTGGAGCTTTTATATTATTATTATATGATTTTTCTTCTACTTTTCTATTTTCATTTACTCTATAAATATTTATAACTGTAGGCATAAGATTAAAATCAAATTCAATTTTAATATTAACTCCTTTTGCAACAATTGTAGGTGTTTTATCCTTTACACTATCAGGAGCACTTGCCCTATCTACAGAAACGCCTTCCCATCCGTATGAATCTCTAACAACTTCTATATTTGAATTACCAGCAAGAACTTTTGGTAAAGGTGGTTCATCTCCATTCAAATTTATATTCGAATCCTTTACGTCCACTAATGGTAAAGATGGTTCATCCTTCTTAATTGAGCAAGCCGATAAAATAAAAACAAGCAAAAATAAATTAATTCCAATAACTAATTTAATTTTCATTTATTATTCTCCCCGAATATTTATATATTTCAGCTTAGTAACTAATTCTTTACTTTATTAATATCTCCTCTTATTCAACCATCCTTCCCTATAGTTAAATAAAAAAGAGCCGCCGAAGCTGGTCAAGACCCCAAAAAGTGGAGATGAAAAAAAAACAGAGTTATTTCCTTCAGGAAATAGCTCTATTTTTGCCTTTATGTTGAGCTATTACTTAGTTAAATTTCTTTTTTGATTCATGCTTA
>NZ_JAGIYQ010000008.1 GCF_017814275.1 Gottfriedia endophytica
CTTAAAAGTCTATATCAAAGATATGAATTTCTGCGTCAGACTTAATTTGAACCGCCGTATACGGAACCGTACGTACGGTGGTGTGAGAGGTCGGGAGTTAGTCGCTCCCTCCTACTCGATTTCACAATAAATAAGGCTACCCTGAAAATAACATCTTAAAAGACAATAATTATAGGATGAATTTAATTTTTTATGAATCATGGTGCGAAAGTAATTAGCATGGATGTCTCTTTTCTAAAAGATTGTTGCTTAGATTTTTAATTTTAAAGACAGAAGTTGATTCGGGCGGAAGGTGCGAGACTCCTGTGGGAATAGCGGGAAGATGAGTCCCGCAGGCTTGCCGAGGAGGCTAGCTCACGCCACGCGGAAAGGGAGCAACCTGGAGTTGTAATCAACTATCGCATTCTAAAATAGCATCTGTTTACTAAGGGGATATTTAGTTGTTTTAAAAAAATCCTTTTGATTATAGTAGTCCAGTTACTTAAGTTGATAAATTGATTAAATGAGTAACCTTAATGGTTAAAAAAATAATTGTTTACTTTATTCATTAAATCCCTATACTAATATAGTAAATAGTAGTATGTTTTTATAAGAATTAGTGAAATGTAAAGCATAATTAGTATAAATAGGATATTTATTACCTAAAACACGAACATTAAATAAAGAATTCAAATAAAATATTCATTTTTTCTTGAAAAGAAGCTGAATCCTTGTTAAGATAAAAGTGAAGATAGCAAACCTCGTATAAAGTTGGGAATATGGCCCAAAAGTTTCTACCCAGTGACCGTAAATTACTGGACTATGAGGGGAAGTTAATCGCACGTATACTTGGAGTATGCGCCTAGGTAGATTATCTTTCTCATTATAGAGAGGAATACTACACTAGGCTTTTTTTATGGATAAAAGATGACTTTTACCGTTTTGGGGGATGAGGATATGAAACCGATCGTTGGCGTTATCATGGGGAGTAAGAGTGATTGGGAAACGATGAGTCATGCATGTGAAATATTGGATGAGTTAGGTATACCTTATGAAAAGAAGGTAGTATCTGCACATCGTACTCCTGATTTAATGTTTGAATATGCCGAATTAGCTAGAGAACGAGGAATTCAGGTCATAATTGCAGGAGCAGGTGGAGCAGCACATTTACCAGGTATGGTGGCGGCTAAAACAACATTGCCAGTAATAGGTGTACCAGTTCAATCGAAAGCGCTTAATGGTCTTGATTCATTACTGTCAATCGTTCAAATGCCGGGGGGAGTTCCTGTTGCAACAGTTGCAATTGGAAAGGCAGGAGCAACTAATGCCGGTTTACTTGCGGCTCAAATACTCAGTATCCAAGACAAAGAAATCGAAAAAAAATTAGAGATCAGACGTGAAGATACAAAAAATCAAGTGCTGGAAAGTAGTGATCAGCTATGAGTAATAAAGTTATCTTACCAGGTCAAACAATCGGGATAATTGGTGGAGGACAACTTGGTCGTATGATGGCTATCTCAGCAAAAGAGATGGGATTTAATGTAGCAGTTGTTGATCCGACTCCAAATTCACCTTGTGGCCAAGTAGCAGATATTGAAATAATCGCTGCTTACTCTGATTTGGAAGCTATTCAAAAATTAGCTGAAGTAAGTGATGTCATTACTTATGAGTTTGAAAATATCGATGTAAAAGCTTTGCAATATCTTGAAGAACACGCATATTTACCTCAAGGTAGTGAGCTGTTAAAAATAACAAGAAACAGATTTACAGAGAAAAACGCGATTCAAAGCTTAGGAATATCAGTTGCACCATTTCATCTTGTTGAAACTGAAAATGATTTTTACGATGCAATTGACATGTTAAGTTTACCAGCTGTACTTAAAACTACTACTGGTGGATATGATGGAAAAGGTCAGGTTGTTGTAAAGTCAGAAGCAGATTATAGTGAAGCAATTGCATTACTGAATCAACATTCTTGTATCTTAGAAGCTTGGGTTCCATTTGAAAAAGAGATTTCGATTATCGTTGCAAGAAATCCTAGAGGGGAAGTAACTACTTTTCCAATCGCAGAAAATGTTCATGTAAATCAAATTTTACATACATCAACTGTACCAGCGAACATATCAAATGATGTTGAAACGAAAGCTCATCAATTCGCTGAGAAGATCGCAAATGCTTTCCATTTAGTAGGGGTGCTTGCCATTGAATTGTTTGTCACAAAAGATGGTGAAGTGTTTGTAAATGAATTAGCTCCAAGACCACATAATACAGGACATTATAGTATGAATGCTTGTGAAACTTCACAATTTCAACAGCATGTGCGTGCTATATGCAACTGGCCTCTAGGAAGTACAAACTTACTTAAGCCGGTTGTGATGGTAAATGTATTAGGCGAACATGTGGAGAAGGTACTTAACGCCATACCGTTTTACAAAGAATTACATGTTCATCTTTACGGAAAAGCAGAATGTAAAACTGGCCGTAAAATGGGACATATTAATATAATAGAAGAATCTACAACTTCAGCAATGCAAATTGTAGAAAAATTAGAAATCTGGAAACACAACAGTATGGAGGTACATTCATGATTGAACGTTATTCTCGCCCTGAAATGGGTGCAATTTGGACAGAGGAAAATAAATTTAAAGCATGGCTAGAAGTTGAAATTTTAGCTTGTGAAGCTTGGGCAGAACTAGGTGATATTCCGAAAGAAGATGTTAAGGTTTTACGTGAGAAAGCATCTTTTGATATCAACCGTATTAATGAGATTGAGAAAGAAACACGTCATGACGTAGTAGCTTTTACTCGTGCAGTGTCTGAAACATTAGGCGACGAAAAGAAATGGGTTCATTACGGCTTAACATCAACAGACGTAGTTGATACAGCTCTTTCATATATCTTACTTCAAGCTAATGACATTTTATTAAAAGACATCGAGAATTTTATTACGATTCTTGAAAATAAAGCAAAAGAACATAAATACACAGTAATGATGGGACGTACACATGGTGTTCATGCAGAACCAACAACATTTGGTTTAAAACTTGCACTTTGGACAGAAGAAATGAAACGTAACCTAGAACGTTTTAAACAAGCTACAGAGAGTGTACGCGTTGGAAAAATTTCTGGAGCTGTTGGGACGTATGCTAACATTCCTCCATTTGTTGAAAGTTTTGTATGTGAAAAATTAGGTTTAGCAGCATCACCAATTTCAACACAAACATTACAACGTGATCGTCACGCACACTACATGGCGACACTTTCATTAATCGCTACTTCAATCGAAAAATTTGCAACTGAAGTTCGCGGTTTACAAAAGAGCGAAACTCGTGAAGTAGAAGAGTTTTTCGCAAAAGGACAAAAAGGTTCTTCTGCAATGCCACATAAACGTAATCCAATTGGTTCTGAAAATATGACTGGATTAGCGCGTGTGATTCGTGGACATATGGTAACAGCTTATGAAAACGTGTCATTATGGCATGAGCGTGATATCTCACACTCTTCAGCTGAACGTATCATCTTACCAGATGCAACAATTTTACTTAACTATATGTTAAATCGCTTTGGAAATATCGTGAAAAACTTAACGGTATTCCCTGAAAATATGAAGCGCAACATGGAAAGAACATATGGCCTAATTTACTCTCAACGAGTATTACTTGCTTTAATTGATAAAGGTATGTCTCGTGAGGAAGCATACGATACAGTTCAACCAAAGGCAATGGAAGCTTGGGAATCACAAGTACAATTTAAAGACCTAGTAGAAGCAGAAGAAAAGATTAACTCTCGTTTATCACAAGAAGAAATTGATCGTTGCTTCGATTATAGCTATCACTTAAGTCAAGTAGATACAATTTTTGAACGTCTTGGATTAAATTCATAAGCAAGCTAAAAATAGGGGGGCATTGTAACATGAATGAGCAAGTACTGTTGTATGAAGGAAAGGCAAAACGAATATACGCTACGGACAATCCTGAGATTGTCCGCGTCGTATACAAAAACTCTGCAACTGCTTTTAATGGGGAGAAGAAAGCAGAAATTGCGGGCAAAGGCCGTTTAAATAATGAAATTACTAGTTTACTATTTAAAAAGTTAATGGATGCTGGCATTTCTACTCACTTTGTTGAGAAAACGTCAGAGCTAGAACAATTAGTTAAACGAGTATCAATTATTCCTTTAGAAGTTGTAGTTCGTAACATTATTGCTGGTAGTCTTTCAAAACGTATGGGTCTTGAAGAAGGTACACTTTTAGCAAAACCAATTGTTGAGTTTTACTATAAGCGTGACGATTTAGGAGATCCAATTGTAAACGAAGATCACATTTCGGCGTTATCATTAGCATCAACAGAAGAACTTCAACAAATTAAACAACTTGCTCTTCGTGTAAACGATGAATTAGTAGCACTTTTCAATGAGTGCAATGTTCGGTTAGTTGATTTTAAACTAGAGTTTGGAAAGTTAGAGGATGGAACGATTCTTTTAGCAGATGAAATTTCACCTGATACTTGCCGTCTTTGGGATAAGGATACAAATGCAAAATTTGATAAAGATGTGTTTCGCAGAGATTTAGGTAATTTAACTGATGGATACGAAGAAATTTTAAAACGCTTAGGGGGATTATTATGTTCAAAGTAAAAGTTTTTATTACATTAAGAGAAAGTGTATTAGATCCACAAGGAAATGCAGTTAAAAACGCACTGCATAGTATGAACTTTAGCGAAGTACAAGATGTTCGTATCGGTAAATATATGGAATTACAAATCGATAAAAATGTAAAAGATTTAGATGCATCTGTAAAAGAAATGTGTGAAAAGTTATTAGCAAACATTGTTATTGAAGATTACCGTTATGAGGTTGAGGAGGTAGTCGCACAGTGAAGTTTGCAGTAATTGTATTCCCAGGATCGAATTGTGATGTTGATATGTACCATGCAATCAAAGACGAACTAGGTGAAGAAGTAGAATACGTATGGCATGATGCAACGAATTTAGATGAATTCGATGGTATTTTACTACCTGGTGGATTCTCATATGGAGATTATCTACGCTCAGGTGCTATTGCAGGCTTTGCAAATGTAATGGAAGCTGTTAAAAAAGCAGCTCAAGAAGGAAAACCAGTTTTTGGAGTATGTAATGGTTTCCAAATTTTAACGGAAGCAGGTTTACTTCCTGGTACACTTCGTCGTAACGAAAAATTAAAATTCCTATGTGGCCAAGTTAAATTAGTAGTTGAGAACAATGAAACAATGTTTACAACTGGCTATGAAAAAGGTCAAGTAATAACAGTTCCGATTGCACACGGTGAAGGAAATTACTACTGTGATCAAGAAACTTACGAATCACTTACGAATAATAATCAGATTGTTTTCCGTTATCAAAATAATCCAAATGGTAGTTTAGATGATATTGCTGGAATCACGAATGAAAAAGGAAACGTATTAGGAATGATGCCACATCCAGAACGTGCGGTTGATGCGTTACTTGGTAGTGCTGATGGTTTACAATTATTTCGTTCAATTGTAAGAAACTGGAGGGAAAATCATGTCGTTACTTCTTGAGCCAAATCCAATGCAAATTGAGGAAGAAAAAATTTATGCAACAATGGGTTTAACTGACGAGGAATTCCAATTAGTTAAGAAGATTATTGGCCGTCAACCAAACTACACTGAAATTGGATTATTTTCAGTAATGTGGTCAGAGCATTGTAGCTATAAAAACTCAAAGCCTTTATTACGTAAATTCCCAACAAGTGGAGAGCACGTTTTACAAGGTCCTGGAGAAGGTGCAGGAATTGTTGACATCGGCGATGAGCAAGCAGTTGTTTTCAAAATCGAAAGTCATAATCACCCTTCAGCAATTGAACCATACCAAGGAGCGGCAACTGGTGTAGGTGGTATTATCCGTGATGTATTTTCAATGGGTGCACGTCCTGTTGCAATGTTAAACTCTCTTCGTTTTGGAGAATTAGAGACTCCTAGAGTGAAATACTTATTTGAAGAAGTAGTAGCAGGGATTGCTGGCTACGGTAACTGTATTGGTATTCCAACAGTTGGTGGCGAGATTGCATTTGATCCTTGTTATGAAGGAAATCCATTAGTAAACGCAATGTGTGTTGGCTTAATTAATCATAAGGATATTAAAAAAGGTCAAGCACATGGTGAAGGAAATACAGTAATGTACGTTGGTGCTTCAACTGGTCGTGACGGAATTCACGGTGCTACTTTCGCATCAGAGGAATTATCAGAAGCATCTGACGAAAAACGACCTGCTGTTCAAGTTGGTGATCCATTCCTGGAAAAACTTTTACTTGAAGCTTGTTTAGAGGTTGTTCAAAATGATGCACTTGTAGGTATTCAAGATATGGGAGCTGCAGGTTTAACATCTTCATCAGCTGAAATGGCTTCGAAAGCAGGAATGGGAATTGAGATGAATCTTGATTTAGTTCCACAACGTGAGCCAGGAATGACAGCTTATGAAATGATGCTTTCTGAATCTCAAGAGCGTATGTTATTAGTTGTTGAAAAAGGTAGAGAACAAGAAATTGTTGATCTATTTGAAAAATATGATTTACACGCTGTTTCGGTTGGACGCGTAACGAATGATAAAATGCTTCGCTTACTTCATAAAGGTGAAGTAGTTGCTAATTTACCAGTTGATGCTTTAGCAGAAGAAGCACCAGTTTATCACAAGCCTTCAAGTGAGCCTGCATATTATGGCGAGTTCCAAGCAATGGATGTAAAAGCTCCAGAAATTGCAGATGTTAAACAAACATTAAAGCAATTATTAGCTCAACCAACGATTGCAAGTAAAGAATGGGTTTATGGCCAATATGATTACATGGTTCGTACAAATACAGTTGTAGCTCCAGGTTCAGATGCAGCAGTTATCCGTATTCGTGATACAAAGAAAGCATTAGCTATGACTACAGACTGTAATGCTAGATACTTATATTTAGATCCAGAAGTTGGCGGTAAGATTGCGGTTGCTGAAGCAGCACGTAACGTAATTTGTTCAGGTGCACGTCCACTTGCGATTACAGACTGCTTAAACTTCGGTAATCCAGAAAAACCAGAAATCTTCTGGCAGTTAGAAAAAGCAACTGATGGAATGAGTGAAGCTTGTAATGTACTAAGTACGCCAGTTATTGGTGGTAACGTATCGCTTTACAATGAAACTGTTGGTGAAGCTGTTTATCCAACTCCAGTTGTTGGAATGGTTGGTTTAATTGAAGATATCGATCACATTACAACACAACACTTTAAAACTGCTGGGGATCTAATCTATTTAGTTGGTGAAACGAAAGAAGAGTTTGGAGGCAGTGAGCTTCAAAAATTACTAAACGGTAAAATTTTCGGTGCAGCACCAAGTATTGATTTAGCAGTTGAAGCAAACTATCAATCACAAATTCTATCAGCTATTCAAGCAGGCGTTGTCGCATCAGCTCATGATTTATCAGAAGGTGGATTAGGTGTTGCTTTAGCTGAAAGCACATTTGGTTCGTCTAACGTTGGTGCATCAATTACTATAGAAGGAAATGAAGTAACTGCATTATTTAGTGAATCTCAATCACGTTTCTTACTAACAGTAAAACCTCAAAACAAAGAGCAATTTGAGGCACTAGTTGAAGCAAAATTAATTGGAACAGTAACAGAAGAAGCGTCTGTAACAGTTCGTAATGGAGCAAATGAAACAGTTCTTCATGCACCAGTTGAAGAATTAAAACAAGCTTGGAAAGAGGCGATCCCATGCTTGCTGAAATAAAAGGATTAAATGAAGAGTGCGGAATTTTTGGGATTTGGGGACATAGAGATGCAGCACAAATTTCCTACTATGGTCTACACAGCTTACAGCATCGTGGCCAAGAGGGTGCTGGGGTCGTTGTAACTGATGGTGAAAAGCTTGATGGATACAAAGGTTTAGGTCTAATTACTGAAGTATTTGCGAAAGGTCAGTTAAATGATTTAAAAGGTAAAGCTGCAATTGGTCATGTTCGCTATGCAACTGCTGGTGGCGGAGGATATGAAAATGTCCAACCACTACTTTTCCGTTCTAACACTGGTAGCCTAGCACTTGCTCACAATGGTAATTTAGTGAATGCTAACCGTTTACGCATGGATTTAGAAGTACAAGGTAGTATTTTTCAAACAACTTCGGATACTGAAGTTCTTGCACATTTAATTAAACGAAATGTTTCAGCTCCATTAAAAGACCGCATCAAAGCGTCATTAAATATGATTAAAGGTGCTTTTGCTTATTTAGTCTTAACAGAGGATGCAATGTATGTAGCGTTGGATCCAAATGGATTCCGTCCACTTGCACTAGCGAAACTTGGTAATGCGTATGTTGTTGCATCAGAAACATGTGCTTTTGATGTCGTAGGTGCGAAATATATTCGTGATATCAAACCAGGAGAAATGTTAGTCATTTCAGATGCCGGTATTGAATCAGAGATGTATACATCAACAATTGACCACACAATTTGTAGTATGGAATATATTTATTTCTCTCGCCCAGATAGCAACATCGATAATATTAACGTTCATGCTGCTAGAAAAAATATGGGTAGAGTGCTTGCAAATGAAGCACCAGTTGAAGCGGATGTTGTAATAGGTGTACCAGATTCAAGTATTTCAGCGGCTATTGGTTATGCTGAAGAATCTGGCATTCCATATGAAATTGGTTTAATAAAAAATCGATATGTAGCTCGTACGTTTATTCAGCCTTCACAAGAATTACGTGAACAAGGGGTTAAAATGAAATTATCACCTGTTCGTTCGATTGTTGAAGGAAAACGAGTTGTTATGGTAGATGATTCGATCGTTCGCGGGACTACAAGTCGTCGAATTGTTCAAATGTTACGAGATGCTGGAGCAAGTGAAGTACATGTTCGAATTGGTGCACCACCTATCAAAAATCCTTGTTATTACGGAATTGATACTTCAACAAGAGAAGAATTAATTGCAGCAAAAAATACAAATGAAGAAATTTGTAAGGAAATTGGTGCAGACTCTCTAGAGTTTATCTCATTAGATGGTTTGTTAGGTGCAATTGGTCGTAATCAGGAAGGACCTACAAGAGGACAATGTACAGCTTGTTTCACAGGTTGTTATCCAACAGTGATTTACGATGAACAAGAGCTTGTTCACAATCAGAAATAATACAAAAAAAGAAGGTGACGTTCTAAGAGTTTCGTCGCCTTCTTTACTAAATGAAATGTACAGGCCGAAAGGGGATCGTCACATGGCGAATGCATACAAACAAGCTGGAGTAGATATTGAAGCTGGTTACGAAGCCGTAAACCGCATGAAAAAACACGTTCAGAGAACAATGCGTCAGGAAGTTCTAGGAGGATTAGGTGGATTTGGAGGAATGTTTGATCTTTCAAAGTTTAACTATAAAGAGCCAGTCCTTGTTTCAGGAACAGATGGTGTTGGAACTAAATTAAAATTAGCGTTTCAAATGGACCGTCATGACACAATTGGTATTGATGCAGTCGCGATGTGTGTAAACGATATCGTTGTGCAAGGGGCAGAACCATTATTCTTCCTTGATTATTTAGCAGTAGGAAAAGCAGATCCTGAGCGAATTGAAAACATTGTTAAAGGTGTAGCAGAAGGTTGTGTTCAAGCAGGATGTTCACTAGTTGGCGGGGAAACTGCTGAAATGCCTGGCATGTATCCAGAGGATGAATACGACGTTGCAGGTTTTGCAGTAGGTATTGCTGATAAATCTAAGCTGGTAACTGGCAAGACAATTAAAGAGGGCGATATTTTACTAGGATTATCATCAAATGGTATTCATAGTAATGGTTTTTCATTAGTTCGTAAAGTTTTACTTGAAAAAGGTGGGCTATCACTTAAGCAAGAGGTTGAACAACTTGGTCATACATTAGGTGAAGAGTTACTTCGTCCAACAAAGATTTATGTAAAACCAATCTTAAATACATTGAAAAAACATGAAATTAAAGGAATGGCTCATATTACTGGTGGTGGTTTTATTGAAAATATACCAAGAATGCTTCCAGAAGGTATTGGTGCAGTCATTGATTACGGTTCTTGGCCAATTCAACCTATCTTTGATTTATTAGAAGAAGTTGGAGAATTAAGTCGCGAAGAGATGTTCAATATTTTTAACATGGGAATCGGAATGGTTCTTGCAGTAGATGAAAAGAACATGCATGATGTGATTCATCAATTAGAAGAAGCTGGTGAAAAGGCTTATATTATCGGACGTACAACAGCTGGTAATGGTGTTACTTTTAGCGGAGGAAAGCTGTAATGACAAATCTTGCTGTGTTTGCATCTGGAAATGGTAGTAATTTTCAAGCCATTATCAATGCAATTAACGCTAATGAGTTAAGAGCTAAAATTTGCTTGTTAGTATGTGACAAGAGAGATGCTTATTCGATCGAACGTGCCAAACAAGCTGGAATACCAACCTTTGTTTTTACTGCGAAAGAGTATGAAAGTAAAGCTGCATATGAGCAAGAAATAGTAACCATTTTACAAGAGAATAAAGTTGACCTTATTGCTCTTGCAGGCTTTATGAGACTAATAGGACCGACATTATTAGAGGCATTTCGCGGGAAAATCGTCAATATTCACCCTTCTTTTCTACCATTATTTCCAGGGAAAGACGCAGTTGGACAAGCTTTGCACGCAAATGTAGAAAAGACTGGTGTGACAGTGCATTTTGTCGATGAGGGAATGGATACTGGCCCAATTATTTCTCAGCAGGAAATTGACATTACACTTGGTGAAACAAGAGAATCACTAGAGAAAAAGATTCATGATGTAGAACATGAATTATATGTAAAAACTTTACAATCATTGATTCATATATAGAGAAAAGTAATTTACAAGCTACCAATCAATCATTTTCATTTAAGGGGAGAGCAAGATGAAAAAACGTGCATTAGTAAGTGTTTCTGATAAAAATGGAATTATTGAGTTTGTAACTGGTTTAATTGGGCAGGGGTTTGAAGTAATTTCAACTGGTGGTACACATAAATTACTTCAAGATGCTGGCTTGGACGTAATTGGAATTTCAGACGTAACAAAATTTCCAGAAATAATGGATGGCCGTGTGAAAACATTACACCCAAGTATTCATGGTGGATTATTAGGTGTCCGTTCAAACGAAGAGCATATGCGTCAAATGAATGAACTTGGAATTCAACCAATTGATTTAGTCTGTGTAAATTTATATCCATTTAAAGAAACAATTATGAAATCGGATGTCACTTTTGAAGATGCAATTGAAAACATCGATATCGGTGGACCAACAATGCTTCGTTCAGCTGCTAAAAATCATGAGTTCGTATCTGTGGTTGTTGATCCAGCTGACTATGAAGTGATTTTAAATGAACTGAATGAAAATGGTGGCGTTTCTCTTGAAACAAATCGTCGTTTAGCTGCTAAAGTGTTCCGTCACACTGCAGCTTATGATTCATTAATTTCAAATTACTTAACTGAGCAAGTAGGGGAAGAAAATCCTGAAAGCTATACAGTTACTTATGAATTAAAGCAATCTTTACGTTACGGAGAAAACCCTCATCAAAAGGCAACTTTCTATCGTGCACCAATGCCAACTACATCATCTATTGCATATGCTAATCAGCTTCATGGAAAAGAACTTTCTTATAACAATATAAATGATGCAAACGAGGCATTAAATATTGTTCGTGAATTTGAAGGTCCTGCAGTTGTAGCAGTTAAACATATGAATCCATGTGGAGTTGGAGAAGGAACTACGATTGAAGAGGCTTATGACCGTGCATATGCAGCTGATCCAGTATCAATTTTTGGAGGGATTTTAGCAGTCAATCGCGAAGTTGATGAGGCAACTGCTCGTAAAATGCATGAGTTATTTTTAGAAATCATCATTGCTCCTTCATTCTCGAAAGAAGCGTTAGAAGTATTAACAAGCAAAAAGAACTTACGTTTATTAACAATCGACTTAGACACTACACCTAAATTTGCTTCAAAATTAACAACAGTTCATGGTGGATTACTTCGTCAAGATATGGATACACTTGGTTTTGAAGATGCAACGATTACAATTCCAACAAAACGCCAACCTACTGAAGAAGAGTGGGAGAACTTAAAGCTTGGTTGGAAGGTCGTTAAACATGTTAAATCGAATGCAATTGTACTTGCAAAAGATCATATGACGATTGGTGTTGGTGCTGGTCAAATGAATCGTGTTGGAGCAGCGAAAATTGCAATTGAACAAGCTGGTGAAAAATCAAAAGGTTCTGCTTTAGCATCAGATGCATTCTTCCCAATGGATGATACTGTTGAAGCGGCAGCAAAAGCTGGAATTACTGCAATTATTCAACCTGGTGGTTCAGTTCGTGATGAGGATTCAATTAAGAAGGCTGATGAATATGGAATCACAATGGTCTTCACAGGAATTCGCCACTTTAAACATTAATTCTTAAGGAGGACACAAAATGAAAGTATTAGTAATTGGTCGCGGTGGTCGTGAGCATACGATAGCATGGAAAGTCAGTCAATCAGATCAAGTAACTGAAGTATTTGTAGCTCCTGGAAATAATGGGATGACGGATGTAGCGACATTACTTAATATAGATGAATCGAATCATAAAGAGTTAATCGAATTTGCAAAGAAAGAAAAGATCGATTTAACAATCGTTGGTCCAGAAGTACCTTTAATGAATGGAATCGTAAATGATTTCCAAGAAGAAGGGTTACTAATTTTTGGTCCAACAAAGGAAGCAGCAATTATTGAAGGAAGTAAAAGTTTTACAAAGGATTTAATGAAAAAGTACCATGTTCCTACTGCAAATTATGAGACATTTACTGGATTTGAAGCAGCAAAAGCTTATGTTCAAAAAGTAGGCGCTCCAATTGTTATTAAAGCTGATGGACTTGCAGCTGGAAAAGGCGTAGTTGTTGCAATGACAGAGGAAGAAGCAATTGTTAGTTTACATGATATGTTGTTAGATGAAAAATATGGAGATGCTAGTGCATCTGTTGTTATTGAGGAATTCTTAGAAGGTGAAGAAATTTCATTAATGGCGTTTGTTAACGGAGAAACTGTCTATCCGATGGTCATTGCACAGGATCATAAACGTGCATATGATGGAGATAAGGGTCCGAATACTGGTGGTATGGGAGCATACTCTCCGGTTCCTCAAATTCCTACAGAGGTGATTGAACAGTCAGTTGAGACAATTGTACTTCCTGTTGCGAAAGCAATGGTGAAGGAAGGACGTTCTTTTACAGGAATTTTGTATGCTGGTTTAATACTAACAAAACAAGGACCAAAAGTTATCGAGTTTAACGCTCGATTTGGTGACCCGGAAACTGAAGTTGTTTTACCTCGATTAGAAAGTAATTTAGCTGAAGTTATGATTAGTATTTTAAAAGAGGAGCCAGTTTCATTAAAGTGGTCTCCGAATGCAGTAGTAGGTGTTGTTTTAGCTGCGAACGGATATCCTGAGACTCCTGAAAAGGGTGCAGTAATTAGTGGATTAGAAGAAATCGATAAAGATACAATGGTATTCCATGCAGGAACAAAATTACAAAATAATCAATTTGTTACGAATGGTGGACGCGTACTATTAGTTGCTAGTCAAGGGGAATCCATTGAATCTGCTTGCAACGAAGTGTATAAACAAATTGAAAAAATCCAATCAAATGGGTTATTTTATCGACATGATATTGCCCATAAAGCATTGAAAGTTAATCAATAACATAAAGAAAAAGATAGCATACAAAAGTGTGCTATCTTTTTCTCTGTATATAGATGTTTTTCTTTATTAAAAATGTCTATATTTTTTAAGAACAAACGTTCTGTTGTTTCTGTACTTTTCTAAACAAATTTGATAAAGTTAATTATGAAGGTTGTACAATTTCTTCTATATCATCTTCTGATTTGTCCATCATAACCATACATCTTTTACAGAGAGCCGTCATTGGACAGAAGCGAAGAATTCCTTCCCCAATTCTCATCGCACTCATTATAACCAAGAATAGTACAGAAAAATTACAATTTCGACGTGTTAATTTTGAGGAAGCATAGGCTAAAATAGTAAAGCCGATTGTAATACGAATAAGTGCATTAAAAATACTAATGTTAGGTTTCAAACTATTCACTCCTATTCCAAAGGTCAAGTAATTCATTTATTACTCTAGAGTAGTTTAGCCTACCGAAATAAAAATATGCTCAACCTATCCATTTCCATATATAATAAGAAAGTTGGAATTTCATCTATCATAGCTGAAGTGGAAACCTACAAACTCCTTTTTAAATGACAACTACGTTTACAAAAACGGCTAAAATGTAAGATGAAATTACTTGAAATTTAATATAAATATCAATTAATAAAATAGAAAATGTAATAAAATCGAAAAGTACGGAGGATTAAGATGTACGATTATAGACAATGGAAGCATGTCTTCAAATTAGATCCCAACAAAGAAATATCAGATGAAGTGTTAGAGCAACTATGCGAATCAGGTACCGATGCAATAATTGTTGGAGGTACAGATGGAGTGACATTAGATGATACTCTTTCATTGTTAGTAAGAATTCGCCGTTACGCAGTACCTGTCGTACTTGAAGTTTCAAATCTCGATGCAATAACACCTGGTTATGATTTTTATTTTATCCCTTCAGTTTTAAATAGTTTTGAATCAAAATGGATTATTGGAAATCATCAACAAGCAATGAAAGAATTTGGCCATCTTGTACACGACGATGAAGTTGTGATGGAAGGTTACTGTATCTTAAATCCAGACAGCAAGGTTGCGAAATTAACAAACGCAAATTGTGAACAATCAATAGAAGACGTTGTCGCATTCGCTCAGGTAGCTGAAAAACTATTAAATTTACCTATTTTTTATATAGAGTATAGCGGTACATATGGTTCCGTTGAATTAGTAAAAGAAGTATCGAACGAGTTAAATAAGACAACTTTATTTTATGGAGGCGGAATTACTACTCCAGAACAGGCAATTGAAATGAGTCAGTATGCAAATACAATCGTAGTTGGTAACGTTATATATAGCAACCTAAAGGCAGCATTACAAACAGTACAAGCTATTAAGAAAGGAGAAAACTAGATGAAGACGGTAGAAGAACTATTAAGTGGCTTAAATCCTATGCAAAAAGAAGCAGTAAAAACCGTTGATGGCCCATTATTAATTATGGCGGGTGCAGGTAGTGGAAAAACGCGTGTGCTGACTCACCGTATTGCATATTTATTAGGAGAAAAGCGAGTAGCACCATGGAATATTTTAGCCATCACATTTACAAATAAAGCTGCTAGAGAAATGAAAGAACGTATTTCTCATTTAGTTGGTCCTGATGGAGAGGATATTTGGGTTTCAACCTTCCACTCAATGTGTGTTCGTATTTTACGTAGAGATATTGACCGTATTGGATTTAATCGAAGTTTTTCAATCCTTGATACAACCGATCAGCTGACTGTTATTAAAAATATTTTAAAAGAGAAAAATTTAGATACGAAGAAGTTTGATCCTAGAAGTATTTTAGGGTCAATGAGTAGCGCGAAAAACGAACTGCAAACGCCAAAAGACTATCTAAAGGAAGCATTCACCCCTTATGAGAAAATTGTTGGTGAGGTTTATTCAGTGTACCAAGAGAGACTTCGTAAAAATCACTCGTTAGACTTTGATGACTTAATTATGATGACAATTACATTGTTCGAACGAGTACCAGAAGTATTGCAATTTTATCAAAGAAAATTTCAATATATTCATGTTGATGAGTATCAAGATACGAACCATGCTCAATATAAAATTGTTAAAATGCTTGCAGAACAATATAAGAACATTTGTGTTGTAGGGGATTCAGATCAGTCAATTTATCGTTGGCGTGGAGCGGACATTTCAAATATTTTATCGTTTGAAAAAGACTATGACAACGCAAGAGTGATCCTATTAGAACAGAATTATCGTTCAACTCAAACTATCCTAGATGCTGCAAATGCGGTTATTTCAAATAATTCAAACCGTAAACCTAAAAAACTATGGACTGATAATGGAGAGGGAAAACAAATTCATTATTTCCGAGCAGCATCAGAACAGGATGAAGGTCATTTTGTTGCAGGTAAGTTAACAGATTGGAAAAAAGCAGGAGTATTTAATTATAGTGATGTTGCAATTTTGTACCGTACTAATGCTCAATCACGTGCCATGGAGGAAGTTTTAGTAAAATCTAATATTCCTTATAAAATGGTTGGCGGGGTTAAGTTCTATGACCGCAAGGAAATTAAGGACTTGTTAGCGTATTTACGTTTAATAGCAAACCCAGATGATGAAATTAGTTTTGGACGAATTATTAATGTTCCAAAAAGAGGTGTCGGGGCAGCTTCGGTTGATAAAATCTTAAACTATGGTGTTGCAAATGATTTATCACTTTCAGATACACTTGAACAAATTGATTTTGTTGGTGTTAGTGCAAAAATCACAAATGCGATTAGTAATTTCCATAGCATGACAAAGAATTGGCAACAAATGCAAGAATATCTTTCAGTAACAGAATTAGTGGAAGAGATACTTGATAAAACAGGATACACCCAAGCATTGAAAGATGAAAATACAATTGAAGCAGCTTCTCGTATTGAGAATATAGAGGAATTTTTAACAGTTACAAAAGCTTTTGAAGAAAGCAGTGAAGATAAAAGCTTAGTTGCATTTTTAACAGATTTGGCATTAATTTCAGATATTGATCGAGCAGACCAAGAGGAAGGTTCATCAGATGAAGTTATCTTAATGACTCTACATTCTGCAAAAGGTTTAGAGTTTCCAGCGGTATTTTTAATTGGATTAGAGGAAGGAATTTTCCCTCATAGTCGATCATTAATGGATGAAGAAGAAATGGAAGAAGAACGTCGTCTTGCCTATGTAGGGATTACTCGTGCTGAAAAAGAGTTATATATTACGAACGCACAATCTCGAACTCTATATGGTCGTACAAGTGTAAACCAAGAATCTCGTTTTATCAGAGAAATACCAGAAGAACTATTAGATCGCGCGAATAAAAAACCACTTGAGCGTCGAGCAATTTCTAGACCAGTTGTTAGAACAACTGTTAAATCAACTGGGGGAGAAACATTAGGATGGCGAGTTGGAGATAAAGCATCCCATAATAAGTGGGGTATTGGAACAGTCGTTAGTGTAAAAGGTGAAGGAGAAGCAATGGAACTAGACATAGCTTTCCCTAGCCCAACAGGTATTAAGCGCTTATTGGCAACGTTAGCGCCAATTACGAAAGTGTAAGGGGATGATGAATTTGGATCAATCGACTAAGGAAAGAGTCAACCAACTAAGAGATTCGTTAAATCAATATAATTATGAATACCATGTTTTAGATAAACCATCAGTTCCTGATGCAGAATATGATCGATTGTTAAAGGAATTAATCGATATTGAAATGCAACATCCTGAGTTGATTACTCCTGATTCACCTTCTCAGCGCGTAGGTGGACAACCAATTGATTTATTTGAAAAAGTTGCCCATACGTATCCTATGCTTAGTCTGGGTAATGCGTTTGGTGAAGAAGATCTAAGAGATTTTAATCAACGCATTATACAGGATATAAGCGAAGTTACGTATGTATGTGAGTTGAAAATTGATGGATTAGCTGTATCATTACATTATGAAAATGGTTTATTTGTTCGAGGAGCTACACGTGGTGATGGAACCGTTGGTGAGGATATCACCCATAATCTAAAAACAATTAAAGCAATTCCATTAAAACTACCAGAACCAGTTACGATGGAAGTACGTGGCGAAGCATTTATGCCGAAAGAAAGCTTTGAAAATGTGAATAAGCTACGTGAAGAGAATGGTGAAGAATTATTTGCGAATCCACGAAATGCAGCGGCAGGATCACTACGCCAGTTAGATCCAAAGATTGTAGCAAAACGAAATCTTTCATTTTTTGTTTACAATATTCCAAATGCATCTGACCTTAATCTAGGAAAGCATAGCGAAAGTTTAGACTACCTAGAAAGACTAGGCTTTAAAACGAATCCGTTCAGAAAAAAATGTCATTCAATTGATGAAGTTATTCAATATATTGAAGAATGGAAAGAAAAGCGTCCAACACTACCATATGAAATTGATGGTATTGTTATTAAAGTAGATGAATTAGCTATTCAAGAGCGATTAGGAACAACTGCAAAAGTTCCTCGTTGGGCGATAGCTTTCAAGTTTCCTGCTGAAGAGGTAGTGACAAAATTAATCGATATTGAGTTAAGCGTCGGTCGAACAGGAGTTGTAACACCAACTGCAATATTAGAGCCAGTTCGTGTTGCGGGTACAATTGTAAGAAGAGCATCATTGCATAATGAGGACTTAATTAAAGAAAAAGACATCCGCATAGGCGATCAAGTTGTGATTCGTAAAGCAGGAGACATTATTCCAGAGGTTGTGAATGTTCTTTTAGACAAACGTACTGGTGAAGAACAACCATATTCAATGCCAACGCATTGTCCATCATGTAATAAAGAATTAGTTAGAATAGAAGGAGAAGTTGCACTACGCTGTACAAATCCGTTCTGCCCATCTCAAATTCGTGAAGGATTGATTCATTTTGCATCCCGTGATGCGATGAATATTGAAGGACTAGGAGAGCGTGTTGTAACACAATTATTCGAGGCTGATTATATTCATTCAGTTGCAGATTTATACATTTTAACAAAAGATCAGTTATTACAGTTAGAGCGATTTGGAGAGAAATCTGCGGAGAAACTAGTTTCTGCTATTGCAACTTCAAAGGAAAATTCATTAGAGAAGTTATTATTCGGGTTAGGTATTCGCCATGTTGGAGCTAAAGCAGCTAAAACATTAGCACAGCATTTTGGATCAATGGATGCTATTATGAATGCTTCAGAGGATGAAATGAGAGAAATTAATGAAATTGGAGAAAAGATGGCACAGTCCATTGTATCTTACTTTGATAAGAGTGAAGTACAGGAACTAATCCAAAAGTTAAAATTACAAGAAGTTAATATGTCCTATAAAGGTATACAGCCTTCTTCAATTAACATGGAATCTCCTTTTGCTGGTAAAACAATAGTACTTACTGGTAAACTTGAACAGATGACGAGAAGTGAAGCAAAAAAACAACTAGAAGCGCTAGGAGCCAATGTTGCTGGTAGTGTGAGTAAAAATACAGATTTAGTGATTGCAGGTGAAGCTGCAGGATCTAAACTAGAGCAAGCAAAAAAACATAATATTGAAGTTTGGAACGAAGAACGTATGCTTCAAGAGTTAAAGAAACAAGAGGTGTAAAATTTAATGAAGAAGTTTGTAGGAATACTACTCGGCTTAGTTTTAGTACTTTCAGGATGTTCAACCTCATTGCAAGATAATAATAAGGTTGTTCAAGACAATAAAAATAAACAACAAAATGCGATCATACCGAAATACTCAATTTCGAGCGATTATTATAAAACGATCTTACCTTATAAACCAAGTACGACAAGAGGTTTAATTGTAAGCGATATTGGAAATCGATTAGATATTGATGAATTTGAACAAGGATTAATGAGAATTTCGAGTCAGCAGTTTCCAATAAAGGACTATCTTTATCAAGATGGCCAATTATTGGATAAGAGCGTAGTCCAATCATGGTTAAAAAGAAAATATACTCCTCAAGAGTATAAGGCTGACTTAGCTAATTTAAAAAAATTTGATCCAACTGCTACACTTATTAACGATGGATTAAACCCAATTTCAACAGATACAGTAAAACTATCAGCGGATCAACAAGCACAAAAAGCACCAATTTATTTAAATCATATATTAGAACAAGATTATTTAAAGAAAAATGGTAATGAGGTTAAAGTAGCAGGTGTATCAATTGGACTAGCGATGAACTCAATTTATTATTACACAGAAGAGCATGGTTATCCTCGTGAACGCGATATTCCTCAATCAGAGATGTTAAAACAAGGAAAAGACATGGCGCAGCAAATCTTAACAAGATTACGTAGTATGCCGCAGTTTAAAGATATTCCAATCACATTCGGTATTTTCCGCCAATCGAGTCGAGACTCTGTAGTTCCTGGTTCATTTATCGTTAAAACGGATGTATCTGGTTCTGACAGTACGATTGGAAGCTGGGATAAAATAGATGAAAAATATTATTTATTCCCTTCAGCTCAGGCAACTGCAGATCATCGTGATGATGCAATGAAAATAATGAATTTTAAAACTGACATTGAGTCTTACTTCCCTAACTACACAGGTGTTGTAGCTAAAGGATTTTATAAAGATAATGAATTAGCCAATCTGACGATAGACATTCCGATGCAATTTTATGGAAAATCAGAAGTAATTGCATTTACTCAATACGTAACAGGGCTAGTAATGGAGTACTTCCCTTCGTATTTGAAGGTGCAAGTAAATATCTCATCAGTAGACAGACCAGAAGCGTTGATTGTAAAAGATGTTAATGCTGATAAACCGTATGTTCATATCTTTGATTAATTAAGAAGAAAGAGAGAGATCTCTTTCTTTTTTTTGTCTGTTTTCGTATACATTGTTGCTATTACAGTATGTGTAAGTTGATTGGAACGTAGGGATGCTCGCTTTCCTTGGGGCGTGAGCTGAGCCTCCTCGTCTCAAAGGCTCCTGTGGGGTCTCAGCCTTCCCGCATCTCCCACAGGAACCTGACATCCTTCCGTTCCAATCAACTTCTGTCTTTTAAATTACATAACCTAAAAGAACCAATCTTTAAAAAAGAGCCTTTTTTTGATTAGATTCGGATAATTTCACAAATAATTGGATAGGTAAATATTGCCATTCCGAAATTATTTCTCCAATGCCTGTCGGGGATAAGCAGGTTACTTTCGCATTTCTTATTATTTTACAAAAATTGAAAGCGCTTATCCATTGAACAAATTTACTTAATCATGTAAGATGTGATTGTGAAGTTTTTTTATTTTTTGGGGAGAAAGAAAAACTAGCTCATGATTAGATAAATTACTAGGTTGCTAGTTTCATTTTGAGAGGGGGATTTTTACAATGGTAGTACCATACAAACACGAACCATTTACAAATTATGGTTCACAAGAAAATCAAGACTTATATAAAGCTGGATTAGAAACAGTATCATCTTACTTAGGTGAAAAGTACCCATTAATCATTGGTGGAGAGCGTATTTTCACAGAAGACCAAATTGTTTCTGTAAATCCATCAAATCATAAAGAAGTAATTGGATCAGTTTCAAAAGCTAGCCGTGAGTTAGCTGAAAAAGCAATGCAAGTTGCTGATACTACATTCAATACTTGGAAGAAAGTAAAAGCAGAAGTACGTGCTGATATTTTATTCCGAGCTGCTGCTATTATTCGTCGCCGTAAAGAAGAATTCTCTGCTCTTTTAACAAAAGAAGCTGGTAAACCTTGGAATGAAGCAGATGCTGATACTGCTGAAGCTATCGACTTTTTAGAGTTTTATGCTCGCCAAATGCTATCTTTAAAAGATGGTATTAAAGTTGAAAGCCGTCCAGGTGAATATAATCGTTTCAACTACATTCCATTAGGTGTTGGTGTTGTTATTTCACCATGGAACTTCCCGTTTGCTATTATGGCTGGTACAACTGTAGCTGCTGTAGTTACTGGTAACACAGTACTATTAAAACCTGCAAGTACAACTCCTGTAGTTGCTTATAAATTTATCGAAGTATTAGAAGAAGCTGGATTACCTGCTGGCGTAGTAAACTTCGTTCCAGGAAGTGGAGCTGAAGTTGGAGATTACTTAGTTGATCATCCACGTACACGCTTCATCAGCTTTACAGGTTCAAAAGATGTAGGTCTTCGTATTTACGAACGTGCTTCTAAAGTAAATCCTGGTCAAATTTGGTTAAAACGTGTAATCGCTGAAATGGGCGGTAAAGATACAATCGTTGTAGATAAAGAAGCTGATTTAGAATTAGCTGCTAAATCAATCGTTGCATCAGCATTCGGTTTCTCTGGTCAAAAATGTTCTGCATGTTCTCGTGCAGTAATCCACCAAGATGTATATGACCAAGTGTTAGCTCGTTCAATTGAATTAACAAACGAATTAACTATAGGTAACCCTGAAGAACGCACTATTAACATGGGTCCTGTAAATGACCAAGCTGCATTTAACAAAGTAATGAGCTATGTGGCAATTGGTAGAGAAGAAGGACGCGTTGTTACTGGTGGAGAAGGAGACGACTCTACAGGCTGGTTCATTAAACCAACAATCGTTGCTGATGTAGCTGAAGATGCTCGCTTAATGAAAGAAGAAATCTTCGGACCAGTTGTTGCATTCTGTAAAGCAAATGACTTCGATCATGCTCTTGAAATTGCAAACAACACTGAGTACGGTTTAACTGGAGCAGTTATTACAAATAACCGTGCAAATATTGAAAAAGCACGTGAAGAATTCCACGTTGGTAACCTTTACTTCAACCGTGGATGTACTGGTGCAATCGTTGGATACCAACCATTTGGTGGATTCAACATGTCAGGTACAGATTCTAAAGCTGGTGGCCCTGACTACTTAGTACTTCACATGCAAGGTAAAACAACATCTGAAATGTTATAAGATTAAGAGTAAAGGCTCTTCCATTTGGAAGAGTCTTTTTTTATACTAAGATAAAAAAGGTGGCGAAATGAATATGAGTATATTAAGAAAAATTATTGACTTAACAGAATCGATTCCTCTTGGCGAAAGGGACGACTGGGATCAATACTTTTTAGGACAGGCTTATATTACTTCGTTACGTTCTACTTGTGGTAGTCGCCGGGTAGGTGCAGTGATCGTAAGTAATAATCGAATCATTGCGTCCGGTTATAATGGTTATCCAAAAGGAGCAAAGCATTGTATTGAAGGTGGATGCCCACGTTTTGTTGCTCGCCAAGAAGGTTTGATCGAAAGTGGAAAGTATTCGGAAGACTATCCATGTGATGCGTTTCATGCGGAGGAAAATGCCATTTATCAGCTAGTTCAATCTGGTATCCAAAAAACAAAAGAAGATGAATGGATAATGTATTGTACAACTGCACCATGTAGAGCATGCGCAAAAATGATTAATGGAGCGGGAATTACTCGCGTTGTTTACTTTGAAGGATATCCAGATACTTATTCGATCAATTATTTTGAACAGTATAATGTTAAGTTGGAAAAAATTGAGTGTTAAATAAGTTAAGAATTCAAACAAACGTTTGAATGAAATTGGTGTCGCTAGTGTCGCAAAGTTCTATTTAATTTCAGTGAAAATTAGGGTCCGCAACATGTAATTAAAAAATTGTTGCTTTGAGATTTTTAATTATAAAGATAGAAGTTGATTACAATGGAAGGTGCGAGACTCCTGTGGGAATAGCGGTAAGGCAGAGACCCCACAGGCTTGCCGAGGAGGCTCAGCTCACGCCCCACGGAAAGGGAGCAACCTGGAGTTGTAATCAACCAACGCATTCTAAAATAGCAACAATGTATATATTAATAAAGTATTTTTTTATAGGTACACTTAGTATTGTTGCCGATATGCCTTGAAATTTGGTATTATCAGTATATTGTATGATGTGCGAAATAATATGGAGGTGCAAGTTAATGTCAAAGATTACAATGGATGAAGTAAAGCACGTTGCTCATTTAGCACGTTTAGCAGTTACTGAAGAAGAAGCGGAGAAGTTTGCAAAACAGTTAGGCGCAATTATTGAATTTGCTGAGGAATTAAATGAATTAGATACAACGAATGTAAAACCAACTACGCATGTCTTAAAAATGCGTAATATTATGCGTGAAGACAAGCCGGCTAAAGGTTTACCTTTAGAAGACGTACTAAAAAATGCGCCAGACCATCAAGATGGCCAAATTAAAGTGCCAACAATTTTAGAATAAGGGAGGGAATACGTCATGTCATTATTTGAATATACGGTTTCAGGATTACATAGTAAGCTAAAAAATAAAGAAATCAAAGTTGAAGAATTAGTAAATGAATCATTTGATCGTATTTCTTCTGTTGATGGAGAAGTAAAATCATTTTTAACGCTAAATGAAGAGCAAGCGCATTTGCAAGCGAAGGCTTTAGATGAAAAACCTTGGGATGAGTCTCGCGGTTTATTAGCAGGTATGCCAATTGGTGTGAAAGATAATATCGTAACTAAAGGTTTACGTACAACTTGTGCGAGTAAAATTTTAGAAAACTTTGACCCAATTTATAATGCAACAGTTGTAAATAAATTAGCGCAAGCTGAAGCAATTACAATTGGTAAATTAAACATGGATGAGTTTGCAATGGGATCTTCTAATGAAAATTCTGCATTTGGCGGAACTCGCAATCCCTGGAATACTGATTACGTGCCAGGAGGAAGTAGTGGTGGTTCAGCAGCATCAGTTGCAGCTGGAGAAGTATTATTTTCTTTAGGATCTGATACTGGTGGTTCTATTCGTCAACCAGCATCATTCTGTGGCGTAGTTGGATTAAAACCTACATATGGCCGTGTTTCACGTTTTGGATTAGTTGCATTTGCATCATCCCTTGATCAAATTGGTCCAATCACACGTAATGTAGAAGACAATGCGTTATTATTAGAAGCAATTTCAGGATTAGATGCAAGTGATTCTACTTCTGCAAACGTAGAAGTACCTTCATTTATAAAAGCATTAACTGGAGATGTTAAAGGTTTACGTATTGCTGTTCCAAAAGAATACTTAGGTGAAGGTGTTGGCGAAGCGGCTCGTGCATCTGTAATGGCAGCGTTAAAATTACTAGAAAGCCTTGGAGCAACTTGGGAAGAAGTAACGTTACCACATTCTAAATATGCATTAGCAACTTACTATTTATTAGCATCATCTGAAGCTTCAGCTAACTTAGCTCGTTTCGATGGTATTCGCTATGGTCACCGTTCTGACAATGCAGAAAACCTTGTAGATTTATATAAACAATCAAGAAGCGAAGGCTTTGGTGATGAAGTAAAACGTCGTATTATGCTTGGAACTTATGCATTAAGTTCAGGTTACTATGATGCGTATTATAAAAAAGCACAACAAGCTCGTACGTTAATTAAAGAAGACTTCGAAAAAGTTTTCGAAAACTATGATGTAATTATTGGACCTACAACTCCAACACCTGCTTTCAAAGTAGGAGAGAAGTCTAGTGATCCATTAACAATGTATGCAAATGATATTTTAACAATTCCGGTTAACCTTGCAGGTGTTCCAGCGATTTCAGTTCCATGTGGTTTCCATGAAGGTTTACCACTAGGATTACAAATCATTGGTAAACATTTTGATGAGTCTACAATTTACCGTGTTGCACATGCATACGAGCAAGCAACTGATTTTACAAAACAAAGACCACAACTGTAAGGAGGCGCGGAAAAGATGAACTTTGAAACGATTATCGGTTTAGAGGTACACGTTGAATTAAAAACAAAATCAAAAATCTTCTCACCAAGCCCAAATGAGTTTGGTGCAGAACCGAATACAAACACTGGTGTAATTGACCTTGGTTATCCTGGGGTATTACCAGTTTTAAATGAAGAAGCAGTTAACTTCGGAATGAAAGCTGCGATGGCATTAAACTGTCAAATCGCAACCGAAACAAAATTTGATCGTAAAAACTACTTTTATCCTGATAACCCAAAAGCTTATCAAATCTCTCAATTTGATAAACCAATCGGTGAGCATGGGTGGATTGAAATTGAAGTAGATGGCAAAAAGAAACGTATCGGTATTACACGTGTTCACTTAGAAGAAGATGCTGGTAAGCTGAACCATACAGACCAAGGCTATTCTTTAGTTGACTTTAACCGTCAAGGTACACCGTTAATCGAGATCGTATCTGAGCCAGACATTCGTACACCTGAAGAAGCATATGCTTACTTAGAAAAATTAAAATCAATTATTCAATATACTGGGGTTTCTGACGTGAAAATGGAAGAAGGATCATTACGTTGTGATGCAAACATTTCATTACGTCCATTTGGCCAAGAAGAATTTGGAACAAAAGCAGAGTTAAAGAACTTAAACTCATTTGCTTATGTTCAAAAGGGTCTTGAGCACGAACAAGTTCGCCAAGAAAAAGTATTATTATCTGGTGGTATGATTCAACAAGAAACACGTCGTTATGATGAAGCAACAAAAACAACGATTCTAATGCGTGTTAAAGAAGGATCTGATGATTACAGATACTTCCCAGAGCCAGATTTAGTAGAGCTTTATATTGATGATGAGTGGAAAGAACGCGTTCGTCAAAGCATTCCTGAGCTTCCAGATGCCCGTAAAAAACGTTATGTTGAAGAGTTAGGCTTACCTGCCTATGATGCAATGGTTCTAACATTAACAAAAGAAATGTCTGATTTCTTCGAAGCAACAATCAAAAATGATGCAGATGCAAAATTAACTTCAAACTGGTTAATGGGTGGAGTATCAGAATACTTAAATAAACATCAAAAAGAATTACATGAAGTAGCGTTAACTCCAGAAAACTTAGCGAGCATGATTAAGCTAATTGCAGATGGAACGATTTCATCTAAAATTGCGAAAAAAGTGTTCACTGAGCTAGTTGAAAAAGGTGGAGACGCAAACGAAATTGTAAAAGCGCAAGGACTAGTACAAATTTCTGACGAAGGCACTCTTCGGACAATTGTCAATGAAACTCTTGACGCAAATCCACAATCCATTGAAGACTTTAAAAATGGTAAAGACCGTGCAATCGGCTTCCTTGTTGGTCAAATGATGAAAGCAACAAAAGGCCAAGCAAACCCACCATTACTAAATAAGATCTTAATGGAAGAAATCCAAAAAAGATAGAATAGAAAAGCGGAAGAGCCCCGGTTGTCTCCGAAAGGCGTTGGAGCAACTACCGAGAGAAGGGATGATCTAACCCTTCACTCGGTGGTTGTGAAACGTCCGAAGAGGTAGCCCATGAAGCTAGACAGATAGAAAAGCGGAAGAGTTTATCTCCGTTATCCATTAAAATTAAAAAAGCGTGCTCTTTATAGGGAGCACGCTTTTTTGTCATATAAAGAATATTTTAAAGTCATAATTTAAAGTTTATTAAATAAATGAAACCACGTATATACAGCTATTGTTGATCCAAGAATAGGTGCAACAATTGGAACCCAAGCATATCCCCAATGAGAGCTTCCTTTTCCTTTAATTGGCAGAATTGCATGTGCTAAACGTGGCATAAAATCACGAGCAGGATTTAAAGCTGGACCAGTTGGCCCGCCTACTGATAAGACGATTCCCCAAACTAAAAAACCAATTGCAATGTGAGCAATCAATCCAGTAGCACCATCTGCATTTTTCATAAAAGGTGAGTGGGTAATTCCTAATGCACCAAACACTAAGATGAATGTACCAATCAATTCTGTGATAAATGCATTTATATAGTTTTTTTTATAAGAAGGGACAGAACCGAAACAGCTAAAAACATCAATTTTATCGTCAGTTTCATCCATAAATGGTTTATACATTGCCCAAACTAATATAGCACCTATAAAAGCTCCTATAAGCTGGGCGATAACGTATGGCCCAACATCACTCCAAGGAAACTGACCGTTTAAGGCAAGCCCAATTGTGAAAGCTGGATTAATATGATTTCCGCAAATCCAACCAAAAATAGCAGCGGGAATCATTACAGCAAATCCCCAGCCCGTAGCAATTCCCATCCAACCAGTCTTGTATCCTTTTGCTCCTTTTAAATGGACATTGGCAACAACTCCATTTCCAAGAGTAACCATCAAAGCTGTGGCAAATACTTCTGCTATATATTTTGTCATCATGGCTACAATAACCCTCCATTAATACTATTATCTTTCTCAAAATACGTGGAAAGTATAACATAGTATATTAGAAGGAATTGGTCCTAAATATGACAAATTTATTAAATGGGGAAAATTGTCAAACAATTTACTATAAAAAAATTTTAATATAAGATATGATGATAGAGGATATTAAATAAAAATAGTAGGATGGTTAAAGATGAAACGTGCTAGAATAATCTACAACCCTACTTCTGGTCGTGAAATTTTTAAAAGGAAATTGCCAGAAGTGTTGCAGAAGTTTGAGCAAGCTGGTTATGAAACATCCTGTCATGCTACAACAGGAGCTGGAGATGCCACAATTGCTGCTAGAGAAGCATGTAAACGAAAATATGATATAGTTGTTGCTTGTGGTGGAGATGGAACGTTAAATGAAGTCATTAGTGGATTAGCTGAACAGGAATATAGACCAAAGCTTGGTTTAATTCCAGTTGGTACGACCAATGATTTTGCTCGAGCTATTGGTGTAAATACCACTATAATGGATGCTGTTGAAGTCATTGTGAATGGAAATACTGTACCATTGGATATTGGTTACGTAAATGGAAAATATTTTGTTAATATTTTAGCAGCTGGAAAAATTACAGAGCTAACCTATGAGGTTCCAAGTAAGCTAAAAACTGTTCTTGGACAATTAGCATACTATTTAAAAGGCTTTGAATTACTTCCTCGTGTTAAACCAACATATGTCACAATTGAATATGATGGGAAAATATTTGAAGGGGAGATCATGCTTTTCCTTCTATCAAACACAAACTCTGTTGGTGGATTTGAAATGATTGCTCCAGAGGCTAGTATTAACGATGGCCAGTTTGACTTACTTGTGTTAAAAAAATCAAATATTGCTGAAATTATTCAGGTCTGTGCACAGCTATTACGCGGTAAACATGTGCATAATGATCAAGTACTTTATACGCGTGCTAGTCACTTGAAAATTTCTTCAAATGAAAAACTACTTTTGAATATTGATGGCGAATATGGTGGAGACACACCATGTACCGTTGAAATGCTTTACCACCATTTAGAAATTTTTGTACCATAATTTAAAAGAAAAAAAGTTATGACCTCTTGCTTTGCAAGGGGTTTACTTATTGTTAATAGCTAATAGTCTCAAATTTATTAATCTCAACCCATCTAATGAACTAATTAAATTGGGAATACTAAAAAAAATATACTCTTTTTTTAAAGATTGTTACTTTTAGGTTTTATAAATTAAAAGACAGAAGTTGATTGGAATGGAAGGTTGCTCGACTCCTGTGGGAGATGCGGGAAGGCTGAGACCCCGCAGGAGCGATAGCGACGAGGAGGCTCAGCTCACGCCCCTAGGAAAGCGAGCATCCTGGAATGGAAATCAACTTACATATACTAAAATAACAACGCTAAGAAATACTAAGAGATTTTCAATAAAGAATAATGGTTTCAATCTACTTATTAAGGTAATATAGAAGATGCTTTATCTATTAACTAATTATAGATTAGCTCTATTAAAAAATAATGAAAATAAACTTAAAAATCTATGTTATTTTGTAAAGTTTTGTAAAGGTTTAGTGTTAGAAAGGAAGGTAAGGGACTTGTCGAAAAGAGTGTTACCTGTTGAAAAAAATGATTTTGTAGATGTTGAGTTTGTTGATTTAACTCATGAGGGCCATGGCGTTGCAAAAATTGATGGATATCCAATTTTTGTTCCAAATGGTTTACCAGGCGAAAAGGCTAAAATAAAAGTAATAAAAGTTAGTAAAGGGTTCGGATTTGGAAAATTAATCGAGCTTTATGAAGAAAGTTCTGTCAGAGTGGATCCTATTTGTTCAATTTATCATCAATGTGGAGGATGCCAGTTACAGCACATGAGCTATGAAGGGCAACTTCAAGCAAAATTTAATCAAGTTTCAGAAGTGATGAAACGAATTGGAAAACTTGAGAATGTAACAATTCATCCTGTTCTTGGTATGAGCGATCCTTGGAACTATCGAAACAAAGCCCAAGTTCCAGTTGGAGAACGTGAAGGTGGACTAGTTGTTGGCTTTTATCAAAAAAGTAGCCATGACATTATTCCAATGGAAGAATGTTTTATTCAAGGGAAAGAAAATGATGCTTTAGTTCAAGGCATAAAGGATATTTGCCAAGAGCTTCGAATTCAGCCATATGATGAAAGTGAGCATAAAGGTATTTTAAGACATATCATGTCTAGATATGGTCATTATACTAGTGAATCAATGCTTGTGATTGTTACGAAAAAAGCTAACTTCCCACAAAAGGAAGAGTTGGTAAAACGAATTGTTGAGAAATATCCTACTATTACAAGTATCATTCAGAACGTAAATAATGAAAAAACAAATGTCATTTTAGGTAATCAAACGTTTGTTTTACATGGTAGTGAAACGATTAAAGATAAAATCGGTGATATTACATTTGAAATTTCATCTCGTTCATTTTATCAAGTTAATCCAGTTCAAACAAAGGTTCTTTATGATAAAGCTTTAGAGTATGCAAATTTGAACGGAAACGAAACAGTTATTGATGCTTATTGCGGAATAGGATCTATTTCTCTATTTTTAGCTCAAAAGGCAAAAATGGTTTATGGAGTAGAAATTGTACCTGAAGCAATTGAAGACGCAAAACGAAACGCAGCTTTAAACAATATGACAAATGTTGAATTTGAAGTTGGAAAAGCTGAAGAAGTTATTCCAAATTGGTATAAACAAGGGATTAAGTCAGATGTATTAGTTGTCGATCCTCCGCGTAAAGGCTGCGATGAAATGTTATTACAAACAATCATTGCAATGAAGCCTAAAAAAGTAGTTTATGTTTCATGTAATCCTTCAACACTAGCTCGTGATTTACGAATTTTAGAAGATGGTGGATACAAAACGACAGAAATACAACCAGTGGATATGTTCCCACATACTTCGCATTGCGAAGCTGTTGCTAAAATTGAATTGAAGGATAACTAAAATAGTATTTTTATGAGAAATGGGAGGAATCCTATTTCTCTTTTTTTAGGGCTAAGAATATAGTAAGAATAAACTTATTCATTAAACTAGCAGTTTAATAAGAAATGATATAATTTATATACAAGACCATTCTAAAGGAGCGTTTTATCATGAGTGATTGCTGTAAATCAAATGACTTGAGTTCTGAAACGAGTAAATTAGAAGTCTGTCCATCATGTAATGTAGATGGTAAAAAAGTAAAAATAATTACACTAAAATCATTGTTAAAACCAATGGCATTGAATTCTCTTAACGCAAATTTAGACCATTATTTTTGTTCAACGTCTAATTGTGAAGTCGTCTATTTTGATTCGGAAAAGAAATCATACTTTAAATCGGATATTAAGGTTCAAGTTTTCCAAAAAGATTCTTCACTTGATGTGCCTGTATGCTATTGTTTTGATTGGACAAAAGGAAAACTTCAACAATCTGTTCAGAACGAATTAGCATCTCAACCAGTTGAACAGATTCGAAAAAACATAAAAGCCAATCGATGTGGTTGTGAAGTTAATAATCCTCAAGGTAGTTGCTGTTTGGCAAATGTCACAACGTTTATTGATCAATTATCATAGAGGTTAGAAGGAGATATGGAAGTGGAAGAAAATAAAGGTCTCTTAGGTGAGCAACAACCATATTGGGAAACGAATTTTTCAAATCGAGTAGAAATGTTTGGTGAATCACCAAGTGAAGCTGCTATTAAAGCAGCTGAAATATTTGAAAAACAAGGAATAAAAACCATTCTTGAATTAGGGGGTGGGCAAGGAAGAGACACGCTCTATTTTGCACAAAAAGGTTTCAAGGTATATGTGCTAGACTATACACATAGTGGCATTGAAGCAATAAAGAAAAAAGCGAAAAAACTAGGTTTATTTAATTCTGTAGAAGCACTTCAACATGATGTAAGAAATCCTCTATCCTTTGAGGATGATATGATTGAAGGGTGTTATTCGCATATGTTGTTTTGCATGGCTTTTACTTCTGAAGAAATTACATTTTTAGCCCAAGAAGTAAAAAGAGTGTTGAAACCAAATGGACTAAAAATTTATTCAGTACGAAATCTTAACGATCCTCATTATGGAACAGGTATTCATCGAGGGGGAAAAAAGGTATGAGGTCGGAGGCTTTATCGTTCATTTTTTTGACAAAAAAATGATAGAAGAATTATCAGAGTGATATAAAATCCTAGAAATTCACGAGTTTGAAGAAGGCGGAATGCCAAGAAGACTTTATCTAGTTACTCAACAAAAAGAATGATAGTGCTATTTGAAAAGGAGAAGTAAAACGACTGTCCAAAGAGTGAACAGTCGTTTAGAATTTAAAATATCAACACTTCTCCTAAAATTTATTTATTCTAGGAATGGAATTAGATTGTAGTAACAACGCGTGTTAAACCATTAATTACACCTTGATGTAATCCTTCATGCCACAAACAGAATGTTAATGCATCACGTACTGTTTCAAGCTTAAGTCCAGCAATTTCTTTTGATTGCACTAACTTCTCGTCAAGTGAATTTTGGAAAGTCTCAACAATTAATTTTCCATGTTTTTCAAGCTCTTCAGCAATTTCCTCTAAAGAAGGAGCTTCTGTCTTCCACTCACTCGGTTTTGTACCCCCTCCAAAAAATTCAAAAAACCTTGGATCTAGTTTGCTTCCTTTTCCGGATAATTGAAACATTAAACCATCATAGGCAGTTAAAATATGCCCATAGTTCCAACGTAGCGTGTTATTAAAGCCAGCTGGTTGTATGTCAGCATGCTCTTTCTTTAGTTTTTGTAAGTTGTTTAGAGTGAATCCACGAAAAAATTGAAGTTGTTCAAAGACTTTGTCCATTATTATTCCTCCGTATCCATATTCATTATTATTTCTTATGCTTCATGCCAAACACCTAGATTTTTGCCTTCTACATAATGTTTCAGGAGGTACATTAGAGTTCCCCATGTTGTATTAATCATAGCATAGGGACCATCCATCGATTCAAATCCCATATGATTAAAATTAACAATTGTAGCTCCGTTTTCATTTACACTTAGTTCGAAACGAATTTTGGTGCCTTTCCATGCTGGCATATCATGCATAGAAGTCCATTCTACTAATTTTCCTGGTTCAAGTCGATCAATATGAAATTGGAAAATTGCTCGACGATTATAAAAAGCAACCTCTGCAATGCTTCCAACTTCTGGCTCGAAATTAGCGTCTGTTGACCACCAGCCTTTAATTCCATTTGTTGTTGTAATGGCTTCAAAAACAGTCTCAGGAGTTTCGTTAATCAAAATTTGATGTGGCATGTTTATCATCTTATTTTCCTCTATTCTTCAAATGATTTTTTCAACATTATTGTCCTCGGTAGATTTAGATTAATACATAAAGATTCAATAAAATTTAATCTTTCCAAATCTTAATAAGAATCCTGTACAATAATAGTAATAAAGCATTTGCCTTTAAGTCCCTTTAAAATGGAGGATAAATCAAAATGACACTTAAAAAGATTTCACCTGAAGAATTATATGAGAAACTGAATAAACAAGAAAAGGTCGTTCTATTAGATGTAAGAGCAGAGGAAAAATATAGCGACTATCATATCGAACATTCAACTATTGAGAATCTAAATATAAATAAAAATGATATTTTTAATCTAGTGGAAAATAAGCAAGATTCAATTACTTCATTGCCAAAAGAAAATGAAATTATTGTAACTTGTACAACTGGAAATTCTGCTACAAAGTGTGCAACAATTCTTTCTGAAAGGGAATATGATGTTACTGTTTTAGATGGCGGGATTACTGCATGGAAAGAGTTTTTAAAAACAAAATAGATTATTACTATTTTTTTCATTATTGAAGCTCTACTTTTATAGGAAGTAGGGCTTCGATTATATACGAGAATGTATTGTATGAGATAACAAAAGACAGCTGAGATCAGCTGCCTTTATGTAAATATTCATCCTATTTGCTTGCAGTAAGTTCTTTTTGTAATTCTTGATTAGATTTTTGTAATTGTTGATCAAATTTTTCTAATGCAGCATTAATAGCTGATTTGTCTTTCTTTTGAATAGCAGTTTTCAATTCTTTGAAAATACCACGTTCGCCATTTTCCTTACCTTTAAATTTATCTTTGTCTTTATCATGGTCTCTACCTTCATGATTTCCAAAGATTGCATCTAATTTTTTATGTGCTTCCTCTTTTGTTATTTTGCCATCTTTTATTTGTTGTTTAATAGACATAATTTCTTGTTTATTAGCTTCGTAAACAGCTTTGTGATTTGTTTTTTCTTGTTTCTCTTCTTTTTGGAAACTACCGTGTTTGTGTAATTGACTCTCTAAATTTTTATGTGTTGTTAAATCTTGTGTAAGTTGATTTTTTAAATCAGGAGTAGCGTATTGATTAATAACATTCATAAGATCCTTCTCACGTTGCCCCTTATGATGATGTTCTGAGTTTTCATGAGTAGCTGTTGTGTTCATTTTATTGGAATGATTCATTGCTGCACTCCCTGCTGCAGGAGCTAATATTGATGCTGCTAAAACAGGTACAATTAAACTTGATCTAATTTTCATTTGAATTTCCTCCTATAAAATAATTATTGGTGTTACATGTAGGATTATCGTACAAGTTTCTTAACTTTTCCTTAATAGAAAAAATACACTAATCGAAAATTTTTTAATAAGAGCAGTGCTCTAAAATAGGCGTTATCTGTGAATAGAAGGGTATAATAAATTGGTAGAAGTAGACAGTATGTGGAACTACCTGTGTTTAGATCAACAAATAGTATTTTATGTACATAAACTAAGATAAAAAGAAGGGAAGGAGATATGATGACAAAAGAAATAAATGAACAAGGATGGAACTTTGATAATAGTTACGCCCGTTTACCACAAACATACTTTTCTAGCCAAAACCTTAATCTTGTCAGTTCACCGAAATTAATTATTTTTAATGAAAAGTTAGCAAAGAGTTTAGGGTTAGATATCGAGACTCTCCAAGGTGAAGATGGTGTGGCAATGCTTGCTGGTAACAAGATTCCCGAAGGTGCTTTTCCTCTTGCACAAGCCTATGCAGGGCATCAATATGGACATTTTACGAGATTAGGGGATGGCCGTGCACTGCTTCTAGGTGAACAGATCACTCCTATAGGTGAACGGTTTGATATTCAGCTCAAGGGGTCAGGTAGAACAGCATACTCTAGAGGGGGAGATGGCCGGGCTGCGCTTGGACCGATGCTTCGAGAATACATCATTAGCGAAGCCATGTACGCACTTGGAATTCCTACTACTAGAAGCCTAGCTGTAGTGATAACTGGTGAGTCAATCATTCGCGAAACTACTTTGCCTGGTGCAGTTTTGACCCGCGTGGCTGCCAGCCATATCCGCGTTGGAACATTTCAATACGTTGCAAAATGGGGGACTGCCATGGATCTTCAGGTTTTGGCTGACTACACAATTAATCGCCACTATCCACATATTGAAGCTGATGAAAATCGTTATCTTTCTTTCCTTAAAGAAGTGATCAAGCGTCAGGCTACTCTAATTGCTAAATGGCAGCTAGTTGGTTTTATCCACGGGGTGATGAACACAGATAATATGACTATTAGTGGAGAAACGATTGATTATGGCCCTTGCGCATTCATGGATACGTATGATCCGGAAACAGTATTTAGTTCAATTGATATTCATGGCCGTTATGCATATGGTAATCAGCCGTATATTGCCGGGTGGAATCTCGCAAGATTTGCTGAAACCCTATTACCACTACTACATGATGATCAAGAAATTGCTCTCGAATTAGCTCAGGCTGAGATTTCGAATTTTATTGAATTATATAAGCGTAATTGGATAGCGGGAATGAGAGCAAAACTTGGAATATTCAATGAAGAAACACAGGATGAGGCTCTTATTGAAGACCTCCTTAATATGATGAAGAAGTATGGTGCTGACTACATTAATACTTTCCGCGCATTAACTTTGGACACTACTGAGGATACGCTCTTATTTGGAAAACCTGAATTTTCTAAGTGGAATGAACAGTGGAAGGGAAGATTAGGGAGACAAGAGGAATCGAAAGACAAATCGATCCAGTTGATGCAAAGCAGCAACCCAGCAATAATCCCTAGGAACTACAGGGTAGAAGCTGCACTAGAAGCAGCGGTGGAACGAGGAGACTATTGCGTGATGGATAAGCTTCTTACGGTGCTTTCAAATCCATACGCCTACATTCCAGAACAGGATGAATACTCGGCACTTCCTCCGTCGTCAGATGGTCCTTATCGAACTTTTTGTGGTACATGATTATAGAAAAAACGTGTGGAAGAATTTTTCCGTCCATCTACGTGAGTTGACTTATAAGTATATTAAAAAAAAATGCTGCCTCGTTTCATGAGGCAGCATTTTTTTTAAAAGAATTAATGAAAAGGTATGACATCTTTCCATTAATTCTTTCGTATGAAGATATAGAAATATTTATAGTTCGAAAGTACATCTTTTATGATGAAGTATAAATAAAAAAAATCTTTTGCCGATAAAAAAAACGACATATTTCGCATTTGTCGATTAGAAATCCATAAGTTAGTGAACCAATTTTACTAATTATTTAACAGAATCATAGCCTTCTGAGGAATCAATTGTCTGACATGACAGTCAACAATTCTTTAGTCAAGTTTGATTAACTTTGAAAGAATGCTTACACCATCAGATTAGAAATCTAATTCAACACCATATGGATGAAGAGAAATAGATAAATGAATTGGATGAAAATTCAGCTTGTAAAAAGGAGATCAAATAGATGCAGGAAGTAATGATTGATAAAAAAAATCGTACTAAAAAGAAAAAGAGAGTTTCTATTCGAACGAAGTTAATGGCAGGTATTGGAGCGGTTGTGTTTTTAACACTCGTTATTACATCATTAGTTTTTTATATGTATTCTAGTAATGTTTTAAAGAATAAGTATGAAAATGATAATAAACGCTTTGTTGCTACCTCAAGTAAAAATATTGAAATGTACATGTCTAAGTATGAAAAATCAATTAATGAATTGTCGTTAGAAATTGAAACAGTATTCGATGGAAATGATAAAAACCCTGCAATAACTGGATTCTTGAGAAATATAAAAGAGAATGATCCTTCAATTGCAGCTACATATTTTATTAGTGCCAAAACAGGTTATATGAATATTTATCCTTGGGTAGACTTTGGAAATGCTCTAAATACGAGAGTATTCAAGGAGACAAAAGAAAAAGATAAAATGTATTGGATGGAAGTTTATAAAGATGCGATTTCAAATAAGATGATGACATCAATTGTAATGCCAGTTAAAAAAGACGGTGAATTAATCGGTGTGCTTGGTTACGATATTAGTCTTGAAGGCATTAGTAGCATTCGAAATCAATTACAAGACGGGCTAGATGAAAAATTAATGATCTTAGACAACAAAGGAGTAGTTGTAAGTACGTTTATTCCGGATCAAATAGGAAAGAATCTCTCCCTTCAAAATAGTGGGAAAGAAAAGAATGTAGACGACTTTTTTGCTAGCCAAAAACAAATGAAAAAAGAATATGGATGGATTGATTCACTCTATACAAATCAAAAACTGACAAACAATCAATATACTTTTAATGGAGATACATACTTTGTTAATGGGCAAACATTGAAAAATACGGATTGGAAAGTAATCGCTGTAACACCTGTAGCAAGTATTTCTGCAAAATTATCAGGATTTAAATATATATCCATTTTTACTTTAATAGGTGGATTGTTACTTGGTGGAATTTTAGTTTACTTTATTTCAAGAATTATCATTAGAACTTTACGCAAATTTAGTGATGTGTCCAGAAAGACGGCTAGTGGAGATTTAACGACAATTGTAGATGTTCCTAATAATGATGAAGTAGGAGATTTAGCAAACGACTTTAATTTAATGATTACGAACGTGAATGATTTAATTAAAAAAATCGTTGAAGATTTTGGAGCAATTAATCAAACGGCAACTGGTTTAGATGAAATTGCTAAAAATAACAGCACAACCATTGTAGAAGTTACAAAATCAATTGAAGAAATTGCATCTGCAAATATGAGTCAATCTGAAGAGGTAGAGACGGGTGCAACAGCTGTCCATTCTGCAAATAACGTGATTGGACAATTGGCTACTCAAACAGAAACGATTAAAGATGTATTAAAAGATGCAACTGCCAACATGGATGCTGGAATAAAAGATGTAAACAACCTTGAAGTTACTTACCAAAAGTTAGAAGAAACAATCGAGAAAGTGGCTGCGATTGTAGAAGATTTAAATAAAAAATCAACGAGTATTTCTCAAGTAACAGAAGTGATTGCAAATATTTCAGACCAAACAAATTTACTTTCTTTAAATGCTTCAATTGAAGCGGCTAGAGCTGGTGAACATGGAAGAGGTTTTGCAGTTGTAGCTGGAGAAGTGAGAAAATTAGCTGAACAATCAAGAGAATCTGCAAAAAATATACAAGACATTATTTCTTCTATTATTGAAGATACAAATTCTGCTGTAGCTGTTATGGCAGAAACGAACACAATCAATCGCACTCAAAAAGAAGCTGTTGATCATGTGGGGCAATCGATTAAAGCATTAACAAGTGCATTAGAAGAAATTATAAATGAAGTATCTGGGTCAACTATTCTTGTTAATCGTTTAAATGAAAGTAAAGACAGTATTGGAAGCGTAATGGATGGTCTATCAGCTTCAGCTCAACAAGTTGCAGCGTCGACAGAGGAAATCTTATCTTCGATGGAAGAACAAAGCTCGTCAACCGAAGAAGTAAGTCAATATGCGATGAAACTGACGGAACTAATGAGTCATTTAGAAGTAGAATTAAAAAAATTTACAACAGACTAATACATGAAGAGGCTCCCACCAATTTTGATGGGAGCTTTTTTGTTTATTGATTAGAATCTATTACTGTTCCGTCTTTAACTAGCAACGTACGAGTCGCAACTTTGTCTGCAAATTCCATATCATGTGTAATAACAAGAATGCTCATTCCACCATCAGCAAGTCGTTTCATAATTGAAGCAACTTCACCAGTTAGCTCGGGATCAAGTGCTGCTGTAGGTTCATCAAAACAAAGAACTTTTGGCTTAAGGGCACAGGCTCTCGCAATGGCAACTCGTTGTTGTTGACCACCAGATAATTCAAAAGGATAAGCGTCAGCCTTATCTGCTAAACCAACACTCTCTAGTAATTCAGTAGCTCGCTTTTTTGCTTCTTCTTTATTCATTCCAAGTACAAGAATTGGCGCTTCAGTAATATTTTCTATTACTGTTTTATGAGGAAATAAATTATAGTTTTGGAATACTAGTCCAACATCTTTTCTTACTTTTCGAAGATCTTTTTGTGAAGTAATGATCTGTCCGTCAACTTCAATCGTTCCACTATCAAATGACTCTAGTCCATTTACGCAGCGAAGGATTGTTGTTTTTCCCGCACCAGATTGACCTAATAACGTTACAATTTCACCTTTATTTACTTCAAATGAAACGTTACCCAGTACTTGTTGTTTTCCGAAACGTTTAGTTAATGAGTTTACTTTTAGCATGTTCACACCGCCTTACTGATAATAGGAATAACGTTTTTCAATGCGTTTAAATACATTTGTTAAAATGGCTGTTAATATTAGATAGAATACACCTACTACAACAAGTGGGATGAGTGTTGCATCTGAATTTGAAGCAATTTGTGCTACTCGAAGCATATCATCAAGTCCAACAACATAAACAAGAGCTGAATCTTTAATAAGTGTAATCACTTCATTTGCCACTGGTGGTAAAATTCGTTTGATCATTTGTGGAAGAATGATTCGTTTAAATGTTTGAGCGGGTGTGAGACCTAATACTTCTGCACCCTCATATTGACCTTTATCAATAGACTGGATACCTGCTCTGAATGTTTCACCAAAATATGCCGCATAATTAAAAGTGAATGCGATGATAACAGTTGTAAATCGGTCAAATACAATTCCGATCAAAGGTAATCCAAAGAAAACAAAAATTAATTGTAAAAGCAGTGGTGTTCCTCTCATTACAAGAATATAAGATTCAATGATTACTCTTAAAGGTTTCAATTTTGATAGTCTACCAAGAGCAACCATAATCCCTAAAGGGAGAGATAACGCTAATGTAATGAAGAATACTTCTAGCGTTATCTTTAACCCATCTAACATAGATCCGATTAAAGAAATTAAATAGTCCATTTATAGCGCTCCTCTTATTTTAGTGTTCCAAACCATTTTTTATAAATTTTGTCGTACGTTCCATCTTTTTTCATTGCATCGATTTCTTTATCAATTTTTGCGCGTAATTGATTATCATCTTTTCTGACACCAACACCGTATTCTTCTTCTCCGAAATTATCTTGAAGAATTTTGTACTTAGATTCGCCTCTTTTGTTGATGTAGTAACGTGCTAATGTTTCATCCGCTACTACTGCGTCAATTCGTTTTGATTCTAAGTCCATTAAAGCTTCATTGTTATTGTCATATAAAACTGGCTTTCCACCAGAAAATGAGTTCACTAAGTTTTTATCTTTGTTAACAGCATCTAGAGAACTTGAACCATTTTGAACTCCAACACTTTTACCTTTTAAATCGCTTTTCGTTTTAATCTGTGAATTAGCAAGCGTAATGATAACTTGTCTGTTTGCTAAATAAGGCTTCGTAAAATTTACTTGTTTCTTTCTATTGGCATTTATTGAATACCCATTCCAAATCGCATCGATGTTTCCTGCTCTTAATTCTGATTCTTTCATAGACCAATCAATAGGTTGAAATGTTACTTTCATTCCTTCACGTTTAAAAACTTCATTTGCAAGATCAATATCAAAACCAACTAATTTTCCATTGCTATCTTTAAATCCCATTGGGACGAATGTATCGTCTAATCCAACAACTACTTCATTTTTATTTTTTTTGTTTGTAGAACATCCAGAAATAACTAACATTGAAATCATACACATAATAATGGCTGTAAAAAATTTTCTTTTCATTGTTCTTGCTCCTTTTTTTTAGTAGGACACTTTGTCGCCTCTGATTTGTAAGTTTTCTATTAGAACTCTAATTTCCACGGCCGTTGGAAATTAAATGATTGTTGAAACTAACCGGTTAGTTATTTTGGAAAAAATTTCTTAACAACAAAAAACTCCCGCCTCTAGCAATATGCTAGAGGACGGGAGTATATCTCACGTGGTTCCACCTCTATTTATTGATACCTCACGATACCAACCTCTTCAAGTACAGTAATCATCTTACGTATACTCTAGCACGGTAACGGGTGCAGGGATTCCGGAAACAGTCTACTACCAATACGGGTTCGGTGTTCAGCTCAGAGATGTGTTCAAAATATCGTCTTATTCCCTCGCACCAACCGGGAACTCTCTGAAAAGAACTTGATATTTTTACTATTTCTCATCATAGCTTTTAATGGAAGTGGCTGAAACCACTTCTTCTATTCATCTATTATAAAAACGTTGTTGTTTTTTTGTTGTATCAAAATCATAAAACAAAGAAAAATAAAAGTCAACACGTTGATTGAATTATATTTTATTTTCTAAAATAGTATTTTACCTGAATTAATAGTAAGATTGTAGAGCTATTTATCTACTCAAATATTGATTTGAAAAAATTTTTTAATAAATATTTCGCTAAATTTTAATGTTGTTTTTTAGATGATTTGAAGAAAGAGAAATAGTGTCACTCCTGAGGAAAGGGAGCGAATTCTCTAGAAACAATGTAGTTTATAGCCTTATTTGCAAATAAAATAGAAATATTTACATATTAAAATCAATTTTCTGAATTTTTAGATTTTAACAGAAGGAAAAATGCAAATTAAGTCGAATAAAATAATAATACTGGCAAATTTTAGTAGAGATCACAATGGATAATCATACTACTAAATTAAAAGTCTGCCTTTTAATTTGATTAGTTAATGTAAGATATGAACTTTTTCCATTAAAGCTTGAAAGGAAAATTACGATGAAACTGTATAAAAGTTTATTAGTTTCTACAGTATCTATATTTTTACTATTTAATAGTTTGGGTTTAACTGTACATGCTGAAGAAACTTATTATGATAGAGACACAATGGATAGTGTAGCGGATATGGCTAAACAGCCTCAAACCATTACAGGAAGTACAACTTATTTTAATCAAGATGATTATGCAATTTCAGGGGAAACAGATGTTACTGGTTATGAAGATATTAAAGTAAAAGAGGAAATGATCAATACTAGAGAATTAGTTCCAATAACTGAAATGAATAGGAGTGAACAAACTATTCCAGAGGCGCAATATAAGAAAGTCTCTTATATTGTAAAGGAAGATGTTTATCAAACTACTTATACATATTCTACCAATCAATCTTCTCAAGCATTCACAACTACAGATACTAAAAATAAACTAACTGCAAGAGATAGTAAAGGGAATGTTTACAATGTCGTCATAAATAAAGGGACGCTATTAACAAAAGTAAAAGATTTTTGGTATAAAGCATTTATTCATTATACAAATTATATTAAAAAAGCATATAAGAAAAAAGTAAAACAAGGTAAAAAGTATTTTTATATAACAAAACAAGTGTGGCTAAAACAAGATTTAGCTAAAACTGCTTATGTTGTTAGTGATTATCTTTTACCTGTTGTAAAAAAGGTGAAAATTGGTACAAAAGATGTCGTTAAATATAAATTGATTCCAGTAACTGTCGAAGTTCCCTCAAAAGAACAAGTACCATATACGATTCAGAAAGAGGTAGTTACTCCTCATACAAACTATATTCGATCAATTAATGGTCCAAAGATCGTCACTGAACAGTACTCTTATCAAAAATATGTTATCCAAAAAATTAATACAAATCACATTAGCTACAAATACTTACCAGCTGGTGAAGAGTATTCTACAGATGAAAAATTACAAAAATTATTTGATGTTATTGGCCGCTGGAAAATGTTATCAGAAAACGACTTATATTATATGCTTAACAGTGCAAATATAAAGTTTGAAATAGTCTATCTAAATTATTCCTCAAATCATGGAGGAGTAAGGAACAAGCTTAATGGAGAAAATTTAGACACTATCTATTATGATGCACCTGAAAAACTAATTAAGCTTGAAAATGGTGACTATATTAGCTATAAAGATATCATTTATTGCGCTCAATATATTGATACATTAAATAAAACGGATCTATATCATAATTATATAAAGATTAAAAAGGACAAAGTTTCAGAAGCGAAAAAATAAAGAGTAAAAGGCAATGTACTTAATCATTTTTTGTATGTTGCCTTTTTTATTTTTTGAAGGGATTAAATGACTTCATATTTTTTGCTTAGATTGGTAGGGTTACTTTTGTTCCAGTATATACCTCATTGAGAAGTGCTTTCTTTGCTTGAAGATCATTAATTTTGTTGTCCGTTAATTCTTGATATACTACTAAATCTTCGTTAGAAATGACATTTTCATTATAAAAGGTTACAAACTGCTTCTTTTTAGTTAGTAGGATTTGTATTTCTTTATCGATTCTCTCAATCTCTTTTAAGATTTGTCGCTTCTTAAAGTTTAGCTTATTTAAGATTGTATACATAAGGCTGTTTCTCCCTTCATTTTATTTTGCTTACTTATTTATCCCGCATTAACGGGCATTAAGACCCTCCCATTGATGGAAGTTTCACTTTATTCTGTGGAGAATAGTAAATTGTGTAGTGCTAATTATTCGTTAATGAAACATCAGTTTGAAGCAAATCATTTATGATGTTGTTCTTATCAATCAATAATTGTAAAAATATCTCACCAGAGAAGTTGTTTTCTTTTTTATATTCTTGTTCAATGGTTAATTTTTGGTCACTATTGGATGTTTTTTTTGTTTGAATAAGTGATGCAAAAACCCCTTTTTCGTCTTGGATAGTAAGAAACGGGTGTTGTGTTGATGGACTTCCCATGATCTCAAAAGTTACTTTTACAGAACTATCCGTTTCTTTAATGGATTGAATTGTGATTTTTTGGTCCTCTGTCCCTGACACATCAATTGGATAAGAATCATGATTACTGAATTGATATTGATTTATGGACTGACCAATGTTTTTAGAGGAATCTTCGGTTTTAATCATTCTTAAAATAAAATGGTCAGGTAAGCTGTTGATTTCAGGAAAAGAAACGATAAATTTTCCATTGTCTTTTAGAGTAGGGTACTTATAATCTTGGCTTAGTATGTTTCCCTTAAGATCAAATAAAGCTATTTTTGTGTTTAGTAAGGAAATAGATTCTTTTCCTGACTCGTCTTTTTGCGAGAGAACGATGTCAGTATGACCAGATTTAATTTTGACCTCTTCAACTGTTACAATGTTATTTCCGTTTTCCCATTTAGTTTGTTTATTTGGTTTATAGGATTTAGTTTCAGCAACTATTGATTGATGTACATTTGGGCCAATGAATGACCGTTCTCCTTGATTTTGAAATAGCCCATTTAAATTATATTGAAGTAGCATTGGGTCTGGAATATTTATTGTAAAATTCATATCTCGTTTTAAATTATTAAAGGTTCCATCGAAATCTCTAAAGATCATTGAAAAACTTTGATCTTTATCAGCCTGTTTAAGTTGTGGTTGAGAGTAAGAAGGGGAAGTTTTCTTTTCTTTTGTACTATTATGTAATGCTAAAGAATATCCAGTTGAATCAGAAATTTCATTTGAACGGACAGTAGGATTTTGTTTTTCAGAACTAGCTTCTATCTGCACTTTTTTGTCTTCTTTTATAGCTTCCTTTTTTACCCCATTATGGCTTGTGATTGGGAACAGTAAACTAGAACTAACAATTAGAGCCAATGCTGCAACGGCTGAAGAAGCCATTTTGATGAAGTTGGGAAAAGTCAGTTTCTTTTCTGGTAAGTTCATAGATTGAGATTGTTCTCGTAAGCTTTTTGTTTCTTCTATCTCAACCATATAAGGGACATTATTGGCGAATTCATACAAAGATTTAGGTGCTTTAATTTTATTTAAGGAATTATGGATATAATCTTTTGTTGATTTCATTTTATTTCACCAACTTTCTTAAATGGGAGAACGTTACTTTTATAAAGCGAATGTAATTTATTTCTAGCACGGAATAACTTTGTTTTTACAGCTCCTTCTGTCAAATTGACCAATAAAGAGATTTCTCTAATACTGAGATCCTGGTAGTAATATAGAATAATCAACACTCTATCCATATCCGGTAACGCTAAAATTTTCTCTAGTAGTCCAAGTTTTTCTTCTTTTTCTATGATGACTTCTAAAGGCAGGGAAGTTTGGTCTACTGTGTCAATTGTATCTACATATTCTGAATTTGTTCTTTCTTTGCTAGATCGCCTTACGATATCAAGAGAACGTGAAGTTACTAAAGAAAAGAACCAATTTTGAAATGATCGAAATTCCTTTCCAGCCATGATATTTTTATAGGATTCAAGCAAAGAATTTTGAACTGCATCTTCTGCGGACTCTTTTGATTTTAAAATACTAAAGGCAATTGCATACGCCTTTTGAATAAAAGGAGTAACAAGCTGCCCAAATGCTTGTTTATCGCCACTTCGACATTGGATGATTAGTTCTTGTGTATGATCCATTCTATACACCTCTTTTGCAAACCATTATGAAATGTCTTCTATAATAAGACGTATGAGTCCGTCATTTAGTTTCAGTTTTTTTGAAATTTTTTAGGAAAAAAGTAAAGTTATTAAGGAAAAGTGGACGTATCGAAAATCAGAGTGTAATGTTCCGTAACATTCTGAGAGTAATTAATGTGCAATATCACTCTTTCTAAGAAGATGAACGAAATTCCTTTTTTTAAGAACAAAAAAAATCGCTTGGAAAAAGTTAATTTCGAAGCGACAAAAAGCTCTGTTTAGTTATAAGGGGAATTTTGCTAATTGTTCACCCCAAGGTGCTAGTTCAGTTTCTATGAAACCAGCCTTTTCATAAGTAACTTTTGCAGCGATATTTGTTGGGTTATAACCAATCATAATATTAGGAATACTGGTTTTGTTCATGTGCTTTATTTTTTCAATAACACAATGAATAGCCTGCTTGCCGATTCCTTTTTCTTGATATTTTTCATCAATCATTAATCGATAAATCCAGTAGTTGTGATCGTCAGAATCAATCCCAAACATTGTAAATCCAACCATTTGGTTTTCAAGATAGATTCCCATTGCATAAAAGTCTTCTAAAAATTGACCCTCTGCTATGGAATAGAGATTAGAAGCGATAAATGGTTGTTGTTCTTTTTTTACTGATAAGGATATAGCTTCTTTCCAATTATCCTTGTCAATCGATCTCAATGTTATGTTCAACTGAAAAATCCTCCTCTAAATTTAGCTAACTTTTTAGGGTTTTCTATATATTTCAATCACTAGGATAAAAAAACCTTTTATTAAATTAGCTAAATTAAAAATGGAGGTGTTTGATAGAGAATTAGTTGTTGTTTAATTGATTTAAAAAGCGATCATGTAATCTAGAAAGGAATAGTAACGCTAAAATTGATCCAATTAAAGCAAGAGACATGTCCCACTGTGAATCCCAAAAATCTCCTTGGGTTCCTAAAAAGTCTTTCCCAAGTTTTGTTCCCTTTACTAGTTTTGCAACAACAAATTCGCCAATTTCATACAATGCAGCAATTGAAAGTGAAATACTTAAAGTAATACCAACTAACCATGATCCTCTAGTTAATGGTGTTTTCCGGATCAATATTTCTCTAATAACAATTGCTAACAATCCTTTAAGAAAATGTCCGAATCGATCATAGTTATTTCGATGTAAATGAAAATGATCTTTTATCCAATTAAAAAGAGGGACTTCTCCATATGTATAATGCCCTCCGATGAACATTAATATCGGGAGAAACGCTATGATTATATAGGAAAGAGTTGTGAAACGAAATTTATTGTATGTGGCAATGAAAATAATTAACACAATTAATGCAGGAGTAGATTCTAATGTCCAAATAAGGTATCCTGCTGGCTTAATTAAAGACCAAATTATAACAGCAATCACAATTAATAGTAAAAATAGATTAACGACTGAGCTATTCCATTTCATTTTATTTTATTCACTCCAAATAAAGATTCCTTTATTTAAAGTATTTGAAAAAAAGTTAATTTCATTCAAATTACTCGGTTAGATGTGAAAAAGAGATTAGAATTTGGCTGTGCTCATACTGCTTTAACAAAATCTTTTTTTAAACAACAAAATATAGAAAGAGCCTAGATTTTTCATCCAAGCCCTTTCAACGTAAAACTTATCTTTTTTTCTTTTTTTGTTCGATTGCAGTTAACTGAGTTTTTTTGACTACTTCTAATTCTACTTGGACATGAACGTGTTTGTCGTTAATTTCTTTGACACTTAAGACCTTTCCTTTTCTCCCTTTAATAGTTACTGGGTCCCCAACTGCAGGAGCACTGTTATGCAATTGATTTAGCAATTCAACATTCTTTTCAAGATAGTGAACAACAACCATATTTCATTCTCTCCCTTTTAAAATTAGTTGATGAACAGATAAGATTCAGAATCTGTTAATAAACACCTTATTTTAAAAGGGAAAATTTATGACCAAATTGATTGAATTTATGAAAGAATTCTTGTAAATAATTGAAGTTCAATTAAATGCTATACATAGTACACCAGCTGTAATGAGTCCAACACCTATTCCAGCTTGCAAATTAATTTTTTCATGTAGAATAACGAGTGCAAGAAGAATGGCGATTACAACACTTAGTTTATCAACAGGTGCAACTTGAGAAACTTTTCCTGTCTTTAGTGCGATAAAATAAAACAGCCAAGAACATGCTCCTGCAATTCCACTTAATGATATAAATAACACTGCTTTTCGATTAACTAAAACCTCTCCGATATGCCCAAGTTTTCCTTGTACCGTAATTACTCCAATCATAAACAGTGCCATAATGATTGACCGAATAGTGGTAGCGACGTTTGAGTCAATTCCATTTAATCCAATTTTTCCAAAAATCGATACGAATGCCGCACTTATTGCGGATAATAATGCAAATATCAGCCATGAGCTCATAAGAAACCTCCAATTAACCTTTATATTTACTAACTAAATTGTAAGATGTTTTGTTATCAAATTACATATAGAATATCTTTATTTTATGATTTTTGGTGAAATTAATTTATTTTAATTGATGGAATAGGAGAACGGTTGAATTAATCAGTAAAACGGCTGAATTAATACAAAGCCACTCAACATACAAATCATAGTTCTATAAGAATTCACCATTCTGCCAAAATGCTTGTGTATAAATTCTTTTTTTATTGAATAGTTTAAAGTGATATTCGATCCTTTATCCTTTTGATAATTTCGTATAGGTTTGTACTATTACGCACATACTTTTATTAGTAGTACCGTATTTTGTTTGTTTTGGGAATGTTTGTCACATGACATCAGTATATGAGACTACATACATAAGTAATCGAGTATTTTTGTATTAGATTCTCTCGTTATTAAAAGAAACACCCTTTTTGTTTACTAACACAACTAAATCACATAGCTTTTTATCTTAAAAACTTAGGGGGTATTTGTAATGGATATGGACAATGTCACACTTAGTAGATTACTCATTGCGATGACATTTGTTTTTCACATTATTTTTGCAACCATCGGGGTTGGAATTCCTGTGATGATTGCGATTGCTGAAGGATTGGGAATTTGGAAGAAGGATAATAACTACCTGTTGATGGCAAGACGATGGGCTCGAGGTTATACAATTACTGTTGCTGTTGGGGTTGTAACTGGAACGTGTCTTGGGTTACAGCTGTCCTTACTTTTTCCAAGCTTTATGAGGGTAGCAGGGCAAGCAATTAGTCTACCTCTATTTATGGAGACGTTTGCGTTCTTTTTTGAAGCAATTTTTCTTGGTATTTATTTATACACTTGGGATCGATTTAAAAAACGAACATCTCATTGGTTGTTTATCTTTCCGGTTATTATAGGAGCTAATTTATCTGCATTCTTTATTACAACAGTAAATGCTTTTATGAATACACCTCAAGGTTTTACGCTTAAGAATGGGGTAATTAAAACAATTGATCCAATTGCTGCAATGTTTAATCCTGCGACACCAGCTAAATCGATGCATGTCATTGTAACGGCTTATACAGCTTCAGCTCTGATTTTAGGGTCTATTGCTGCTGTCCAATACCTACGTGGAAAGAGAAGCGAGTACATAACAAAAAGTCTTCGTTTAGCGGTTACGATGGGATTGATTTTTGGAATATTAACGGGTATTACAGGCGATTTTTCTGCTAAATTTTTAGCCAAACATCAACCTGAAAAACTAGCAGCAATGGAATGGCATTTTAAGACAGAAAGAGGAGCACCGTTCATATTTTATGGAACTTTAAATAAAGATACGGAAGAAGTAAAGTATGCGATTAAAATACCTAAACTTCTTAGCTTTCTTTCTTTCTCAGACTTTAATGCAAAAGTGATCGGGTTAGATGAGTTTCCAAAAGATGAGACACCACCTTTGTATATTCACTATTTATTTGATGTGAAAATGACATTAGTTGGATTAATGCTTTTTATGGCATTTATTTATGTATTATGTTCGAGATTGAAAAAGGAATGGATGCATAATAAATGGCTATTAGTTGGCTTGTCCTGTGCTGGTCCATTTGCAATGGCCTCTATTGAACTCGGTTGGACCTTAGCTGAGGTTGGTAGGCAGCCATGGATTTTAAGAGGGTATATGAAAGTGGCGCAAGGGGCTACTACTGCTAGTGGTCTAGGTAGTATGTTCTGGTTATTCTTAGTCTTATATTTATTGTTAGCAATTTTCAGTATAGTTGTCATTCGAAAAATGTTTATACAGAATCCACCTGAAGATGAAATGAAATATCGCTTTAATAACATATAGAAGAAAAGGAGGAAGAGAGGTGAATATTCAATTATTAGGTATGATTGTTTTGTGGACTTTTCTATACGGCTATATTATCGTAGCATCGATTGACTTTGGAGCTGGATTTTTTGCTTATTATGGAAAAATGACAAAACAAGATCATGTTATTAATAATATCATTGACCGGTATTTAGCTCCTGTGTGGGAAGTAACCAATGTATTTTTTGTCTTTTTCTTTGTAGGTCTAATCGGTTTTTTTCCAAGTGTAGCTTACTATTTAGGAACAGCATTGCTAATTCCTGGAAGTATAGCGTTAGTCTTATTATCTATTCGTGGATCGTTTTATGCTTTTTCAAATTATGGGTCCAAGGACAATAAAGTCTATTTATTCTTGTATGGTGCAACTGGACTTTTAATTCCTGCCGCATTATGTACTGTCCTCACAATTTCTGGAGGAGGGTTTATTACAGAAAAGAATGGAGCCGTTCAGTTTTTAGCAGGTAAGCTTTTTTCAAGCTTATATTCGTGGAGTGTTGTCATTATTGCGATTATTTCCGTCTTATATATTAGCGCTACATTTTTAACCTATTATGCAAATCGCGCGAAAGATTATGGTGCACTTGCTATTCTAAGGCGCTATGCATTATTCTGGAGTATCCCAACTATCCTTGCAAGTTTTTTAGTATTTGTTGGATTACGTGATAATAATGTTCATTTCTATCAAAGAATTATTGATAAATATTGGTGGATGTTTGCTCTATCGCTAGTCTGTTTTATCGTAGCTTCTCTTCTGATATTATTTAAACGCAATTATGGAACGGCATTTATCTTTGTCATGCTACAATACTTCTTTGCTTTTTATGGTTACGGAGCGTCACATTTGCCATATATTTTGGATCCATATATTACAATCTATAGTGGATTTACAGTTCACACGGCAGCGGTTGCACTCGTTATCGTATTCATATTAGGTTTAGTATTGTTAATCCCGTCCCTTATCATATTAATGAGATTATTTTTATTCAACGCTGACTACATTCAGGGGAAAAAGTAATGAAGGATAAAGGACGATCTCACACGTCTGCTAAACAAGAAAAGAAGCTTGTAATCACATGTTTTATCGTGGCATTTATCGTATTGTTATCGATGATTGGAAAATTGTTTAGGTGATACGGTGCCGATGATACTGGTGCCTGTGCCTGTCACTTTTTAGAGTGTGAATAAAGTGTGGAAAAAGTCGAGGGTAACTCGACTTTTTATTTTGGAGTTTAATTAAAAAATCAGTCTGAGTTACTTTATATGAAAGGGTTTCAAAGTATAGAGCATTTTAAACTAAAAATATTCAATATTTAATCACAAACGAATTAAGGCAAAATTATATGGCATGAGCTCGGTTCAATACCGAAAATCATGCCAATATAAAGTTGCCGAAATATCATGTTTAACTTTTTTGGATTCAGCACATATTGATCAACGAAATGTACTGTTTTATTATCCTTTATGATTAAGAAGTAAAGAGGGAATCATCTCTACTAAGAGTGACCCCATTTTCTATAAATCAAATACACACCCATTCCTAAAACTAGCCAAACTAAAAATAAAATCCAAGTTGTAAGTGGTAAATTAATCATTAATCCAATACAGCAAATAAGTGTAATCAAAGGCAATATTGGAACAAACGGAACTTTAAATGATCTTTTCAGCTCTGGCTTGGTTTTACGAAGGATCATTAACGAAATTGTTACCATAATGAATGTCAATAATGCACTTATATTTACTAAGTTTGTTAATAGTTTTAAATCAATGAAACCTGCAAGAATGGCTCCAATCGTTCCAACAGCATAAGTTGAAAAGGTAGGTACATTTGATTGGGCATGTACTGATGAGAACTTTCTAGGAAGAAGCTGATCCCTACTCATTACGAAAAGTATTCGTGTAGAGGCATAAATACATGCAAGAATGACTGCTAACATTCCGATAATAGCCCCGAGTGAAATAATTTCTGAAACTAAGTTAGCTCCGGATATTTTAAGAACATATGCCATTGCGTCAGGAACGTTTAATTCCTTGAAAGGGACTACACCTGTCATAACTAGACATACTCCTATATATAACACGGTGGAAATTAATAAAGAAGCGATAATTCCAAATGCAAGATCACGCTGTGGATTTTTTACTTCTTCAGCAGATGTTGCAATTGCATCAAACCCAATAAATGAAAAGAAAACAGAAGCTGCTCCTGTTATTACGCCATGTATTCCAAATGGGAAAAATGGCGTCCAATTACTCGGCTTTACATAAAAAGAACCAACGACGATAAATAAAAAAATTACACATAATTTTACTAAAACCATTAAATTGTTAACTTTTTTACTTTCTTTTGTCCCTCTTGAAACAAGCCACGTAATGAGTAGAACGACACAAATGGCCGGTAAATTCATTATTCCACCTTTTCCAGGTATATTCGTCAAATTTTTAGGAATTGAAAGATTAAATAAGTCCAAGAAATTTCCGAAATAGGAAGTCCAACTATTTGCAACAGCTGCAACAGATAATAGATAAATGGACAATACACACCATCCAGTTAAAAAGGCTACAAACTCACCAATACTTACATATGTATACGTATAAATGCTCCCAGAGATTGGCAGAGCAGATCCGAGTTCTGCGTAACAAAGTGCTACAATCCCACAAATGATCCCGGCGAGTATAAATGAAAAAATAATAGAAGGTCCAGCATTTTTTGCAGCAACTATTCCTGTTAATACCATAATACCAGTGCCAATAATGGTGCCAATTCCCATGAGAGTTAAATCAAATGAGCCTAATGATTTCGTTCCGCTAGTATGGGTTAATAAATCAGATATTTCCTTTTTTTTAAATAAGTTGTCCATTTTAATACCTCGGAAAATGTTTAGTAGATTATCTATTAGTAGTATGTTCAAAAATAGAGATCTTAACTAAGAAGATTGGTAATAGTGGACAATTAATGAATAAAACCAAGGTATTCAACAGACAATATCTCTATTAACAAAGGTAAGGGAAATATGTGGAAAGCATAATACCTTTTAATTTTGTTATTGGAGGTGGTTTAAAGAATATGGCTCTTTTCTAAAAGATTGTTGCTTTTGAGATTTGAAACTTAAAGACAAAAGTTGATTACAATGGAAGGTGCGAGACTCCTGTGGGAATAGCGTGAAGGCTGAGACCCCGCAGGCTTGCCGAGGAGGCTAGCTCACGCCACGCGGAAAGGGAGCAACCTGGAGTTGTAATTAACTAACGCACTCTAAAATAACAACAAAAATAGAAAACAGTCAAAAATATTAGATAGAGAAAATGCCCTTAATACATAGTTAAAGCTTGAGAAAGTGAGTTACTAATCATGGGAAAATTTATGGATTCATTTAAAAAAATGTTCGCGCTAGACGATTCAGAAGGTGAGGAAATAAAAATGACAACCGTTTTATATATTACTGCTCATCCAAATGATGCTTCTACTTCTTATAGTATGGCTGTTGGAAAAGAGTTTATCGAAGCATATAAACAAAACCATCCAAATGATCAAGTTGTTCATATTGATTTGTATAAAGAAAGCATTCCACATATTGATGCAGATGTATTTTCAGGGTGGGGAAAACTTCAATCTGGTCAAGCGTTTGATAATCTTTCAGAGACTGAGAAAGCAAAGGTTGGTCGTTTAAATGAGCTTGTTAACCAATTCGTTGAAGCAGATAAGTATGTTTTTGTAACACCTTTGTGGAATTTCTCTTTTCCTCCAATTATGAAAGCATATATTGATTCAGTAAGTGTTGCAGGAAAAACATTTAAATACACTGACCAAGGTCCTCAAGGGTTATTGCCAAATAAGAAAGCTTTACACATCCAAGCTCGTGGTGGAGTTTATTCTGAAGGACCAGCTGCAAATCTAGAAATGGGGCATCGTTATTTAAGTGTTATCATGAGTTTCTTCGGTATTACTGATTTTAAAGGATTATTTGTTGAAGGTCATAATCAGTTCCAAGATAGAGCACAGGAAATTAAAGAGAAAGCAATCCAACAAGCGAAAGAAATGGCAAAAGATTTTTAATTTAAGCTTTATCCAAAAAAAGTCATTCCCGGTCAAAGGAATGGCTTTTTGTTTCGTCTTCTTTTTAATTTAATGTCGTTTTATGACGATTTCAGAATTATTAAAAAGAAAACAAAAGGATTATACTACTTTTTGTTGAATGTATTGTATAAAACTTGTTATGGAGTTAAAAAAATGCTGACAGAGAAACTACTTTTGCATGTACTTGTAAATATGGCACCTGTTTTGTTTTTTAGTATCTTACTAGATAAAAAGGGGATTAATAATCGTCCAGTCTTATTTGGTGTTTTACAAGGAATAGTAGGTGCTACATGTCTTTTTTTTTCATATAATAGCTCTGGATTGTTTTGGGATTTGCGATATGTTGCTTTAACGATTGCTGCACTTTATGGTGGGCCACTATCTGGTTTAATTACATTATTATTTTTACTTATAGCAAGGGCCATTCTTGGTGGGGATGCACTATATTTTGGTTTTGTTTCTTGTATACTTTCTTCAATTGGCCCAATTATTATGTCAAAATGGTTTTGGTGCTTTAGGAAAAAAGGTAGATTGTTAATAGCACTACTAATTGGATTATGGCCAATGATCGTCCAATTTACGATCTTGTTCTCTTATTTGTACTTTAAAGGAAATTCAGCATTGGGAATAGAAATAACAGTTCCATTGATTGGCGTATTTGTTTGTATCGAAATGGTTGCGATGATTTTAGTCGTCTTGTTGATTGAAACTGTTGTAGAAAAGGATTTAATGCAGCAAGAAATTCAACGAGCTGAAAAGCTAAATACAATTGGTGAGCTAGCAGCTTCTATTGCACATGAGGTTCGAAATCCTCTGACGGTCGTAAAAGGCTTTTTACAGCTCATGCAAAAAAGTGAAGAAAAAAAGGGATTGGAATATTTACCATTGGTATTGAGTGAATTAGGACGTGCGGAAGTCATCATTAATGATTTTTTAAATTTTGCAAAACCGCAATTAGATAAAGTTGAAGAATTTCCATTAGATAAACTTTTGATAGATATCGTAACGTTAATCGAACCATTAGCTGTAAAACAAAATGTTACGTTAATACAAGATATCAATTCGGAAGTGTCGATTGTAACTGATCGAAATCAATTAAAACAAGCATTACTGAATTTTGTTAAAAATGCAATTGAAGCAACAAGTGCAGAAGGAAAAGTAACGGTTTCAATGTTTGGTAAAAAGGATGAAGTAGAAATTATTATTAAAGATAACGGTAAAGGGATGACAAAAGAACAATTAGCACGTATTGGGACGCTATTTTATTCGACTAAAGAAAAAGGAACTGGGTTAGGAACTACAGTGTCTATTCGTATCATTGAAGCGATGGGTGGAACTGTTCAATTTGAGAGCGAACAAAATATAGGAACAATCGTAACAATAAAACTACCAGTAAATTCAACTTAAGAATTTTCCATAAGAGAATGAAAGAGCTATGTCGAGAATTTTTTGATGATTTAGCTCTTTTTCTTTTAAAGATATTTCATCTTCCTCTTTCGAAGCCTATAAATCTAGTACCTTGGAAGGTTAGTTTTCCGTTGTCTCCTTCACTCATTTGTCCGTATTGATACCCTTGAATAGTAAATTCGATTCGATCGCCACTCTCTACTTCAAATGTGACGAAATAACTGTTTGTCGTATGAATCGCATGATGATTGTTATGATTATGTTGATGATGATGAGTTTCTGTTCTTTTTGAAACAATCTTTGCTGGAACAATTAGCTCAGGCTGTTTGTTATTGAAATTCCATTGTTTTACTCCATGCAGAATATTTATGAAGATACCTATGAACGCGATGATGAATAGAATAGGGAATATGATAGATAAGACTGAAAATACATCAAAACCTGAATTTATTTCTGGCCCCATTAATCCACCTCCTAATAGTGTCTTACAATACATTTTATTGAATAGTTAGAAAATTTACTATACTTTTATAGTTAGAGAGTATATATTTAATAAAAAGATAGCGCTTTCATTTTATCTCATTTTTCATATGATATAGTAAGTCATTTTTCCCGCAATTACCGGCAGTAAAATCCCCATATTTGAAAAAAATGTGAAGGATAACTGCCCGAAAAATAACCATAAGCGGGAATGAAGAAAGCTCCCACTTATAGAAGTTTCACTTAAATGGAGGAAAAGAAATGGAAAGTAATCGCTTTGAAACAAAAGTTATTCATCATGGTTATGAAGCAGCTGAGCATAAAGGTAGTTTAGCAGCACCATTATATCAAACCTCAACATTTGTATTTGACTCTGCTGAACAAGGAGAGGCGCGTTTTGGTGGAATGGAGTCTGGCTTTATTTATTCACGATTAGGAAATCCAACAGTTAATATTCTAGAGCAAAAAATGGCCTTACTTGAAGAAGGTGAAGCAGGTTTAGCTTTTGGTTCTGGGATGGCTGCTGTTTCATCTGTGTTAATTTCATTAACAGGAGCTGGAGACCATATTCTTTGCTCTCAAGGAGTTTATGGTTGTACGTTTGGGTTATTGAATCTATTAGAAGAGAAATATTCAATTACACATGGTTTTAGTCATATGAATAATGAAGAAACCGTTCGGAAAGGAATTACACCAAAAACGAAGGTTATCTATGTTGAAACCCCTATTAATCCAACTATGCAATTAATTGATTTAGAAATGGTAAGTAAAGTTGCAAAAGAATATCAAATTCCGGTTGTTGTAGATAACACATTTTTATCACCTTACTTACAGAGACCACTTACACTAGGCTGTGACGTTGTTATACACAGTGCAACAAAATATATTTGTGGTCATGGTGATGTAATTGCGGGTATCGTTGTCGGGAAAGATGAATTCATCAAGAAAATGGCTTTGACAACCCAAAAGGATATTGGCGGAGTCATGGCACCGTTTGACGCATGGTTACTTATTCGGGGGTTAAAAACGCTACCTGTTCGGATGGAGCGCCATTGTGAAAATGCACTAAAAATAGCTACATCATTGAAAAATCATCCAAGCATAAAGAATGTCTATTATCCAGGAGACCCAGATCATCCTCAAAAGGAAATCGTTGAGAATCAGATGAAAAATGGCGGTGGAATTATATCGTTTGAACTGTATGGTGGTAAAGAAGAAGCCCAGCAATTTATGAATCGATTAAAACTCATAAAAATTGCGGTAAGCTTAGGGGATGCAGAGTCACTAATCCAACACCCTGCAACGATGACCCATAGTCCTGTTCCTAAAGAAATTAGAGAACAAATGGGTATCTCAGATTCTCTTCTTCGACTTTCAGTAGGATTAGAGCATTGGGAAGATGTATGGGATGATTTAGAAGCTGCGTTAAACCATAAATAAAAGTAATGAGAAGAAGGATAGGGAAGCAGATTGCATTCTGCTCACCTATCCTTCTTTTTTCTAGAAGCCCTCTCCAATTTTATCCACAATATATCCACACTTCAAATGTGACAGGCACCAATTTCGGTATAACGACACCATAATTTGCAAAGTATACATTTTGAGAGAAGTGCATTTCTATTTACCAAACTTTTTAAGTAAGGAGAATAATATGAGGAAAACAATTGCTGATTTACTGGTCGAGTCATTAGTTCAAGCGGGTGTGAAAAGAATTTATGGTATTGTTGGTGATTCTTTAAATGCTGTTTTAGATGCAATTAAAAATTCTAAAAAAATAGAGTGGATTGGTGTTAGACATGAGGAAGTAGCTGCTTTTGCGGCTGGTGCTGATGCTTTTCTAAGCGATAGTATTGCTGTTTGTGCAGGAAGCAGTGGACCTGGTAATCTCCATCTCATAAACGGATTGTATGATTGTCACCGAAGTCGTATTCCTGTTCTTGCGATTGCAGCCCATATTCCTAGCGGAGAAATAGGGAGCGATTACTTTCAACAAACTCGTCCAGAACAAATATTCAAGGATTGTAGTCACTTTTGTGAGACGGTTTCTACTCCAGAGCAAATGCCGCGTATGGTAACAATAGCTATGCAACATGCCATTTCACGTAAAGGGGTTTCTGTACTTGTTTTACCCGGAGACGTTGCCTCAGATGAGGATAAAGAAAAAGTTCCAGATCAGGTAATCCATGTTACGAATCCGTTAGTTAGACCATCTGATTCAGAGCTAGAACGGTTAGCAGAGTTCCTTAATAATGGAAAACGAGTCACATTACTTTGCGGTGCTGGCTGTGAAGGTGCTCATTCTCAGTTGATGGAGCTTTGTTCAAAATTAAAATCACCTATGGTCATTGCACTTAGAGGAAAAGAATTCCTTGAATACGACAATCCTTATTACGCTGGATTAACAGGTTTAATTGGCTATTCTTCAGGATATCATGCAATGATGGAATGCGATGTTTTATTGATGCTCGGTACGGACTTCCCTTATAGACAGTTCTATCCAAAGGATGCAATTATTTTGCAAGTGGATATAAGGGCAGAGCATTTAGGAAGAAGAGCATCCGTGACATATGGACTTTGTGGTGATGTAAAAGAAACGATTAAACATTTGTTACCTCTTTTAGAAGGAGAGAGGGAATCAAAGCATTTAGAAAAATATGTATCAGCTTATGAAAAGGTACGTGAAGGTTTAGATAGTTATGCAGTTGGTAAACCAGGACGTGTACCTATACATCCTCAGTATCTTACAAAGGTCGTAAGTGATCTTGCTGCTGAAGACGCTATATTTTCATGTGATGTAGGTACTCCTACACTTTGGGCTGCCCGATATTTACGCATGAACGGCAAAAGAAGACTTCTAGGTTCTTTTAATCATGGGACGATGGCCAATGCTTTACCTCAAGCGATTGGTGCGCAGTTTTCAAAACCGGAACGACAGATTATCGCATTATCTGGTGATGGGGGGCTGTCAATGCTAATGGGAGATTTATTGACACTCCATCAACATAAGTTACCTGTAAAAGTTATTGTCTTCAATAACAGCGCACTAAGTTTTGTTGAATTAGAAATGAAAGCGGCAGGTTATTTAGAATCGGGCACACATCTAGACAATCCAAACTTTGCAGAGGTAGCACAAGCAATGGGGATTGAAGGAATTCGTGTTGAGGATCCTGCTGATTTAGAGTCGGCCGTGCTCAGAGCGTTTAAACACAATGGACCATCCTTGATTGATGTCGTAGTAAATCGTCAAGAATTAGCAATGCCACCAAAAGTAAGTATAGAACAAGCTCAAGGTTTCTCATTATGGACACTTAAAGCTGTATTGAATGGTCATGCGAGTGACGTGATTGACCTTGCAAAGACGAATTTAATGGATAAATTCCATTTTTGAATCTACTTACCTGTAGTTAAGACCAAAAGAGTTGCCTCGGCAGCTCTTTTATTTTTTTTTTAAAATAGCAGGATAGTGAAAGTAGCAGGTTGAATAAATTTATAAATTAATAAAAAAGTGTTAAAAAACATTAACTAGTTAACGACGATTTTACGTAAAAGGGGAAGAGGCAGATATGAAAGTAGGTTTTTTAGGACCAGAAGCAACATTTACTCATGTGGCAGTTCAATCATTTTTTGAGAAGGAAGAACATCTAGCCTATACAAGTATTCCTGCATGTATGGATGGCCTAGCTGAAGGTGAAGTAGATCTAGCAGTTGTTCCAATCGAAAATTCAGTGGAAGGTTCTGTTCCAATCACGATTGATTATTTAGTGCATGAGCAACCACTTCAAATTGTTGGGGAAATCATAATGCCAATCCGTCAGCATTTAATCGTTTCAAAAAAGAATGCTGAAAAATGGAAAGATGCAAAGGTCATTTATTCACATTCACATGCGCTCGCACAATGTCATCCATTTTTACATGAGCATTTTAAATCGACTAGACTTGAACCAATGACGTCAACAAGTGCAGCGGCAAAGTTTGTTAGTGAAAATGAACATGAAAATATAGCAGCAATTGCAAATGAATATGCAGCTAAAGCATATGGTTTACATATTGCAGTTTCAGATATTCATTCAAATACATACAATCGTACGAAATTTGTCATCCTTCAGAGGGAAAATACTGCGAAAGAGTACGGTCTATTAAAAAAGGAAAATCAAAAATCAACATTTGTTGTGATGATGCCAGAAAATAAAGCAGGGGCGCTACATCAAGTATTATCAGCGTTTGCCTGGAGAAAAATAGATCTTTCAAAAATTGAGTCGAGACCAATGAAAACTGGATTAGGGAATTATTTTTTCATTATTGATGTTGAAATGGGATATGATGAAGTACTACTCCCAGGAGTGAAACAGGAGCTTGAAGCGCTTGGGTTTACTGTTAAAATAATTGGTAGCTATTCGACATACAGTAAGTAAGGGGACAGGGAAACAAGGGAAATAGGGAACAAGGAAAAAAGGAAAGACAGGGAAAAGGAAAATAAGGGAAAAGGCAATTCCTCGGAATCAATGACGAGGATTGCCTTTCTAGTTTATAGTGAACTAATTTAGTTTGAATTTTTTTAAGCGGTATTGTAGGTTTTGTCTGCTAAGGCCAAGTTCTTTTGCTGCGCGTGTGATATTTCCATTATGATTTTCAAGTACTTGAAGAATATATTCTTTTTCCATCTCTTGTACTTTTTCTTTTAATTGGCCTTTATTCTGTTTTTCATTTGAGATTTGATCATCCACTAGTTGCACGTCAAGAGTTTGAATATGTGTTGTTTGATAAATTTGATTTGAGAAGCGGGTTGGTAAGTGAAAAGAAGTAATCATCTTCTCGTCTTCTATTAAATTCATTGCTCCCTCAATCATATGCTCTAATTCACGCACATTCCCTGGCCAAGTATGAGTTAAAAAGAAATCCGTCACTTGGTCATCTAATCTTTCTACTGAGAGACCAAAACGGCTATTATATTTATTCAGAAAATAAGCAGATAATAGGAAAATATCGTTTTTTCGTTCTCTTAGTGGAGGTAAAAATAATGTGACAACACTTAATCGGTAATAAAGGTCTTTTCGTAGACGATTATTGGCAATTGCTTCAATTGGGTCTTCATTAATCGTTGCAATGACCCTAACATCTAATTCTTTTTCAACAAAATCTCCAATTCGTCTTACCTTTTGATCCTGAAGCACACGTAATAATTTCGCTTGAAGAGTAGGATTAAGTGAGTTAATTTCATCAAGGAGGATTGTTCCCCCGTTTGCTTCCTCAAACAGACCTGGTTTATCAATTGCTCCTGTAAATGCCCCTTTTTTTGTACCAAATAAGATACTTTCAATGAGTGAGTCAGGAATAGCTGCACAATTTTGTGAAATAAATGGTTTGTTCGAACGCTTGCTTTCATGATGAATACTCTGAGCGAATAACTCTTTTCCTGTACCAGTTTCTCCGACAATTAAGACAGAAGAAGAAGTTTTAGCTGAGCGTTTTGCTTCTTCAATCACTGATTTAATCGCAATGGATTCTCCAATAATTTGATCAAATGTAAAATGTGTATTTCGTTGTTGATTCAGATCATTCTTCATCAGCTGATTTATTTTTGATACATCGTTTACAATTTCGATTGCTCCAACAATTTGACCATTCTTAATAATTGGTAGGGTGTCATTAATGGTCGTTACTTCTTTTCCTTTATTATTAAAATAAGTTTGTTTTATATGTTTACGAGTTTTCCCGTATTTTAAGGCTTCTAGCAAAGTACTGTGCTGATTCTCTTTAAATGTGAACACGTCTAATAAATTTTTGTGTAATACATCCTCTTGATTCATTGATTCAATTTCCATCATTTTATGATTGTAAATGACAGTTTTTCCATCTAGATTAATGACATGAATTCCAATATCTATTTCATCTAAAATAATTTGTAGTAAATCATCTGTTAAGTGTAGATCATTCAGTTTGTTTCCCATAGGTTATTTCTCCCTATTATCAAATTGTAAACTTCCCTATGCAAATATTTTAAACGTTTTTTGCACTTTGGCGCAAAATATTTTTGCGTAAAGGGCAAAAATATTTCTACAAATGTATATTTCTATTAGAATTTCATTTTGGCACGGTTCTTGCTTAATAATAAGTAAGATAGTAAATTACTATGTTTCATACAATAGGGGGAGAATTTTCATGACAACAACATCAGAACGTATTATTGAACAAACAAATTTATACGGTGCAAAAAACTATCATCCACTACCAGTTGTTATTTCAAAAGCAGAGGGTATTTGGGTATATGATCCAGAAGGTAACCGTTATTTAGATATGCTAAGTGCTTATTCATCTGTTAACCAAGGTCATAGACATCCTAAAATTATCCAAGCATTAAAAGACCAAGCAGATTTAGTTACACTTACTTCACGTGCATTTTACAGTGAAAACATGGGTGAGTTTTATAAAAGAGTAGCTGATATTACAGGTAAAGATATGATTTTACCAATGAATACAGGAGCGGAAGCTGTAGAAACTGCATTAAAAGCAGCTAGAAGATGGGCATATGATGTAAAAGGTGTAGAAGACGATCAAGCAGAAATTATTGCGTGTATTGGTAACTTCCATGGACGTACAATGGGAGCAATTTCTCTATCATCTGAAGCAGATTACAAACGTGGGTTTGGACCATTTTTACCAGGTATTAAACTAGTTCCATTCGGTGATATCGAAGCACTTAAGAAAGCGATTACAAAAAATACTGCAGCATTTATATTTGAACCAATTCAAGGTGAAGCAGGAATTAATATTCCTAAAGATGGCTATTTACGTGAAGTTGAAGCTTTATGTAAAGAAGAAAATGTTTTAGTTATTGCTGATGAAATCCAAACAGGTCTTGGACGTACTGGAAAAATGTTTGCATGTGATTGGGAAGGCTTAACACCTGACATGTATATCTTAGGAAAAGCGCTTGGTGGCGGTGTATTTCCAATTTCATGTGTGGTAGCAGACCACTCAATCTTAAATGTATTTGAGCCAGGTTCTCACGGTTCTACTTTTGGTGGAAATCCATTAGCTTGTGCTGTATCTGTTGCTGCACTTGATGTAATTAAAGAAGAACGTTTAGCTGAAAGATCAATGGAACTTGGTGAATACTTTGTTGCAAGATTAAAAGAAATTAACCATCCTCATATTAAAACAGTAAGAGGAAGAGGATTATTTATTGGGGTAGAGTTAAATGTACCTGCTCGAGTTTATTGTGAAGCGTTGAAAAAACAAGGCTTATTATGTAAAGAAACACATGATACAGTTATTCGTTTTGCACCACCATTAATCATTGAAAAAGAAGAGTTAGATTGGGCAATCGAACAAATCTTTGCAGTGTTTAATGAACAAAAAGTAACTATCTAATTAGAGGGTGAAATTCATGAGTACAATCGGAACAGTGGATAAAAAAGAAGCTATAAAAGCAGAGGGAAAAGAGCTAATTACCTCTACTCAATTAATTATTCAAGAAGCGATCGAAAAACTAGGATACTCAGCTGAAATGTATGAGCTGTTGAAAGAACCATTACGTCTTTTAACTGTTCGAATTCCAGTGAAAATGGATGATGGATCTACAAAAATTTTCACAGGCTATCGTTCACAACACAATGATGCTGTAGGTCCTTCAAAAGGTGGCATTCGTTTTCATCCAGAGGTTAATGAAGATGAAGTAAAAGCTCTTTCAATGTGGATGAGTTTAAAATGCGGCATTGTTGACTTACCTTATGGTGGAGGAAAGGGAGGCATTATTTGCGACCCTAAATCAATGTCAACAAATGAGCTTGAAAGACTTAGTCGTGGATATGTTCGTGCAATTAGCCAAATTGTTGGACCGACAAAAGACATTCCAGCTCCAGATGTTTACACAAATCCACAAATTATGGCATGGATGATGGATGAATATAGCAGAATCCAAGAATTTGATTCTCCTGGTTTTATTACTGGGAAGCCAATCGTACTTGGTGGATCACAAGGACGTGAAACTGCTACTGCTCAAGGTGTAACAATCTGTATTGAAGAAGCGGCTAAGCGAGAAGGAATTACCCTTCAAGGAGCAAGAGTAATTATTCAAGGCTTCGGAAATGCTGGTAGCTTTTTAGCAAAATTCATGGTTGAAGCAGGTGCATTAGTAATTGGTATTTCTGATGCTCATGGTGCACTTTATAATCCAAAAGGTTTAGATATTAACGATCTATTAGACAGACGTGATAGCTTTGGAACAATTACGCCACAATTCACAAATGTCATTTCAAATAAGGAATTACTAGAAAAAGAATGTGATATTTTAGTTCCAGCAGCAATTTCGAATCAAATTACAAAAGAAAATGCTGCGAATATTAAAGCAAAAATTGTTGTTGAAGCTGCAAACGGACCAACAACATTAGAGGCTACGAAAATATTAACAGAACGTGGCATTTTACTAGTTCCAGATGTTCTTGCGAGTGCTGGAGGAGTATCTGTTTCTTACTTTGAATGGGTACAAAATAATCAAGGATATTATTGGACAGAAGAAGAAGTAGCAGAAAAATTACGTATGAAAATGGTTGTTTCTTTTGAAAGTGTTTATTCAACGTCTAAAAATCGTAATGTAAATATGCGACTTGCTGCTTATATGGTCGGAATTAAGAAAATGGCAGAAGCTTCACGTTTTAGAGGATGGGTGTAAAATTATTTTAATATTAAAGAATTATCGGTAAAATTTAACAAAACATATTTTTCGCACAACTCTTTATTTTCTGTTATTATATTGTTAGAATGTAAACTCTTTGTGACTATTTTTAGGGGAAAATAGTCACAAAGAGAATTTTGTTTCGATTTGAACTTAAGCGCTTACATCAGAGGAGGGGTTATTTTGTTAGAGCAAGAATTAAAGCGTGAATTGAAAAGCCGACATCTATTTATGATTGCCCTTGGTGGTATTATTGGGACAGGCTTATTCCTTGGATCAGGTTATACCATTCATGAGGCAGGTCCTGGGGGAGCAATGCTATCCTTTTTAGTTGGCGGATTAGTAATGTACTTAACAATGCTTTGTTTAGGAGAATTAGCGGTATTAAATCCAGATGCTGGTTCTTATCAAACATATGCTACGAGAAATATTTCACCAGCAGCTGGGTATGTAGTTGGCTGGATGTCTTGGCTAAACTGGTCCGTTACAATAGGGTTAGAATTAACTACAGTTAGTATTTTAATGAAAAGATGGTTTCCAGATGTACCATCATGGATTTGGTGTGTAGTCTTTGGTGTGATATTATTCTTGATTAATGCATTGTCTTCTAAAAGCTTCGCTGAAGTAGAGTTCTGGTTTGCTAGTATTAAAGTTGTAACCATTATTGCGTTTATTGTATTAGGTGCCGCTGCAATGTTTGGAATCATTCCTATGCATGGACATAAAGCACCAATGCTATCAAACTTTACTGACCACGGAGGACTATTTCCGAAGGGGATCATGGCAATATTAGTTACAATGATTGGGGTAAACTTTTCATTCCAAGGAAGTGAATTAGTTGGAGTTGCTGCGGGAGAAAGTGATGATCCAGCTACAGCAGTACCAAAAGCAGTTAATAGTACTGTATGGAGAATTTTAATATTCTTTATTCTTTCGATTTTTGTTCTTGCAGGTCTGTTCCCTTGGGAAAAAGCGGGACTAGTTGATAGTCCATTTGTTGTTGTATTTGACAGAATAGGGATTCCTTATGCAGCTGATATTCTGAATTTTGTTATTATTACAGCTGTTCTATCAGTTGCAAATTCAGGATTATACGCAACTTCTAGAATGCTATTTTCGATGTCCAAAAAAGGAATGGTTTCACCTCTGTTTGGAAAGTTATCAAAAAGAGGAGTTCCTCTTAATGGATTAATTTTTAGTATGATTTTTGGTTGCTTATCACTTTTAAGTGGAATCTTTGCACCAGGTACAGTATATGTATGGTTAATATCAATAGCTGGTTTTGGATGCGTATTTGTATGGGCATCAATTGCCTTATCAAACTATTTAGGTAGAAAAAAGTACATCCAAGAGGGTGGAAAAGTAGAGGATTTAAAATATAAAACACCACTTTATCCATTCGTTCCGTTACTTGCATTTGCTTTAAATATGCTCACTATGATTAGTCTAGTGTTTATTCCAGATCAAAGAATGGCGATCTATTGTGGGGTTCCATTTGCAATTGCTTGTTATGTTTTTTACCATTTGGTAGCGAAAAAGAAAAATATCGATTTAGCAGATACAAAAGAAGAAGTTTCGAAGGTTGCTAACTAGAATAAAGAAAGAGTAAAAACCTATTTAAAACAACCGAAAGTGAATTGTGTCACTCTCGGTTGTTTTTTTGAAATTTTCTAACAACTAGTTTAAAAAGGTACTTACGATTAATAACTCGTAAGTACCTTTTTAAGATCTAATTTTAGTGGATTATTTCACTGGATTTTCACTTGTTAAAGAAACATCAGGTAGATAGTTTTTACCATTAGTTAAATCCCAACCTTTTACGCGCTTATTAACGCCTACAGTTGCATAACGATAAAGTGTAGGAATCATTGGTACTTCATCATGAATTAATTGTTGCCATTTGTTGTACACATCTACACGGTACTTACTATCAAATGCTTTAGGTGAAGTACCTTCTTGAAGTAATGTATCATTTTCAGCATTTGTCCAACGTTGATAGTTAAACATAGCATCTTTTGACCAAAGACCTGATGGGTCTGGATCAGAACCAGTTCCCCATGCACCTGCGAAAACATCTACTTTTGGATCATCTTTTTCAACTCTGTCATAGAATGAGTTCATTTCGGCTAATCTGCCATCTACTAATTGCGCGTTTAAGCCAATAGCTATCCAAGATTGAATATATAATTGTGCTAATGGTTGTGCAATATCACTACCACTTTTTGCAAGGAAGTTGATTACAAAAGGTTTACCATTTGGATCTTCACGGAAACCATCACCATTGGTATCTTTGTATCCTGCTTCATCTAATAATTTTTTAGCTTTATTAACATCTTTTGTAAAGCCTTTTACGTCTTTATCCCAATATTTAGGGAATGATGGTGGAATAACTGTGTTTGCGGCGAAACGAAGCCCTCTATACATTTTATCCCCGATTTCTTTTGTATCAATTGCATATGCCATAGCTTCACGAACGCGTTTATCTTGGAATTTAGGATTATCCATTACGTTTAATTCTTTCTTTGCATCATAGTGACCTAGTTTAAAACCAATATAGTCATATGCTAAATCAACTTTCCCAAGAATTTCGATGTTTTTCAAAGATCTAGCTTTATCGATTTGCTCAGCTGGGAAATCAGCTACATCAAGGTTTCCGTTTTCTAGAGAAGCGGTAGCTACCGTAGGATTCACTACTTTTAATAATACGCCATCTAACTTCGGAGCACCTTTCCAATAGTCTTTGTTCGCTACGAATTCAACTGATTCTCCAGGAACAATATTTTTGATTTTAAATGGTCCAAATCCAATTGGATGTTTACGAATTTGATCAGAACTTACTAATTTAGCAATTGGCACATTTGCTAAATATTTTTTAGGCATTGGATTTGTATTTAATCCTGTTAATAAAGAAGGGTTTGCTTGTGTAAACGTAATTGAAATTGTTTTAGGATCAATTATTTTTATACCTGAAATTTTATCCGTCTTTCCTGCGTGATAATCAGCCATACCTACAACCTGTTGCATAAGGGAGTCATAACGAACGCTTGTATAATCTTTATTCCCTACTACAAGATATGTGTACTCTAAATCTTCAGCTGTTACAGGGTCACCATTTGACCAATTTACATTATCTTTAATTTTAATTGTAATTGTTTTATTGTCATTGCTTAATTCATATGTAGCAGCACCACTTTGGTCATACATATAGTTCTCATCAGTTCCTAAAAGTTGCTCATCAAAAAATTGAAGTACGTCAGAATCTGGTGAACTTTCAAAAAAATTGGCGTTCAACTTTCCTTCAAACGCAGTATCAGAAATTAACCCGTACTTAAGGATCCCACCCTGAATAGATTTGTTGTCGTTTTTCATTTTTAAAGGGAATGCTGATGCATCAACTTTAGCAGCTGGTTTAGTACTTGTTTTATTACCTGTTGAACAAGCTGATAATAATAATGATGAAATAGCTAATGCACTAATTACTTTTGAAATCGTCTTTACCTTTTTCATCTTAATCACTCTCCTTATCCTCTTCTTTGTCTTGCATCGGCAGCACGTTTAACCGCTTCGCCGATAAAATTTATACTCAGCATGAGCATTAAAATCATGCCCGATGCAGGTAACCAAATCCACCATTTATTTTGTAAAACATCAGGGTTCGTAGCATAACTAACTAGCGTCCCTAAGCTTGGGGTGCTTTCAGGAAGACCAAATCCTAAGAAAGTTAAGCCAGATTCAATCCCAATATTTCCAGCTAAATTCAATGTAAAAGCTACAATAATTAGTGAACTAACATTAGGCAATAAATGAGAGAATAGTATTTTGGCATTTGAAGTTCCGAGCGCTTTGGCAGCAGCTATATAATCTAGTTCACTTTCAGATAAAACCTTAGAACGGATCAGCCTAGCTTTACCTGTCCATAAAAATGCACTCATAATTAAGATGAAATTTAATATCGAAAATTTAGGAACCAATGTAACAAATACGATAACCATCATCATGAAAGGTAAAATAAGGATAAAATCAATAATCCTCATAATAATTGAATCAATGACACCACCAAAATAACCAGCGATTAACCCAACCACTAACCCTACACAATTTGTAATCAAGGTGATAAATAAACCAATTGTGAAAGAGTTCCGAGTCCCAATAATTAATTGACCAAATATATCACGTCCACCATAATCGGTTCCAAGCCAATGTTCAGCAGAAGGTGGTAGATAAATGGATAGAATATCTACCGTTGTAATTTGACCTTGATTTAAAAAGAAAGAAGTTACGTAAACTGCAATGACTAGTAAAGTTAAAAATATGAGTGATCCCATTGCTAGTTTATCTTTAAGAAATTCATTAAAAACAACAGAAAAGCCAGATGGACTTTTTTCAGTTTTGACGATTGAATTATTTTTATTAACTTGTACTTCCATCCTATTCACCTACCTTTTATTCTATTCTGATACGTGGATCAACTATACTTAAAATAATGTCTGAGAGAAGGGTACCTATTAGCGTTGCAAAGCTTGTCATCATAATAAGAGCTGTTACAACAGAATAATCCCTCTGCATAATTGATTTAATGAATAGTTGTCCAAGACCAGGATAACTAAAGATAGATTCTAAAAACACTGAGCCGCTAATTAGATTAGTAAGTTCATAACCTAAAAATGCTGCAATTGGTAAAAATGAGTTTCGCAAAATGTGTCTTGCATAGATCCTAGATTCAGGGACACCTTTTGATTTTGCTGTTCTTACAAAGTCTTTTACTTTTGTATCAATGATTTCACTGCGTAAATATTGTGATATACCAACTGTAGAAATCAATGCACCAGATAAAGTTGGAAGAACTAAATGATTAATTTTGCTAATGTAATAGGCAAACGTACCATTATCAATAGTAGGATCGATACTTCCTCCAGTTGGGAAGAGGTTTAAATAAAAACCAAAAATAAATAGCATGACGATCGCAAAGATAAATAAAGGTGTTGCAAATCCTAAATAGTTATATCCAGTAACGAGTCTATCTGCCCATGTATCATTCCACCGACCACTTATTACCCCTAGTGGAATGGCTAGTATGTATGTAACGATTAAAATGGAAAAAGATAAGAGGACTGTATTACTAATTTTTTCACCAATTACGTCTTTAACTGGTATTTGTTGTGTATAGGAAATACCAAAATCTCCATGTAGTGCATTCTTCATCCAGCGAACATACTGAACATAAGCTGGGTCATTTAAGCCCATTTTTTCACGTATGGCCTCGGTTTGTTTTGGATCTGCTTTTGGATTAGCTGCTCTTCCAGTTAAGGCATCACCAGGCATTCCTTTTGCTAGTATGAAAATTAAAATACTTAAAATAAAGAGCTGAGGAATCATAATAAGTGTACGACGAATAATAAATTTCCACATCGCTTAACATCCTTTCTACGGTAAAGCTACTCTGTGTGAGTCTGTGAATTTTTTTAAATCGTATGGTCTGCCTGTATGATCAAAAAATGTAGCAGAATTTTGTTCATACTCTCTTTTTACTTCTTGTCTTATTTTAAGTTTTTCATCTCTGAACTCTGGGCGAATGTCTGGTATTGCTGCAACTAAGCGTTTTGTATAAATGTGTTGAGGATTTGATAAAATGTCCTCAGAATTTCCTTCTTCAACTAATCTTCCTCTATACATTACGCCGACTCTGTCACATAAATGACGAATAACACCTAAATCATGTCCAATAAATAAATAAGTTAAATTGAATTCTTCTTGTAAATCCTGTAAAAAGTTTAATACTTGAGCTTGTACAGAAACATCAAGTGCAGATACTGGTTCATCTGCAATAATTAGCTTCGGTTTTAATGTTAATGCACGTGCGATCCCAATACGCTGGCGTTGACCGCCTGAAAATTGATGAGGGTATTTATGGATTGATTCAGGAGTCAATCCAACTTTATCTAAATACATTTGTACTCTTTTCTTTTCTTCACTTGGTGATAATCTTTCATAATTGCGTAAAGGCTCTGCAATTAAATCAAGAACTCTCTTCTTAGGGTTAAGGGAAGAGTATGGATCTTGGAAGATCATTTGAATGTCTTTTCTATATACCCTCATTTCAGATTTGCTAAGCTTTACTAGATTTTTCCCTTCGAAATAAACTGAACCTGCTGTAGCTTTTGTTAATTGGAGGATTGCTTTTCCTGTAGTAGATTTCCCACTACCTGATTCTCCAACTAAACCATAAGTTTCGCCTTGTTGTAGCTCAAAGGAAACACCGTCTACAGAACGAACATAATCGACAACTGTTCGGAAGATTCCTCCACGTATTGGATAATGAACTTTTAAGTCTTCAACTTTTAGAAGTGACATTGATTGCTGGTCCTCCTTTCTTGTTTTTAAACTCAAATGTTTTATAACATGTACAACGTACAAAATGACCAGGACTAACTTCATGTAATGTTGGATGTTCTTCGTGGTGATGTTCACTAATCCAAGGGATTCGTGGACTAAAACGACAGCCTGTTCTTTGTAAACGATCTAATGAAGGAACGGTTCCTTCGATAACGTGTAAACGATCTTTGTTATTATTATTCGATGGAATTGAGTTTAATAATGAACGAGTATACGGATGTAAAGGATTTTTCATAATTTCAGTTACAGTACCTGTTTCAATAATTTGCCCAGCGTACATAACGAAAACTCGATCAGCAACCTCTGCAACAACACTAAGATCATGTGTAATTAGAATGATTCCAAGCTTTGTTTCCTTTTGAATGTCTTTTAATAAGTCTAGAATTTGCGCTTGGATAGTAACGTCTAATGCTGTTGTTGGCTCATCTGCAATTACTATAGAAGGACTGCATGCAATTGCGATCGAAATCATGACACGTTGTCTCATTCCACCAGAAAGTTCATGTGGATATTGTTTATATGTTACAGCCGGCTTAGGAATTCCTACCTGTCCTAGAAGCTGCAGCGCTCTCTCTTTTTTTTGTGATGAAGAGAGTTTTGTATGTAAATCTAAATTTTCTTCAATTTGTTTACCGACTGTCATAAGAGGATTAAGGGCAGTTAAGGGTTCTTGGAAAATCATTCCTATTTCTTTGCCGCGTATTTTATTCATTCCTGAATCAGTGAGGGATAATAAATCTTGTCCTCGGTAGTTGATTTTGCCTTTTAATTTTGTTCTTTTAGTATTGTGGAGACTTAGTATGGATAATGCTAATGCACTTTTTCCACATCCTGACTCCCCAACAATGGCAACAATTTCATTTTCATATACTGTTAATGAAACATCATCTACAGAAGGATAAAATTCATTACTTATTTGGAAGGATGTTGTTAAGTTTTCAATTTGTAATATAGGTTTATTCATAGAATCACTTCCTTTTCATTAAATTAATTAAATATTTTGTATATTTAGTATAATATGTAAATTACGAAATTTACAATATCTTAAAAAATCTTAAAAAATATAACAAAAAGGTAAAAAATATAACAAAAATAGTATTTTGTTAGAAAAAATAAAAGAAAAAGTCCATAAAATTAAGGAATAGAGGGCTTACTTAGAACTAGGGGACAGAAATTAGAATAATATTGGGAAAGTAGAATTATGTCGGATGACAAATTTTTATGTAAAAAAATATTTCGTTTTAAATGCCCTTAACCTTGTATTTTAAAGCTTGGCCATTAATATAAAACAAATATAATTCTTGCTATTTTTTTATAAAAATCTTTTCGAAAAACAACCAAAACCAACAAAAACTTTTATTAGTTCTTCGTAATGTAAATAATTAAAGAAAGATACTCTAAAATCAATGAATGAAAATAGGTGACTCGAATTGTTAGCAGTTTTGAGAGTCACCAATTACTTTATCCCACTATTCGCGAGCAGTAAGAGCCTACCTCAAGATTGAGAGAGACAAAGAAGATAGGTGGGGGATAACTGCCCGTAAAAATAACCATCAGTGGGGATAAAAATAACTCCAACTGATGGAAGTTTCACTTTATTCTTCTGAAGGATTTTTAGGTTTAGGATCAATAGATATAGCATCTTTTAAGTTTAAACTGGACTTTAATATATAAAAATATCCTGTAATTCCAAAGAGAACAAACAAAATAAAAAATATAACCTTTCCAAGAAAAAGTGCCATATACTGATTCCTCCTTCACATCCAAAGTTAACTAATATATATGAGAGAGGAAGATAAGATATCCATGTAATAGGAAATAAGATTAGTACTTAGTAAACAAGTTATCATTCGTTAATTCAAATTAAATTTGGATATACTATGACAGACAGAGAACAGGAAATAGGGGACAAGGAATAGGGAACAAGGACAGGGAAAAGGGAACGAGGAGCATTTCATCGCCTACCCCACGTAAAGCGAGCATCCCTACGTTCCAATCAACTTACACATACTGAAATAGTAACAATGTATACGAAAGCAACCTTTTTCTTTCAAAATGTTTGATGGGTTTGCACCTGAACATGGTAAAATATACTTAATTAGTTAAGTATAGATAGTAGAAGGGATAGACACATGATAAAAGTATTGTTTGTTTGCTTAGGTAACATATGTCGTTCACCGATGGCTGAAGCGATTTTCAGACATATTGCTACAGAAAAAGGGCTAGGGCAAGATTTTATAATTGATTCTGCTGGAACTGGTGATTGGCATATTGGTCATCCACCACACGAGGGGACCAGACAGTTATTAGATGATAAAGGAATCAGCTATGAGGGCATGCAAGCTCGACAAGTTTGCGACAAGGATTTTAATGAATATACATATATTGTCGCTATGGATGCAAAGAATAAAGAGGATTTACTAAAGTTAAGTAGAAAGGAATGTAAAGGAGAAATCTCGCTTCTAAGTGATTTTGTTCCCGCTTCTTTATGGAAGGATGTACCAGATCCATATTATACTGGTAACTTTGATGAAGTGTACAACATTATAGAAGAAGGTTGTTCTCATTTACTTCAATATATTCTTAAGCAACACCAATTAACTGTTTAGAGGAGGAAATGCGATGTCAAGAGGTAGAAAAACGTTACGCAATGTTCTAGTCGGAGTAGCAATTGGTGCAGGGATTTCACTACTAGATAAGGAAAACCGTGAAAAGATTTCTCGAAAAGGTAAAAAACTTACAAAAAAAATAACTGAATGGAAAGAAGATCCTCAAAGTGTAAAAGATGTTGTAAAATCACAATTAAAAGTTGTACAAAGTTCAGTTGAAAAATTAGAAGATAATGTACAATCTGTTAAAGATAAATGGATCGAGATTAAAGATTCAGTACCAGGATTTAAATCTCCAAAATCTGCTATGCAAGAGTTTGTACAAGAAAAAGTTGTGGAAAAAGTAGAAGAAAAAGTTCTGTTTCCTTCAGAAAATAAGCAAGATAGCATTGTGAAAAGTTCTGAAGCTACAATAGAAGTAAAAGATGAAACTGATGCAAAATTAAAAGAAAAAATGGAAGAAATTTTTGATGATGTAGTTCTTTCAAAGAATAAAGAAGAATGATTTGAAGGTGTTTAATTGATCAAATTTACAACAAGGTGTTGGACATTTATTAAAGATTTGGTGAAAAAGTGTATAGCAGATGAAATAACGACTCGCTCAGCAGAGCTAGCCTATTATTTCATGCTTTCACTTTTTCCTTTCCTTCTTGTATTAACGCAATTAACAGCATTTATACCAATTTCAAACAACGATTTTTTTACCTTTTTAAAAGGATATGCCCCGCCCGAAGCAATTGCCATCATTCAAAGTAATCTTCAATTAATCGTTGGTCAGTACAGCGGAAGCACGTTATCTATTGGGGTAATTGCTACTATTTGGGCAGCTTCCAATGGAATTGATTCGATTATTCGAGCTTTCAATAAGGCCTACGAAATCATAAATACAAGAAACTATTTTATTTCCAGAGCCATTTCAGCACTTTTGATGTTTATTATGATTTTTGTTATTATATTTGTTCTCTTAATTCCTGTTTTCGGAAAAGTAATAGCAGGGTTAATCGTGAAGTACATACCTGGATTAGCACATTTATTACATAATTGGAGTATTATCCGGTGGGCAAGTAGTTTTATTGTATTGTTTATCGTATTCACTGTGCTCTATTCTATTGGACCTAATAAAATAGTCCGGATTAAGTATGTAGTTTTTGGAGCACTTTTTTCAACAATTGGTTGGATTGTTTCTTCCTTTGGGTTTGCCATATACGTTGAAAACTTTGGGAATTTCACAGTTCAATATGGTAGTCTTGGCGGAATTATTATTTTAATGATATGGTTCTATATTTCAGCCATAGTCATTATCATTGGTAACGAAATTAACGCGTTATTAATGAAATACCGATTATCAAATGAAGAAAAACCAGTGTAATTGATTTGATTTCCTTACAAAAATTGTCATTACTATCCTTAAAGAATTTGGTCAAAATATTAAAGATCAATGATTTGGAGGGATTCATTAATGTCAAAAAGTAAATCAAATCACAACGACAAAAGTAATAAAAAACAAAAAAGTAGCAGCCATCCTAAAGGAAAAACAAGTGGCTCAGCTAATGGAAGTAATGATTATCATTAATTAATCATGAATGAAAAACAACTCCTTGCAATTGTAAGGAGTTGTTTTTATTAATTATATAACAATGAGAGAAGTTTTTTTAATAATATCTTTGATAAAACAAGGCTGTTTTCGTATACATTGTTGTTTTTTTAGTATGTGTAAGTTGACTTCCACTCCAGGATGCTCGCTTTCCTAGGGGCGTGAGCTGAGCCTCCTCGTCGCATACGCTCCTGTGGGGTCTCAGCCTTCCCGCACCTCCCACAGGAGTCGAGCACCCTTCCGTTCCAATCAACTTTTGTCATTTAAATACCAAACCTAAAAGAAAAAGAGCTTATCTATTTAAATAAGAGTTTTCTTTAAAGGTTATTTAATCTCAGGTAAATCACACATTTTTATTGCATCAGAAATCTGTATTTTAATACCCTCTCTAATCTCTTCATATTACTCAGTATTGTTCAGGTGAAATCGACGTTTGCCAAGCAAATTGGTAATGAAAAATAGCATCTTTTTCAATTTTTTCTAATGGATTTAACGCCATACCGCCTTTAGTTATTCGAGCATTTGTTTGAGCAGATAAGTTAAGGAATAGTACTTCAAGAATTTTGATTTCACGTTCATTCAAGTTATGATGTTCCATTGTTATTTTTACATCAACCATAGCAATTTTAAAAATACCTCCTTTTCTTAATTCACTTCTATAAAAGCCTTCATTAGCGTAAGGTTATCTTTAAATTAATTCTCTTTTCTAAAAGATAGTTGTTCTTGAAAAGATTTGGTTAAGCAAACTGGTGATAAATAAGTTGGTTGGAGTGTAAGGTGTGAGACTCCTGTGGGAGCAGCGGGACAGGTGAGACCCCGCAGGAGCGATAGCGACGAGGAGGCTCACCGCACGCCCCACGGAAAGCGAGCATCCTGGAGCGGAAATCAACTTATCTCATTATTAAATAACAACAAGGTTACTAAAACAGAAAAGACACCTCCTACAATTAGAAGGCGTCTATAACGTAATAAGTTATTTATTTCTTCAACAGTCTAAGTGAATTAAGAATAACAAGAATTGTGCTACCTTCATGACCGATAACGCCATAAGGCAAATCAATTATTTGTAAAAAGTTAGAGCAGATTAACAATGCTATAACTGATAAAGAAAAAATAATATTTTGTTTTACAATTCGATTCATTCGTTTAGAAAGCTCAATTGCATCTGCGATTTTTGTTAGATCATTTTTCATTAATACGACATCTGCTGTTTCAAGTGCGACTCCAGTTCCACCGCCCATTGCAATTCCAACAGTTGCCGTTGCAAGAGCGGGTGCGTCGTTTATACCGTCACCTACCATTGCCACTTGTTCATATCGATTTTTAAGCGTGTTTACAACATCTACTTTTTTATCTGGTAAGCATGATGCAAAAAATTCATCAATTTGACTTTCTTTTGCGATTACCTTAGCAGTTTGTTCAGTATCGCCAGTAATCATAACGGTTTTAACACCCTGTTGCTTTAATTTTTGTAAAGCAGTTTTTGTTTCATTTCGTACTAAATCTCTTAAAGCAAACATTCCAATTACTTCATCATTTTTACCTACGTAAACAATAGTATTTCCTTCATTCTGCCAGCTTTTTTCAACGTGAGCTAAAGGGTGTACAGCAGATGAGATAAAATCAAGTTTTCCAACTTTATATTGCGCACCTTCGTATGTTGCAAGTACACCATTTCCGGCAAAATCCTCTACATTCTCAAAAGAATGATACGTAGAAATTCCTTGTTCAGTTGCAAAATTTACAATTGCTGTTGCAAGTGGGTGAGTTGAATAACGTTCGATTGAAGCAACTAATTGTAATAAATTCTTTTGTTCGAATCCCTCAATTGTTTCATAGTGAGTAACTAAAGGTTTTCCTTTTGTAAGTGTTCCTGTTTTATCAAAAGCAATAGCCTTTAATACTGCAAGGCGTTCCAAATGGATACCACCTTTAAATAAAATTCCTTGTTTAGCTCCATTTGAAATTGATGCTAAAATCGCAGGTGTGATTGAAGCAACGAGTGCACATGGTGAAGCAACAACTAACAGAATCATTGAACGATAAAATGTAATTTTCCATGACCAATCTAATAAAAAGTGCGGTAATACCATCATTAGTGCAACTGCGATTAAGACACCTTTTACATATGTCCCTTCAAAACGTTCAATAAATTGCTGAGAAGGTGTTTGTTCACTTTGTGCAGATTGAACAAGATTAATGATTTTCTGAAAAAGTGTTTCATCACTATGTTTAGTAATCTCTACAAATAATGTTCCTTTTAAGTTAATTGTTCCAGCAAAAACTTCATCTTGGACTGTTTTCATTACTGGAATCGATTCGCCAGTTAAAGCAGCTTCATCTACGGATGTTTCACCTTTTGAAATGATTCCGTCAGCTGGGATTCGTTCTCCAGCTTTTATTAAAATTGTGTCGCCGATTACAAGTGCCTTAACACTTACTTGTTCTTCTTGCCCATTTCTGACACGGATAGCTGTTTGTGGCTGTAAGGTCAAAAGAGACGAGATTTCTTGGTTTGTTTTATTAAGAGTATAAGTTTCAAGAGCGCCACTTAATGCAAAAATAAATATGAGAATTGCACCTTCTGTCCAATAACCAATTGATGCAGATCCAACCGCAGCAATAATCATTAACATTTCAACATTTAATTGCTTTTCTGAAATCGTATCCTCAATACCTTCTTTGGCTTTTGCGTATCCACCAATGCAAAAAGCAAGAATATATAATGCAACGGATAAAGTAGAATGAGAATGCTCAGTAAGATAAGCGAATAAAGTTAATCCACCTGCTATAAGTGCTGCAATCAATTCACCGTGTTTTTCTAAAAATGTTATATCAAATTCTTCTTGAGAGTATTCATTTTGTTTAATAGTAGATAATTCAGAACCTGCACCCATTTTAATTCTCCTTTTCTATTGTAATTGAGAAGAATAATCAAATTCACAACCCCTATAAAACGACGAAAGCTGCCGTCCGAAGACAGCAGCAAACTTTATATATATCGATATGTTTAATTATGTGAATGAATTTTTCTCTACCCACATTATAACATATTCTACTTTATATTAAATAATAATTTGTCTAAATAAATTTTTTGCTAACAGTTCATGTAGATCGAAGTTTTTATCCCGCATTAACGGTCAGTAAAACACCAACCTCAAGATCGAGAGAGACGAAGAAGATAGTTGGGGGATAACTGCCCGTATAAAAGCCCGATTGGGCGGGCTAACCATCAGTGGGGATGAAGAACCCCCCCACTGACGGAAGTTTCACTTTATGTTAGTATGATATGGTTATTGTTTTTTGAGGAGAGAGGGAATAGGATGGATGCAAAAAAATTTTTTACACACCCTCTAGGGGTAATTGGTTCTGCTGTTTTGACAACATTTTTGTGGGGAAGTGCATTTCCGTTTATCAAATTAAGTTATGTAAGATTACATATTGGTAAACATGATTACTGGGATCAAATGGTATTTGCTGGATATCGTTTTCTTTTAGCTTCAGTTTTTATCTATTTATTTTTCTTTTTGATTAAGCGGAAGCTAACATTCCGAACTAATACTTGGAAACAAATTGGTAAGGTTGGGTTGTTTCAAACGTTTTTACAATATGTTTTATTTTATATTGGCTTAAGTTTATCGACAGGCGTACAAGGTTCGATCATAGCAGGAACTACGTCATTTTTTCAGCTATTGACGGCCCATTTTATGTACAAAAACGATCGGTTAAATAGTAAGAAAGTAATTGGTGTTTGTATTGGTTTCACAGGTGTAATTGTTGTTAATATGACTAAGGGGACTCTCTCACTTCACTTAGGAATAGGAGAGTTTTGTTTATTGCTGGCCATGATGTTCGGCGGATACGGTAATGTATTAGCTAAGGAAGCATCAAAAGAGTTAGACGTTCCATATCTTACAGCCTACCAAATGCTATTTGGTGCACTCGGATTACTTCTATTAGGTAGTTCACAAGTTGGTATCGTACCATTTTCATTTGATTGGGTTTCTATTGGAATGTTAATTTATTTAGCATTATTAAGTGCAATAGGTTTTATCCTTTGGAATAATGTCATGAAATACAATCAAGTCGGTAAAGTTTCGATGTATTTATTCTTAGTACCTGTGTTTGGAGTATTTCTTTCTTCCATTCTATTAAATGAAGCACTGTCCTACTTAGTGTTTATTGGTTTAGCTTGTGTTACTGCTGGTATTATTATTGTAAATTATCAGCCTAACGCAAAAAAGGGGAAAGTAAAAAGGGCTTCGTGATTGCTTGGTTGCCTGCTTGGGTGCCTGTCAAATTTTGAAGTGTGAATATACTGTGGACAAAGTCGAGGAGAGATCCTCGGCTTTATTTGTTTTTAAAAAAGAGGAATCTAAAGAAATAGGTGGAATAAAGTGTAAAGGTTAATCCTACTAGTAAAATAAGGCAATGGGGGAATAGAGATGGAATTAGCAGTCGAAAAAGTATACTCTAAAGAAATTTTATATACAGCTGCGGAATTATTTGAAGTTAATGTAGAAGAAAAGCCATTAGGTGATTTTGAAAATTATTTGTATAAAGCAAAAATGAGTAATGGACAAAATTGTGTGTTAAGAATTACGCACTCCTCTCATCGAAATGAACAGGAGATTTTGGCAGAGTTATCCTTTTTAAAATATGTATGTGATAATGGAGCAAATGCAGCGGCTCCTTATTTTTCAAAACAGGGAAATTTAGTTGAATTACTGCCTGCAAGTGATGGCACAACTTTTTTTGCCTCTTTATTTGAATGGGCAAATGGGAGTCATGTGAAAATCGATGATCCTTCGATTTGGAATGATGAGCTTTTTTACGTATGGGGAAAAACGATTGGAAAGCTTCATGCTTTGACGAAAAATTATCCTCATACTTCAAACCGAAAAAAATGGGATGAGGAACAATACGTGATAGACTTACAAAATGACTCAGCATATGGCGAGTATGCAAAGCGATTGACTCATCAACTAAATTCATCAGAACAAACAAATGATACATATGGTTTAATTCATTCAGACCTTCATCATTGGAATTTCTTTTATGACAAAGGCGTAATCACTGCATTCGATTTTGATGATTTACAGTATAATTACTTTGTTCATGATTTGGCTATGGTTCTCTACTATTCCAAGCTAAGCATAAAAGGAACAGAAGAGGAAAAAAATCAATTTTATGAACACCAACTAAGTGTATTAAGAAAAGGATATGAAACTGAGAATAAACTAGATGAACGATGGTATGATTCAATTCCTTTATTTATGCAAAAACGTGATCTTGAGTTATATCAAGTTTTAACTGTTAAATTAGATGGGAAAGAAATGTCTCCTAGTACAAAATCATTATATGATACAGTAAAGCAAAGAATTGAAAGTGCTATGTTATAAGATGTTTACTAATAGTTAGGTAAAATGAACAAATTTGGCCCTCCATATAATAAAAAGGAGGGTTTTAACATTTTTAGGGGCATATTTATAAATGTTTAAATTGTCCGAAAAATATATTGCAATTTGAAAACGGTTACTATAAAATAGCAAGTGTAAACGGTTGCACTAATTAGTATACTTTAAATTATCAGTATTTTTAATTAATAGTTTAATATGTTGCAGTAGATTTATTTGAGTTTTTACAAGTAGGCTTCATAGGGGGAGTACTAATGAAAAAAAGGTTAGGTTCATTCGACTTTTGGCAAAAATTAGGTAAAGCTTTGATGGTAGTAGTAGCAGTTATGCCAGCTGCTGGGTTAATGATCTCATTTGGTAAATTAATCGGAATGGCGACAGTGGACATTCCATTTATGCAATCGGTTGCAAATGTGATGCAAGACATTGGTTGGGCCATTATTGTCAATTTACATATTCTATTTGCAGTTGCGATAGGTGGATCGTGGGCTAAGGAACGTGCTGGGGGAGCATTTGCTGCATTATTAGCCTTTATTTTAACGAATCGTATTACAGGAACAATTTTTGGTGTAACTGGTGATATGTTAGCTGACCAAAATGCAAAAGTGCATTCATTATTTGGTCATAGTTTGCTAGTAAAAGATTACTTTACTTCCGTTCTAGGTGCACCTGCGTTGAATATGGGTGTATTTGTTGGGATTATTTCAGGTTTCTTAGGAGCCGTATTATTTAACAAGTTCTATAACTTTAATAAACTTCCAAAATCGTTGGCTTTTTTCAACGGTAAACGCTTTGTACCATTTGTAGTTATTCTAGGTTCTGTTGTTTCAGCTATGGTCTTATCAGTTCTTTGGCCATTTGTGCAAACAATTTTAAACGACTTTGGAAAATGGATTGCTACATCGAAAGATACAGCTCCAGTTCTTGCACCATTTGTATATGGAACACTTGAACGTTTATTATTACCGTTCGGTTTACATCATATGTTAACGATTCCGATGAACTATACTCCACTTGGAGGAACGTATACAATTCTTACAGGTTCATCAGCTGGTTCAGTTGTAGCTGGACAAGATCCACTATGGTTAGCGTGGGTAACAGATTTAATTAATTTAAAAGATGCAGGTAACATGACTGCTTATCATCACTTATTAAATACTGTAGTTCCAGCGCGTTTTAAAGAGGGACAAGTTGTGCTTTCAACAGCTTCATTAATTGGAGTAGCTTTCGCAATGTTCTACTCTGTAGATAAATCAAAACGTGATAAATATAAACCAATGTTCTTTTCAGCAGCATTAGCAGTATTTTTAACTGGTGTTACTGAACCAATTGAATTTATGTTCATGTTTGCTTCACCACTTCTTTATGTTGCATACGCAATTATGACAGGATTAGCATTCGCATTAGCAGATCTAATTCACCTTCGTGTTCATGCATTTGGTTTTATTGAGTTATTAACTCGTACGCCAATGATGATTAAAGCAGGTTTAGGAAGAGATTTAATTAACTTTGCATTAGTATGTATTGGATTCTTTGCACTAAACTTTACAGTATTTAAATTCTTAATTTCTAAATTCAATATTCCTACTCCAGGTCGTAATGGTAACGAAATTGAAATGGAAGGGGAAGATCAAGCAGTAGAATCATCTTCAACAAACAAAGTTCAATCAAGTGGAAATCAAGAGGCAATCGCGATTATTTCCCTACTTGGTGGACAAGATAACATTGAAGATGTAGATGCTTGTATGACTCGTCTTCGTGTAACAGTTAAGGATCCATCTCTAGTAGCAAGTGAAAAAGAGTGGAAGGCAAATGGGGCTCTTGGGTTAATTTTAAAGAACAACGGTGTTCAAGCAGTTTATGGACCAAAAGCTGACGTATTAAAATCAGATATTCAAGATGAGATTGGAGCATAATTCATGAAATTGTTGACGCTAAACTGCCATTCATGGCAAGAGGAAAATCAACGTGAAAAAATTCAATGTTTAGCTGAGACGATTAAAGAAAAATCCTACGATGTTATCGCATTACAAGAAGTGAGTCAACATATTGACTCGCTTCTTTGTGCTAATGGATTAAAAGAGGATAATTTTTTACTCGTTTTACTAAATGAATTGAAAAAAATAGGTGTAACAGGATTTGAATATGTTTGGGATTTATCACATATCGGCTTCGAAGTATATGAAGAAGGATTAGCGATATTATCCAAATATCCTATTCTTAAGAAAGAAAGTTTTATTGTGACAAAAAATGAAGAGATTAATGCATGGAAAACGCGCCGAATTGTGGGGGCAACAATTGAAGTAAAGGGTAAACCAGTTACGTTTTACTCATGTCACTTAGGGTGGTGGCATGATAAGGAAGAGCCTTTCACGGAACAATTCGATCAACTGATTTCATATGCAAATAAACATGACCATTTTTTCCTAATGGGTGATTTTAATAATAATGCCTATGTAAGAAATGAAGGTTATGACTATTTAAAAGGAAAAGGATTAATAGATACATTTGATATGGCTCTAAAGAAAGATAGCGGCGATACAGTAAAAGGGAAAATAAAGGGATGGGAGGAAAACAAGGAGAACCTTCGAATTGACCTGATAGTAACGAATAAACAAGTTAATGTAAAATCATCAAAGGTCATTTTTAATGGTGAAAATAAACTAGTAATATCGGATCATTTTGGAGTAGAGATCGAAGTGGATCTATTCTAATTGGTACAAAAAGGACATACTCGAGCTATGAGTATGTCCTTTTGGGTGGAAGGTTCTTTTCTAAAGGCTCTTTTCTAAAAGATTGTTACTTTTGAGATTTTTAATTTTAAAGACAGAAGTTGTAATCAACTAACGCATTCTCAAATAGCAAAAATGTTTACGAAAACAAGCATTTATTAAAGAAAAAAGGGACATATTTTTTTAAGCACAATTTTGTAGCTCAAAAAAATATGTCCCTTAAATTAGGTTGCTATTATCTATTTATCTTTTCGCGCCTGTAAAACGTCTATGAATGAACTTTGCAAATAATCTTGCAACAAGGTTAAATACTAGTACCATTACAATTAGAACCGCAGCAGATTTTGCCGCAATTGCTTGTGCATCTGGAACAATTCCCTCAGAATTTAATTTCCAAATGTGCACAGCTAATGTTTCTGCTGGTCTAAAGATATTGAATGGATTCATTGGTGTATTTATTGGCGCTTGAGTATTTAAGAAAGGTGTTGTTAAGCCAGCAGTATAAATTAAAGCTGCTGCTTCACCAAATATTCTACCAGCTGCTAAAATAATTCCTGTGATTAATTGAGGAATTGCAGTTGGAATACTAATTTTAACGATCGTTTGCCATTTTGTTGCTCCAAGTCCAAGACTACCTTCTTTACTGTTTTTTGGAACATTTAACAATGCTGTCTCACAAACCCTCGTTAAACTTGGAAGATTTAAGATTGAGATCGCTAAAGCTCCACCAATTAATGTATAGCCCCATCCAGTCATCGTAACGAAGACTAATAATCCAAATAAACCAACAACAATTGAAGGTAAAGAAGCAAGTGTTTCAATACATAGTCTTAAAAATCCTAAGAAGCGACCAGGCTTTGCATATTCTGCTAAATAGATCCCTGCACCTAATCCAATAGGAACCGAAATAATTAAAGTTAGTACTAAAATATAGAAAGAGTTAAATAACTGTGGTCCAATTCCCCCGCCAGCTTGAGTATTACTTGGATTTCCAAACAGAAAATTAATATCCCAAAAGCCCCAACCTCTAGAAATAATTTCACTTACTAAAAATAAAAGTAAAATCACAACAAATGAAGCGATTAGATAAAAAATTCCTGTCCAAACTTTGTTCATTGTTCTTGCATTCATGCTTGTTTACCTCCTTTTCTTCCAATTAAGCGTATGATGAGAATGAAGAAGAAGGAGATAAATAGTAGAATCATAGCAAGAGTCCATAAAGCATTATTCCATGGAGTACCATTCATCGTATTTGCCATATCCATCGTTAAAATACCAGTTAACGTAACCGTTGGATCGAAAATACCATTAGGGAACTTAATTGTATTTCCAATAACCATCTGTACAGCAAGTGCTTCACCAAATGCTCTAGCTAAACCTAAAACAACTGCCGTTAAGATATTCGTTTTTGCTGCTGGAACAATAGCTAATTTAATTGCTTGCCATCTTGTAGAGCCTAAACCGTAAGAGGCTTCCAAATAATCCTTTGGAACGGCACGTACTGCATCTGAAGCAATACTTGCAATCGTAGGTAAAATCATAATACTAAGTACGATAATACCAGCTATTAAACTAAATCCAACTCCGCCGAATGTATTTCGGATGAATGGAACGAGTATTGTCACACCAAGTAATCCGTAAACAACAGAAGGGATACCTACAAGTATCTCTAAAACAGGAACTAATATTTTTTCACCAAACTTTGGAGAAATATAATTCATAAAGACAGCTAAAGCAATTGCAATAGGTGCAGCAATTATGACAGCACCGACTGAAACAAGAATAGATCCAACAATGAATATTAGAGATCCATAAGTAGGATTCGTTGCATCATTTGGACTCCATTTTTTTGAAAATAACATATCAAATAAAGAAATATGGCTTTGAGTAAATGACTGGATTCCTTTGCTAACAATAAAGCCAATAATGGCAATTGTTATACCAATCATTAGTAAGCCACATAAAGTAACAAGTGTTCGTCCAAGGTATTCACTTAGAAAGAAGTTTCTATTTTTGAACTTCATGATAAACCCCTATCTTTTATATATATAATAGTTATGAGAGTTGGTGTTAAACCAACTCTCATTTAATATGAAATTATTTTAAGCCATTCATTTTTGAAGCTGGGATGTAGCCCATTTCTTCTAATTTCTTAGCGAATTCATCGCCTTTCACGAAATCGATATATTCTTTAACTGGTGATTTCGCTTCACCTTTTGTAATCATATATTCATATGAGTAGAATGGATATTTACCAGCAGTGATATTTTCAGTAGTAGGTTCTACGCCATCAATTTTAATTTGTTTTAATGCGCCTTGTTTCTTACCAGTTAAGTAAGAGTTTGCTAGATATGAAATTGAACCAGGTGTACTGTTAATCGCTGTTTCTACTGAACCAGTTGAATCTTGAACAGTTCCAATGCTGTCATTAATTTTTACATCTTTCATAACTGTTTTCGTAAATGCTGCACGAGTTCCAGATGAAGCTGGACGGTTAATTACATTAATTTTTTCATCCTTACCGCCTACATCTTTCCAGTTAGTAACTTTTCCAGAGAAGATATCTTTTATGTTTTGTAATGTAAGTGAGTCAACGCCTACATCTTTATTTGTTGTAAGTGAGAAGCCAATACCAGCTACTTTTGTTTCGACTAAGTCTTTTGCTAAAGATGGATCAGTTAATTTTTCAGCCGCAGGTACATCTGAGTTACCAATTTGTACTGCTCCAGCTGTAACTTGGTTAACACCAGTTCCGCTTCCGCCACCTTGAATTGTAATTGAAACTTGTGGATATTTTGACATAAATTCTGTAGCTGCTTCATCAGCAAGTGGTTGTAGAGCTGTTGAACCAGCTGCTGTTACCGTACCAGATAGACTAGCTTGTTTTGCATCTGAAGAAGAAGCTTTCTTATCAGAATTGTTACTACATCCTGCCATAACTCCTGTTACTAGCATTGCTGCAAATGTTAATTTCAAACCACGTTTCATTTTAGTCCTCCTAAAAAGTCGATTAATTTTTCTACATTTCTTACTTTAAATGAAGAAAGTTAACTGACTTTTAACGTAACGTAAAGAATTTGTAAATCTATTTAGAAAACTATCCATTTTTGAAAACTACACTATACAATGTTGAAAAAAGGGGAAAAACAGAAAGCAGCTTAATTAGGCTCTTTTCTAAAAGATTGAAACTTTTTTAGATTAGTAATCAACTACCCATTCTAAAATAGCAACAATGTATACGAAAACAGTCTTTAATTAAGAAATTGCCCTCAGATAAATAAAGGAGGAGGCCTATGGAGCAAATTGTCATAATAGAAGAACATAATGATCTATTTACCCGTTTACAAGAAAATAATCGATATGGCCAATATAGCTATTTGAACTATCGATTTAGAGAATTTATGCAACAACTTCACATGAAGATGATTATTGGATGTCTATTAATCTATAATAAAGCAAACGAAACAGATCTATTAACAATGTGTATGAGAATAAGAGAAAAAGGAAATGTTCCTGTCATTGTGGTAACTGATAAATATGATTCGTATGAATCGGCAGCTTGTTTAGAGATAGGCGCTGATGATTACGTTGAAGCAACAATCCATCCTAGAGATTTACTTGCGAGAATAAAAGCAGTGAGAAGAAGAGGGTATTCACTACTAACTACTAATTTTAAGGAACATCCTATTCAGGTTGGTCCAATCTCCATTTATACTTCAAGAGAAACTGTCTATAAAAATAAGCAACTTGTTGATTTAAATAGAAGAGAGTATACAATTTTACTTCATTTTGTAAATCGAATAGGAGAAATTGTCACGCGCGAAGAGTTGATGGAATTAATTCGTGTAAATAAAAATAGAAGATTGATTGACATTTACATCCATAGTATGAGGGCAAAACTTGAGGAACATCCTGATTTTCCAAAATTAATAAGAACGGTTAAAGGAAAAGGGTATCGTATGGATGTGGAATGATTAAAGTTATTATTCTAAAAAAATATATAACAACAAAAAGGAAGTCCTAAAATGAAGAGACTTCCTTTTTTACAGTTTGGCTTTTTTAATTTTTATTATTGATTTTAAACTATTCAGCTAAAAGTTCCATAAGATTATAAGTTGTATCATAAATATGTTCTAAATCACCATCTGTCATATAGACAAATTGCTCTTTATTTATCCCTTTTACTTGCTCTAAAAATAGGATCATATTAATACGTTCTTCTCGACTCATTTAAATCGCTCCCTTTTTTAATGATTTCTGTTTTAATACAGTTTATTTATCTAATAACTATTATATAACAGAATATTCAGAATGTGCCATTTTTTATAAAAACAGTATTAATTATTTTGGAATAATTTCTATATTTCAAGATACTAGTTATTAGTAGATTCTTATAAGATATTATTCTTAAATCACTAACAAATATATAATGATTAAGCTTCTTATCTTATTGTAATAAATCCATATTTGCATCAACCATAATTCGACAGAAACTGTAAAAGAAGTTGGATATAATTAGGGAAATCATTCAATATGAGAGGAGTTTATTTATGGCATACCAAACAAATTTTGAAAGATGGTACAACCATCCATCTCTAGATCCAGAATTAAAATCTCAATTAGAAGAACTAAAATCAAATGATAAGTTAATAGAGGATAGTTTTTACAAAAATTTAGAATTTGGTACTGGTGGTATGCGTGGAGAAATAGGACCTGGTACAAACCGTTTAAATGTGTATACGGTTCGTAAGGCTTCTGAAGGTCTTGCTCGATTTATTGAAGATCAAGGTGAAGAGGCAAAACGTAAAGGTGTTGCCATTGCTTATGATTCTCGTCATAAGTCACCTGAATTTGCCATTGAAGCTGCTACAACACTTGGTGCGCATGGAATTAAAACATACATATTTGAAAGCCTTCGCCCAACACCAGTTTTATCATTTGCTGTACGCTATTTAGGTGCTTTTAGTGGAATTGTTCTAACGGCTAGTCATAATCCACCTGAATACAATGGCTATAAAGTATACGGTGAAGACGGTGGCCAATTACCTCCTGCTGAGGCAGATCAATTAATTACATATGTGAATAATATTAAAGACGAGTTAACTGTTCTAGTTGCTTCGAACGATGAATTAATAAAAAAGGGATTACTAGAAATCATTGGTGAAGCTGTAGATATAGCTTATCAAGAACAGTTAAAAACAGTTGTTGTAAATAAAGAAATAGTTGAGAAGCATGGAAAGGATTTGAATATAGTTTTCTCTCCTTTACATGGTACCTCTAACATTCCTGTCCGTAGAGGATTAAATATGTTAGGTTATACAAATGTGACAGTTGTAAAAGAACAAGAATTACCTGATCCTAATTTTACAACTCTAAAATCTCCTAACCCAGAGGAGCATGCTGCTTTCGAATTAGCTATTCAATATGGTGAAAAAGTGAATGCAGATGTGCTAATTACTACTGACCCTGATGCAGATCGTTTAGGTGTCGCTGTTCGAAATTTTGAAGGTGAGTTTACAGTTTTAACAGGTAATCAAACAGGTGCATTGATGCTGGATTATTTATTTAGTCAAAAGAAAGCACTTGGTATATTGCCTGAAAATGCAGTAGTGTTAAAAACAATTGTTACGTCTGAAATGGGCCGCGAGATTGCGAAAACATTTGGTGTCCATACAGTTGATACGCTAACTGGCTTCAAGTTTATTGGGGAGAAAATTAAAGAATATGAAACGACTGGAGAATACGAATTCCAGTTTGGATATGAAGAAAGTTATGGTTATTTAATACGTGATTTTGTACGTGATAAAGACGCAGTTCAGTCTGTACTTTTTGTTTGTGAAATGGCAGCTTTTTATAAGTCACAAGGTAAAACACTTTACGATGGTTTGTTGGAGATTTTTGAGAAATATGGTTTCTTTAAAGAAGATTTATTGTCAATCACCTTAAAGGGGAAAGATGGAGCAGAACAAATTCAAGCAATGATGAGCAACTTCCGTACGAATCCACCAAATGAAATAGCGGGAATGCAAATTAAAATAATTGAAGATTACAAAAATAGCACACAGACGATTGTAGAAGATGGTGTAATAAATGACATTCATCTACCAAAATCAAATGTATTGAAATACATTCTTACAGATGACTCATGGTTTTGCTTACGTCCTTCTGGTACTGAACCAAAGATCAAATTTTATTTTGGTGTAAAAGGTAATTCTTTTGAAAATAGTATTGATAAATTAGAATCAATTAAAAAAGATATCGTAACTATGCTTTCATAACAATCTAGCAGGACAATCCGTTCGAATATGAATATATTCGTAAAGGAATCCTGCTTTTATTCATTAGGTTCAGTTATATTTTGTATTGTTTTTAAATAGTTTATTTTAGACAGGGTATCAACAGAAAGGGAGCGGATTTTCGTGAATAGTAATAATGTTGGTTAAAAGAGTCATTAATTAAGAATGTATCCTTTTCTTTTCAGAAGTTGAGATAATAAATAAAATAGAGGAGAAGGAATAATGTCAAAAATGAAGAAGGTTTTCATTGCATTTATTGTTTTTATTGGATTAATCTTAGTAGGTGTTGGTGTATATGCTTATACAATTTATACTGACATTCAAAAAACAACTGAAGTGATTCATAAACCAATTAAGAAGAGCGATAAACGTGAGGAACAGGTAAGTGTAGAGAAAAAACAACCTTTTTCAATTTTATTACTGGGGGTTGATCATCGCCCTGGAGATGTAGGACGTTCAGATTCAATGATCTTAATGACTGTAAATCCAACTGATAATAGAACGGAAATGGTCAGTATTCCTCGGGATACAAGAACAACAATTGTTGGAAAAGGAAAAATAGATAAGATTAACCATGCATATGCTTTTGGTGGTGTACAAATGGCTGTTAATACTGTGGAAAATTTCTTGAATATTCCAATTGATTATTATATTAAAGTTAATATGGAAGGTTTTAAAGATATTGTTAATGCAGTGAGTGGCGTAGATGTAGACAATGATCTTGATTTTACTTATGAAGGTAATCATTTTAAGAAGGGCAAACTTCATTTGAACGGGAATGAAGCCCTAAGCTATTCAAGAATGCGTAAGCTAGATGCACGTGGTGATTTTGGACGTGAAATGCGCCAACGACAAGTGATAGAAGCAGTTTTAAAAAAAGGTGCTTCAGTCTCAACCCTTACTTCTTATAATGATGTTTTAAAAGCAATACAAAACAATATCGAAACGAATCTAACCTTGAATGACATGATTGCAATTCAAAAGGACTACAAGGATGCAGCTTCAAATGTGAATGAAGTCCAAATTACCGGTAAGGGTACAAAAATTGACGGTATTTACTATTTACAAGTACCTAAAGAGGAACAAGATCATATTGCAACACAGCTTCGTCAACAATTGGCGTTACAATAGAATTAGATAAGTTAAAAAAAATCAAAGGTTGTATTAATGAAAAAAATCGATAGAAAGAGATGAAAAATATGATTCTAGTCGTAGGTGGAGCAGGGTATATTGGTAGTCATTCAGTAAGAGAATTATTAGATCAACAGTATCAGGTTGTCGTGTTAGATAATTTATCAACAGGGCATCGAGATGCAGTTGACTCGCGTGCTGTATTTGTTGAAGGGAATCTAGGAGATTTAGAGGTATTAAATCACGTATTTTCAACTTATCAAATTGAGGCGGTAATGCACTTTGCTGCTAATAGTTTAGTAGGAGAGTCAGTAATAAACCCACTTAAATACTATCAAAATAATGTATCAGCAACATTAACCTTATTAGAAGTTATGCTGCAACACGACGTGAAGAAGTTTATCTTCTCATCAACTGCTGCAACATATGGAATTCCAAATGTTGATCTAATAACAGAAGGTACAGAAACAAATCCTATCAATCCATATGGACAATCAAAGTTAATGGTTGAGAAAGTGATACACGATTGTCACTTAGCTTATGGACTTTCTTATGTAGTGTTACGCTATTTTAATGCAGCCGGAGCACATGTAACAGGTGAAATTGGAGAAGACCATACGCCTGAAAGTCATTTAATTCCAATCATTTTACAGCATTTATTAGGACAACGAGAAAATATTACGGTCTTCGGTGATGATTACTCAACTCATGATGGTACTTGTATTAGAGATTATATTCATATCACGGATTTAGCGGAGGCTCATATCCTTTCCTTAAAGAGCTTATTAGAAAATAATCAATTAACAGAAACATATAATTTAGGAAATGGTCAGGGCTACTCTGTGAAAGAAATAATAGAGATGTGTGAAAAAGTAACAGGAATAAAAGCTAATGTAATAATAGGTGATCGTCGCCCTGGAGATCCTGCGAGTTTAATAGCTTCTTCAGAAAAAATATACAATAACTTACACTGGAAGACGAAATATAATCTAGAAGAAATAATTCAAACTGCTTGGAACTGGCATAAGAATAATCCAATTGGATTTCAGAAATAAACATTAAGGATCTTTTTTAATAGATTATTTTTTTTAAAAAGATTTTGTTTAAACAAACTGTTGATTAAGAAGTTGATTGGAGCGGAAGGTGCGAGACTCCTGTGGGAGCAGCGGGACAGGTGAGACCCCACAGGAGCGATAGCGACGAGGAGGCTCACCGCACGCCCCACGGAAAGCAAGCATCCTGGAGCGAAAATCAACTTGTCATATTGTTAAATAGCGACAAACTTTACGAAACAGTTAATAGTATATAGGAAAAAGCAAAAGGCTACTTTATGGTTTACAAGGTAGCTGATTTTTTTGTGTTTTTATGAGGAAGGAAGAATAGGTATACTGTAATAGTTACTATTTCTGTTGTTAGTATATAACGGGATGTAGAAAAGATAAGATTTCATTCATTTTGAGTTTGGAGTAAAATAATAACTAGTAAATGCATAAAGGAGTTTCCACAATGACAATTAAAGTTATGACCATTTTTGGGACAAGACCGGAAGCTATCAAAATGGCACCTCTTGTTCTGGAATTAGAGAAATATAATGATCAAATTGAATCAATAGTGACTGTTACTGCACAGCACCGTCAAATGCTTGATCAAGTACTTGAAATCTTCAAAATTACTCCTGATTACGATTTGAATATTATGAAGGACCGTCAAACACTAATTGATGTAACAACAAGAGGTCTTGAAGGATTAAATTCAGTCATGCAAGAAGTGAAACCTGATATTGTCCTTGTTCATGGTGATACAACGACAACTTTTATCGCAAGCTTAGCAGCATTTTACAATCAAATTGCGATTGGCCATGTAGAAGCTGGTCTACGTACATGGGATAAGTATTCTCCATATCCAGAGGAAATGAATCGTCAATTAACTGGTGTAATGGCAGATTTACACTTTTCACCTACGAAAATGGCTGCTCAAAACTTACTTAATGAGAATAAAAAGGAAGAAACAATTTTTATAACTGGGAATACAGCAATTGATGCATTAAAAACAACTGTAAAAGAAGAGTATTCACATCCTGTTTTAGACAAATTAGGAAATGACCGACTTGTATTAATGACTGCTCATCGTCGTGAAAATTTAGGCGAGCCAATGCGAAACATGTTTAGAGCGATTAAACGCCTTGTCGAAAAATATAGTGATATTCAAGTTGTCTATCCTGTCCATATGAATCCTGTTGTTCGTGAAATTGCAAATGATATTCTAGGGAATGATTCACGAATTCATTTAATTGAACCATTAGATGTAATTGATTTCCACAACTTTGCTTCACGTGCTTATTTAATCCTAACTGATTCAGGAGGCGTTCAAGAAGAAGCACCTTCACTTGGTGTACCTGTTTTAGTATTACGTGATACAACAGAACGTCCAGAAGGCATTGAAGCGGGTACACTAAAACTTGCTGGTACAGACGAAGAAGTAATTTTCTCGCTTGCAGATGAATTATTATCAGATGAGGAAGCGCATGCGAAAATGGCAAAAGCTTCAAATCCTTACGGTGATGGTGAGGCATCAAGAAGAATTGTTGAGGCTATTTTACAACACTTCAAAAAATAATAAAAAATAAGACCATTTCAGTTGTTCGAGAGTCTATCTAACTCGAATGATTGAAATGGTCTTTTTTTATGCTCTTTTCTAAAAGATTGTTGCTTTTAGACTTTTAATTTTAAAGATAAAAGTTGATTACAACGGAAGGTGCGAGACTCCTGTGGGAAAAGCGGGAAGGCTGAGACCCCGCAGGCTTTCCGAGGAGGCTCAGCTCACGCCCCACGGAAAGGGAGCAACCTGGAGTTGTAATCAACCAACGCATTCTAAAATAACAACAATGTTTATGAAAATAGCCTTTTTTGTCTAGTTCCGTAGACTAGCTCCTCGGCCATTTCGCAATAACCAGTTGAAGTGAAATGCGCACTTCATCTGGTTATTGCTCCAATGTCTTTCGGAGCTAAGCGAGTCTACTACACTTTTCTAGTTTATTTAATTAATGTTTCAACAAAGCGTTTTGAAGATTGTCCATCTTGGTACTCGTTAAAGCGTCTATTAAATTCTTTAACTTTTTCTAAATCAAACTCATTTTTTTGAACTAATTCAATGATTTCGCCTGTTGTTTTTGCGATTGGTCCTGGAACGAAGTCTTCATAATCGTAGAAGAATGCACGTTCTTTCATATAATTTTCGTAATCATATGCATAGAAGATTAATGGTCTTTCTAAAGTTGCATATTCGAATACTAATGAAGAATAGTCACTGATTAAAATATCTGTCATCATCAGAACTTCATTAATATCTTGATCACTTAAGTCGATTACGAAGTTTCTTGCTTTATCAGGGATAATCACGTTTTTCTTAACTGCAGGATGCAATTTTAATACTAAAACGTAGTCTTTACTTAATTCTTGAGCCATCTTTGATAAATCTAGCTGTAAATTAAATGCTTTTCTTTCTTTTGGATTTCCACGGAATGTAGGAGCGTACGTAATGACTTTTTTGTTTTTCAGTAGCGGATAAGAACCAAGGAATTTATCAGTAACAAATTCTCTTACTTCTTTATCATAAAAAACATCAGTCCTTGGCAATCCAAGAGGAAGAACATTTTTAGGATCAACTTTAAAAGCTTCTGCATAAAATGGTACAACTTCTTTAGACGATACAACAACTTTTGTATAAGATTGATGTGCACGGTTTTCAAATTCAGTTGTATTACTATCTGCATATCCAACAGCACTATGACCAAACTTTTTAAATGCCCCACATGCATGCCACATTTGAATAACTTCTGTTTCTTTACGCAGCTTCATTTTATAAAGTTGGCGGTGATAATCATTTAAAATAACATATTTTGCACGTCCAAATTGATAGTAAGTACGACATAATCCTTTAAAATCACGCTTTTTAAAGAAATCATCAACTACTTTGTATGATGGACGAAGTTGTTTAATTTGTTCGTAAACAAATGGATATGAATCATCTAATCCTTTTGATTTATTCGAAGCAAAAACAATTGTATTTTTTACAGGTAACATACTTGCAAGTCGGAAAACAATATGACGAGCAAACGAGCTTTGAAAACGACTTGTCACCCGTTGGATTTTTCTACGTAATCTGAATTTACGAGTATAGTTTTCTAATGGACTAATACTATTTTTTTGAACAGCTTTTAGACATAGAAAAACTTCTTTGGATTTGTTTGAGTTTTTTAAGCTATGCATTGTTCCTGGGTCGGATAACTTCTCCCAAACTTTAAGCCATTGTAAATGAAGTTGTTTCGCTTCATTGCTTAGCATTTCATAACGCATAGCAACCTCAAAAGTTAGAATACGCGGTAAAGAAGGCACTTTATTAAAGAGGCTGCGATCTAATGATTTAATCCAATCAAGCATTAGTTCAAAGGTTTCTTTTTGTGCTGCACTGTCTTTGTTTCTAATACCACTCATTAAGGCTGGCCACATATCGGCAATGATAATGCGATGGTAATAAGCAGACATTAATTCAATACGTTCTACTTCATTTTTTATTAAGCTTTTCCATAGTGCATCAGAATAAGAAAGACTTGTTAAAATGTTTTTCATAACCCTTGGAGAGTTAACTCGAACAATTTGGGATAAAGATAAATTATCGTCCTCTTCACGTGAGCGATATTTATAAATCACTTTATCAACAGTGTAGATTTTATTAGCACGAAGATAAGCTTCTATAATAAAAGGATGGTCTTCTGTAACGTGAACATCTGCTGGGAATGAAATAGATTTAACTAGGTCAGTTTTAAACATTTTGTTACATGGCCCTAGTGAATATAATAATTCTGGGTTACGTACTAGGCTTTTTTCACCTGGAGTATATACGCCATTATCATAATGACTAGCGATATACCAAGTTCGAGTGCTGTTAAAGCTTAGAGATGCACCAGTGACAACCTCTGCATTTTCTCTTATTGCAGCGGTATACATTTTTTCTAAAGCATTTTTAGGTAGTAAATCATCCGAATCAACAAAGCTTATAAATTCACCTGTAGCTAATTCAATACCTCTATTTCTAGCTTGCCCTGGTCCAGCATTCTTTTGCTTTACGAAGGTTATGTTTGAATATTTTTTTGCATATTCAATAATAATATCAGCACTACGATCAGTTGAACCATCATCAACTAAAATCAACTCAATCGGTGTTAATGTTTGAGTTAAAAGTGATTCTAATGTTTCTTCTAAATATGCTTCTACATTGTATACAGGTGTAATTATACTTACTTTTGCATTTTCAACTGTAGATTGAATGACAACTTCAAAGTTCATTACTTATTTTCTCCTCTATAAAAAATCAATATAATTATGTTTCAGAAATTATTTAAATAATTTCTTGCTTGTAAAACAACGATCTGTATTATTTATATAATTTGCTATGCATAAATAATCATACGATAAAGTGGAACTTCCATAAATGGGGAAGTTTCATCCCACACTTATGGTTAACCCGGCCAATCCCTTTTACGGGGAGTTAATCCTTCTTCGTCTATCTCAATCTTGAGGAGAAGGTATTACTCCCCGATAATGTGGGATAAAAGATAAGTCCTTAAAAAAGAGGGGAATGTTTCCCCCCCTCTTTTTGTAGAGAGATGTTTTTGTAATAGTATCCGATATGCTTACATCTCTATACATGAATTATTATGGAATTAAATCTTCCACTCCATCACAGTTTTTCCCCAATTGCTTGTTAAATCACGTTCAAAAGCATTTTGAATGTCTGTAATATTTTTCACTTCACTTACTTGTCCAATAAGTGTTTCTAAATAATCAACAACATCACGATGTTGATCTAAGAAATTGACTGTTTCAACAAAGTCAACTCGACCACTACGACTGCTACCGATTAATGTTAGGCCCTTTTCAAGAACCATACGAGTATTAACCTCTACAGGATATTCTGAAACACCAAGTAAAGCAATTGCGCCTTCAGGGTGTATATAATCAATAATTTGCTCAACTGCATATTGACTACCTTGACCACCTACACATTCAAACGCGTGATCAAATTGAACAGTTGGTGGAATTTCATCAATTTGATAAACTTCATCCACAAATGAGAAGTAACTAAGTTTAGAATGGTTTTTTCCAAATACATACACTTTACTTTCTGGATAACGTTTTTTCAAAATTAATGAAGTGATAAAACCTAAGTTTCCGTCACCCCAAATTCCGAAAGAGCTTCGACGTTTATGTGATCTTTCTTCGAATCGGACAATCGCATGCATACTTACACTAATTAATTCCAAAAATGCAGCAACCTGAGGGTTGATTCCTTCAAATAATGGGACAACTCTGTCACGATCTAAGAATACATAGTCCTGCATGAATCCATCAAATCCACTCGAACGGAATTTGCTAGAGCGAAGATAATTTTCTGCAATCACATCATCTACTTGAGTTGGTGTGTTTGGGATCATAACGACTTGTGTCCCTGTTTTAAATTCACCTTTTGGATCATAAACAACTTTTCCAATCCCTTCGTGAATGAGAGACATAGGTAATTTCTTAGCCATCGCTTCTTTTCCGCGAGTTCCCGTATAATAGCGTTGGTCTGCAGCACAAATTGAAAGATGTGTTGGACGAACAACAATACTATCTGATTGGAGAGATTGTTCTTTGTACGTAATTTCAATTTGTTTAGCAGAAACTAAACGATAAATTTGGTTTATCATTTTGCCACCTGCTCCTTCAATAAAGCACTCGCTACTTTTAGATCGTATGGTGTTGTAATTTTAATATTGAATACTTCACCTTTAACAATCTTAACTTTGTCACCTTTTAATAAACAAATCTTACAAGCATCAGTTAAAATTGCTTTTTGCTCATCACTTAATTCATTGTAGTGAGTAGTTAGTTTTTTTATGTTAAAGCTTTGAGGCGTTTGACCTTGGTACATTGTATTTCGAACTGGAATGTCACTAATTGAGTCACCATCATTCGATTGAATAATTGTGTCAACTGCTTCAATTACTGTGTCAACCGCACCATATTTCAGAGCAGCTTCAATATTTTCTTCAATAATACGATGAGTTAAAAATGGACGAACAGCATCATGTGTAATAACTACATCATCATCATTAATCCCATGGTTTTTTTCAATATAGCGAATACCGCTCATAATTGATTCGTTACGATCATGCCCGCCTTCAACAACGACTACACGATCTTCTACACCAATGTGTTTTTTTATAATATCTTTCGTATGTTGAATCCATTCTTTTGGAGAAACAACAATAATTTTTACAAAGTTTTCATTTAAAAGAAACTTTTCGATTGTATGGATAATAACTGGTCGGTTGTTTAATGTTAAGAATTGTTTTGGCATGCTCACATTACCCATGCGCGTTCCTTTTCCACCTGCAAGTATTTCTGCATAAATCATAAAAGGTTCACCTACTTTTTTTAGTTGTATAAAGTACGATGCTCAAACGTCTTCTATCTCCACTGTATAATGTTAGAGGTACTCGACATTGCTCGTCAAATTAGAATTTTATATTTTTTCGCCAAGATGGTTAAATATAGAAGAAATAGAGTATTCTATTTTAAAATCCCCCTACTTTCACACATTCAGCCAATCACAAGATTAGATTATAAAATAAGTTAATAATATCAGAAGAATCTCCTCTAGTCGACATTTTATCATATTTTTAAAGATAAACTAACTAGGACATTGTATCTAAGAGAAAAAAATTAGCAATTCATGGTACGTTCATTCTAATTATGTTAAAATAGCACTTGTTTTGTAAAAAAAAGTGAGCCTTGAAAATTAAATTTATTACGATTGATATTTATAGAGTTCAATAGGATTAATGGAAATCAATTATTTGTTCTATAAAGTTTTTTACGGGGGTGAATAGGGATGAGTCAAAAAAAACAAAAAGTATTGTTAATGTCTCAGCATTTCTATCCGGAAATTGGAAGTGCTGCTAACAGGATGAAAAATATATATTTAGAGCTAAAAGAGAAGCAGTATGATGTGAAGGTACTCACATTACATCCTAGATATCCAAATCCTGAAATGTATCAAGATGAACGGTTTTGGAATGAAGAGATGATCGATGAAGAAGAAGTTATTCGTATTGATCCTTCTATAAAAAGTCACTCAGGTAGTATTGTCAAAAGACTAGTACTTTATTTAGAGGTAATGCTACGTTTTATTGCTGAGATTTTTAAATTAAAAAAAGAATATGATGTTATATTTGTGACATCTCCACCTATTTTTGTAGGAGTAGCAGGATTAATAGCTAAATGGAGACTAAAAACAGATTTAATTTTAGATGTAAGGGATTTATGGCCAGAGTCATTAACAGGAGTAAAAGTTTTTACAAATCGTTTCATTTTATCGACTGCATATAAAATAGAAAGCTTACTTTATCGTAAAGCAACGAGAATTATTGTAAATAGTCGTAGTTTCATCAATTATATGACTTCAAAAGGTGTACCTCAGGAGAAAATTAGCTTCATGCCAAATTCATTAACGGAAGAAGAGCTATCTCACAATTCATTTATTGATGAAAAAGAAAATACGATTGAAGTTATCTATACAGGAAATTTAGGTCTTGCTCAAGACATTCAAAAGTTGATTCAAGTTGCAGTAGCTTTAAAAGAAGAAAAAGCAATTCGATTTACAATTGTAGGCTATGGTCATCATGTAAAAGAATTACAAAATGTAATTGAAGAAAAAGAATTACACCATGTCACATTACATTCTGCTAAATCTAGAAAAGAGACAATGGATCTCGTAGCAAAGTCAGACATTGCGTATGTAAGTCTTGTTGATCAAGAAGTATTTAAGACGGTACTTCCTGGTAAAATTATTGATTATATGTGCGTTAAAAAGCCGATCATTGGTGACGTTTTAGGCTATGCAAAAGAGATCATTACAACTGCAAATTGTGGGATTGTCTCTGAAAGAAATACAGTAGATGAATTAGTGCAAAATATTATGAAGCTAGCAAAGGACAAGCAATTAAGAAAAGAGCTTGGCGAAAATGGCTACAAATATGCTTATGAGCACTTAAGATGGAAAACAAATATTAATGTGTTAATAAATGTAATGGAGGATATCCATGAGTAAGAAAGTTTGTGCTTTTGTTTTTAACCACTTTACCAATGATGCACGTGTACTAAGGGAGAATTCAGCATTAGTTGAAGCAGGGTATGAAGTAGATTTAATTGCACTTCATGATTTTGAAAATCCTGATCTGCCAAAACGTGAAATGCGTGAGGAAGGGTTTCAAGTCATTCGCGTAAATAGTAAATTACCTGGCTTGCTGCATTTTCCTTTTACATTGTGCGATAACATAATGAAATATGTTAAGTTAAATATCTTTACAAAATTAATTGCTTTATTACTTGTGATTGCAAGTGTATTTTATATTTCACCTTGGATGATTCTAGTTGCAGCGTTAATCTTCATATTAGGAAATCGATATGTACGAATTGCTTCAAATAGAGGGTATAGCATACTAGAGATGATGTATTATGGTTTAAGGAAAAACTATGATGTATACCATAGCAATGATTTAAACACTCTTCCACAAGGTGTTGTTTGTGCAAAACTTTTTAAGCGTAGTAAGTTAATCTATGATTCTCATGAAGTTCAATCTAGCCGATCAGGTTATGAGAATCCGATCTTCGGAAAAATTGAGAAATTTCTTATTAAGTATATTGATATTATGATTCATGAAAATAATACGCGAGCAAAATACACGCAAGAATTATACGATATCCCTTATCCAGAGGTTATTCACAATTATCCTTTTGTTTCTAGACCAGAGGAAAGCGCAGCAATTAACCTACACAAAGAATTAGGAATTGATGAAAGCGAACCAATTCTTCTTTATCAAGGTGGCATCCAAAAGGGCCGAGGATTAGAATTAATCGTAAAAGCTACGCCACTTTTTAAACGTGGAAAAGTTGTTTTTATTGGTGATGGAAAAATTAAACCCGATCTTCTTAAACTTGTTGATGAATTGAAATTAGAAGACAAAGTGAAATTTATTTCGAAAGTACCAGTTGATGAATTATTGAACTATACTCGCAATGCTTATTTAGGATTTCAAGTTTTAAATAACATTAACTTCAATCACTACTCAGCTTCATCAAATAAGTTATTTGAATATATGATGAGTGGTGTCCCAGCTGTTGCTTGTAGCTTCCCTGAAATCCAAAAGGTAGTTGAAGGAGAGTATACTGGGGTTTGTGTAGATTCCCATGAGGTTACATCAATAGCAGATGGTGTCAATTATTTATTAGATCATCCCGAAACTCGAGAAGAAATGAGCAGAAACTGCTTGAAAGCTCGTGATAAGTATAATTGGAATGAAGAAAAGAAAATTTTTATAAAAATTTATGAAAAAGTGCTTTACGGCAAAGACAAAGCTGTAGCACAATAAATTTCAGGACATATGATTAGTTTAAGGTAAAAAGTAAGGGAATATTCCACTGCTTTTTACCTTTCTCTGCATATAGGAAAAAAGTCAGTTTAATGGTTATTTTACTGATAAATTTTCATAAGTAGATTTGTAGCAAACTCTAAAATTCGTAGATTTCTGTTGAAAAGTAAAAATGACTCAATTACAATGAAGAATGGTATTGACTTTGTAAGGATGTCTCTATTAATTGGATATAATATAGTAGATAAACTACATTTCAAGCCAAATAGATAACTAATTTTTATTTTTCTTTATTCGATTTACATGAAGTATTTAGTTCTCTACTTAGTTCATAATAGAAGGAACTAAGTAATTATGTTGAAAGAGGTAGTTTATAAATGAAAATCGTAACAATGGGTTTAGGCTATATTGGACTTCCTACATCTGCTATGTTTGCAAAATATGGTGCACACGTTGTTGGTGTGGATCTTCAACAAAACGTTATTGATAAATTAAATCATGGAGAAATTCATATTGAAGAGCCTGGTCTAGGTGAAGTTGTAAAGGAAGTAGTAGAGAGCGGAAACTTTAGAGCTTCATTAACACCGGAAGAAGCAGATGTATTTATTATTGCAGTGCCAACTCCAAATCTTAATGATGTACATTTGTCTTGCGATTTATCTTATGTACTAAGTGCAACTAAATCAGTTATTCCATTTCTTAAAAAGGGTAATGTGTTAATTGTAGAATCAACAATTGCTCCAAGAAGTATGGATGACTTTGTCAAACCACTTGTTGAAGAGGCTGGTTTTGTAGTTGGTGAAGATATTTTCTTAGTGCATTGTCCAGAGCGTGTATTACCTGGACAAATCATGAACGAACTGATTTACAATAATCGCATTGTTGGTGGAATTACAACTGCTTGTGCAAATGCAGGAGCAGAAGTGTATAGTTTATTTGTAAAAGGTGAAATTGTTAAAACGGATGCAAAGACTGCTGAAATGTCTAAGTTAATGGAAAATACGTTCCGTGATGTTAATATTGCACTTGCAAATGAATTAACAAAAGTATGTAATTCATTAGATATTAATGTGTTAGATGTTATTAATATGGCAAATAAACATCCACGTGTAAATATTCACTCGCCTGGTCCTGGAGTAGGAGGTCATTGTCTAGCGGTAGACCCTTATTTCATCGTTGCAAAGGCACCAGGGCTAGCAAGTATCATAAAACTTTCTCGTGATACTAACGTATCGATGCCATCTTATGTTGTTGAAAATGTAAAAAAATTAACAAAAGGATATACGAATCCAAAAATTGCTGCATTTGGCGTTACTTATAAAGGAAATGTAGATGATATGCGTGAAAGTCCTTCAATGGAAGTAATTAAACTTTTAAAAGAAGAAGGACTAACTGTTTCAATACATGATCCACATGTAGTGAGTGATCGAATTGAATTAGTTTCTGCTGAGGAAGCAGTAAAAGATGCACATCTAATTGTTATTTTAACTGACCATGACGAATTTAAACATGCAGATTACAATACTTTAGCAGATTTGATGGAGCAGCCTGTTCTGTTTGATACACGTAATTGTGTTAAACAAATAGGAGATTCAAAAATGCAAGTAGTGAATTTTGGAAACTTATATTTAGCTGTTAACGGAGACGAGGATTCAAAATGAGAGCAATGACAACTGTAATAAAAGAACAATTTAAAAACTTGTATCTAATTGGACGATTATCAGCATATGAAACAAAGAAAGAATACGCTGATAGTCAATTAGGTATGGTTTGGGTATTTTTAAACCCACTTCTTCAAATTGCTGTTTATTGGTTCGTATTCGGTGCAGGAATTCGTAAAGGACATGCTGTTAATGGAATTCCATTCTTAACTTGGATGCTTTGTGGTTTGATTCCTTGGTTCTATATTAGTGCCGCTATTCTTCAAGGTTCAAACTCAATATACGCTCGTTTAGGGACTGTATCAAAAATGAACTTTCCATTAAGTATCATTCCAACGTATGTTGTTATGTCCCGTTTCTATACGCATTTATTCTTAATGGTTGTCTTATTTATCGAAGTGATTTTGACAAGAGGAATTTCTTATATTTCGTTCTGGGGATTGGCATATTTTGCAATAGCAAATACGATTTTGTTAATTGCACTTTCGTTTTTAACTTCTACATTGTCGACAATGTTAAGAGATATTCATTTGCTCATTCAATCAATAACGAGAATGCTGTTATATTTAACACCAATTCTATGGGCACCACATTCTAACTCACTAGCAGAGAAGCTGATGAAGATAAATCCGTTTTATTATATCGTTGAAGGGTATCGGAAAGTGTTATTATATAATGAACCTTCATATATTCTCTCCAAATATTCACTCTATTTTTGGGGCGTTGTAATCGTGTTATTTATTGTTGGAGCAGCTGCTCATGTGAAATTTAGAAGGCAGTTTGTAGACTACTTATAAAAGGTGAATGTACAATATGGAATATAAAGTAAAATTTACGAACGTAACGAAAAAATTTAAAATGTACAATAAACCAACTGATCGAATTAAAGACTTATTCTTTGGCGGTAAGTCAGGTGAGTATCATTATGCTTTGCGCAATGTCTCTTTTGAAATTGAAAAAGGTGAAATCGTTGGGATCATTGGATTAAATGGTTCTGGTAAAAGTACTTTGTCTAATTTAATTTCAGGGGTAACATTGCCAAATGAAGGAGAAACAGAGGTTAATGGTACTGCAGCACTTATTGCCATAGCAGCTGGTTTAGATATTCGATTAACTGGTTTAGAAAATATTGAGCTAAAAGGCTTAATGATGGGGCTTACGAAAAAGGAAATTAAAGAAATTATCCCTAAAGTTATTGAATTTGCAGAAATTGGGAAATTTATGAATCAGCCTGTTAAAACATATTCAAGTGGTATGAAGTCTCGATTAGGCTTTGCAATTTCCGTAAATATTGACCCAGATATTCTTGTAATTGACGAAGCATTATCTGTAGGGGACCCAACATTTACAAAAAGATGTTTAGATAAAATGAATGAATTTAAAGAAGAAGGAAAAACGATTTTCTTTATTAGTCATTCATTAGGACAAGTTAGAGATTTCTGTACAAAAGGTTTGTGGATTCATTACGGAAAAGTAAAAGAATTTGGTGAGATAAATGATGTAGCAGATCATTACCAAGAATTCTTAACACATTATAATAAATTGACACCTGCTGAAAGAGAAAAAGATCGTGAATTAGCTCTAACACAAGAAAGTTGAAATAAATGATAAAAAGCTGATAATTTAACGATTATCAGCTTTTTTCTTGGTTTTTAAGTATGTGTAAGATTGGAACGTAGGGATGCTCGCTTTCCTAGGGGCGTGAGCTGAGCCTCCTCGTCGCATATGCTCCTGCGGGGTCTCAGCCTTCCCGCATCTCCCACAGGAGTCGAGCAACCTTCCGTTCCAATCAACTTCTGTTTTTTAAATTACAAAACCTAAAAACAACAATCTTAATGTATACGAAAACAGTTTTTATTTTTTTACAAAAAGTAAAGAAAGCTACATTCAAGTGCTATAATTAACCAGATAATTTAATAGAAATAAAAAAAACTATAGGAGTTTACAATGTCCAAATTAAAAGTATTTTTTCTTTATTATGCTCCAGTTCTGTTTATAGCAGGACTTATTTTTTATTCTTCTTCTCAACCATATGGGAAACAGGATATTCGTCCAGAATTAAGCCATTTATCGTTCTTAGCTGGGATAGTTAAACATTTTAATTTTGTTCATTTTACATATGCTAAAGAAGTTGTAAGTATTGATGCCCTTGGCGTACCAGGGTTTACAGAATTTTTTATTCGAAAGTTATCGCATTTTACAATCTATCTTTTACTATGCTTTTTTACAACTAGATTAATTAACTTCTATAAACCATCGATTAAATATCTTGGATTTGTATTTTCTGTGGTATATGCATCTTCGGATGAATTTCATCAAATGTTTACAGCAGATCGAACACCTCTTGTTCAAGATGTTATTCTTGATTCAATTGGAGCGCTAGTTGGGTTTGTATTATTTAATATGCTGTGGAAAAAAGTTAAGAAGCAAAAGAAAAGTGTGAATAAGTAAGACCATTTTTAACGTGTTCTAAGATTATTCACAGGTTTAATCAAACATCCTACATCAAAAATGAAAAATGACATTTTTTGTGTGGATAAATTAGTGTATAAAACAAAGGTTATCCATATAAATTATTAAATGTGGATAACCTTTTAATATTATTTCTACTTATTAACGTTGGATCTATCCTCGTTTTTGAATGAAAGAAAAATTATTAGAAATTAGTCACTATGAGTGAGAAGGGGAAAGAGCATATCTATACATGAACAAGACCTCTCTTCAGGATTAATATCCTTTATTTCTAATGCACGTAATCCTTCTTGAATAATCCTATTAATAAAATTATCAAACCATTGATAAAAGTTACTAACCCAAAAAGAACCCCAGCAGCTCCACCGCCAATTCCACCATATATAAAAAGAGTAGTGAATAACACAATTGGTGCACACAAAAACATTACTGTATTTCCAGATATAATTAACATTTTTTTTGGTTCTTTTTGTGATATTAAAGAAACAATTATATTAATAATACAAATTACAATAAATATAATATAGAATGACAATTTTTTATCCCCCTTTAGAAATTTTGGCTTTAAGCATTTCTTCAGAATCTTGAATACTTTTTCCATTTCTACCAAATTCCAAATCCTTTATATCAAACCTCCTTTTGTATAAGCCGGTTAAGTTGAAAAAAGCAAACAGTTGTTTGAAGATTTCGAATAAAATAATTTTAATTATAAAGGTTTAAAAAGTATTTACAATACCAACTATTTTTTAAAAGAAAAGTAAACTAATTTTTTTTGAATTGTATAAGCTAGAAGGTAGGAGAATCATTTTGATTAAAGTGATTAACGAGAATCGTATGTCAGCTTATTAATCCAAAATTAAAAGTATTAGTAACGGGTGTTGAAATAACTGCTGGTTTTAGGAGGATTAGAATGGTTAACCGTATATTTTTTATTTTAACTATAATAGGGGTGCCAATTTCGGTCATAGGAAGTTATTTGCATTGGAATGAGGTAGTCTTATTTATCATATATTGTATTACAATTATTGCGCTTGCAGGAATAATTGGACGGGCAACTGAAAGTTTAGCGATTCTTGCTGGTCCCCGTATTGGAGGATTATTAAACGCAACATTTGGGAATGCAGTTGAACTCATTATTTCATTGTTTGCTTTACAGGCAGGGCTAGTCGAAGTAGTATTGGCATCATTAACGGGATCTGTAATTGGAAACTTATTGCTTGTAGGTGGCCTGTCATTTTTTACTGGAGGGTTAAAATATAAGCGCCAAAACTTTAATGTGTATGATGCTAGACATAATTCTGGTTTATTAATTTTTGCGATTGTATTGGCTTTTGTTATACCAGAAATTTTTTCAATGGATATGAATCTAGATAGGACGATGACATTAAGTATTGGGGTTTCGATCATTTTAATGATTCTTTATTTAGCTGCACTCTTCTTTAAATTAGTGACCCATCGTGGTGTATATGCGAAGGAACAGGAAAAAAAAGAGGAAGAGCATGAAGAAGCTGAATGGTCAAAAGGAAAAGCAACTCTTATTTTGCTCCTAGCAACTGTTGCAGTCGCTTATATCTCAGAACATCTAGTACATACATTTGAAACGGTTGGTCAGAAATTTGGATGGTCAGACTTATTTATCGGAATTATTGTGGTAGCTATTGTTGGAAATGCAGCAGAACATGCGTCAGCAGTGGTTATGGCATATAAAAACAAAATTGGAGTTTCGGTTGAAATTGCAATAGGTTCATCCTTACAGGTGGCGATGTTTGTTTCTCCTTTACTTGTTATTTCATCGTTGTTTATGAATTATCAAATGCCATTAGTCTTTTCATTCCCAGAACTAATCGCAATGATCACATCTGTATTTTTAACTGTATCGATTACAGGAGATGGAGATACGAACTGGTTTGAAGGTTTAACACTTTTATGCGCGTATTTTATAATGGCAATTGGTTTTTATTTATTGTAAGACAGGGAACAAAGGGATAGGGAATAGGGGACAAGGGACAAGGAATAAGGAAATAGGGAACAAGGACAAAGGGAATAGGCGGTTCTGTACGCCCCACGGAAAGTGAGCATCCTATGTTCCGAAACCATAATTTTTTAGAAAAAAGCCATTGTAAAATTAAAGAAATGTAGGGGAAGTAATTATGCGAGTAGTTCGTCGTGTTCTTTTTTTCATTGCCGGCATTTTTATCTTAACTTTAGGGGTTAGTTTAACAATTAAAGCAGGATTAGGAGCTGGAGCATGGGATGCATTATCTGTAGGCGAATCAAAAACATTTGGATTATCGGTTGGTAAATGGGTGATTATTAATGGGATCATCCTTCTATTTGTTAATGCATTCTTACAAAAACGACGTCCAGAATGGTTAGCCATTATTACGTTCACTTTAATCGGGCAATTCATTGATTTTTGGTTATATGTTGTTTTAGAGGATACCTCATTTTCAAGTTTCTTTATTCGTTTCTGTATTTTAATAATAGGAATGCTTCTTCTCGCGATAGGTGTAGCAACCTACCTTCAACCAAAGTTCCCAACTAATCCCATTGATAATTTAATGTTATCTTTGCATATACGGTTTGGTCTAAGTCTCGGCGTTGCTAAAACAATTGGGGAAGTTTTTGCTTTTGTATTGGCATTCCTTTTACATGGTTCAATTGGAGTAGGGACTGTCATTATCACTTTATTTATTGGTCCCATTATTCAATGGTTGAACATAAAATTATTAAGCTTATATAAAAAGTGGACTAGATAGAATTTCTACAAGAATGTAGAGGTTCTTTTTTTAGACTCTTTTAAAATATTGTTGCTAATGATTTTGTAATTTAAAAGACAGAAGATGATTGGAACGGAAGGGTGCTCGACTCCTGTGGGAGATGCGTGAAGGCTGAGACCCCACAGGAGCGTATGCGACGAGGAGGCTCAGCTCACGCCCCTAGGAAAGCGAGCACCCTGGAGTGGAAATCATTACACATACTGAAATAGCAACAAAGTATAAGAAAACGGCCTTTTTTATGAGTCTGCAGTACTTTTTTATACATAATTTTTATTTAACAGTTAATGCTAAGCATAGAAAAAAACTTTCTATAATTGAAAGGAGCACAACTATGCTCAGATGGGGTAAATACATTTTAACCATAAGTTTGATCTTTATGTTCAGTATTCTTAACATTCAACCAACTAAAGCGACTACACACAATTTTAAAGTGCCTGGTTCAGTAATGAATATATCAAAAGAAAATACATATCCAAATCCTGATCAAAATATACCGAGTCTTCAACCAGGAAGTTTTGCAAAAAAACTGATTGAATCATCTAATGTTAAAATTGATAATCAAGTATTAATTCGGATGTTAAATGAATCATCTGTTTCAAATGCACCACTTGCTATTGGTTACAGAGCTAAAATATTTTTAGGATTATGGCCGTTAAATTATGAATCTAAAGAAACGACAGTAAATTGGCAATACCAAAAGGTGAATACAAATCTTCTTGATAATCGAGGAGAAATCTCATACAATCGTTTAATGTTTTTCCAAAATACACAAAGAATTATAAGAGGTGGCCTAACATCAAAAATTCGTGATACTGAAGATGTGAAAAGTATGATGATGAAAAAGGCAATGGAAAAAACACAACTACCACTTGCTTTCCACACTGTTATCGGTCCTGGTACGAAGAGTGAAAGAGTATATAATGTACCACCAAAACAAATTGGCTATTTATATGCTTATTGTCCTGCAGTAAATGAAAAAGGAAAAATTACTTTTGGTGAAGTCTATTTAATTTTAAAAGGGAATAAAAGAAGTTTACTCGTAAAAAATGTTATTTCACAAGGCATTGGGGCTTGGATTCCTGTACAAGATCATCTTTCATTGGGTTATCTTGCAACTAGCCACCCGAAATAGACTATATGTTGGTAAGAAACTTTCCATCGTTTTGGAAAGTTTTTTATGTTGTAATCAAAAAAATAGAAACAGCTAAGCCATTTAACGCTTAGCTGTAATACATTGAATTTCATTATACATCATCTTTTTAAAATGTTTCAGGTTCGTATCCATTATTTTTACAATATTCTAGATAAGTATCAAAGAATTGGTTACGAAAATGTTCATATTGCTCACTACTTATATGGCTTTCATGTAAATCGGGATATTCAGAACTTAGATATTCACCATACCAATATATATCCTTTGCAAATTTCATGCTATCACTCCAATCTAGCGATAGTATCCACGAAAAACAAAATAGTATGCATAATTCTGTTTGAACAAATAAAAATTCTGGCTTAACATAAGCCAGAATTTGAAAGATAAGATTAGATTCTTGTAGAAAGCTCTTTAAAGTTTGTAGATGGATAATAGCTATTTTTAACTAGTATATTTGGACCTAAGCACTGAACAGATGGACAATGACAGCTGAGTTCTTTTGCTGTGTTAGAAGCAGTCCATGTGTCGTAAGCTTCTTGAAGTGTATGAGTTTGAATGTTTCCTAAGTTAGGGACATCTCCAAAATCAGTTACGATGACACTTCCATCAAAAATATTAACGTTAAGTCTTGAGCGGCCATCTGGATCATTTCGTAAAGTTACATTTTTACTGTTGTATAATCGCTTAATCATTTTTAGGTCTTCGTCATCTTGGCTACAAGCATAGAATGGCAAAGTACCAAATAGCATCCAAATGTTTTCATCTCGTGTATTTAATAAAGTTGAAATTGCTTCTCTTAACTCTTCTTTTGTTAGTACTTCAAGATTACTTGCAAAGTCACTCGGATACATAGGATGCACTTCATGACGTTGGCACTTCATTTCCTCTACGATTTGACGATGGATTGTTTCTAAGTAAGGCAGTGTTCGTTTATTTAACATTGTTTCAGCAGATACCATAACACCTGCTTCAGATAAACGACGGCTGTTTTCAATCATATTGTAGTACAGTTTTGCACGTTGCTCATAAGAAGGTTTTCGATCCATCATTGCGAAACCTGCTTCGACAAATTCATCAACAGTTCCCCAGTTATGAGAGATATGTAGTACGTCTAAATATGGAATAATTTTTTCATAACGATCAAAATCTAATGTTAAATTTGAATTGATCTGCGTGCGGACACCACGCTCATGTGCATATTTTAAAAGAGGCACAACATAACCATCTAACATTTTATTTGAAAGCATTGGTTCTCCACCAGTGATACTAATTGCTCGTAGATGCTCTATTTCGTCAAGTCGTGATGTCAGTAAATCAAGAGGCAATGGATTTGGATCTTTTGGCTGGAGTGTATAGCCTACTGCACAGTGCTCGCAGCGCATGTTACATATAGTAGTAGTTGTAAATTCTACATTACTTAAAATATTTTTCCCGTGCTCTTTCACATCTAGATAAGCTTCCCACGGATCATAAGTAGGTGTGATTTTTTGTAGTAAATTTTTCATTTCTGCTCTCCTTTACTGATTGATTTTCAATTCAATCAGAACGAAACAAAATTAGTCGAATTTTGTCATTTATATAGTTCTTATCCTATTATAATGAAAGAACTTAAGAGATGCACAGTTTTTTCGAATAAGTAAAAAAATGAATTAAAAAAGTCAAGCATTCAGTTTGCTACAAAAGAAGGGTATAATATAATAAATTGCTGATTGAAAGGATGAGCTCCATGGAAGCAACAAATCAAAAGGATCAATTATCATATATTAAAGAAAAATTTTCAGCTGTAATGGAAACAATTGAATCACTAGAAGCAGAAGAATTAAATCTTGAAGAATTAGATCAGCTTATCTCAGTGTTAGATGATATAGAAACTAAATGTAAAGAAATTCAATAAGTAAGTAAAGGAGAAGTGCAGATAACTGTGCCTCTCCTTTTTTACATATCTTCAATACCTATTCATTTTTTATAAATCTATCTTTGATACTTTGAGTAAATCGGTCAGACTTTCCTCTTGGAACGCTTAGGGTTTTCCAACCATCATTTTTTATGAGCTTTCCTATGTAGAGGATTTGGCCGATGTGAAGTGAATAATGGGAGATTTGTCTTTGAAGTGCTTCCATTACTGAGTGGGGTTCTGATCTTATATAGACAGTTTTTAAAATATCTTCTTCTTTTAAGTCAGACAAAGCTTTAAACAGTGTTTCCCATCCGAAATTCCATGCAGCCAAAAGTTCTTCTTTTGAAATATATCCATCTTCAAATTCGGTATCCCTATTTCGATTAGGTTTTTCCCCGTCTGAAGTTAAAAATGACGTGAACCTTGAAATCATGTTCCCGCTAATATGTTTTACCAATATTGCAACGCTGTTTGATTCTCTATTTGGTAAAAAATGAAGCTCCTCAAAAGTTAATTGCTCTATTGCACCTTCTGCCAGTGTTTTCATGCTTTTAAAGTTTTGGTGAACTACATTTAAATAAGCTTTTTCTGTGTTCATCATTTTCACCTCAGTTTAAGTATTCTTTTCTTTTATTGCATCATTACTAATTTCTTCATCGTAAATAAAAGAACCTTTATTCAACATTTAATTGTAAAAAAATGGAATTTTCCCTTCATTCTGACAATTTTTTTATTTTTTTTGTGTTATATTCAAAAAAAACACAGAAATTGGAGGAGAAGGTAATGGACTATAGCGTTGGTATTTTAGGGATTGGATCAAATGTTCCTGAACAAGTCGTAACGAATGAAGAAATGGCGAAACGATTTGATGTTTCAGAACGAGCAATTGTCAGAAAAACTGGCATTATAGAAAGACGTTATGAATCTCCTGACACTTCACTTACAGATATGTGCGTAGTTGCAGCACTTCGAGCAATTGAAGATGCTGGCGTCAGGGCAAGCGAAATTGAGATGGTTATCATTGGAACGAATACTCATGATACGTTTATCACATCAGCTCTTGTGCAAGATAGAATTGGGGCAACAAAATGTGCAGGATTAGACTTAATTGCAGGGTGTTCAAGTTTTATTACTGCATTCGCTACTGGCGCCCAATTTGTTCAAACAGGATTATACAAAAATGTATTGGTTGTTGCAGTCGATAAGTGTTCATCACTTATTAATCCAATGGACAAGCAAACGGCTCTACTATTTGCAGATGGTGCATCCGCTGTTGTAGTAGGAAGAGTTTCAAAAGACAGAGGGATACTTGGTATCGACATGCAAATGGACGGAAGCGGAGGAAAACATCTTCATTTAGATGAAAATCACCAAATTTTTATGAATGGCGATGCAGTGTATGAATTTGCCACAGAGCGATTGCCAAAAGCAATTAATACGATTCTTGAAGTATCTAATATTGATCTATCGGATGTTGATTACATTGTTCCTCATCAAGCAAATTTAAAGATTATTGAAAAAGGAATGAAAGAATTAGATTTTCCAATGAAAAAAGTACATACATATACTATTCAATACTACGGTAATTCCTCTGCACCAACGATACCTATTGGACTTGACCATGAAGTAAAAGCAGGAAACATAAAAGATGGTGATGTCGTTGTTCTTGTTGGCTACGGAGCTGGTCTTGGTTGGGGTTCAATCGCACTTCGCTGGGGAAAATAGTAGATATAAAACAATAAAAAAGCAATTCTTCTCTTACTATATACTCCAAATTCAACCTAGTCCACTTTATGTCTCTATTTTTCAATGCAAACCAATCCACTCACGTATTTCTAACTGTCCAGCTACAGCGACCAGCTCTTCGGTCATTTCACAAATAACAATTGAAGCGAAGGGCATGCTTCATTTGTTATTTGTTCCAATGCCTTTCAGAGCAAAACGGGTCGCTTTCGCATTTCTAACTGGCTCTCTTATTCCAAGTGTATTATAATTGGAAGGGGAAAATTCTGTCTTTTTTAATGTATAAGGGGGAGAAAAGGGATGCAACAAGTGGAACAGAAAGTTAGTCAATTACAGGAAAGTATTTATGAATTAATTGTTGAAACGTCTACGAATTTACCAAAGGATGTACGTAAGGCGGTTAAGCAGGCAAAATTAAATGAAACGGCTGGTACTCGTAGTGCGATGGCACTTGAAACAATTACAAATAATATAACGATGGCTGAAACAGATGTTTCACCAATTTGTCAGGATACTGGTATGCCAACATTTAAAGTTAAGACTCCTGTTGGTGTAAATCAGCTTGAAATTAAAGATGCAATTCATCATGCAATTGTACGAGCAACAAAAGACGGTAAGCTTCGTTCTAATTCTGTTGACTCGCTTTTTGGAAAGAATAGTGGAAACAATTTAGGCCCAGGTACTCCTGTTATTAAATTTGAACAACATGAAAATGATTATATCGACATTCGTTTAATCTTAAAAGGTGGCGGATGTGAAAATAAAAATATTCAATACAGCTTACCTTGTGAATTAGAAGGTCTTGGAAAAGCTGGTCGTGATTTAGACGGTATTCGTAAATGCATTTTACACAGTGTATACCAAGCACAAGGTCAAGGATGTAGCGCAGGATTTATTGGTGTTGGAATCGGTGGAGATCGTACAAGTGGTTATGAATTAGCAAAAGATCAATTATTCCGTTTAGTAGATGATGTAAACCCAATTGAAGAGCTTCGTCTAATGGAAGATTATATTATGGAAAATGCTAACAAACTTGGCGTAGGTACGATGGGATTCGGTGGAGAAACAACTCTACTTGGCTGTAAAATTGGTGTGATGAACCGCCTACCAGCAAGTTTCTTTGTATCAGTAGCTTATAACTGTTGGGCATATCGTCGTTTAGGTATGAAATTAAATGCAGCAACTGGTGAAATTACTAGTTGGTTATATAAAGACGGTGAAGATATTTCCTTTACAAAAGATGCTGGGCAAGAAACAACTGAAAAAACTCGTGAAGTAAAATTAGTTGCTCCAATTACTGAAGAGCAAATCCGTGAGCTTCGTGTAGGGGATGTTGTATCAATTAGCGGCATGATGTACACAGGTCGTGATGCAATTCATCACCATCTATCAAGTCATGATGATGCACCTGTAGACTTAAATGGTCAAGTTATCTATCATTGTGGACCGGTTGTAGTAAAAGATAAAGACGGTAAATATGAAATTAAAGCTGCTGGACCAACGACAAGTATTCGTGAGGAGCCTTACCAAGGTGATATCATGAAAAAATTTGGTATTCGTGCAGTAATCGGTAAAGGTGGAATGGGTGCAAAAACCCTGAAAGCATTAGAAGAACATGGTGGAGTGTACTTAAACGCAATTGGTGGAGCGGCACAATACTACGCGCGTTGTATTAAAGAAGTAAAAGGTGTAGATTTCTTAGACTTTGGTATTCCAGAAGCAATGTGGCATCTACAAGTAGAAGACTTTAAAGCAGTTGTTACAATGGATTCTCATGGAAATAGCTTACACAGAGAAGTTGACCAAGATTCATTACAAAAACTTGCAACAATGGCTGAACGAGTATTCTAAGACCGAAGTAAATCGAGTAGGATAAAATAAACGAAAAACTGAACTCATTAGGGTTCAGTTTTTTCTTTGTAAGTGAGTAGAAATCAACTAATCTTTCCTACCTAAGTTTCTCGTATTTTTTAGATAAGGTAGCAAATACTAAACAAAAAATGGGAAAGGTAGTTGATTGTAATAGATGAAATGTAGTTTAAAATTGCTTTTATTTATTGCTGCCTTGTTATTTAGTTCTCCATTGTCTGCTTTTGCATACAGTAATGCACCGCAAAATTGGGGAATTGTACGTGCCAAAAATGAAGTACCTCCTGATGCGGGAACTTTCTTTAATCAAATGCTCGCAAAAAATGGTGGGATTTATTTAGGAGATACGAGAAAAAAAGATATCTATTTAACTTTTGATAATGGATATGAGAATGGTTTTACGCCAAAATTTTTGGACGTGCTGAAAAAACATCATGTTCCTGCAACTTTTTTTATTACTGGACATTACATAAGAGCAAACCCTGAATTAGTAAGAAGAATGGTAGCGGAAGGGCATATTGTGGGGAATCACTCTTGGAGCCATCCAGATATGACTACTATTAGTGATTCGAAAATTGAGGAAGAATTAGAAAAAGTAAAAATGGCATACGAAGAATTAACTGGTCGAAGTGATATGAGGTATTTCAGGCCTGCAAGGGGAGTGTTCAGTGAAAGAACGCTTGCACTTGTTCACAAGCTAGGATATGAAAATGTTTTTTGGTCTCTAGCGTATGTTGACTGGAAAATTGATCAACAAAGAGGATGGAATTATGCTTATGATAATGTTATGAAATTAATTCATCCAGGATCAATCATCTTAATGCATACTGTTTCAAGGGATAATGCAGAAGCAATTGATGCCGTTATCACTCAGCTTCATAAAAGAGGGTATACCTTTAAAAGTTTAGATGATTTAATGCTTGAGAAAAGCGGGTTTAATCCGTATTTTTATATGCAAAAATAAAAAAAGGCTATTTCTTTAGGAAGGTGATTACACTCCCTAAAAGAAATAGTCTTTTCCTTTTGTTGTATCAGTTTATAGATTAACGATTTTTAATGGCTTCGTAATTTAATTTTGCATGTTGTTTTGGCGTTCTGATTACATAAGGATTATCTTTAGTATTTGACATAAATTCTTCGTCTTTGTTTACAAATTTTTGAATTCCTTTTAAAACTTGTTCTTCCTCTGTAACAACTTCACCAAATAGTAAGTCTTGTGTAATTGGCCCTTGATTATAGTGCTCATAATAGAAACGGTCGTAATCAAATTGGTAGAAGATTACTGGCTTTTCCATATAAGAAAAATCAAATGAAACTGTTGAATAATCCGTAATTAATAAATCTGAACGCTTTAATAATGACTGAACTGTTTCTTCCCCTTGACGAACAATCTTAATGCGAGGGTGGAAATCTGGAACTTCCTTCATATATCTTTGCGTCTCATAATGTGGATAGAACAACATTGTTAAATCATTTTCTTCTAACATGTGATGTAAATGTGGATTGCTCAGTAAAGACATGTAACGATTAAAATAGTCAGAACTCATCAATAGCGGAGTACTTTTATTCCAATTACGCCATGTCGGCATCAACAGAATGGTTTTTCCATTTCCAACGTCTTCTAACTGATCCCATCTTGCTAAACCAGTAATAGCAACCTCATTTTCATCATATCCAAACTCTGACACAATATGATCTTTCTCAAATTGTGAAGATACGATAAATAACGAATAATCCATTCTGTTTTTATTTAAGACATGGTTTACTCGACTAACTCCGATTACGCCATGTTGGAGGAAAATCTTTTGATTTTGTTGCCATTCTGGATGACATTTTAATACTTGAATGTATTCATTTGTATACATATTTGCACGTTCAGAATATGCGTTGATCGATTTGTCACATGTTAAAAGGTAAAGTGTATGACGTATACTACCATATTGAATGGCATTGCCTAAATCTTTAATTCGCTCATAATCTTTTGCGTTCTTATCGATTAAGTAGTAACAATTTTCCACAAGATTATTTTCACGAATGTATTTAAACAAATGATATGAATTATCTTGGGCTGTATCTTTTCGCTCTCCAATAAACCAAATATGCTTTTTACGTAAACGCGCTTGTGTTAGACGATACAAGTAAAAAATAAGAAATGCTTTCCATTCTCTTTTTAGAACAAGTAATCCAACTTCAAACATAAAATCTCGGGAAATTCTTTGGATGTTTGTCTGTAACTTTCCAAAAAGGCCAGCTTTTTTAATACGAATGTGCAAATTTTTCTTTGGAAAATATGGAACTATACTATGCGTACGTGTTGTAGATGGTTTCGTACTTGCTTTTGTTGAAAAATAAAAAATGTGAAGAGGTTTCTTTAGAACAACATCGCCCAATTGTACAACCAACAATACTTCATAGTCTCCATCAGGTAATATTTCTGATAGAGATAATGTTGTTGTTTTAAAGCCACTATGATCATAATCGACACTATTTTTTGAAAGCACGTAGGAAATATCAGATCGCACTAATGTTTCTAAAGGAGCCTTAATCACTTGTCCATTTGATTTATTTACAAAATGTAGCTCTTTGATTGAGCCAGTATTATTTAACTCTTCAATAAATGCATATCCACCTATTTGAAGCTTATCACCACGCAATGAAAGAATTTCCACTTTTTGATTAAGTTTAAATTCTGTAATTTGGACACATTTTTTATATTGTGGATAGTATTTTGCGAAATAGTTATAGTATTGATTATCCATTTTGAATGCAGTTTTGTTTAACTTTTTGTCGCGTAAAAGCTCAAAATAGGTTTGCATTTCAGTAAGTTGATTGTTTTTAAAAATGTGATATAAAATACCAGGCTCCATTTTTAATGCTGTTAATATGTCTTTTGTATAGACGCTTTCGACATACTCGTGACCTACTTCTAGAAATGATGCGATATCATAATCTGGAAGATGAGCAGCTTTTTTAAGAATAGACGCAACTAAGAACTCCCACTGTCTATTTTCGATCGGCTCAATTTTATTTAAAATCTCTTTTTCCTTGTAAAAACTAACTAATTCTTTTTGTGTTTCTAGTAAATCGCGAAAGAATCGGATACTACTACTTTGAATTAAGCTATCACCATTTGAAAGAACACGATAATTTAATACTGTTCTCTTATTAACAACTGTTTTATTTGAACAGATGAGTGCCTGTTGTGTGAACAACAAGTCCTCGCCAACACGTAATTCTTCATTAAATTGGATGTTATTATTAGTTAACATGCTTCTATTAAAGAGTTTGTTACTAGCTGAAGGACTAAAATTTAATTCAGGATTCTTCAGAATGTGTCTTACTTTCGGAAGCCCCTTCTTAAATAGTCTTTTCATGTAGGGTAATTTCCACTTTTTAGTTTCATTAAAACATTGGATATCTCCAACAAAAGTATCTGCCTGAGCTTTTTTCGCTTCACGATACATGAATTCATATGTGGTCGGATCAACTGTATCATCTCCATCAAGGAAAGCGACGTATTCACCTGTGGCATGACGTAAACCAGTATTTCGTGCAGCACTTGGTCCGCTATTTTCTTGTTCGATATAGATTAGTTGAGGGGATTTTTGAGTATACTCTTTTATAACTTCTTTACTATTATCAGTTGAACCATCATTTACAATGATTATTTCAATGTCATTTAATGACTGATTTAAAACGCTATCTAGTGTTTCGTGTAGTATATCTTCTTTGTTATAAACGATGACAACTACACTTACTTTCATACTTTTCATTGCAAAAATACTCCTCTGCAGTTTATCTCTTAAGCCTTCAAATAGTTTATCATAAGTTGAAATAAATTTGGCTGTTTTTAAGTAGATAGGATGTCTTCTTAGAATGGGAATGAAAAGTTAAATAAAGAGAGGTTCTCTATTAATTTGCTACATTTTCTCGATTATCCTCATTATGCTATAATATCACTCAGAGTATTCAGGGAGAGGAAGCGGGGATATGTGGAAAGTGGAAGTAAAGCTTGCATCGCCATATAAATGGAATGAAGTCATAAAGAGACTTGTTGATGAGCCAACCTTTTCGGTGTATTTAGAAGAGGAAATGATCAGTATCCCTTTACGAATCGATGGAGAAAAAGCGGTTGTAAAAGTAAAGCAATTAAATGAAGAACCTTGTTTATTTGAAATTACTTCATCTCATTTAAATAAAGAAACGATTTTAAAGAAGGTATCACATATTTTGCAATTAGATACATCATTTGAAAAAGTCAATCAATCACTTCAAGAAACTACGGTTGCACCTTTGCTAACATTATTTCAACATACACCTTTAACCGTTTCGAATGATCCATTTGCAACGTTGATTTCCTGTATTATTCACCAACAAATTCAGCGCTCATTTGCGATTCAGATTACAAAACGATTTATTCAAACATATGGTGAACAGGTTGAAAATGAATGGTTTTTTCCTACACCTGAAACAGTTGCCTCTCTAACTGTAGATGAATTACGAACGTTACAATTAAGTTTTCGAAAAGCTGAATATATGATTGGGATTGCCAAAGCATGGTGTGATGGTACGCTAAACCATCAAAACTATCAAACTTTGCCTACTAATGAGATTTTAAAAGAATTGATCGCATTAAAAGGTGTTGGCCCGTGGACAGTGGAAAACTTTCTATTGTTTGGTTTAGGTCATAAAGATGTGTTTCCAGTAGGAGATGTAGGTATCCAAATCGCTTTACAAAAATTATTAAAATTAGAAGAAAAACCATCTAAAGATATACTGGAGCAGGTAAAAGAACAAGTGTCACCGTTCGGAAGCTATGCGGCATTATATCTTTGGAAAAGCATAGAATAATGGAGCTGTATATATGAATAAACAAGATACAAATAGTTTAGAAGTTGGACAATCAATTCCTTTAACGATTAAACGAATTGGGATTAATGGTGAAGGAGTAGGATACTTTAAACGCCAAGTTGTTTTTGTTCCTGGGGCTCTTCCTGGTGAAGAGGTTGTTGCAGAAGTAACAAACATACGAAATGGATTTGCTGAGGGGAAAATTCAGCGTATTCGTAAAACTGCACCTGAACGAGTGGAATCACCTTGCTCAGTCTATGAACAATGTGGTGGATGTACATTATTACATGCCTCTTATGAAGGGCAGCTTGCATATAAAAAAGATATCGTCATCCAAGCGATGGAAAGACATGCAAGAGAGTTGCTAGAATCAACGCCAATCAAAGACACACTTGGCATGAAAGAGCCATGGAATTATCGAAACAAAAGTCAGCTACAAGCAGGACTACAAAAAAACAAAATTATTGCCGGCCTTTATGGTCAAAAATCTCATAATATTGTTGATATCGGCCACTGTCCAATTCAACATCAAGATTTAAATAAAGTGACTGGGAAAGTTAAAAAAATCCTTACACGTTTAAATATACCTGTTTACAATGATCGAAAAGGTTCTGGAATCATTCGTACAATTGTAACAAGAGTTGGTGTCCAAACAGGACAAATTCAATTAGTGTTAATCACAGGTAAAAAGGACTTCCCACAAAAAGATCAATTAGTAACTGAAATCCAAAGAAGAATTCCAGAAGTAACAAGTCTAGTGCTCAATGTGAACGGACAAAATACATCAACAATCTTTGGTAAAGAAACGGTATTTTTAGCAGGAGAAGAAGTGATCCAAGAAAACTTAGGTGATCTATCATTCGAGTTATCTGCAAGAGCATTCTTCCAATTAAATCCGATTCAAACTGTTACTTTATATGATGAAGTAAAAAAAGCAGCAGCACTAACAGGAACTGAAAATGTTGTCGATGCATACTGCGGTGTTGGTACAATAGGATTGTGGCTTGCAAAAGATGCAAAAGAAGTACGTGGTATGGAAATCATCGAAGAAGCTGTTGAAGACGCAAAACAAAATGCCCTACAAAACGGCTACACAAACGCATACTACGAAGCAGGAAAAGCAGAACAAGTTTTACCAAAATGGCTAAAACAAGGCTGGAAACCAGATGTTATCGTAACGGATCCACCTCGTACAGGTTGTGATCAACAGTTTATTGATACTGTTCTTCAAGTCAAACCTCAAAAAGTAGTTTATGTATCTTGTAATCCTTCTACTTTGGCTAGGGATTTGAAGACATTAAGTAAAGCTTATAAGATTGAGTATATTCAGCCTGTGGATATGTTTCCGCATACTGCGCATGTTGAGTGCTGTGCGTTGCTAATATTACGTTAAATTAAAGCAGATGGAACAGAGAATCTATAAAAGATTCTAGCTGAACCATCTGCTTTAATTTCAATCCTTTCAATTATTCGATGTAATAATTCAGGTGTTAAAGTATCAATCTTAGTAAATTAAGAAAGAATTTTTTGAAGAGTGCGGATTTGTTCACGTTTATTTGAATCAAATAAATTCTCTTCCTGCAACTTTCGCTTATCGAATTGCTGTATTTTCAGGCGGAATATTAAATGTAAAGGAAGTAACTGGCATCGAATGAACACGTTTGTCATTTATTTTCCATACAGTTAATATTGGTTTAACTGTATATGTTCCTGCAGGTACTCTCTTGCCATCATTCGTTTTGTAATTCCACGTACTTTTCCATTGAATTTGTTCCCCGCCGTTTAACGACTTATGTTGAATCACCTGTAAAAAAAATCTCCCTTTACTAAAATGATACACCGGTTCTCCTTGTGCATTATACACGGTATAATCATAAGCCTGGCTTGTTGGAAACTCTATAAGAATTGGCTGATCACTATTATTTTTAAACGTAAAAATAAATGTGGCTTGTTCCACATCTGCGATGACCTCTCCAACCCATATCCAATCTGTCATGCCTCTAACCTCCTTAGCTAAGATTAATCGATTCCCGCAAACAAAAATCATCCAAAAACAAAATTCTCAAAGGTGATACTCTTTCTTAATGTATAGAAGTATCCCTTTAATATTGCTTATTACTTTATAAAAAACAACAATCTGTCTAGTTAAAAGATAAAAATAACCTATCAATTAATTTGATCTATTCCTTCTATTCCTCCTAAGAAACACCAATATATCAATATTTTTTATTATTACTTGTATAATAAAAGTGCCAGGCAAAATACCTGACACTTTTTCATAACTATTTCTTACTTGGTTTGCAATTTACATATAGCTTTCCTACTGCCGTGGAACTTAATGAATTTCCATACATATCTTCTACTTTTACCACTATTTGTGCACCGTCTAATGTAAGCTTCTTAGTTGCTGTCCAGTAGCCCTCATAGTGTCCAGTGCCATTTCCCTTTGCATCCTTTACTTCTGACATAACTACGTCAAAGGTGCTTAAACTTGTTGTTGGCACAGATACTGCACTTGTTATGCCATTAATCGGAGCGTTAATTGTAAATACTGCCTTTTTTAATCCAGGCTCACTGTCGAACTCAACCTTTAATGTTTGATCTGACTTTATTATTACATCACTCGATGGCATTAAATTTTTAATTTCACGTATTGAGTATTTTACATTAACTGTTATGCTCTTAGCAGTTAAATTGCCAGCTTTGTCTCTAGCAACAACATTTATTACATTTTGCCCTTCCTTGGACATAAGCTTTACTGTCCAATTCCCATTTAAATCTATGTCAGCCTTTGTTCCATTAACATCAACATTATCTAAATAATTATCTTTAGCTGTTCCCGTTACAGTTATAACCTGATCATTTTTATTTGCGTTATTTTGTGGGCTTGTAATTTCTAAAACTGGTGCTGTCTTGTCTACTATAACCTTTACTTCACTCGAATAAGGAGTAGATCCGATATCTGTAATAGTTTTCGCCTTCAGAATATTAATTCCCTCTTGAAGTACAGCATCAATTGAGAAGCTTCCATCATCATTTGTCTTTCCAGTTGCTATATCTTTATCACCGCTAAATATATGAACGTCCATTCCTGGAGCTGCCATACCTTTTATTGTTACGTTTTCACTATTAGAATATGGAATGTTTACTGGTGAGGTTATAACTGGAGCCAGTGCTCCAAGCCTAACTGTTGCCCTAATCATCATGTTTCCATACTCTTTACCCGCTAAAGTGAATTGGCCATTTATAAACTGCCATGATCTTCCTGCTGCAATTGAATTTTTATCCAATTGAATTGCTGGGCTTATAGGAGCATACTGATCCTGTATTAAAACCATATAAAAATCACCTGTTACAACTATTTGCTGCGCGGATAAATCAACGACTGTCCATTTCCCTTTCTCATTAGAGGCAGTTGCTTTAAACGGCCCTGCTATCATTTTTCCAGGGGAGCCATCCTTTCCACTTGCATCATAAACTGCCGCCTTAAATGTTTTTCCAAATGTTGTATCAAGATTAAATAATCCAGAGGTTACTATTCCTGTAGTCTGTCCCGCCGGAAGTGACATTCTTACTGCATAGCCACCTCCTGGTTCCCATTGAGCCACTGAATATTCTGGTGTTCCATCATCATAACCTATCTCTGCTGTAAAATTTATAAATGGTTTTTGCTGAATATCATGTGTAACATTTTGATTACCCGTGATATCTACAGTAAAGCTCTCATCAAAATAGTTATCTGCTGTAACCTTTACTGTATATTTACCTTCATATGCATTTATTGAGTAATTACCCTCTGCATCAGTTGTAACTGGTGCTACTGCTGCGTCCTCAATTAAGTAGATTTTAGCGTTTGTCACAGGTTTTCCTGTTTGGGCATTAGTGATTTTTCCTGTCAATGTTCCCTTAGGTATTGGAACCATTGTAAAGTTTTGATTTTCAAGAACTTGGTTAGCTGCTACTTGAACCGTTTTATCCTGTGGATAGAATCCATATTGTTCAGCTCTTAATGTATAATTTCCTGCTGCAACCTTAAAACTATATGAGCCGTCTTGAGGATTTGTATTTGTTGAACGACCATTTTCAACAATAGATACTGTTGCTGATAATGGAATTGTTGCTATATTTGCATTAGGATTTATTATTTGTTGTTTTGGGCTGTTGCTTACAGGTAGATCTGTTAAGCTAATATGTTCTTTAGGGCCATTATTGCTTAAAACTGATGTATTACCTATTGCTGCAGATTTATCTGTTAATTTAAAATCATCTATAAACCATCCCTGATGATTGTTGGAGTTATTAGAATAAAATAGAAATGCGATATTTATTTTCTGTCCCGCATATTCGCTTAAATCTATTTCTTCATCTGAATATCCACCTGTCTTAGTGCCTGTATATTCTGCTACTTTATAAAAATCAGTGCCGTCAGTTGAAACCAAAACTTTTCCCTTGCCAATATTTTCTGCTATATCATACCAATTTTTAAACTGTAAATAAGCAGGTCCTTGCGGCAGGACAATAGTAGGCGATACCAATCCCATTATTTGATTTTCTGAATACGTTCCTTCAAGATTAGTAGCTAAAACCTTTTCTCCCGAGGCTGCTTTCATAGGTCCTGTCGTTGGTTTTCCCCACTGCCAATCAGAGGTCCCGAGGATTTGCCAACCTGTTATCTCTGTTTCAAAATCATTAGAGTATCCTATTGTAAGTGCATCTTTAACAATTATTGTATAAACATCACTTATAACCTCATTTTTTCCATAGTCAACTATTCTCCATCTGTAAGTTATATTTTTTCCAGATACTACTTTATCAGCTGGAATTACAGCTTCATAGCTTCCTGACTTGTAGTCCCCACTCTTCCTTTCAGTTGGAACTGTTGTCCAATCATCTGTTGGATTATTTTTATATTGAAGCTCAACTGAATCAACGCTTATATTATCTTGTACATCTATTTTTAATTTTTGATCCAATCCTGCGAATGTATCTGTAATAGGTATATGGTTAAATGTTGGTGGAACTGTATCCTGGGCATCTTGTGATACTTGGCCTTTAATATCAGAAAGTCCTTGCATAACTGATGTTACAGCCTTAAATGCATTTATAACACCATATCCATATCCGTTGTTAGGGGTTTGAGGATATTGAGAGTCAGTACAAGGAGTTGCTGTTTGCTCTATTATTTTTTCCATATCATCAACTTTTAAAGATGAATTGGCCTGTAGAAGTAATGCTACAAGTCCTGATACTTGTGGAGCTGCCATCGAAGTTCCATTCCATCCACCCTGATAATCACTTCCTGGAACTGAGGATCTTATATTAACTCCAGGTGCTGAAACTTCTGGCTTAAGTATTCCACCATATGCTGATGGCCCCCTTAATGAGAAATAGGCTAACTTGTTGTTTATGTCAGTTGCTCCTACTGTAAAGGATTCTGGATAGTTTCCTGGATTTGCAACTGATCCTGGCCCACCAGGATTGTAAGGGGTTGTATTTCCTGCTGAAAATACTGGGACTATATTTGCTGCTCTCCAGTTTGTTACAATAGTTCTATACCAGTCATTTACTTCAGGACCGCCTCCCCATGAGTTATTAATAACATTAGGAGCCAATTCTGGATGTGGTACTCCATTTTTATCCTTTGGAGCAAGCATCCATTCACCAGCTGCTATTAAATCAGCATCTGTTCCGCCATCTTTTGTAAATGCCTTAGCAGCTATCCACTTTGCTCCTGGCGCAACACCTATCTTATTTGTTCCATTTGGTTCTGAGCCAACCATAGTACCCGTTGTATGGGTTCCATGACCAAGATCATCGTAAGGTGCTGAACCATGAGTCGCGGTTGCATCAAACCAATTGCATTCATTATTTGGATTATTCGGATTATTTGGGTCATATCCTCTATATTTTGTCTTTAATGCAGGGTGATCCCACTGAACTCCTGTATCTAAGCTGCCAACAACTATTCCTGTACCATCTATTCCCAAACTCCAAACGTCAGGCGCCCCAATTTGTTTAAGACTCCATTCTACATTATCAGTCGCTGGAACAGTAGATTCAGTAGTTTTTTCAGGCTCAATTAATTTTGTAACTTCATTAGGTTTTATACTTTCAACCTCAGGCATAGCTGCTATGTTTCTCATAACTTCCTCTGTTGCTGTAACTGCCATACCATTTACTACGTAAAATGATTTAATATCCTTTACATTTCCGTTATTTTTTTCTTTTTCTAAATACTTCTTCAAATTACTCTGTGATGAATCTGCTTTAATTCTTAATTCAGAAACGATTGATGAACGAGCAATTAACTCTTTTTTTACATTTGATACTTGCTTATACTTAGCCTTAGCTTCATTAGCAACCTTTACTGTATCTACCTGATCCTTTAATTTAACAAGAAAGGTAGTTTGAGAGTTGTTGACAAATTCTTTTTCAAGTTCTGGACTTATTTTATTCTCTATTACATCTTTAGATTCTGGGTTATTGCTATTCGTAATATTTTCACTTGCATAAGCCTTACCATAATTTCCAGCTGGTGCAATAAATGAGCTTATGGTAAGTAAGGAAGCTGCTGAAAATGCAAGCAATTTTTTGGTGATTTTCATCATGTTTATTCCTCCATATTTAGATTGAATTTACCTAACTAATCCTTTTCGCTCCTTTCACTTAACTGCTTGAACCCATTAACTTATAAAATAGGTTTTGCGATGAGTCATACAACATTAACTGCATGTCCAAATGTTAAGAAATATCTTGAAGTAGGATTCATAGTTGAATAGGGTAAATTAAGAGATTGCTAACAAGATGAAAGGGCCACCTCCTAAACCAATTACCGATTCTGAATCAGAGTTATGCAGTTTCTAGCTGTATTTGAAATGAATAGGTAACATTGAAGTTTAAAAGAATTATATATTTGTAAGACTAGGTTGACAAATGGGGTTTTGTAAGGGAGGTACGACCTATTTTTTTTATAATTTTAATAATTTTGAATATTTAGACATAAAAAATTTATATTAATCGTACGATTAATATAGATTTTGACATGGGGTTATAAGTCAATATATAGACTTGGGGTTATAAGTCGATATGTTGACAATTAAGGTATTGTGTGATAAAGGGTATAAGAAGTGTAAATACGGAGCATTGGAAAGTATAAAAAAGGAGAGAGGATGCTTTTTTCTGCGTGAAAAACATATTTTCCTCATAAACGAATGTATAGGTGTTGTTACCACATATTTTTAAATCTCCCAGTGCCGTTTCATGAAGAGAACGCTTCAGCTTTTCTTTAGGCTTTTTTTGCATTGATAGTTGTTTTTGACTATAAAGTTTGTCCGTCGATTTCAGCTACAGGCACTTACTTTCACTGGGGAGGGATAGAGTTCCTCGGTGCTACCGTCTGTGGGGTAAAATGATTCCTCACGTGAATCATTTTACCTAGGTTTCCCATTTCCCTCTATTTCCCGAAGGAGTAAAGTGCCCTCCGCTACAATCAACTCTCATGATTAAAGCTACAAACTTTTCGAAAACAGCCTTTCTTTATAATGTACGTAGTAACACGACTTCCTTAAAGGTATTAGTTAAAAAATCAAGCAAATTTATCGTTTTTGCGGTATTTTTCCACGAGATACGCTGCATATTGATTTGCTTCTTCGACATTGCCTTTTTCCATGTGAAAGTCGAACAGCTTTATCGAATAATGTTCAAATAAGCGAATATGTGCCATTTTCTGATAATAAGGAAATGCTTCTTTTTCAAGGTAATGGTAGTAAAGCTCTTTTTCGTTTTGAAGATTATATTTATGTAAATAGAAGAAATGTATATAGATTGGCTCGGTTATTTCTTCAGAAAGAGCAATACCCTTTTCAACCAATTGGAGCAATTCTTCGGTTGATTTCAATCCTTGTCTCGTTAATGCATTTATATAGCCTTCCAAAGAGGCTATATGAAGGGCTGTATGAGGGTCTTTTATGTCCATAGATTGTTTATAGTATTCACAAGCTATATCATAATTTCCTTGGCGAACTTTCTGGTATGCGAGATTGTGGGTTAGCATTGCTCTTTGATGGTCTAATCCAATGTTTTCGGTCATCTCGATTAATCTTTGATATTCCGTATCTTTTGGATCGTAAAACTCATCCCTCTCTACTTGGACCAGCATAAGCATTTCTGCTTCAATCATTCGCGTAAGACTGCGCACTTCTGTGAAAAAGCGCAGGGACTTTTCGGCAAAATAATAAGCCAATACTCGTGAATTCAGAGAATGATAGGCAAAAGCCAAATGATAATAGTACTCTTGGTTGTTGTAATAGGTTAGATCGATTCCTTGAAAATGTGAAATTGCCTTATAAAATTCCTTATTCATTAATCTATTAATCCCTTTAATGTGAAGAAGCATGTTGTTTTCATATGGTGAAAGATCAGACCATTTTTCCATTTCATCGATTAGAGATTTAGCTTGGTGATCCAGCCCTATTAATAAATAATATCTCGTAAGTACGAGAGTATAGGAACGATAAATAACTGGCATTTGTAGAAGAGCAATAGCCTCTAATTGTTTCTTAATTCTCTTAGCCTTTGTTTTCATTTTAAAAATGATCGATTCATGCCATTCCTTTAAAAGGGAATCTAGGCCAAGGTAAGTTTTAATTTCTGTTTCCATATCAATGCAAAGGCGTCTTGACAACAAATTTATCGTTTCTTTAGAAACTTCTGTTAATCCTCGTTCAATTTTGCTAATATGTGTACTCGAACAGATGCCAATTCCTAAATCCTTCTGCATCATGCTCTGACGTTCACGATAGAATTTGATTATTTGTCCCTCTAGCATGGTGATCACCTCACTTTATCCCACCAATATGAAATTTTTGGTTCTTATTTTACTAAAGAGAACCCCACTCGAAATAATACAATTGAGTCTCTATGATTAATTTTAATAAAAAAATGTAATTTTTCAAATGTTTAAAAAATTTATAGCGAAATTAGGTTGAAAGTCCTGTGTGAAACCCAATTGCTAGCGTACTCTTTTTACCATAGGGAGTACGATATTAATTACACCCTTAGGCCACGTTTTTCTTATGGAAAACAAGAAACTTTGGATTCCTGTATTTCTTGGAATAGGCTTATTTTTATTGAATGCCATTAATCTATGTCAATGGTATTATAAGTTAACTCGATCGAGTGGTTTGAGTTGGTATAATAGAAGAGCAATTAATATAGAAAAAATCTATACTATCTGCTTTTTTGTTTATAAAATATCAATCAGGACCGATTTTCGTAAAAATTCACAAATTATAAATGTCAAATGTACTTGTGGTTGATAATAAGTTATTAAGCATGATATAAGTGTAAAAGAAGTCGGACATTTGGCTTTATATTTTTTGACCGAAAGTTTGAAGTTGTATCCATAATGAGAGGATTTGAGTTTGAAATGATAGATAATTTTTGGCGTGATTTACCACGACCATTTTTTGTACTTGCTCCAATGGAAGATGTGACGGATGTTGTTTTTCGTCATGTAGTAAGTAAAGCAGGTAGACCGGATGTATTCTTTACAGAGTTTACAAACTCGGATAGCTATTGTCATCCAGAGGGTATGAAAAGTGTACGTGGCCGTTTGATTTTTACAGAAGATGAACAGCCAATGGTGGCACATATTTGGGGGGATAATCCCGAATATTTCCGTCAAATGAGTATTGGGATGGCAGAGCTAGGATTTAAAGGCATCGATATTAATATGGGCTGCCCTGTACCGAATGTGGCATCGAGAGGAAAAGGTAGTGGCCTTATTCTGCGTCCAGACGTTGCGGCAGAACTTATTCAAGCAGCGAAAGCGGGCGGACTGCCTGTCAGTGTGAAAACACGACTTGGCTTTAAGGATGTAAATGAGTGGGAGGAGTGGCTAACGCATATTTTAAAACAGGATATTGCGAACCTTTCTATTCATTTACGTACAAGAGAGGAAATGAGCCAAGTAGATGCTCATTGGGAGCTAATTCCGGAAATAAAAAAATTACGTGACCGTATCGCACCAAATACGCTACTAACAATCAATGGAGACATTCCTGACCGTCAAACTGGGCTGCATCTTGCTGAACAATATGGTATTGATGGCGTTATGATCGGGCGAGGTATTTTTAAAAATCCTTTTGCTTTTGAAAAAGAGCCAAAAGAGCATAGCAGTAAAGAATACCTTGATCTTTTAAGAATGCAGCTTGATCTTCAAGATCAATATGCGGAAGTACTGCCACGTTCAATCACAGGGCTTCATCGATTTTTCAAAATTTATGTCAAAGGATTCCCTGGAGCTGCTGAATTAAGAAATCAATTGATGAACACTAAATCAACAGATGAAGTGCGTGCATTGCTTGATAACTTTGAAAAAGAATGTTGATGGGACGGGGAAAGAGATAGGATGTAACTCTCAAAAACTTAGAGAAATTAGCGGGGTTACAAACTGATAATGAGAAGTAAATTCCCATTTTTCATTTACAACAATTTTTAAGACAAAACTATTTAATATAGCAGGGGTTAATTGCTCTAATACTTGATATTTTTCAAATAATTTATGAGTCTTATCAATCATATTAATATGATTGTCAATATCTAATCTTTTTTGAAGTTCTGCTTGTTGATGAAGTAGAGCTTCAATTTTTTTATTTTCTTCACCGACAATGTAGTCGTATTCGACTTTGGCAATGGAATAATGATATTATAAATTTTTTTAATTTTAATTTATCATTTAAAAAGATATGGAAATTAGTAAAAGGATTTTCAAAAAAAATAAACTCCTTATTGAGGAGTTTATTTAAGAAATCTGAAAAAATAGAAAATTTATGTTATATTAGCCTTTTATCGTTAGATCCGAGAGAATAATTTAAGTTATAAAATCTATAGTTCGAAAGTCAATTCTGGAATGTATTCTTTTCAGACTTGACTAAAAAACAAATCTACAAATTTTCCTCTACTTTGGCTGCTTGTAAAGATACGACTCTCTTGGTCCATTTGAATCGCACTAAATAGTAAATGTAACATCCGACTACAAACGTGGTTGCCCAGTAGAATGAAGTTCTTTGAGCTGGATCTAATACAAGTGATAAAATAATCCCTACGCACATAATGAACGAAGCGACTGGAACAAATGGGAACCATTTTACACGAAATGGCAAATCCTCTAATTTTCCACCATTTTTAATGAATGTACGCCTGAAGTTTATGTGTGAAAGTGCAATGACTGCCCATGCAATAGTTGTTCCAATTCCGGATATTGCTAACAAAACAACGAACAGGCTATTTGCTGCTATAACGCTTGTCAAAAGGGATAATAGTGCAAACGCCAAGCTAACTAAAAGAGCGTTCATTGGTATTTGTCGCTTATTTAATTTACCGAACATTTTTGGAACTTGACCACTTTCGCTCATTGCGAAAAACATGCGTGAACATAGATATAATCCTGAATTTCCAACTGATAAAACAGCTGTTAAAATGACAAAGTTCATGATATCTGCTGCATAGGGAATTCCCACTTTATCAAACATCATTACAAATGGGCTTTCCACAAGTCCTGCTTTTCTCCACGGAACCATTGCACTTACAATTACGATGCTTGTAACATAAAATAGAAGGACTCGGAAAATAATATTTTTCGTCGCTTTAGGAATATCACGTTCCGGATTTTCTGATTCACCAGCAGTAATTCCCAATAATTCAGTTCCTTGGAATCCATAAAGTACTGATATCATGGTAATTAATATTGGAGTGAAGCCTTTTGGAAAAAATCCTCCGTTATTATATAGGTTTGAGAAGAAAGGGGCTGCTTGACCGCCTTTTAGTGGGATTATACCCAAAACTGCACATCCACCTATAATAATAAATAAAATGATCGCAACAATTTTAATACCTGCAAAATAATATTCTGTTTCAGCAAAACCTTTTGTAGTAAACGCATTTAATCCAAACAGTAAAATGATGAAAAATAAGCACCAGATCCAAGTAGGTGTATGAGGAAACCATCGTTTCATCAACAGACCAGCCGCTGTAAATTCAAGGCCGACTGTGGTTGCCCAACTCATCCAGTAAGCAATTCCAACCATGAAACCTGTTGAAGGACCAATATATTTCGTCGCATAGGCTTGAAACGAACCTGTTACCGGCATAGCAACCGCAAGCTCCCCGAGGCAAAGCATCACCAAATATGTCATTACCCCGCCAATCAGATAGGCAACAATCGCTCCACCGGCTCCTGCACTATTAATTGTTAATCCTGCACCTAAAAACAATCCTGTTCCAATTACGCCACCCATCGAAATCATCGATAGATGGCGTGTTTTTAATACTCGCTTTAACTGGTGCTTTTCCATTTACTTCACCTCAACTGTTAATGGAATATAGGCTTGCGCACTTTCAAGCGCATGTTGTACTAACAAATGAAAATGATGAACACAATTTTCCGTTAAAGAAAAACGTCCTTGTGTATAGCCTTTTGATTGGAGCCCTTGTTGAACGTTCTCGCAAATTACAAAATCCTCTTCACGAACTTGATCTAAAAATGCATAGAATTTTTTTTGTGCTTCTAGGTCGTTCAAGTCTAAAAAGTAAGTTGTATAAATCAATTTTGTCGTTTCGTGATCGATTGGAATCGACTGATTAACTGAAACATTAGGAAGTCCAGGATTTACACTAATCCACATATTTGGATAGATGAAATAATATTTTGCACTTTGCCCTAGTTTGTCTGGTTCACTTGTGCCCGATCGCAATGGTACACCTTGATATGAGTAATTATCAAATGTAGTAATTTCATAATTATCCATATCCAGCGTGTTCACAAATCCTTTATGGATAGTTGGACAGTGATCACATTCCAAATAATTATCCACGGTTACCTTCCAATTGCATTTCACAATGTCTTCCTGCACCCTTGCAATCTTTAATTCCTCTAGGGGATAATCTTTGAAACCATCGAATAGATTTCCAAACACTTCAGACATAGAGGAAGCGTTTTCATCTAAATTGATAAAAATAAAACTTGCTACAATTTCAAGTTTCGGTTGTTTTAAACAAAAATCTCCCACATTATACTCGAGCCCTTTCATATTTGGAGCTCGATGTAATTGACCATCCAAAGAAAACGTCCAAGCATGATACGGACATTGAAGCATTTTCTTATTTCCGCATTCCCTTTCTTCAAGTTTAGCTGCACGATGAGTACAAACGTTATAAAATGCTCGAATAACTCCGTCTATTCCTTTAGAAATTAGGATCGAATGTCCAGCAATATCTTTCGTAAAAAAGTCACCATTATTTTTAACCTGACTTACATGCCCAGCAAATAGCCATGTTTTTTCAAAGATTTTCTCCTGTTCAACATTCAATGCTTCTTTTGTAGTGTATAGACGAGATGGTAGGGTGTGCGATTTGCTTAACTCTGGATGAACTTTATGTTCCATATTTCATGACCTCACTTTTTATAAGATTAAAGTTAAATGATCCTAATTTTGAATTGAAATAACATACTAGTTTAGGAGTACAAAATAATTCACTATGTAATATTAATCCCTCCTCAATGAGACAATAAGTTCGATTAATTTTGAATGATAAGGAATTTCTTTAAATTATGATATCACGGTATACAAAAATAGTATACAATTAATTTTGTAATTTTCTGATAAAAATAAACTAATTAATTTTCGAATAAATTTACTTGAATTTAGCAATCTATTTCTAAGGTTGATAGTACAATGTTGAAAAGTTGAAAAAACACCATTTCTTCTAGTTGGTTGGAAATTAAAGGGAAAAATAATATAATGATAGGAAATGATGATTTAATATTCCTATCCGTCAGGTGGTTATAATATGAATGAGCAAAGTATTCAAAAAGTAAATATGGAGGAACTGGTTTATTCAAAACTTAAACTCTCAATTTATAACCGATTCATCCGTCCCGGAAGCCAACTCGTGGAAGCTGCAATTGCAAGTAAGCTAAATGTTAGCCGGACACCTGTAAGAGCGGCAATAAAAAAATTAGAGCATGAAGGATATGTGCAAGTCATCCCAAATAGAGGAGCTTTTGTCATTAAACCCACTGCAGAAGAGATGAAGGATGCATATTCAGTCAGGTTATTACTAGAAAAGCAATCTGCTGGATTAGCAGCAGAGAGGATAAGTAAAGAAGACATTGAAAGGCTTTACAAATTAATAGATGAAGAGAAACGGACATTTGATCACCTAGATACGGATAATTATTATAAAATGAATGATTCATTCCACTTCATTATTGCTGAAGCTTCGCAAAATAAACTATTGCTTGAATATGTTAAAGACATAGTAAGTAGAACAACGATTTACGTGGTATTATTCGACCCTCTGGACAAATTGAAAAAAAACCCTTCCATTGATGAACACATTGCTATAGTACGAGCCCTTGAATCAAGAAATAAACTAGAAGCGGAAAAAGCTATGGAAAAGCATTTAACAAGCGTGATTGCTGGATTGAAATTGGAAGATAGTGAGTTAAACGAGGATATTCTTTTTCTATAATAGGGTAATTGGTTTAAGGATGTTAAAATCATAAAAAATAGATGGTTCCTTTTGAGCATTCCTTAAATGATATAAAATTTTACCTGAAGAAGAGACAATAGTGCATTTTTCGATGAAATCACCCAGCTGGCTACAGCACTTCTTCACGCTTGTTCCATACTCAATGGACTGAACCAATTACTTACGAATTGCTAGAGAAGATCATTGAATTTAATATCAAGGATAAAGCTGAGAATTCGAATGTAAGGCAGCAATAGCACAGTATCGAAGGAGGAAGATATGGAAGTTTTTGCAAAATATTTGGCAGGTATCGATAACCCAGACCACCGCGACCGAACAGAGGAAATTTTGACGTGGGTTGCTAATAAATTCCCAAAATTGGAACCACAAATCAAGTGGAATACGCCAATGTTTACAGATCACGGCACATTTATCATCGGCTTTTCCACAGCGAAGCATCATTTGAGCATTTCACCCGAAGAAATAGGCATTGCGCACTTTGCCGATGGCATTGCACAAGCTGGCTACAGCGCTACTAAAGGCTTGTTTCGAATTCCGTGGAATGAGCCGGTAAATTACGAATTGCTTGAGAAAATGATTGAATTTAATATGCAGGATAAAGCAGAATATACGAATTTTTGGCGGAAATAATATTCATCACGCCTTATCAAAAAAAGCATGACACGAAAAAATGTCATGCTTTTTTGTAACTTAATTATTTCAATAATTTATTCCTCAGTTACTTCCTCGAAAACTTTACCTGCAATCATCATAGCTTGGCATGCTTTCGGAAAACCTACATAACCTGAACAATGAATAATAATTTCTTTAATTTCATCTTTAGTAAGTCCGACATTTAATGCAGCTCTTATGTGAAATTCAAGTTGTTCAAATGCTCCTTGCGTGATGAGTGAGGTTAAAGTAACTATTACTCTTTTAGTATTCGATAATCCTTCCCTTGAATAGAGATCACCATAACCAAAAGAAATAATCATTTCCCAAAAGTCAGGTGAAATAGTTTTCATTTGTTCTATGTTTTCAAGCGCTTCATTAGAAACCATTTTCTTGATTGTTGAAATACCTAAATCATATCTATTATTATTTTCCATTTTATTGCCTCCTCATAGTAGGTGGAATTTCATTTGGGTCCACTATTACTTCAACAACAACGGGTTTTTTAGTTTTTTCAATAAGTTCTAGAGAATGAATTAATGCGTCTTTTAAATCTAATGGATTAAAGCATTTATATGATTCTAATCCCATAGACTGAGCAAATAATGAAACATCTAATGGAGTATCATAAACTGCCCCAATAGATTTCCCAATCATCTTTCTCATTCCTTTTTCAACCATATCTAACATACCATTATTTAACACAATAAATAGTACTGGTGCTTCACTGTTTAAAGCTGTTGAAATTTCAGTTCCGTGCATTAACATACAACCGTCGCCAACTAAACAAACAATATTTTTATCTGGAGCAGCTATTTTTGCACCAATAGAATAACCTATGCCATGTCCCATAGCTCCAAATACATCATCAAAGAAGAAACTACCAGGTTCGTAAATGTCAAAATATTTAATGCCATAGAAAGTATGACTGCCATCATCTCCAAAAACGATCGAATGATCAGGGAGTGAATTTCTAATAACTTTTAACGTAGTTTCTGCAGACATTAGTTCATATTGGTTATTAATTTTTACTTCGCTAATTTGTTTTGGTACTAAAAATTCTGAGCTATTTTTTTCATTAATATTTTTCAGTATGTAGTTTAGATTTGAGCGAATATCTCCCAAAATTGGTGTAGTCGGTACGTCGATTGTTTTTCCGATAAAAGTTTGATCATAATCAAAATGAATAATCTGTTTCGGATACATTTCTTTTGTGAATCCCGCTACTGACATATCACTTAATTTTGTTCCAATAACTAACAATAAATCTACTTCTTGAAGTAAATAATCATTAGCTTTTTGGGTTCCCCCTAACCCAAATGGACCTAAAAAGAGTTTATGATTAGTAATAAATGTTCCTTTTCCTCCTGGTGTAGTTATGACTGGTATATTCCAATTTTCAGCCAGAAGCTGGACTTCTTTATATGCTTTACTTGAATGAACTCCTTTTCCTAAAAATAAAAGGGGACGTTCAGCTGTATTTAACATTTCAATTACTTTTTCATTTAAAGGTGAAATCATCTCATTAGTTGAAGGTAAATCGATTTCAAACGGAACAATCTCCTCCATTAAAATATCAAATGCTATAGATAAATGAACCGGACCCTTTATTCCTGTTAGTGCTTTTTCGAGAGCATGTTGTAAATAAATCTGTAACATATCAGCTCGTTCAACTCTAGCACTAAACTTAGTTACATGTTTGAACATCTCGACTAGATCCGTTCCGAAAATGGATGAATCCTGACCCATTGCTTTTCCGGTATCTGCAATAGACGGGTGCCCTGTAATAATTAAAATAGGTATATGTGACGCTTTAGCTTGTCCTGCTGCTGTAAGTAAGTTAGTTCCTCCAGGGCCTGAAGTCCCTATTGCTACACCTAGTTTGTGATTCATTAGAGAGTATCCAGCGGCTGAAAATCCAGCTCCGGACTCATGTTTACTAAGTACAAATTCAATATTATGTTGATCTGTTGCAAAAATTAATGGAGAAATAGCTTTACCTGGTATACCAAATATATGATTAATCCCCCATCTTTTAAAGTTTTTAACTAGTATTGAAGCGCAAGTTTCCATTAGTATCTTTAATCCTCTCTTATATCTATAATTTTATTAACTAATTAGTATAGTTTTCTTCAAATTGTTCAGCAGATATAGGTTTACTAAATAGATAGCCTTGAATTTCATCACATTTATATTTCTTTAAAAAATGTAATTGGTCTTTTGTTTCAACCCCTTCTGCAATTACCTTTAGGCCGAGATTGTGTGCTAAAGTTATAATCGCTTTCACGATGTTAACATCGTGATCATCAACCATAATATCGCTAACAAAAGATCGATCAATCTTTAAATAATCAATTGGAAAATTTTTGAGATAACTTAAAGAACTATATCCAGTTCCGAAATCATCGATGCTAATACAGACACCTATATCTTTCAATTGTCTTAGAACTTTTAGAGAATAATTAAAATCCATAGCCATAGATTCAGTTATTTCTAATGCTAAATATTCAGGAGCTAGTCCAGTTTGATCCAATACTTTCTTCACATATTCAACTAAATTCAATTTAAAAAATTGTTGAGTAGATAGATTAACTGCAATCTTAAATGGCTTTATTCCGGAATTTTGCCATTTTTTATTCTGTATACAAGCTTGCCTAATGACCCATTCTCCAATTTGTATGATTAATCCAGTCTCTTCGGCCAAATTTATAAACTTATCTGGATAAATTAAACCTAATTTTGGATGATTCCATCTAATTAATGCTTCTACTCCAACTATTCCTCCAGATTTATTACAAATTTGAGGCTGATAATGCAATAGAAACTCGTTATTGTCTAATGCTTTTCTTAAATCAGTTTCAAGTTTTAATTCCTCAATCGAATTATTTAGCATATCAGATGTATAAACAGCATATCCGTTTTTACCATGAGTTTTGACTTTATACATAGCATTGTCTGCATATATCATAAATTCTTCGAGTGTAATAGTGTGATTTGGATAAATAGCTATCCCAATGCTTACAGTTGTATGAAATTGATTTACATTAACGGAAAAAGGATCCTTAAATAGCTCCAACACACGTTCTGCAAATTGAATAACATAATCTTCATCTTCAAAATCTTTTAATAGGAAAATGAATTCATCTCCACCCAAACGAGCGAGCTTATCATTTTTCCCCAGACATCCTAGTAATCTTTTTGTTGCCTCTACTAGCAATAGATCCCCATTGGAATGGCCAAAGGTATCGTTTATTATTTTGAATCTATCTAAATCTAAAAATAGTATTGCCAACTTAGTTGTTTTTCCTTCTTGGCTACTCTTTATAAGTGAATCGATTTCCTTTTGTATATAACGCCTGTTTGGCAATCCTGTTAGATCATCATGGTAAGCTAAGTAGTTGTATTTTTCTTTAATTAAATATCGATCTGTTATATCTCTAAATTGACCAAATGCACCAACAACTCTATCATCTTCATATATCGGCTGTGCATCAAATAAACAAACTACTTGGTCCCCATTTTTATTTTTAAACTTAAGTTCTTCATTTTCATATTTTTCTTCATGCTCTAATACTCTTTTGAAATACTCTCCAGTTAAATCCGAATCATAAATTAACTTTCCAATTACAGAACTTCTACTTTTATTAGAAATTTGTTGAGCAAAATCATTAAATTCGGTTGTAATACCTTTTTCATCTGTGATAACTATTCCATTTCTAGTTCTACTTAACATAATTTGATTCATGATATTAAGTTTCTTGTTTTGCTTTCTTAGTAACAATTCTCTTTCAATTGAATCGACAGCCTGAGATAACATTGTTAAAAATAAAGGATTTTGAAAAGAAATTGGCATCATTATACAAACACTACCAAGTAAATTATCTTCATCCGTGTAATGAAATGCAGCACCGTAGCAAGCTACTCCATAAAGAAACTTATGATAATGATCTTCACCTATCAATGTTATAGGATGCCTTTGCTCTAAAGATAAACTTATAACATTTGTACCCGTATCTTCCTGCGTAAAAAGACTTCCCATTTCAATTCCAAATTTTTCAATGGTAGACTTGATTGTTTCGTCACCTACCATATCTAACAAGTACCCATCAGAATCAGAGATAACGACTAATATAGGCGTGCCTTTTAATGAATCTAAGAGTTTGTTTGAGAAATAACTGACAACAGATAAAATTTCACCATAGGACTTTCTTTTAATAGATAGTTCCTGATTCGTCATAAACTTTTTTGGTCTAGCTATCTTGTCTGGGTCCATATTACTTTCTCTACATAGTCTCTTAGATTTTGTTATGTAGAATGGTTCCGTATTACACATTTTTACACCTGCCCTAACTCGTTAGCAATAAAAAATTCATAATTTAATAATAATTCTAATATTACCCCGTTGCAAAATATTATTGATAAAATTCCCAATAATAAGACAATCGATCCTATTTTTCGACAATCTCCTTCTTTTTATCGGTAAATAATAAGAAATTATCAGGTATATTGTTGAATACTATGATCCATATCGTGTTGATCACTTTGAATTTGGATGAGTTTAGACAATGGATCCTTATGTTTGCCACGAAGTATTTGCTCACCTTGGGTAATAACGCCAGACTATTGGTATGAGATGATTGAATACTTGGATGAAAATGAAGAAATGACATTAGAATACTACTAATAAATTGTATGAACAGTTCATTTTAGGGGGAAAATTAAAGTGCATTACTTCATATTAAAAAAACTCAGCAATTTGCTTATTTACAAAAAAGATAAACAATGTGATAATTAAGAAAATTTTGAAGGAGGTAAGTAAGTTTATGATGCCATCTAATTGCTAATATTAATTTCTTTTCAAATTAATATGATTTTGTATTGAGTGTAAATTCACCTAATTTGTAGGTTTATTTGATATGCGCTCTTTATGGAATAAGGCAATTAAGAATGTAACTTACTTTACTAATAAAATCGAGATAATAATTTATTGGGAATTTCACGCCAGCTATAAAGGTGTGAAGTATATAGGCATAAAAATGTGCTTTTTTAAGTGTGCATTTTGCTTAGTGATACTTTCAATAATTTATATTCACTGATTATTTTAGACTGTAAGAAGAACCATCTTCTTACGGTCTTTTTATTTACAAATAAATAGTATTGAAGATCTTCTTTGCCTTGTCCATAAAGCCTAATTATGGATGAAAGAAGGAATGATTATGCTTGAATTATCGGTAAACAGGATTAAAAAATATATGGACGCTACTTTAGTTCTTAAAAATATAAGCTTTGAAGTCTTTACGGGAGAGAAGGTTGGAATCGTTGGGGAAAACGGAAGCGGAAAGAGCACGATTTTTAAAATAATCGCAGGAATCTTACCGATGAATTACTATCCGGGTTATCCTCAAACCTCTAGCCATGGATATGATGAGGGGATTATTAATTTACCGAAGGATTCGAATATTGTATACCTTGAACAAGTGCCGCACTATCCAGAAGGTTTAAAAGTTAAGGATGTTTTAAATTTAGCATTTGAGGAAATTCACGACATTGAGAGTCAAATGAGTTCAATAGAAGAACAAATGAAGATTTTAGAAGGGAAACCTTTAGAAAAAGCCTTAAAAAAGTATAGTGAATTGGTTCAATTATATGAAGTAAAGGGTGGATACGAAAAAGAAGAAAAATTTTCTAAAGTCTGTACAGGGCTGAAATTCGATGAACGCTTTTTAAATAAGGGTTTTGATTTATTAAGTGGGGGAGAAAAAACAACCGTAGGCCTTGGAAAGCTCTTAATGAATAATCCTGATATATTGTTACTAGATGAACCTAACAATCATTTAGATATGGACTCGATTGAATGGCTAGAAGGCTACCTTAAGAGCTATAAAGGAATTGTCATAATTGTATCCCATGATCGATATTTTCTAGATAATGTCGTAACAAAAATTGTTGAAATTGAGGATATGGAATCAATCACCTATAAGGGGAACTATTCGGCATTTGTTACCCAAAAAGAAGAAAATTTAAGGATTCAATATGAGCATTATAGAGAGCAACAAAAAAAGATAAATGCCATGGAAAAGACGGTAAAAGATTTAAGAGACTGGGCTATGAGAGCCGATAATAACAAGTTCTTTAGAAGAGCTGCGAGTATCCAGAAAAAGCTCGAAAAAATAGACAGAATTGATAAACCAGTTTTTGAAAAACAAAACATGAAACTTAATTTAAAAGCTACCGAGCGATCTGGAAATGAAACGATTAAGGCGATCGAACTTTCAAAAGGTTACGAGGATAAAGTGCTCTTTAAAGCTGCGAATTTAATGATTCATTATGGTGAAAGAGTAGGGCTAGTTGGTCCAAATGGAAGTGGGAAAACTTCCTTCCTTAAGATGCTGTTAGGTGAAGAACATCCGGATGGTGGTACGGTGGAATTAGGTGCTAGTGTAATTGCAGCGTATTTACCACAAAATATTACGTTTAAAAATGAAGAGTTCACAGTATTGGAATGTTTTAGGGAAGATATTTCTATTCTGGAAGGAAAAGAACGAGAATATTTATCTAAATTCATGTTTTATAAAAGTAGTGTCTTTAAAAAAGTAAAGCAATTGTCAGGGGGAGAAAGAATCAGATTAAAGCTTGGCATGCTTTTATACCAAGACATAAATTTATTAATACTCGATGAGCCTACAAATCATCTGGATATTGACTCCATCGAAACACTTGAGGAAGCTCTTGAAGATTTCAAAGGTACAATATTTTTTATTTCTCATGACAGATATTTTATTAATAAAATGAGTGAAAGAGTCATTGCTGTTGAGGAACATGTTTTTAAAAGCTATCTTGGAAATTACGATTACTATAAAAGTGAAAAAGAGAAGGTAAGTCTACAAGAAGTGAAAGAGCCTGATGAAAAAAGTAAGAAAAGTAAACCCCCAAAAAATAATAATGAAGGTAAAAGTCAGGAAACAGTTATGGCAAAGGCTTTAGTAAAGATAGAAAGGCTTGAAAAAGAAATAAAAGAGATCGATTTAGCTATGTCCGCAGGCCAAATGGGTTATGGTGAGCTTAATACGATATATTGTAAAAAACAAGAATTAAGCAAAGAACTTGATTCAGTGATGGAAATTTGGTTAAGTTGTAATAATTAACGAATGAATCATTTATTTAAGGCTATCCTGAAAATAACATCTTAAAAGACAATCCCAATAAGATGATTCCTTATTTTCATGCACCATGGTGCGAATTTTATTAGCATGTATGTTTCTTTTCTAATAGATTGTTGCTTTTGAGATTTTTAATTTTTAAACACAAAAGTTGTTTACAACGGAAGGTGCGAGACTCCTGTGGGAATAGCGGGAAGGCTGAGACCCCGCAGGCTTGCCGAGGAGGCTCAGGTCACGCCCCACGGAAAGGGAGCAACCTGGAGTTGTAATCAACTAACGCATTCTAAAATAGAAACAATATATACGAAAACAGCCTTATTAAAAAACGGCTGAAGTCCTTGATTAAAAGGATTTCAGCCGTTTAATTTTATTAGTAATTAATACTAGCAGATGGATATAATGTCGTTCCACCAATAGAAACTTTTATATCATTCGATAAAGGAACATTGTATTCATTAATAATTGTTCTCCACCACTCCCATGCAAGTCCTGTGCATTCTCTTGCTAAAATTCTTATATTTTTTGCATTAGGTGGAAGTGGTATAACTGTTGAGTAATGTGCAGTTTTGTTTTGACCGTTTCCTTCCCAAGTTTTATGCGTTAGGACTTCTTTTCCATTTTGGTCATATGAAAATTCATCCCATGATACGTCAAACTGAGCAACATATGCACCATGATGATCAAGAGTGATTTGTCCTTTAGAGTATTCTGTATAGGTAGTCTGTATATAATCAGTATTGTTATGAACAGCAGCAATTGCATCATCTTTTAAGAAAACACTTGTATATGAAATTGGATAGGCTGGGTTCTTTAAGCTAAATGTTGCATTATCTTTAATGACATTTCGTATTTCATTGAAGTCTTTTGTGACGACTTGGTTATGTGCTTGTGCATCGCCGCCTAATACTACTGCAGTAAAGGTGCTGTCTTCAAAAATATCTTTGTATTGCCCACTAGTGCTAACATTGTTGTTACCTTGAAGTAATGCTTTAAAGGCAGCTTGTACATCTTTACTCTTCGAAGTTGTTTCTAATTTCACGTAAATAGTCCTACCATACGCAACGTTTGATACCATAACAGGTGGGGATTGATTACTTACCCCTTTTCGTTTTAACTCATCGAAAGTAACACTATCATCAAAAAGATCTGATGGATTGTTAGGTAGTTCTGCACTTACTGTATAAAATATTTGTTTATAAGCCGCAACCATCACTTTTTTCTCACCACTAGCAATCGCATTAAAATCAATTCCTAGTGAATTATCCAGATAATTAGCGTTAACATTCAGAGTACTAGCTATTTGAGATTTACTATAAACCATGGATTCTGCATACTGTAGCCTAGCAGGTAAAGTATGAGTTGCTGAATATTTATCGCTCCAATTCGAAACAAGCTCATCTACTGCACCACACACATTACCATACGTTGGATTACTTACAGTGGTTGTATTTTCACTTTTTAAACCAGGCAAATCAATACTAATATTCAATGGTTTTCTTTTTGCTACTAATAAACTAGGTTGATTATCAGCAAAAGCTTGATTTGTAAGTTGTAATGCTCCCGGGTACGTACGATTTGCCATCGAATCAATAATAGAAATATCCACTGGTGAAGTAGTAAGTGATTTTTTTTCACGTTCAACAACGATGAATTTTCCATTTGAATTAACGCCTTCTTTTGGGACAAAACTATCAATCTTATCCCCATTTACAGCTAAAATTTCGCTATTATTATAGTTTAAGTTTGCTATACCGTTATCAATGTCATTCGGTATGCTTGTTTCGCTGACTGAACTAGTAGTAAGAGTTTCTGCAAATGAAATAAATGGATAATTAATAATACATAAACCTAGAGACAAACTTACTAATGATTTTGTTATTTTAGAATAATTTAGAATCTTCAAACAACCTCCTCCTTTCGCGAAATTATATCACAATCATTTTTGTCGATAATATAGGTACATAGATTTAATTTAGCTTAATAGAATGCAAGCTATTAATGAAGATTGAAGGTCGAATGAACTGTATTAATATAATTAAAAAACGGGAATTGAGTTCCATCCAGGTTTAGATGAGGTGGGGTAACTAGTAAAAATGGCATAAATAATTGTTCTTTTTAATTACTCTTTTTATGTAAAATGCGTCTCGAAGTTATGTTGAAATATTTATTCGGTTATTTTGTAACAAATGTTATGAAGTTTATAAAATATGTTTCTAGGAAGATATTGGAATCAATTTTTTTATTATACACTTCAAGGATTTTTATAAAATATGTCGAAAATATTATTAATTATATTTTTTTAAAAGGCAGGAATAAATCCATGGATAAAGACACTCTACGAACAAATTTAAGTAAAGAACATATCCACATGCAAGATTTACTTCAGTCTCTTGTCGAAACTACAACTGACGCTATTTCGATTAGAGACATGCAAGGAAATATACTTCTAATCAATAATGCCTTTGAACAAATTTATGGATGGACATATGAAGACCTGTTGAATGATCCGTACTGCCTTGTACCTGAACATTTAATAAACGAGACGAGAGAAATATTTCGTCCGATTAAATTCTTTGGAAAGAAGGTTTCAAGATATGAGACTATTCGAAGGAGAAAAGATGGACAGATTATTCATGTAAGTCTCTCAGCTTCCCCTGTAAGAGATACAGGAGGGAATATGGTTGGTACTTCTGTTATCGCCAGAGATATTACAGACCGTAAAAAAGCTGAAGAAGCATTACGGGAAAGTGATGCAAGGTACCGGGTATTAGTAGAAAATACGAACGATATTATCAGCACATACGATGTGAACATGAAAAAAATATTTGTATCGCCATCTATAGAGCTTCACTTAGGATATACCTTAGAAGAATATCTTCAGGCGGATACTTTTGATTTTATTCATCCTGATGATGTAGAAACAATCGTAAATCTCCGTCAAACAATTTCTATTCATAAAAAAATTGTGCAAATCGAAACTAGATTTAAACATAAAAATGGTTCATGGGTTTATTTGGAGACACGTTGTGTACCAATCTTATCTGAGAACGGTCAGATAGAGAAATATCTGCTTGTTTCACGTAACATTACAGAACGAATACAATCAGAAGAAGCCTTGCGTAAGAGTGAAGAACAATACAGGTTTATTGCTGAAAATACAGTAGATTTTATTTCTGTGATTAACCAAAATGGAGATGTATCTTATAGCTCACCTTCACATATGAAAAAACTAGGAACTGATCGAATTCACTTTGAAAAAATCCATCCAGATGATTCTCTTTTCGTATGTGAACGATTTTCATATATGCTAAAAGAAAAAATACCTATTATCTGTGAGTATCGATACATGCTTGAAAATGACAACTGGATTTATTTGGAATCAAGAGGGATCCCTTTTTTTGGCATTGATAGCGAATGTCGTCACTTTTTCAACATAACACGAGATATTACTGAGAGGAAACAAAACGAAGACCTTCTTATGAAGACAGAAAAGTTGTCAGTTATCGGAGAATTGGCTGCAAGTATTGCGCACGAAATAAGAAATCCACTAACCTCATTAAAAGGCTTTATTCAGTTTTTACAACCAGAGATTTCAGGAAACACCGTTATCACTGACGTCATGCTGTCTGAGTTAGAACGAATTAATTTTATCGTGAGCGAGCTACTGGTCTTAGCAAAACCACAAGATCTTCATGTGAAACCGATTCTTTTGCACAGTATTCTTGAAAATGTTGTCATGTTTCTTGAATCTGAAGCTAATTTAAAAAGTATAAATATTAATAAAGAATTTAGAGATACCTCAGTTGCAATTAACTGCGAAGAAAATCAGTTAAAACAAGTATTTATCAACATTATGAAGAATTCCTTGGATGCTACTTCAGAAAATGGTGAAATCAGTATTCAAACAAAACTACTAAATGACAATGAAGTTCTTATTCGCTTTTCTGATAACGGTTGTGGCATTTCAAAAGATTTGCTGGCTAGACTAGGGGAACCTTTTTACACGACAAAAGAGAAGGGAACAGGTTTAGGTTTACTGGTTAGTAACAAAATTATTAAAGATCATCAAGGTACTATCAACATCACAAGTGAAATCAACAAGGGGACAACTGTAGATATTACTTTACCTATTTCGATCTAATATCATTTGTAATAGTAAGTATAGAAAAGACACTATCAAAAAAATATTGATAGTGTCTTTGATTTTTTGTTACAAAATAAAATACTTTTAAATGTTTTTAAATAGAATATTATTCTACGATTAATTTTCCAGTCATATTCATATGTCCTGACCCACATACTACAGAACAGTGGTATTCAAATGTACCTTTTTTATTTGCTGTGAATTCAGCACTTTTATTTCCTTGAATGTTAACGTTGTAAGCTGGAATTGCAAGACCATGACCACCATCATCACTGTGAAGGGTGATCATTACTTTTTCTCCTTGCTTAACATGGATTTCTTTTTTATCATATTCGAAATCCTTTGCCTCTACTTTAATATTAACTACCTTTCCTGTTGACGCAGTTGTAGCAGTAGTTTTTTTTGTTGTAGTTGTTGTATCGGATTTTTTGCTAGATGCAGTCGTTGTTGCTGAAGACTTGTCCGTTGATTTTGTTGTGCTTCCACAAGCGCTTAGCATTGTTGTCATTAAAGCTACTGAGGTAAAAAAGAAAACCATTTTCTTTTTCATAAGTTAGATAGCTCCTCTCAAATTAGATTGCTTCCTTATAGTATCATTCAATTTCGCTATAAATTCTTAACTTTCATCTAGAGGTGAATAATAATTTTTTCATAAACCGCAGGGCAGGAAATAGGGAACAGGCTTGCCGCCTGCTCTGTGGAAAGCGAGTATTCTTGAGTGGAAATCAACTTATCTCATTGTTAAATGGCAACAAAGTTTACGAAAAGAACTTATAATTTTTTAGCTTATCTATAAATACGAGCGTGCCTTTTGATGGAATAATTCCTTTTTGTAAAACATATGAAAAATGACGAGTGTAATTCTGCGGAGTTTTTAAAATACAAATTTCTTTATTGTTTAATGCAGTTTCGGTAACTAGGGAGGAGATCATTGTAATTCCTAAGTTATTTTTAACTGCTTCTTTTACAGAATAATTACTTCCAAATACAATGACATTTTTAGCACTAATATTATTAGTAGATAAGAAAAGCTCTAAATATTCTCTTGTTCCAGATCCAACTTCTCTACTAATCCAAGTTTGATTTTGTACTGTTTCAATTGAAAAATCTTTGTTAGCTAGATCGTGATTATACGGAACAGCAATCTCCATTTTATCTTTATAGAAATGATTTGTTTCAAAGATGTTAGAAGGTACTGTGCCTTCAACTAATGCTATATCAACTTGAAAATTTTTAACCTTTTCACAAATGTTGTGCGTATTTTCAATAGCAACTTCTAGCTCTAAATCGGGATAGGCTTTAGTAAACTGCCCTAAAAAACCTGGTAGAAAATATTCTCCTATCGTAAAACTGGCTCCTATTCGTAATCGTCCCTTTACAGCATTTCCATAATCAAGTAATTCACTTTTTGTATCTTCTAATAACTTAATTATTTGTTTTGAACGTTCATATAGTAAATTTCCTGAGTCAGTTATATAAATCGTCTTTTGTTTAATTGAACGTTGGATCAATGATGCCTTAAAATATTCTTCAAGATGCTTAATATGTAAACTAACACTAGGTTGAGATAAATTAATCGCTTCAGCAGCTTTCGTGAAATTCTTATGTTCAACAACTGCAATAAATGTTTTAAGCTCATCAATCATACTGTTTCATCCTTTTTTAATCATTAATAATTTTAATGGTTATTATGATAAATATATATTTTTCTTATGATTATATCCATATTATACTCAAACTATAAAAAATTCACATCAGAGAAGGGTTTACTTTGAAAGGATGATTTCAGGTGGAACTAGAATTAGCGAAGTCAACGAGAAGAATCGTAAAAAAAAGTAAAGTTGTTCGCATTTTACCAGGATTATTTGCATGTATGTTGATTGCTTGGATAGCAAAATTTATAGGAAACTATGTACCTAGTTTAGGTGGTGCTTCGATCGCAATCTTTTTAGGTATGGCAGTTGGAAATACATTTGGAAACAAAGAAATCTTTGCAACAGGAACAAAATTTGCTGAAAGTGATCTATTATCTTATTCTATCGTTCTACTTGGTGGAACATTGAGTGCTCAAACTCTCCTTAAATTAGGAGGATCCGGGGTCCTTTTTATCGTATTACAAATGCTGATTACAATTGTCTTTGCACTTATATTAGGAAAAAAACTTGGGTATTCAGAAAACTTTCGATTTTTAATGGCAAGTGGTAATGCCGTATGTGGCTCTTCTGCTATTGCTGCTACGGCTCCTGTTGTCGAAGCAAATGATGATGAAAGAGGCATAGCGATTACAATTGTTAATGTTACTGGGACAGTTTTAATGTTCGTCCTTCCATTCATTGCCGGGCTAATTTACTCAACAGATACAATAAAAACATCTGCACTAATAGGCGGTGTCCTTCAGTCTGTTGGGCAAGTTGTTGCAAGTGGTAGTTTAGTAAATGAGCATGTCAAAGACTTAGCGACGATCTTTAAAATAGTGCGAATCATTTTTCTAGTTTTTGTTGTATTAAGCTTCGGAACAATGAAGAAGAAGTCTTCCAAGCAAAATAGTGGAAAGTCAGGTTCAAAGATAAAAGTACCATGGTATGTAATCGGCTTCTTTATTATGTGTACTTTATTTTCAGTAGGAGTATTTTCAACTGAGGTTTCTAAAGTATTTAAATTAATAAGCAATAACTTTGAAATAATTGCTCTTGCCGGTATAGGAATGAGAGTAAATTTTAGACACCTGATTAAACAAGGTGCAAAAGCTTCAATCTACGCTGGAGGGATTGCTATAATTCAGATTATATCTGCTGTTGTACTTATAAAGGTTCTTTTATAAAAGTGTTTAAACATTTTTTCAAAAGTATAAATAAATTTTCTCGATTTTAAAAAAAGTAATTAAAAATAATCTTTTTCATCAAAAGTTCAACTTTAGTAAAAGGAAGTAAATTTTTTAAGAAAGCTGAAATTTCAGATTTAGTTCTCGTCATTATTTTACATTTTCTGTAAAATATATGTAGTTTATTACATTAGTATTGCTGAAAATATAAAGAAATAGTCAGTGGATTTGATGGTTATATAAAATATGAGCTCTTTTATATTTTATTGTTGTTTTTTAGAAAGTTGTTTTGACAGTATATCTCTATGACTCTCTTGCGGAAAAAATGGACTACTGAGACCCTGAATAGGAATCTTGGTAGTTCTGCTGCTGAAATGGAGCGAATTTTTGAAAATACCAACAATGTTGTGTAATGAACTAAAATATAAAAAAAGCATGAAGGAGATTTAAATGATTCGCATAGCATTAATTGATGATGAAGAACATGCTCTTGATATGTTAGAAATTCTTTTGCTCGATATAGGGATTGTGAATATTATTGGTAAATTTACTAATCCATTTCATGCATTAGATGAAATGGATCGAATGGACGTTGATGCGGTTTTTCTAGATATCGAAATGCCAGGAATGAAGGGATTGGAACTGGCAAGAAAAATTCGTGAACTTCATAAAGACATACAAATTATCTTTACGACCGCTCATTCTGACCATGCTGTTGAAGCATTTGATATCCAATCAACGGATTATTTGTTAAAACCAATCTCAAGAGAAAGATTAAAAAAAGCAGTTAGTCGATTAAAGGAACGCCCTACATCTAAGATACTACGTTATGTTTATGGACAATGTTTAAATAGATTTCAAATACATATTTCTGGTGATGTACATAAGCCTGTGCAGTGGAGAACATCGAAAGAAAAAGAACTTTGTGCTTTTTTTATCCATCATTATGGAAAAGTAATCGATCGAGAAGTAATTATTAACGAGCTATGGCCAGAGTTAAATTATGAGAAAGCTAGAGCGTATTTATATACGTGTATTTCTTATTTGCGAAAAACATTCCAAGCTCACGATATACTCGCAGAGATTAAAAAAGTTGGGAAAGGATATATTTTAGAAATTGAGCATTTCATTTGTGATGTGAATGTATTCGAGGAAAAAATAGAAACCGTTTTATTAAATGAGTCTATAGACGAAGATACGTATAATCAATTGGATTTGTTATATAGGGGTGAGTATATGGCAGAAGACGATTATTTATGGTCAGTGCAAAAAAGCATAGAACTACGTAAAAAATATAAGCACTCTCTTCAGAAGCTGTATGATATTTCAAAAAAAGAAAATTCACCGTTTGCGTTAGTTGTTTTGCAAAAACTATTTAACATTTCTCCAGACTCAGAGAAATATGGAAGAGAGCTTATAAAGTTATATATACAAATGGGAAATCGTTCAGAAGCGATAAAAGTATATTTTCAATTAGAAAAAGCTATATATGAAGAATTAGGAGTTTCGTTGGAAGATGAGACAGTCAAACTATATGAAACGCTTATAATTCAGCCCACTTTTTCAAGGACTGACTGATTAAATTAGTAAATCTTTAATAACCCCAAGAACAGATAAGGGATTCGACGATTTTTAGATTTTGTTAAGAGTCTACTAGTTATAGTAAAAACGAAGATTACATTGTTAAGATAGATTAAGTTTTTACTATAATATTTTGAAAATATGAGGAACAAGAAATGAAAAAGAAGCTTATTATAGCTTTCACTTGTCTAGTTATATTAATTAATGTGTATGGACTCGTGATAGGATTGCTTTCTAACAAGAAGGCGAATACGCCAATTGCGGTAAATGGCATCCTGGATGTATCTATGTGGGATTTTAAAGTAGATGGTGTGATTCCGTTAGATGGTGAATGGGAATTTTATAAAGGTCGTATTTTGTATCCAGACGATTTCAAAAAGTTTCCAGCACTTTCTCCTAAGATTATTAAGGTTCCAAGTGGGTGGAATCATTTTGGAAGTGCAACGTACCGTTTAAAAATAAATATACGAGATGGTAGTCCAATTTACGGTATTAAAACAACGAATATTCAAATGTCGAATCGAATGATCGTGAATGGAAAAACGATTGGCGAAAGTGGAATTCCGAAAAACGATAAGTCTTATACAGCAAAAAACACACCGTATGTCAGCTATATTAAACTTAATCCAGGAATAAATGAACTAATTGTTCAAGTAGCTAACTATCATTACTCAGCTGGTGGAGGAATCAAGCAGTCCATTTTTCTAGGAAAATATGAAGATATTATGAAGTTAAGAGAAAAAGCAATTATACATGAGTGGATTATGGTGACTGGATTTTTCATCATGGGACTTTATTTTATCGGCTTATACCCTCAACGCAAAGAGGATTTATCAATTCTATTTTTCGGACTATTTTCTATTGTACTCTCTTTGTACATTGCGTCCCATGGTGAAAAAGTAATTTATATGTTATTTCCAAGTATTTCGTATTCCACTTTTACCCGAATTCAATTTTCGACTGCACCATTAAATCTCACGCTACTGAATATTTACATATATTTATCGTTCAAGCAGTTTTATTATAAACGTTTTATGAAAATAAGTGTTGCCATAGGACTACTTGCAACAGTTTTTGAACTCTTTTTTCATACTGTATCAAGTCCACTTCTTTATGCCCAGCTTATAATTGGTACGATGATTTGTTTATATATGATCTACGTTTTAGTAACAGCAATCTTTCATAAAGTAGAGGGAAGTGTGTATATATTTTTCGCTATACTTTCTATAATGGAATACAGTGCCTATCAAGGAGTGCAGCAATTTTGGAAAACCTCTGAAACAGCATTACCACCAGTGGAACCATTTGTTTTCCTATTAATGTTTGCTTTGCAAATGTCACTTCGTCTATCAAATACGTATAAACAGATTAGTGAACTATCGGTTCAATTAATTAAGACAGATAAGCTGAAGGATGATTTTTTGACGAGGGTATCGCATGAGTTTAAAACACCACTTCATGGAATTATGAATATTTCACAATCTATGATGGAAACATCGGCAACAAAGCTTCATCCAGACCATAAAGAAAGATTAGAGCTACTTACAAGTATATCGAGTCGATTATCACAACTTGTATACGACATTCTTGACTTTTCTAAATTAAAACAAGGGATGTTATCTACACATCCAACGGGTGTCGATGTACATTCAGCAACAACGGTGATGCTCAAAATCTTTTCATTTATGACAAAGGAAAAGGATATTCAGCTAGTAAACGAAGTTCCAAAAGAGCTTTCATATGTGTTTGTAGATGAAATTCGATTTCAACAAATTTTAAGTAATTTGATTGACAATGCGATTAAACATACAGAGAACGGATATGTCGCCGTTTTAGCAAAAGAACTGGATGACGTCATTGAAATTTCGGTTAAAGATACGGGGAAAGGAATTGAACCCCATTATCTTCACTCTATATTTGAACCATTCTATTCCTTAGAAACGACTAATTATCAAGGGTTTGGGCTTGGACTAAGCATCGTGAAGCAACTTATTCAGCTACAAGGTGGGGATATTTCAGTGCAATCTGAGATAGGGAAAGGAACAATCTTTACGTTCACTCTTCCTGCTGCGACAAATAGAGATGTCCAAGCACCTGCAAAGAAAATGGATGAAATCGTTGTGAAAGAAAGTGGCTACTCCTTCACGACTCCGTATTATGTTAGAAATAATGGACGTTATACGATCCTCATAGTCGATGACCAATATTCTAATTTAAAAGTATTACTAGATGCATTGGAATCATCCGAATACAATGTCATTGCAGTCAAAAACGGCTACGAAGCGATAGAGCAATTGAAAAAACATCGCTCAATTGATTTAGTCATTTTAGATTTGATGATGCCAGGGATGTCAGGATATGAAGTCTGTCAATGGATAAGAAAACAGTACAATTTAGTGGAACTTCCTATTTTACTCGTAACAGCAGCAATTCAACAGCAAGATAAACTAGCTGCTTTTCAAATAGGTGCAAATGACTTTTTACAAAAGCCCTTTGATTTAGCAGAATTAAAGGCACGTGTTCAAAGTCTATTATCTATGAAGGAAGCAGTTACGAAATCACTAGAAATGGAGAGTGCATTCCTTCAATCACAAATTAAGCCGCACTTTTTATACAATGTGTTGAATACAATTATGGCGTTAAGCTATAAAGATGTGGAGAAATCACGTAAACTAACGATCGATTTTTCTGATTATTTAAGAAGAAGCTTTGATTTTAGTAATACAAACAAATATATTTTGTTTGAAAAAGAGATTTCTCTTATTCGTTCCTATGTCGAAATTGAGAAGACCAGATTCAAAGAGAGAATACAAATAGATTATGAGATTGAAGCTTCGATGATGGATGTAAGAATACCTCCTTTACTCATTCAGCCCCTTGTAGAGAATGCGATTCGTCACGGGATTGGTAGTCTTTTAGAAGGAGGAACCGTGAAGATTAGGGCGTATAAAGATGAGCTGTTTGCTTATTATCGCATTGAAGATAATGGTGTTGGGATGGATAAGAAACGAATAGAAGAGTTGTTTATAAGAGACTCTACTACCAAGAGCGTTGGATTGAAAAATATTCAGCAGAGACTTAAAAATTTGTATGGTACAGAACTGAAAATTGAAAGTAAGGTTGGAGAAGGGACTAACGTAACACTTCAAATACCACTTTCGAATCAAATGAGAAATATAGATTAAGGAAAGACGATGTGTCGATTATCGGAGTAATTTTTTGTCCTAAATAATGGCATTCTTTCTAGAATAGTTGATGAATTTACTAGTGACTCAATAAGGGCGATTTCCGCTTTTATGAGTCACTTTTTCTTTTGAAGAGTAATTTGGAAGATATAAAAGATAGGTTTCGTTGTTTAGATTTTGTTAAGTTGTTATATGTTACGTTGAAATAACTAATAAAAAAATAGAATAGGGGTTAATGAATGAAGAAAAAGTCAAAAAGACACCATTTTTTTAGTATGAAAGTTATGAGCTTACCCTTGCTTCTCATCACAACTGTGGTAGAACCATCGGTTAGTAATGCAGTGTCATCTTCTCTTAGTATAAAAGGAGACGTTATATTAGCAAGTGATGTAAGTTGGATGAAACCAGGCTTATCGACTAATCAAAATGTACTTTCAATTGACCTTAGTCAACATTTTAGTTTTCTAGATTCTAATTCTATCAGTCTATCAGCTTCCTCAAGTAATGTAGGCGTTGCTGATAGTTCAATTTCAGGGAGTAAACTTAACTTAACTCTCATATCAAATGGAGTGACTACTATTAAGGCGACTGCAACAGATAGTAGTGGGAGAATAATAAACGACCAGTTTAAAGTAAATATAACAAAAATAGGAGATATTGACGGCGATGGATCTCTTTCACCATCAGATGCTCTATTGGTTTATCAAGTAATCAATGGAAAGGTTACGTTAAGTGAAGACAAAAAGAAATTGCTGGATGTAGATGGCGACGGTCAAATAACGTCAAAAGATGCTACTGAAATCTTGAATGCTTATTCAGGTAAACCGAGTGTAATAAAAAATAATGAGTATTTTGTAACAATAAGTGATGAAAATGATACTCCAGTTGCTTCTGATGTGAAAATATCAGGCATTGCTAAAGTTAATCAAACAATAAGTGGTTCATACCATTATTTTGATATTGAAAACGATGCTGAGGGAACACCAAAATTCCAATGGTATCGTAGTGATGATGAAAATGGTCAGAATAAAGTTGCTATTCAAGGAGCTACAGCATCTTCATACACGATTCAAAACGAAGACGTAGGTAAATATTTATTCTTTGGAGTAAAACCAGTTGCTTTAAGTGGTAATGTGAATGGATCTGAAGTTATAAGTAGTGCAAGTACAAAGGTTGTAGATTTTGCTCCAACTCTTCAAGGATTCACATGGGAAAAGGGAAGTGCCTCTGGAACAACTAAAGCAATCGTAGTTCCACAAGGAAAGTTAAAATATGTAGTCGGTGATGCTGGACAATATCCTCACCCATATTTAGGAGATGATGCCAGTGATTATCAGAACTCTTTAAATACAGGTGCCGATATTTCTATTAAAGCAGGTCAACAACTATTTATAGTTTCTGTTGATGATCAGAATCATATTATTGGTTGGGTAAACGAAACGGTAGATAAAGATGCTATTAAATTAGAAACACCGCCAGAGTTAAGTGCCGACAATTCTGTGAATCATCTTGGTACGGATATTGAAATTACTTTTAATGATGATCCTACATGGCAAGCTGCTATAGAGGATGTTTTACTGGATGGCGTCTCTTTAAATGACAACTACAGTTTATCTGATGGCAAAATTACTTTAAATAAAAATCTTTTTAATGTAGCGAAAAATTATCAAATAAAAGTTGTTGCTAAAGGTTATGAGGATGCAAGTGTTTTACAAGAAATAAAAGTTAATGAAGCACCTTCAGCTAGTCAAGTGAAGATTTCTGGTGATACACAAGTAGGTAATGTACTGACAGGTATGTACCAGTATTCTGACATCGAAAATGATCCAGAAGGAAATACAAAGTTTCAATGGTACAGATCTGATTCAGTGGATGGATCTGATAAAGTAGCTATTCCAGAGGCAACTACACAAACATATACGATTCAAAATGAAGATGAGAATAAATATATTTTCTTTGAAGTAGTACCAGTTGCTTCAAGTGGACTAACTACTGGCACTTCTGTATTAAGCGATGGTACCCAAAAGATAACAACAGCTACTCATACTGTGACATTAACGGCACTAACAGATCCGCAAGACTTAAGAGAGGATAACTTAGACGGTGCATTAGTAACGTTGTCACTTACAGGAGCAGAGTTTAAAGATGATCTTAGTACGGATGATTTCAAACTTAACAATGCTCCATCTGCTTTGAATTATTATGTTGCAAGAATGGATGATACAACCGCAATGTTGATATTTGAATATGATGGTCCTGATTTTGATGCAGATATTCCAAATTTCAGCGTAACGGTTAAAGCTAGTGCTTTGAAAAGTGGAGAAGAAATGACCACTAACAATATCCCTATTACTGCAATAAAGGAACCAACAACACCAGTTTTGGTTATTTCTGAATATTTACAAGGATTGGGTGGCAAAAGAGCTATTGAGTTATATTATGCAGGGGGTTCTTTACAACAATTGGGTACAGATTATGTGTTAGAGGTTCATAAATACGATAAAATTACCCACCAAAACAGTACAACTAATTTATCTATTAATAATAAAAATAATTTTAGTATGTCATATATCATCATAGATTCAATTTTTTATGATTATTTTGATGTTACAAATAATTTGTATTTCAACGATGAAACTCCATTAAGTGTTAATGACAAGATGAATCGGAATCCTATTACAGTCACTGCATTAGTATTGAAACGAAATGGTGAAGTGGTCGATGTATTAGGAGATCCGAATTCAATTAACCCAATACTACCAGAAGACAAAGAAGAGACTATCATTCGGAAAAAGTCATTTATTGGGGGCTCTTCTACGTATATGAAGTACCAATGGAAAATGTATGATAAGAATGTATATCAATACATTGGTAAATATACACCATGACAAATAGTTTAAGTAGATTTCTAGAACATGAGATTCGTAATCTAGGAGGAAATATCGCGTGAAAATGAAAAAAGTAATAAGAAAGACTATATATTATATAGCTACAATTATCTTTTTTTTGGCCAGTGTAACTTTTAATCCGCTTAGTTCAAAAGCTAGTGTAGGTCAAGAAAATACAAGTATTTTAATTGGGAATGTTGAAGGGGTACGTGGCCAAATAATTGATATTCCTGTTACTGTTCAACAACAGACCGCTGGCATTTCATCTTATGGCATGAAGGTTGGTTTTGATCCTAATGCATTAGAGGTGGTTAGCATAACTCCATCACACGGAAGTGCTGACGAAACAAACTGTCCGGATAATAGAGATGGTTGTTTTGTATCGAACTATAACAATAATGACGGGTGGATTACAGCGGCATGGGTAGATACTTTGGGTGGTGATCACCCGATTATTGGTGAAAAATCACTTTACTCTATAAAGTTTAAAATTAAATCATCTAGTTTATATGGAGAAACCCCTTTAAAAATTATAAATGCAAATAGTTCAGATTTAATTTTTACTGATAGTTCTAATCAAATAATAGAAACAAAAGTTACTGATGGGAAGATTACAGTAATTAATGACAGTTCGTCAAATGGTTCATCGAATAATGGATCATCGGATAATGGTTCATCGAATAATGGTTCATCGAATAATGGATCATCGGATAATGGTTCATCGAATAATGGATCATCGGATAATGGTTCATCGAATAATGGTGGATCATCGGATAATGGTTCATCGAATAATGGATCATCGGATAATGGTTCATCGAATAATGGTTCATCGAATAATGGATCATCGAATAATGGATCATCGAATAATGGTTCATCGAATAATGGATCATCGGATAATGGTTCATCGAATAATGGATCATCGGATAATGGATCATCGAATAATGGTTCATCTAATAACGGCTCGTCTAATAATAACTCATCTGATACAGGATCAAATATAGATGGTCAAATAAGTTTACCGTTGAATCGTACAACTGACCAGAATGGTAAAGTAACTGATGAAGTAAATATTACTCATGATCTTATTCAAGAATCAGTACAAAAATTAAAACAAGTTGGCGGAAATACATCTAGAATTTTTTTACCGGATAAACAGGATAATGTTTCGGTGATAAAAGTCAATATTCCGAAAAATTCAGTAGATACTCTTGGCGTTAATAATATGAATCTAGAGATTTCTACAGAATCAGCTAAAATTACAATACCTAATAAATCATTAGTGGATTCTCAGGATGATCTCTATTTTAGAATCATGCCAGTAAGAAAAGAAGATGAGAAACAAGTAATAAAAGACCGAGCATTGAACGAAAAAATTGTTAAAGAAGTTGTTGGTGGGAAAGATGTAAAAGTCTTAGGTATACCGATGAATATTGAGACAAATATGGAAAATCATCCTGTCACAATTACATTACCATTACCTAATGGACTTCAAGTTAGTGAAAAAGAAAAAGTGGACATGCTTAACCATTTAGTTATTTATATTGAGCATCATGATGGAACAAAAGAAATTGTAAAAGGGAATATGATTGAGTATGCTAATGGAAAACAAGGAATAGCTTTTAATATTAATAAATTCAGTACATTTACAATGTTATATATGCAAAATATGAACAACAATATTCCGAATAAGGCTCCGACAGCTGATAAAGTAAGAGTCATTGGTAATACAATTGTTAATACAACTCTTAATGGCCAATATATCTATAGAGATCAAAATAACGACCAACAAGGACATTCTATTTATAGATGGTATCGTGCAAGCGATGCAAAAGGTACGGATAAAAAGGTTATATTGGGTGCAACAAAATCCAGTTACAAGTTAACGTTAGCAGATCAAGGTAAATTTATTAGTTTTGAAGTAGAACCTATAGCTAAAACGGGAGAAATAAAGGGAAGTAGAGTAATGAGTGCGTTTGTAGGACCTGTCATTACTATGAATGCTGCACCGATTATTAAAAATGCTAAAGTAATCGGAAATACAATAGAGAATGCTACTTTAAAAGCATATTACGTATACCAAGATACTGAAGGAGATCTTAAAGGGGCACCTATCATAAAATGGTATCGCGTGGATCCGAAAACATATGTGAAAAAATTGATTTCTAATGAAACAAAGAGTTCATATGTATTGACTAAGAAAGATATAGGAAAATCTATTCTATATGAAATTACACCTACGGCTAAAACGGGAACTAAATTTGGAAAAACAGTATTTAGTTTACCGACTACAGTTATCAAAGCTGCTGTTAAATATAGCGGTCATTTAAAACTAGGTGCTATCAAAAATAAATCGTATGTAAATAAGTTAGCATTAGCGATAAAGAACAATTATAAAGGTGCGAATGTAATTGTCAAAAAAGAAGGTTCTATCTACCGTATTTATGCAGATTTCATTGACAAGAAACAGGCTGAACAAGTAGGAAAAGAGATGAAAAAAAGAAATCTAATCGTTAACTATTATGTTTATTGATTTTTCATGTAGACTAATTAGATACTAATATTCAGACCATAAAAGAAAAAAGTGGCTGTCCAAAAAATCAGTATTTCTGATTTGTGGGCAGCCATTTTAATAAAGTGAAACTACCTTCAGTGGTTACCTGTTAATGCGGGATAAATTATCTTATAGAATATATAAAAACTAATTCCAGAAGCATTGGTTTTCAAGATGACATTAATTGTTTATTTATTGGATGATTAATTCCCTAGCAACCTCTAATGCTTTATCAACTTGCCTTGTCTTATTGTAGAAATTAAATAATTCCTTTTTTGAGCGTTGAATTAAAAAAGAAAAACCAAATTTATTATACATAGGCAACGCTTCTTCCTGCAGGTATTGATGATATTCTTGTTCTTTCGATTGAATTAACAAAGAGTGAAGAGTGAATAAGTGTTTATATAATAATTGATTATCTTTAATAGCGGTTTCTAATCCTTCTTCAGCAAGTTGTAGTAATTCCGCTTTTGAAAGAAGATTTCCATCAAATGAACTATGGATATAGCCTTCCAAAGAGATTAAGTAAGTGTCAGAACCTTTTTCCTTAAGACTCATAGATTCTTTATAAAACTTACTTGCTTGCTCATAATTTCCCCTTCGAAATAGTTCGTAAGCTAAGTTATGTTTAACTTTTGCTTTTCGTTCAGGTGCATTACATAAGTCACAGCTGTGTATTAAGCTTTCAAATCGTTTTATTATTTCATTATCATAGACATCTTTCACTTGAATAGTCATAATCATTTCCGCATCAATTACCCGTAGATAGCTATTTATTTCTTTAAAAAATTGACGGGATTTTTCAGCATAAAAATAAGCCAAAGCAGGTGATTCGATTGTATGATATGCCATAGATAGATGGTAATAATATTCAGGATTATTATAAATTTCAATTTGTATTTCTTTTAATATTTGAATTGCTTTGAGGAAATCTTTTTGTTCTAAATAATACATACCTAATACATGTTTTAGTAGATTACTTTCATAGGAAGTTAGCTTATGTTCGATTTTTTGGATCTCATTAATGATAATTAATGCTTCCTTGGTTTTCCTATGCATAAGTAGATATCTAGCTCGAAGTAATTTATACAAATACATATAATCAGAGATTTGGATTAAATCTTCATTTTCTAGTTCATTATTAATACGATCCATTTCGTCAAATAATTGCATAATAATAGCATCGTGCCAATCAGATAAGCGTTTCTTTATGTTAAAAAGGTTTTGTATTTCTTCATGAATGTTTATTTCTAATTTCTTTGATAAAAGGGTGATGATTTCTGGGGCATATTCAGTTTGTAATCTTTCAATTTTACTAATATGTGTCGTAGAACAAATTCCTTTTCCAAGTTGTTCTTGTGTAAGCTGTTTCTTTTCACGATAATATTTAATGATTTTCCCCTCATACATTTCTTACTCCCCCTTTATATTGAAATTTTGATTAATTTAAACTCTAAATTCCCCCAAGTATATAGAAGATATTTTTAAGATAGGTAGTGTAATAATAGTATAATACTGAAATCTTTTTTTGTATTTTATAAAATTCTATATTTTCTGACAAGTGAGTATGTTCCCTTTGTCAATATGTGTTGAAGAGAGGAAAAATTCCTATAATAAATTCCCCCAAGTTACTATAGGCTGTTTTCGTATACATTGTTGCTATTAAAGAAGGTGTTAGTTGATTACAACTCCAGGATACTCGCTTTCCGCGTGGCGTGAGCTAGCCTCCTCGGCAAGCCTGCGGGGTCTCAGCCTTCACGCTATTCCCACAGGAGTCTCGCACCTTCCATTGTAATCAACTTCTGTCTTTATACCCAAAAGCAACAATCTTTTAGAAAAGAGCCTTACTATAAGTACTATATAAAATAATCCCCTAAAATGAACCTTAAATAAGTGATCATTTTAGGGGAGCTATATAAAAAGAAAAATCTATTTATCTATTAAACTACTTTAATTTACACTCTCAATTGCATTTATTAACATTTTGGTAAATACTTTTGCACCTGTTGGCTTTAAATGGACATCGTCTTCTGTAAAGTATGAATCGTGATTAGCACTTACTGCATACCAATTGACTACTTTTGTATTAGGGAATTCAGATGAAACTTCGTTTAAAGTTGTATTTACTAACGATCTCCATGGTCTTGGGACGCGAGTATTGACAAATAGGATTTTTTTGTCAGTCCCAATTGTTTTTATAAGTGATCTCATTTGATTTTTTGAAAAAGCACCGTTTGTACCTAATTCGATAACGACAGTATCTCCTAGACAATTCATGCTTTTAAATTTTTGGACAATTTTATTTGCTTCTATAAATTGTCTTCCAATTCGAGCATCTACAGCTAGATTTGGATATGTCTCTTTCAGGTAAGGGACCGCATCAATTGCAATGGAATCTCCAATAATTGAAATGTTTTTATTCGATTTTGTATTTGTGTTCGTGTTTGTATTTGCTGAAGCTTTCTTTTCGTTTTTATTAGGTAATCCTTCATTTGATGTTGAATTTGTATCATTATGCTTAGTTGAAGCTTTACTCTCATCAGATTTTTGAGAAGATTGTTGTTGATCTTTCAACTTCTCGTTTACGTGAGGTGATTGGGCTGTAGCACTATTTTTATCAACTTTATTAGAAGGATTTAAAGGTTCTACATTCTTTTTCGTACTATTAGAAGGAGTATTTGGTAATGTACTAATAGCATCGACTTCAGAGCTAGCTTTTGCATTTTTTGGACCATGGATACTAGTCATTCCAAAAAGGGCTACTGTAATTATTACAATTGCTGAAGTAATCATTCCAATATGTTTAAAATAAACTTCCTTCATGCTGCATTGACCTAAACGTACTTTTTTGAAAAGTAATCCTAATTTGCCTTTGCGAATTGGATCTTCGATAAAACGGTAAGAAAGTCCAGCAAGAACAAATATGACGATTAACTGGAAAATTGATAGAAATAAATTAAATTCACCAGTATTTACTTTTGGGCTCAATAATACAATGACAGGATAATGCCATAAATAAATTCCATATGAGCGTAAACCAACCCATTTTAAAGGTTTCATTGCTAAAAATCTACTAACATTACTCGAAGGATGTGCTAGGGATGCAATCAACACCGCCGTAGAAACTGACAGTAGAACCATTTTGCCTTGGTAAACAGAGCTGTCATATTGATTTGTATTATTAACCATTATAAAAAAGATAACTAAACCTAAAATACCCATCAAGTCGATCGTAGTACGACCAAGTTTCTCGATTTTAGTTGAAAGTTTTCTACTCGGCCAAATAAAGGATAAAGCTGCTCCGATTAGAAGGGAGAAGGCTCGAGTATCTGTTCCGTAGTAAACTCTACTTGGATCAGTTCCCGGTTCATACATAGCAGCCATTAAAATAGCAGAAATAGCTGCACCTACAATAGTAATTAAAAATAGTACACTTTTTCGTTTGGTAAAACGAAGTCCAACTAATATAAATATTGGCCAGATAAGGTAAAATTGTTCTTCTACAGCCAAGGACCAAAAATGATTCAGTAAAGAAGGTGTTCCGAATGATTCGAAATAAGATACGTGATGAAATATGTACCACCAATTACTGTAATAAAAAATAGCAGCTACCGAATCTTGACGTAATTTTGGTAATAAAGATGACTCGAAAAGTGAGACACATGCAATCAATACGATTAACAAGGTAAACATTCCAGGTAAAAGTCTTCTAGCACGACGGATCCAAAAGCTTTTTAAGTCAATTGTTTTATTTCTGCTCCATTCCGAAAACAATAGATCAGTAATTAAATAACCAGAGAGGACAAAAAATACAGTAACGCCTAAAAATCCACCTTGTGCCCAAGGAATATTTAAATGGTAGGCTATTACGGAAAGGACAGCTAGTGCCCTAAGACCATCTAATCCTGGCATATAACGAAAATTGTTTTTCCCAGGATTAGACATAATCGTAACCTCTTTTCTCTTTACACGTTGTATTGAAATGATTGTTTTCATTTTTGTGTCCTGAAGGCATAATTGTAAAAAAATTAATGTGTTGAACAAACGGATAATTCATTTCTAGCTGTCCCTTTCCATAATCAGGTTTCTTTATTTATATAGTAATATTACCGACTGAAGAGCCACTTCATTAGATGAAAATGGCTCAGTTTTTTATTATTTAATATATTCATTACCTACTAAATCTTTAGAAATAACGTCTGTAGGAATAACGAATTCTACAACTCCCATATAACCTGGAGCAACTTCATACTTGTCAAATGAAATAACTAATTTGTGATCTTTGTTAATATAGAAGCTTTGATTTGCTTTAATTTTTTCAAATGGGTCAAAGGAGTCTGGCCCTTTAATCCAGTACGTTTTATCCTTATCTTTTTTCATTTGTTCTTTCATTTGTTGAATGATATTATCACTAATTATATTGATGTAACTGTTATCTTTAAATAGACTTGGTAAAGTTAATTCGACTTCTTTTTTCTTGTCGATTGTGTCATATTTCATCGTTGTAGATGATGAACCAACTGTATTTACGTTATATCTACCGATGGATAAAATTTGATCATTATCTGTCTTAACTTCATAACCACTTTCGACCCCTAAGTGGCCATCTACATTATTTTTCTTCATATCTTTCATATCTTTATTAAAATCATTATAAAGTTGTTTGCCTTCATTTAGATACTTTTCATTTAAACTATTTTCAAGCTTTTTATTCTTTAAATTTGATACAGAAGGAACATCTATTTTTGCATTAAATGTAGATTCATTTACAGTATATTCCGTGAAGGTTAGTACTTTTACTACACTTTTTAAACCTGGTACCTTCTCTAAAGTTTGTGCAAAACTTGGACTTACATTTATAGATAATACAAAGATTGCTGCTGCTGTTAATCCACTTACTGTTTTGTAAGGGAAATTTCTTTTTTTAGAACGCTTTATTGCTTTAGTGACAATAGAATCTAAGTTATTAGGAATAGGTGTATTTTTATATTCTAATTTTAATTCGTTTAATTTTTCATCTATAATAAATTCTTCTAATTTTTTATCCATTTTAAATTTCCTCCTAAAAGGGATTTTATGTCATTTTAATCCGGAGTAATTCTAAAGCTTTGTATAACCTTGTTTTAATTGTACTTGGGCTTTCTTGCAAAATCTCTGCTACTTCTTCTATTTTTAAATCTTCAAAAAAACGAAGAACAATTATACTTCGATATTTATGAGGTAAAGATTCAAGCGATCTTTCTAAGTCGATGTTTGGGTAAACATCATCCTTTCCCGAACAATATAATTCAATTGTTTCTTCATCCACTACTTCTAATTTTTTCTTTTTTCTTAAGAAGTCTAATGCTGTATTAACAACGATTCGATAAAACCAACTTTTTATAGATGATTCGTTATTTAAACGATCTTTTGATGTTATTGCTTTTTGTATCGCATCTTGAAATATATCTATCGCATCATTTGAATTTTTAACGTAGCTGTATGCTAGCCGATAAAAATCTTCTTTGTTATTCATTATAAAATCTACTATTTCTTTTTCTAAGTTTGGTTTCTCCTTCATGTTTAAAGCTCCTTTTTTGAGATACGTATCCTAAAAGGTTGTACATATAAATGACGTGTCAGGATAAAAAAAAGTTTTAATAAAATGAAAATAATTATTTTTTTCTTATGTTTTTATTTTATTTATATAATAATGAGCAGACTTGGCTTAGTATACATAGGGTTTAGGTTTTAGTAAACAGGAAAAAAGAATTTCATTAAAATAATTTTAGTGATTAGAAAAGTGTAAAGAAAAGGGGGAGGAAACGAGAGAGATAGTAAATAAAAAATTATTATTTAATTGGTTTTAATTTGAAAAAATATAAATTTAGTAATAAAATTATTACTAAATTCGAGGAGGAGTGTTAATGAATGAAGGCATTGCTAAAGAATATATCGCTTTAATACCAAATTTATTTGGTAGTTTTAGTGAATTAAATAAAGAGTTGGTAGAGTTATCTCATATACAAAATCACATAATTGAATTTATGTATATGCAGCAAAGGGCTTTGAATATAAAAGAAATCAGCACTGGTTTAAATATAGCAAAACAACAACTAACGAATATCATAAAAGATTTAGAAATTGATGGCTATTTGGTTAAGGTGCCTGACACTAAGGATAAACGTGCAGTTTTAGTATCATTAACACCTAAGGGGAAAGAGATTGAAGAGAAAAAATGGACTAAGATTTATCAACGATTTGTCCACAATCTAACTAAATTAAGTGATGAAGAGAAAATAGATTTAAACTATGCTCTTCATAAAGTGAATGTATTGTTGCATAAAATGGAGGGGGAAGAATGAGTCAAAGAGAACGGATTTCAATCATATGTTTAGGTGTGATAATTGGAGTAGTCTTTGGATTAATCTTTAAGGATCTGTACAAATGTCTGATTACTGGTACCGTAGTAGCGTCAGTAATTATGGTAAAGTTAAGCCAACAAGCTAAAAAGACATCTCATTAAATAATTGGTTGGGTATTGTAAGGTGAAAAAAATTCTATAAAAGGGGGCATGAAAATGGCTGATTCAAAAAAAGATCTAAGAATTTGCGAGAAAGGGCACAAATATACTAAAAGTAGTGATTGTCCATCTTGCCCAAAATGTGAAGAAGAACGCAAACCTGAGACCGGCTTTCTTTCACTGCTTTCGGGACCAGCAAGACGGGCATTAGAAAACAATAAGATCACTTCTTTAGAGGAGCTATCAAAATATAGTGAAAAAGAGATTTTGAAATTTCATGGTATGGGACCAGCTTCTATCCCTAAGCTTAATTCAGCTTTGGAGGAAAAAGGATTATCGTTTAGAAACTAAACTCAAACAATTATGATCCTTACAAGAATGGGGAATAGGTAAATAAATATACGTTTAAAAAAAGTGCTCAGAGTGTTTACTTCTCTGAGCACTTTTGATGATTGGTGTTTAATTTTTTTCTAAAAATTGATTTTATCTTAACCCTATTTTTAATGAATTCCAAAAATTTTTATCTTCCATTCCAATCGCATAAATTGAAATGCCGGCAAGATTATATTTTACAGTAAAATGAGCTTTTTGGATAATGCTGAAGGAGTCATCATACCAAACCTCATGGGTCTCTCCATTTGAATCTACATATGTAAAATGCATCGAGTTCCAAGTAGTATTTCGTTCTGGCTTTCCACTTGTATTTTTAAGAAGTTGTGGAATTTCGCTCAATGGAAGTTGTCGATTATCCTCTATATTTCCACTAGTAATATTCCAATCATTACCGTAAGCACCTAATCCCATAAGAATTTTTTTAGGCTCAATTACGCTAACTGCATATTTTAAAGAAGCATCTAACCATGGAGTACTTGTAACAGCACCAGGAAGATTCCACCATGGTCCAGTCTCATCGTAGGTCATTATCTGAATGAAATTTGCACTTTTTCCAAGTGATTTATAGTCGAACGCCCCTGACCAAGAATCAGAAAGAACATCCTTTTGTTTTGCAGGTACTGATACCATTGTTAAAAGTCCGTACTTAGTCAGAGTTTTTGATAACTCTTGAATAAATTTACTAAATAAGTCCCGATCATTTGGAGAAAGTGATTCAAAATCGATATTTATTCCTTTGTAATGTTGAGTTCTTGCTATGTTTAATAAATTGGAAATAAATTTCTTTTTAATGGTAGTACTAGATAATATGTTATGAGCAATAGTAGCATCCCAATCATCTTTTCCGTAATTTGATACGGCTGCATATGTAAGGATATGATTTGAATTAGCAAGTGCGATTGAACTGACTGGAGTGTTACCAAGTATTTTACCATTTGCATCAACTTTAAACGTATCAGTTGCCATTTGATTCATAGATTTATAATTTGCACGAAACGATTGAATCGAGCTTTGATCACTTGTAAGATACCCAAGGATAATTTTATTACTTGCTGCTGATGAAAAATTAGGAAAAAGTGCTAAGCTAAGTGTTAAAGTTAGGAGAAATGATAATAACTTATGGTTCATAAAATGCCATCCTCTCAATCTATCGATGTATTCTAATTAATTTCCTTTATAGAAATATCGACACAATCTTGAAGAAATATAGTATTCACTAATAAGATTTAAGACTATTAAATTGGTTTTTTTCTAAATGAATGTTGTTATTAAATAGATTATTTAAAAGCAAAATGGTGACAAATAAGTTGATTGGAACGGAAGGTGCGAGACTCCTGTGGGAATAGTCGGACAGGTGGGACCCCGCAGGAGCGATAGCGACGAGGAGGCTCACCGTCCGCCCCACGGAAAGCGAGCAACCCTACGTTCCAATCAACTTATCTCACTGTTAACAACAAACATTATTAAAAAAGCCATTAAATTTAATCACTTAAATATTTTCTCGCTGCAAAAAAGGAAACACCCTTAAAAATTACAACTAAGTAATTGATAAGGGTGTATAGAGAATATAGGTTATTAAAGAGTTTACTACATTTTAGGGTAATAGAATTATCCTAAGATCTTATCGTATATTGCTCTTGCTCTAGTAGGATCATTTGTACCGTGAATAATGGCTCTACCATCCTTAAATAGAACAATTCGATTTTCTTCAAATGTGAATGAAATCAAATAAGGATTGATAATTAAATCATCAGCTAATCCTTTCAAGCTTTCAGCTAATGTTTCAAGTGAAATCGTTCGAGATGCCCCTGATCGAAGCTGGATTGCATCTCTACCACATAAAATATCTGTTTTCGTCTGATTTTCAACAGTTAGATATGGAAAGGTAGCATGATTACCACATGTTGGACAATTTTCATTCTTTAATCGATCTACGTTTATTTCAATGTTTTCATTTTTCCAAACATCAATAGAATGTAAGATTGGTAATAACTCAGTTCCTGTTAATAGCTTTAATACATGAGTAACTTGAAAAGAAGCGATGATTTGAACGATCGGACTAATAACGCCAACAGTATCACATGTCATACCTTGAGTTGGTAAATGATTAATTAAGCAATGTAGACAAGGAGTCTTACCAGGAATAATTGGAAAAGTAAGTCCATAGCTCGCAACACATGCACCATAAATAAAAGGAATTCCATGCTTTACTGCTGCATCATTAATAATCATTCTAGTTTCAAAGTTATCCGTTGCATCGATAATAACTGATTGATCTTTTATTAATTCTTCTATATTAAGACCATTAATATCAGAAACATGGCTAGTTATATTAATCTCACTATTAATCTGGCTTAATCGGTTTTTAGCTGCAATCGCTTTCGGTAATTTATTTTTAGCATCGTCCTCAGTGTATAGAACTTGCCTTTGTAAATTACTCCATTCGACATAATCCCGGTCAACAAGTGTAATATGTCCAATTCCTGCTCTTACTAGCATTTCAGAAATAGAGGATCCTAGAGCACCAAGTCCAATAATGATCGCATGAGCATTTTGTAATTTTAACCGTGAATCTTTTCCTAAAAACAATTCTTGTTTTAAATACCGGTTACTCAAGAACCCACCATCCCAGTTAATGGACTACTTGCTACTGCATAATTTTTTTCTTCAATTCGACCCGCTTCAAAACCGAGTTTACCTGCCTCAATTGCCATCTTCATCGCAAGAGCCATTTTTATAGGATCTTTTGCTCCAGATACTGCAGTGTTCAGTAATACGCCATCAGCTCCTAGTTCCATTGCATATGCAGCATCTTTTGGTGAACCAATGCCAGCATCTACAATAACTGGAACGGATGATTGCTCAATAATAAATTGTAAATTTAATGGATTTAAAATTCCTTTTCCGGAACCAATTGGTGAAGCACCAGGCATAATTGCATGTACCCCAAGTTCTTCAAGACGTTTTGCTAAAACAACATCATCAGAAGTGTAAGGTAAAACGATGAATCCTTCTTCCAGTAACATTTCTGAAGCCTTCAGTGTTTCGACAGGGTCAGGTAAAAGTGATTTGTCGCAACCGATTACTTCAACTTTGATCATGTCACATAAACCTGAAGCTTTAGCTAGTTTAGCAATTCTAACTGCTTCTTCAGCCGTTTTTGCCCCAGCTGTGTTTGGTAGAAGCTTATATTTTGTTAAATCTAGTTGTTCAAGAAAGTTAGGTTGTGACTCTTCAAAAATATTCATTCTTCTAACAGCGAAAGTTAAGATTTCTGATCCTGATACTTCAACGGCTTCCTTTTGAATTTCAAAAGATGGATATTTACCTGTTCCTAATAAAAGTCTTGAATGAAATGAGTGATGTCCAATTTTTAACATAATTATCCTCCTCCAACAAAATGAATGATTTCAATTTTATCTTTATCTGACAGCATTGATGAAGAATACTGTTCTTTGTAAACAATGTCCTTATTTTGCTCAACAATCACAATTCGATTTTCTAATTGATAATGAGTTAGTAAATCTTGTATGGAAGTTACTTCGCTTGGCAGCTGAACTGATTTTCCATTTAACAGAATAGTCATATGTGTTCACCTCCTGAATAAGGTATTTTTTATTTGGCTGGTTTCGTATACATTGTGCTATTTCAGAACGTGTAAGTTGATTGGAACGTAGGGGTGCTCGCTTTCCTTGGAGCGTGAGCTGAGCCTCCTCGTCGCTATCGCTCCTTTGGGGTCTCAGCCTTCCCGCATCTCCCACAGGAGCCCGGCACCCTTCCGTTCCAATCAACTTCTGCCATAAAATTTTCAAAAAATAAAGCAACAATCTTTAAAAAAGATCCTTTTATTTAACAGGTAGTAACACTGGTAGAAGTTCCACATGAACGATTAATTTTAAAAGCTTCCACCCAGTCTTTTCTGATTTCTTTTTTCAGAATAAAGTCTCGAATCATTTTGGCAGTTGCAGGAGCCAAGAGAATCCCGTTTCGATAGTGGCCTGTGGCAAATAATATATTTTCATCATTTGGATGTGGACCTATAAAGGGTCTTTGATCAACTGTTTGTGGACGAAGGCCTGCCCAAAATGACTCTAATTTCATGTCTGTTACAGCTGGAAGCATTGTTTTTGCCTTTGCAATTAGAGACTCAACTCCGCTAAGAGTTGGCTTTTCGTTCCACTCATTTACAATTTGCGTTGCACCAATTACAAGTCTTCCGTTATTTCTTGGAACGATACAGCTATGATCATGGAATAAAGTATGTTTCAGCGAGATATTTTCACTATAAACAGATAGGCATTCCCCTTTGACAGGAGTAAGTTGATGCTCTAAACCAAGCTCTTTAAAAAATGAGCTACTCCAAACGCCATTGGCTACTACAACATAATTAGCTTCAAAAATTCCTTTTGTTGTGTTGATTAAGTAGGAACTACCATTTTTTTGAATGCTAATTACAGTTGTAAATTCGAAGAGTGATGTACCAAATAATTGTGCACTTCTACTAAATCCGTGACATACAGAAGTAGGTAAGACCGTAACATCATCTTCAATATAAGCAGCTCCAATAATATCAGGAGAGATACCCGGTATTTCTTTTTTTACATCTTCTGCTCTGTACCATTTAACAGTAGGTAAAGCGAGAATTTCATTAAGGGATCTTTTTTCTGATTCAGTATAAGCTAGCTTCAGTAAACCGCCTTTTCTATGTTCGATGTCAATTCCACTAAGTTCTTTAATTTCTTCTTGAACCTGTATATAAGTTTTTTGACTATCTCTTGCAAATGGATAAAAGATCTCAAGATCATTGCATTCAGAGTGAGCACCAAGCATTCCAGCAGCTGCTCCAGTTGCCTTATTTCCAATTTGTTGGCTTTCCATAACAGCAACATTTAGCTTTTCTTTTGCCAAATAATAGGCAATTGAACAGCCAATAATTCCTCCTCCAATGACGACTACATCAAATTTATTTTTCATTGTTGTTCTAAACACCTTTCATAAAATTGAATGGCCGAAGCTAATGGATCACTTGATGAAAAGATTCCTGACATAACTGCAATCCCATCTGCTTTTGCTTGGCGTATTTCTTTTACAAGATCTGGCGTTATTCCACCTATTGCATAAACAGGAATTTGAAGTTCCTTTTTCATCTCTATTAGATTATTAATTCCGTTAGGAGCTTTTCCTTTTTTACAATTTGTTTCATAGCAATGACCATAAAGAACATAATCTGCTTTTTCTCTTTCTGCTTGTTTCGCTTCTTCTATCGAGTGAACTGAACGCCCAACCTGAATAGTTGGAAATTTTTCTTTTACATCTTTACTAGGAAGGCTGTGACCAGGTAATTGAACGTTTGCAATATTCATAAGTAGTGCTACATCTAGCCGGTCATTTAGTACGATTTTTTCCATCATGACATTTCCTTCTTTTAAAAGATTTAGAAGTGAAATGATTTCGCTACATGTTTTCGTTCGTTCTCTAATATGTACGTAGTCCACAACATCTTTAATTTGAATAATGATGGAAGCTAGTTCTTCGACGGAATGTGAGTCATCCGTAACTGCAATGAGCTTCATAGTTTCTCCTCCTTCATAGAATGAGTAGGAAAGGTTTCCTGTCTTTTATGTAAAAGAGGTCTATAAGAAATTCTAAATTTAATAGCTTAGTATAATAAAAAAGACCACTCTCCCAGACAGGAAAGTGGTCTTGTAATTTGCAGGATAAATGCACAAAAACAATGCGCCACTTCCCTACGCAGGTACGAACCTGTTCAGGTTTTGAGGGTTTAAAAGTAACTACTTTATTCTCAGCCCTTATCAAGGGTTCCCCTAGTGTTAAATAAAAATATCGGTATTATATGAAATTAATCACATCATACCATAAAATTTAAAATATACAATAATAATTTATATTCTAGGTTATGTTTAGCTATACACAAAATAAAAAAATTTCCTTCAATTTCTGAAATTTTATTAAAACTAGCGATAGAGGTTGAGCTTTTTTAAAATCTTATGGAATAATAGGTAAAAGATAGAACTATTCGGAGAAGGTGTATATAAATGCAGAAAATAATTGTAGTAGGAGCAGGAATCCTTGGCGCTTCCACAGCTTACCATCTTGCAAAATCAGGTGCAGATGTTACTTTGGTTGACCGATTCGACCTGGGACAAGCTACTGACGCCGCAGCGGGAATTGTTTGCCCTTGGATTTCGCAAAGACGAAATAAAGCATGGTATCAGCTAGCAAAAGGAGGGGCACGATACTATCCAACTCTGATTGAGCAATTAAAAGCTGATGGTGAAACAGAAACTGGATATGGCCAGGTCGGAGCGATTAGTTTACATACGGATACAAATAAACTAGAAAAAATGGTAGAAAGAGCACTTAAACGACGTGAGGATGCGCCTGAAATAGGGGAGATTAAGATTTTATCTCCTGACGAAACAAAGAAATTGTTTCCGCCATTAGCAGAGGAATATAGTTCTGTATACATAGGCGGGGCAGCTCGTGTAAATGGAAGAGAATTACGAAATGCTTTGATAAATGCTTCTAAAAAGCATGGAGTTAAGGTTCTTCAAGGAGATGTAACTTTAATTCATAAAAATAATCAGGTCACTGGAATAAAATTAAATGATCGTACTTTGATGGCAGACAAGGTGATTGTTACAGGAGGTGCTTGGTCAAGCGAACTATTAGAGCCTCTTGGTATCAATTTTTTAGTGACACATCAGAAAGGGCAGATTATTCACTTAGAAATAAATGATGTTGATACGAGTCAATGGCCAGTTGTTATGCCTCCAAATGATCAATATATTCTCTCTTTTGGAAAGGGGAGGATAGTTGTAGGAGGAACCCATGAAAATAATGTTGGATTTGACCATCGAGTTACAGCAGGGGGGATGAATGAAGTATTAGGTAAGGCTTTAGAAGTAGCACCGGGATTAACAAATAGCACTTTCATTGAAACTAGAGTAGGCTTTCGTCCGTTTACACCAGGTTTTCTCCCTGTTATCGGAGCGCTCCCGAATTATGAAGGATTATTAATTGCTAATGGATTAGGGGCTTCAGGTTTAACAAGTGGACCTTATCTCGGATCTGAACTTGCGAAGCTGGCACTTGGTATTGAAACAGAGCTTGATATTAGTCAATATGAGGTTGCAGGAGCGATTGAACCTGTTGATATAATTTGAAAATTGTACCACTAGATAAAGTGAAACTTCCATCAGTGGGTGTCTTATTGCCCGTTAATGCGGGATAAAAATAAAAATCCTCTTGTACGGATAGATGCTATCTGTACAAGAGGAGATACTAACAAATTTTATACTTTTTCAGACTCTTATTTATAAATAACGATTGCTCCAACTGAACCATCTTTTGATTGATCTGTAACGTTAACTTTTAGACCATAATGGCCAATATTACGTCCAGCATCAGGTAAGAAACTATTGTTAAAATCATTGCTATCATTGAATAGAGAAATACCTTTTTGGCTAGGTGAAGTTAATGTTTGAGTTGGATATACCAAATTCAAACCTGATGTAGAAGCTAAACCAAATGCAGCATCTGCAACATGATATCGGCTTGATGCTTCAACTCCTGTGTTCCATAATAAATCAGTGTTATTATGAGCATCAACAACTCCAAGGAATCCGTCACCAGGGTGAATTCCAGTCCAGTTATCTGTATAACTGTCATCTACATACCATACTACTAATCCACCATCATAGCTCATTAAAGAATTACCACGTTTAATGTGGCCAAGACCTTCGTCTACTCCTTTATGGCTTCTCCATTCTAGTAAATAATATTGATCTGTGTATTTGTTACCATCAGACTTTGTAAAACCTTTTAATGTAAATGGAGAAGTACTGTTTTCACCATTATCATCTAATACTGTTTGCCCATCTGCTGTAACCTTAATATTATCAGCAAAGAACCCTATTAATGAAGTACCCCAGTCTGTAGCAGAACGTAAACGAAGCTGAATTTTTTGTCCAGCATATTGTGATAAATCAAAGGATTGTGGTTCCCATCCATTTGACTTACCAGTGAAACCAGGCATTGAGTCTATGATTGTAGGGTAACCATTAGGAACAACATCGTCTCTAGTGTTAGCATTTCCTAAAGATTTCCAAGTAACTCCGTTATCTGTTGAAACTTGAGCAAATGCGAAATCCCATTGTTCTTCCATATCATACCAAGCGTCTAATGTTAAAGTAGCAGATTTTTTACCTGTTAAATCAACATTTGTAACCATGCTATTATCCATTTGATCTGCCTGACCACCCCAGTACTCATAGCTTCCTGAAGCAGGGGTATTCACAGGAGTTTTCTTTTCCGGTAAATTCACTTGAACGGCCTGATTATTTTGTCCATTAGTAGAGTTTGCTTGATCAAGTAGGAATCCAGTACCTTTTTTATTAATATCTTCCCAATTAACAACAGTAGGATTTGTCCAATTACCACCTAATGTTGATTGAAAGTAAGATTTTGCCCAAGGAGAGAAACCTGTTGGTTCTGTTCCAGGAATCTTACCAGCCCATGAACCAGCTGACATAATAGACCAATACTCAACTGCTTCACCAGCTCCAGTATAATTCGTGTCATATTCATCAGGTAAACCTAAATCATGTCCGAATTCATGAGCAAATACACCAGTTGCTCCATCTTCAGGCATCATCGTATAGTCATAAAAACCAGGTAGACCTTTTCCTACTCCATCTAGATCAACCAATTTAGCAGAACGGTGTGACCAAATCGCATTATCACCTAATGAGCCTCCACCAGCTTCTTGTCCAACACCTGCATGGATAATTTGTAGATGATCAACTAATCCATCTGGTTCGTTCAGATTTCCATCACCATCTAAATCATGTGGATCTTCTAAATCATAATCTTGTACAGGGATTCCAGCGGCTAAGGCAGCTTTATAGGTATCAATAACCAATTGTTTTGAACCACCAGGAGCTACATTATCATGTCCGCCTTTTGAACTATCAGCACCATAAAATTTAGCAGTTCCAGGAACCTTTAACCAGCCATAAGCTTTACCCTCAACTGTAAATGTTCCACCAGATTGTTGCTCATAATATTGCTTTTGGGAAATGAAATTCTCGCCATTTGGACCTTTCACACCATTAGGACCAAAAATCATATCTTCATAGTGTCCTGGAGTGTAATCTTTATAGTAGTTATCAGTTTCATCAGGTTTAATGTTGTTGTGACCGTAATCTGAGAATTCTACCATTAAAGTTAACACTTTGACTGATTTTGGTTTCCCATTATAAGGAGTTTCTTTCACTGGGTCTGGGTGGTTATTCCCATTACCATTTTTTCTACCATTCCCATGTCCTTTATTAAAGTATTTAAACTTTTGGTGTTTCGAAGCATCTGCTGCTTTTGCTTTCGGAGCAATCGGATCAACATCATTGTCTTTGTCAATTTGTTTACCTTTAAAATTTAAGTAATTATTTAATGCTTGCTTCTTTTGAGCATCTGAAGCATCTTTCGAAATTACACCTCTTTGAATCAGTGAATCTAGTAATCTTTCATCATTTATTAATGCTAAATCTAAAGAATTATGAGAATGAGAGACTTGTGCTTGTACCTTATTATGTATACTTGCACTCGATGGTCCAACAAGAGATGTTGGAAGGGATGAAAATAATGTACCTGCAAATAAAACAGATGTGAGTCCAGACATTAAAAGCTTGTTCAATGAAAAACCCCCTTATTATTAATTAGTGTTACATTATCATAATATTAGAAATTTTTAATTAATTATAGTGATTTTAGTCGTGAAAATCTGACAATTTTAGAGGGTTCTTTTTGCCTAAAATATTGTGAAATTTCCAAATTTTTGATATGTTAAAGAGAAAAGTGTCTAAAAATTGAAAAGTTTATCAGAATTTGAAGTATTTTATATAGAGGGAAAGCATGGTATGAAAAATAAAATTCTAAAATATAAAATTTCAATCATATTGATTTCTATCATTTTTTTAGAAATTACTGCGTCAGTATTCTTACTTCGAGATCGAATTAATGATTCTATGAAGAAATCAGCTATGGTCATTGTTGCAATTATTTTCATTCTTGTTATTCTGGTTGGAATTAAAAAAATATCAGAAGAATTTAGGAAAAATAAGAAAAGGCTAAAAAATATATATGATACATTAGATGTTGCTATTTGGTCACATGATTTAAGAAATGATACGTTAATCATAACCCCTGGAATTGAGAAGTTATATGGTTATTCGTTAGAAGAATTTTATCAAGATTTTTCTCTTTGGAAAAAAGTAATACACCCTGAGGATTTACCTGTTTTAGTTGAAAGAGAAAAAATGCTTTCTCAAGGAGAAGCGGTAACGAGTGTCTATCGAATCATTCGTCCTGATGGTGAAATTCGTTGGATACAGGACCGAGGTATACCAACAGTTGATGAAGATAAGGATTTGGTAGAGTTTAGTAGCGTATTGTTTGATATTACAAAACGGAAAGAGAGTGAGGAGCGATATCGAACATTAGTGGAGATGTCACCGGACTTTATTGCTGTTTTTAGTAGGGGACAAATAGATTACATAAATGAAGCTGGATGCAAGCTATTTGGTGCATTAAGTCATAAAGAATTAGTTGGCCATCCAATTGGAAAATTGTTACCATCTAGCCTTATTAAGGAAATTAAAAATAGTGAGTTAGCACTTGAAGAACATTTTGATAAAAAAACTAGGTTTGAATTTCAAACGCTTAGTTTCGATGGTCAAACGATTGAAGTTGAAATGACAACAATGCCAATTTTTTATGAGGGCCGAACTGCAACACAAATTGTAGGGAGAGATATCTCACAAAGAAAGAAAACGGAAAAAACCATTGAACAGATGGCCTTTTATGATGCTTTAACAGGCCTTCCAAATCGCTATATGTTTAGAAAACACTTAAATGAAATTTTAACGAATCATGAAACTAAAAAGTTAGCAGTTTTATTTCTAGATTTGGATCGTTTTAAAAATATTAATGATACAAAAGGACATACAATAGGGGACCTTTTACTTAAAATCGTAGCAAATCGATTAAAAATGGCTGTTAATAATAAGGGGATGGTTTCACGTCAGGGTGGAGACGAATTTATTATTCTACTAGAAGATATAGGCAAAGAAAAAGTTGCTAATGTGGCTAATCAGATCATTGAACAATTTTCTAATTCAATTGAAATTAATCAACAAGAGTTTTTTGTAACTCCAAGTATTGGAATAAGTATCTTTCCTAATGATGGAGAGGATGAAGAAACGTTAATTAAACATGCTGATACTGCTATGTATTTAGCAAAAGAACGAGGGAAAAATAATTTTCAGTTTTATACATCGAAGCTTCAAGAGCATGCTTCACGTAAGATGGAATTAGAAAATGGATTAAGAAAAGCATTAGAACATGAGCATTTATCGTTATACTATCAACCTCAGGTGGATTTAGAAACAGAAAAAATTGTAGGGATTGAAGCTTTAATTCGTTGGAATCATCCAATGAATGGAATGATCCCTCCATCAGAATTTATTCCATTAGCCGAGGAAACCGGAATTATAATCCCTATAGGTAAATGGGTATTAAGAAAAGCATGTGAACAAAATATGTATTGGCAAAAACTTGGATATAAAACAATCCCAATTGCTGTAAATGTTTCAGTTAGACAGCTTCAAGAGGATGATTTTGTTGAAACAGTAACAACTATTTTGGAAGAGGTTGGATTAGATCCCCAATACTTAGAACTAGAAATTACAGAAAGCATTATGCAAAACATCGAAAGATCTACCATTATTTTAAATCAATTGAAAGAATTAGGTGTGAAAATTTCAATTGATGATTTTGGAACTGGCTATTCTTCATTAAGCTATTTAAAGCATTTGCCTATTGATAGCATCAAAATTGATAAGTCTTTTATTGATGATATTATTAACCATTCGAACCAAGGTGAGATGGTAAAAACCATCATTAATATGGGGCATAATTTAACGTTTAATGTTATAGCTGAAGGTATTGAAACTCAAAAGCAAGTAATGTTTTTAAAGCAACATGAGTGTAAAAGCGCACAAGGGTATTTCTATAGTAAGCCCTTACCAGCCGAACAAATGGAAAAACTTTTATCACATGGTGTTATTTCAAATGGTATTTCTCTTTAATAGAGAGATACCATTTCTTTATGTGCGCCCAGCATGTGCATAATCTATAGGGTGCAAGTCCCGAGCCATGAAGGCAGTAGTAGTGGTTAGCTTAAGACAAGGGTGTCTGTGGTGACGCAGAATCTGAAGGAAGTCGGCGGCAAATTTCCGACCTAAGGAACACGAACTTCATATAAGG
>NZ_JAGIYQ010000009.1 GCF_017814275.1 Gottfriedia endophytica
CATCAACCACTAATATATTTTTTTACTGTTAGACGCTTTTAAAAAATAAAATAAAGACGTCTTCTTCAGCTATGCACTTTTTCAGATGAATACCGTAAGGTTTTTTCATGGTAGTTGAATAAGGAGGGATTCAAAACTATAAAGTTATGACACTATTGAAGTAAAAAAATAAGCCGATCTATAATCGACTTACGTTTTTATTAAAGCCCCGTTAGTTCAACAAGAAACTATTTTCTCTCTTTTCACGCTTCTCGCTTTATTAACTTATATCAATTATTGTGAATATGTAGTGTTACTGTCTCTTTTCAACAAATAACAAAATTAGTGTTGCCAATGGACCGAATACCAGAGAAAGTAAAAACCAATTTAACCCCGTTCTATTCTTCCCTTGTGCAAGTGCAGCATTTATTAATGCTAATGTACCCCAACCTACGAAATATTGGTTATCCATCATCTGCCCCCCTATTCACCTAACTTATCTGATAAAACTAAAAAAGTCGCAATGGTGATTTATGATCTACTTCGACTAACGCATGCGTTAGTTAAATTAGATAGTATCTTAAAACTCTGAAATAAATTTTATCTCTAGTTAACCCTTCTTATTTAGCCCTTTTTGAAAAATTTTATAATACTTACTACTATGGCGATCAGAAATACAATAATACTATTAATTAATAAAGAGGGCCCAACAAGATTTAATCCGAAAAAGAATCCAAAACCATCATTAAGAATTTTCATAGCAATGAATCCTTCAACAATCGCTAAAACTCCTGCAGAAATAAGTATGATAAATGCAGAGAAGTATATGTTTTTAGTTATTCGGTAGTAAAAAAATGCAATTAAATTTACTAATACTATTGAAAATATCAGTAATAGCATAAGAAGTTGTTTAGTCATGGACCCTCCTTGTGAACATAATTTTTATAACATAAGTCCTAATTGATAAATATTAAATAATAAAGATGATTAATCCTTTTTTATGCAATAAATTAATTTCATCCTTGTTCAACTAAACTGCCAATATGTTGAATAAAAAAAGCGATCTTCTATTGAAGAATCGCATGCGTTAGTTGTATAAGGAATTGATAATACAATAATAAAATTTTTTTATTCTATTACTTCAGGATTATTTGCTGAAAAATCCACTAAATTAGGAAATTCAATCGACTCAAATTTGAAATAAATCTGAGAACTATCCCAATCTTCCCATCCATATGCCTCATGTTGTGGAATAATTGACACGAAATATCTTAGATTACTATTAATTATGATCTTTTTAAGTTGGTGAGATATTCCTTCATACTGGCTCTTATCAATAATGTATTTTTTGTACCGTACTGAATTAAATAACTTTTCTCTCCATATTTTAGATACACTAACACTATACACTAAATCAATTAAATGATTCTTATGTAATTTCTTTCTATGTCTCTTTTTCATAAATGAACCTCTATTAACTAGTAATATAAAATTGATACTCTTCAACTATCGCATGCGTTTAGTTCAATAAACGTTTTACCACTTCGTCTAATTTCGTTTCAAGTTCATCTTCAATGTCTTCTTCAAATTTTTCATTCAACTCGTTTAAAAACTCATCAAATTCCTCTGACTGTTCGTCCATGTTAGCAAAAACATCACTAATTTCATCGGGATCTCTGAGAAGAATTCCTTTAGGTAATAGTTCATTAACTTGATTTAGCATCTCAATAGCATTATTTGCTTCTAATTTTTTTAAATCATCAAGTGTATCATTCATATTTTCAAACCATTTATCTATATAAAAACTTCCTATTCCTCCACTATTAATTGCATCAATAAAACCTCTAACGTTGTACCATAGTCTTTCGTCAGAGCTTAAATTAATATAGCCCTCTTTTTCTAATTTTTCGAATAGTTCTTTCCATCTTTGTTCCCAATCTTCAAATTCCAATCTTCCCATAATAAGTCCCCTTTGATTATAAATTTCTTAAATTCCAAAATATTCTATTTAAAAAAATTATATTCAATGAAAATTATATAAACTCCTTCTTCTATAACCTGTTTTTTTACTAATAAAAAAAGAGTCCTATAAGTGACTCATGAACTCCAACTATTGCATGCCTTAGTTGCATAATTTCTTTCTTTTTTACCTTTCACCAATCCCCATTGCCAACAATAAAAAGAAGAAGAAAACAAATGAAGCAATATTTAATGCACTTCTAAGAATGATATTTGACCATTTTTTCGATAGGAAGGCAAAAATAACTCCTGTTATTGTTAAGACACTAAAAACTAAAAGAAAGATGCCTGGATATTTATTATTTTCATTAATAAAAAAAGATAAAACTATACAGATTCCAACCATCATTAAAGAAAGCCAATCATATTTATTCACTAAAACTCTTCCATCCTAAAGTAATATAAATGCATAGACACTACCTCTCGATGCAATTTTTTTCAGAATTTAACTCATTTATTTATTCTATGTATTATTAAAGGAATCCTTTCCTTATTCAACTAAATTGCCATTATGTTGAAGAAGGAATCTAATTTATTTACGTTGAATTAATTACAAATTGCATTTACAGACCGAGGTGGTAACTGGTGAGTAAGAACAAATATGTAGGCACTTGGTCAGAATCAAAGTTTATTGAGATTGACTTAGAGTTAAATAAAGAAATTTTGTTGAATTATTGTTGGGTGTAGTAAATAGCAGTAACAAATTTTTACATCAACAAATTTGTAATTGGTGTGATAAATATAATATGAAATGTATGGATGATTATAATTTTTATAACAGCGAGGTATATAAAGTTATTGAAGATATATCTACCCAGCGAGATCTATATTTATCAAACATTTATTCATTAGAAGAACTTCAGTAGTTGGATTTTCCTAAAGTAGAACTTCCAATATTTAAGGTAATATCAAAGGAGCGAGGAAGGATAAATGAATCAATCCTATTTTTATTTAAAACTAGAAACACATCAATTAAATATGTCTTATAAAAATGAAAAACGTCGCGTGCGTGTTTTATTGCCGAAAAATTATGATAAAGATGAGGCTAAAAATTATCCAGTTGTCTATATGCATGATGGACAAAATGTTTTCTACAGTAGTGAAGCCTATAGCGGGTATTCATGGAAAGTTATTTCGGCAATTAAACTAAACCCCGATTTACCGAAGATGATTGTTGTTGGGATAGATAACGCTGAACAAGATCGAATTAACGAATATACGCCTTGGAAAATTACTGAAAGTCCACTTCCTGAAGAAATTGAACTAGGGGGAAGAGGTGTGGAGTTTGCTAAGTTTGTCATGACAGTCGTGAAGCCGTTTATCGATAAGCATTACCGAACTAAATCGGATAAATATCATACAGCGATGATTGGCAGTTCACTTGGAGGAAATATTTCGGCATTTATGGGTATTGAATATAAAAATCAAATTGGTGGTTTAGGCATTTTCTCTTTAGCCAATTGGATTACAAATAAAGCATTTGACAGTTATATTGTTAGTGAAGAGTTGGATCCTGAACAACGCGTGTACATTCAAGTTGGGACTCAGGAAGGCGATGATGCCGATCGACAATTGATGTACGGTAATATGAAGCAGGCATATATCAATTGCTCGCTTAAGTATTATAAACAACTTATAAAAGGCTCTGTTCCAATTGATAGCATTCTTTTAAATATTTTTGCGGATGAAGAACATGATGAAAAAGCTTGGGCAAAACACCTGCCAGAATGTTTACGTTTCTTAAGTGAGAAGTGGTCTTGAATGAACTGCATAATTATATTTGACTGAATTAGATTATGGGATAAATCTATCACTTTTTTTGAATATTTTTGGAATCTAAGAATAATTTTAAATTGAAACAATTATACCTTTATTGTGAAAATATTGAATTTCCATATTGTGAAAGGAGCTTTTTTATGAATTATATTTTGATATCACCTTATTATCCAGTTAATTTTCAGTCATTTGCTCATCGTTTAAAAGACGCAGGTGTCAATGTTTTTGGAATTGGCGAAGAGTTATATGATCAATTAGGTTCCGAATTACAAAACGCTTTAACAGAATATTATCGTGTGAATAATTTAGAAGATGTAGATGAAGTGAAACGTGCTGTTGCATTTTTATTTTATAAACATGGTCCAATTGAGCGCATTGAATCCAATAACGAATACTGGTTAGAACTTGATGCACAGTTGCGTGAGCAATTTAACGTGTACGGCAATAAAACGAATGACTTGAAAAAAGTTAAATATAAATCTGAAATGAAGAAGTTGTTTAAAAAAGCAAATGTGCCTGTTGTAGATGGAAGAATCGTTAAAACTAGAAAGGAGTTATCTAAAGCCATTGATGAATTAGGACTGCCAGTTATCGCTAAACCGGATAATGGAGTTGGATCAGCTGCAACCTTTAAATTAAGTTCAGAAGAGGCTGTACGTCATTTTGAAGAAGAATGGGGAGAAGCACAAGTGTACTTCTTAGAACCATATGTCGAAGGAGGCGTGCTTTGTACATTTGATGGTTTAGTGGATCAGAATGGGAACATTGTTTTCCAAACAAGCTTTACATATAATGTGCCAACTTTGGAACTCGTTAAGGATCAGTTGGATTTAGCTTATGTGATTCAAAAAGAAATTGATCCAAAGCTCGAAACTTATGGAAAGGCGATTGTGAAAGCTTTTGGCATGAAAGAACGCTTTTTCCATATTGAGTTTTTTAAATTAGAAGATGGGGATTATGTTGCACTTGAATATAATAACCGCTTGGCTGGCGGCTACACGATTGATATGTACAATTTCGCGTACTCCATTGATTTATTTGCTCAGTATGCTTCTCTTGTGACAGGAGGAGAATTTAAGGAGTCCGATGCAGAAAACCAGTTTTGTGTCGGTGTAACACAGCGTGATGCGTATGAGTATAAACATGATGCGAATGCTATTTATGAACGATTTGGCGACCGTGTGAAGTTTGAACAGCGCATACCAGATGCGTTTGCGGAACTCCAAGGAAATCAATTTTATGCGATTAATGCAGATTCGCATGAAGAAGTCGATGACATTATCCGTTTCGTACATGAACGAAAAAATTGCAGCATTGTAAACGTATAGGGATTGGAGATTTTTTATGCATATAGAACATTTAAACCATTGGAGTGGCGAATTAGGACGAGAAATGCTGTTGAACAGATATGGACACAGTGGCATGCCAATCTTAGTTTTTCCATCATCCGGAGGGACGCATTGTGAATACTATGACTTTGGAATGATTGATGTGTGTCATGACTTTATTGAATCCGGAAAAGTTCAGTTTTTTACATTGGCTAGTATAGATAGCGAAAGTTGGATGCACGACTCAAAACCGGTGCATGACCGTGCATTAGCTCATGAAGCATATGACCGTTATGTGATTTCAGAAGCTATTCCATTTATTAAACATAAAACAGGTTGGTTTGATCCAATGATGACAACCGGGTGTAGTATGGGGGCATATCATGCGTTGAACTTTTTATTGAGACATCCGGATGTCTTCCAAACAACAGTTGCACTTAGCGGTGTTTACGATGTGCGTTTCTTTTTTGGGGATTACGGAAATGATCCTCTTGTATACGAAAATTCACCGAGTGATTACATATGGAATCAAAATGACGGCTGGTTTATTGATCGATATCGTTCGGCAGATATCATTATTTGTACCGGGCTGGGTGATTGGGAACAGGATGGGCTGCCTTCATACTTTACATTAAAAGAAGCCTTTGAAGAAAAACAAATTCCAGCATGGTTTGATGAGTGGGGCGAAGATGTTTCGCATGATTGGGTTTGGTGGCGATGCCAAATGCCGTATTATTTAGGGAAATTACTTTAATAAAATGTCAAAAAAACATCAGTACGGTTGAGCCGCTGGTGTTTTTTTGCAGGGGATTATTTGATTTTTAGGTAATAAATAATTGATGCCGTATTAAGAGTAGCAATAAACATCACTCATAGAAATATATTGCCCTTATTAATTCTCAATTATGATTGGGGATCTTTATAACCAGACAATACATACTCTGAAACGGTGATGGTTAGAACATATCAATCGACTTATCGTATCGATAATAAGATAAAGTTTATAAGTTTGCTATTCGAACGCATGCGTTATTTTAATAAGATAATCAATTATTTCCTATTTAAATTATGAGAAATAATTTATTCTAAGCTCCTACAAAAGCACCAGCAAAATGAGAAATCCTCTAAGTATGATTTAAAACATATGATCACTAAAGAAACAAATACAAACGAAAAACTTAGTAAAATGTTTGTTAATATATTTATCACCAATTAAAAAAGAGCCGACCGATCGACTCCATAGAACTGATATTCTCTTAACTCTCCCTTGAACTTTTCAGTCTTATTCGTCCATTCTTGAAACTTGATTTTAAGAAACCACTGTAAACCCACCACTTAAATTACTAAGATTATGATTAATGATTTCAATTAGTTTAAATTCTTTGTTCTCGTATTCAAATTTTAATATACAACAATTTCCAATTCTTTCTTGTTGGGTTATCGGACTAGTATGTTCCCAATACCTCATGAAATTTCTACAAGCTGCTCCATGTGATACTGCTAAAACGACTTCATTATCTTCTTCCATTATTATTTGACAAGTAGTAGCAATTCTTTGTTGCAGTTCAATTTGATTTTCACCTCCAAACTTAACAAAGAAATCATTATAAGGCAGAGGTGGATTTAAGTCTTCACTTTCACCCTCAAACGTTCCAAAATTCCACTCCTTTAAACCTTTTAATCTGGTATATGGAATAACAGTGACAATTTCTAACGTGTCACTTGCTCTTTCGGATGTAGAACAATAGGCATGGTCAAAAATAATATTGTTATCTTTAAAATATTTTGCTGCAATCTCTGCTTGTTTTATTCCTAATTCTGTAAGTGGTGAATAAGACCAACCTTGAACTTTCCTTCTTTTATTAAATAAAGTTTGTCCATGTCTCATTAGATATAAAGTTTTTTTCATTTCCCCCCCCTTATTGAATCCAAAAAGATCATATAAATACTTTTTATATGCACCTCTCCAACAAAATGAAAACTACATTTTCTTCAAAATCTCTTAATTTTTTGCCTATTTAATTACTTACCAATATATTTATTGCGAAGAAACCTAAAAATGTCATTTTCCTACAGCCTTATCCTTAAAGTATTAATAAAAAAAGCCGATGTTTCTCTGTGGAAATCGGCTAATTCTTATCACTCATCTCGGAAGAGAGTGCTAGTGTGTTTAAATATCAAGTTTTCGGTTACCAATCCATTTCACCATTTCAGGATCCCTGTGAGAAAAGAACAAGCTTTCCTTTGTATCTAATGCAGCAATTTTATCCAAATCTTCTTGGCTTAATTCAAAGTCAAATATGTTGAAGTTTTCGCTAATTCTTTCCTTACGCACTGACTTTGGAATTACAACAACTCCTCTTTGTGTCAACCATCGTAAGATAACCTGCGCTACTGATTTATTGTGATTTTCAGCAATTGCAGCTAAAACTTCATTTTTAAATATGTTATTTTTTCCTTCAGCGAATGGTCCCCATGACTCTATTTGAACATTGTTTTCTTTCATAAGGTTATGACTTTCATTTTGCTGACAGAAAGGATGCGTTTCAACTTGGTTTACAGCTGGCACAACATCATTATGAATAATAAAATCAGTCAGACGGTCTGGATAAAAGTTACTAACTCCAATCGCCCTAATTTTACCTTCACGGTACAATTCCTCCATGGCGCGCCAAGAACCAAATACATCACCAAATGGTTGATGGATTAAATATAAATCTAGATAATCCAGTTGCAATCTTTCAAGCGATTTTTCAAATGCTTGCTTTGTTCGTTCATATCCTGTATCTTGAACCCAAAGTTTTGTGGTAATAAATAATTCTTCTCTTGGTACACCACTGCGCTTTATTGCTCTGCCTACTGCTTCTTCATTTAAATAGGAAGCAGCAGTATCAATCAGTCGGTATCCTGCCAAAAGTGCATCGTAGACAACTTGTTCACATTCACTTTCATCTTGAATTTGAAAAACACCAAAACCTAAAATAGGCATCTCTACACCATTGTTTAAAACGACTTTTTGCATATAAATCCCTCCAGTTCTACACCTTTTCTGTATTACATTTTATCCAAGAAATAATATGTTTAAATTTTTTAAGATTAATATTTGTTCAACGATTACATTATTTCGTATTCTTATTATGCAATAAACGAAAAAGCTACCGTTATCAAATTCTTATCAAATTATTGCCTAATTCTCTCAAGTCACTTATATTCATGAAAAATGTATATTAAAATAGACTACAAATGATTTAGAATCTAGGAGGTTTTTATGTCTTATCAAATATATAAATTCCAAGCTGAACTCATTCAACTAATAGAGAGTCACACGGGCATAGATGGGTCTCATACGACTGCTATTCCTTCTTTATTTTTCTCTCGTTATTCTAATGTTACAGGACCAAATTATGGAGTTTACAAGCCTTCCTTATGCATTATCGTTCAAGGTAAGAAGGAGGTTATGTTAGCAAAAGAGCATTATGTGTACAGTCCAACCAATTACCTAATTGCCTCTGTTAACTTGCCAATTACTGGAATAGTAAAAGAAGCCTCTTTTGAAAATCCATATTTAGCACTCAAACTCGAATTTACACCTAATCAAATACTAGAAGTATTAAAAGATTCAGATATTTCTTCTCATCAAAAAGAAAATGCTAAAAGAGGCATGTATGTAAGTCAAATAGAATTGTCTTTATTAGACGCGGTAAATAGATTAGTACGCTTACTTGAGAGCCCTAAAGATATACCAGTCCTTGCACCTCTCATAATTAAGGAAATTATTTATAGAATTTTACAAGGGCAGCAGGGAGTAACTCTCGGGCAACTGGCTATAGAAGGAAGTTCCACTAATCAAATCAGTGACGTTGTCGATCATATAATGAATCACTATAACCAGCCTTTTCGAATTGAAGACCTTGCAGAAATTGCAAATATGAGCGTTTCTTCACTTCATAGACACTTTAAAGAAGTAACAGCAATGAGCCCTATTCAATTCCAAAAACAACTTAGGCTACAGGAAGCTCGTCGTATATTACTAGCTGAATCAACAGATGCCATTGAAGCAGCATTTCGTGTTGGTTACGAGAGTGTATCTCAATTCAGCCGTGAATATTCTCGTTTATTTGGTTTACCACCGAAAGAAGATATTAACCGCTTTAAAGCAACATATTTATAAATAGTGCATTACTCCGATTATGGAATAATGCACTTCTTTTTTTGTATTTTACTCATAGTTTTATTAGGACATAAACTTTAGTTTTTGAATATTTTCACTTTAACTATCCTGCCATTATGTTGAATAAGAAAATCAACAATATGCTCTAACAGAGCCAAAAAAATAAAAAGGTATGAGTCCGGTTCATCACCGAATTCATACCTAATAAACTATTAAATTCATCTATTTTTATTGATTAAGCTCCATCATTCATAAATCCATATTGAGCCATATAAAGCTTATAATATCTTCCTCGACGTTTAATCAACTCGTCATGTGATCCACTCTCTTTCACAACTCCATCACCAATTACCATAATCTTATCGCAATCACGAATCGTAGAAAGTCGATGCGCTATTACGAAAGACGTTCTTCCTTCTAGTAACTTTTCGATTCCATCCTGAACAAGTCGTTCTGTTTGCGTGTCAATGTTTGATGTCGCTTCATCTAAGATTAATATTCGGGGATTTGCCAGTAATGCCCTTGCGAAAGAGATTAATTGTCTTTGACCTAAAGACAATCTTGATCCCCTTTCATTTACATCCGTATCATAACCTTTTTCCATTTTCATGATAAATTCATGTGCATTAACTGCTTTTGCAGCTGCAATGACTTCTTCATCCGTTGCATCAAGCTTTCCATAACGAATATTTTCTTTTATTGATGTTGAAAAAAGGAATGTATCCTGAAGCATAATTCCCATTTGTCTTCTTAATGATTCAAGATCAACATTTTTTATATTTTTTCCGTCAACTAGAATTTCTCCGCTCGTCGGATCGTAAAAACGACTTAAAAGTGAGACAATCGTAGTTTTTCCGGCTCCTGTAGCCCCTACTAAAGCAATTTTTTCGCCAGGATTAATTGTAAAATTAATATTATTTAATACCTTTGTATGTTCATCATATGCAAATGTCACATCTTTAAATGTAACTTCTCCATTAATTTTACCGATCTCTGGAGCATTTTCTGCACTAATAATTTCCGGATCAATTTCCATAATATCAAAGATACGATCTGCTGCTGAAAAGTTTGAAATTAACGTATTATAGAAGTTTGAAAGGTTCATAATCGGTCTCCAGAACATTCCGATATACAATGAAAATGCTACTAGTGTTCCTACCTGGATATCCCCAGACTCCACTAGTGAGTAGCCTACATAAAACACAACGACAGTTCCAATACCCCATGATAATTCTACTAATGGCCAGAAAAAGTCGTTTAATTTAACTGCCTTCATAAAAGAACCCATTAATTCTGAAACAAAATTTTTAAAACTCTTTTCAGTATCATCCTCTTTTGCAAATGCTTGAACAACCTTTATTCCTGAAAAATCTTCATGTGTAAATCCATTTAAGTTAGAACGTTTCTTACGATAATCATCCCAGCGTTTTCTGGCACGAGTTTCAATATATAACATTGCGATTGCTAGTAATGGCAAAATGAGAATTGAAGCAAAAGCTAATTTTACATTTAACACAAACATCACAATTGCCACACAAACTAAGCTTAATAATTCTGGAATTAGGTTTTGAATACTCTGGTTAAATAAATTTTGCAGAGCATTTACATCCCCCATAACCCTTGCTAAAATTTTTCCAACTGGTCGATTATCAAAAAATGTAAATGATAACTTTTGAATATGAACATATAATTCGTGACGGATATTGACTAAAATATTATTTGTAACCGAACTGATCATTGTCCATCTAATTTTAGAAGCCCACATTGCAAATAAATTCAAGACAACTAGAATAATTCCTATATACACTAATCCATTTACATCTTTATTTTGAATATAATTATCGATCGCAATTTTTAATAAGTAAGGATTTGCTATTCCACAAATCATGACAAAGAGCATTAACATAATGACGATAAACGTTTTAAATTTGTAGGGATTTAAATAGGCCAATAGTCTTCCAACTATTTCTGTTTTACTTCTGTTTAGTTGATCCTCGTCATTTTTAATTGTATTCTTCGCCATTAAATCACCCCACTTTCAACAGTCTCAAAATCTTTAAATTGTTCTTGATACACATCAAAATATTTGCCTTTAAGCTGAAGTAGTTGCTGGTGAGTACCTTGTTCTACAATTTCACCATCTTCAACATACAAAATCATATCAGCATTTTTAACAGCAGAAATACGATGAGCAATGATAAACATTGTGCTATCTGAAAAACGATTGTTTAGATTTTTTAATAGTTCATACTCTGTTTCCATATCAAGAGCAGAGGTTGCATCATCTAATATTAGAATTGGCGCTTTTCGTAAAAGTGCTCTTGCAATTGAAATCCTTTGCTTTTGACCACCAGATAAGCCAATTCCACGCTCACCTATTTCTGTTTTGAATCCATCTTCTAAATTCTCGATAAAATCTAAGCAGCAAGCAATTCGGCATGCTTCTCTAACCTCATCCATTGTTGCCTCTGTATTTCCAAACTTAATATTATTTTCAATCGTGTCTGAAAATAAGAATGTATCTTGTGATACGAGGGACATATTTTGTCTAAGCTTTTTAAGATGAAAATCTTTTACATTTACTCCATCAACCTTTACTTCTCCCTCTTTCACATCATAATAACGACCAATCATGTGTAATAAAGAAGATTTACCCGCTCCAGTCGTCCCCATTAATGCTACCTTACTGCCGCTCGGAATAGTAAGATTAATATTCCTTAGAACAACCTCATCATTATACGAAAATGTCACATTCTTATACTCTATATCTCCTTCGATACCATCTGGAGAATATGCATCACTTTTTGAAAAGATTTCAGTTTTACGATCTAAGATGTCAAAAATCTTTTTAGACGAAGCTTGATTTCTAGATAATAGATCAGTTAACCAACCTAAATTTCTCATTGGCCAAATTAGATTCCAAATGTACCCACTGAACGCAACTAAAGTTCCTAATGATATTTCATTTTTTAAGACAAAGTAGCCACCCACAATAATCATTGCCACAAGTGAAATATTTGTTAACAATTCAATCTGTGGAAAGTACGTACGTATTGTTTTAGCTTGAGCCATATTTAGATCATAATAAGCACGGTTCATTTTTAAAAATTTTAACGTTTCATGCTTTTCTCTTGCAAAAGCTTTTACTAACCTGACACCTGCGATATTCTGCTGTGCTGCAGAATTTATTTCAGCCGTTTGATCACTTATATTTCCGTATCCTTTACCTAATTGTCTATTCATTCGAACTGCCATAAATCCGATCGGAATCATAATTGCTAAGCAAATTGAAGCTAATTTCCAGTCTAAGAAGAAAAGAATAATCGTACTTACGACGAAATAGATGATGTTTTCTACGAATAAACGTAATCCAAATCCAATCGTTTGCCATATATTCTCAATGTCTTCACCGATCCGAGACATTAATTCTCCCGTATTCATTCCATCAAAATATTTAAATTCAAATTTTTGAATGTGATGAAAAAGTTCATTTTTCAAATCTTGATGCACCTTCGCACCAATGTAGTCATAAAGATACTCTTTTACGTATCCAAGAACTGCTTTTAATAGTGTAATTCCTAAAATTCCAATAATAATTGGAACAATAATAGAGCTATTTCCATTTTTAATTCCATCATCAACAATAAGCTTCTGTAAATAAGGAATTAGGTGATCTACTCCAATTACAATTAACATTGAAATTGAGCCGATTAATAACATTGACTTATGTTTAAAAACATACTTTAAAATTCGTACCATTTATTTACCCCCTTGTTCAAACATATTCCTGATCTCTATACATGCTGTTCACGTGTAAAAATTGATAATTTTGACAACAAAAAAAGACCATGGTATGCCATGCCCTCTTAAATGAACACAAAAAGGCCATGGATACAATAACCCATGGCCTGTCGTCTACAATCATTCTAAAAATGAAAAATTAACGTGGACAATCCTGCATAGAGATAGGGTTATCGTTCATTATTCGATTGTTTGTAGTTTTGATTCCAATCATGTTAATTAACATCGTTCCTACCTCCTTTTATTTGATACTGTAATCATATTACAAATCTTAATAAAATGTCAAACTATTTTTAATATTATTTTCATTTTAATTATTTTGATTATTTGAAGATAATAATATAAAATATGATTTTTTAACTTTATTTAATCTTTGAAGTTTAAAAGGTTTTTTTATGTTTTTGTAGAAATAGCTTTTTAACAGCGAATAACATTAGGAGGATTTTTGATGGACTACCAAATTAAAGGAACAACTATGCAATCACTTCACATTACACTTAATCAAAATGAAAGTATTTACAGTGAAACAGGTGCCCTTCTATATATGACACCAGCCATTGAAATGGAAACTAACTTCTCAGGTGGACTTGGGGGGATGTTCAAACGTGCAATTACTGGTAATAGTCTAGCATTAAACAATTTTAAGGCTACTCATGGAACAGGAGAAGTCTCCTTCAGCACACGAATGCCTGGTCATATCTTACCGATTCAATTAGATGACGATATATTCGTCCAACGTCATAGTTTTCTTTGTGCAGAAAACAGCGTTAATCTAACAGTTGTTGGTAACCTTGGCATGACTGGTTTTTTTGGTGGAAATGGTTTGATTTATAATAAACTCACTGGTCATGGTACTGCCTTTATTTCAGTTGATGGAGAAGCAATCGAGACTACACTAAGACCAAACGAAACATACCTTGTTCACCCAGGTCATTTAGCAGCTTATGATTCCAATGTAGACTTCGAACTCCATCGATTAAAAGGATTTAAAAATATGGTATTTGGTGGAGACGGAATATTTCTTGCTAAATTAACAGGGCCAGGAAAAATTTGGTTACATACGCTTAGTCTTCACGGTTTAGCAGAAGTACTCATTCCGTTTGTTGATAGAGGTAAGTAATAATCTATCATTTAGCAGTTCCTCAATTACCATATTTACTTAGTTTTACAAAAAGTACCCTTTAGGTAGACTTTATTAAGCTCTACACTAAAAGGGTACTTTTTTAATAATCTCTTGAACTATTTTTCTTTTGTTCACAACACATAAAGTTCAACTAATAAAAGCCCTACTCTAACTAAAGATATATAACTTAGAGTACATTTGTTTTGAACTACAAAAGGAAAATCTAACCCCGTCCAGCGAGTTGCTATGCAATGTAGCTTAATACCATTTCTTTTTCGTAGTTGGTGAAACAGTTATTCATCAAATGGTTGTATTCATTCTAAATTGCTTTTATATTCCTTTTTTAAAAAGAAATAATGGAAATCATTTTCGTCGACAAATAGCAAAACCAGCCCTATTAAAGAGCTGGTTCAAAAAATTATACTGTAGCTGATTTATTTGAATCTTTTTTCATACGTTGTTTTTTCGATTTTCTAAAGTAGAACAATTCATATACGACTGGAATAACAATTAATGTTAATAAAGTTGATACAGTAAGTCCACCCACAACAACAACAGCTAAACTTTGAGATACAAGACTTCCTGTTTCTGCTTTTTTAAATAATAGAGGAAGCATCGCACAGATTGTAGCAACAGCTGTCATAAGAATTGGTCTAATACGTGTAACTGCAGCATCTATGATCGCATCTCTTAAAATCATATTTTCTTCTTTTTGTTTTACTCGATCTAACAATACAATCGCATTTGTCACAACAATACCAATTAGCATTAATGCCCCTAAAAGTGCAGTCGGTTCAACAGCGATTCCAGTGATGATTAATGCTAGCACTGCTCCAATTGCAGCTAATGGTAATGAACATAAAATTGCAATCGGTGCACGGAATGATTTAAATGTAATGATCATGATTAGGAATACTAATCCAATTGACACAAGCATGATCATATATAAATCTGAAAAATCCTGAGTTTGCTGAGCAAGTGCTCCACCAACATATACTTTCACACCATCATCAAGCTTCATACCTTTATCTTTTTTGTCTCCAAAAATGATTTTGTTGATATTGCTACTAATATCTGACAGTTTGTCAGCCTTAACATCTGCTGTAACCCTTAAATAAGTGTCTCCATCTTTATGGAAAACATTTGATGATTTTTGTTCTTCACTTAAAGTTGCCACTGCTGACACTGGAACCATTCCTGTTTTTGTCATTAATGGTATTTTCTTAATGTCATCTGGTGTCTTAGGTGTTAATAACGGTTCAAGATAGACAGTAGTTTGTTGATTCTCAATTGTAACTGTACCTAGAGGCATTCGATTTAACAATCCATACAATTGTTGAGAGATTTGCTCAGTATTTCCTTTTGACGGATCAACATTTAATGAATAAACTGTCTTTTTATCTTCTTCGTTTGTTGTTACTTTTTCAACACCTTTAATATCTTTAATCTTATCCTTAATTGCACTTGCTGTATTTTCCAAATCATTTACGTTATTTCCAACAACATCAATTGAAATTTGAGTTCCTCCACCACCCATCATGGATGATGCAGAGGCACTCATTTCTGCGTCAGGATAGTTTTGCTTTTGACTGTTAATTTTTTTAATGACTTTATCAGAAAGTTTTTTATCCTTTAATGTAATAAGAATTTTTGATTCTGTCGGAGAACTAGCATTTCCATATTTCACGGCATCTTCATTTACTCCTAGCTGAGTAAATACACCTTTAATTCCATTTTGTTTTAAAATAAAGCTTTCTAATTCTAATGTTTTTTCTTTTACTGTTTCAACTGGCGTATCACTTGGATAAGTTAATGTTGCCTGTATAAAATCTGAAGATGAATTATCTGTAGCACCTTTTGGCATTGCAAAATATGTACCAATAGATCCTACAAATAATACTAATGCTACTAATATAACAACCCATTTATGATTTAGTGACCATGTGAGCATCTTTTTATATCGAACTGAAGGTTTATGTTTAGCTAACTTTGCATTTTTTAGGAAGAATGCACTTAGTAATGGTACAACTGTTAATGCTACAAATAATGACGCTAACAATGAATAAGTAACCGTCAATGCAAAAGGTAACATGAAATCTCTCAGCCCTGCGCTAACAATACCAATTGGTAAAAACACTGCAACTGTTGTCAATGTTGAAGCTGTAATTGCTGAAGCCACTTCTTTAACGGCTTCAATAATTAGCTGTATCGAAAACTTTTCATTCTGCATTTTTCTAAAAACATTTTCAATAACAACGATACTATCATCAACTAAACGCCCTACGGCTACAGCTACCCCGCCTAAAGTTAAAATGTTTAATGTAATTCCTGATTCGGAAAGTAAAAACAATGTTAAGCATAAAGATAATGGGATTGATACAATTGTAATAAGCGTTGAACGGATGTTTCGGAGGAATAACATGATTACAATTGTAGCAAATAAAGCACCTAATAAGACTTCTTTCATCATGGATTGAACAGATGACTTAACCATATCAGCAGTTGCAATTGGGACGTCAACATGACTATTTTTATATTTTTTATTCAATTCTTTAGCAGTATCTCTGACATCTTTCGTAATCGTTACTGCATTTGAACTACTGTCTTTTGTAACAATTAATAGTAATCCATCTTTCCCGTTAATTCTATTTACATTATTTTCAGGTTTTTTAACTTCTACATTTGCAATATCACTTAATTTAACAGTATCACTAACTGAAAGATTTTTTAACTTGTCGATATTATCAATATTACCAACAACTTTAATATTACTTGTTTTATTATTAATAGTTTCTTCACCAACAGCAATTGATGAATTTTGACCACGAAGAATACCCATAACATTTTCTAAAGATACTTTCTTTTGAGCCATTTTTGTATTATCAATTTTTACAGAGACAAATGCTTTTTCTAAACCATATGTTTGTACATTTGCTACCCCTTTAACATCTTTAATAGCTGGAATAATTTTTTTGTTTGCTAGATCAAGATTACTCGGCGTTACACCTTCATCAAAAGTTACTGATACATCAGCAATAGGGATCATAGAAGTATTAAGTTGAATAATAGTTGGTTTGCTTACATTCTGAGGGAGATTGATATTATTTAAAGATTCCTGAACTTCTTGTTTTGCTTCCTTCATGTCTGTACCAGATGCAAAGTATACATCAACCTTTGTTAAACCAGTACTCGTAGTTGAATAAATATGGTCTTTCTTTTTCACACCTGCTACTGCATTCTCTATTGGAGATGTTACTTGATCCTCCATTGTTTTCGAGTCAGTGCCTTGCCCCATTACAATAACTGAAACGACTGGATTATCAGCAGATGGTAAGAATTCCATTGGAAGTTTGTTATAGCTTACAAGTCCAATTACAAGAATTAGGACAGATAAAAACGTTATAGCTGCCTTATTACTAAATGCCCATTTTGTAAACCAAGACATAAATTTTTTCTCCTTTCATGGTAAAAATATCCTTTTATGCACAATGTGAATACTAACATTTCCACAATAAAAAGAAAACACTTTTTATTTAAATTTTTCGTAATTTACAAAACATTTACCGGCCTATTTCGACAAATTTGAAAACTTTAAGAAATTTATTGTTCAATCTTTCTTTTAAATAATGTAAAAGTGAATTGCACATTTTGTAGAATTTCTTTCTTGTTATATATTTGACATGCAACTAAAAAAACCAACAATTTTATCTCTAATAAAATTGTTGGTTTTTTATGATTGATATTTTTATTAAGGCTTATTTCGTATACATTGTTGCTATTTTGAATGCGTTAGTTGATTACAACTTTTGTCTTTCAAGTTACAAATCTCAAAAGCAACAATCTTTTAGAAAAGAGCCTTTTTTAAAACGAATTAAGCTGTTACGTATAAATACAATAATTTCATTGTATTTTCTAAACCTTGGTAATGTGTTCTTTCCATTCCATGAGAAGCGTGTACGCCCGGTCCGATTAATGCACCTCTAATATTATGACCACCTCTTAAGGCAGCACCTGTATCCGATCCATACATAGGATATATATCAACTGCATAATTTAGCTCGTTATTTTTTGCTAATTCAACTAAGCGAGTTACCATATTGTAATCATATGGACCACCAGAATCCTTTGCACAAATTGATACATCGTATTCTGTACAACTTAGGTCATCACCAATACAGCCCATATCGACAGAAAGTAATTCTGTAATATCTTCCGGTATGTAGGAAGATCCATGTCCTACTTCTTCATATGTAGAAATAAATAGCTTTGTCGTATATTTTGGTGTTATATTTTCTCTTTTAAATAACTCTAATAAACCAATTAAACAAGCTACGCTAGCTTTATCATCTATAAATCTAGATTTGATAAATCCGCTTTCAGTAATTATCGTTTTTGGATCAAAAAATACAAAATCACCAGCGCAAATACCTAATTTTTCTACGTCTTCTTTTGATTTTACTACTTCATCGATACGAATCTCCATGTTTTCTGGATCGCGTTTTTTTGTTTTACTATCTTCAAACACATGGATTGCAGGACTTGTTGATAAAAATGTACCAGTATATAATCTTCCATCTCTTGTTCTTATATAGCAATATTCTGCATCTAAAGTAGGAACGATTGGACCACCGATAACTGTAAATTTCAATGTTCCTTTGCTTGTTATTGAACGAACCATTGCACCTAAAGTATCAACATGCGCAGATAATCCAATTACTTCCTCATTGCTATGACCAGGTATTGTGATAACTCCGCACCCTTTTCTAGTTGTTTCAAACTCATAACCAAATTGAGAAGCATATGAACTGATTTTTTCCATAATGTCAAAACAAAAGCCACTTGGACTATGAAATTCAAGTAATTCTTTAGCTGTTTTTAATACAAATTCTTTGTTAATTGAACTATTCATTTTTCCACCTACATTCATTTTTTATCTTGGCTGTTTTCTAAACTTTGTTGCTAAAAAAGAAGATGATAAGTTAATCTCCACTCCAGGATGCTCGCTTTCCGTGGCGCGGGCGGTGAGCCTCCTCGTCGCTATCGCTCCTGCGGGGTCTCACCTGTCCCGCTGCTCCCACAGGAGTCTCGCACCTTCTGTTCCCAATAACTTTTGTATCAAAAAACAACAATCTCTAGAAAAGAGCCTAAATTAATAAGTATTTTTTTGTTTTTATAATATTCCATCTATTATTATATCAAAGAATCATCCTTGAAATAGTAATATTATTACAAACTTTTATTAAGTAGCATTATGAATAAACCTTAGTCAATTTTCGTAATTAGCGTTTCAGTATTACTTTTCGTCTCTTTTTTATTTTGTTTACTATTTTTTGAAAATAAGATCACTGCGATTCCCGTATAACTAAGAATGATTCCTATTATTTGTAATAAACTTGGATGAAATTTGTTAAAAATGATATCAAGAATAATTGCGACAGCTGGATCTAAAAAAGTTAAAGCTGCGATTGTTTTAGTTGATAAATGACGAATACTTCCAAAAAATAGCATGTATACAAATCCTGTATGAACAAATCCAATTATCATTAATGCGATCCAATTTGAACTTTGTAAATGATGAAAGGAAGAAAAATTGACAAATGGAAGTAAGAGCAATGCGCCAACACTTGTTTGAATCATCGTAACAGAATAAGCGCTTAACTTTTGTATCCCTTTACCAATAATCATCAGCATTGCATAAAAACAGGCGGCTAAGAAAGCCCATATTAAGCCAGAAGAGAGAATTTCTTGGAAAGATCCATTTGTTCCAACCCCAGAAACTAGCATTGTTCCTGAAAAACAAAGTAAGATACAAAAAAGAGAGAGTAGATTAACTTTTTCTTTATAAATAATACTTCCGACAATAAAGACAATAACTGGTGCTAAATAGTAAATCGAAATAGCAATTGTAATATGCATCATTTCAAAAGATTTAAATAAACTTACCCAATTTAGCATTAGAAATAAACCGCAGCATATGACTTTTATGATTTCTGGTTTATTCCATTTTTCAGTTTTAAAGGTTCCGGATAATACCCACAAAGTACCTAATAGAATAGCAGCTGCTGTACAACGAATAAAAACAAGCTCAATTGCTTTTACTCCGGTTTTTGCAGACAAGAAACCAACTGATCCAAAAATCGCCATAGCAAGCACCATTCCTAAAGTTGCTTTTTTCCCTTTTGAGTCCACATTTTTCATCTATAGATTTCCCCCTTTCAAATAAAGTTTTTCTATATTCACTTTCCTCTTTATAAAAACAGTTTCAATGAAATAGCCTAAATATGGAAAAGAAGCTCTTTGGTCCTGAAATATCTTACCAAAGAGCTAGAAAATAGCTTATATATTACCAACAGGTTCAACCACTGGAATTGTTTGTATAAATCGTTGAATACGTTTTGATGCTTCAATTAATTTTTCTAAAGAAGTTGCATATGAACAGCGAATATACCCTTCTCCACATTCACCGAACACGTTACCTGGAACAACTGCAACACGTTCTTTAATTAATAATTCCTGTGCAAATTCTTCAGAGGTAAGTCCAGTGTTTTCGATTGATGGGAATACATAAAACGCTCCACCCGGCATATGACAAGGTAACCCAATTTCTTGGAACGATTTTACTAGGAAATTACGACGTTGCATATAGCTACGTCTCATCGCTTGCACATCAGCTTCTCCATTACGCAGTGCTTCTACCGCAGCATGTTGAGACATCGTTGGTGCACACATAATTGCATATTGGTGAACCTTCAGCATATGCGAAATAATTTCAGTCGGTGCCGCTACAATCCCTAAACGCCATCCTGTCATAGCAAAAGTTTTTGAAAATCCAGAAATTAGAATCGTATGATCACGCATTCCTTCAATATTTGCAAAACTAGTATATTCTTCATCGTATACAAGCTCTGCATAAATCTCATCTGAGATAACGAGTAAATTATGTTTCTTAACTAGGTCAGCAAGCTGCTCTAACAACTCTTTTTCTAATAATGTTCCCGTTGGATTATTAGGATTACATAAAAGAATAGCCTTTGTTTTTGATGTGATCGTATTTGCAAGAGCTTCAATATTTAGTTTAAATTCATCTTTACCTGAAGTTGAAAAATGAACCGGAATCCCACCTGCTAACGAAACTAGAGGAGCATATGCCACAAAACATGGGTCTATGACAATAACTTCGTCTCCTGGATTTAGAATCGTACGTAAGGCAATATCAATTCCTTGACTTGCACCAACAGTAATAATGATTTCTTCTTCATGATATGTAACTTGAAACTTTCGATTTAAGTAACGACTTACTTCTTCACGCAATTCTAGTAAACCCGCATTTGATGTATAAGCTGTATGACCAGTTTCTAATGAATAAATACTAGCTTCACGAACATTCCAAGGCGTTACAAAGTCAGGCTCTCCAACTCCTAATGAAATAACATTATCCATGCTTGAAGCTAAATCAAAGAACTTACGAATCCCTGATGGCTGAATTGCTGTAACAGTATTTGATAATAAAAACTTACTCATAATGTTACCACCATTCGTTTATCGTCTTCTTTTTGGTCATACATAATACTGTCATGTTTATATCTTTTTAAAATGAAGTGCGTCGTCGTTGATAAAATTGAATCTAGTGTTGATAGTTTTTGAGAAACAAAGGATGCTATTGAAGTCATCGTTTTCCCTTCGACTACAACTGATAAATCATATGTACCAGACATTAAGTAAACAGACTTCACTTCTGGATAACGATATATTTTCTCAGCAATCTCATCAAATCCTACACCTCTTTTTGGTGTAACTTTGACATCGATCATTGCTGTAACAGTTTCTTGAATTGGAACCTTACCCCAGTCAATCAACGTGATATATTGTAATATCACTCGATCATTTTCGAATTTATTTAACATTCCGACAATTTCTTCTTCAGACACATCGATCATTTTTGCCAAAACATCATTTGCTAAACGACCATTTTGTTCAATACATTGCAATAATTGTATTTCTTTCTCATTCATTTGCCTTACCCCTTCAAGTTAGTAAATTATCTGTTGTCACTTCCTATTGTATCAAGAAGTAGAGATTGAACTCAAACCTTTTTCGAAATTAAATGAATTTTTTAATATAGTATTAATTAATAGAATTCAAGACAAGAAAAAATAGTACAATCGTGGCTATATTAGAATGCGTTAGTTGATTACAACTCCAGGTTGCTCCCTTTCCGTGGGGCGTGAGCTGAGCCTCCTCGTCGCATTCGCTCCTGCGGGGTCTCAGCCTTCCCGCTATTCCCACAGGAGTCTCGCACCTTCCGTTGTAATCAACTTCTGTCTTTAAAGTTCAAATCTTAAAAGCAACAATCTTTCAGAAAAGTGCCTTTTTAAAAATCAAATTAGACATATATTCGATTCATTTCAATCTATTTCCATCCTAAATCAGTACAAATTATGTATTACATAGATATTATTATTCTTTTCAATGTTTCCAAGTACTTCATTAACGATTTTGATTCATCAAATTCTATGATATACTAAACAGACTAAATTTTATCATAACGGAGGCAATATGCTTACATACGAAGAAAAAATTGCAATTATTGAAACGTTTCCTGAGTTAACGAGAAAAGATGTATCACTTGGTCGAACTAATTACCAGTTTGAGGAAAGTGTAACTGATAAAAAAAATGTGGTGTATCATTTACATCCAAATGGAAACGGATTTGTTTATGCTGAACATGTAAAAGGTATTCGTACAAACGACAAAGGTATGATTAACATTCGTGACTTTTCAGCTGATGAATTAAAAGAACTTATTGAAAAATCGATCCAATCCCTTTCAACTAAAGTAGTTGAAGAAAACACATCAGAAGAAATTGATGAAGAAACATGGGTAAATAAAGATGGACAAACATTGATACTTATCTTTGAGGATGATATGTGGAATATTTATGCCGGTATCAGTCTAGACGGGACTTTTAATTCATATGGTGAAGCCGCTGAATATTTAGATGAAGAAGGATTTTCTTTCAAAGAATAATAAACAATAAAAGGAGAAAATGATGAGTAATTCAGAAAATCAACCAACAACTAAAAAGGTAAGTTTACAAGATTTAATGCGTCAAAAGCTTGAAGCTAAAAAACAAGGTCAAGGTACTTCAAAAAACAGCATGAATGCTGTAAAAGACACAACAAAAAAGAGCCAATTAAATAAAAAGCCAAATAACCAACGTAAACGTATGGGTGTTTAATTGTGAATGGTCAAATCCGTTCAAATATCGTCCCTGGTAAACAAGTAAATATTGTACTTAAACAAGATCAGCGTACAGGGAAGCTAACTCATGGGATTGTCAAAGATATCCTGACAAAATCCCCTTCCCATCCACATGGAATTAAAGTTCGACTTGAAGACGGACAAGTTGGTCGTGTTAAAGAAGTTATTAGCTAAAAAAAGAGGTTATTCCATTTGTCATATTGGAATAACCTCTTTTTTATCTACTTATTATGATGTATAACCTTAGATTTACTTCCTTTTTTAGAACGATAATCAGTTCCCTTGTTATTATCACCACTTGCTGGTTTTGCACCACCAAGAGATGGAGAATTTTGATTACTGCTTCCACGACTTCCATTACGATTCGTCATACGTACACCTCCTATTCACAAATAGGATGCCTAAGATTTGGATGGTTATTCGTATCCTCTTTTCTACCTACATAATGAATGTTCCCCTTTTAATGGAACCTAAGAAGAGAATAATGTGTGTGCAATGATGTTAGATTGGGATGATGCTGGTATCCATTACAGTTTAGCATTCTACTCTAAGCAATCTGGAAAGAAGATTAGCAAAAATGCCTTATTTAGTACTGCAAAATCATTTGAATAAAGATTAATAAAAGAGATTGGCAATTTGCCAATCCCTTCTTAAGTGAAATTTAATTTTGGATAATTTTATGATTTAATACTTCTTTTAAGTGGTAAATTAGTTCTTCATTCTCTTCTTTTGAACCAATTGTAATTCGAATCCCCTGTGGGAATGCTCTAATAATGTAGCCTTTGGATTGTAGTTTTTCAAAAACTTCCCCACTATTTTCAACTTCCATAAAAATAAAATTTGTTTGTGAAGGAAAATATGGAATGTCTTGTTCTTTACAAAACTTGATATATTGTTCTAAACCTTTCGTATTTTCGATTACACAATGCTCGATAAACTGTTGGTCATCTAATGCTACCATTGCAACTACTTGTGCAATCATAGATGTATTAAATGGTAATCGAACAATATTTAATTCTGCCATTAATTCGGCATTTCCAATTCCATATCCAATTCGGAATGAAGCAAGACCGTATGCCTTTGAAAACGTGCGTAAAATGATGACATTCTTGTATTTCTGAAGTAATTTGATTGTATTTGGAAAATCAGTAGCAGTTGCATATTCAACATAAGCTTCATCTACAACAACATAAGTTGACTCAGGTACAGCACGAATAAAGTTTTCTAATTCCACTTCGTTAACATATGTACCAGTCGGGTTATTTGGATTACAAATCCAAACAATTTTTGTTTGATCATCTATTTGTTCTAACATTTTAGTTAGATTATGAACTCCCTCCACTAAAGGTACACTACGTACTTCAGCACCTTCAACTACGGCATGATGGGCATATTGTGGAAATGTAGGAGTAGCACATACAATATTATTTTCTGATTTTAATAAGCCACGAGTTATGATTTGAATCACTTCGTCAGCACCACTACCAAACAGCAGTTCCTCTGGAGTAACATTTAAAAAGGCAGCAACTTTTTTACTTAATGCTTCAGATGCTCCATCAGGGTATATTGCAAATTGATCAGCAACTGTTTTTATTGCTTCAAAAACTTTTGAAGAACAACCGAAAGGATTTTCATTTGAAGCTAACTTAACTACTTTATCAAGCCCGTATTCTCTTTTAACTATTTCACTCGGCTTTCCAGGTTTATACGCTTGTAAAGTTAATATTTGTGGTTTTACATGCATCCTTAATCTCTCCCTTTTCTAAATTTATTTTTATTGATTCAATTGGTTAAAAGCCAAATGTTATTAGAAAGGTCTATTATCTATTGGATCTATGTTGTACAAATTATAAATGATTTCTACTTAAGAAAACCTTCTAAGTCTATGTAAAAATACAATTTCATCGATTGTATTTTCTCCCAACCTTAATAATAATCGGTGTTCCAATAATTGTTGGTAAAAACCATACTAATAAGATCGGTAAATTGTTTATTAACGGAATGCTTTTGGCATTTACAACAAGTGTTGCAGTCACGATTCCAATATATGAACCTAACATTCCACCGATATGACTACCTAACCAGTTTTTCCATCTTTTCTTGGCAGCTATATACCCAAGAAGGGCCAATGAATATGAAAAAATAGCTATATAAAAAAGATAAGCACTTTCATTCCAATGTAATATCGACATGACAACCGCTGTTATGAATACTAAAAAATATGATCCATGATAAATTTCACCATAAAAAGAATGCTTACCCCTTCTTTTTTTCGAAAACCCAGCTAGTAATCCTGTAATTAAACAAATAATGCCAGTGATAATATGTAATACTAAAAATAATTTAAACAAGTTTTTTCACCTCTAAAATACTTTTGTGACATTCTACAATCTTATTTGATAGATTAAGAAACACAACTTGCTGATTAAAACATTTTATCGAGTTCATAAAATACCTCTTCATTAAATAATATCAGAAATTTCTATAAATTGAAGATTTTTTTTATTTTCAACTACTTTCGTTCAATAAGAAAAGGCCCATTTTTAATGATTGGTTTTAAAAGAATTTGATACAATAAAATATTAATAACAAAGTTGATTGGAACGGAAGGTGCGAGACTCCTGTGGGAGCAACGGGACAGATGAGAGCCCCCGCAGGAGCGATAGTGACGAGGAGGCTCAGCGCCCGACCCACGGAAAGCGAAGTATCCCTACGTCCCAATCAACAACGCTCTTTGTAAATAGCAACAAAGCTTACAAAAACAGCCAAAAGAAAAAAGCGTAAAATCAATAAATGATTTTACGCTTTTTATCACATCACCCGCTTAAACATTTTCTCTAACTCATACGAAGAAAAATGAATTACGATTGGTCTACCGTGCGGACAAGTATATGGGTTAGTTGTTTTTCTTAACGTTTCTAATAAATTAAAGATTTCATCATTCGTAATATAATGATTTGCTTTTATGGATGCTTTACAGCTCATCATAATTGCTTTTTCTTCACGAATCTTTTTAATGTCAATTGTCCCTTTTTTCAAAAGGTCTTGGATCATTTCATCAATCAATGCTTCTTCTTCTCCATTCGGAAACCATTGAGGATGTTCACGAATAATAAAACTATTACTTCCAAAAGGTTCAATAAATAACCCTACTCTTCTAAGTTCATCCGTGTATTGTTCTAATAAAATTGCTTGTTCAGGAGACACATCAAATGTAATTGGAATTAATAATGTCTGCAACTCAGTCGAGACTTCGCTTATCTTATCTTTAAAATACTCATAATAAATTCTTTCTTGTGCTGCATGTTGATCAACAAGATATAACCCTTTTTCATTTTGAGCAATAATGTATGTTCCATGCATTTGCCCAATTGGATATAGAGGTGGTAATTCATTTAGAGAAACTTCTTCTATTTGTTCAATCTTTTCAACAGAAATTGGCTCTTGAGAGATTAAACTACTAAAGTCTTCTTCTGTTTCCTCATTAGGTTCCTCTACTTTATTATTACTATTAAAATATGCTTCCTCAAAAGGTAAGGATTGAGTTGATCGATCCGTTCGATAATCAACTTTATTCGTTTCCTTTAAAACTTCAGATGATTCCCCCGTCTCTTTAGAAACAGTAGACTGAAGTGAAAATGGCATTTTCGATTCAACATTCACTTCATTTTGCAATGTATGTTCAAATGAAAAAGAAGGTTGTTCACTTTGAAGCTTTACTTTTGGTGTCGGTCTTGTAATTTCTGGAATTAACGATTGCTTTTGAAAGGCTTTTTTAACTGCCCCACTTATTAATTGATATAGCTCATCTTCTTTACTAAATCGTACCTCTTGCTTTGATGGATGCACATTCACATCAACAAGTTGCGGGTCCATCGTAATGAAAATGGCTACAATTGGAAAACGACCAATCGGAAGTAATGTATGATAGCCTTCTAAAACAGCTTTATTTACTCCATAATGCTTTACATAGCGACCATTTACATAAACGGATAAGTAGTTTCTAGACGCTCTTGTATATTCAGGCATCGATAAAAATCCTTCAACGTGAAAGTCTAATGATTCAGCTTCAATATGAAGCATATTTTTTGCGATTTGAAGTCCATATAATGATGCAAGAATTTGGCGCGTTTCTCCATTACCATTTGTCCGAAAAATTGGCTTCTGATTATGTTTTAGCTCAACAGCAATTTGAGGATTTGCTAAAGCTAATCGATAGACAACATCTGTTACATTACTAAGCTCTGTTTGAACTGTGCGCATGTACTTTAGCCTAGCTGGAGTATTAAAAAATAAATTAGCTACTTCTATTGTTGTACCTTGCTGCTTCGCAATTTCTTGTTGAGCTTTTAGGATTCCTCCTTTTAAAGAGGTTTCATTTCCCGCTCCTTCTCCGTTACTTGTTTTAACGGTAACATGACTAACAGACGCAATACTCGGAAGTGCTTCACCTCGGAATCCTAGTGTTCGAATACGGAATAAGTCTTTTTCATCTTTAATTTTACTTGTTGCATGACGTTCAAATGCTAGTAAACTATCTTCCTTTGTCATACCTTCTCCGTTATCAGCAATTACGATTCGTGTTAATCCTCCATCTTCAATTTCAATTGATATTCTAGTACTTCCAGCATCAATCGAATTTTCCATTAATTCTTTCACAACTGAAGCAGGTCGTTCTACAACTTCCCCAGCAGCAATTTGGTTCGATAATACTTCATCAAGTTTACGAATTTTCCCCATACTTTTTCCTCCTTTCTCTTTTAATCAAAGGGGTATTTAAATAGCTTCCTTAATATTTGTTTGTCTCATAAACTTATCTAAAAAACAACGTATAAAAGGCTGTTTTCGTATACATTTTGCTATTTCAGTATGTGTAAGTTGATTTCCACTCCAGGATGCTCGCTTTCCTAGGGGCGTGAGCTGAGCCTCCTCGTCGCTATCGCTCCTGTGGGGTCTCAGCCTTCCCGCATCTCCCACAGGAGTCGAGCAACCTTCCGTTCCAATCAACGTCTGTCTTTTAAATTACAAAACTAAAAAGCAACAATCATTAAAAAAAGTACCATTAAAAATAATAATGACTAGTTAAAAAAATTTACTCTTTTAGTTTTTAACTTTTTTGTGTAATGAATATAAAGTGTTTAATGCTTCCATAGGTGTCATCTCTAGAATATTTAATTCCTTTAGTTCTTCAATAACAGGATTCTCTTTTACAATTTCGATTACCTTTTGTTCTGATTGATCGAAGAAACTAAGTTGTTCCTCTGGTTCCTTTGAAGCTTTTGTTTCGTTTTCAATAATAATTGGTTCATCTTTATATGTTGTGACTTTACTTTCAATAACAACTTCTTTATTTTCCTCGATAGCATGTCCACTAGTTTTATCTTTTTGTCCATTATTATTAGCTTCAAGTTCATCTAACAGTTCTTTTGCTCGTTCGATAACAGACTCTGGTAATTCAGCTAATTGTGCAACGTGAATTCCGTAACTTTTATCTGCTGCACCTTCGTAGATTTTATGAAGGAATAAGACTTTACCATCTTGTTCTTTCGCTGCTACATGGACATTTTTTAGATTTTGTAATTGGTCAGCTAACACTGTTAATTCATGATAATGTGTTGAAAATAATGTCTTTGCTCCTATTTCGTTATGAATGTATTCAATCATTGCTTGGGCTAAAGCCATTCCATCATATGTTGAAGTCCCGCGGCCAATTTCATCGAATAAAATTAGACTTCTTTCGGTAGCATTTGTAATGGCATATTTTGCCTCAAGCATTTCAACCATAAATGTACTTTGCCCTGAGATTAAATCATCCGCTGCACCGATTCTCGTAAAAATTTGGTCAAATATAGGTAATGTTGCAGTTTCTGCAGGAACGAAGCACCCAATTTGAGCCATGATGCTAATCAATGCAACTTGTCTCATATACGTACTTTTACCAGCCATATTTGGACCTGTTATTAAATATTGGTGAGTATTTTCATCCAGAATTGTATCGTTCGGAATGTATTCTTGACCATTTAATACTTTCTCAACAACAGGATGACGACCTTCAGTTACATCATAAACTCTCTTTTCTGTAAACTGTGGTCGTTTATAATTGTTTTTTTCACTTACTGACGCAAAACTTTGCAGAACATCTATTTTACTAATTATTTGAGCTAGCTTTTGCAATCTTGCTAAATGTAATTTAACTTGTTCTCGTATTGAAATGAATAATTCATATTCTAAGCCGATCATTTTTTCTTCTGCCTCAAGAATTAACGTTTCTTTTTCTTTTAATTCTTCAGTAATAAATCGCTCTGCATTTGCTAACGTTTGTTTTCGTTCATATCTTCCATCCGGTAATTGTGATAAATTCGATCTTGTTACTTCTATAAAATAACCAAAAATACGATTATAGCCAATTTTTAATGACTTAATACCGGTAATCTCTCGTTCTCTTTGCTCTAATTCCATCATCCATTTTTTCCCGTTTTTACTAACAAAACGATATTCATCTAATGTATGATGGTAACCATCTTTAATGATGTTTCCTTCTTTAACAGATAAAGGTGCTTCTTCATTGATTGATTCCTCTAATAGCTTCACAATATCCTCACAAGGGTCTATATTGCTTACTAATTCATGAATAATCGGATGATCAATTGAAGAAATTGCTAGTTGTACAGCTGGTATATTATTCAATGAACGTTGTAATTGTAATAAATCTCGTGCATTTACATTTCCAAAAGAAACCTTTCCTGCTAAACGTTCTAAATCATATACACCTTTAAGATTTTCCTTTAAGTCTTCTCGAACGAAATAGTTTTCCATTAAAAGCTCAACAACTGTTAGTCTGGATTCTATTTCATCTTTATTCATTAATGGACGTTGAATCCATTTTTTTAATAGTCTACCACCCATTGCCGTTTTCGTTTCATCAAGTAACCAACTTAACGTACCTTGTCTGCCTTTACTTCGCTGAGCTTCAATTAATTCAAGGTTTCGCATTGTATACATATCCATATTTAAATACTCGTTCAGATTAATTACGGATATTGGTTGAAGATGAGTTAATGATCTCTTCTGTGTTTTAGATAAATAGTTTAATAATCGTCCTACAGAATAGATAAGCAAGCTCGAAGAAACTGGTTTTACCACATTGTCAAATTCTTCAGCTACTACACTATTATCTTCTACAGAAAATGTGATTGAAAAGTTTTTTTGGAAAGCCTCTATTACACCAGTAGAAAATTCTGAACTCACGACAATTTCTTTTGTTCCAGTTGAAATAAGTTTCAGCATTGCATCATCTGTTTTCCCGTTGAAAAGTAATGCGTTGCCTTCTCCAGTAGTTAAGTCAATCCAAGTTAAACCATATTGTTTTTCATTTAATTCTGTAATAGAAGCGATATAACTATTTTGTTTATCTTGAATTGTTTTACCTTCCATTTGCGTACCAGGTGTAATTAATTGAACTACTTCACGTTTTACAACACCTTTTGCTTGCGCGGGATCTTCTGTTTGTTCGCATATTGCTACCTTGTATCCACGCTCAACTAATTGCTCTATATAATTACTAGCCGAATGATAAGGGACCCCGCACATCGGAATCTTTTCATCAGTCCCTCCAGCTCGTCCAGTTAATGTTATTTCAAGTTCTTGTGAAGCTTTTATCGCATCATCAAAAAACAACTCATAAAAGTCTCCTAATCGAAAGAACATAAATGCATCTTGATAGTTTTTTTTAATTTGTAAATATTGCTGTATCATAGGCGTATAAGTAGCCATATTATCCACTCCAATTAAAACATACTGCTAACATTATAACATATTTCGACGCTTCCCTTTGATTTGTTAGAGACTTTAATCTGCTCTAAATGTTGAAAAAAATAAAAAACTAGAGAGTTTTACCTCCCTAGCCTATACTACTCTTCTTCACCTTCAATAATAAAATCTGGATTTAAATCTTCAAAATCATCGTCTATAAAATCAGAATCATCATCCCATGCTCCATCTGGTGCAATTGCAACGACTACTTTTGTTTCTCCAACGATTTCACATAATATTTCTTTTTCAACTGTAACAATAAATTTATTACCGTTCGGGGAGATAACAGCATCAATACAGTTTGGATGTTTTAATGCTTTTGCAATGACTTCACAATCTTCTTCAGAATACTGTTCATCTCTAAACTTTAATCTTACTAAGTCATCGTATCTAACTGATTCTTGAACTACTTCTGTTTTTGTATTGTCATGATGTGAGAACCAAATATTTATGTCGTATTTTCCCGAAACTTCTACTCCTTCTTTTACTTTTCTCGCATCATATACATGATTGATAACCCAGCAGCCTAATATACTTGAAGGTGAAAAGCTAGGAATAATTGTATTTGTACTTTTGCTGTGTTTTCTACCTTTACCGACGACTGCTTTTGTAATTATCTCTCTAAATTCAGACATAGGTGTGACCCTCCTCGTTCAACTTTCATTTCATTCTATGCGTGACATTAGCTGAATGTGTTTATGACATGTAAATCGTTTTATTCAATTAAAATACATGTGATGATAAATTGTATGACGAGAGCCTAGTAAACTTGACACATATTATTAATTTTTTATATTTTTACTAAATATTTTTTTTAGTCAAAGTTTATTAAGTGATATGAGGCATCCTTGCTAAAACATCGTTCTTTATTTTTGCTCTTTTAGCCTTCATTGTTAATATTTACGAATTTCTCTCCCTTTCTGTGTGCATACAAAGCAATAAGGGTTTTATATTAATATGTAAGTTAGGAAAACAAAAGAACTTCTAGTCATCAAAATATGATTTTAACTACAAAAAAATCACGTCTAATAATATAGACGCGATTTTTTTATCTTATTTCGTTTCACAACCAGTAGAGCATCCAGTATTTGTTGCAAGTTGTGCACCTGTTTCTCCACTTAGTAAATCTCCACCAGTTGATTTTATAATTTCATCCGTTACACCATTTGAAATGGTATGTGCAATTAGTTGTAAGAGATCATTTACTTCTACTTGAGAAGCCTGAAATTCTTGTACAACTGGAATTGCTTCAAGTTTTTCATTTAATTCTGCAAGCTCTTTTTCTACTTTTTTAAGAGCCTCAGTTTTACCCCAATGTTCTAAATTAACAGCTTGTTTCTGTAAAGATTTAATTTCTTCAATATACCCCTTAACAGTTGCACTTTCATTGATTTGTGCTTCTGCTCTTTTGAAGAAATCTACTTCTTCCGTTTCAGCCATCATTTTAGCAATTTCTTTTGCCTTCTCTACAATTTGTTCTTTCGTGAATTTCCCCATTTATTTCACCTCAGCAGTTTCCTCAATCAGCTCTCCATCAAGAGACCATGTTTTTGATTGGACAATTTTTACTTTAACGATTTGACCAACTAATGACTTTGGTCCTCTAAAGTTTACAAGTTTACTATGTGGTGTATATCCTGCTAGTACGTCTGGGTTTTTCTTACTTTCACCTTCAACAAGTACTTCCACAATTTGCCCTTCAAAACGTTTATTGAACTTATTAGAATATTCATTCACACGTTCATTTAAGCGTTGCAGACGAGCTTTTTTAACTTCCTCTGGAACATTATCCTCCATTTTCGCTGCAGGTGTTCCTTCACGAGGAGAGTAAATAAATGTAAAGGCTAAGTCAAATCCTACTTCTTCATATAATGTCATTGTTTCTTCAAACTGTTCATCAGTTTCATTTGGGAAACCTACAATTATATCGGTTGTAAACGAAACATTTGGAATAGCTGTTTTAATTTTTTTCACAAGCTCTAAATAACGTTCACGATCATACTTACGAGACATTAATTTTAAAATTTCCGAGCTTCCAGATTGTACTGGTAAGTGAATATGTGGCATTAAGTTGCCACCTTTAGCTAATACTTCAATTAAATGATCATCGAAGTCGCGTGGATGACTTGTTGTAAAACGTACACGAGGGATACCAATTTTACGAATTTCATCCATTAAGTTACCTAAACCATACTCGCGATCTTCAAAATCACGTCCGTATGCATTTACGTTTTGACCTAATAATGTTACTTCTTTATATCCTAAACGTGCTAATTCACGTACTTCATCAATAATATCTTCCGGCCTGCGGCTACGCTCTTTCCCACGAGTGTAAGGAACGATACAGTACGTACAGAATTTATCGCATCCATACATGATGTTTACCCAAGCTTTAATTTCACCACGACGTACTTTAGGAAGGTTTTCAATTACATCCCCTTCTTTTGACCATACTTCAACAACCATTTCTTTGCTAAACATTGCTTCTCTAACAATGAAAGGTAAACGATGAATATTGTGTGTACCAAATACCATATCAATGAACGAATGTTTTTGTAAGATACGATTAACAACCGCTTCTTCCTGAGACATACAGCCACAAATACCAATCAATAGATTTGGATTTTTTTGTTTTAATGGTTTTAAGTGTCCAATTTCACCAAACACTCTATTTTCTGCGTTTTCACGAATAGCACAAGTGTTTAATAAAATAATGTCTGCATCTTCAACGTCAGTTGCTACATCATATCCCATAGCTGTCAAAATACCAGCCATTACTTCTGTATCATGCTCATTCATTTGACAGCCAAACGTACGGATAAGGAATTTTTTACCAACACCTGATTCTTTCATGTCTTCTGGGATCTCAAAGCCACGGTCATAAGTTACTTCTTCTTTACCACGACGTTTTGCATCCTTTAATGAAGGTGCTTGGTATACTTTTTCAAAATATTTACTATAATCTTTATCGTTTGATTTATTATCAGAATTTATTTTAGTACTTTGTAGTCGTTGTTGTTCGTTCATTCGACTATCTCCCTTCATCACAACGGTCTTGCATCAATTAAGTATATAACTTTCTTATACTTTTCTCAATATCGTTGCATGAAGTAGTCGAGTTTACTAGAAAACTTATGAAATTACATCTAATTCTTTCCCTACTTTTCCGAAAGCATTTAGCGCTTCTTGAAGTTCTTCTTTCGTGTGCTGTGCTGTTACAATCGTTCTTACGCGACCTAAATCTTTTGCAAAGGTTGGGAATATAATCCCTTGTGCAAACACATCATTTTGTAATAGCTTATCTGTAAATTCATGTGTTTTCTTTGGTTCACCTATAATAATTGGCGGAACAGGCGTTTCACTTTTCCCTGTGTTGAAACCAAATTTATTTAAGCCGTCTTTAAAGAATTTTGCATTATCCCAAATACGATCAATTAGTTCCTCTTCTTCTAATAATACGTTAATTGCTTCATCACATGCCATTTTTACAGCAGGTGGATGAGATGTACTAAATAAGAAAGGTCTTCTTTTATGATTTAAGTAATCAATTAATGTTTGAATTGAAGCTACATATCCATCTAATACACCAATCGCTTTACTTAAAGCCCCATCATAAAACCGCTTTCATTATTCCTTTCAAGCGTCACACTATCTCCTATGAAAACATAGATCGTAATCTTTCGATCTATTTCTACTAGATTACACATTCATTCTAACACTACATAAAAATACAGTAAACAATTTTCGACTTTAGTACTAGAAATCCATTTTAAATTTTCTTTTAATAATCTTGAGAAATAAAATTAGAAGTATTATTTTCTATTCTCATTTTTATGCAAGGCTTATTTCATATACTTTGTTGCTATTTTAGAATGCGTTAGTTGATTACAACTCCAGGTTGCTCGCTTTCAGCGTGGCGTGAGCTAGCCTCCTCGTCGCTATCGCTCCTGCGGGGTCTCAACCTTCCCGCTTTTCCCACAGGAGTCTCGCACCTTCCGCCCGAATCAACTACTGTCTTGAATTCTCAAAAGCAACAATACCTGTTTTCTAACTTCCTTTAAAATTGATTGTGCTATCTAGTTTTGGTTACTATATTCATGGAGAACGATATTTTTGTTTAACTAAAGTAAAAATCTTCCTCTTATTAAAAGGCATCCTGGTTTGGATGCCTTTTTGTTGGTTATTTATCTTTCCATCCCTTTTGAATGAACTTGGATTATTTTACTTTTGCTCATAAACTCAACTGTTTTCCCATCAACAGTATACTTAGTTACTGTATATTTAATCTTTGCTGAATCATATTCAGGATGGTGCAGTAGATATGAATAACCGTTTTGTCTCATAAGAAATGCTCCATCGTTAATTTCTTTATGTAACCATGCAGTTTTTGGTTTATCATAATTCGTAGAAAGTTTCTCTTGTTTCGTTTCAAGTTGGTCAATTTCTTGTTCAGTTAAAGTTTTAGTAACAGTTGACACTTTTTTAGTCTTTTGAACAAGAAATTTGTTAAGTGAACTTCGAATTGGATTGATGTATGCAGCTATAGCCAAAACAATAATAACTATTGCTAAAATCAAACTTGTTTTAAGTCTTTTTTTTCTTTCAAATCCTACTTCCATCACCTTCGCTACCCCTTATTTCATTATATTTATTTAAACCTTTATTCTACATTTCATGCGTTATTTCCTTTTATGGGGAAGCGCTAAAAAATAAGTTGGTTAATTAAGCCTTCTACCTAATATTGGAATAAAACAGAACATTGATTTGAGGTTAACATTTTAAAGGACTTGATCAGGGATTCATTAGAAAATATATACTCAATCTTTGATGTAATAGTGGGTTGTTCTGATGCAGCTACTATATCAATTACAGATATTTCTTCATTTATTGGTGAATCCAAAACAAAAAAAGCCAAAAGAAAAAGCCTTCTCTGTAATAGAGAGGCTTTTTCCAAGTAAGAATTACATAAATTCAGCTACTAATTTATCAAATTGAGCTTGATCTAATTGAAGATCAGCTTCAACAAGAGGTTTTTCACTATAACCAGAAATTAATTCTTGGTAAGATTTTTGCTCTTTATTTTGATAAATTAAACCTGTAACTAAACCTTTGTTTTCCATTAATGTTTGCATTGCTTTTGATTTGTTATAAGGGTCGTACGCTTCAACATCTGAAAGCTTAACAAGGTTATCCTTGAACCAGTCATATGTGTTTACTTTATTGTAAGTTACACATGGGCTAAATACATTGATTAATGAAAAGCCTTTGTGGTTGATCCCTTGTTCAATTAAAGATGTTAATTCTTTAAGGTCACTAGAGAAGCTTTGTGCTACAAATGTTGCTCCAGCTGTTAACGCCATTTCCATAATAGAAAGAGATGACTCTACAGAACCTTGTGGAGTACTTTTTGTTTTAAATCCAACATCACTACGAGGAGATGTTTGACCTTTTGTTAAACCGTAAATTTGGTTGTCCATAACGATATATGTAATATCGATATTACGACGAATTGCATGGATTGTATGACCCATACCGATTGCAAAACCATCACCGTCACCACCAGAAGCGATTACAGTTAAATCACGGTTAGCCATTTTTACACCTTGCGCGATTGGTAATGAACGTCCATGAATACCATGTAAACCATAAGAATTAATATATCCAGAAATACGACCAGAACATCCGATACCTGAAATTACTGCAAGGTTGTCAGGTTCTAATCCAACATTTGCAGCTGCACGCTGAATAGCCGCTTGTACTGAAAAGTCTCCACATCCAGGACACCAGTTTGGTTTTACACTATTACGAAATTCCTTAAATGTTGCCATTTAAAACAACCCCTTCCTTGCAAGTGTTGTAAATTTCTTTAGGTAAGAAAGGATTTCCATCATATTTTAATAGACTAGAAATTTTCTCTGCATGACCACAGTTCATTTTAATAATACTTGTTAATTGACCTGTAGCGTTATTCTCAACAACAATTACACGTTTTGCTTTTTTAAGCTCAGGTAAAAGTTCTTCAGTTGGGAATGGGTGAATTAAACGAACGTGTGCATGGTTTACTTTCATTCCTTCTTGCTCTAAGCGAACCATTGCTTCTTCAATCGCACCACGAGTTGAGTTAAAACCAACTAATAATACGTCTGCTTCTTCATGTTTAGAATTTACTAATACTGAGTTAGGGAAACGTAGGTTATTTAACTTACGCATACGTTTATCCATTTGGTTTTTACGATTAATTGGTGACTCAGAAGGTTTACCAGTTTCATCATGTTCAACACCAGTTACGTGGTGGATTCCACCTTTCATACCAGGTACAACACGTGGAGAAACTCCATCTTCAGTCACTTCATAACGTTTGAAGTAATCTTTGTTTTCTGAAACAGGTAATTCTCTATTGTAATCATACTTACCACGACGGATTTGTACTTTTTCAAATTGTAATGGTTCAACTGTTTGCTTACCTAATGAAAGTTGTAAGTCAGTTAATAAGATTACTGGTACTTGGAATTCTTCAGCTACGTTAAACGCTTCCACCATATCGTAGAAAGCTTCTTCTACTGTACTTGGAGCAATTACAACTTTTGGAATTTCACCATGTGTACCATAAATCATAGCCATTAAATCTGATTGTTCTTGTTTTGTTGGAAGACCTGTACTTGGACCACCACGTTGAGTGTCTACAATTACAAGTGGAGTTTCTGTTATACCAGATAATCCGATTGCTTCCATCATTAATGATAGACCAGGGCCTGCTGAAGCCGTTAATGTACGAACTCCACCATAGTTAGCACCGATTGCCATTGTACATGCAGCAATTTCATCCTCTGTTTGAATTACCGCACCACCATGTTTAGGTAATTTTTGGATTAAATATTCCATGATTTCTGATGCAGGCGTAATTGGATACGCTGCCATAAAACGAGAACCACCAGCTAGTGCACCCATAGCGATTGCATCGTTACCAATCATGAACATACGTTTTTGTCCGTCAGCACCCGCTAATTGCATTTTATTTACATTCACGCCAAGCATTTCTCTCATTTGCTCTGCTCCGCGTGCAATAGCTTCTACGTTTTTCTCAACAATTTGTTGACCTTTTTTACCAAAAATTTCATTAACTACTTCTCTAAATACCTCAATTGAAAGACCTAAGATTGCACTTGAAGCACCTACTGCAACCATGTTTTTCATTAATGATGTACCAAGTTCAGTTGCTAAATCTGTAAATGGAATAGAGTAAAGAGTTACATCCGTTGATTCAGGAATCGTTGGATTAAATTTAGCATCAGCGATTACAATACCGCCCTTGCGTAATTCATAAAAGTTAACATCAATAGTCTCTTGGTCAAATGCTACTAAAATATCTAAGTCATCTGAAATAGCTCGTACTTCAGTAGTACTTACACGAATTTTATTGTTCGTGTGTCCACCCTTAATACGTGAAGAGAAGTGACGGTAACCGTATAAATAATAACCTAAACGGTTTAACGCAATCGCAAAAATTTCTCCAGTACTTTCAATACCTTCACCTTGTTGTCCTCCAACTTTCCATGAAAGTTGATCAATCATTTCCTACACCCCTTTGAATGCCTTCATTCGTAGTAAATTTGATAGTGCAAATCATTCATTTTATTGTCATTTGAATGAAAGCGTCATAAGACATATCTAAAGATATGAGTTAATTCGTTTTCATTCTAGACCTATTACAAAAAAAAATCAATGTTTTTAGATGAATTCGTTCATATAATTTTCATATTTTATATTATTCAGAACAAGTTTTCAGTTTATTTAAATTCAATATACCTTGAATAATTGTTATATAGAAATCCATTTACTTGTTCTTCTGAATAATATTGTAATAGTTTTTCTGTTAAAATGTTCATTTTACTACAATCTTCAAGCCCCTCAGGTAATATATCTATACCATCAAAATCTGTACCTATTCCTATACATTTCTCACCACCAAGACTACACATATAATCAATATGACTTAAAACATCTTTAATCGTTGCTTTTCCCTTATTTACTAAAAATACAGGATAAAAATTAATACCTACTACTGCATTTCTTTTAAATAAGGCAATAAGTTGTTCGTCAGATAAATTTCTTGAATGATTACATAATTGTTTGACATTCGAATGTGTTGCTGTAGGAAACTTTGATTCTTCTAATGCTTGCCAAAAGGAATTTTCACTACAATGTGATAAATCACACCACATTTTATTTTCGTTTAAATACTGTATTACATTTCTGCCAAAAGTCGTTATTCCGCCATTGCGTTCTTCTAAAATACCGTCAGCAGCCTCATTTGCATAATTCCATGTTAATCCAACACTCCGAACTCCAAGACGATGAAGGATTTTTAAACGGTTTATATCTCCAGAGAGTGCATCACAGCCTTCCAACGTTAGAATTGCTCCGATTTCATTTGTTTTTAAACTTGTTTCATCTTGCTTTGTTAATATGGTTTTAATTTGATTTTCTTTTGTTGCTATTTTCTCATAAAATAATGTAACACTTTGAAGTGCTGCATCATATTTAATAGCTTTATGTATTTTTTCAGGTATATAAATGGCAAAGCACTGTATCTTCCCAGAACCTGCACGTAGTTTTTGTAAGGATACTTGTAACTTTTGATCGTTTTGAAAAGATATTGTTGGGTCTTCTAGTAATTTTGCTAATACATCACAATGGGCATCAAATATTTTCAAATTGAACACTTCCTTTTCAGAGTTATTATATTTTATGGCTGTTTTCTTATATTTTTTGCTATTTAATAAGATTAGTTGATTGCAACCAAGGGATTCTCACTTACCATTAAGCAAGTGTTAAACCTCCGTACTGTAATCGCTCCTACAAGGTCTTACCTTTTCCCTTGTTTCCCTATTTCCCTGTCTCGTGGAAGTCTCGCACCTTCCGCCCGAATCAACTTCTATCTTTAAAAATATTGACAAATAAAAAAACAACCTGGTTGCGAATGCAAACAGGTTGTCACTTGATTAACGAGGTTCAACGATTAACTTAATTGCTGTACGCTCTTCCCCATCAATTTGAATATCTGTAAAAGCAGGGATACAAATTAAATCTACTCCACTAGGAGCAACAAACCCCCTTGCAATTGCAACTGCCTTAACGGCTTGGTTTAATGCCCCAGCACCGATTGCTTGAATCTCTGCTGAGCCACGCTCTCTTAATACACCTGCAAGTGCTCCTGCTACAGAATTTGGATTTGATTTTGCTGAAACTTTTAAGATTTCCATTTCCTAGTTCCTCCTTGTTACTAAATAAGCTAATATTGTGTACTATAAAAACTATTCTCTCTAACAAGGAGTTATTCCTTCAAATTATTAAAAAATTTTTTAAAAATTTTTATAATTCTTTTAATTACATTAAAATCTCTTGATGATCATCATTTATTTGGATTCTTTTTATCGATTTAGCATGTCCACTTGTCTTATCTAACTCAATGATGACACCACTTAGTTGTCCTCTACCTTCATCAACTTCAAAGCGAACTGGTAGATTTGTTAAAAATCTAGTTAAGACTGCCTCTTTTGTTACACCTAATATTCCATCATAGGGCCCCGTCATTCCCACATCAGTAATGAATGCAGTTCCTTCGGGTAAAATCCGTTCATCCGCAGTTTGAACATGCGTGTGAGTTCCTACAACTGCTGTAACTCTTCCGTCTAGATACCATCCCATTGCAATTTTTTCACTAGTTGTCTCGGCATGAAAATCTACAAAGATAATTTTTGTTCTTTTCTTTGCTTCTTCTATTAACTCATCTGCTTTTCTAAACGGACAGTCAATTGCAGGTAAAAATGTACGCCCCTGCAAATTAATAACTGCTACTTCTACATCATTAAACGTTACATAAGCAATACCTTTTCCAGGTGTTCCTTCTGGATAGTTTGCAGGTCTAATTAAATATTTTGCTTCATCAATAAATTCAAATATTTCTCGTTTATCCCATGCATGGTTACCAAGTGTAATAGCTTGCGCTCCAAGTTCTAAAAATTGACGATAAATTGTTTGAGTAATTCCTTTACCATGTGCCGAATTTTCTCCATTGATAATAGTAATGGATGGATTATATTTTTTCTTTAGTGTTGATAAATGGGTTTTTACCATTTCTCTCCCATTAGAACCTACTACATCTCCAATAAATAATATTCTCATTGTTGTTACTCCTTTTCTAGTAGGAAGCTTTCTAGAAGTTTAAACCACTTATACTATTTGCAACCTATTTACTACCTTTTATTTTACCAAAAAAAATAAAGTGGTAGTCACCACTTTATTTCATTATTTATCAAATACATATTTAAGAATAAATACTGAAAAGATTATAACTAGAACTCATTAAATTATTTAGCGTACTCTACAGCACGTGTTTCACGTATAACCGTTACTTTTATATGCCCAGGATAATCTAACTCATCTTCAATTCGTTTTCGAATATCGCGAGCTAAGCGATGAGCTTGTAAGTCGTCAATTGTATCTGGTTTAACCATAATACGTACTTCACGACCTGCTTGAATCGCAAATGATTTTTCAACACCCTCGTATGACTCTGAAATTTCTTCAAGTTTTTCTAAACGTCGAATATAGTTTTCTAGTGTCTCACTTCTTGCACCAGGTCTAGCAGCTGACAATGCGTCTGCAGCAGCAACTAAAACGGCGATAATTGAAGTTGGTTCAGTGTCTCCGTGATGTGAAGCAATACTGTTAATTACAACTGGATGTTCCTTGTATTTTGTTGCAAGTTCAACACCAATTTCAACGTGGCTTCCTTCAACTTCATGATCTATTGCTTTACCAATGTCATGTAAAAGACCAGCACGTTTTGCAAGTTTTGCATCTTCACCTAGTTCAGCTGCCATTAATCCAGCTAAATTAGCTACTTCAATAGAATGCTTAAGAACATTTTGACCATAACTTGTTCTAAATCTTAGACGTCCTAAAATTTTGATTAAATCCGGATGCAAGCCATGAACTCCAACTTCGAAAGTAGTTTGTTCACCAACTTCTCTTATGTATTCATCAACTTCACGTCTAGATTTTTCAACCATTTCTTCAATTCGTGCAGGATGAATTCGTCCATCTTGAACTAATTTATCAAGAGCCATTCTTGCTGTTTCTCTTCGAATTGGATCAAAACCAGATAGAATTACTGCTTCAGGAGTATCGTCAATAATTAAATCGATTCCTGTTAACGTTTCTAACGTACGGATATTACGTCCCTCACGTCCAATAATTCTTCCTTTCATTTCATCATTTGGAAGATTTACAACTGATACTGTTGTTTCAGCAACATGGTCTGCAGCACAACGTTGAATTGCAATCGATAAAATATCTTTTGCTTTCTTATCGGCTTCTTCTTTTGCTCGTGTTTCTATTTCTTTTACTAGTAATGCGGTTTCATGGGTAAGCTCATTTTCGACTTTTGATAGAATTAATTGTCTAGCTTCTTCACGATTCAAACCTGAAATACGTTCAAGTTCTTCTTGTTGTGAAGCTATTAATCCTTTCATTTTGCTTTCCATCTCTTCAATCTGCTGTTGTTTTAAAACAAGAGAATCCTCTTTCCTTTCAAGAGCTAATTCACGTTTAGCTATTCCTTCATCTTTACGATCAAGGTTCTCTTCTTTTTGCATTAAACGATTTTCTTGTTTTTGTAATTCATTACGTCTTTCACGAATTTCGTTTTCTGCATTTGAACGAAGTTTATAAATATCGTCCTTTGCTTCTAGCAAAGCTTCTTTTTTGATCGTTTCTGATTGTCTTTTCGCTTCTTCAATTATTTGGTTTGCAGCATTAGTTGCTCCATTAATCTTAGCTTCTGCAATGGACTTTCGAACAAAGAATCCAACAACGTAACCGACTACGAATGTGGCAAGCAAAGCGAAGATGATTGTGATAATATTTCCCATGATTTCACCTCCTCTTGCTATTTAGTTAGTTTCATTTTCTGTCGGCTGATATATTGTCTAAAAATTCTTTCAACAAACAGCTCAATAATGTCTTAGTTTCATTTTTATTCAGTAATATTTTAAAAATATATACATATAAATATTAAATCTCTTACCATATGATGTCAAGTATTGTAATGGCTTACTTCGTTGATTTATCAATATTTATTACATTTTCACTATAAGAAATACAAGATTCGACATATTCACCTAAATCTTTTTCACTTTAACAGATTTAGTTAGATTTGTTGCTTTTAAGAATGCGTTAGTTGATTTCCACTCCAGGATGCTCGCTTTCCTTGGGGCGTGAGCTGAGCCTCCTCGTCGCATACGCTCCTGTGGAGTCGATCACCCTTCCGTTCCAATCAACTTCTGTCTTTTAAATTACATAACCTAAATGCAACAATCTTTAAAAAAAGAGCCTTTTGAAAAGAACCTTGTATATATGAAAGACTCTTTTAAACCACTTTTTTGATATATACCAAAATACGCTCACTTTTTTCGGAAGATCTACCAAGCCTCGGTAGTTCTTTTTTCTGCATGAATGCCTTCTATCTCTTTAATCAAACTATCAAAAAAATTATTAAAATAGAAAAGACCCATTTAAAACAAAAAAGTGAGTCTTAAAAATAAGAACTCACTTTTTTAATCAAATTATTCATCTAATAACGAGAATTCTTCATCATCTGATTCAGTAATCGTCACTGCGTTATCTAATCCATAATGAACTCGTATTGCTTCTTTAATTATTTCTCGAATATCAGTATTTTCCTTCAAGAATTGTTTTGAATTTTCGCGCCCTTGACCTAAGCGCTCTTCATTGTATGAATACCAAGCACCACTTTTTTGAACGATATCAAGATCTGAACCAATATCAAGAATTTCTCCTTCTTTTGAAATCCCTTCACCGTACATAATATCAACTTCAGCTTGTCTAAAAGGAGGCGCTACTTTATTTTTAACAACTTTTATTTTTGTTTTGTTACCAACAATATCATTACCTTGCTTTAATTGCTCTGCACGACGTACTTCTAAACGAATTGTTGAATAGAATTTTAATGCACGTCCACCTGGTGTAGTTTCAGGGTTTCCAAACATTACGCCAACTTTTTCACGAATTTGGTTAATAAAAATTGCGATTGTTTTAGATTTATTAATCGCACCAGATAGTTTACGTAGTGCTTGTGACATTAGACGAGCTTGTAAGCCCACGTGAGCGTCACCCATGTCACCTTCAATCTCAGCCTTTGGAACCAATGCTGCTACTGAGTCGATAACTAAAATATCAATTGCACCACTTCTCACTAATGCTTCAGCAATTTCAAGTGCCTGTTCACCAGTATCAGGTTGTGAAAGTAATAGTTCATCAATGTTTACACCTAATTTTTGAGCATAGACAGGATCTAGTGCGTGCTCTGCATCAATAAATGCTGCCTGTCCACCGTTTGCTTGTACTTCAGCAATTGCATGTAATGCGACTGTTGTTTTACCAGAACTCTCAGGACCATATACTTCCATAATACGTCCTCTAGGATACCCACCTACACCAAGGGCAACATCTAATGCTAATGATCCACTTGAAATCGTAGAAATTTGGCGATCTGTTTGTTCACCAAGTTTCATAATTGATCCTTTACCAAATTGCTTTTCTATTTGCTTCAATGCCATTTCTAATGCAGCTTGACGATCACTCATTTATTTCTCCTCCTTAATACTTTCATTTCTCTTAAATCTATCTTAACTGTTTTTTTTCTTTTTGCCAAGAAAAAAATAGAACATCTATTCGATTTTTTGGCGAAATAAAATTAATTTTTAAAGAATAGAAACATTCGTTTCTTATTTTTAAGTTTAAAAATTGAATTTTAACTCATAATAAACTGCCAAAATAGCAAAAAACTCGGTCCATAACCGAGCTTTTTATATAACTATTCTACTGTTTTCATTCTAAAATTATAAGTCTTGACATTCTTTTAGTAGTTTTACAAGTAAATTTGTAGCATGTTTTACTGAAGATAAACGAATTTGTTCTCTTGTTCCACTCAACTGTAATTCTTTCACAATTGCTTCTTGCTCTCCAATCTTAATACCAATAAACACCTTTCCTACTGGTACTTGTTCTGAAGCCTCCGGTCCCGCTTCTCCTGTAAAGCTAACTCCAATTGAAGAATTACATAGTTTTTGTACATTTTCAGCAAGCGCTTTTGCACATTCAAAGCTGACTGCACCTTTGGTATCTAACAGTTCATTTGAAACACCTAGTATATTTGCTTTAATCTCATTTTGATAACAAACAATACTCCCCTTAAAGATTGAAGAAACACCTGGAATATCAGTAATACGCTTACTAAATAGTCCACCAGTTAGACTTTCTGCCGCTGCAATAGTCATATTTTTTTCATTCAATAGTTTAACGAGTACCGTAAATAAATTGTCACCGTTTGTACTATAAATATATTGTCCAACTCGTTCATTAATTTTCATTTCAGTTTCATGTATTAGTTGATTCGCTTCTTCTTTATCCTTAGCACTAGCTGTTAAACGAAGCATTACTTCTCCTTCACTTGCAAGAGGAGCAATTGTTGGATTTGATTGATTTTCAAGTAAATCTAAAACTTTTGTTTCAAGAATTGATTCGCCAATTCCAAAAAACTTCAATTCCTTTGAAACGATCGTTGTTTGATCTGATCCACTTAACAGATATGGTAAAACTAACTGTTCGAACATTGGTATCATTTCTTTTGGCGGACCTGGTAATAGAATAAATTGTTTATCATTATAAGATACACACATTCCAGGTGCCATTCCATTATGATTTTCAAAAACAATACTATCCTCAATTACAAGGGCTTGTTTTTTATTATTTTCAGTCATTTCTCGGTTAACTCTTTTGAAGTAAGCCTCAATTGAATCTAATGATTTTTGATGCATAATTAAAGACTTCCCAAGGAATTCGGCAACAACTTCCTTTGTTAAATCGTCTTTAGTTGGCCCAAGACCTCCAGTTAATATAATAAGATCACAACGACTTGAAGCGACTTCGAGTGTGTTTCGTAATCTGAGTGAATTATCTCCTACAACAGTCTGAAAATGATGAGATATTCCAATTGTTGAAAGTTGTTTTGCAATAAATTGTGCATTAGTATTGACAATTTGTCCAAGAAGCAACTCTGACCCAACAGCAATAATTTCTGCTCTCTTCAACCTAATCCCCTCCAGAAATTCATTACATAGATTTTAACAGAATCTCTCTATTTTTATAGAAATAATCCCATCCGGAATAAACTGTAAAAAACAATGCAACCCAAAGCGCTACATCTGCAATTGAAAAAGGTAAGAAGTTTAACGGAAAGTCATGAAGTAAATAAGCTGAAATCGCAACGATTTGTGCCCACATCTTAATTTTACCTAACATAGCTGCCGCATGAACTTCACCACTGCCCGCAAGAATCATTCGAAGACCAGTTACAGCAAACTCTCTACTAATTATGACGATTGTGATCCAAGCTGGAACATACTTTAAATCTGTCAAAATAATTAATGCTGATGAAACTAACAATTTATCGGCTAATGGATCCAAAAATTTACCAAAGTTTGTAACAAGATTATATTTACGCGCATAGTGACCATCGATAAAGTCTGTAATTGATGCAATTATAAAAATAATAGCACCAATAATATGCGCAACAGGTATGCTCTCTCCAATTAATGTTAGATTACCCCATCCAAAATCAACTAACATAACAATGATGAACAAAGGTATTAAACATACCCTTGAAACTGTAATTTTGTTAGGTAAATTCATATAAAAAACCTCCAACACTCTCTAGAAAATGATTACTTTTATCACTAAACAAGAAAAGTCATCATAAAGATGACTATTCAATTATTTTACATTTTTAATTGTAATATATTGATGAGCTAATTTTGAAGATAACTGTAACACTTCATCATTAACTTTTATTTCAACATTTTGTGTAGCACCAACATTTAATATCACTTCATTTTCATTTGTGAAATCAAAAGACTGAGTTTGTCCATCATTTACATTACTAGCGAAAAAGCTTTTACCAAGTTCATTCTTGATTCCAAGATAACTAGCTCCACCTTTTGCAGTAATATCAACTTTTAATGCTTGATTCTTACTCACTTCAATCGTTGTTCTCTTTCTAGTTGAAGAAGCAACTGTTAAAACCTGTTGTGAAGGTGTTGTTGGTGCTGGTTGAACATTTTGTTGTGTCTGAGCACCAGTAGTTTGTTGATTATTTTTTTGCCCGGTATTTTTTGCCTGTTGATCTAGTGGATTGTTTTTTGGCTTCTCTATTACTGGATTAGAGCTTTGTGATGGATTATTTTTAACACTCTTACCACTATTATTAGGAATAATCACCCAAAGAAGAGCGATAATCCCAATAACTAATACACCTATTAAAATTCTAGGTAAATAATCCATCATTGGAGATGATTTTACATTTATCGGTTCTCTAGTTTTAGTAGAACGACTTGGTATTTCTTCTTTAATTGGTTTAATTGGTTCGCTTTCTTCTTTTTCAACGATTTCTTGGCTAACCGCTGTGTTATTTGATTCAACAATCTCCGAAGTATCTACTCCAACAGCTTCAGCATATTGGCGTATAAAAGCTTTAACATAGAATTGCCCAGGAAGAATTCGGTAATTTCCTTCTTCAATTGCTTCTAAATAACGCTTTTGAATTTTCGTTAATTCTTGGATATCATCAATTGATAATCCTTTTGCTACTCTTGCCTCACGTAAGACTTTTCCAATTTCCGTCACTTTAAAACACCCCAGCCTAAGTTAAAAATCGAACTGTTTAAATGGATTATTATTCAAATCCATTTGATCGTTCATTTCATATTTTATTATTTCATTATCATCGTTTCTCAGCTCAATTATGTAATCAAAATCGTCTATTTTATATTCTGTCTGCCTGACAAATATATCTGGATGTTCAATTACTTTTACAGAAGGTAATGCCATAATTTCTCGAACTAATTGCCAATGTTGTTCATTCGCTTTTCGATGAGAAAGTATTCCGTCTATAATAAACACATTGTCACTGCTATACTCATCTTTAATCAATTGGTTTCTTAACGTTTGTTTAATAAGTGTTGAAGAAACAAAAAGCCACTTTTTATTTGCACAAACACTTGAAGCAACAATCGATTCTGTTTTCCCAACACGAGGCATCCCTCTAATACCAATTAATTTATGACCAGGCTGTTTAAATAACTCTGCCATAAAATCAACTAATATTCCTAATTCATCTCGTACAAATCGAAATGTCTTTTTATCATCTTCATCTCGTTGAATATATCTTCCATGTCTTACCGCTAATAAATCGCGTAAAGTTGGTTTTCTAAATTTTACTACTGTTATATTATCCATTGTCTGTAAAATTGATGCAAGTCTATTAGCTTGGTCATCACGTTCACAACCTAATAGCATACCGCGTTTCATTGTATCTACGCCATTAATTGTCATTATATTAATCCCAAGCATCCCAATGAGAGAGGAAATATCTCCTAAAAGGCCTGGTCTATTTTTTTGTATCTCATATTCAAAGTACCATTCATTTAATTGCATGCAAGTCCCTCCAATAAACGGTTACTTTTTTACCTAGTTACTATAATATACGATTTTTCCATCTGAGAAAAGGTAAAATATGAGTAATATCAAACTTTCTACCCTTTTTTTCCGAATTATGATGTATGCCATCCTCCATTTACACCTAAAATTTGCCCTGTTATATATGATGAATGGTCTGATAGAAGAAACGAGACTGTATTTGCAACTTCATTTGGAGTGCCTAATCTTCCAATTGGAATATCATCTGACAAAGCTTTTCGATCCTCGTCACTAAAATAATCCAACATTTTCGTTTCAATCGCTCCAGGAGCAACTGCGTTTACTCGAATATTGCTTGGTGCAACTTCCTTTGCTAATGCCATCACATATGCATTTTGAGCACCTTTTGTCGTTGAATACAATACTTCACAAGATGCACCGATTTGCCCCCATATCGACGAAATAACGACAATATTTCCTTCTTTTCTTCTCACCATTTCTGGAAGGTAATAATTATTCAATTGAATTAAACTTTTAATATGTAATTGTGTCATTTGATCTATTTGTTCAATTGTTAAATCAGTCACTAAACCAACTGTCGATTGGCCAGAAACATATACAACTGAGTTTATGTTAGCATCGATTTGAGATACTAAATCAGTCACACCATTTTGAAGAGATAAATCCGCTTGAACAATTTGGCACTTTCTCTTTGTATCGTTTTCGATTTTTGTTTGTAATTTCCGGGTTGCCTCTTTATTCTTATGATAGTGTAAAATTACATGATAGCCATCCTTAGAAATCTTTTCAGCAATTGCAGCACCAATTTCTCCACTAGCTCCTATAATCAGGGCATATTTTTCCATTTGTTACACTCCCCTTAATAAAGGCTCTGTAAAATAGATTGTTGATATTCAATAAAATCCACTTGCTATTCGCAGACGAACCACCGGGCCTCCTCGCTCGCACTCAGCTTCAGGGTCTCGGCTATCTCGTTTTCCGGTGGAGTCTCGAGGGATTTCATCTCAAAACTCATTTCTATTAATAATAAACAATAAACTTTAACATAGCCTTAATAAAAAGACATCCTAACAAGATAGGATGCCTACAACTTTTAATGAGGAAGTACTAAACATTCACTAAAATATTCCTCATCCACTAATTTATTAATTGTCGTTTGAATATCCTCTACAGAAATCAATTCTAACACATTTACAATGTCAAATAAATTCATATCTAAAAATGCATATCGTGTAAATTGATTTGCTATATATTCTGGAGAATTTAAAGAACGTAGGAAACCTCCAATTTTTTTCTTAATGACTCTTTCTAAAATCTCTTGTTGAAACTTGATCGTTTTCGCTTCAATTAAGATTTCCTTTATTTTTGAAGTGAGCTTTTCAGGTTCTCTAGAATCCCCACCAATTACAGCAAACGCAAACCCATTCTCAGCAGAATAATCATACGAAAACGTATCATCAATTAACCCACTTTGATACATATCTTGATAATAATCAGACCCTTTCCCAAATAAGTAGTCTAGAAGGACTGAAACCGTTAATTCATGCTTTAATAAGTCCTGACCATTTTTAGGAGCATCAAAGTCTTTAATACCTACTAATACCTTTGACGACTGAACATTCATATGAAGAACTTTTTTCTTTTCAGCTACATTCTTTGTTTCTTCAGGATAGAAGCGTTCGATCTTATTCGCTTCTTTAAATGTTTTCTTTTCTTGATTCTCTCTAATTAATTGCATCGTTTTTTCTACATCAACTGGACCTACAACAAAGAATAGCATATTACTTGGATGGTAAAATGTTTCGTAACATGTATATAAAAGTTCTTTTGTAATAGGTGCAATCGATTCAACTGTTCCAGCAATATCTGTTCTTACTGGATGTTTTCCGTACATTGAACCAATAATCCCAAAGTATTGTCTCCAATCTGGATTATCATCATACATTTTTATCTCTTGGCCAATAATCCCTTTTTCTTTCTCAACACTTTTATCTGAAAAATAAGGGTCTTGGACAAAGTCTAATAGTGTTAATAAATTTTGTTCTACATTATTTGTCGCAGAAAAAAGGTATGCTGTTCGAGTGAAGCTCGTAAAAGCATTTGAAGACGCACCTTGCTTACTAAACACTTGAAAAACATCACCATCTTCTTTTTCAAAAAGCTTATGCTCAAGAAAATGAGCAATTCCATCAGGAACAACTAATTTCTCATCCTTGCCGATTGGAACAAATTCAGAATCAATTGATCCATATTTTGTTGTAAATGTTGCATATGTTTTGTTGTAACCTTTTTTAGGGAGAATGTATACTTTTAATCCATTACTAAGTTCTTCAAAATAAAGAGTTTCATTTAGCTGTTCAAAATTAGTTTGTTTCATTTTACTCCCTCCTCACCTTTTAAGAAATAAGTTGTATGCAATGCTATTTTCTTTGAAACTTCAATGATTTCATCACGAGTAACTTTTTCAATTTCAGTAATCCATTGTTCTATTGGACGATTATTTCCTCCAGAGTGATCATTAAACAGTGTCTCAATAATCCCGTAAGCTGTATCCATACCCTCTAATAGACTATTTTTTATCGATAATTTCGTTTGATCTATTTCATCATCAGTAAAATTCCCTTTACGCATTTCTTCTAACTGTTCAGTAATAATGGTAGTTGCCTTCTCATAATTTTCACTCGCAATACCAGACATAACCATTAATAACCCTTTATGACTTTCAAAACGTGAAGCTGCGTAGTATGCTAAGCTATTTTTTTCACGCACATTAATAAATAATTTTGAATGAGAAAAACCTCCAAATAATCCATTAAAAACCTGCAGAGCAAAGTAGTCAGCATCTTTATTCGAAATTCCAGTAGTATATCCAATATGTAACTTTGCTTGATTTAATTTTTGTTCCTCAATCACTTCATTCGGTGAGGAAACTGCTACTGCTTTTTTTGTGTCAACTCGAAAATCGCTTGAGGTATTAGTAACAAAATTTGATTGAATTAAATCTTTACATTGTTCTTCAGAAACATCACCAACAATATATAAGTCAATCATGTCTTCTTTCAAAGCTTTTTGATAATATTCATATAAATTTTCTGAGGAAATATTATTTATTTCGTTCAATATCCCATTTGGAAGAAGCTCATATGATTCTCCTTTAAACATTTCTTCGATCAGCCTTTGATTGGCATATTTTAACTTATCATCGTTTAAGGCTTTAATCCGCTCTGCTTGAACTCGTTTTTGAGTATCAACATTTCGAGTAGAGAATACTCCGTTCTCTAAATAAGGCTTCTGCCAAATCTCAGCTAATAAACTTAAACCTTCATCTAATAAAGTGCTTTGATTCGTTAAATACTTTTCATTTGCAATATCAATGATAAACGACATGACATGGTAATCACCTTTTTTTGCGACATCAACAAAAAAAGTTGCTCCATACAATTCCTCTAATTTTCTCCGAACATCACCATTTGTTGGATAGGTTGACGTACCACTTTGTAAAACATATGGTAAAAGCCCTCTATAGGTTACCGTTTCTTTATTTAAAGGACCTCTAACCTTTAATGTAATTGTATTTGTCTTAAATTTTTCAGTAGGAATGACATGAACATTTATTCCATTACACGTAAAATTCTTATAATCAAGTAATTTCACTGTTTTACCTCCATATTAAACTGACTTTATTTAATAGTATTTCCATTATTTACATTGTATCTCTAATTTTTTCAAAAAGAAATCTAACTGCCTTCTAGTTTACCCTAAAACGATAACAACTTACTGAAGTTGATAAAATACGAATAAATTTTGGCTATTTTCGTGCACATTGTTGCTATTTTAAAATGCCTTAGTTGATTACAACTCCAGGTTGATCGCTTTCCGTGGGGCGTGAGCTGAGCCTCCTCGTCACTTTCGCTCCTGAGGGGTCTCAGCCTTCCCGCTATTCCCACAGGAGTCTCGCACCTTCCGCCCGAATCAACTTCTGCCTTAAAGTTACAAAGCCCAAAAGCAACAATCTTATAAAAAAGCTCCTGCTAATAATAGCAGCACTACGGGGCATGAAAATATCCAATTTCGCTTTATTTTCAAGTATCCTTATTAATTACTTTAATAGTGCTTATATAAAAAAAGAAGCTTCCACTATAAATGGAAGCTCCGCACATAATTTAACGTTTACCTTTTTCATAAGGCACACCAACTGATTTTGGTGCTTGAGATGATTTTGAAAAAATAACTAATGCGATTAAAGTAACCACATAAGGGAAAATTTTTAAAACAAGTTGTGGAATAGCTGCAAAACTCGGAACAACTTGAGCCACATTTGTAATTGTTGTAGCAACTCCAAAGAATAATGATGCTGCAAGTATGCCAAGTGGTTTCCACTGTCCAAAAATAAGTGCAGCAATTGCTAAGAAACCTAATCCTGCAACACTACCAGAAAATTCTCCAGAATAAGTAACTAAAATAATCGCTCCGCCTAATCCAGAAAATGCACCAGATATCATTACGCCAATATAACGAATACGGTATACATTGATACCAGCTGCATCAGCTGCTTGTGGATATTCACCACATGCACGAAGACGTAATCCAAATCTTGTTTTATAAAGTACAAATATACTAATTACTAAAATTGATAGTACTAGCCATGTTGTCGAATACGCATTTTTAAAGAATAAACTACCGATAAGCGGAATATGGCTCAGATTTAGACCTAGAATATCTACATCCCCACGACTCATGCCAGTAATACGAATATTACCAGATCCTGTAATATTTCTTGCTAAGAAAACTGTTAATGCACCTGCAATCATATTGATGGCAATACCACTAATAACTTGGTCAGCATTTAAATTAATACTAGCGAATGCATGCAGTAAAGAGAATAGTGCTCCAGCAAGCATTGCAATTAGAAGACCAACCCATATCACCCATGATGCATTTGGATAAGATTGTTGTAATTTAGAAATCGATAGCGCCGAGGCAAAGCCTCCTACAACCATCAATCCTTCTAAACCGATATTAACAACACCACTTCGTTCAGAAAATAAACCACCTAATGCTACGATTAATAAAGGAATTGTATATGCAATTGCATACGGGAAAATTTGTATAATTAAATCCATCGCGTTATTCCACCTTCTCTCCAACATTGACATTGCTGTTTAAAATTTCTTTTTTATACTTCCTTGATGTTGTAAGTTTATTAATAACTTTACGTATTAATAGACTAGTAGCCGAGAAATAAATAATAATCGCAATGATAACATCAGAAATTTCTGGCGGAATACTTGTCATCGCACTCATAAAACCTTTTCCTGTGGATAACATTCCAAAGAAAATCGCTGAAAAGAAAACACCTATTGGCGTATTCATACCTAATAAAGCAACTGCAATTCCATCAAATCCTTGTGTTGGTAATACACCAATTTGAATCAAGGAAGAATTTCCTGCATATTGAACAACTCCGGCAAGACCAGCAAGGCCGCCTGATATCATCATTGATAAAATAACATTTCGATTTACAGAAATACCTGCATATTCCGCTGCACTACGATTATGTCCTACTGCTTTTAATTCATATCCTAATACAGTTCTTTTAATAATAAACGAAATGACAATTACCATTATTATTGCTATCACTATACCAAAATTGATAAATGATCCAGAAAATAAATCAGATAAAAAAGGAATTTTCAATGTTGCAGAATCTGCTAACATACGAGACTCTGTTTCTGTATCTCCTTTAAAATGGTTTTTAACTAAGTAGTATACCATCCAATAAGCAATCCAGTTCATCATGATCGTAGAAACAACCTCATGAACATTGAACTTTGCTTTTAATAAGCCAGGAATAAATGCCCAAATTGCACCAGCAACCATAGCAACAACTACCATAAACGGTACTAATAATAATGAAGGAAGGTGTACTGTTAAGCCGATAGCTAATGCACAAAAACCACCTATTAGCATTTGTCCTGCTGCACCAATATTAAATAAGCCTGTTCTAAAAGCGAATGCAACAGAAAGTCCTGTAAGAATTAATGGTGTAGCTGTGGCTAATGTATTCCCTATTCTTTCAGTATCTTTTAGTCCACCTTGAAATAAGTAAGTAAATCCTTCTACTGGATCATTCCCAGTAGCCATAATCAGTATTGCTCCAGCAATTAATCCTAATAAAACGGCAATTAAAGAAATTATTCCTCCCTTTTTCATGCCCCTTCACCTCTCTTTATACCTGCCATCATTAAACCTAGTTCATCTTCATTCGTGTCTTTTGCATTTACAATGTCAATAATCTCACCAGCATTTACAATTGCAATTCGGTCAGAAAGGTTTAATACTTCATCAAGCTCTAATGAAATAAGTAAAACGGCTTTTCCACTATCTCTTTGTTCAACTAGTCTCTTATGAATGTATTCGATTGATCCTACATCTAAACCACGTGTAGGCTGACAAGCAATTAATAATTCCGGGTTGTTTTCAATCTCACGTCCAATGATTGCTTTTTGCTGATTTCCACCGGACATTGATTCTACAACTGTTTTAGCTCCTTCACCCGAACGGACATCAAATTCTTCAATAATCTTTTTAGCGTGCTTTGCAATCGCATCTTTATCTAATAAACCAAATTTTGAAAATGGTTTTTGATTATAAACTTCTAAAACACAATTTTCTTCAATTGTGTACTCTAAGACTAATCCTCTTTTTTGTCTGTCCTCAGGAATATGTGCAATACCACTTCTAATTCGGTCACGAATACTATGTTTACAAATGTCCATTCCTTTTAATAAGATACTGCCTTCTTCAATACTTCTAAGTCCAGTAATTGCCTCAACAAGTTCGGATTGTCCGTTACCTTCTACCCCTGCAATACCGACGATTTCACCAGCACGAACTTGTAGAGAAGCATTTTTTAATCCTAAAACTTTTTTATTGTTTTTAACACTTAAATTGCTAACTTCAAGTACCACTTCACCAGGATTACTTTCGGTTTTTTCAACTTTAAAGTTAACTTGGCGACCTACCATCATTGACGCCATCTCTGCTTCTGAAGTATTCTTTACGTCGACTGTGCCAATGTATTTACCGCGACGAATAACTGTACAACGATCTGCAACAGCTTTAATTTCTTTTAATTTATGGGTAATGATGATAATTGATTTACCTTCATTAATTAAATTCTTAATAATTTTCATTAATTCTTGAATTTCTTGAGGTGTTAGAACAGCTGTTGGCTCATCTAGAATCACTACTTCTGCATTACGATATAGGGTTTTCAGAATCTCTACCCTTTGTTGCATACCAACAGAAATATCTTCAATTTTTGCATATGGATCTACGTTTAATCCATATGTTTTTGATAACTCTTCAATTTTCTTAGCCGCAGATTTCACATCAACAACGAAACCTTTTTTTGGTTCTAATCCCAAAATAATATTTTCAGTTACTGTGAAATTAGAAACTAATTTAAAATGTTGATGTACCATCCCAATCCCTAACGAGTTGGCAACATTTGGATTTCCTATTGTAACTTCATTACCTCGTACTTTTATTGAACCTTTTTCAGGTGTATACATACCAAATAGGACTGACATTAAGGTTGATTTTCCTGCTCCATTTTCCCCTAATAAAGCATGAACTTCACCTTTTTTTAAGCGTAGTGTAATATCGTCATTCGCAATTATGCCTGGAAACTCTTTTGTAATATTTAACATTTCCACTACATATTCCATAATTTTCCCCCTTATATGACTAAATCAAAAATTTCTCCTCTATCGTTTTAATTGATTTAGATTTTTTCAGCTTGATAAAATATTAATTTCTAGGGATGGGTTTAAAACAACCGCTATTCATGCCCTAATCATCAATAAACTCGTAAAAAAGAGCTTATGGTTGATTAATGCATGAAGATAAAAAGATAATGTGAAGAAGCATAAAATAATATGCTTCTTCAGAAATAAGTACATTTTATAAGGATAAAGATTACTTAATTAAATTTCCTCTTACGTTGCTAACTTTGATTTCACCTGATTTAATTTTGTTGAAAACATCATCAATTTTGCTAGTGATATCACTATCTAAGTTTGGATTTTCTTTAGGAAGACCAACACCGTCATTTTTAGCATCATAAATTAAAGTTTGTCCACCTGGGAATTTTCCATCTTTCTCATCTTTAATCATATCAGCAGCTGATTTTGCCACACCTTTTGTAGCAGAAGTTAAGATCGTTGATTTGTTGCCATCATATTTTCCTTCGTCATATTGGTCAACGTCAACACCAATAATCCATGCTTCTTTACCAGCTTTTGCACGTGCTTTTGATTCGTTAATTGCTCCAACACCAACACCGCCAGCAGCACAGAAAATTGCTCTTACACCATGGTCGTACATTGAAGCCGCAATTTGTTGACCAGCTGCAACATCCTTAAATGTACCTTGATATATTACATTTTCTTTTTTAATTGAAATTTTAGTTCCGTAGTTATCATTTGCATATTTTACACCTTGTTGGAATCCCCAGTTGTATTTTTGAACTGGTGGAATTTCCATTCCTCCAATAAATCCAACATCACCTGTTTTTAATTTCAATGCTGTCGCAACACCTGCTAAGTAACCAGCTTCTTGCTCTGCATAGAAAATTGATACAGTATTCTTTTTCACATTAGGTGTAAAGTCCTTATCATCCTTATGAGGAGCTCCATCAATAATTACAAACTTATCATTTGGGTATTTATCTTGCGCTTTATAAATAGCAGTTTCAAATTTAAATCCAGGTGTAACAATAAATTTATAATCAGCATCGTTTAAGTTACCGATTTCTGATAAATATTCAGCCTCAGATTCCCCACTTGGCTTTAAGTATTTAGTATCTGTATTTGCATCCCATTTTAATTCTTTTGCAGCTGCTTGGATTCCTTCCCAAGTACCTTGGTTAAATGATTTATCATCAATTGTTCCAGAATCTGTTACCATCCCTACTTTAAATCCTGCTTTTGAATTTGAATCACTTTTGTTTCCAGAATCTTTACCACATGCACCTAAAATAGTACCTGCAGCAAGAGCCATAGATAACACTAACCCCGCTTTTTTCATCTTCATTTGAGCTTTTCCCCCTGTTTTTTTATTTACTTTGTTACTAGTTTGGTATATAATCGCTTTTTAACGATCCACCTCCCTAATAGGAATTTTTTCAAAATAATTCAATAAACTAATAATTCACTAATTAGAATGCGCTTACAAACTAAAAGCGCTTTCTAAACACATTAAAGCTAAACTGGTCAGATCGAAAATAATTAAATGAATGCATTAACGGTCGATCAAGTTCATCATAATGTAATTGTTCAATTAACAGTAATGCTACTTCAGGTTCACATTGTAGTAATGGAGAAACTTTATCATGGTAACCAATTGGTTCGATTCTTGCATTTGAATACATGATATTTCTTCCAGTTTCATTTTTTATGTAATTGAAAAACGATACATCTTCAAAAGAAGGTACTTGCTTAAAATAAGTTGAAGGCATTTTATCAACACAATATACAACAGGCTCACCGTTGGCAGTTCGAATTCGTTCAATTACATAGATTTTGTCATTTTCAGTAATTGAGAAATTTTCTAAATCCTCTTTTGAAGGTGACTGTACCTTTGAAGAAAGAAAAATTGTTCCTGGAGACTTTCCAGCTTCTTCAATCATTTCTGATACACTACTAAGTTGTTCAATCCCTGTCCGAAATACAGGTTTAGGCTTTATAAACGTACCTACACCATGCTTTCTAACTAATACACTCTCTTCTTCTAGTACTCTTAGAGCCTCTCGTAATGTAGCCCTACTTACCCCAAAAATCTTAGATAACTCATACTCTGATGGAAGTTTATGATGCGGTAAATATATTCCGTTTTCTATATCTTGTTTAATTCGTTCCATCACCTGGAGATAGAGTAATCTTGAATCAGTTTTTATCTTCACGGTGTATCCCCCAAACTACAGATTTCAGACAACTGTTGTTAGACATCAGTCGTATAATCCATCTTTACTATACTTTGTTTTAATCTACTTTTCAATCAATTTTAATGTAATTCTAGTCTTTTTAATCAAACATTAGCAAAAAAAGCATTTTTCACAATATTTGTGCAAAAAAAATTCTTCTAATCGCCTTATTCACTATGTGAAAAAGCCAGATTAGAAGAATAGTTGTTTACAATTTATGTATGCATCCATTTCTTTACCAATGCTTTTTCCCCATAGTATAGCAATTAAGGTTGCCATGTAGAGACTTTTGACCCATATCGTCAAAATTATATGAGGAGTATTTGTATATCTGAAGTCATAATATCATTCAATTCCAAAAGTTGTCAACATTATTCGACATTTTATAAAAAGATTGCATATTCTTAATAGGTCATTAAAGTCTATTATAATATTTGGAAAGCCTCTTCCTTTCAAAAGAAGACAATAATTAAAAAGGCTGACTTCTTATACTTTGTTGCTATTTGATAATGTGGTAAGTTGATTTACAGTTCAGGTTGCTCGCTTTCCGTGGGGCGGGCGGTGAGCCTCCTCGTCGCTATCGCTCCTGCGGGGTCTCACCTGTCCCGCTGGTCCCACAGGAGTCTCGCACCTTCCGTTCCAATCAACTTTATAATCAACATTTTCCAAATATAAAAACTTTTAACAATATACTTAGATAAAAGTGACATTAAAAAAGCTTCAAGTAAATTATCAAATAATTACTTGAAGCTTTTTTATCCTATTCAATTAAGAAGATGCTTGCTCTTCAATTGGTGTAGTTGTAATAAGAACTTCTCTTGGTTTACTTCCTTCATAAGGTCCAACTATTCCATTTGCTTCCATTGCATCAATTAGCCTTGCAGCTCGAGTATAACCAATTCTAAATCTTCTTTGTAGCATCGATACAGAAGCAGATTGCATATTTAATATTAATTCAACCGCTTCCGGATATAGATCATCATCTACACTTTGTTGTTGCTCACTTTCTTCTTTTACCATCATTTCTTCTTGATACTGTGCCTTTTGCTGTGAAACCGTATATTCAACTACTCTTTCAACTTCATCATCAGACAAAAATGCACCTTGTACGCGAACTGGTTTAGAAGCACCAATTGGTTGATATAACATATCTCCGCGACCTAAGAGCTTTTCAGCACCACCTGAATCTAAAATTGTCCTTGAATCAATTTGTGAAGATACACTAAATGCAATCCTTGATGGGATATTCGCTTTAATTATACCCGTGATAACATCTACAGATGGTCTTTGGGTTGCAATAATTAAATGGATTCCAGCTGCACGAGCCATTTGGGCTAATCTCGTAATTGAATCTTCAACGTCAGAAGAAGCAACCATCATTAAGTCTGCTAACTCATCAACTATTACAACAATGAAAGGAAGTAATGGTTGTTTTGCTTCTACCATTTCATTATTTTGTCTAACTAATTCATTGTATGATTCAATATTTCTCGTACCAGTATGTGAAAACAGATCATATCTTCTTTCCATCTCACTTACAACTTTACGCAAAGCTTGAGAGGCCTTTTTAGGATCTGTCACAACAGGTGTAAGTAAATGAGGGATTCCATTGTAAACACTTAACTCAACCATCTTTGGATCAATTAGCATTAATTTTACATCTGAAGGTTTTGCATTCATTAAAAGACTAACGATGATCCCATTTATACATACACTTTTACCACTTCCGGTAGCTCCTGCAATTAATAGATGTGGCATTTTATTTAATTCTGCAAAAACTGCCTCACCAGAAATATCTTTTCCTAATGAAACGGCAAGTGGATTTGTAAGTTTCGGATTTTTTGCCTCAAGTACTTCTCTTAGGAGTACTGCTGATACGACATTATTCGGTACTTCAATTCCAATAGCTGATTTCCCAGGTATTGGAGCCTCTATTCTAATATCTTTTGCAGCTAGAGCTAAAGCTAAGTCATCACTCAAATTAACAATTCGACTTACTTTTACTCCTGCATCAGGGTGAACCTCATATTTCGTAACAGCAGGACCATGATGTACTTTCATTACTTTTGCTTTTACACCAAAACTTTGGAAAGTTTTCTCAAGAATATCTGCATTTTCTTTTAATTTCGATTCATTCTCTCGTTTTTTTACTCCTTTTGGCATCATTAATATGTCCAATGAAGGTAACTCATAAGATGATTCTTCATTTTCATCAACAGATAACTCAATAGATTGTTCATCATTTAAATCTTGCTCACTACCGATTTCTAAAGTATTTCTAACTTCTTGGATTGCTTTTTCTGTTTGATTCTCAGCTTGATTCACTGGTTGAAAACTAGGTGCATATGAAATTTGTAACTCCGGTTGATTATTTTCTTCTTGTTCAACTTCAAAGGAATTTGAATTTATTGCAATTTCATCCCTATTATTTTCTTCCTCTATCTGTTTATTAGCTCTAGTAGATCTTTTTTGCTTAACTGATGCTCTAGTACCTACTGGTTCACTCTTTTTCGTAAAGAATTTTTTAATATCCAATCCTACTGTTTTCCAAAAATCCACAATTTTAGGTTGAATGGAATTAAAAAGATAACTTCCAAGAGGTTTTCCTGTAATAAACAATATACCTGCAGCAATCATAATAATACCAAAGATAATTGTTCCAGTACGGTCGAATAAAAAATAGAAGACAGCGAACAGAATTGCTCCAATCATTCCCCCACCTAAATCAACGGTATTGGCTTGTCCTTTGGCTTCTATCATAAACAAGTCATATGTATTTTTTATAACAGATGGATCCTTAAATTGACCATTTTTTGTCAGTAAATCAAAAAGTGTTACATGGCTAAACATCAAAATGCTTAAAAATATTAATGAACCTCCAATTGTAATTGAGGAGATAAATGGCGGTTTTTTACGATAAATTATACTATATCCGGATAACCCGATAATAAATAAAAAACTTAGCATATACCATTCGCCGAAGAAGAAGCGAAGGAAAAGAACAAATAGTTTTCCTACAAAACCTAATTTTAAAATTGTGATAAGTGATAAAGCTATGAATAATAATCCACTAATTTCATACCAAATGGATCCATTCGATATGTTTTTAGTTTTAGCCTTTTGTTGTTTTTGTTTTGCCATCTTTTCACCTCCTAGTACGATTTTATACAGTTAAAGAAAGCAGCCTTAGTGGCTGCTTTCCATTTTTACATAATTATACCATATAAGAACATATGTTTACCATGTATTCTAACTTAATTAAGCTTATGAAGTTACATAAATTTTTTGACCTGGTTGGTATTGCATAAAATGTTGTGGGTCTGTACTCATAACTCTGGAAATTTCATATGATGTACCATCAACACTTTGAACAAGCATTGGCACTCCATTATATTCTAAATATTTTTGCTGAGTAAATATTTGCTGATCAATCGGATAAATTGTTTCTTGAGGCATTATTGTATAGAGAATCATATTTTTCATTACTCCCCATTTTTTGTTTGTTCTTGTCTTTGGTCAATAAACTGTTGTAATTTTGCAAGAGCTTGACCAATTCCTCCAACCTCATCAATAATTCCATATTTAACAGCATCTAATCCTACAACATTCGTACCAATGTCTCGAGTTAAGTTTCCTTTTGTAAACATTAGCTCTTTAAAGCGTTCATCTGTTATTTTTGAATGCTTCGTTACAAACTTTGTAACTCTTTCTTGCATTTTATCTAGATATTCAAAAGTTTGCGGGACACCAATAACAAGGCCTGTTAATCTTATTGGATGAATTGTCATTGTAGCAGTTTCGGCAATATATGAATAGTTTGTACTAACCGCTATTGGCACACCAATACTATGTCCGCCACCTAATACAAGTGACACAGTAGGTTTTGACAATGTTGCAATCATTTCTGAAATTGCTAATCCGGCCTCTACATCTCCACCAACTGTATTTAATATGATTAACAAGCCTTCTATTTTTGGATTTTGTTCAATCGCTACAAGCTGTGGTATTAAATGTTCATACTTTGTTGTTTTATTTTGTGGTGGTAATGCAACATGCCCTTCAATTTGACCCACAATCGTTAAACAATGAATTTTTGATTCACTTAAAGATGGAACATTCGTTTGCCCTAGCTGCTGGATTTTTTCTACAAGGCTAGATTCTTTTGAATCTGGTTGATTATTTGGCACTTCCTCATCTGAGGTTGGTTGATTATTAATTGAATTTGACACGGTACTTCCCCCAATCTTATTCATACAATTTAGTATGTAAAAAAGAAGGAAATTCATGCATTCATGTTCCAATTTTACTCAAAAAACCTAAACTAGTTATATTTCCATTAATATAGGTAAAATCATCGGACGCCTCTTTGTTTCTTCGTACAAATAGGCATTTAATCCGTCTCTAATAGAATTTTTTAACAAGGTCCATTCAATTTGATCATTTTCAAGTATTCTTTCTGTAATTTCTTTAACGATGTCTGTTGACTTTGAAATTAATTTCTCCGACTCCCTAACATAAACAAAGCCTCTTGTAATGATTTCAGGACCTGAAATGATAGACTTTCTTTGTTTACTGAATGTAACAACTACAACTAAAATACCATCTTTAGATAAAAGCTTTCGATCACGCAGAACAATATTGCCTACATCGCCGATTCCAATACCATCTATTAAAATATTTCCTACTTCCACTCGTTCAGATGGAATAGCTAGTTTATTTTTAAATGCGATTGAATCACCTTTATCAATTATGAAAATATTACTTTTACTTATCCCAACTTCTTCTGCAATGTGGCCATGCGCTTTTTGCATTCGAAATTCTCCATGAACCGGAATAAAGTATTTAGGCTTCATTAATTGAAGCATTAATTTCAATTCTTCGTCGTAACCATGGCCTGATACATGCACCTTTTTATATCCATAAATTACATTAGCACCTGCTTTAAAAAGCAAGTTAACACTTGAAGATACAAGCATTTCATTACCTGGGATAGGCGTTGCAGCCATAATGACAGTATCACCTTTTCGAATAGATACTTGTTTATGTGTCCCCTTTGCAATACGTGATAAAGCAGCCATCGGCTCCCCTTGTGTTCCAGTTGTTAAAATCACAATATCACTTTCTTTATAATTGTCTGTATCAACAATTGAAATAACTAGATCTTCAGGAATATGAATATAATTTAGCTCCTTGGCAATTTCAATCATTTTTACCATACTTGCCCCAACTACTGCTAATTTTCTTTCGTTTTGGGCACAAGCATCAATGACTTGTTGAATACGATATATATTTGAAGAGAAGCACGCAATAATTACTCTTCCCTTTGCATTTTGAACTTCTTTACTGATTTCTTCAGCTACTTTCTTTTCTGAACCAGAATATCCTTGTCTTTCAGCGTTTGTACTATCTGATAGTAAACAAAGAACTCCTTTATCACCTATTACTGCTAGTTTTCCGATATCTGCTCCAGGATATGGACTTTTTGATTGATCAAACTTAAAATCGCCTGTATAAACAATTGCCCCTTGGTTAGTATGTATTGTGAAACCAAAAGAATCTGGAATACTATGTGTTGTTCTAAAAAAAGAAATAGATGCTTCATTAAATTGAAATGAAGATGTTTCATCATAAATTACAACATGATTAAAATGTTTTATTCCTTGTTCACTTAATTTTTCTAAAAGTAGTGAACGAGTTAATTTATTTACATAAAACGTTACATTTGGCAGTTTTTTCAAGACATATGGAACTGCTCCAATATGATCTTCATGTCCATGTGTAATGAATATTCCGACAATTCTATCTGCATTTTTTTCTAAGTAGCTTATATCAGGTATGACTAGATCTATCCCGTACATTTCTTGTTCAGGAAACTTTAATCCTGCATCGAGAACAAATAGATCTTGTCCAACTTCAACTACGTACATATTTTTTCCAATTTCACCTATTCCACCTAAAGCAAATACTTTTACTGTTTCTGTAATATCTCTTTGCAATGTCCTGTCCTCCTAATAATCCCATAACTTTTAGACCGTTCAAAATCTTACAAATATTATATCCTAGATGATTATTAGAAAACAAGATGATTTCGAATTATGTTACAGATTGCTATTACATTATGTGTAAGTTGATTTCCACTCCAGGATGCTCGCTTTCCTGGGGCGTGAGCTGAGCCTCCTCGTCGCTTACGCTCCTGCGGGGTCTCAGCCTTCCCGCATCTCCCACAGGAGTCGAGCATCCTTCCGTTCCAATCAACTTCTGTCTTTTTTATAACATAAGCTAAAAGCAACAATCTTTAAAAAAGAGACACCCATTCTAATAAAATTTACACCATGGCCCATGAAAATAAGGAATTCATCCTATAATGACTATCTTTTAAGATGTTATTTTCAGGGGTAGGCTAATAATTAATCAAAGAAGTTTTGAAATATTATCCGCTGTACTACTGCTCAAAAACAAGGCAGCCTAGACCACATAGTAGGGAATCCAATGGTTCTTCCGAAGAAATCAAGTAAATTTAAGCGAATTTCAACAATCCGTTTAACAAACCTAAATATAAAAATACCCTAGAACCGTTTTGGTAAAAAACGATACTAGGGCAAATTTTATTAAGCGTTTTGCAATTCTATCTCTAACTGTTCAAGTAAACTTTTTACTGTAGTACGTTCATCTTCAGATAATGGAACTAATGGTAAACGAACTGATCCAACATCTAGGCCTTTCATTTGTAAAGCAGTTTTTACAGGAGTTGGACTTGGCGCCATAAACAGTCCAGTAAAAATTGGATATAATTTACGGTGATAAAATTGAGCAGTATTTAATTCTCCTGTAAAGAATGCCTCAACAAGAGATTGCATCTCTTTTCCTACGATGTGTGAAGCAACAGAGATTGTTCCCTTAGCACCGATAGATAGAGCTGGTAATGTAAGTCCATCGTCACCACAATACAGTTCAAAATCTTCTGGTGTTTTTTCAATAATTTCCGTCATTATACCAAGATCACCAGTAGCATCCTTAATTGCAACAATGTTTTCAATTTCGGATAATCTTACAACTGTATCTACAGAAATGCTCGTAACTGTTCTTCCAGGTACGTTATAAAGCATAACTGGTAAATCTGTACTCTCTGCAATTGCTTTAAAATGTTGGTACAGACCTTCTTGATTCGGTTTATTGTAATATGGTACAACAACCATAATTGCATCAACGCCAGTTTGGGCAGCCTTTTTAGTCATTTCAATTGTAGCATACGTATTATTGCTACCTGTACCTGCAATGACAGGAACTCGGTTATCCGCTACTGTTACCACATGTTGTAATAAAGCTAATTTTTCTTCTGTTGTTAAAGTTGGTGACTCTCCTGTAGTTCCACAAACAACAAGTGAATCTGAGCCATTATTAATTAAATAATTTACCAGTTTTGTTGTTTTAGCAAAGTCAATATTCCCTTTTGCATCAAAAGGTGTTACCATCGCCGTCGAAATTCTTCCAAATCTAGACAAACTCCCACTCCTCTTTTAAAAATTTATTTAGATTAAAATCTTTATTATTTTTCTGCGCTCAATTCAAATACTTCATGGAGAGCGTTAACTGCGTCTATCATATCTTCATTTTTCACTAATACCCAAATTGTCGTATGACTATCTGCAGATTGTAAGATTTTTATTCCTTTTTCCGCTAATGCAGTTACCATTTTTGAAGTAACACCAGGTACTCCGTTCATAGCCGCTCCTACAATCGATACTTTTGCACAACTTGAAGTAATAATAGGTTCATAACCAATTCCTTGAAGAACATCAACCGCTTTAGGAGCCACATCATCATTTACAGTATAGACAACACCATTTGGAGAAATGTTAATAAAATCAACACTAATCTCGTTATTTGCCATTGCTTTAAATACTTGTGAATGTAAATCATATGTGTGTTCTTTTGACGTAACTTTAATTTGCGTAACATTTGGTACGTGCGCTATTCCTGTAATTACACGATCTTGAATATCTGTAGCTGCAGCACCTTCTTCAGGAGAAGAAGTAACAAGTGTTCCTAAACTGTCTGAATAAGTTGATCGTACTCGAATCGGAACTTTTCCTTGCATTGCAATTTCAACAGCACGAGGATGAATAACTTTAGCACCTTGATAAGCCATATTACATATTTCAGCATATGTCACGACTGATAAAGGTCTTGCTTCTTTTACAATTCGTGGATCAGCAGTCATTACTCCTTCAACATCGGTAAAAATTTCGATTGTTTCAGCACCAACTGCTACTCCTAAAGCAGAAGCTGATGTATCACTTCCACCACGGCCTAAAGTTGTAATATCTCCTTGTTTTGTTGCACCTTGAAAGCCTGCAACAACTACTACATCATACTCTTCTAATTCGTTTACTAATCGTTCACATTTCATATCAACAATTTTAGCATTACTAAATTCTTGATTTGTTCTAAATCCTGCTGCAGCACCTGTTAAAGCTGTAGCTTTGATACCATTATCATTTAGAAGATTAGAAAAAACAATCGATGAGATTGTTTCTCCACATGACATTAGTAAATCTAGCTCTCGAAGTGAAACATTACTTTCTTTTGCATTTACTAAACTTAATAATGTATCAGTTGCGTATGGTTCTCCTTTTCGCCCCATCGCAGATACAACAACAACGACTTTATAGTCATTTTCTAACGCTTCTTTTATATGTTTAAGTGCGTGAAATCTACCGTTATCATCTCTTACAGATGTTCCGCCAAATTTCTGTACTAAAATTTTCATTCTTGCACCTCTCTAGCTAAACTTTCTAAATGATGTTTAATGCAATTAATCTTTCTGCAATTTGTACTGAATTCCAAGCTGCACCTTTTAATAAATTATCAGATACAACCCATAAGTGGAAACCTAGTGGATTATCTAAGTCTTTACGAATTCGACCTACAAACACATCATTACTTCCAATGCTATAAAAAGGCATAGGATAAAGTTGTTGACTTGGATCATCTTGTAATACGATCCCTGGTGCATCCTTTAATAAGTTTTGCAGTTCTTCAACAGTCATTTCTTTTTCTACTTCGATATACACTGACTCTGAATGACCAGAGATTACTGGTAATCTAACACATGTAGCACTTATTTCTAATTCTGGTAAATGCATGATTTTTTTTGTTTCATTTATCATCTTCATCTCTTCGTAAGTATAGCCATTTTCAGTGAAGACATCGATTTGTGGAATCGCATTGAACGCAATTTGGTAATGTTTTTCACCACTTTTTACTGGAAGTACTGAAGGTGCTAATTCTTCATTATTTAAAAATGCTTGTGCTTGATCTTTTAATGCCTCAATTGCCGTTACACCAGCACCAGAAACTGCTTGATAAGTTGAAACAATCACCTTTTTTAACCCAATTGTTTGTCTGATTGGCTCAAGAGCAACAACCATTTGAATTGTAGAACAATTTGGATTTGCAATGATTCCTTTATGCTCAAATAAATCCTTTTCATTTACTTCAGGTACGACTAATGGTACTTCAGGATCCATTCGGAATGCACTTGTATTATCTACTACAATTGCTCCTCTTTTTACAGCCTCATGAGCTAATTCTTTTGTAACTGATCCACCTGCACTAAATAAAGCGATGTCTACACCTTCAAATGAATCTGGAGTAGCTTCTTGTACTGTTACACTTTCGCCGTTATATGATAAAACAGTTCCAGCTGAACGTTTTGATGATAAGAAACGAATTTCTTTAACTGGAAAATTTCTTTTCTCTAAAGTAGAAATCATTTGTTGCCCTACTGCTCCTGTTGCACCAACAACCGCAACTACGTAAGCTTGTTTATTCTGCATGATCTACACCTTCCCTGTTTACAACATTTCTTTTTCTACTTTTACTTTCGAACAAATTTGTCGATTGTAAATTAAAGTGTTAATTAAATTAACATCATGATAACGAGTATGTATCAGATTTGACACATACTCAATTTTCTTCATTCTATCACATCTATCTTACTGAAATAAATTTTTTTACAAATTATTTATTCCAAATCACGATATTTTTCGACTAGGATTGGTTGTAACTGTTTTCCTGTAATTGCTGTTTTTACTGTATCAAGTAATGCAGACATTCTAGCCACCATCGAATTTGGTTTTTTAACAGGATCATCTTGACCAAAAGGAATAAAATAAATATGTTTTGTACTCAATAAGCGCATTAAATTTGTTCCATTTAATCCTAAAGCGTCATTTGTTGAAATACCAAGAACTACAGGACGACTATTTCGCAATGTTGCTTTGGCCGCCATAAGTACAGGAGAATCTGTTTGAGCATTTGCGAATTTACTCATCGAATTACCTGTTAACGGAGCTATTACCATACAATCCAATTGTGTTTTCGGTCCGAAAGGTTCTGCTCCAACAATTGAATCGACAGTTTTATTCCCTGTTATTTCTTCAATTTTACGGATCCAGTCTTCCCCTTCTCCAAATCTAGTAGTTGTGTTTTTCACTGTAAAGGTTACAACTGGATAAACATCTGCTCCTTCATCTACTAATTTTTGAATTTGTGGAACTACTTCACTATACGTACAGTGTGATCCTGTGATTCCAAATCCGATTTTTTTTCCTACTAATGTCATTTTTGCTTTTGCCCCTTTCTAGCATCTATATCATCTTTTAATAATTGAGATAAGACATTTGCTATAATCTGTCCCGCTGTCTTTGGAGCGACAATCCCTGGCAAACCAGGAGCCAACAAAGCTTTTATCCCTCTTTTTTCAGCGTATCTAAAATCCGTTCCTCCTGGTTTAGAAGCTAAATCAATGATTAAAGTATGTGGCTGCATTTTTGAAATGACACTTGCATTTACAATTAAGTGAGGAATTGTGTTGATCACTACATCTACATTTTTCAATGAATTTTCAATATTTTTCAATTCAAAAGGTTCTAATCCCATTTCAAGGATTCTTGCTAAATGCTCTGACTTTCGTGCTCCTACCTTTACTTTTGCACCAAGATTATAAAATGCTCTTGCGACACTCATTCCTGTTCTACCAAGACCTAAAACCGCAACTTTTGAACTGTGAATCGTGTACTCTGTATGCTGAATTACCATCATAATTGTCCCTTCAACAGTTGGGATACTGTTAAAGATCGCAACATCATCTCGTTCAAATAATTTAACTAATTTATGATTAGTAGAGGACGTAATGTCATCTAAGTATGCATTACTAATACCTGAATAAATCGTGCAATGTTTTGGTGTTTTCTGTAAAAGCTCCTTTGTTAAAACTACTTTTTCATTTGAAAATATTGTATCTACTACTCCTTCTTGATTTGTACCTGGTATTGCTAATAGAATTGCATCAAAATCTTCAAAATTAGCTTCATTTATTAATTTCTTATTAGCTCCTGTAAACCCATGATCTAATTGTTCAAACCCGATTAAGGTAACCTTCGCATCAAGCTCTGTTAATTTCCGGATTACTTCTAGCTGTCTGGCATCTCCTCCAATTACAGCAATTTGAAGATCAGTTAACATGTATCATTCACCTTCTTTATCCGCAGTGGTAAATGGAATTATGACCAACATTTTATGGACAACTGCCTAACTTATTGCTCTTCAACATATTATGAAAATAAGGTGTTTTTGGTGAAAAAAAAATAAAGAAAACGCCCTTATTTAAAGGGACGTCTTCTTTATTAAATCCCTTCTGGAAGAATTCCATCTGGGCTCACAAGTGCAATGGCATGTTCATCAGTAAAAACAAATTTCGCCATTTCCATCACACTATTTATTGTGACTTTATCAATTAAGTCAATAACTTCATCTAATGATTTATGAGATTGAAGTAAAAGTTCATTTTTTCCATTTCGACTCATTCTACTATTCGTACTTTCAAGTCCCAGCATTAAATTACCTTTAAGCTGTTCTTTACAATTTTGAAGCTCTTTTGCAGAAATACCATCAGATTTAAGCGTATGTAATGTTTGTTGAATCGTATCAAACAACTGGTTTACTTGTTGCTTTCCGGTTCCTCCATAAATAGCTACCATTCCACTATCTTGATATGCTGAGTGATAAGAGAAAACGGAATATGCAAGACCTCTTTGCTCACGAACTTCTTGGAACAATCGGCTACTCATGCTTCCGCCAAGAATATTATTTAATGTGATTAATGAATAAATCTCTTCGTGACCAATTTCTAACCCGCGATATCCAATACATAAATGAGCTTGTTCTGTTTCTTTTTTACGAACAATTTTATCATCAAGTAAAATTGGTATTTCAATTTTTGTTTCCTTTTTCTTTCCTTCATATCCACCAAATAATTTCTCAACTTGCTGAATAAATTTTTCATCTACATTACCAGCAATTGAAATGACAGTTTGATCTGGTGTATAGAAATCTTTCATATATTGACGTAATGTATCTCCATTAAACGTACTCAATGTTTGTTCATTTCCTAAAATTGGGTATCCAATTGGATGTGAACCGTACATCGCTTTGCTTAGTAAATCATGTACTAGATCATCTGGTGTATCTTCATACATTTTAATTTCTTCATAAACAACGTTTTTCTCTTTTTCTAGTTCTCCTTCATCAAAAGTTGAATTAAAGAACATATCACCTAATATTTCAAGTGCGTAAGTAGCATGTGTATCTAAAACTTTTGCATAATAGCAAGTATATTCTTTTGAAGTAAAAGCGTTAACTTGGCCACCGATTGAATCGAAGCTTTCTGCTATTTCTTTTGCAGATTTAGTAGTTGTCCCTTTAAAAAACATATGTTCTAAAAAATGTGAAACTCCATTTAATTCTGGTGTTTCATTATTTGAACCTGTTTTAACCCAAATACCTATGGCAACTGATCGAACTGTAGGTATATTTTCTAGTACAATCCTAACGCCATTCTTACATTTTTGTCTAACGATCATAAAGTGCCTCCTAGTGTATGTTGAACTCTATAAAAAATATAGCTTATTGTTCAATATTAAAGCATGTTGATATGAATCTTTTTTGAAACGTTTTCAACTTTAAAAGTTGCGTTTCATGATGTTCACTATTCATCTTAACAAAGCTAGCAAATATTGTCATTTATTTTTCAATTACTCTCTGTTTTCACTTAACAAAGTTGATATATTAACCACTTTTCTACCGGTTTTTTCTATTTTAGTTAATAATTCATCTAAAGAATCCGAAGTTGGAGATGTTGGATGCATTAACACAATTGTACCATTCTCTAATTTTTTCATTACACGATTAATTAGGATCTCTCTAGAAGGTCGTTGCCAATCAATCGTATCCGCTGTCCACATGATTGTTCCCAATCCTAATCGTGCTGCTTCCTTTATCACATCATCTCGATAGCTTCCACTCGGTGGTGCAAACCATTTTACTTTTTCTTTTGTAGTCGCTTCAATAATTGAGTTTGTTTTGATCAATTGTAAATTGATTGCTTGAGTTGTCAAATTAGCCATATCAGGATGTGAATAAGAATGATTTCCAATTTCTTGATTTGCATGCTTTATTAATTGGGCAAGTGTTGGATTATCCTTTACCCAGCGTCCTTCTAAGAAAAAGGTTGCTCCCGCATGATGTTTTTTTAAAACTTCGAGCATCTTTGGTAAGTATTCATTTCCCCATGCTACATTTATTGTAAATGCTACCATTTTTTTATCTGAAACCCCTCTATAAACTGGGGTAGGAGGTAAGTCACTTAAATGTACTTTTGGCGGAACTTGCTTAAATACTAGTTTATCTTTATTAAACTTACCGGAATCTTTCATCTTATTATAGGATGCTTTTATATCAACTTTTAAGCCATTGTATCCTGGTATAGCTTTCCAAACACTATCAATATGAGCATCTTTTGGCGCCACTTCGTATTTTGGTGCCTCTTTTTCAATTGTTTTTATTAATTCGTTTGAACTTCCATTAGTTTCAATCGATACAGAGGCTAGAGTCTCAGTAAAACGATTGGTATATTTGTTATTCACTACAAATACAATGATAAAAAATGATACAAAAACTGCCCACATTTTTAAATGAGTTTTCACCATTTGAGCCAACCTCCTAATAGAAGGAATATGTAAGATTGTAAATAAATAGAACAAGCTATTAAATTTAGTGTAACCAAAAAAAGTGTCATGCACTCTTAGGAAATCCTAAAGTACATGACACTTTTTTATTAATTTTTATTTTACAGTTGTGAGCAAGTCGATTCCGCTTTTTCGTTCTGTCTAGCTTCATGAACTAGCTCTTCGGTCGTTTCATAAATACTAAGTGAAGGGAAAACCACCCTTCTCTTAGTATTTACTCCAACGCCTTTCAGAGCTAAGCGAGTTCATTACGCTTTTCGTTATTCTCCAGCTTTCTCTTTTTGCTCTTTTAATACTGCTTTACGAGAAAGGTTTACTCTACCTTGTTTATCGATTTCAGTAACTTTTACTAGGAATTCGTCACCTAATGCAATAACATCTTCCACTTTATTTACACGTTCTTCTGCAAGTTCTGAAATGTGTACTAATCCGTCTTTGCCAGGGAAAATTTCAACGAATGCACCGAATTTTTCGATACGTTTTACTTTACCCATGTATAGTTCTCCAACTACTACTTCACGAACTAGGTCTTCAATGATTTGTTTTGCTTTGTCATTCATATCTTGGTCCACTGAAGAAATGAAAACTGTACCATCTTGTTCGATGTCAATTTTAACGCCAGTTTCTTCAATAATCTTATTAATTTGTTTTCCGCCAGGTCCAATAACATCTTTAATTTTTTCTGGGTTAATTGTCATCATTAAGATTTTTGGAGCAAATTCAGATAAAGCTTTACGTGGTTTACTTAACGTCGCAAGCATTGAATCTAAAATTTGCATACGGCCAATTTTCGCTTGTTCAAGAGCTTCTTTTAAGATATCACGAGAAAGACCATCAATTTTAATATCCATCTGAAGTGCAGTAACACCCTTAGCCGTACCTGCAACTTTAAAGTCCATATCTCCTAAATGATCTTCCATACCTTGAATATCTGTTAACACTGAGTAATGTTCACCAGATTTAATTAACCCCATTGCAATACCAGCCACTGGTGCTTTAATTGGCACACCTGCGTCCATCATTGCCAGAGTACTAGCACAAATACTTGCTTGAGAAGTTGAACCGTTAGATTCTAATACTTCAGAAACAAGGCGGATTGTGTAAGGGAAATCTTTTTGATCTGGAAGACTTGGTTCAAGTGCACGCTCACCTAATGCTCCATGACCGATTTCTCTTCGACCTGGTCCACGCATTGGTCCAGTTTCACCAACACTGAATAATGGGAAGTTGTAATGATGCATGAAACGTTTTGACTCTTCAATTCCTAATCCATCTAAGATTTGAACATCACCTAGAGCTCCTAGTGTACAAATACTTAGAGCTTGAGTTTGCCCACGTGTAAATAATCCAGAACCGTGAGTACGTGGTAAAAGACCAACTTGTGAAGATAAAGGACGAATTTCTTCTAATTTTCTACCATCTGGACGTACTTTTTCAACTGTGATTAGACGGCGAACCTCTTCTTTTACAAGCATTGAAAGAATTTCTTTTACTTGTCCAAGTACTTCTTCTTCTGCTTCATTTTCTTCAAATTGTGCAATTACACGATTTTTCACTTCAGTAATCGCAGCTTCACGAGCGTGTTTTTCTTGTACTTGAATTGCTGTTTTTAAATCTGATTCGCAAAGATCACGAATTTGCTTTTCAAGATCAGCATCAACCTCATAAAGAGAAACTGCAAGTTTTTCTTTACCAACTTTAGCCACTACTTCTTCTTGGAAAGCAATTAATCGTTTAATTTCTTCATGACCAAACATAATAGCTTCTAACATCACTTCTTCAGGTACTTCATTTGCTCCTGCTTCTACCATGTTAATAGCATCTTTTGTTCCTGCTACAGTTAAATGAATATCACTTTTTTCTGCTTGGGTAACTGTTGGATTAATGATAAATTCTCCATCAATACGTCCAACTACAACACCAGCGATAGGACCATTGAACGGAATATCCGACACTGATAATGCTAACGAACTACCAAACATTGCTGCCATTTCTGAAGAACAATCTTGATCAACACTCATTACAATGCTGACAACTTGTACTTCATTACGGAATCCATCTGCAAATAACGGACGGATTGGACGATCGATTAGTCGACTCGCTAAAATTGCTTTTTCACTTGGACGGCCTTCACGCTTAATAAAGCCACCTGGTATTTTTCCTACTGCATATAAGCGTTCTTCATAGTTAACAGTTAACGGGAAAAACCCAACTTTTTTTGGTTCTTTTGACGCTGTAACAGTTGATAAAACAACTGTATCACCGTATCTTACTAATACCGCTCCATTTGCTTGCTTTGCTAATTGACCAATTTCAACTGTTAATGGTTGGCCAGCAAGCTCGGTGGAAAAAACATGCTTTTGTTGTTCCATATGGTATAAATACCCCTCTCTATTGCTATTCAATTATGTAAAAAATTTATATGTAAAATTAAACTCATATCTTCTATTATCTCCTATGTTAGTAAAAGAAATCAACTAACTTATAGATAATTAATGTTTTATTTACAAGAAAAAGCGGGAAATATCCCGCTTTTCTAATTGGTCATTGTATTTAATATTAAAATTAGCGACGTAAACCAAGTTTTGTGATTAATTCACGGTAACGAGTAATGTCTTTGTTACGTAAGTAGTTAAGTAAGTTACGACGTTTACCAACCATTTTTAATAGACCACGACGAGAATGGTGATCTTTTTTGTGAACACGTAAGTGATCGTTTAAAGTGTTGATTTCGTGAGTTAAAACAGCGATTTGAACTTCTGGAGAACCAGTATCGTTTGCATGTGTTTTGTACTCGTTAATGATTTCGTTTTTACGTTCTTGAGAAATTGCCATGTTTTTTCACCTCATAATATTTTTCTTGAACACCTATTACCGAGCAATCGTTGGTGAATCGAAGAGCCAAGCAATGGTTTTTCAAATACGTACTTTAGTTTACTATGTTTCGTAACGAATTTCAAGTCAATGAATTAGACTTTGAGAAATAATTTTTAACTGTTTCACGATCCTCATTTAATTGAGCTACTAATTCATCGATTGAATTAAATTTTTTCTCATCTCGAATTCGTGCATAGCAATAAAGAATAAATTCTTTACCATAAATATCTTCATTGAAGTCAAAAATGTTAACTTCAATTGTTTGTTTTTGGAACTCTGTATAAAAAGTAGGTTTATATCCTATGTTACACATACCCGTATACATTTCACCATTAACTTCACATTTTACAGCATAAACTCCCACGGTTGGAAGTGCATAAGGAATTGCTACAGCAATGTTTGCAGTAGGAAAGCCTATTGTGCGTCCTCGTTTATCACCATCTACAACGATTCCTTTTATTTGATAATTACGTCCAAGCAATGAAGTAACTTCTTCCATTTGACCATCTCTAATTGCTTGACGAATTCTTGTTGAACTAACTTTTTCATTTTCAAATTCAAATTTATTCACAACAGTTATGTCAAAAGCATTTCTTGAATGAAATGGTAATGTTTCCATTGTCCCTTTTCCGTATTTCCCAAAAGAGAAATCAAATCCGGCAACTACATGTTGTACATTTAATCCAATAAGATAATTGTCAACAAACTCCTGTGGTAATAAATTTGCAAAAGCCTCATTAAATTCAACGATATAGAGTAAATCAATTCCTAAGTCTGCAACTAGTTTTACTTTTTCATCTGTCGGTGTTAAGTAAGAAATTGTTTCTTCTCTATTTCCTAATATAGTAGAAGGATGTGGATCAAATGTCATTACAGCACTTTTATACCCATTTTCATCTGCTATCTTTTTTGCTGTCATAATCACCTGTTGGTGACCTTTATGAACTCCATCAAAAAAGCCCAATGCCATAACCGTATTAGGACATGTTTTTGCATCAATTGAATGAGGATGGGTGATAGTAATAATTTCCAATTTTTCATCACCTTTTCTAAATCTTATCTTCTACAACATTATAGAGCAAAAAACAAAATTAATGTAGTATTTTCTATTGGCCTGTTAACTTTGTTGCTATTTAGTATGCGTTAGTTGATTACAACTCCAGGATGCTCGCTTTCCTTGGGGCGTGAGCTGAGCCTCCTCGTCGCTTACGCTCCTGCGGGGTCTCAGTCTTCCCGCATTTCCCACAGGAGTCGAGCATCCTTCCGTTGTAATCAACTTCTGTCTCTAAAGTTACAAAACCTAAAAGCATCAATCTTTAAAAGAAAGTGCAAAGAAAAAGAGCCTTTTTATTTGTTATGAAATACTCTAGTAGGCTTAATTAATTGGTCATTTTTGGGGTTAACCGAATATACCGCAATTATTTTCGAATTACTATTTTTGACAGTAGCATATTCGCCTTCTTTGAGACCTATTTCATTTCTAAACATTCCACCATTGAAGACCTTTGTCTCATCTTCTTCGTTTACAGTTATACTTGGATAATCATCTAACGCTTCTTCAATCGTCATGAAGGCTTCGTTTAATAAATCAGCGTTTATCATTTCCTCAAGTTGTTCAAATGTTACACAATCCTCGATTGTAAATGAACCAGCTTTTGTTCTAGTCAAGTAAGACATATGAGCAGGATATCCAAGCATTTCACCAATTTGAACTGCTAATGTTCTTACATATGTTCCTTTACTACAAAATACTTCAAATGAAAAAGAAACTTCTTCGCCTTCAAATTCAAGTTGATCATCTAATAAATTAAGATGATAAATTTCAACTTCACGTGTGGGTCTTTCAACTTCTATACCCGCTCTAGCATATTCATATAGTTTTTTTCCATTTACTTTTACAGCTGAATACATCGGAGGAGTTTGCCTAATGGTGCCAGTAAGTTTTTGAAATATAGTTAGAATTTCATCACGAGTGATTACTCGGTCAACATTTTTCTTTTCTACTACTTCACCATGAGCATCTTCAGTAGTTGTTGAATAGCCAAGAGTTACTTTCCCTATGTATTTTTTTCGATCATCTGTTAAGTATGGAATTAGCTTTGTTGCCTCACCAACGCAAATTGGAAGTACTCCAGTTACTTCAGGATCAAGTGTACCCGTATGACCAACTTTTCTTGTTTTTAGTAGTTTTCTTACTTTATACACACAGTCATGCGAAGTAAGACCTGCTGGTTTATTTAAAGGTATTACACCGTTCATTTTGCTCACCTAACTTTTAAAAATTTTATCAACTATTTGTGAATAAAAATGGATAGACGCTTGCCGCCTATCCATTTTCTAATTATTCTTTTATTATTTATCTTCATTATTAATTTGAGTAAGGATCGTTTCGATACGGTGTCCGTAATCGATTGATTCATCAAACTCAAAAATTAATTCCGGTGTTTTACGCAAACGGATTCTTTGGCCGATTTCTGATCTAATAAAGCCTTTAGCTTTTGCTAGACCTCTTAATGTGTTCTGTCTTTGTTCTTCATCACCTAACACAGAAATATAAACCTTTGCTTGTTGTAAATCACCACTTACTTCAACGTCAGTGACTGTAACAAAACCGATTCTTGGGTCCTTAATTTTACGGCCAATTATTTCACCAAGTTCTTTTTTCATTTGTTCACCAACACGGTGTGCTCTAACTTTCATGATTTCACCTCAACTTACAGAGAAAAACTATAGTACTTTCATAAGTAGTTTAACTAAAGTGTCTTCATTTTATGAAGTACATGTTTTGGCATATTATTAAGCGCGTTTAATTTCTTCCATTACGAACGCTTCAATAACGTCGCCTTCTTTAATATCATTGAATTTCTCGATTGTAATACCACATTCGTAATTAGTTGCAACTTCTTTTACATCGTCTTTGAAACGTTTTAATGTATCTAATTGACCTTCAAAAACAACAATGCCATCACGAATTAAACGAACTCCGCTCTCACGAGTAATTTTACCATCAGTAACATAACATCCAGCAATTGTACCAACTTTAGAAACTTTGAAGACTTGACGAACTTCTGCTTGACCAATTACTTTTTCTTCAAACTCTGGATCAAGCATACCTTTCATTGCAGCTTCAATTTCTTCGATAGCTTTGTAAATAATGCGATGTAAACGAATATCTACCTTCTCTAATTCAGCTGTACGTTTTGCATTTACATCTGGACGAACGTTAAATCCAATAATAATTGCATTTGATGCAGATGCTAAAATAACATCAGATTCTGTAATTGCGCCAGCACCAGTATGAATAATTTTTACTTTGACACCTTCAACTTCAATTTTTTGAAGTGAACCTGCCATTGCTTCAACAGAACCTTGAACGTCCGCTTTAACAATGATATTGATGTCTTTCACTTCACCTTTTTGGATTTGAGCAAATAAATCTTCTAAAGATAATTTTGAACTCTCACTACGTTGTTGAAGAATCGCATTTTTCGCACGAGATTCACCAACTTGACGAGCACGTTTTTCATCTGAAAAGACCATAAAACGATCGCCAGCTTGTGGAACTTCATTTAAACCAGTAATTTCAACTGGTGTTGATGGACCAGCTTCTTTAATACGACGGCCTAAATCGTTTACCATTGCACGAACACGTCCAAATGTATTACCTACAACGATTGGGTCACCAACTTTTAACGTACCATTTTGCACTAGTAAAGTTGCTACTGAACCTTTTCCTTTATCTAATTCAGCTTCGATAACAGTACCAAGTGCTAAACGGTTTTTATTCGCTTTATATTCTTCTACTTCACTTACTAGTAAGATCATTTCTAATAACTGATCAATTCCATCACCAGTTAGTGCAGAAAGTGGAACGAAAATTGTATCTCCACCCCAAGCCTCAGAAACTAATCCATACTCAGTTAATTCTTGCATAACTCTGTCAGGGTTTGCTGACTCTTTATCCATTTTATTCACAGCAATAATAATTGGTACTTCTGCTGCTTTAGCATGGTTAATCGCTTCAACAGTTTGTGGCATAACACCGTCATCTGCTGCAACTACGATAATTGTAATGTCTGTTACTTGTGCACCACGAGCACGCATTGTTGTAAATGCTGCGTGACCTGGAGTATCTAAGAAAGTAATTTTTTTGCCTTCTACTTCTACTTGATAAGCACCGATATGCTGAGTAATTCCGCCAGCTTCTCCAGCAGTTACTTTCGAATTACGAATTGAATCTAATAATGTTGTTTTACCATGGTCAACGTGTCCCATAATTGTAACAACTGGTGGACGTTCTGATAAATCAGCTTCATCATCTGCTACATCGATAAAATTTTCAAAGTCATTCTCATCAATTACAACTTCTTCTTCAACCTCAATACCATAATCAGTTGCGATTAATTCAATTGCATCTTTGTCTAAATCCTGATTTATAGTAGCCATAACACCTACCATAAATAATTTTTTAATAATTTCTGAAGGTTCTTTTCCTAATTTTTTAGCAAGTTCAGAAACTGTTAAAGAACCTGCAAAAGTAATCTTATTTGTTGCGTTCTCTGTTGAGTTATTTTTTTGAGTCATATTGTTATTGCCTTTCTTATTCCCATTGTTAAATTGATCTGAACGATTTTGTATTTGCTTTTTACTATCTGTCTTTTTCTTTTTATTACTATTTTTCTTTGAAGTATTCTTTGTTTCTTCTTCATACTTAACTTCAAAATCTAGCTCTTCGCTTGTTTCCTCTTGGAATGCAGGCTTTACTTTAACTACAGGAGTTGATTTTTGGACTTGGGGTTGTTTAACAGCAACGGATTTTGGATGAAAAGATTGATTTAACTTTTCAACGACATCCTCCGCAATTGTGGCCATATGATTTTTAACGTCAACTTTTAAGTCTTTGAGCCTTTGGATAATCTCCTTACTGGAAACATTTTGTTTCTTTGCATACTCATAAATTCTTATTTTTGTCATACGTTCACCCCCAGATTATTCAATCATTCTAATAATGTTTGTAGTTTACTTGCAAATCCTTGATCAGTAATTGCAACAACTACACGAGCATCTTTTCCAATTGCATGACCTAATTCATATCGATTTTCAACAAAGCAAAGTGGAACTTTATAGAAAGTTGTTTTATCTGTGATTTTCTTTGCGGTAAGCGTAGAGGCATCCTTTGAAAGGATAACTAGCTTAGCACGCTTTTGCTGTACTTCTTTCACTACTAATTCTTCACCTGAAATTAATTTTCGTGCTCTTGCAGCTAATCCAAGTAAAGAAAGTCCCTTTTGATTCATTTTTACTCCTTCTCAATAAATGCAAGAAGTTCATCATAAAGGCTTGCATCAATTTTTGTTTTTAATTGGTGATCAAGAGTTTGCTTTTGCTGAGCCAGTTTTACGACTTCAGCTGACTTTGTTAAATAAGCTCCTCTCCCCGACTTTTTCCCTGTAGGGTCAATGGAGACTTCACCTTCTTTTGAACGAACGATACGAATTAATTCTTTTTTAGATTTCATTTCTTGCGTAACAACGCATTTACGTAATGGTATTTTACGATTCATGAGCTACCTCACTCCTCATTAAAATCGTTTTTGAAAACATCAAATTCTTCACTTGAACTATTCAAATTACTAGAATAATCAATGCCTAACTTATCAGCATCTGATTGTGATTTGATGTCTATTTTCCAACCAGTTAAACGTGCTGCTAAACGAGCATTTTGTCCACGTTTACCAATTGCTAATGAAAGCTGGTGATCAGGAACAACAACAGTTGTTGCTTTTTCTTCTTCATTTACTAATACTTTTAAAACTTGTGATGGACTTAGAGCGTTTGCAACAAACTCAACTGGATCTGCAGACCAACGTACAATATCAATTTTCTCACCTTTTAATTCATTGACAATTGTTTGAACACGTTGACCTTTTTGACCAACACAAGCGCCAACTGGATCTAAATCTGGATTGCTTGTATAAACTGAGATTTTTGAACGATCTCCAGCTTCACGAGCTACAGAGCGAATTTCTACAACTCCATCGTAAATTTCTGGCACTTCCGTTTCAAACATTCTTTTTAAAAGTCCTGGATGAGTTCTAGATACGAATATTTGTGGACCTTTTGACGTTTTTTCTACTTTCGTAACAAAAACTTTAATACGGTCATGAATTTTATACTTCTCAGTTGGAATTTGCTCATTAACCGGAAGGACAGCTTCAATTTTACCTAAATTGATGTAAATTGCACGTGCATCGATTCGTTGAACGGTCCCCGTCATCATATCTTCTTGGCGATCAATATATTCTGAATAGATTACACCACGTTCTGCTTCACGAACACGTTGTGTTACAACCTGTTTAGCTGTTGTTGCAGCAACACGTCCAAAATCTTTCGGAGTTACTTCAAGTTCAATAACATCGCCAACATGATAGTTAGGATTATGTTCTCTAGCTTCCTCAACTGAAATTTCTAAGCGCGTATCAAAGACATTACTTACAACTTCTTTACGAGCAAATACACGGATTGATCCGTTTTGTAAGTTAAAATCAACTCGCACATTTTGTGCTTGGTTAAAGTTACGTTTATAAGCAGAAATTAAAGCTGCCTCAATTGCATCAATTACGACATCTTTACTAATGCCTTTTTCTTTTTCAATAATCTCAAGAGCTGTTAATAGTTCAGAACTCATGGTTCTTAAATCCCCCTAACTAGAAAAACGTTACTGCAAGTCTTGCGCTTGCAATTTTTTGTGTTGGAATTGTTATTTGTTTTTTGCGTGTTTTAATGGTTAATTCAAGTACTACTTCTTCAGAAGAATACGATAAAAGTTTACCTTCAAAATTCTTTTCATCTTGGATTGGTTCATAAGTTTTTATCGCGATATATTTACCAATAGCTTTTACGAAATCTTCTTCTTTTTTTAATGGACGTTCAGCACCAGGTGAAGAAACATCTAAAAAGTATAAATTTTCAATTGGGTCCTTTTCATCAAGTACCTCACTCAATCTTTCACTTACGGCCCCACATTGCTCTAGATCAATACCTGTTTCACTATCTATAAATACTCGAAGGAACCAATCTTTTCCTTCTTTTACATATTCTACATCAACAAGCTCTAATCCTAGTTCTTCTACAATTGGTTTCGCAAATTCTGTAACTAATTCTGTAACCGTTTTACTCAAGAAACGTCCTCCTTTCAACGTATAAAGATGAAAATACCCTGCATTTTAGCAGGGAAATTAATAGTAGTATCTCCAAATAATCTTGTTTTTCGTTAAGAAAAAATATCTATTTCAAACGAAAACAAGAAGATGAATCGGGTCAAACTAATAAGAAAGAGCAGGTTTCACCTGCTCTTTAAAAATCCCGTGCTAAAAACATCTAATCTAACTATACCATATTTTCACTGTTTTGCAAGTTTTAAAAGCCGTCAAACAATGATAATTGGTTTTGATCAGGGAGTGATTGAAGACATCCTTGTTTATCTAAATACTCTAGTATTGTTTTTGAAATTTTACTTCTTTGTTGTAAATCTTCTTTTGAAAGGAATTCTCCATCTTCTCTTGCTGATACAATATTTTTCGCAGCATTCGTTCCAAGACCAGGTATTGAATTAAATGGTGGTAGTAATTTATTGCCTTCAACTAAAAATTCGTCAGAACTAGATCTATAAAGATCAATTCGATCAAATGAATAGCCTCTTTCACACATTTCGAGTGCTAACTCAAGAACAGTCATTAAGTTTTTCTCTTTAACAGAAGCGTCTAGACCTTTTATAGCAATTTCCTCTATCTTAGCACGAATAGCAGCTGGTCCAGCAACCATTGCTTCAATATCAAAATCCTCTGCGCGTACGGTGAAATACGCTGCGTAATACAGAATTGGGTGATGGACTTTAAAATAGGCAATTCTAACCGCCATTAAAACATAGGCAGCAGCATGGGCTTTAGGGAACATATATTTAATTTTTTTACATGAGTCAATATACCAGGTAGGAACATCATTTTTGATCATTTCCTCTTCCCACTCTGGTGGTACGCCTTTACCCTTACGAACTGATTCCATAATTTTAAATGCTAAAGAAGGTTCAAGTCCTTGATAGATTAAGTAAACCATTATATCATCTCGACAACCAATAACTTCTGGAAGAGTACATGTACCACTATTAATTAATTCCGATGCGTTCCCTAACCAAACGTCTGTACCATGAGATAACCCTGATATTTGCACTAGTTCTGAGAACGTTGAAGGCTTCGTATCTTCAAGCATTTGGCGTACAAATTTCGTTCCAAATTCAGGAATACCATATGTTCCTGTTTTACAGCCAATTTGATCCCCTGTTACACCAAGTGGTTCAGGTCCAGCAAATATTTTCATTACTTCTGGATCATCTGTTGGAATCGTTTTTGGATCAATTCCACTTAGATCTTGAAGCATACGAATAACTGTTGGATCATCGTGACCAAGTATATCTAGTTTTAACAAATTATCATGGATTGAGTGGAAATCAAAATGCGTTGTCTTCCATTCGGATTTCGTATCATCAGCAGGGAACTGTATCGGTGAAAAATCAAAAATGTCCATGTAATCAGGAACAACGATAATACCACCTGGATGCTGACCAGTCGTTCTTTTTACACCCGTACAGCCCATTGCTAAACGATCAAATTCAGCACCACGTAAAGTGAGATTATGATCGTTCGCATATCCTCGTACATATCCATATGCTGTTTTATCAGCAACTGTACCAATTGTACCTGCACGGTATACGTAATCTTCACCAAACAATACTTTTGTATAGTTATGTGCAATTGGTTGATATTCACCGCTGAAATTCAAGTCAATATCAGGTACCTTATCTCCCTTGAATCCAAGGAACGTTTCAAACGGTATATCATGCCCATCTTTTTTATAAGCAGTTCCACACTCTGGGCAATCTTTATTTGGTAAATCAAAACCTGACCCGACTGATCCATCGTTAAAGAACTCCGAATGCTTACACTTAGGACATACATAATGAGGAGGTAATGGATTAACCTCTGTTATTTCAGTCATCGTTGCTACAAATGAAGAACCAACAGATCCACGAGAACCTACTAGATAGCCATCATCAAGTGATTTTTTCACGAGCTTGTGTGAGATAAGATAAATAACCGCAAAGCCATGACCGATAATACTCTTAAGTTCTTTTTCAAGACGAGCTTCTACGATTTCAGGTAACTCTTCACCATATATTAGTCTTGCTCTCGCATAACTCATCTCACGCATTTCTACATCTGCACCTTCAATTTTAGGTGTGTAAAGATCATCTTTAATTGGTTTTATCTCTTCAACCATACTTACTATTTTTTGTGTATTTGTAACAACAATTTCCTTTGCCTTCTCCTCACCTAAAAATGAGAAGCATTTTAACATTTCATCAGTTGTTCGGAAATGAACATCTGGAAGACGATGTCGATTTAATGGGTTTGCACCACCTTGAGATCCAACTAAAATCTTCCGATAAATTTGATCCTCTTTATGAAGATAGTGAACATTTCCAGTTGCAACAATTAATTTACCTGTTTTTTCACCGATATTAACAAGCTTTGAAATAACTTCTCTTAAATGTTGTTCATTTCGAACAAGCTCTAATTCAATTAAATGCAGTAGCACTTCTGGTGGCATTACTTCAATATAATCATAGAAATCAATTAACTTTTCAACTTCTTCTGGTGCTTTTTGAATATTCGCTTCAAACACTTCACCTTTATCACATGCTGTTCCTACTAATATACCTTCGCGATGCTTCATTAATAGAGATTTAGGCACACGTGCTACTCGATGATGATAATGAAGATGAGAATATGAAACAATTTTGAACAGATTCTTTAATCCGATCTCATTTTGAGCAATCAGCGTTGCATGAGACGGTCTTGAACGTTTCCATGCATCACCTTTACCCATTGAATCATTTAATTGTTCATGATAAAGCATACCCTCTTCTGCAGCATCCTTTAACATTTTTATCATTAGAAAACCTGTGGCTTCAGCATCATAAATTGCTCGGTGATGCTGTGTTAAATTGATATCAAACTTTTTACATAACGTATTTAATCGGAAGTTTTTAAATTCAGGATACAAATTCCTTGCGAGTTCTAATGTATCAATTACACTATTTTGTGTTTCACCGATTTCATATTTTTTAAAGCCCATTTGGATGAAGCCCATATCAAATGATGCATTATGTGCAACTAAGATACAATCTTCCATCCACTCTTTAAATTCTTTCAAAACGATGTCAATGTTAGGAGCATCTTTAACCATTTCATCCGTAATACCTGTTAATTCAATTGTTGTTGCAGAAAGAGGATGATGTGGATTTGCGAAACGTTCAAATCGATCAATAATTTCACCATTATGAATCTTAACTGCAGCTAGTTCAATAATGGTGTCATAAACAGCAGAAAGCCCCGTTGTTTCTACGTCAAATACAACGTAAGTAGCATCACTTAAAGAAATGTTCCTTGGGTTATAAGCAGTTGGTACACCATCATTTACTAAGTTGATTTCTACACCGTACAATATTTTAACGCCATTCTTCTTACCACTGTTAAAAGCTTCGGGGAATGATTGAACAACAGCGTGATCTGTTATTGCTATTGCTTCATGACCAAATTTACTTGCAAGTTTTACTAAGTCTCCTGCAGAGCAAACAGCATCCATTTGACTCATTTGAGTATGAGCATGTAATTCTACTCGTTTCTCCCCTTCAGGAGCTTCGTCTTTTCTCTCAATTGGCGTAATTTCATTAATGTCATTTGCAATCATTACTAAATCTCTTACAAATGTATCATTTTGTACTGAACCTCTTACTTTTACCCACATTCCCTTTTTAATACTTGATAATAAAGGTATGTCTTCCTTGTCTCTAGAGAACATTTTAACAAGAATTGAACTAGTGTAATCTGTGATTTTAAATGTGACTAAAACACGTCCACTCTTTAACTCTCTTACATCAGAATCAAAAACATAACCTTGAACAACGATACGTCTCTCTTCTTCAATAATCGTTGAAATTGAAGCGATGTCATCCTCTTTAATATAGTAACCAACTACTAATGGGCCTTGTGGCTCTTCTCCAGATTGTTCTTCTGCTTCACGTTTATCAAGTTCAACTAATACTTCCATCGCACGCAGACGATCTTCTTCCGCCTTTTTTTCCAAAAATTCTGCTTGAACAGCATCATTGTTACTTAATTCTGTTTCAAATAATAATTTGGGAAATCCAGCTTGTACATAAAGTTGTTGTAATTGAGGGATATATCGACTTCTAAATGTCTCAGCTTCAATTTCACTTTTTACTGAAACGATAATTTTTTTATTTTCGATTTTTGGTATAGACTGTTCAATATGCTGTAAAATTGGTGATTTTGACTGTACGTTATTCAATAAATAAGACCAATAGTCAACCACATTTTGTTCTTCAAAATTAACATGTTCAATTTGTAGATTTACAGAAACTGAAGCAATATGTTGAAAGCTTGTTATCATTTTTGAAACAAAAAGTTGATAAGTTGAAAAAGGCAAAGTATTTTCTACTTTAACTGTAAATTCCCAGCTTTTTTCTTGTTTATTTACTTCTAAACTAACAATTTCACCATTTTGAAAATACTGGGCTGTTAGTTCACTCGGTAATTTAATTTGTTCTAAAAGAATTGCAAACTTTTCTTTTCGGTCTTGATTCATGATCTCACCATCCTTTCAAAAATGCATATAGACATAACAGAAAGTACCCCTATGAAGAGGTACTCACTTATATTAATTATTGGCTGATTTCTTAAACTTTGCTATTTAACATTGCGATAAGTTGATTCCACTCCAGGATGCTCGCTTTCCGCGCGGCGTGATTTAGCTTCCTCGGCAAACCTACGGGGTCTAAGCCTTCCCGCTATTTCCACAGGAGTCTCGCACCTTCCGCACGAATCAACTTCTGTCTTTCAAGTTAGAAATCGCAAAAGCAATAATCTTTTAGAAAAATGCCTTTAATTTAAGGTTCTTTATTTCATTTATAAGTTCTGCAACGGTAACTTCTTTACTAAATTCACCATTTCTAGTTTTTAATTCTACAATTCCTTCTGCAGCACGTTTTCCTACAGTGATACGAATAGGAATACCAAACAAATCAGCATCAGCAAATTTTACACCAACACGTTCATTTCTGTCATCTACTAAGACATCTTGTCCATTTTCTATTAATAGTTTTTCAATTTCATCAGCTAATTGAACTTGCTCTTCATTTTTCGTGTTAACAGTTAAAACATGCACGTCAAAAGGAGCTAAATTTATTGGCCACACAATTCCTTTTTCATCATTATATTGTTCTACAATCGCAGCTAATGTACGAGATACACCTATTCCATAGCAACCCATAATGATTGGATTTGTTTTACCATTTTGATCAAGGAATTCAGCATTCATCGATTCAGAATATTTCGTTCCGAGCTTAAATACATGACCTACTTCTATCCCTTTCGCAAAAGAAATAATTCCTTTTCCATCTGGTGAAGGATCTCCCTCTTGTATGAATCGTAAATCTACAAATTCAGTAACAGTATAATCACGGTTTACATTGACATTTAAATAATGATAGCCTTCATCATTTGCTCCACAGCAACCATTTCCAATTGCTTGAACAGCTTTATCTGCAAGAATTTTAATATCAGAATTTACACCAACAGGTCCAAGTGAACCAATTTCACAACCCATAATTTCTTTCACATCTTTTGGATCTGCAAGTTCAACTTGATTAGCTCCTAAGTAGTTTTTAAGCTTAATATCATTAAGGTCATGATCTCCTCTTACCAAAACAAGAACAAATTCATTATCCGCTTTAAAAAGAAGTGTTTTGATACTTTTTTCTACTGGTAAGTTTAGAAATTCAGTTACTTCTTCAATTGTTTTTTTGTTAGGTGTTGAAACCTTTTCAATATCTGCAAGTACATCTAAACTTGGAGAATAATCTACAACTACTGGTGCCATTTCGATATTAGCAGCGTAGCTAGAGTCAGTTGAAAATGCAATTGTATCTTCACCTATATCTGATAATACCATAAATTCGTGTGTATCTTTACCACCCATTGCTCCAGAATCAGCAACTACGGCACGGAAGTTTAATCCACAACGAGTGAAAATGTTACTATATGCTTGGAACAAACGATCATATACTTCATCCAAGCTTTCTTGAGATGCATGAAAAGAATAAGCGTCCTTCATCATAAATTCACGTCCACGTAACAAACCAAAGCGAGGTCGTTTTTCATCACGGAATTTTGATTGGATTTGATAGAGTGTAATTGGTAATTTTTTGTAGGATTTTAATTCATCACGAATAACTGAAGTTACAACCTCTTCATGAGTTGCCCCTAAAGCAAAGCCTCTTCCATGACGATCACGTAATCTCATTAGTTCTGGTCCAAAGTTTTCCCAGCGACCAGATTCCTCCCATAATTCTTGAGCTTGAAGGGATGGCATTAACATTTCCATTGCTCCAGCCTTATTCATTTCTTCACGGACAATGTTTGCTACTTTTTGAAGTACTTTATGACCTAACGGTAAAAAGCTATAGATTCCAGATGCATTTTGTCTAATAAAACCTGCTCTAAGTAACAATTGATGGCTTTTAATATCTGCATCAGCTGGTACTTCTCGTAATGTTGGGCTAAAGACCAAGCTTTGTTTCATTTCATTCACCTCATTAAATAATGAAAGAGACTGTCCATTTAGAAATACAAATGATTCTCTAAGGACAGACTCAATTTTTTTACATGGCTATTTATGTAAAAAGCCTTTTACATAAATAATCGTTTAATATCGTTCCAAGTTACAATAATCATTAAAAGCATCAAAAGTGCAAAACCAATAAAATGCACAATGCCTTCTTTTTGACGGTCAATTGGACGACCTCTTAATGCTTCAATCGCAAAGAATAATAATCTTCCACCATCTAACGCAGGTAATGGTAATAAATTCATTATTCCTAAGTTAATGCTTAAAAATGCTGCCCATTTCATCAAATAAAAGATTCCAGCTTGTGTAGCTTGTTCAGTTACTTGATAGATTCCTACTGGACCAGAAAGATTATTAATTGAAAACTGTCCTGTTACTAAATGGCCAACAGCAGTCACAATTTCTTTCGTCCAGTTAATCGTTTCTGTTACTCCATATTTTACAGAAGTAAGGATATTTTTTTCAACTGGTTGATAAACTCCAATTAATCCGTATTTAGTACCCTTCGATGTTTCTGCCTTAGGAATAACAGTAAATGTTTTATCTTGGTTATCACGCTTAATAATAAATTTTAAATTTTGATCTGGATTTTTTCTTACTATATCAACTACTTCATCCCATTTTGAAACTGGTTGATTATTAATTGAAAGTACAACATCACCTGTTTTTAAACCAGCTTGTGATGCTGGACCACTTGAAACTAATTGTCCAATTTTCGCATCATTTACAGGAGTTCCTTGTAATAATCCTAGCAAGATAAAAATGAAAAACGCTAAAACAAAATTCATCATTGGACCTGCAAAAATAGCAATTGCACGTTTTCCAACTGATTTACTATTAAATTGACGATTATAAGGCGCAATTTGATTTTCTTTTCCTTCATTAACGACGAAGGCTTTTTCATTAATTTTGAAGGTCTGGATTTGTTCTTTGCCTTCTTCGACACCGATAAGTTCCAATTTATGTTCTAAGTCTATTGAATCAACTTCGACAAATAATAAATCTTGAAACCTGTCAAATCCATCAACTACTAATTTTATTACCTCATTTTGTTGATTAAATAGCAATCCAACATGTGTACCTGGTTTAATTTCATCAGTTTCAGGATCTTCTCCAGCATACCTAACATATCCACCAAGTGGTAATAATCTAATCGTGTACATTGTTTCATTTTTGAAGAAAGAAAAAACTTTTGGTCCAAATCCAATCGCAAATTCCCGACAAAGAATCCCAGCTCTTTTTGCGAAATACAAATGCCCTAGTTCATGGAAAAAAACAAGTACTCCAAAGATTACGATAAACGCAATTGCCGTTTGCATATGTATTACCACCTTTACTTTATAAGTGATGAAACGTACTTTCTAGTTTCTTCGTCGATCAGCTGAATTTCCTCTAATGTTGGATTTGAAATGATAGAATGATTTTCCAATGCATTTTCAATTAATTCCTCAATTTGAAGGAAACTAGCTCTCTTATGCAAAAATGCACTTACCGCAATTTCATTTGCTGCGTTTAAAACAGTTGGCATGCTTCCACCTGCTTTTCCAGCATCATAAGCATATTTTAAACATCTAAAACGATTTAAATCCATTTCTTCAAAATGAAGACGACCAAATTTAATCAAATCTAAAAACGTATGGTTTTGTATTGGTTTTCGATCTGGATAATTTAACGCATACGCAATTGGCACTCTCATATCCGGTGTACCTAATTGTGCCATGACACTTCCATCAATAAACTCTACCATTGAATGGATGACACTTTCACGGTGTAAAATAACGTCAATCTGATCATATGGCATATTAAATAACCAATGCGCTTCAATTACCTCTAATCCTTTGTTCATCATAGAAGCTGAATCGATTGTAATTTTTGCTCCCATTGACCAATTTGGATGATTTAATGCATCCTCAATTGTTACATTGGTTAATTGATTACGAGTTAAGTCGCGAAAACTACCACCTGATGCCGTAATAATTAACTTATTTATGTTTTGATAATTTTCACCATTTAAACATTGATAAATCGCAGAATGTTCGCTATCAACAGGTAATATACTTACTCCATATTTTTTAGCTTCTGCCATTACAATATGACCTGCAGTTACAAGTGTTTCTTTATTGGCAAGTGCAATTGTTTTTCCACATTGAATTGCCTTCATTGTTGGAGTTAAACCTACACTTCCCATAACCGCATTAACAACTATATCTGATTCGTGGTGAGTTGCAACTTCAATTAAACCTTCTTCTCCGTAGTAAACGCTTGTCTCAGAAGGCAGCGCGAAAGTTTTTAACTTTTCAGCCTCTTCTTTTCCTGCTACTGAAACAACTTGCGGCTTAAACTCTAAAATAATTTGAACTAACTCTTCAACCCTTGTACCAGCTGAACATGCAACTAACTGATAGTCAGAAGGTTGATTACGAATTAAATCAATTGTTTGAGTGCCAATTGAGCCAGTTGCTCCAAGTAAGCTGATTTTCTTCATTTCTTACAACTCCTTATGAAAGCAATACAACTATAGGACAAATAATAAATAGACGATTGGGAAAGTAAAGATCCAGCTATCGCATCGATCTAAAATACCGCCATGACCAGGAAGAATCTTACCAGAATCCTTTACCCCATAATATCTTTTATATGCAGACTGAACTAAATCTCCTATTTGTCCAAATACTGAAACTAAAATTGCTACAAAAATCAAATAGATTACCGAATAATTTAAAGTTAACACAAATGATAAAATTACCGCAACAACTATCGCACAAACCACGCCGCCTAAAGATCCCTCAATCGTCTTATTCGGACTAATTTCTGGCCATAGCTTTGTTTTACCAAATGCTTTTCCGATAAAATAAGCACCACTATCAGTTGCCCATATAACAAATAATGGAAAAAACAAATCTGCTAATCCCATTAATCTAATCTCATGCATGTAATGGAATCCATATCCAACATACAGTGCAGATAACGTTACAAATGAAGCATCCTCAAAAGTAAATGTATTCTTAGTTAGTACAGTATATGATAGAAGTAATAGTAACAAGATAATTAATAGATCAGATTTATCTATCCCATATTGAAACATATTCATCGACCAATCATTTGGTATAATGGCCAACCATGTAAGAAGAAGGCCAATTACAGTTGGTGGACTAAATACATCTTGTTTTTTCATCTTAATTAATTCAAAATAACCTATTGTTCCTAATGCAAAAATTAAGAGCGAAAACGGCCATTTACCGTAAATTACGATTGATAAAAACAAAACTCCAGCTACAATTCCAGTAATGATTCTTTCCTTCAAAGCTCTTCACCACTTTCTCAAACTCCACCAAAACGACGCGATCTATTTTGGTATTCTAAAATTGCATTTCTTAAGCTTTCTTCTGTGAAGTCTGGCCAAAATTCATCGGTAAAATACAGTTCACTATAAGCAATTTGCCAAAGCATAAAATTACTAATACGAAGTTCTCCACTAGTTCGAATTAATAGATCAGGATCTCCTAACTCACTGGTCATTAAATAGTCATTGAATAATGCTTCATCAATCGATTCAATTGCAATTTTATTTTCTTTTACGTCATTTGCAATTGCCTTGATCGATTGAATCATTTCATCTCTACTACCGTAATTCAAAGCGAAGTTTAAAATCATTCCTGTATTATTCTTTGTAGCTTCTACTGCTTTTTTCACAGCTTCAACTGTATAGCTAGGAAGTTGATTTTCGTTACCCATTAATCGAACTTGAACATTCTCTTCTATCAGTTCAGGTAAAAATGTTCCTAAAAATTCTTGAGGTAACTTCATTAAAAATTCTACTTCTGTTCGAGGACGTTTCCAATTTTCAGTAGAAAATGCATACAATGTAAGCACTTTTATCCCTAATGAATTTGCTTCTCTAGCGATTTTCCGAACTACCTTCATGCCTTCATGGTGCCCTGCTATCCTTGGTAAGTTACGTTTTTTAGCCCATCTACCATTTCCGTCCATAATGATTGCTACATGCCCTGGAATCGTAGAATCATTATTTACATCTAATTTTGTTGGAGGTACTATTGGCTCTTGCTCTTTTCTTTTTCTAAAAGAAAAACCTTTAAACATTTTCTATCCTCCGATATATCGTAAATCAAATTATTGTAGAATTGAGTAAAAAAACCCCCTTAAGGCAGAGGGTCTTTTTACTCAAAGCTTATATATTTAATCTAAATGATTATTTATCAAACTTCTAGTATTTCTTTTTCTTTTTCTTTTGTAATTGAATCAATTTTTTCAATGTGAGCATCAGTTTGCTTTTGGATATCATCAGAATATCCACGTAATTCATCTTCAGTGATGTCACCATTTTTTTCTAATTTCTTTAAATCGTCATTCGCATCACGACGAACATTACGAACAGCAACTTTTGCATCTTCAGCATATTTTTTCACTACTTTTACTAAATCTTTACGACGTTCTTCAGTTAAAGCAGGAAAAGCAATACGAATGATTGATCCATCATTTGATGGATTTAAACCTAAATCCGCTTTTTGGATCGCTTTGTCGATTTCACTTAAAATCGATTTATCGTACGGAGTAATCATAAGTAGTCTAGCTTCAGGCACTGATATGTTAGCCATTTGATTAATAGGTGTTGGTGCACCATAGTAATCAACTACTACTTTATCAAGAATAGCTGGATTCGCACGACCAGCTCTTACTGTTGCAAGCTCTCTTGAATATGCTGATACAGCTTTTGTCATTTTTTCTTTTGCAGAAGATATGATTTGATTAGCCATTTTTATTTCCCCTTTACAATTGTTCCAATGTTTTCGCCTAACACTGCACGCTTAATGTTACCTTCTTCCATGATTGAGAATACAATAAGAGGAATATCATTGTCCATACAAAGTGAAGAAGCAGTTGAGTCCATTACACCTAAACCTTCTTTTAAGACATCTAAGTAAGTTAAGGTATCATATTTTACAGCATTTTCATCAATTGATGGGTCTGCATTGTATACACCATCAACATTATTTTTTGCCATTAAAATAACATCTGCTTCAATTTCAGCCGCACGTAATGCTGCTGTCGTATCAGTAGAGAAATAAGGATTTCCAGTACCAGCCGCAAAAATAACAACACGTTTCTTTTCAAGATGGCGAATTGCTTTTCTACGAATATAAGGCTCTGCAACCTGTCTCATTTCAATTGATGTTTGAACACGTGACTGAACATCTAATGATTCAAGGCTATCTTGAAGTGCTAAAGAGTTCATTACTGTTCCTAGCATACCCATATAATCTGCAGTAGCTCGGTCCATTCCCATTTCACTACCTGTTTTTCCACGCCAAATATTTCCGGCACCAACAACTACAGCAACCTCTACATCTAATTCAGCGATTTCTTTAACTTGTTGTGCAATTGATTTAATTATGCTTGGGTTTATACCGAACCCCTGTCCGCCTGCTAATGCTTCACCACTAAGTTTTAGAACTACGCGCTTATACTTTGCACTACTCATAATTACCTCCGTTATACGTCAATTCCTACTGTATTCTATTCCTTTAAAAATAGGGAACACATAGTGTCCCCTTATTTTTTATTATACTGAACTAACCTTAATAATTAGTTACCTTTTACTTGATTCATTACTTCTTCAGCAAAGTTATCTTCGCGTTTTTCTAAACCTTCTCCAACTTCATAACGAACGAAAGATTTTACAGTTCCGCCAGCAGATTCAACGAATTTACCTACTTTTACGTCTGGGTTTTTAACAAACGATTGATCTAATAAGCAAATCTCTTCGAAGTATTTACCAATACGACCTTCAACCATTTTCGCAACGATAGCTTCTGGTTTACCTTCGTTTAAAGCTTGTTGAGTTAAGATTTGACGCTCATGGTCAACTTCTTCTTGTGATACAGCATCACGAGAAATGTATTTAGGGTTAATTGCAGCGATGTGCATTGAAACATCTTTTGCAACTTCTTCATTTGTAGTTCCTTCTACAACAGTTAAAACACCAATACGTCCGCCACTATGTAAGTATGCGCCGAAAGCATCTGCATCTGTTTTTGAAACAAGTTCAAAACGACGTAAAGAGATTTTTTCTCCAATTTTAGCAATTGCATGGTTGATGTAAGTTTCAACAGTTTCACCAGTTGAAATTGTTTGTTGTAATGTTTCTTCAACTGTTGCAGGTTTGTTTGTAACGATGTGTTTTGCAAGAGCAGCGATTAACTCTTTGAATCCTTCGTTTTTAGCAACGAAATCAGTTTCTGAGTTAACTTCTAATAATACAGCGTCATTTCCGTTAACTTCAACAAAAGTTAAACCTTCTGCTGCGATACGATCGTTTTTCTTAGCTGCTTTCGCGATACCTTTTTCACGTAAGTAGTCAATCGCTTGATCCATATCTCCGTTTGTTTCAGTTAACGCTTTTTTACAATCCATCATACCTGCGCCAGTTTTTTCACGTAATTCTTTTACCATTTGTGCAGTAATAGCCATTGTATTCATCTCCTTATGTATATCTATTGTTTATTATATTTTTAACAATGTAAAAGGACAATTAATTTCTTTGTCCATTAATTGAAATTTACCTTAAAAAAGGTGATAAAAGGCTAAACCTCTTATCACCTTCCATCATTCATTAAGCAGTTGTAATTTCTTCGCCTTGTTTCGCTTCAAGAATCGCATCTGCCATTTTTGATGTAAGAAGTTTTACAGCTCTAATAGCATCGTCGTTTGCTGGGATAACATGATCGATTTCATCTGGATCACAGTTAGTATCAACAATACCGATGATAGGAATGTTTAACTTACGTGCTTCAGCAACAGCAATACGCTCTTTGCGAGGATCAACAACAAACAGTGCATCTGGAAGTTGTTTCATATCTTTGATGCCGCCTAAGAATTTTTCAAGACGTTCTAATTCTTTTTTAAGTTGGATAACTTCTTTTTTAGGTAATACTTCGAAAGTGCCATCTTCTTGCATTCTTTCGATATCTTTTAAACGTTTAACACGTTTTTGGATTGTTTGGAAGTTTGTTAATGTACCACCTAACCAACGTTGGTTGATGAAGTACATTCCAGAACGAATAGCTTCGTCTTTAATAGCTTCTTGAGCTTGTTTTTTTGTACCAACGAAAAGAATGTTGCCGCCTTCAGCTGCGATTCCTTTCATTACGTTGTAACATTCTTCAACCTTTTTAACTGTTTTTTGTAGGTCGATGATGTAGATTCCGTTACGCTCTGTAAAGATGTAACGTTTCATTTTTGGGTTCCAACGGCGTGTTTGGTGACCGAAGTGAACACCAGCTTCTAACAATTGTTTCATAGAAATAACTGACATGTTTCTTCCTCCTAATGGTTCTTTTTCCTCCGCTAACATCACTTTTTCCTACCACTCCCTATCAGGGTAGCACCAGTAAGAAAATCAGTAAGCGTGTGTATTAACACCATCAATTACTATAGCATATACGTTAATGATAATCAAGTAAGAAAATGATTTCATATTCGTAGTTTTAACATTAGTTCGATCTCAGTCTTACCTTTGTCTAATTTCTTGGCTATTTCATCAATAGTGTATCCTTCTTTTTGCAATTTTAAGATTCTCTCAAATTCACTGATCTGAGAAGTTTCTTCTTTTTGAATTGAAAAGTTACTTTGAGTATTTTCTTGATCATAAGATATAAACTCGTTGTAATTAATGTTGTTTTCATCTTCTCTATATTCATAAGTAGTAAAAGGCTTTGAATCTGATTCAAGAATTTGTTCTTTCAATTCTACTTTGTCAGTATGCGGCTTATTTGCTAATTTATTCAAAAATTCCTCATTTTCTTCTTTCCATTCCTCTATAAATGTATATAAAACATCCTCTGTCTCATTTTTTAAATGGATAAATGAAGATTCCATTTCTTTATATTTTGATAGTTGTATAGTTAAATAGATGTTCCAAATACATATGAAAAGAATCAGGATTATACATGTAATAAATAATCCAATCATTTTACTAATCACTTCCTGCTGTTACGACTATGAATTGAATTAAAATGGCTGATTTCATAAACTTTGTTGTATTTAAGCATGCGATTAGTTGATTTCCGCTCCATGGCACTCGCTTTCCGTGGGGCGTGCGGTGAGCCTCTTCGTCGCTATCGCTCCTGCGGGGTCTCACCTGTCCCGCTATTCCCACAGGAGTCTCGGACCTTCCGCTCCAATCAACTTATTAATCAAAAATCTTAAATAATAACAATCATATAGAAAAAGCCATTAAAATTAGGCTCTGTTATATAAAAATGTTGATAATTAATAAAATCATCTTTATTAATTATCAACAAAATACTTTAACAGAGCCTAAAATTAAATAAATCTTTTTACATAGATTTATTTAATAATTCCCTTAATTTGAAAATTGATTTCGCATGAATTTGTGAAACCCTAGATGTAGATAAATTTAATATGACTCCAATTTCTGTAAATGTTAATTCTTCAACGTAAAATAAACTTATAACAGTTTGTTCTTTTTCATTTAAATCAGTCGTAATTGTCTTTGACAAGTGCTCGATCTGTTCTTCTTTTAATATTTCCTCTTCAGGTGTTAACGTATATGTATCTTTTAATGTTTGTATAAAATTGACTTGTCCGTCTCCGTCTTCTTTTATTTGCTCATCGACAGAAAGTAAATTCGAGAAAAACACGTCGTTTATTACTCCCACCACTTCAGTAGAAGAAAATCCAGTTTGTACAGCAATCTCTTCAGCTGTAGCCTTCCTTTGGAGCTTTTGTTCTAATGATTCAATTGCATGCTCAATTTTTTTAGCTTTATCCCTGGTTGTTCGTGGTAGCCAATCTTCCTTTCGAAGGCCATCCATTATACTACCTCTAATCCGAATTGACGCATATGTTTCAAATTTTAAATCTCGATTTGGATCAAATTTTTCAAGTGCATCATAAAGACCCATCATTCCAAAACTTTTTAATTCATCTCTACTTACATTTGATGGTAGATTTTGAGAGATTCGACTTACCTGAAAATTTACTAATGGCAAATAAATACGAATTAATGCATCCCCAGCATATTTATCTCGATCTTCAACCCATTTTTTCCAATAATTTTGCGAATCACTTTTTTGAACAATCGACATTGTTATTCACCTCAGCTACTTACTAAATAATGATTACACCCTGACTTACAATTTTTATGTTTAATAGTGAGTTATCTGGTGAAAATTCAATGGTTCTACCTTTGCTACCACCAACATCTGAACCTAACACCTGTATCTGCAATTTTTCTAATTGTTGTAAAACTGCTTCGACGTTTCTCGGACCTATTCTCATCGTGTCACTAGATGATGAGAATTGAAACATTTGAGCCCCACCGGCTAATTTAGCCTTTAAGGATGATCTTCTACCGCCACTTAACACTACTTTTTCTACTAAAGCATTAATCCCAGTATCTGCAAATTTTGCTTCATTTACATGATTATCTCTTGCGAGTCCCGAATCTGGTAGCATGATGTGGACCATACCAGCAATTTTCCGTTCTCCATCAAATACTACTACTCCAACACAGGACCCTAGTCCACAAGTGCGGATAACTTGATTTCCTTTCACTACTCCTAATTCTGCAATACCAATATTAATAAGTTGTTCTGTTTTATCCATTGTCACTTATCCCTAATGAAGAAAAAATTTTCGTAAAGCTATCAGGATCTGGCAAAAGGAAAAAATGGCCATTTAACTCTTCATTTTGTTTATCTGATTCAGCAAAAAATACTGTATCTACTACAATTGCCACATCGCTAACTTGTCCAATTTCCATTAAACCGTAACTAATTATTGCTCCAAACATATCAATTGATAACGATGGAACTGAATGCTGTAGATTCAGTTGTGTAAAATCTGATAAAGATGAAACATATGAGCCGATTAATATATTCCCTACTTCCTGAATAGCAGAAACGGCAAAAGGATGATTTTCAATTTGTTCAATTGTAAAGGTATTATCGTCAATTAATCGGCTAATGATGGATGTAGCCTGTTCTAAACTCATAACAAAATACATACTTCCAGGGGCTTCACCATCTATTCTAAAGTAGATAGAAACCACTACATTTTCAGGGCCGCCAACTAATTCCATCATTTCATTAAATGAAACAACCTCTACTTTAGGGACACTCATGTCAACTTTTTGATTTAGTAATGTAGAAAGTGCAGTTGCTGCATTACCTGCTCCAATATTACCGATCTCTCTTAAAATATCTAAATGAATTGTTTTTATTTCATCCATAAAAGGCATAATTTATCCCTCTTATACATTAGTATTTGTTTCATATGATGGATCAAGTATATTCTCTAAATCTAGTAAAATTAATAAACGTTTATCAAGTTTGGCAACACCTTTAATATAATCTCGCTCAATTTCACCAACTACTTCAGGTGCTGATTCAATTTGTGATTGCTCAACGTCTAATACATCATTTGCAGAATCTACAATGAATCCAACTTCTTTTTCATTAATTGAAACGATAATAATTCTAGTTTGTTCATTAAAAGGTAATTCTGGAAAATCGAATCGTAACCTTAAGTCAATAATAGGTGTTACAACTCCTCTAAGATTTATAACCCCCTTAACAAATGGTTCCACCTTAGGGACACGTGTGATATATTGAATTTTTTCAATTGATTTTACAAATTTAACTGGTATACAATATTCTTCATTATTTAATTCAAAAACGATTACTTTTTCTTCTTGGGCAATCATCGTTTATTCTCCTAACAGTTATTTAATTAAAGCATTACAATCAATGATTAAAGCAACTTGGCCATCACCTAAAATAGTTGCTCCCGAGATTGCAAAAACATTGGTTAAATAGTTACCAAGCGATTTTAGAACGATTTCTTGTTGGCCAATAAAAGAATCAACTACTAGTCCAGCTAATTTTTCTCCTTTGCGAACAATTACAATCGAATAACCATCTTCAACTTGTTCATTACTATTTGGAACATTAAATAAGTCATTTAAGAATAAAAGAGGAACAACCTTACCTCTAAAATCAATAACCTTTTGATTATGAGCACTTAGAATATCTGATTTTTTCACATAAGCAGTCTCAATTATTGATGATAACGGAATAGCATATTTTTCATCTTGCAATTCAACTAACATGACAGAAATAATTGATAATGTTAATGGTAATTGGATTGAGAAAGTAGTTCCTCTACCGAGCTCAGAAGTAACCGTTACTGATCCTCCTAGAGCCTCGATTTTGCTCTTAACTACGTCTAAACCAACACCTCGGCCAGACACATCTGAAATTTTTTCAGCAGTTGAAAAACCTGATGCAAAAATTAATTCAAAGATTTGTTGTTCAGTAAGTGAAGATGCAGCTTGTCTTGTAATTACTTTTTTAGAAATCGCTTTTTCTAGAATTTTTTCACTACTAATTCCAGCACCATCTTCTTTTACTTCTATAAATACATGGTTCCCACTGTGATAAGCCTTTAATTCTACTGTACCGGTTTCAGATTTCCCTTTTTGCACTCGGATTTCAGGCTTTTCGATTCCATGATCAAGTGCATTGCGAATTAAATGAACTAACGGATCCCCAATCTCATCGATTACTGTACGATCAAGTTCAGTTTCCGCACCAATTATTTGTAAATCAATTTTTTTATTTAAATCCTTTGCCAATTGTCTAACCATTCTTGGGAAGCGGTTAAACACTGTATCAATTGGAATCATTCGCATATTTAATATAATATTTTGTAAATCACTAGACACCCTTGTCATACGTTCAACTGTTTCTTGAAGTTCGCTATGATTTAACTCTCGAGAAAGCTGTTCTAAACGTCCACGATCGATAACTAATTCTTCAAATAAATTCATTAAGATATCTAATCGTTCGATATTTACTCGAATTGTTTTAGTATTTTGTTGCGTTGTCTTTGTTTTTGAAGTCTGCTCTTTTGCTTGTGCTTCCTTCTCTGCATTTTCTTTTGACATATCTTCGTTAGCGTTTGTTTCTTCAGTTACTTTTGATTCTTCATTTGAGTCATTGTGATCTACATTACGCGAGGATATAAGGATATCAAGATCAACATTCGTAAATCCAACATTTTCTATTTCGGAAATATTCAATAACTTTTGTTTAATTTCCTCGATATTGTTTTGTGTAATATATGTAACGAAAAAGAAGTTATCGAATTGTTCTTCTTCAATTTTCTCTACTGAAGGATTACTTTTAATAACCTCACCATTTTGTTCTAAAGTTTCAAACACCATATATGATCTTGCAGCTTTTAATAAACAATTTGTTGAAAGTTCAACCTTCAACTCTACTATTTCATATCCTTGTTCTTTTGACTCCTGTAGCACAGTAATTTCATATTCATCGTATTCTAAATTTGATATAGTTGCTTCAGCTGTTGCAGCTACTTCTTCCTTAGCTACTACCCCGCCATTTTCAATTTCTGCTAGTAATCTAACAATCTCGTGAACATCTCTTTTACCATCTCCACCTGAACTTATCGAACCAACCATAGCTTCTAAATCATCAATGGATTGAAAAACGACATCAAGTAAATTTGAGTTAACTTTAATTTTATTGTTTCGAATACCATCAAGAACATTTTCCATTCTATGAGTTAATTTAGCTAAATCTTCATAGCCCATTGTTGCAGACATACCTTTTAATGTATGGGCACTTCTAAATATTTCATTAACAATTGAAAGGTTAGTAGGATCTTTTTCAAGTTCTAATAAATTCTCATTAATACTTTGCAAATGTTCTCTACTTTCATCAAGAAATATATCTAAGTATTGATTCATTTCCATATATGTACTCCCCTATTAATTGGAATGTTTTATTATGGTATCTGCTATATTCTGGATAGTTACTATTTCATCGACTAATTTTGTTGCAATTGCCGCTTTTGGCATCCCAAAGACTACAGATGTTTCTTCAGACTCAGCAATGGCGATCGAACTTAATTTTTCTTTTATTTTTATTAATCCTTTTGAACCATCTGAACCCATTCCTGTTAAAATGACTGATATAACATGATATCCAGTAAGATTACTAACTGATTCAAACAGTACATCAACGGAAGGACGATGCCCACTTATTTGAGGTTCCTTATTTAATTCAATAAATAATTCGTTATTTCTTTGATTAACTACCATGTGATATCCACCTGGAGCAATATACGCTGTCGATTGTTCAACTTTTTCACCATGTTCTGCTTCTTTCACATGTATATTAGAAAGTTTATCTAAACGATTTGCTAGCGAATTTGTAAACCCACTCGGCATATGTTGCACAATAAATATAGGTTTTTTAAATCTTTCAGGTAATTTTGAAAGGACTTCTTGAAGTGCTTTAGGTCCTCCTGTTGAAGTTCCTAAGCAAACGATTTGCGAAGCTCTTTCATGTAAATTTTCTTTCCTATTATTTTCAAATGATGAAAATTGCTTTATAGGTTGATGATTTACAAGGTTTTTTACATTTACATTTACTGCCATTTTTACTTTCTTAATTAACTCATCCTGAACTAGGTCTATATCAAGTGAAATAGAACCTGAAGGCTTTTGAACAAAGTCCACTGCCCCATTTTCCATTGCCAAAATCGTGCTAGATGCTCCTTCTTTTGTAAGACTAGACAACATGACAACAGGGACAGGAGATTCTTTCATAATTATCTTTAATGCCTCTAATCCGTTTAGTTTAGGCATTTCAATATCAAGCGTTACAACATCTGGTTTGAGTTGTTTAACTTTTTCTACTGCTTCCATACCATTCTTTGCTGTTGCAATAACTTCAATTTGATCATCTGAAGATATCATAGATGAAATTACTTTCCTCATGAATGCTGAATCATCTACAATTAGTACATTTATTTTGCTCAAGAATATCACTACCTTTTTAAAAATAAAGATTTAACACGATGTATAAAGGAAAAAGACACTTCTTTTACTTGTTGCTCATTAACGTACTTTCTTGCAATATCATCAATATTTTTTGATGCTTGACTAGTAGAAGAAAATAATATAAATGGAGATTGTGCAATAACAGCTTTTCTCACAACTGCATCATCAGCTATTAATCCCAAGAAATGAATATCAACATTCATAAAGTGCTTAATAGCCTGTTTCAACCTAGAAGCAACTGAAGTTCCTTCAGCTCTAGAACTAGAACGATTAACAATTATTGAAATATCTGATTCATTTCCATCTACGATTAAATGTTTGATCATTGCATATCCATCTGTAATTGCTGTCGGTTCTGGAGTTGTGATAACAATTATTTCATGCATCGCTCGAAGTAATTTTAATGTTTGATCACTCACCCCTGCACCCATATCAAATAGAATAATGTCAAAATCTACCGTAGCTTCTTCTAGCTGTGATAAAAGTAATCCTAATTTTCCCTCATCCAAAGAAAAAATAGATGAAAAAGCCGAACCTCCAGAAATATAATGTAGATTTTCAGGTCCTATGTTCATAATATCACGAATTGTCATTTTTTTACTAAAAATGTCAATAATTGATAAATTAGTCACAGAACCTAATAAAACATCAATATTTCCCATACCTATATCTAAATCAATTAGAAGAACCTTTTTTCCCCTTTTACAGAGAGAAATGGCAAAATTCAAACTAAAATTTGATTTTCCTACTCCACCTTTTCCACTTACCACCGCTATAGCTTTGCTTGAAATTCTATGACTGCTATTTCTTAATTGTTCTCTTAATCTAGCTGCTTGATCATTCATAAGCTACTTCCTTTGATAAAATTGAATAGATTTTTGATGGACTACCTTCAACAATATCATCTGGGACGTTTTGGCCATTTGTTAAATAAGCAACACCTATTTGCTTTTCAACAATAAAATTCAAGATTGAACCATATGACTCAGTCTCATCAATTTTAGAAAATACAACTTTTTTAATTGGAATTGAATGAAATTGATCAAAAATTTTTCTCATATCTTTATATTTAGAAGTCACAGCTAAAACTAAATAAGTTTCAAGTTCACTAAAATCGATTATTTTCTTAAGTTCCTCAACATATATTGCATCTCTAAAGTTTCGCCCCGAGGTATCAATCAAAACTAAATCATAATTTAAAAACTTTTCCTTTGCAGCTTTAAAATCTTCAAGATTATAGCAAACTTCTATAGGAACATTTAAGATTGTTGCATACGTTTTTAATTGGTCAATTGCAGCAATTCGATATGTGTCAGTTGTAATAAACGCAACTTTTTTACGATATTTTAATACTGCTTCAGCACCTATTTTTGCAAGAGTTGTAGTCTTCCCTACTCCAGTTGGTCCAACTACATTTACGTATTTTATTTCATCGTGTCTATGACCGAAATCAAAATTCGATATTAAATCAAGAATTAAATCTTTCATCCAACTATGTATTTGTTCATCAGATACTTGATTCGATTGAAGAGCCATTCTAGGCCTTATTTCATTTACGATTTTTTCGATTATACTCGGCAATACATCTTGCTCAAATAGATCGTCTTTTATGTTCTCTAATTGAGGAGGTAAAATTTCTTCACCATTTTGTTGTTTTTGAAGGGTTGTCAACATAGACTTCAATTCCTTCATTTCACCAATTAGATGAGATTGATCGTTCTGATTTTTTTGATTCATGTCATTTTGCGGTTTATTAATTGGCGCTTCAAATGAAAATGGTACAAATTCATTTGGATTGTTTACTTCAACTGTTTTTTGAATTGGTTTTAATGTTTTTGATTGTTTAATAGTATTTGGTGACTGGTCTAAAGCAGCAATTACCTCGAATTTCTTCTTTGTAAAGAATCCGAAAACTCCACCATCCCTAACAACTCGAGAGTTAAGAATGACCGCATCTTGACCGAGTTCCTCAGAAACTTTTTTCATTGCTTCAGCCATTGTTGGTGCAATAATTTTTTTTACTTTCATTCTACCCTCACGACTCCTACACTTTGAACTTCAAGCTCTGCGTCTAATTCATTATATGAAAGGACAGGTAATGATGGCATATACCTTTCAATCAACTGTTTAACATACATCCTTACAGTTGGAGAACAAAGAATGATCGGTTGCTGTTGTTGCATCGTCATTTCTTCGACCTCTTTATTAACTGCTTGGATAAATTGCCCGGACATAGTTGGATCCATTGATAAATAGTTTCCATGTTCAGTTTGTGAAACAGAATCTGCAATTAATTTTTCAGCTTGTCCTGAAAGTGTAATCACTTTGAGTGAATCTCCATTTTGACTATATTGACTCGTAATTTGCCTTGCAAGTGCCTGACGAACATATTCTGTTAAGACATCAGGATCCGTTGTATATCTACCATAATCAGCTAAAGCTTCAAAAATTACTGGAAGGTTGCGAATCGAAACCTTTTCTTTTAATAACTTACCAAGAACTTTTTGAATATCCCCAATAGACAGTGGATTTGGTGTTACTTCCTCTACCAATATTGCATAATTTTCTTTTAAGTGATCTATTAGATTCTTAGTTTCTTGTCTTCCTAATAATTCATGAGCGTAGTTTTTAATGATTTCTGTAATATGAGTTGAAACAACTGATGGAGGATCCACCACTGTGTAATTAAACATTTCTGCTCTTTCTCTCATTTCCTCAGAAATCCATTTTGCTGGCAATCCAAATGAAGGTTCAAACGTATCAATTCCTTCAATTGACGGCTCATCATATCCAGGACTAAGTGCTAAATAGTGGTCAAGTAGAAGCTCCCCTTTAGCCACTTCATTCCCTTTAATTTTCAACACATATTCATTCGGTTGAAGTTGGATATTATCGCGAATACGTACAACTGGGATCACTAGCCCTAATTCGATTGCTAGTTGACGCCTAATCATAACAATTCTGTCTAATAGGTCTCCACCTTGATTTGTATCTGCTAATGGTATCAGACCATAACCAAATTCAAACTCAATTGGATCAACTTGAAGTAACTTCACAACACTTTCTGGCGTTTTCAAATCATTCGTTACGACTTCCTCTTGTTGCTCTTCAATTAAGGATTCATCAACTTTAGGTTTTCGAGATAATTGATATCCACCAACTGCTAGTAAAATCCCAACAGGCATCGTTACAAGATTACTTATAGGCGTGAATAAACCTAATAGAGTGATAGCTCCTGCAGCAATATATAGTAAAGTAGGATAAGAGAACAATTGAGCTGTTAATTCAGACGCTAAATTATCCTCAGAACCAGAACGCGTTACCATAATACCTGTTGCAGTTGAAATTAAAAGTGCAGGAATTTGGCTTACTATTCCATCCCCAACTGTTAAAACAGTAAATTGCTTGGCAGCTTCTGAAAAACTTAGGCCTTGCTGCAGGACACCAACAATGATCCCAACTATAATATTTATGATAACTATGATAATGGTTGCAATTGCATCCCCTTTAACGAATTTACTCGCCCCATCCATCGAACCATAAAAATCAGCCTCACGAGATACTTTTGAACGTCTTTCTCTAGCTTGTGCCTCCGTAATCATTCCAGCATTTAAATCTGCATCGATACTCATTTGTTTACCAGGCATCGCATCCAGTGTAAAACGAGCTGCTACTTCAGATACACGCTCTGCCCCTTTTGTAATAACCATAAACTGAATAATGATTAAGATTAAAAACACAACAAATCCAACGATGGCATTTCCACCAATAACGAAAGAACCAAATGTTTCTACTACGTTACCAGCGTGTCCTGTTGTTAAAATTGCTCTAGTTGTTGAAACGTTTAATCCTATTCGAAATAACGTAAGTAATAATAAAAGAGAAGGAAACACTGAGAACTCAAGTGGCTCTTTCATATTCATAGAAAGTAATAAAACAAGTAATGCGAACGACATGTTCACCATTATTAGTAAACTAATTAACGTTGTCGGTAATGGAATAACTAACATAACGACAATAAAAATAACGCAAATTAGCACTGTTAAATTTCTTGCTGACATTCAGAGTTCTCCCCTTAAATTTTTCTTTTTAACTTATACACATAAGCTAAAATTTCAGCTACAACTTTAAAAAACTCTTCTGGAACTTCATCACCAATATCTGCTTGTGCATAAAGAGCTCTTGCTAAAGGTCTATTTTCAATTGTTGTAACATCATTTTTTTTAGCAATTTCTTTTATTTTTAATGCCATATGGTCAACTCCCTTTGCAACTACAAAAGGAGCATCTCTTTTTTTTTCATCATACTTTAATGCAATTGCATAGTGAGTTGGGTTAGTAATGACAACATCTGCAGTTGGAATTTCCTGCATCATCCTTCTCATAGCAATTTCTCTTTGTTTTTGTTTTATTTTTGATTTTATTAGAGGATCACCCTCTGATTTTTTATACTCATCTTTTATATCTTGTTTGGACATTCGTATACTTTTCTCAAAATCGAATCGTTGGTAAAAAAAATCCAATGCAGCCAATACGAGAAGGGAAATCGCTGCATATAACCCACTTTTTACTGCTAACGAATAAATTGTATTAGCAACATTATCAATACTCATATAAGGCAAATTAAGAATGGATTGTTTACTTTGCCAAATTACCGTAAAGGTAACTGTTCCTATAATCGTTATTTTTAATAGGGATTTAACTAATTCAACTATTCCTCGTAATGAATAAATTCGTTTAAAGCCTTGTAATGGATTAATTCGATCAAATTTTACATTAATTGCCTCAGATGAAACGTTAAAACCAACTTGAAATATATTTGCTACAATTGCGGCGATAAAAGCAACGCCTAAAAAAGGACCAATCAATATAAGAATTTGCATGTATGTATGAGAAAAAAGAGATTGTACATTTGTCTGTGTCAAATCCTCCAACAAGTAATGCTGTAAATATTCTTTTAGGACATGCTGAAATTGGTCAAAAAGAAACTGACGACCAAATAGTAAAAAGAGAAACATCGAAAGTAAAATCACAGCTGTATTAATCTCTACGCTTTTAGCTACCTGACCTTTTTTCTTCGTTTCTTCCCTCTTTTTGGGGGTTGCTTTTTCAGTTCGTTCCCCTGCGAAAGTTTGAAGATTTAACTTAATGTACGCCATTTTTCATCCCTCCAATTAGTTGGATGATTGAATTTGTCGATTGAGTAATTAATTCAAACATATGTTGAACTAGTACGATGAAGGTTGGCATACCAATTATCAATAACCCAAATGCAACTAATACCTTTAAAGGCATACCCACAACAAAAATGTTTAACTGTGGCACAATACGGGTTAAAATCCCTAGTGCAACATCGACTAAAAACAAAGATGCTACTACAGGTAATGCCATTTGAAAAGCAATTACAAACATAGACATAAAAATTTGAATAATATGGGCAATAAATGCTTCTTGTCCAAAATGCAATCCTGTTGAAAAAATAGGAATAACTTTAAAACTATTTAATATTCCCTGCAGTAAAAGATAGTGTGCATTGACCGATAATAAAAATAGAATGGTAATCACATTGAAAAACTGTCCCATAAGCGGTGATTGTACCCCAGTCTGTGGGTCAAATATAGTGGCCATTGAGAACCCTGTCGAAAAGTCTATTAATCCTCCAGCCACTTGAATTGCACTCATCACAATTGATGCTATGATTCCTAACGACAATCCAACAATCACTTCTTTTATCAATAAGAAAATAAAATTATCCACTGCTCCTAAAGGACCTTGATTTACCATAAAAAAGACTATGTAGCTTACAAAAAAAGAAAAACCAATTTTATGCATTGTTGGAATTGATCGATTTGAAAAAACAGGTGCAGTTACAAAAAATGCCGTTATTCGAACAAAGATCAATAGAAATGCTGGTATGCTTTGAAGTATAGTATTCATTGTCATTACCCTATAAACTGATTTAAATTACTAAAAATTTGGTAAGTGAACTCAACGATTTTTGTCAGCATCCAAGGACCAAAAAATATTAAAGCAACTAAAACTGCTACAATTTTAGGTATAAATGCCAATGTTTGTTCTTGAATTTGTGTCGTAGCTTGAAAAATACTTACTACAAGTCCAACAACCAAGGCAATAATAAGTAAAGGCCCACTGACAACAAATAATGTATAAATGGCTTTTTGTGCTAATGAAATAATAAATTCTTGACTCATTCAGTTCACCTCTTAAAAACTTTCAAGTAACGATTTCACAACTAAATACCATCCATCTACCATAATGAATAGGAGTATTTTAAATGGTAATGAAATCATAACTGGAGGTAGCATCATCATCCCCATTGACATCAGTACACTCGCAACCACCATGTCAATCACTAAAAATGGAATAAAAATCATAAATCCCATTTGAAAGGCAGTTTTTAGCTCACTTATTGCATATGCAGGTACTAAAGTTGTTAGTGGAATATCTTTGATTGTCTTTGGTTTTTTCACATTTGAATAACTCATAAACAACTCTAAATCCTTCTGTCTTGTGTGTTTACTCATATACTCTTTGATTGGTTCAGATGCACGATCATACGCTTGATTTAATGTGATTTTATCGTTGAATAATGGTGTCAAAGCTTGTTTATTTACCTGCTGAAATGTTGGTGCCATTACAAAGAATGTTAAAAACATAGCTAATCCAAGTAATACTTGATTCGGAGGAACTTGTTGAGTTCCAATTGATGTACGAACAAACGATAAAACGATCACAATTCTTGTAAAACATGTCGTTAATATTAAAATTCCTGGAGCAATTGAAAGGACTGTAAGTAATAGTAATAACTTTACAGAAGTCGTAACTGTTTCTGGATTGCTTGAATTTAAGTAATGGATAACATCATTCATTCTTGTCAGTCCCTTTCTCACCTAAGTTACTTAAAAGAGACTTTTTACGTTCATTAAGACTTGATAATTGTTCTTTAAATAGAGATTGAAATGATTGTGGTTGTTTTTTATCAACACTACCATCTCTATTTGTAAACTTTTCTAGCCACTTAGGTACTTTTAAATCATTATTTAATTTATCTTCAAATTGCTTCGTAATTAATGTCTTTTCTTCTTCCTCATCGATCTCTTTCAACAGCGTGACATTCTCACCAACACCTACGACATAGATTGAGTTTCCAATCTTCAATAATTGGACAGATTTATTTGATCCTACTGACTTTCCACCGATCGATTTCACTAACTCGTTTTTTGAAAAAGATGTACCATTTTTCTTAATCCAATATAGAACAAGAAATAATAATCCCATTACAAAAATAAAAGAAAAAATCATTTTGATATAGTCAAAAAAAGTTAGATTTGAGGGTTTATCTATTGATGAAATATCTTGTTGCGACCGTTTCTTACTGTTATCATCACATTTACTTGAATTTTGTTGACCCAAACATTGATTTACAGTTGGTGTAGATTGTGCCGCAAAACTAACTGTATTGTTTAGCGGTACAATAACCATTAGAAACGACAACAACGCTAAAAAAAGAATTTTTCGCATTCGTTGTCACCTTCAACTTCAAATTGATTTATCCCATTTACCGGGTAATATGCTCCCAACTCAATAGTAGAGAGAATAACAAGAAGATAGGTGGGGGATCCCCCACCACACTTTTAATAGTTTCATTTTATTGAATTATGATAATGTTTTAGAGATCGCTTCGATAACACGATCTGCTTGGAATGGTTTAACAATGAAATCTCTAGCTCCAGCTTGAATTGCATCAATTACCATAGCTTGTTGTCCCATTGCAGAACACATGATGATTTTTGCATTTGGGTTAATCTTTTTAATTTCTTTTAACGCAGCGATTCCATCCATTTCTGGCATCGTAATATCCATTGTGACTAAATCTGGTTCAAATTCTTTATACTTTTCAATCGCTTGAAGACCGTCTGCAGCCTCCGCAACAACATTAAACCCATTCTTTACTAAAATATCTTTAATCATCATTCGCATAAAAGCAGCATCATCAACGACAAGAATTTTATTACTCATATCATATCCCTCACATTTGTATTATTTTAAGTTGTTAATACGGTCTGTCTTGCTTACAATATCGGTTAAACGTACACCGAAGTTTTCATCAATAACAACTACTTCACCTTTTGCAATTAATTTGTTATTTACTAAAATATCGACAGGTTCCCCAGCTAACTTATCTAATTCGATGATCGAACCAGTAGTCAATTCTAGTATTTCTTTAACTGAACGTTTCGTTCTACCTAGTTCCACCGTTACATTTAACGGAATATCATATAGCATATTTAAATTTCTAGCTTCATTTTCAGGTATTGACATTTGTTGCAATTGTGAAAATGCAGCTGGTTGAACAGTTTGATTAATTACTTGATGAGTCCCACCTAATGTTTGATTTCCATTTGAAGATGGAGTACTTACCACTTCTCTTAGAACTTCATTATTTGGTACAGGCTGAGAAGTTTGTGACATTTCACTTACCTGCGGTGCAGGTGCACTCTCTTCTTTTTCAATCTTTGGTTCATTTACTTCAAATAATTCACTAACTAATTCTTTTCCAAAATTGATAGGCAATACTTGCATGATACTTGAATCAATTAGATCTCCTACTCGAATTCGGAAGGATACCTTAATTAGGTATTCATCTTCAGGTAGTTTATTCGTTCCTTCTCCAATCTTAAAGTCTAGTAGACCAATAGAAGGTGGGGAAATATCTACTTTCTTTTTAAAGATTGTACTCATTGATGTTGCAGCTGACCCCATCATTTGATTCATCGCCTCTTGAACGGCGCTCAAATGAATTTCATCTAGTTCTACATCGTCAACAGTGCCATCTCCACCAAGCATTAGATTAGCAATAATCGCAGCATCTCTAGTATTGATGACAAATAAATTTGAACCAACAAAACCAATTGTATATTTAACTTGTACAGCTACATATGGTTCTTGGAACTCTTTTTCTAATGTATTACGGTGAATTACAGTTATATTTGGAGTGGTAATATCGACTTTTTGATTTAACAATGCCGATAATGCCGTTGCAGAACTTCCTATTGAAATATTTCCAATTTCTCCAAGTGTATCTGTTTCCATCGAAGACAAGAATTCTTCTAAAAGGGGTATATCATCCTCTTCTACAGGTTCTTCGTTGCCTTCAGCAGATGCTGCACCTTTTAGCAATAACTCTATTTCTTCTTGTGATAAGATATCATCACTCATCATCAAGCTCTCCCCCTTTCAGCTCGTCTAGTACTTGAATGGCCATTTTTTTATTAACAATACCCGGCTGTCCTATAAACTTGGTTCGATTTCCTACTTTAATGTTTAATGGTTTAGTAATAGGATTGTCCATTACGATCACGTCACCAACATCCATATGTAGAAAGTCATTAATCTTTATGATTGTTTTACCTAATTCAGCTACAACATCTAAATCCGTCTTAAAGATTTTCTTTTCGATAAATTGCACTTCTTCAGGTAATTTTTCTTTTTCAGTTTTTTGCATCCAGTATCGAACTGAAAGCTTCGGTATCATTGGCTCTAGTACTACATGTGGGATACAAATATTGATCATTCCTGTTGTATCCCCAATGACTGTATTAAATGAAATAACTACAACAGTTTCATTTGGTGAAACAGTCTGTAAAAATTGTGGGTTCACTTCAAAATCAGTTAAAATCGTTTCTATTTCTGCAATTGAACTCCAAGCTTCTCTAAGGTTTTCGACTGCTCTTTCAAAAAGCTGAGTCATTATTTTTGTTTCAATCTCAGTCAAATTTTCTACTTTATTAATACTGTTCCCTTGTCCACCCAGTACACGGTCTAGCATTGCATACGCAATGTTAGGATTAATTTCAAAGATGATTCGCCCATCAAGCGGAGGTACCTCATATACATTTAAAATTGTCATCTTTGGAATCGAGCGAATAAATTCCTCATATGGAATTTGATCTGTTGATGTAACACTAATTTGAACGTAAGTACGTAATTGAGCCGAAAAATATGTAGTTAAAAGTCTCGCAAAGTTTTCATGTATTCTTGTAAGACTTCGTATATGGTCTTTAGAAAAGCGTAAGGCACGTTTAAAATCATAAACTTTTACCTTCTTTTCACTTTCTTCTTTTTTAAGTTCTTCAGCGTCCATTTCACCTGTTGAAATAGCAGATAAAAGAGCATCTATTTCATTTTGTGACAATACTTCACTAGACAATTGCTTCACCTCCTCTTACATAGATGTTGAACTATTGAAGGATGAATGAGGTGGTGTAAACTCGTTCAACTTTTCCATCCTGCATTATATTATTTAATTGATTTTTTATCGTGTTTTCTAAATTAGTGATACTATTTTTTTGTTTAAATTGCTCACTTTTCATTTGAGAGAGCTGCTGAATAATAATATTTTTAACTTGAAAATCACGCTTTGTTAATTCAGCTTTTGCATCTTTATTCGATGTTTGAATTTTATAAGAGATTTTTATAAAATCACCGTTATATAAGTTAGTTGTAATTTCAGGTTCATCAACTGAATATTCGATAATTTGATCAATTGATAGCTTGCCATTAGTAGGTTTTGCATTGACTTTTTGAATAATAATGACAGTTACTGTCCCTACAAGTGCAATTACTAAAAGTAAAATAATCATGATATTTACTAACTTGTTCTTAAACAATGGACTACCCCTCCATTTTTTTATCCGTCCCCAACAAATTAATTACTTTGTAATAGTCAGTTATTAATCTAGTAACCTCTTGTTCTGACTCTTTTACCAAAAACTTGTGACCATTTGCTAAGGTAATTGTTGTGTCTGGAAAAGATTGAATCTCTTCAATATAAATTGCATTTAAAGTAAAGGTTTGACCATTTAATTTCGTTAAATTAATCATAAAGGTAAGAGTTAAGATAAACTTAACTCTTATTCACCTACCTTAACGTTTTAAGTTTACTAGCTCTTCTAAAATTTGATCTGATGTTGTAATGATTCGTGAGTTAGCTTGGAAACCACGCTGAGCAACGATCATATCAGTAAACTCTTCTGATAAGTCAACATTTGACATTTCAAGAGAACCAGAATTTATTACCCCTCTTGAATTACCTGGTGTTGAAACATTCGCAATACCTGAGTTATTACTGTCTTGGAATGTATTACTACCAGCCTTAATTAGGCCACCTGGATTAGAAAATGTCGCTAAAGCCAGTTGTCCAAGTGTTTTAACTTGTCCATTTGAGAATACACCTGAGATTTCTCCAGATTGGCCAATTGTATAACTTGAAAGCGAGCCTGCAGAATAGCCATCTTTATCTGCAACAGATAAACTAGATGGAGCTGCATTTTGAGAAATACCTGAGTAATCTAGGCTTGCAGGTGCAATAGGTTGAACTATTCCACCATATCCTGCATTGGCAGTCAATGTTATTGTATTTACTGGTGCAGTATTTAATGTACCATTATTATTAAACGTTATATTTCCTGTATTTGCTGTTATTGTAAAGTTTGGACTTGTCGTAGTATAATTTACTGTCCAAGAATTAGTAGCTGCGTCTTTTGTAAATTTTGCAGTAATCGGTACATCATTTCCTAAAGAGTCCTTGATATTAAAATCCATTGAAGCAGTGGCTCCAACAACTGCATTACTATCTAAGTTACCTGCATACTTAACAAATGATGTTTGGGATGGCGGTACAGTTGCATTTTTGTTAATAGTTAAATTAACTAGTTTAGAAGTGTTAGGTGTTCCATTTGCATTCATTCCATACCCTTGAACTTTCAATCCATCACCATTTACTAAATTTCCAACACTATCAATATCAAGGTTACCTGCACGAGTATATAATTGTTGGTTTCCATTCTTAACAATAAGGAAGCCATCCCCATCAATACCAAGGTCAAGTGGTCGACCAGTTGTTTGTAAGCTTGAATTTGTCATGATTGTATCAATAGTTCCCAGTGCTGAGCCAAGTCCTATCTGTTTAGCATTCGTTCCCCCACGATTTGCCTGAGCACTACTAGCTCCAGAAATTGTTTGGCTTGCGATATCTTTAAATGTTACGCGACCTTTCTTAAAACCATAAGTATTAACATTGGCAATATTATTACCAATTACATCTAATTTTGTTTGAAAGTTTTTCATTCCACCAATTCCTGAATACATTGAACGTAACATTTAAAATCCTCCTCTATTCTCTCTGCAATTATATTTCATCTATTCAACTTTTGGAGTTTCATCGGAATTACCAAGTATTGACGAAACATACTCTGGATAGGTTGTTTTCCCATTAGTAAGATGTAAGACAAAACCATCACTTTTTCTCTCAACGGATTGGACAACACCATTTTGAAATGTATGTGTTGTTCCGTCTGCTGATAATTCGGCATATGAAATCTTTTTTCCAATCAATTCACTATATTGCAATATGTTTGATGACATATATGATAGAAAACTATTAAAAGATGTATTCATATTTGTCATTTGTTCTAGAGATGAGAATGTTGCTAATTGTGCAATATAATCCTTGTCTTGCATTGGACTTAATGGATCTTGATTTTGCATTTGGGTGATAAGAAGTTTTAAAAAATCATCTTTCCCAAGTGCGCTTCCATCTTTTTTCGCATTTTTAGAATCATTAGTAGTTAATGCATTTAAGGCTTGAGTAATTGTATTCATTCCTTTTATATGCTCACTTTCATTAGCTCATCTAAGAAAGAAGTTGTTTCATCTTCTTTACTTTGATTAGATTGCTGATTTGATTTTCCCTGGTTATCTTGCTTTTCCTGACGACGCTCTTGATTTAAATAAGAAGAACGATCAGATTGAAGTGACTGATACAAGTCTATTTTTTCTAATTGAAGATTGCTCGATTGCATCGCTTGCTTTAAACTATCTAAATTTGACTGAAGTAATTCCTTTGCTTCATGAGTAGAGGCAATAATGGTTGCCATCATACCTTGGCTGTTTTTTACTAATTCAATTGTCACTCTACCTAAATTTTCCGGGAAAAGTTTAATAAATAATTTTTGTTGGGTTAAATCATTCGAAAATGCTGCTTTACTAATAATATTTTGAAAATCTTTTACAAACTGAGTAGTTGTTTGATTAGAGTTTGATTTTCCTACAAATAAAGCAAATTGCTTAATATTTGATTGTTGAAGTTGATTTCCATTTAAAAAGTTTTGATCCGTAGATTTAGATTCCACTTTTTTTGTAGGTAAATCTAAGCTAGTTTCAATACTAATTTCATTAGTTTGTGAGTTTGAAATAGTAGACTGATTCTTAAGCTCTGGTAGTTTACTATTTGTTAATAACGCCTCAACTTTTGTTGTGATTTCACTAACTTGATCTTTATTAACTCCAACTTGTTCAAGAATTTGACCTAGTTTATCCAAAGAAAAATCCACTTTCTTATTATCTTCTTGGTTTGCACCTTGATCTAATTTAAAGTCGTTTTTCTGAACTACTTGAGATTTCTCGTTATTGTTTAGTAATTGCTCTAATTGTTGAATCAATTTATCAATATCAGTGTTATTTACTACTTCTTGACTTTTACTGGCAGTTTTTGAATTTTGTAAATCACCTGTATTTTGGGTATTACTATTTAATTTTAAAAGTAGGTAATTCAATAAATTCTTATTACCTGTTGCTTCTTGTAAATTTACAACACTCTTGATATCACCCTTATTTTCCATTATGTTACTAATCTCTTGTTTTTTAGGAACTTGAGTGTTATCTTCTTGTTTAAACATATTTTGTAAGTATTGTAGTAAGTTAATTAAAGCATCCAATAACTGCTTATCATCGCTTTGTTCACTAGAAGATAAATCTCCTAACTTTTGGACAATTGATTTTATTTTTTCTGATATGTCACTTTGCTGATTAGAAGTTAATTCTTCTAGTTTTTGGACTATAGTTTCTGGAATCTCAGTTTTGTTTTCTCTGTTAATTTGAGTATTCCGACTATCGTTCGGTTGAACTTGTTGATGAGATTGTGTATCCTTCATCACATGCTCAAATGATATATTGCGTTTTACCGTTTGTGATGGTGGTTTTTGAATTTTTGGTAATAGATCAATTGTTCGATTTTTACTAATCTCATTCACTTTGTCCACCTCCTTCCAAAGGTTATGACTATTTACCGTTAGTCGTTAACTTAGCTGTAATCCTTGCAGCCTTTTTCACATCCATACTTGCTAATATTGCAGATACTGTTTCATTCTTTAAATTCGAAATGATGTAAAAGGCTTCATCTTCAGGCAGTGCAGATAGAATTTTTGCAGCTTGTTTTGGATCCATTTGTTCATAGCTTGCAAACAATTTTTTAGATAGTTCCTGTTTCTTTTGATTAGCTGCTACTTTTTCAGCCTGTCCAGATTGTAAATCCTTAACTTGTTGGCGAAGTTTTTCTGCATCAATACGTAAATTCGTGATTTCTTGATCCTTTTGATTGGATTGATCTTGTATTTTTTTTAAGTCAGATTCTGTTTTTAAATTCGTTAATTTTAATTTACTATTCTCATTTTTAATTTGCTCTTTTTCAGACATTGGTTTAGTTGGATTAACCCATTTTTGTACGTAAGGTATATGTGAAGCTAGTTGTTTTGCCTCTTTTGATACATTAACTCCAGCAACCGAGAGAATGATTATTGCGATCGTAATAGTAAATAGTAACGGAATTAGGAAGACAAAAACAAAATATTGAAAAAAACTATACTTTTTTTCTTGCATTTCAACATTTTCCATAACATCACCTATACATTTCGATTTACAAATTGCTGAAGTGAAATCTCATCCATTTGTTTATTTTCTAATGATAAGAGTATTTCTGAGTGAGATTTTATAGCTTTTTCTCTCATTTTTTCATACTTTTTCACTTCAACATTATGTTCTATTAACACTTCTTGCTTTGTATTCATATGATTCCGTGCGTTTATTACTTGCAATTGAGAATGTTTTATATCCTTCTCTAACGCTTCTACAAAAAGGAGTTGTTGTTTTAATCCATCTATGGATACCCCTTTTTGTAGATTTTGTTGCTTTTGTTCTTCAACCATTTCTTTTCTTTTCAAAACCTCATACAATTTATTTGCTTCTTTTTCAAAAGATTGAACTGATAATTCATAGTCTATTTGTACTTGTTCTTTTTCTTTTTGTTTAATCATTAAAATTTTTTCAAATTTATAGGGAATTCCCAATTCTACTCACCTTCTTTGACAATTGTACTGAGTAATTGAACAGTTTCTTCTGTCGTAAATTTTTCATGTACAGCTTGCTTAAAGAACTCAATAATTTTCGGATAAAAATAAATTGCTTCGTCAATTTGTGGATTCGAACCACGTTTGTATGCACCTATATTAATTAAATCCTCTGAATTTAGATAAGTAGATAATAAAGTTCTAACCTTTTCTGCTAGAGTGATATGTTCTGACTCGACAATAGATGACATTACCCTACTTACACTTTTCAAAACATTAATTGCAGGAAATTGTCCTTTATTAGCAAGTTCACGATCAAGTACTATATGTCCATCAAGTATTCCCCTAACAGTATCAGCAATCGGTTCGTTCATATCATCGCCATCAACTAAAACTGTATAAAATGCACTGATTGTTCCATCTTCACTAGTTCCAGTTCGTTCTAGTAATTTAGGTAAGAGCGCAAAGACAGATGGGGTATACCCTTTTGTAGTTGGAGGTTCGCCAATTGCTAAACCAATTTCACGTTGTGCCATTGCAACTCGAGTTACAGAATCCATCATAAACATGACGTTCATTCCGCGATCTCTAAAATATTCAGCAATCGCACTTGCTGTTAATGCACCTTTTAATCGCATTAATGCTGGTTGATCAGAGGTTGCTACAACTACTATGGAACGTTTTAATCCTTCAGGACCTAAATCCTTTTCAATAAACTCACGTACCTCTCTACCACGTTCCCCGATTAATGCAATTATATTGATGTCAGCATTCGTATTACGAGCTATCATCCCCATAAGTGTACTTTTTCCTACACCACTTCCAGCAAAAATCCCCATCCGCTGCCCAGTTCCAACCGATAACATGCTATCAATAACTTTAACGCCAACTTCAACTTTATCTTTGATTGTTGGTCTCTGCATCGGATTTGGTGGTTCAGCATCTGTAGGGACTGAACTCAATCCTTTCGGTAATTCTGAACCATTTAAAGGTTCACCAATTGAATTGAGGACTTGTCCAATTAACGATGTACCTACTTTAACTTGTAACGGCTTACCTGTTGTTTCTACCATGCTTCCTGGCGAAATATCATTCAAATTCGTAAAAGGCATTAATAATACATTTTCATCACGAAATCCTACAACTTCTGCATAAACCTTTTTTGTTTGTGCTCGATCTAAATAGATAAAACATAAATCACCAATCGATGCTTTTGGACCCTTTGACTCAATCATTAAGCCAATTACTCTTAAAACTTTTCCGTATCTTCTAAAAGTATCAATTGAGGAAAGATTTTGAATGACGTTACTTAGTTGCATGGTCTTCCTCCTGTACCATCTCAATCAGTTTTTTAGAGATTTCACTTAATTGAACATCTACACTTGCATCAATTCTTCCAAATGAAGATTCAATAATGCAGCTCCCAATTGTTAATGTCTCATCAGGATAAATATAAATCTTTGATTCATTTATTAGGATTTTCTCTAATTCTGATCTGTGGGTAATCACCAATTCATACTGATCAGGATGAATAGTCAAACGAATATCCTTTTCTTCACGTAATTCTCGAATAACTTTTTTTACAACTGGAATGATTACATTAGGATCATTTGTAAGCTCTTGGTCCAAAATATGAGAGGCAATTTTTAATCCTAACCTTAAAATTGTTTCATCGCTTTCTTCGATTCTTTGTATATAATCTTGTTTCGATGAGTTAATAATGTTTTTTGCCTCTTCAATTAAAAACTTGTATTCATCCATTCCTAGCTTTCGTCCTTCAAATTTACCAGTATCTAATCCCTCTAGATAAGCTTGGTGTTGTAAATCCTTTTTTTCATGCTCCCAATTTTCTCTATGAAGTTGAATATCTCTTAGTGCTTCTTCTTTAAGAGATATCATTTCATTTTGTAAATCGATGAGTTTATTCTTTTCGATTTGAACTCTTTGTTCTAAATCTTCTATAGTTTGTGTTTGTTCATTTATGTATTGATTTTCTTCGTTTTTTGTAGAAACTTTTCTTATACTGATCGTTTTTGATGGAGGTGCTTCTTCCAAGACATGTTGTCTTTTAATAAAATTAGACAATAATATCCTCTCCTCCGCCACGAGCAACTACGATGATTCCCGCCTCTTCTAACCTTCTAATTGTTGCAACAATACGTGTTTGTGCTTCTTCTACATCTCTTAAACGAACTGGGCCTAAATATTCCATTTCCTCAACAAATGTATCTGCCATACGTTTAGACATATTTTTAAAGACAACATTTTTAACTTCTTCACTAGCCACTTTAAGAGCAAACATAAGATCTTCATTTTCAACATCCCTAATAACACGTTGAATTGAACGATTATCAAGAGTAACAATATCTTCAAAGACAAACATTCTCTTCTTAATTTCCTCTGCAAGCTCAGGATCTTGAATCTCTAATGCTTCAAGAATTGTCTTTTCAGTACTACGATCAACACCGTTTAATACGTCTACAACTGCTTCGATTCCGCCTGTTTGAGTGTAATCTTGAGTTACTGTCGTCGATAATTTTCTTTCTAACAACTGTTCAACTTCATTTATTATTTCAGGTGATGTACTATCCATTAAAGCAATTCTTCTCGCAATATCAGCTTGATCCTCATGTGGTAGCTCTGAAAGTATTTGGCCCGCTTGAGCTGGATCTAAATATGATAGGATTAATGCGATTGTTTGCGGGTGCTCACTTTGTATAAAATTAAGTATTTGACTAGGGTCGGCTTTTCTAGCAAAATCAAATGGCTTCACATGTAAAGATGAAGTAAGTCGATTAAGAATTGATTGAGCTTGGTCTCCCCCAAGCGCTTTTTCTAATATCGTTTTGGCATACCCAATCCCACCTTGAGTAATATACTCTTGGGCTAATGCAATTTGATGAAATTCTTCAATAATATTTTCTTTTTCTTTTGAGTCAACGGTTCTAACACCAGAAATTTCTAGTGTCAACCTTTCAATTTCTTCTTCGCTTAAGTGTTTATATACGGAAGCTGAAACATCTGGGCCAAGAGAGATTAATAGAAGCGCAGCTTTTTGTTTTCCTGTTAGTACATTTTTATCTTTTTTAGCCATTTTTCTCCTCCTAGTCCTCCGCTAACCAGCTGCGTAATAATTTGGCAAATTCATCTGGCTTATCCTTTGCCATCCTTTCTAATTGTTTTCTACGTACTGTAGAATCTGTTTCCTGCTCATCATTAATGTCTGGTACATCAATCATATCTTCTTCATTTAGATCTTCAACAAGAACTTCTTCATTACGTTTTTTACGTAATAAAAGAATGATTAGTAGCAAGATAACTAAAAGTAGAACTCCTCCTACAATATACATCCAAACTGGAATCGTACTTTGTGGTTGGATTTGTTGAATTGTATTCCCATTAAATGGCAGAACAGATACAGCTATTTTATTTCCTACTTGTTGAGGAGTTAAAGCTGTTCCACCTTGGATATAACTTTTATCAATAGAAGTACTTACGATTGTTCCTAACATTTGTTTAATATCATTAATTGTTTGTTGTGGCAGTGAATTAGGATTCTTTGGATTTGGTGGCTCTACTGCCACTTGTATTCCTAAATCCCTTATTTTATAAGGACTTTCCACTATTTTTCTTTTTATTCGATTTACATCATAATTAATTCGTTCTTCACTTCTAGAATAGTCTCCATTATTTGATGAACCACTCGATTGATAGGTAGTAGTATCCGGTGTACCGGTCCCCGCAACACCACCAGTGGCAGGTTTTCCGCCTACATATGCTTCTTTGATTCGTTCTGCACTTACAGCAATCCCTTGCATATTCGTTTTATCAACTGGCTCTACTAGATTCTCTTCCCTTGCTTCTTGTGTAAAATCGATATCAGCAGTTACTCCAACCGCTACTTTATTTTGACCTATCATTGTTCCAAGTAACTGCTGGACTTGGCGTTGGATATCTCTTTCAACATTCTTCCTAACTTCTTGTTGCGTGTCATATGTATTAGCTGTTGAATTATTTTTTTGATTTGGTAAGTCAATATACTCAAAATTCTGGTTAGTAATGACGATATTATCAGTAGGTAAGTTAGGTATACTTTTTGATACTAAATGGTACAGTGCTGTTATTTGATCTGGAGTGAAATTATACCCTGGCTTTGTATCTAACACAATTGACGCAGAAGCTGTTTGATTCTGGTCACTTACCCATAAACTTTGTTGCGGTAAATTAATCATGACTTTCGCATTATTAACACCATCAATTTGTTTCATCAAATTAGCTAGTTCATTTTGCATAGCTTCCAGTTTGAGAACGTTGAATTCATTATCAGTCATACTGAAATTACTATTTTTACTAAAAAATGAATAATCAATTGTTCCTGAATCAGGAATTCCTTTTGCTGCTAAATCGACCTTTAGGCTATCAACAACGTTATCTGGTACATAGATCGTTTTCCCATTATCTTGTATTTCTGATGAAACACCTTGACTATCCAGAGTTTGTTTGATTTGTCCCGTTTCTGCAGGTGTTAAATTACTATATAATGGTACATAATTTACTTTTGTTAGGAAATAAGTTGTAATTCCGATTATAAGTGCGAGAATAAGTGGAATCCCAATAATAAGCCCTTTTTGAAATTGTGTTCGACTTTTCCAATAGCTTTTTATTCGATTTAAACTCTCATTTAATTTTTCATTCATTTAAATCCCCCAGATGTTTGTTCAAATTATGACAAATTAACACAATTTTCAAATTATAAGAAAATTACATTTGCATTCTCATAATTTCTTGATAGGCATCAATTACCTTATTTCGAATCTCAATTGCCGTTTGTAGCGTAATGTTCGCTTTTTCAGCATCAATCATTACATTGTGTAAATCAATGTTATCTCCTTTAACGAGCTTAGTTGTCGAATCAATTGATTTTACTTGACTATCATTTAATTCATTGATCGAGTCTTTTAAAAAGTTTGCAAATTTTGTTTGCGTTCCGCCTGAATTATTTTGCAAGCTGTTCATATTAATTGGCTGAAGGTTTTGTAGATTAACTTGACTAATTGGATTCATTTCAGTTTATCTCCTATTTCCCAATTTCTAAGGCTTTTAGTAACATTCCTTTTGAAGCATTTAAAACAGTTACATTTGCTTCGTATGCTCTAGATGCATCCATTAAATCAACCATTTCTTTAAGTGGATCAACATTTGGCATTTTTACATACCCATTTTGATCAGCGTCTGGGCTTGACGGATTATAGACTAATTTAAATGGGGACTGATCCTCACTTATTTTTGTTACTTTTACACCTGATCCAACATTAGTTGAAGGATTCATAGAATGATTAAAATATGATCCAAAGCTGTTTTCATCCCCTGCTGATGAAATTTCAACAAGTTTACGTCGGTATGGTTCCCATACTCCATTAACTAGTTTTCCTCTTGTTGTATCTGCGTTCGCCATATTAGACGAAACAACATCCATTCTCAATCTTTGCATTGTAAGTGCTGAAGAAGAAATATTTATACTATTAAAGATGCCCATCGATTATTTTCCTCCTCGAATGACCATTTTTAGTGAATTAAATTCGTTGTTCAATTGATCAACTAATGCTTGGTTATAGATTTGATTTTGTGCCATTAAAGACATTTCGTTATCAATATCCACGTTGTTACCATTTTCGTTATAAGAAGTATTGTTTTTTTCTTCAATGCTAATCATAGAAGACTGACCATATTTAAAATCAAGATGCTTTGGATCAGTTTTTTTAGCTTGCATTTGTGATTGCAGAGCTTGATCAAACTCTGTACGAAAAGAAACATCTTTAGCTTTATAATTTGGTGTATCAACGTTAGCAATGTTTTGAGAGATAACTTTTTGTCTTAATGATGAATAATCTAACCCTTGTTCTAAAAAATTGATTGAATTTGAGAACAACTTCATAAAATCCTCCCCACCACTTTTCATAAAAAAAAGACATATTCTATTAAATTTCTACGTTTTCCATAAAACTTTTTATTTGTTAGACAAAAAACGCCAATATTCTATGTTTAAATTATATCTTTCAAGGATAAATATGGAAACCGTATATTTTCACATATTTCAAATAGGCAATATTCCCTATGAATTATGAATTTTGATAAAAAATCAAATTTGCTTATTCTCCTAAATATGACAATTTTATAATTAATTGAAATTTTTCCACAACATTCAACCCTTATATTACCAATATATAAGCAAAATTAATATATATTTATGTCGAATTTTACAATTATGGAACAATTTGTCAATAATTGTTCACAAAATAATAAAAATAGACCCTTACAATTAAGTAAGGGTCTATTTTTATCATTAATTTGATTTAAGTTTTTCTAATTCAATTAAGAATTTATCATTTAATACTTTAATGTAAGTACCTTTCATTCCTAGTGAACGAGATTCAATTACACCAGCACTCTCTAGTTTACGTAAAGCATTTACAATTACAGAACGTGTAATTCCAACGCGGTCAGCAATTTTACTTGCTACTAGTAAACCTTCATAGCCATTTAATTCTTCGAAAATATGTTCAATTGCTTCTAATTCACTATATGATAGAGAAGAAATTGCCATTTGAACAACAGCTTTGCTTCTTGCTTCTTCTTCAATTTCTTCAGCTTTTTCACGTAATACTTCCATACCTACTACAGTTGCACCATACTCAGCTAAGATTAAATCATCGTCTTTAAACTCATCATTAATTCTACCAAGTACTAATGTACCTAAACGTTCTCCACCACCAATGATTGGTACAATTGTTGTAAGGCCGCCAGCGAAAAGTTCTCTATTTTCAACTGGGAATGAAGTGTATTCACTTTCAATTTTAATATTTGGTGAAGTTTCATTAATGTTAAACAGACTATTTGTATATTCTTCAGGGAATCTACGATCTGATAACATTTTTTGCATACGATCGTTTTCAATTTTTTGGTGAAGTGCATAACCTAATAATTTTCCTTTACGGCTTAAAACGAATACATTTGCTTCAATTACTTCTTCTAAAGTATCAGCCATTTCCTTAAAGTTTACTGGTTTACCAGCTGATTGTTGTAAAAGCTTATTAATTTTTCTAGTTCTTTCTAATAATTGCATGTTATTAATATCCTCCTATTAAGTTGTACGGTTATTACAAAATAAATTGACTTATATCCTTATCCTTAGCAATATTTACTAATTTTTCGTTAACATATTGTGGCGTTATAAGGATTTTACCCATTTGAATTTCTGAAGCTTCATATGACAAATCTTCTAAAAGTTTTTCCATTATTGTTTGTAATCTTCTCGCACCAATATTATCTGTCGATTGATTTACTTCATAAGCAATTTCAGCAATTCTAACTATAGCATCGTCAGAAAATTCGATTTGTATACCTTCTGTAGACAATAATGCTTTATATTGTTTGATTATTGAAAAATCAGGTTCAACTAAAATTCTAACGAAATCATCTACGACAAGTTTTGCTAATTCTACACGAATTGGAAAACGTCCTTGTAACTCCGGAATTAAATCAGAAGGCTTTGAAATATGAAATGCCCCTGCTGCAATGAATAATACATGATCTGTACGTACAGGACCATATTTTGTCATTACAGTACTTCCTTCAACAATCGGTAAAATATCTCTTTGGACGCCTTCTCTTGAAACGTCTTGTGTACTATTTTGTTTACTTGCGATTTTATCTATTTCATCTATAAAGATTATTCCAAGTTGTTCAGCACGGTATATTGCTTCCTGCGTAACTTCATCCATATCAATTAACTTTTGAGCTTCCTCATTCGTTAATATCTTTCTAGCTTCTTTAACAGGAAGTTTTCTTTTTTTAGTCTTTTTGGGTAATAAATTACCTAATGATTCTTGAAAATTCATTCCCATTTGTTCCATACCAGTACCTTGCATAAAATCAAACATTTGAGGTTGTTGCTGTTCAATCTCAACCGAAATAAGTTCATTTTCTAATTTACCAGACTTAAGCATTTGCTCAATATCTTTACGCTTCGTACTTATTTCAGGTTCAATTTGTTCTTCTTCCACTGGTTCTTCTTGGCCTGAATTATTAAACAACATTTCAAATGGTGATTTAAAGGAATTCTGTTTCTTTAAACTTGGGACTAAAAGCTTTACGATACGTTGATTAGCTAATATTTCTGCTTGTTCTTTAACTGTACTCATTTTTTCTTCTTTGACAATTCGAATTGATGTTTGGATTAAATCTCTAACCATCGACTCTACATCTCTACCAACATACCCAACTTCTGTAAACTTAGTTGCTTCCACCTTTATAAATGGAGCTCCAACTAATTTTGCCATTCTTCTAGCAATTTCAGTTTTCCCCACACCAGTTGGCCCGATCATTAATATGTTTTTTGGAGAAACTTCTTCACGTAAAGAATCTTCTAATAAACTTCTACGATATCTATTTCGGAGTGCAATTGCTACTGCTTTTTTCGCTTGTTGTTGCCCAACAATATATTGGTCTAATCTTTCAACAATTTGACGCGGAGTTAAAGAAGTATTCATTCTACACTCTCCTATTCTAATTCCTCTAAAATAATATTCCCATTCGTATATACACAAATATCACTTGCTGTTTTTAGGCTTGCATAAGCAATTTCTTTAGCTGTTAAAGTATCTCCTGCATTCTCTTTTAGGGCTCTTCCTGCTGCCAATGCATAATTGCCACCTGAACCAATTGCTAAGATCCCATCATCAGGTTCAATTACTTCACCAGTTCCAGAAATTAGCAATAGATTTTGATGATCCATTACAATCAAAAGTGCTTCAAGTTTATGTAATACTCGATCAGTACGCCATTTCTTTGCTAGTTCAACAGCTGCTCTTTGTATATTGCCATTATACTCTACTAATTTACCTTCAAATAATTCAAATAAGGTAAAAGCATCCGCAACCGATCCTGCAAATCCAGCAAGTACCTTTCCACCAAAGAGCTTTCTAACCTTTCGAGCAGTATGTTTCATAACAACTGCATTTCCAAACGTTACTTGACCATCTCCAGCCATAGCACTTTGTCCCTTATGATGTATAGCAAATATTGTTGTAGCATGAAAATTTGACATAAGCAGCCTCCTCAAACTCTAAATTCCTAAAAAATTCTATACACTTATGCTCTAGGATGATGGGCATTATAAACTTTTTGTAGCCGCTCCTTCGTAACATGTGTATAAATTTGAGTTGATGACAAATTTGAATGTCCAAGTAACTCTTGAACACTTCGAATATCTGCACCATTATCTAATAAGTGGGTCGCAAAAGAATGTCTTAACATATGTGGATGTATTTTACATGTAATAGATGTTTCTTCAATTAGTTTACTAAGAATAACACGTACACCCCTAGGTGTAAGCTGTGTTCCTCGAAAATTAAGAAAAACTTTATCCTCAGTACTATTACCATTTATTAAAAGTTTATTTCTACCATCCTCAATATATGTTTGTAATGCTTTACCTGCAAATTTTCCAAATGGTACATAGCGTTGTTTATTTCCTTTACCTGTAACTAAAATCGTACCGATTTGATAATCAATATCATTTAATTTCAAGTTACAACATTCACTAACTCGTATACCAGTTGCATATAGCAGTTCCAAAAGCGCTTGATTTCTTTGCCCCAATGCAGTATCCAGTTTACTTATACCAAATAATTGTTCAAGTTCTTCTTTGTATAAAAAACGGGGTATCAAACTTTCTTTTTTAGGAAGCGAAGCCAATGCAAAAGGATTGTCTTTTGCAACATTTTCTCTCATTAAAAAACGATAAAAGCTTCTTAAACATGAAATATGCTTGGAGACTGACCGTCTTGATAGCTGTTTGTCATGTAGTGTAGTTAAATAAAGACGAACATCAGAATATGATACGGAAGAAAATGAAGTTATTTCTTGCTGTTCCATAAATGCTATGAATTGTTCAATTATCTTTTCATAACTACCTAAAGTGTATTGTGAAGAATTTTTCTCTAATTGTAAATATTGAACGAACAATTGACACAATATCTTAACATTCAAGACCATATCACCTCACAAGAGCCACTACATATTAACATATCTAGTGGCTATAAGCAATTAAATTCTCTCAACATTCTATATAATTCATAATAGTTTCAAGTGCTCTATTTGCATATGCTTCATAACGTTCTTGTTTTTTCTTAATTTTAGCCTCTAATCTAGGAAATAATCCAAAATTAGCGTTCATTGGTTGGAAGTGTTTTTCACTTGTAGTCGTTATATAATGTGCCATACTTCCTATAGCTGTTTCTGCTGGAAATTCGATTAGCTCTTTTTCTAATACATAACGAGCAGCATTGATTCCTGCAACTAGTCCAGATGCTGCTGATTCTACATACCCTTCTACTCCAGTCATTTGCCCAGCAAAAAATAAATCTTCTTTACCTTTAAACTGGTATGATGCACTTAGAAGTTTAGGTGAATTAATGAATGTATTTCGATGCATTACACCATATCGAACAATTTCAGCATTTTCTAATCCAGGGATTAATTGTAGCACTTCTTTTTGTGGTCCCCACTTCAAATGAGTTTGAAATCCTACAAGATTATATAATGTTCCTGCACTATTATCTTGACGTAATTGTACAACAGCATAAGGAGTTTTTCCTGTTTTTGGGTCTTCTAACCCAACCGGCTTCATTGGACCAAAAGTCAATGTTTGCTTCCCTCTTTTTGCCATTACTTCAACAGGCATACATCCCTCAAAGAAAATTTCTTTCTCGAATTCTTTTAATGGAACCGTTTCTGCTGATATTAAAGCTTCATAAAAACGATCAAATTCTTCTTCTGTCATTGGACAATTTAAGTAAGCAGCTTCACCTTTATCATAGCGAGATTTTAAATAAACTTTATTAAGATCAATGCTATCTTTTTCAATAATTGGTGCTGCAGCATCATAAAAATAGAAATAATCTTGTCCAGTTAATGCTTTAAGCTTTTCTGATAATTCTGGAGATGTTAGAGGACCAGTTGCAATAATTGTAGGTCCTTCAGGTAATTCTGTAACCTCTTCATTTATAACAGTAACATTTGGATGATTTTTAACATATTGAGTCACTTTTTCAGCAAACTCATGTCGATCCACCGCCAAAGCACCACCAGCTGGAACAGCACACTCATCTGCAGAACGAATGATAACTGAATCTAATCTTCTCATTTCTTCTTTTAACACACCAACTGCATTTGTTAATGTATTTGCTCGTAATGAATTACTACAAACAAGTTCTGCAAATTTATCAGTATGATGTGCCGGAGTTTGTCTTACTGGTCTCATTTCGTATAATCTTACTTTAATACCTCTTTTGGCAATTTGATATGCAGCTTCACTTCCTGCTAAACCTGCTCCAATTACATTAATATATTGCTCTGTCATGATGAACTCCTTTTCCTTGAAACGAGATAAAATCTCAGTTTCATTCCATAATTTTAGTATAATAATCTTAATATTTCCTTAAAAGAAAATGAAATGTGAGCAAAAAATTGCTCACATTTGTTGTTCTTCTTTGTATTCACATGAAACACACTGAACTTGAATACCTTTTTTCAATTTCTTTTCAACTAGCATTCCTTCACATTTAGGACATGGTCTTGCAATTGGTTTATCCCATGATAAGAAGTCACAATCTGGATAGTGAGAACATCCATAGAAAATTCGGTTTTTCTTTGATTTTCTCTCAATAATCTTGCCATCCTTACAGCTAGGACATGTAACATTGATATCTTTTACAATTGCTTTTGTATTTCTACAATCTGGAAAGTTTGAGCAAGCCATAAATTTTCCATAACGGCCCATTTTAAATACCATTGGGTTTCCACATACTTCACAATCTTCACCAGCAGGTTCATCTCTAATTTCAACTTTTTGCATTTCAATTTCTGCTTTCTTGAGATGTGGTTCAAATCCTTTATAAAAATCATCAATAATTTTGATCCAATTTGTAATTCCATCTTCAATTTGATCAAGATCTTTTTCCATTTTTACAGTGAATTCTATATTGATAATTTCTGGGAAGAATTCATGAGTTAATTTAAAAACAATCTGACCTAATTCAGTCGAAACAAAACGTTTATTATCAAGCGAAACATAATTTCTTTTTTGAATTGTTTCAAGTGTAGGAACATAGGTTGAAGGACGACCAACTCCTATTTCTTCAAGCGTTTTTACAAGTCTTGCCTCAGTATATCTTGGAGGTGGCTGTGTAAAGTGTTGCTCAGGTATGATATTTTCTAATTTTACCTTCTCACCTTCGGCCAATTCTGGTAATAATCTATCTTTTTCTTCTGTTCCATCATCATTACTTTCGATATAGACTTTCATAAATCCAGGAAATTTTACAACTGAACCATTCGCTCTAAATATAACATCATTGTTTACTAAATCAATCTTAACTGTATCAAGTATTGCAGGTGCCATTTGACTAGCAATAAATCTCTCCCAAATAAGCTTATATAGTCTATATTGATCTCTACTTAAATGATTCTTTACAGTATCAGGTGTTCTGAGTGTTGACGAAGGACGAATCGCCTCGTGAGCATCTTGTACCTTATCTGATTTCTTTTCGCTTTTTTTCTCAATTGCAACGAATTCTTTTCCGAATGTCTCTTGAATATATTCGATTGCTTCTTTTGAGGCTACTTCAGAAATACGTGTTGAATCAGTTCTCATATAAGTAATTAATCCGACTGGTCCGCCACTACCTAATGATATACCTTCATAAAGTTGTTGTGCAATCATCATTGTCTTTTTAGCACGCATGTTTAGTTTACGTGCTGCTTCTTGTTGTAATAAAGAAGTTGTAAACGCTGTAGCTGGATTTCTTTTTCTTTCTTTTTTAGTAACACTTTGAACTAAAAATTCATTTCCTTTTACCTGACTTAATACGTTGTTAACTTCCTCATCTGAGTGAAGCTCTACTTTTTTTCCATTTAATCCATAGAAATTTGCATCGAATTGGTCTTTTTTAGTTAAAACATTACTTTTTATTGACCAATATTCTTCTGGTATGAAAGCGTTTATTTCATTTTCGCGTTCAATAATTAATCGTAATGCAACAGATTGAACTCGCCCCGCGCTTAGTCCTTTTTTAACTTTCTTCCATAATAAAGGACTAATGTTATAACCAACTAATCTGTCTAATACTCTTCTTGCTTGTTGAGCATCGACTAAATTCATGTTAATTGGACGAGGATGCTTAAAGGATTCTTTTATTGCATCTTTCGTTATTTCATTAAAGACAACTCGACAATCAGAGGAAATATCGATTTTCAATGTATTCGCAATATGCCAAGCTATTGCTTCTCCTTCACGATCCGGATCGGCTGCAAGATAGATTTTCTTTGCTTTTTTTGCCGCCGAGCGTAAATCCTTTAAAACCGGACCTTTTCCTCGAATTGTAATATACTTTGGATTGTAATCGTTTTCGATTTCAATCCCCATTTGACTTTTTGGTAAATCTATAACATGCCCCATTGATGCAATAACCTTGAATTTTTTTCCTAAATATTTTTCAATTGTTTTTGCTTTCGAAGGAGACTCCACTATTACTAAATTTTCTGCCATTATTTAATCCTCCTGAGAGGTTCACTCTTTTAGGGATCCACTCTGTATTTCCTTTTTCTTCATTATTATCATAATTAGTTATTCATCATTAAAATTCCTGTTTTTAATTTAGATAATATATTCATTCATCAACAAATTGTATAGTTTTATACATATATTAGTCAAATTTAATTTGCCTCTAAAATAACATACAAATATGTAGTGTTGTCAATCTTTTTTTAAAACTAGTTATTTTTTTTGATAAAATGATAGCTATATTCCAACTCTTGTATGATATCATTTGCTGAAACTACTAATTTAGCACCAGATTGAATTAATCTGTGACATCCTATATATTCATCCATTATAAACGGACCTGGAACTGCGAATACTTCTCTTCCATACTCTAATGCTAAATCAGCTGTTATCATCGTTCCGCTTTTTTCTTTTGCTTCTAACACAACTGTTCCCTTTGATAATCCTGCAATAATTCGATTTCGCTTTGGAAAATACCATTTTTGAGGTGGGATAAACGGCGGATATTCTGTTAAAAGAAGATGTTTTGATGCGATTAATTTTGATAAATTATCATTTTCTTTTGGGTAAATATACTGAAACCCATTTCCAATGACAGCAATTGTATTTCCATTTGATTTGATTGTTTTCTCATGTACTAACGTATCAATTCCCTTAGCTAAACCACTTATTGTTATCCAACCTTCACTCACAAGTGGAGGTATTAATTCATTTCCAATTATATTAGCAAACATAGTCGGTTTTCTAGAACCAATTAGACTAATTAATTTATCAGTTTGAAGTAATTCTTTTTTACCTAACAGATAGATGACAAAAGGTGGATCAAATATATTTTTCAAAAGGATTGGATAATCAGAATCAAAAATCGTAGTTATTTGGATTGAAAGTTGATTATAACTTTGAAGTAATTCGGAAGAGTTTGTAGAATGTAGAAATTTGTAGAACTTTTCTACCTCTTTTGAGGATAATCTAGTAATACGCTGAAGTTCGATTATTGTAAATTCATATAAATTATCTAAAGTTGGATTAAATAAGAGGAGTTGCTTAAGTGCTGTGTATTTATCAAATAAAAAAGCATGTACATGAAGCAGTCTTGATTTCTTTTTCTCCATTAGTAGCTCCTTTCAAAAGCAGTAGCTCCCTTTATAGGGAGCTACTATTACTTTATACTTAATTTTATACTAATGCCTCATGAGTTTTACATTTTTCATAGATGCCATGTTCTTTGATAGAAGCAATTAATGTTTCACCCATAACAGCTGGAGTTGCTGCTACTTTAATTCCACAGCTTTCCATTGTTGCCATTTTTTCTTTTGCAGTACCTTTACCGCCTGCAATGATTGCACCTGCGTGACCCATACGTTTACCAGCAGGAGCTGTTTGACCACCGATGAATCCAACTACAGGTTTAGTCATGTTTTCACGAACCCACTCTGCAGCTTCTTCTTCAGCAGTTCCACCAATTTCACCGATCATGATAACAGCATAAGTTTCTGGATCTTCGTTAAATGCTTTTAACACGTCGATAAAATTAGTACCATTTACTGGGTCTCCACCAATACCTACAGCAGATGATTGTCCAATACCTGCTTGTGATAATTGATGTACTGCTTCATAAGTTAATGTACCTGAACGTGAAACAATACCTACATGACCTTTTTTGTGGATGTAACCTGGCATAATACCAATTTTACACTCATCTGGAGTGATTACTCCTGGGCAGTTTGGTCCTACTAGTCTTGTTTTCTTGCCTTCCATGTACTTTTTAACTTTTACCATGTCAAGTACTGGAATACCTTCAGTAATACAAATAACGATATCTAATTCTGCATCAACAGCTTCCATAATTGAATCTGCAGCAAATGCAGGTGGAACATAAATTACAGACGCATTTGCACCAGTTTCGTTAACTGCATCAATCAGTGTATTAAATACAGGTACGCCTTCAACAACTGTTCCGCCTTTACCAGGAGATGTTCCACCAACAATTTTTGTACCGTATTCTAACATTTGTTGAGTATGGAATCTACCTTGAGAACCAGTAATACCTTGAACAATAACTTTTGTATCTTTATTAATGAATACGCTCACTCTGTTTCCCGCCTTCCTATATTACACTAATGAAACGATTTTTTGTGCACCGTCTGCCATTGAGTCAGCAGCAACGATATTTAAGCCTGATTCGTTTAACATCTTTTTACCAAGATCAACGTTTGTTCCTTCTAAACGAACAACAAGTGGTAATTCTAACCCAACTTGTTTAGTAGCTTCAATTACACCTTGAGCAATTACGTCACATTTCATAATTCCACCGAAAATGTTAACAAAAATACCTTTAACATTTTTGTCAGAAAGAATGATTTTAAATGCTTCTGTAACTTTCTCAGCAGTTGCATTTCCACCTACATCAAGGAAGTTAGCTGGGTCTCCACCATAATGATTAATGATGTCCATTGTAGCCATAGCTAAACCTGCACCGTTAACCATACAACCGATGTTACCATCTAAAGAAATGTAGTTTAAATCGAATTTAGAAGCTTCGATTTCTTTTACATCTTCTTCTTCTAAATCACGGTAAGCAACGATTTCTGGATGACGATATAAAGCATTTGAGTCAAAGTTTAATTTTGCATCTAATGCCATTACTTTGCCATCACCAGTAGTTACTAATGGATTGATTTCAGCAATTGAACAATCCTTCTCAACGAACACATTGTATAGGTTCATCATGAATTTTGCAGCTTGATTTACTAGATTACTTGGGATATTGATATTAAATGCAATACGACGAGCTTGGAAAGCTTGTAAGCCTACAGCTGGGTCGATATATTCTTTAAAGATTTTTTCAGGTGAATGTTCTGCAACTTCTTCAATCTCAGTTCCACCTTCTTCTGATGCCATAAGAACAACTTTAGAAGTACCACGATCTAATACTAAACCAACGTAATATTCTTTTTGAATATCGCAGCCTTCTTCGATTAGTAAGCGCTTAACTTCTTTGCCTTCAGGACCAGTTTGGTGTGTCACCAAAGTTTTTCCTAAAATTTCACTTGCATATGTACGCACTTCATCTAAATTCTTAGCTACTTTAACACCGCCAGCCTTACCACGGCCACCAGCGTGAATTTGAGCTTTCACAACACATACGGTAGTACCTAGTTCTTTTGCAGCTTCAACAGCTTCTTCGACAGTAAATGCAACCTTACCATTAGGTACACTAACCCCATAGTTTCTTAGGAGTTCTTTCCCTTGATACTCATGGATATTCATAACCCATCCTCCCTTTATTTAAAGCAAAAAGATAAAAAATACATTCTTATTGTATATAAAAGTGAAATGACTGTAAATACTTTAGTAAGAAAGAAATTAATATTCTAATACTTTTGTCTCAAGAAATTGCTTTTGTTAGAAAATAAAGGAATATTAAGTAATATTTTTGTAGAGTTTATTAACTATTCAAGTAATTTCGATAACATTATTTACCTTAGAATAATAATTAACTTATTGACCACTTTTATAATAAATTCTATTTTTGGGGCTGTTTTCGTATATATTGTTGTTATTGTAGAATGCGTTAGTTGATTACAACTCCAGGTTGCTCCCTTTCCGTGGGGCGTGAGCTGAGCCTCCTCGTCGTTAACGCTCCTGCGGGGTCTCAGCCTTCCCGCTATTCCCACAGGAGTCTCGCACCTTCCGCCCGAATCAACTTCTGTCTTTAAAAATAAAATCCAATAAAAACAATCTTTTAAAAAGAGTCATTATTTTTAAAATGTTTTTTTATATGTTATTAATAATCTTAATTGATTTCCCTCCAATCAACTTCTTAATCAACAGTTATTTAAACAAAATAGCCATAATTAAAAAAGTTCGACTTAGATTTCGTCGAACTTTTTTATTGTAAGATTATTTTCGTTCTTTATTTGTTGATCTGCTCTGTAGATTAATGCAAAGATTTCAGCTACAACAGCATATAAATCCTCAGGTATCGTTTGATTAATCTCTAACTTTCCTAAAACTTCTAATAAAGAAGGATCTTCCTGAACTGGGACTCCGAACTCTTTTGCCCTTAAAAGCATTTCATCTGCTATTAATCCTTTTCCTTTTGCCACAACTTTAGGAGCATGTTCTTTCTCAGAATTATATCTTAACGCAACAGCTTCTTTTCTTTTCACTTCTTTCTTCATACAATTATATCCACTCCATGATAAGACTTGCTTGATACTAGGCTACTATTAAACTTAATTTCTTTTATTGTCCCTTCACTTTCAATTGTAAATGGCGAAGTCTTTATAGATGATAACGTAAAATCTAATTTAGCAAGATTTTCTTTTAAGATTGGAGTAGCAGCTTGTACTAGTTCATTCAACTTTTCATGATTATTTACAATATTTACTTGAATTACTCGATTTTGGACAGATACATCTACCATTGTTTCTTTCAATGTTTCTAGTTCTAGATAAAATAATATCTTACAATAATCTGATTGGATTTGTTGATTATTTTTTTCTTGTCCGGTCCATTGAACAGTTAGATCTGTCGCAAAATTATTTAAAAATAACGGGATAGTAGCTGTATATTGTACCTGTGGTCCATCCTGATGGATTGTAACTAACTGCTGTGATGTTATCTTTGTAACAACTTGTTCGATTTTTTCTTTTATACTATTCGGTAAATCAGAATCAAGTGCTTTTAAAGCGATTTCCTTTAAACTAGGAAACTTGTCAATGTTCCAATGATTGGAATCAAATTTAACTTGTTGTAAGTTTTGCTCATATTTAGTACCCATTAAATCTTGAATCGTTCCTAAAGTCGATGGTAGTTTTTCGTTACTAGCTGATTCAATGAAACTTGTAAGAACGTGCAATATATTACTACTTTGACTAAATGTATTATGGTTATCTCCAATTGTAGAATTTAGTATTAGTGATTGTTGTTGAAATTTTGTTAATTGATTAACTTGATCTAAGTTATTTAATTTATTTAAAACATTTGCTGCTATTTGGGGTAAGAACCCCTTATTTTGAATGATTTCTTTTTGAAGTAATCTACTAAACTCAATTGCTTCCTTGTTCTTAAAAAGAACAGGTACTAAAGTAGAATGATCCTCTGTTTTCTGTAAAACAGACTTATCTTGTTTTAAAGATAAATTCTCATCATTGTTGTCAGTATAAACTGTTTGCAAATTTGCTGAAGCTTCTATTTCTTGCTCATTTGCGATAAAAAACTCATTTACTATGGCATCAGGTATTTTATTAAAAAATGATTTAAATTCTTCGAAACTAGGAAACTCTAACACTGAATTAATAAATTCTTTTGCAAGAATAGGTGAGTGCTTTACACTTTGCATAAGTTGCTGACTAACAACCCCTTTAAAGGAATTAACATCTTTTATTTCCTGCCCTGAAAAGCTAGTAGTCCACATTTTCAATTGCTCATCCGTTCCATTTTCACCAAGTAAATTAGTAGCAAGCCCTAGTTGTTGGTCTTGAAATTCACCTATAACTGAGCTATTTTTTATTAATTTGATTATGTCCTGTAGTTGATTAGTTGGATTCGTTGCATTGTTTAATCCAAATTCTAGTTCGTTCAGCAAATTACTTAGTGACAAGTTAACGCCTTCATTCATTGTTGAAAATAATACATTATTTAAAGGTAAATTTTTTTTAAGCAAAAATGAGATCGTATCAAGCCCATTTTGTTTATTGTTGATTTTATTCAAACTATTTAAAATCTCAACTAGTTCATTTTTTGTAATCGGTCGATTCGCCTTTAAATACATCGTTACAACGTCTGAAGCTTCTTGGGACAAAGGTAGATCCAATTCTGATAATATTTGAGACGCCGTTTTAGAATCGTTCTCTTTAAACTCAGAAACTAATTTTAATTGGACTTGTCCATCGACCATACTATTTACTTCAAAATAGTACTTACCTTTGCTAATTGTACTCGCTACAATTGTTGCATCAATCATTTTTCCATTTATCATTACTTTTGCTTTACTGTCTTCCGTAAGCTCCGTAATATTCCCAAGAACGATTTGGCCTTCTTTTAATTCATTCATTGGTAGAAAATATTTATTATTTATTGAAAGTACAGAAGATATCCCTGCATTTGGCATACATCATACACCCTAACTATATTCTTTTATTGGTGCAAATGAACGTCTATGTTCATCGATTATTCCCTTTTCTTTTATTGCATTTAAATGCTCTTTTGTACCATATCCCATATGCTTTTCAAATCCATATTCCGGATATTTTTCTCCTAACTCTTCCATCATCGCATCTCTTGTTTCTTTTGCAAGAACAGAAGCTGCAGCAATACTGATACTATTCGCATCTCCTTTAATAATTGACGTTTGAGAGATAGGTAGTGCTAATTTCATCGCATCAATTAATAGGTGCTGAGGAGATGGATTTAAATTTGAAATAGCTCGTTCCATTGCTATTTTTGTTGCCTCGTAAATATTATGTTGATCAATTTCCTTTGATGTACAAATTCCAATTCCATAAGACACAGCTTCAGTTTTAATTTGTTCAAAGAAGAATTTTCTTTTTCCTTTTGAAAGTTTTTTAGAATCATCAATTCCAATTAAATTTGCATCTTTTTTTAATATTACCGCTGCTGCTACAACTGGACCAGCAAGTGGACCTCTCCCAACTTCGTCAACACCTGCAATCAAGGTTACTCCATTGTTAATCAGGTCTTCTTCATATGCCTGCATCAGTTTATATTTTTCTAAAGCCAATTTTCTTTTTTCTTGATCCTTCATCCATTTTGCAACCAGTTTTTGGACCCCAATCCGTTCATCCATTTTTATCGATCGCAATGTTTCATCGTTTACATCAGAAATAGTCTCTAATATTTCTTTTAGTTCTTTTATCGAATAACCCATAAATAACTCCTTATTTTAAATAATATCGGCAATTTATTTTCTAATTTTACTTTCAAAAGAAAAAAACCTTATCTTTAAAAAAATGAAAAAAGCACGCACGTATGCGCACTTTATTCTTCAATCAGTTCTTCTGTATTTAACATGTCTGGCGTTTCAAAGGTTAAACGCCCTAGTTTGCCTGCTCTTAATTCACGTAAGAATAACTCAGACGTTTTATCATAATCTACAATGCCACCTGCCATTAGACAGCCTCGTTTTTTCCCTATATGATCAAATAATGGTACGATATCCTCTGAATTAAACGTTTCATCATCTAAATCGAAACGCTCCTTCAATATATCTGGATATTTTTCTCTTAAATAGTTTAAAGCAAAAACCATTACTTCTTGTAAATTAATGATACTATCCTTTATTGCACCTGTTGTTGCTAATCTAAAACCAACTTGTTGATCTTCAAATTTCGGCCAAAGAATTCCAGGAGTATCTAACAGTTCAATTTCTTTTCCAACTTTTATCCATTGCTGTGCTTGTGTTACACCTGGGCGATCGCCTGTTTTCGCAATATTTTTCTTTGCTAATTTATTAATCAATGTAGATTTTCCAACGTTCGGAATACCTACGATTAATGCTCGAATCGCTCTAGGTTTAATTCCTTTAGCCTTCATTTTGTCAAACTTTTCTTTTACTAAAAGTTGACATGCTGTAATGATTGCTTTTAATCCTTGTCCAGATTGCGCATCAATTGCAATAGCTTTAACTCCTTGTTCTTCATAATAGGACAACCATTGCTTAGTAGTGCGAGGATCAGCCAAATCAGCTTTGTTTAATAATAACAGTCTTGGTTTATTTGAAATGATTTCATCAATCATTGGGTTTCTTGAAGATGCTGGTACACGTGCATCTGCTAATTCTATGACGACATCAATAACAGAAAGCTTCTCTGTTACTTGTCTTCTAGCTTTTGCCATATGTCCAGGAAACCATTGTATTGTCATGCTGTCACCTACTTATTTTTTCTTTATTTTGCTATTTTCGCTTCTGAAAACGGCCAAAATACAACACTAGCTTTTCCTAAAATTTTATCCATTGGAACTGCTCCAATTATTCGGCTATCTTTACTTACTCTTCTATTATCTCCTAAAACAAATACTTCACCTTTAGGAACTGTTTTTCGTCCTATAACTTCTTCTAGATTGAAATCCTCAGTTAATGGACCATCTGTTGTCTCTTTTTTAAATTCATTTAAATATGGTTCTTTATATGGTTTGCCATTTATGTATAACACATCATTTTTATATTCTACTGTATCCCCTGGTAATCCAATAACACGTTTAATATAGTCTTTCGTTGGCGTTGCATGGAATACGACAATATCAAATCGATCTGGCTGATGTATTTTATAGACAATTTTATTTACGATCATACGACTATGATCCTTTAACGTAGGCATCATTGAAACACCATCAACTAAAACAGGTGTAAATAAAAAGGTTCTGATACCTAATGCTAAAACTAGTGCAATAAATACTGTTTTAATTATATCCCATACTCCACCGTTACTTTCCTTCAATTCGATTCCCTCCTAAATACATGTAAGTCTACATATCAAAGATAACATATTACCAAAATTGTAACGAAATTTCGTTAATTTTTAATGTAAATTTTAGTATAAAATTGTAAAAAAGGAGCTTGTAAGAACAAGCCCCCCTAGGAAAACTATCGAATTTCTTTAATTCTTGCTTTTTTACCAGTAAGTGCACGTAGGTAGTAAAGTTTAGCACGACGTACTTTACCGCGACGAACTACATCTAACTTAGCAATTTTTGGAGTGTGTACTGGGAACGTACGCTCAACACCAACACCGTAAGAAATTTTACGAACAGTAAAAGTTTCGCTGATGCCGCCACCACGACGTTTGATTACTACACCTTCAAATAACTGGATACGTTCACGAGTACCCTCAACAACTTTAACATGTACTTTTACAGTGTCACCAGGACGGAACGCTGGTAAGTCAGTTCTAAGTTGTTCTTTTGTGATATCATTAATTAATTGTTGCATATTTATATGCTCTCCTTCCGACCGATGCTCTTACAAGTACTTTGCTCACAGCGGAACACCGAAAATAAAGGGCCAAAGTCCTCACTTAAGCCACAAGAGATAGTTTAACATAATTAGAATTCATATGCAATATGCATTATTCTTTTTCATTCTTTCCTAATTCTGCTAACCACTTTTCCTCTTGCTTAGTTAGTGGATAACTTTCTAATAAATCTTTTCGACGCTCTAAAGTACGTTTCAAAGATTGTTTTTTCCGCCATTCTTCTATATGCGCATGATTACCTGAAAGAAGTACATCTGGTACCTTATATCCTCTAAACTCAGCTGGGCGAGTATAATGAGGATGCTCCAATAACCCTGTACTAAACGAATCTTCTATTTTTGATGTAGTATTTCCTAGTACTCCAGGTAAGAGCCTTACAACACTATCTGCCACGACCATAGAACCAAGCTCTCCACCAGTTAAAACATAATCGCCAATCGAAATTTCATCAGTCACTAAGTTTTCTCTGATTCGTTCATCATAGCCCTCATAATGACCACAAATAAAAATTAAATGTTCTTCTTTCGCTAATTCCTCTGCTTTTCGCTGCGTAAAACGCTCTCCTTGAGGACACATCAAAATAACTCGTGGTTTCGTATCACTTTGACCTACTAACGTATCAACGGCATCAAAAATAGGTTGTGGAGCTAATACCATACCTGCTCCTCCGCCATATGGATAATCATCAACACTTGAATGTTTATTTGTAGAATACTCTCTAAAATTTACACATTGAAAAGATACTGCTTCTTTTTCTTGTGCTTTTTTTAAGATTGAAGAATGTATTACACCTTCAAACATCTCAGGAAATAATGTTAAAAAATCTATTTTCATGATAGTAATCCTTCCATTACCTCAATTGTTACGATTTTATTTTCTACATCTATCTCTTTAACAATTTGTTCGATATAAGGGATTAATGCATCCTTTTGACCTTTACGTTGAATAACCCATACATCGTTTGCACCTGGAGATAAAATTTCTTTTATTTTCCCTATTTCTTCACCTTCTGTCGTGTTTACAACACAACCGATGATTTCATGATAATAAAATTCATTTTTTTCTAAAGAGTGCTTTTGTTCTTCTTTAATCTTTAATATTCCATTTTTTAACGGTTCAACATCATTTAAAGAATTGTATCCTTCAAGTGTTAATAAATCAAAATTTTTATGGGTACGATGACTTTCTATTTTCACTTCAATTGGGTTTGTTTCGTTTTGTTTGAATAAGTATAAACTATTTCCTTTTTTATATCGAAGCTCTGGAAAATCTGTTCTAGATATAACACGTATCTCACCACGGATACCATGTGTATTTACGATCTTACCTACGTTTAAATACTTTATCATTATCTCACCTATCATTTCTTAATATGTATTATTCATAATTAGTTTAGCCAAATATCAATTAGTATCCAAGTATTTTATTTTAATTTAAATTCTGTTTGATAACTTGTTGCTATTTTAGAATGTGTTAGTTGATTACAACTCCAGGATGCTCCCTTTCCTTGGGGCGTGAGCTGAGCCTCCTCGTCGCATACGCTCCTGCGGGGTCTCAGCCTTCCCGCTATTCCCACAGGAGTCTCGCACCTTCCGTTGTAATCAACTTCTGTCTTTTAAAATAAATATCTCAAAAACAACAATCTTTAAAAAAGAGACATCCATGCTAATAAAAAAACTCTCCACGGCTCATGAATAAAGGAATCATTTTATTAGGATTATCTTTTAAGATGATATTTTCAGGTTAGCCATTAGACAAGAGTAATATTTTTTGTTTCGTATTGAAGCTTCATCTAATCAAATCAATTCTAACTTTAAACAATCGAGTAGGAGGGAGCGACTAACTCCCGACCTCTCACACCACCGTACGTACGGTTCCGTATACGGCGGTTCAAATTAAGTCTGACGCAGAAATTCATATCTTTGATATAGACTTTTAAGAC